>CAWDNI010000041.1:0-52745 GCA_963803615.1 uncultured Acidobacteriaceae bacterium
TTTAGCCCTGGTCTTCGTTGTGAGAAATTGCAGCTGGGATCCTTCTTGCCCGTGGCGCGTAGCGCCGAGGACCGATTCACTGTCGATTTGTAGAAAATGCGTTTCGCAGAGATTCGGCGTTATATCTAAACAACGCAACCGCGGCCTTCGACTTTCCAGAAGCCTTCCACCACGCCGTTACGGTGATACCAGATGCGGTCATGCATGTTGACGCACGCACATACGTGGTTGGGAATAATGCTGAGGCGCTCGCCAACGCGAAGGTGCTTAGCGCTCCCGGAAATGTTGAGGCGGCCGTGCTCCTCGGACATTGACTCGAATAGAATCTGCGAATCTTCAACGACATGGCCAAAACCTTCTTTGCTGCCCGATAGCCAGCGGTCGCTGGAGAAGGTCTTCGATCCGCCATCAACTATAGCCTGTCCCGGAACAGCGTTGCTCACTACGGTAACCAGGACCCGCAGCGCGCAATCGGAAAAAGAACATGCCCCAATGCCCTGTGTATTGCGATCGTTGAAAACGTATGTGCCGGGGCGAATCTCGGTAAGCGCCGCGATGCAATGGCTCTGCAGAGCTGTTGGAGTGCTTCCGCCGCTTACCACCTCGCACTTGATGCCGATCCGGCGAAGCCTATCGAGGATCGCGTCCAGTTGCTCGGCAACCTCTTGCAACGATGCCGGCTGGTCTGCTGGACGCGCCCAAATGTGGCCAGGATAGAGATTCAAACCTGCAAAGCGGACCCCGGGCAATTTATCGATGATCTTCGCCAAAATCTCGGCGTCCTCCGCACCGGCCACCCCGCATCGGCGCATGCCGACATCGATTTCAACCAGCAGGTCCAGAGTTGAACCGGCAGCGTGCGCTGCTTCGGAGATTGCCTTCGCCGTAACCGCACTATCGATGGCGAGCGTAATCCTGTTCTTGGTTGCCAGCCTGGCAATCCTATCCAGCTTGGCCGCGCCGAATACCGGATAGGCGATCAGGATATTGTCCAGGCCGGCGGAGGCCATGACTTCCGCCTCGCTCGATTTGGCGACGGTGATGCCATGGGCGCCTGCTGCGACCTGCATCTTGGCGATTGCCGGTATTTTATGAGTCTTGGTGTGCGGCCGCAGCCGCAGATCATGAAGGCGGGCATAATCCGCTAGCCGCGCGATATTTGCATCCAGAATATCGAGGTCTACGACAACAGCAGGCGTTTCCAATTGATCGAGATTCATGCTGGTCCGCAAACGGGATCTTCTTCGTTTATAGTAGCAAGCCTAAGATAGGGTATCGCAGGGGAATGAATGGCTAACAGCACCAGTCGAATGGCCCATACAACAACAATCCGGCCGCTCTATGTCAAAGTTCACCCGGAAGATAATGTCGCCATCGTCGTGAACCAGGGCGGCTTACGACGGGGAGCACGGTTTGAGTCAGGCTTGGTCTTGGCCGAAGACGTTCCAGAAGGTCATAAGGTTGCCCTTCGAGACATTCCCCAAGGCACGCCGATCCTCCGTTACGGAGTTGTCATCGGATACGCAGATGCGCCCATTGCGGGCGGCGACTGGGTCCATGAAGGAGTTACCCGCCTGCCTGAGCCGCCATCCCTTGAAAATCTTCCCATCGCCACCGCTGTGCCGGAGCCTCAATCTCCGCTCAACGGATACACCTTCGAAGGTTTTCTCAATCACGACGGCTCGGTTGGAACCAAGAATATTCTCGGCATTACCACTACAGTGCAATGCGTGGCGGCGACCGTGGATTTCGCCGTCAAACGCATCAAGGCGGAAATCCTGCCGCGCTATCCGAACGTAGATGATGTGATCGCGATTACTCACTCCTATGGATGTGGCGTTGCCATCGACGCGCCCGGAGCTGAGATTCCAATCCGGACGCTGCGCAATCTGAGCCTCAATCCAAATCTCGGCGGAGCGCCTCTCATTGTGAGCCTGGGTTGCGAGAAGTTACAACCGGTGCGATTGATCGAGGCGAGCGCGTTTCCCATCTTTTCAGAAGAGCCTTACGTCGTGCGCTTGCAGGATGAGAAGCATCTGAGCTTTGGCGACATGATCGCCTCGATTATGGAGATGGCGGAGAAGCGGCTGAGCCGGCTGAATACGAGAAGACGTGTCAGCCGGCCGGCGGCCGATCTGGTAGTGGGCCTGCAATGCGGCGGAAGCGATGCATTCTCCGGAGTTACCGCGAATCCGGCTTTAGGATGCGCCGCCGATCTGCTGGTTCGGGCGGGGGCGACGGTGATCTTCTCTGAAGTTACCGAGGTTCGGGATGCTATTCACCTGTTGACTGCGCGTGCGGCGGATGCCGAAGTTGCCGGCGATCTGGTTCGCGAGATGGCCTGGTACGATGACTATCTCCAGCGCGGATCAGTGGACCGCAGCGCGAACCCTACTCCCGGAAATAAGCAGGGGGGCCTTACCAATATCGTTGAGAAGGCGCTTGGCTCGGTCGCGAAGGCGGGATCCAGTAAACTTGCCGGCGTCTTTGGCCCGGGAGAACGGGTTACAAAGAAGGGCCTCATCTTCGCCGCTACACCGGCCAGCGATTTTATCTGTGGCACCCTGCAGCTTGCCGCGTCGATGAACATGCACGTTTTCACCACGGGGCGAGGCACGCCTTACGGATTGGCAATGGTTCCGGTGATCAAGGTCGCGTCGCGCAGCGGACTGGCAGAGCGGTGGGCCGACTTGATCGATGTTGATGCCGGCCGTATCGCCACCGGCGAAGCGACCATCGAAGAGGTTGGAAAGCGGATATTTGACCTGATTCTCGATGTAGCCAGCGGCCGGAAGCAGACTTGGGCGGACCACTGGGGTCTGCACAATGAGTTCGTCTTATTCAATCCTTCGCCGGTCACCTAAGCGATTTGCCACGTGCGCGATGAAACCCGCTATGGATCCTTTTTACCCGCGAAGTTATCCCTGCGGCTTGCCGTTTGATAGCATCTCAATCAAACAGACTATAGGGTTACGCCATTCCCCACCCCTGGAATTATTCGGCCTGTTTCACTATTATGTGGTCTGCCGCCTGTCGCCTCGACGGCATCCCCCAAAACCGCTGCGCAATGACGTGCATGCGGGTGTTTTTTTAAGTCGCCAGCGCCCGAATGGAATGGGTTGGGTCTATCTCAAATGAACTGGAGCGGCCGGAAGGTCTTTGTTACCGGGGGCGCCGGGTTTCTCGGCTCCAATCTATGTCACGCGCTGGCGAGCCGGGGCGCTCAGGTGCGGACAGTGGATTCCTTTCTCTGCGGCGGTGGTGCTCATCGGGCAAACCTCGAGGGGGCCAAGGTTGATTTTCTGCGGGCCGATATTCGAGATGCCGAATTACGCCCGCTGTGCGAAGGTGCGGAGGTGATTTTCAATTTAGCCGCGCAGACCAGCCACTGGGGCGGCCAGCAAGATTCATTGCTGGATCTCACGATCAACACCGTGGCCCAACTGCGGCTGATCCAAGCCGTGCGCGAAATCGCGCCGGATGCTGTTATCGTCCACGCCTCTACCCGGCAGCTCTATGGCCGTGTGAAATGCCTTCCGGTCAAAGAAGGCCATCCGGTGATGCCGCCGGACGCCAACGCGGTTTCAAAGTTCGCGGGCGAGCAGTATTGGATGCTCGAGCACCGGCTGCGGAACAGCCCTGTTGTCTCATTGAGGCTGACCAACTGCTATGGGCCGCGTCAGCGAATCCGCGACGCCAGCCAGACATTTCTTGGTCCATGGCTGCGCTGCGTTCTCGAGTGCGTTCCGTTTGAGGTCTGGGGTGGCGATCAGTTGCGTGATCTCACCTATGTGGACGACGTGACGGAGGCTTTTCTGGCAGCAGCCGCAACGCCTGCTTGCTACGGAAGGATCTTCAATATCGGCGGACCGGCTCCGGCTTCATTACGTCAGATTGCCGACTGTCTGGTAAAAATCGCAAATAATGGGCTCTGCTACACGATCTGCGAATTCCCTGCCGAGCGTGCTCGAATCGATATCGGGAGTTACTACGCTGATGACTCGGCATTTCGCGAAGCTACCGGTTGGCAACCGAGCGTGGGCCTGGAGGATGGCCTGCGCCGTTCCATCGAGTGGTTCCGTCAGCGCGTGCCGGTCTATCTCGGATGACGGACATGACTGTCGCCACAAAATCCATACCGCAGGCAGATCCGGGCGCTGCATACCGGGCGCAGAGGGACGAGATCGACGCTGCAATCAGCCGAGTGCTTAATTCGGGCAGGTTCGTATTGGGCTGCGAAGGGGCTGCATTCGAGAGGGAGTTCGCAGAATGGATCGGCGCTCCGTATGCCGTCGGCTGCGCGAATGGCACGGACGCCCTGACCTTGCTGCTCAAGGGCCTGGGGATCGGTCCGGGGTCGTCCGTCGCGACCGTTTCGCACACCTCCGTCGCTACTGTTGTAGCTATCGAGATGTGCGGCGCAGCGCCCGTACTGGTGGATATTGAGCCGGATTACTACACCATGGACGTGGCGGATCTGGAAGCGGTATTGCGCTTTCCCACGCCCGGCGTGCCGCCCATCCGTGCGGTTATCGCCGTTCACCTCTACGGACAACCGGCAGATATGGCGCCCATAAGCCGCCTCTGCACCCGGCACGATATTGCGCTTATAGAAGACGGCAGCCAAGCGCATGGCGCTCGCTACCAGGGGCGCAGAGTGGGAACGCTTGCGCAAGGCGCGGCGTTCAGCCTTTATCCCACAAAAAATCTGGGAGGCTTAGGCGACGGCGGTGTGCTGACGACGCAAGATGCGGCGCTTGCCGGACGGATCGCGGAGCTGCGCCAATACGGCTGGCGATCGCGCTTCATCAGCGCCGAAGTAGGAATGAATTCCAGGCTGGACGAGATCCAGGCGGCTATTGTGCGGGCGCGTCTGGGCGGGCTGGATGCTCGTAATGCCCGGCGGCGGCAGATCGCAGCGGCTTACGACGAAGCGCTCGCCGGATCGTCACTGCGGCCTCCTGCCCGGCGAGCGCAGGCAGAGCACGTGTTTCATCAGTACGTAATTCGCACATCCAATCGTGCAGGCGCCCAGGCCCATCTGGACGCACTTGGCATCGCGACCGCCATTCACTATCCAATGCCCATCCACTGTCAACCCGCTTACTACGGCCGGCTGGCCCTAGGCCCCGCCGGCTGCCGCAACACCAATCGTGTGGCTGGAGAGATCCTGAGCTTACCCATGTTTCCTGAAATGACGGACGAACAGGTCGAGGACGTCTGCGCCGGTCTGCATGGTATTTGAGCCATAGAACGTTCATTCCTCCGGTCAGCCGCGGCCTGGACTGCGGTTGATTTTGAATGCTCCGCGGCTATTCTTCCGGCATCCGGGTCGCGGTAGCCAAAACCGATCCGCCTGCCGGCATCGATACGGGAATCCGCCGCTCCAGTACGGTTACAGCATGCAGGGTCGCATCCAGCCAGGGCGGGAATGGCGCGACGTCCGATGCGGCATCAGCGCCGCGGGCGATCATCTTGCGCTGCACGACCATCAAAGGAAACAGCAGAGCATTCCAATAGCATGCATGCACCTGGCCGAAACCAGCCTGCAGCAACATCTCCGCCAAGCTTCGCCTGGAGACGCGCCGCGCGGTCAAGACCCGGCGGTCATGCGCCGATCGCAACCATTCGTAGGCCGGCATGTTGACCACCAGCAGTCCGCCTGGACGCAGCAGGCGCAAAAATTCAGCCAGCGCGATGCACGGCTGAACGGCTTGGTGACACAGCACGTCCGCAGAGACAATGGCATCGAAGGTCCCCGAAGCAAATGGCGTATGGTTGACGTTGCCCTCAACCACGCGAACTCCGGACTTTTCACGGGCGCGGCGAGCCGCGTCCTCATTCCATTCCACGCCTGTTGTCTCGAGATCGGGACGGCGCGCGCGCAGGATCTTCAAAAATCCGCCTGTACCGCAACCGGCATCTAGAACGCTGCCCCGCACGGGTTTGAGCGCATCGAGCAGACGCGCATGCAGGGCGCGGTACCACCACATCTTCTCTTCGGCGGCATCCATCAGCAGGTATTCGCCGGCTTCCATTCGCTTGTGCTCCCATTAAAGCCTGAGGTGATTCACAGAAATTGCAGGCAGGATCCGTCGGGCGATCACATCTCCTTCGGCAGCTCCGCGGGTTCAGAACGCTCTATCCATCGGACTGTAGCTTGTGGCTTGCCATTCGCGGAGAGAAAGGTGCGGCCGACGTACTCGCCTACCACGCCCAGGATCATCGACTGAACGCCGCCGACGATCAGAATGACCACCATCGTAGATGCCCAGCCAGACGGCTCGTTGCGCCTGGTTAATGCTTCGACCACCACCTCAATCGCGCCGAGCACGCCAACCAGGGCCATCACTGCACCGGCAATTACGGCGATTCTCAAAGGCGCGAGAGAGAAACTGGTCGCGAGATTCAGCCAAAGCCTGATTAGCCGGCGTAGGGTATAGTTCGATCTCCCTTCGGCGCGCGCAAGATGCCGGACCTCGATGCTGGTGATCCGTTGCGTGACCTGCATTAAGAGGCCATCCACATACGGATAAGGGCCGCTATAACGGGTTACGGCGAGAGCAGCCAGAGAGGACATGCAGCGAAATGAAGAGAGATACAGGCTGCGGGGTTTGTCTAACAGCATATCCGCCACACGATTGCTGAAACGGCTGCCGAGATTGCGCCAGACCGTATGCTGCTTTTCGGCGTACCTGGTGTAGACCACATCCCAACCGCCAAGCCGGGCATGATCGTAAAGGCGGACTACCTCCTCCGGGGGGTTTTGCAGATCGTCGTCCATGGTGATCACATAGGCGCCGCGGGCGTACCGCAATCCTGTCATCACCGCATTATGCTCGCCGAAATTCCGGGCATGTTCAATGTAGGTGATAGGAATCGCGGAGTTACGCATCAGGGAACGGCAGACATCGACCGACCGGTCCGAACTGCCGTCATTGACCAGCACGATCTCGAGCCCCCCGAAGGGTCTAAGATCAGACAACGCGCCCACCAGGCGTGCAATTGTTGCAGCTCCTTGGTACACGGGCACTACAATGGACAGCCCACAACCATGCAAGGCAATTTCTTGTTCCTGGCTTTGTCCCGCTACATTTACCACGGATCCCATTTCGGTAGGCATTGCGATCTAGTAAAGCTCAATCCGGAAGGAGTGTACCAGCGGCGCATGGTAATTGGAAAGCCGCAGAGCGGCTATCTCGGATTGCTCACAAGAAAGGCGGTGGAAGCCCTGGACTTCAGTCCGGGGTAGCGGGTCTTTAGACCCGCGGGAATACGGTTGGATCCAAGCAGACCGGGCTTTCAAGGCAGAAACAGGAAAGGTGTGGCTTCGATGAATTCCACAAAGTGGCCTTTTTCTTTGAAGAAAAAGGCCGTTGATGGGAGTGGCCTGGGATATGTCCATCCTGTTTCTGCCGTAGCCCTGGTGTTCACCGCGTTCGGAAGTCCGTGTTGATTTGTCTTGGAGTGCGCCCCGCCTGCTCAGAGTGTCTTTTCATATCTTTTGCGAGACACAATCCGCATATCCTCTTTCAACCCACGCGTGAGCGCCACCGCCGCCAGGCCTAAAAGGCCTCATTTAGAGATACAAAGCTACTCGTGGGCCTGGAAGGCCCACTTCCCCGGACTAAAGTCCAGGGCTTCCATCATTCCCCTTTCCTCCATCCTTCGGGTGAGAAATCGAGGCCAGCCGAACTTGAGGGGGAGAAAATGCATTCCTCAGTTTAGGCTAACCTCATGCCGGATGAGCTACTAGCGCGAGCAGGAGCAGAGAGCGGGCTGTGACGCCGTAGGAAGACCCCGTCTGAAACTTGCCCTCAGCGCCATTGTCTTCGATATTCGTATCGATGAGCAGCTGCCAAGTGTCGCCTCCGGGAGATTCCGGCAATGTGAATTCGACCAGATCGTGATACTCGTTGACGATCAGCAGCAGAGTTGCTTCGCGTCCGCGCTGTCGAATGCCGGTGGTCTGGGCGCGGCCATCAAGAAGCATTCCGAAGCACCGCATGTTGGTGTCGCCCCAGTTCTTATCTTCCATCTCAGACCCGTTGGCGTTGATCCATGTCAGATCCTTTACGCCTAACTCTTCGTTATACTCTCCGGCGAGAAACAGATTGCGGCGAAGGATTGGATATCTGTGCCGTAAGCGGGTAAGGCGATGCGCAAACTCTATCAGCAGCTCGCCTTTCTTCTCAATATTCCAGTCCAGCCAACTGATCTCATTATCCTGGCAGTAGGCGTTGTTGTTTCCTCCTTGTGTTCGGGCGAACTCATCGCCCGCCAGCAGCATGGGCGTCCCTTGGGAGAGCAATAGGGTCGCCAGCATATTCCGCATCATTCTGCCGCGGAGCTTATTGATCTCCGGATCATCCGTCGGTCCTTCGGCACCGCAATTCCATGACTTATTGTCGGAGCTGCCATCCTGGTTATTCTCTCCGTTTGCTTCATTGTGCTTCTCGTTATAGGTGACGATGTCGTTTAGGGTGAACCCGTCATGAGCGGTAATGAAGTTGATGCTGGCCCAGGGTCTGCGGCCTTGCTGATTGAACAACTCGCCGGAAGCGCAGAGCCGCTTTGTCAAATCGGAGCTAGGCGCTTCTCCCTTCCAGAACGCGCGCACCGTATTACGAAACTTGTCGTTCCATTCGGCCCAGCCCGGCGGGAATGCGCCCACTTGATAGCCGCCGGGACCGCAATCCCACGGTTCGGCTATAAGTTTCACCGACCTGAGGATCGGATCTTGACAGCACGCCTTCAAAAATCCACTCCGGTTATCGAAGCCGTTGGGCTCGCGAGCCAGGATTGTCCCAAGATCGAAGCGAAAGCCATCGACATGCGTCTGCTCCACCCAATAACGCAGGCTATCCATGACCATTTGAATGACGCGGGGATTACTGACGTTCAGGGTATTTCCGGTACCCGTATCGTTGATGTAATACCGTCTTTGATCCGGGAGCAGACGGTAATAGCTGCAATTGTCAATGCCTTTGAACGACAGTGTTGGTCCGCGCTCATTGCCTTCCGCGGTGTGGTTATAAACCACGTCCAGGATAATTTCGAGACCCGCGTCATGAAATTGGGCAACCATCTGCTTGAACTCGCGCAAGGTATTCCTGCGATCGGCGGCATAACGGGGATCGGGTGCAAAGAAACCAATGCTGTTATATCCCCAATAGTTAACCAGGCCCTTTTCGAGCAGATAACTGTCGTCAATAAATGTGTGAATGGGTAGCAGTTCAACCGAGGTCACGCCCAAGCCTTTGATGTACCTGATAACCGGATCGGTCCCCAGACCTTGGTATGTGCCTCGCAGACGTTCGGGCACCTCGGGGTGCAGCTTGGTGAAACCCTTCACATGCAGCTCATAAATAATTGTGTCATCCCAAGGGATCCGCAGTTCCGCAAGGCGCGAAGGTTGCCCCTTCCAGTCAAATCCTGGATCGGCGACGATACACTTCGGCATGAAGCGAGCACTGTCGCGTTCGTCGAACGTGGTGTCATCTTCCGATTCCATCTGATATCCGAAGATCGCGGGATCCCATTTGAGCTTTCCGATGTGCGCTACGGCGTATGGGTCGAGCAGAAGCTTATTGGGATTGAAGCGATGGCCTTGGCTCGGGTCGTATGGGCCATGCACGCGATAGCCGTAAACCATTCCGGGAGTCACGTCCGGCAAACGCGCGTGCCAAATCTGGTCTGTGTATTCGGGCAATTCGATGCGATCCAGCTCTTCTTCTCCCTGGTCGTCGAACAGGCACACCTCGACCTTGGTGGCGTAAGCGGAAAAGAGAGCAAAATTCGTTCCTTCTCCATCCCAGGTCGCTCCTAGTGGATGAGGCCTGCCTTCTTGAATCACCGTTGATTTTGCTTTCGTCATGAATCTCCCTAGGTTCGTAGTCAAACGAAGATATCCTGATGCCAGGACCTATATGGCAAGAACAAGCCCTTAATCAGATGCAGTAAAGCGACCTTGGCTGCATACGGACCGCATTTGAATCCCTTCTATCTGAGAGATTTGATAGAGTTTGACGGATGGCTCAGAAAGCTCAAAAGAAGTCCAGCGCCAAAAGCAGGAGAAACTCCAATCAAGGTGGTCCCGGCTCACCTGGCGCGAAAGGATCTGCCGGGGTAATCGACCGCCAGCTCGCCCGTTACCGGGAGATGCGGGATTTTGGCGTGACCGGCGAGCCTGCAGGCGGCAATCTCGCTCAAACAGCGGATACTCCCCGCGCGGGCGGCCTTCCCTTCGTAATTCAGAAGCATGCGGCGACGCGGCTTCACTACGATTTCCGTCTGGGACTGCACGGGGTCTTGAAGAGCTGGGCAGTCACCAAGGGCCCAAGTTACGTTACCGCGGACAAACGTCTGGCCGTCCAAGTCGAAGATCACCCTATCGAATATGGCGGGTTTGAAGGCACTATTCCCAAAGGACAATATGGCGGCGGTACGGTCATGTTGTGGGACGAAGGCACATGGGAGCCGGTGGGCGATCCTGACGAGGGACTCTCCCGCGGAAATCTGAAGTTTATTCTGCACGGGCAGAAGCTGCGCGGCAAATGGGTTCTGGTACGCATGGGCGGACGGGCGGCAAGCGAGTCTAAGCCCAACTGGCTGCTCATCAAAGAGCACGATGAGTACGAGCGTGGGCCTCAAGATCCGCCCATTACAGAAGAAGAACCCAACAGCGTTGCCACCCAGCGCGATCTTGACGCAATTGCCCACGATCAGGACCACGTATGGCAATCAAGCGGGCCGCAACGGTCCGCGGGAAAATCACCGGCGAAGAAAATTCGCCCTTCTGCGGCAGCCCCGCCCGCCCCAAGGCCATCGCTTCCAGGCGAGCGGGAAAATCTGCCTGAGTTCATCCAGCCGCAGCTTGCGTCCCAGGCCTCCCGAGCGCCCGGCGGGGCGGACTGGATTCACGAGCTTAAGCTGGATGGCTATCGCATCCAGGCGCACGTCGACCGGTCGCCCGGACGGGCGGCGAGAGTGCGCCTATTCACCCGCGGCGGACTCGATTGGACGCATCGCATGCCGGCGATTGCGCGAGATCTGGAGCGATTGAATGCCGCCTCCGCCGTTCTGGACGGTGAAGTTGTTGCGCTTAACAGCTCAGGCCAACCCAGTTTCGCTCAACTACAAGCCGCCTTCGATGAGCACAAACCCACTCCGCTAACCTACTTCGCCTTCGATTTGCTGCATCTGGACGGCAGCAATCTGCGCGGGCAGCCGTTGATCGAACGCAAACGGCTCTTGCCGGAACTACTCGCGACTTTGCCTGAGGAATCCAACATTCGTCTGAGCCAGCACATTGAGGGCAACGGGCCGGAGATGTTTTCTGAAGCATGCCGCCTCGGAGCGGAGGGAATTATTTCCAAGCGCGGCGCCGCTCCATATGTTTCCGGACGCAGCTCGTCTTGGGTGAAGGTCAAATGTATCCGTGGGCAGGAATTCGTTGTGGGCGGCTTTACTTTGCCGTCGAATGGATCCAATGGCATCGGCGCCCTCCTGCTCGGCTATTACCGGGATGACAAGCTTCTGTACGCCGGGCGGACGGGTACGGGATTCACGCAGAGTTCATCCCGTGCGGTACGGAAGAGCCTGGAAGCTCTCCGCCGGGAGAAATCTCCCTTTACCGATGTTCCCGCAGAGGCGCGGCGTGGCGTCATTTGGACAAAGCCTGAAATGGTTGTAGAGGTTCAATTCAGCACCTGGACTGCGGACCATCGCGTGCGCCAGGCCAGCTTCAAGGGGATCCGGGAAGATAAAAAACCCTCTGAAATCCATCGCGAAGAGCCCGATCCCACGCTGGTGGGAGCTGCCTCCGCGGGTAAGCCGAAAGAGGAGAAGAAGAGCAAAACAAGTACCCCGGCCAAGCCTGCTGCCGGGGAATCCAAACCGCCATCGCACAAACTTCGAACCAACAAAGCCATCAACAAGGCAAGCAAGGAAACGGCTTCATCGCCTGCCGGCCCAGCGGTGCGCATAACTCACCCGGAGAGGATTATCGATCCGGAAACCAAGCTTACCAAAGAGGCGCTGGTCGACTACTATCTTGCGGTCGCGGAGCACATGCTTCCGCACGTTGCCGGCCGTCCTCTCTCGCTGGTCCGCTGCCCTCAAGGAGCCGGGGAACATTGCTTTTTCCAGAAGCATTTCGAAAAGGCCATGCCGGCGGGAGTGGAAGGCGTGGACGTGCCGAACAAGAACGGCAAGGGATCGGAGACGTATGTCACGCTTGCCACGGCAGAAGCTTTAGCGGGCCTGGCGCAAATGAACGTGCTCGAAATTCATCCCTGGGGAGCGAAGAACTCGGATCTTGAGCACCCTGACCGGCTTATCTTCGATCTCGATCCTGACGAAGCCGTGAGCTGGCAAACGCTCTGCGATAGCGCTGGTGAAGTCCGCGAGCGTCTGGACAAACTCGGTCTCAAAAGCTTTCTTAAAACTACCGGAGGGAAGGGACTGCACGTTGTCGCCCCCATTCGGCCGGAACAGGAATGGAACGTGGTCAAATCCATCGCACAGGCATTCGCCTTCGAGATGGAACGCGAAAACAGTAAGCTCTACATCGCCAAAATGACGAAAGCCGCGCGAAAGAACAAGATTTTTGTCGATTACATGCGCAATGAGCGCGGCTCCACGGCGATCGCGCCTTATTCCTCACGGGCACGGCGTGGTCTGACAGCGGCGCTTCCCCTTCCCTGGACTGCATTGAAGGCATCCGAGCGGCCGCGCTTCCCGATCGCCGACTTTGCCAATTGGAAGAACCGGCTCGGGCGCGATCCGTGGAAGGGAATGGCCGAAGTGGATCAGCAGCTTCCGCCGGAACTTCTAGAGGCTGCCCAAGGCCGATAGCCCAGAGCCGCTATATCTGGCGCAAAATCGCGCCAGGTATGGTCATCCGCCGGTAATACTCGATAGCATTTCAAACTCACTGCGCCGGCTCAGGCGGCGTTGTGGCGCTATGGCCGCATCTACCCTCATTACGGCAAATCGATATGCAACAGCAGAGCGGAATTCCACTTCGCAACTTTGGCAAGACTGAGGTCAAACTTTCAGCGCTCGCGCTTGGCGGCCACCATCTAGGCTCGGCGAAGGACGAGACCACCGCTATCGAAATCGTGCATCGCGCGGTTGATGGCGGAATTACCTTCTTCGATTGCTGCTGGGAATACAACCGGGGGAAGTCGGAGGATTGGTTAGGCAAGGGTCTGCGGGGACATCGCGATCGCGTCTTTCTGATGACCAAGGTTTGTACTCACGGCCGCGATGCTTCGCTCGCCATGCAGATGCTCGAGCAGTCCCTGAGAAGGCTGCAAACAGATCATCTTGATCTTTGGCAGATCCACGGCGTTAGCTTCCAGAACGATCCCGAGCTGTTCATTCGGCCCAACGGAGCTGCTGAGGCGCTCGAAAAAGCCAAGCAGCAGGGAAAGGTTCGCTTCCTCGGTTTCAGCGGTCACAAAGACCCCGATGTCCACTTAGCTATGCTGAATACCGGCTTCTCTTTCGACGCGGTTCAGATGCCGCTGAACCCGTTTGACGCCAACTTCTTTTCCTTCGAGCAGAAGGTGCTTCCTGTACTTAACCAGAGGGGGATCGCGCCGCTCGGCATGAAACCCATCGGCGGCCACGGAGACCCGGTGCAGCGAGGTGTGTTTACCGCTCAGGAGTTACTTCGCTATGCTATGAGTCTTCCCGTCTCGACCACTATCTCGGGGGTCTCTGAGCTGCACATCCTCAAGCAAAATCTCGATGTCGCGCAAAATTTCACGCCGCTCTCTGCCCAAGAGATGCAGGCTCTGCGCGATCGCGCTAAGCCGTATGCCGGCGATGGACGTTTCGAGCTCTACAAAACTTCCCTCAAGTTCGACAATCCCGAAGCGCGGCTGCCCCATGAATTTCCGCTTGATCTGGAGCAGGTCGAAGTCAAGCAGATGGTTCACTCTACTCAGAACACGGGCCGACCGTACCCGCAGGTCTCCGACTGAGTCCGGATGATCGAGGAGTTCCCAGGTGAAGCATGAAGACGCAACATTTGCATCGCGCCGGAGATTTCTGAAGAGCGTGGCGGTAACAGGCGCCGCTTCCATTATCCCCGTCGCTAAGGCGATGAGCCAGGAGGGCAACATGCAATCAGAACCCAACCCCGTTGTCGCTAACTCCCCGGCTGGAGAATCCGCAACCGTCCCCGCCTTTCAGGTTCCCCGCCGTCCTATGGGCAAGACGGGACTTGAGGTTTCCATTCTCGGAATGGGTGGATATCACCTCGGTACTGCTGCCGGCCAGACGGAAGTCAACGAGATGATCGCCAAGGCGATGGACCACGGCATCAACTTCTTCGATAACGCGTGGGAATATCACAAAGGGGCTAGCGAAGAACGGGTCGGCGCTGCGATCAAGGGTAAACGTGATCAAGCCATCGTCATGACCAAGGTGTGCACCCACGGCCGCAAGAAAGATGTCGCGATGCGGCAACTGGAAGAGTCGCTTACCAGGCTGCAAACGGATCATATCGACGTGTGGCAAGTTCATGAAGTCGTTTATTACAACGATCCCGAGAAGTGCTATGCCCCGGAGGGCGTCCTTGAGGCCTTAGCTGCCGCCAAGCAGCAGGGCAAGGTTCGCTTCGTCGGATTTACCGGCCACAAGAACCCGTCGATTCATCTGGCAATGCTCAATGGAGGCTTCCCTTTCGATACTATCCAGATGCCGCTTAACCCGTTCGACTATAGTTATCGAAGCTTTCAACAGCATGTTCTGCCGGTCGCCGCTGCGCGCGGACTGGCGGTCTTCGGGATGAAGAGCATGGGCGGTTCGGGTGAAATGATCGTACACGGCGCACTTACTCCCGCTGAGGCTCTTAGTTACGCCATGAGCCTGCCGGGAGTATCCACCACCATCAGCGGCATGGATTCGATGGGAGTGCTTAACCAGAATCTGGAGATTTTACGCAGCTTCAAGCCTCTGTCAGAAAAGCAAATCGACGAGCTTCGCGTCTATGGCAAGCATTTCGAAGATGGACGCTACGAACTCTTCAAGTCGACTGTCAAGTACGACGGCGACATAGGACGGCAACAGCACGATTTCCCAACCCCGGAGGAATTGCCTGCTTAAACCCGGCATATCGCTGGAAGTAGTGTTTTGACTGCATAGTTTGTGGCGACTCACACTCGCGTCCCGCCAACTCCAGCAGGTACTGCTCGTAGCTCAGGGTTTCCTTCTCTGCCCGCCGCGCGGTTTCTTCAAAACAAGCTCGCATCGCCGCCTCCTCAGGATTCAGATTCGCTCGTGAGAAGTGCGGTTTCCCCGAACGGCATTCCCGATTTTGGGGATTGCTTCGGCAGTCCCGCAATCTCAGTTTGTGAACAAAGGTGATGCGGGATAGCAACGACCCTATCAGGCGTTCCTGAAACCCTGATAAAGGCGCGGCGAGATCGGCCTACGCATCGGCTTCACCTGGATTGAACTCTGCCGGATAATCCGTCAGATTTCACCATTGTTGTATCACCGGCTCTGGATCTCATAATGTCCGGCTGTCCGCAGCACGAACGTCGCACGTTTGCCGTCTTCCTCCGGAAAGCTGGTCTCCGGTTTGCCGTTCACCAGAACCTGCATGCCGGGAGCGCTGACTGGTACCGAGACGTGCGCTTCGGTACCCGGCGGAAGATCGATGGTGGTAACGTACCCTGCGGCTTTCCGGATGCCGACGGATAGCATTCCCCGAGGCGTAGGCTCCGCACCCTTCGCCCACTGTAAGTCGATCAGGTCGGGACGGATGTTCACAGTGGAAAAGCCGGGACCGGTGGGGTGAATGCCGAGTATCTGTTCCATTAGCCATGGAGTAACACCGCTGGACCAGCCATGCGCGAGGCTGACACGATATCCGGACATGTTGTCAGCCTGGAGAGAGGAGTGAAAATCGATGCCTTTGTACCAGGAAGGATCGTAACCCTCCCAGAAGCTGGTTGCGCCTTCGTCCAGCATGCCGCCCCAGTACTGACGGATCCAGTCAAGCGCCGCCTGGCGGTGACCCATCTTCGCCATGGCGCTGATCACGTAATAGTTATAGTAAGGAGTAATGATCAGCGCGTTGTACTTGATATGTCCGACGCTGGAGAGAGCATTGCGCCAGATTGCGGGATATTGGGATGGATTGGCCACGCCCGAGAGCACGGCGTAGGCGTTGGTCTGCCAGCGATCGCCAAACGAACCGGAGGAATCGAGCAAGTAGTGTTGCGCCGCAGCCTTGATGGCATCGGCACGCTGCTGGAAGCGGGCGGCATTGGTATCATCGTGCAGCTGCCGGAGCAGCCACGCGCCGTCGGCAAAAGCGGCATAGAACTGGAACTGTGTGCCCATGCGGGCCTGGGCGTCGTCGCCATTCAGCTCCGGCGACCAGTCAACGAACGGCCACGCATGATTGGTATCTGCGAAGAGATTATCCCGGTTCAGCTCGGTTTCCATGTAGTCGAGTAACTGGACCAGACGCGTATGGGTAGATTGAAGCTGCTTCAAAGAGCCGTGATGGCTGTAGTATTCCGTCTCCCCTGTAACCCAGAAGGCGGAGTAGCCCGGGATGCCGTTCACATCTTTTTGGATGGGGGCGGCGCCTAACAGGCGATCGAGTGTATCGTCCATGAGGAAGCCGTCGCCGAAGGCATCCTCGATTGTGCGCCCGCTGACATCCAGGTCGCCCATCCAGCGGCCGCGATCACGCTTTGGAGCGTCCCAGATACCGTCCTGCATGCAGAGATGAGCCGTATAGGCGCCAATCGCCCACATCTGATTCAGAGCTTGGTCGGAGGAGGAAAAAGAGCCTTTGTACGTGACGGGATACGCAATGCCGTCGAGTTGGATCGATTTATATTGAGTATCCCTGCCTCCCGTAAAGTGGATGATGACATAGCGGAAGGCGCTCTTGGGCCCATAGGCGGTGGAGTGTGGCGCGAGATGGATGGGATCGACACCGAGGTAGGGATCGCGCAGAGCCTCCATCTCCGATTCACCGTACTGGACGGTGACATCGGCCGGCTGATCGGAATCGGACTGCAGTTCGATGCGTCCGGTGACTTCACGGCCGAAGTCAAGAAGGATCTGCGGTGCGTCGTAGAGGCTTACCTCATTCCTGGGCAGCTCGACGCTGAACTCGGAGCCGGACGACGGACTGCCGGTGAGGGATTCAAGGTTCTGCATCTTGCCCAGCCCGTCAAAGACATGATCGATGCGCATCGCGGCGAGATGATACTGGGCGAGGAAGGGCGAGATGCCGTCGTAGCCGGGCCAGGCATACATACCGGCATCAGCATTCCATTGAAAGAATTCAATGGAGCTTTCGATGCCGCCAAGGCTGTCCGCGGCGGGCCAGCTGCTGTCGTCGAGGCTGGGACTGGACCAGTCAGATGGAGGTTTGAGCATAGCCTTCCAGGAATCGTCAGTGATCAGCAGGGGTGTAGCCATCGCCCCGGGAACAGCGGGCACGATCTTGACGGCCAGCACCTCACCACGGGTCTGCTGAATGCTCAGGCGACTGTCGGCGCCGCTGCCAATGCCAGGGCCGCGTATGGCCTCAATTGCCAGAACATTCGACCCGGACCTAAGGGCTGTGGTGACATCGCAGGAATAGACACGGATTCCCATAGGGAAATCAAGATTGGTCGCGTAGGAGTCGACCTTCTGTCCGTTGAGGAAGATTGTGGCGGAACGCGGTCCGGCAATATATAAGGTCGCGTGTTCGGGTAGGGAAGCCAGCGTGAAAGTCTTGCGGAAGTAATGCGGATCCAGGTCCTTATCGCCGTCGGAGGACCATCCTGCAGCGGTCACAGCGCCGCTGGGGACGGCGTCGGCCTTTGTCCAGATATATTGCGTCGGGAGGGGTTGGTGGAGCGTAGATTCGGCAGTCAGAGCGCCGGCCCCGCTGGTCGGGTCGAGATCCTGATTGGGAATCTTCGTGGCGCCGTTGGCAGGATCTCCCATCTGAGAGAACGCCTGGAGGAATCCGGAAGCGAGGAATACAAGGCAAAGCAGGGCTGCAGCACGACGCATGGGTGCGCCTCCTCCTGAATGATATTCGTGGGTCGCTTTCGACATCCGGCATCGCACCTAAGCGCCCAGCCCAACCGATGCTAACAGGCGGGGTGGCGGTTATCGCTGATCGTGGGTGCATATTACTGAATATCGCGAGGCTTTGTGGTCGACACCCTCGCTCTCACGCTTAGAACATTTCGAGAGAGCTCAAGGCTAAATCGAAGGCCAAGATTGACTATAGTGACATTCCCCCCTTAGGGGACGCGTTCTGGAAGAACGCGGTGCGCAATCCGTTCTACAGGCCCACTAAGACTTCCACGACCGTGCGTATCGACTCCGATGTCCTGCTCTGGCTGCGCGCGTACGGCAAATGGTATCAGTCGCGCATCCACGCCATTTTGCGGCGCGAAGTGCTGGCAAAGCTTAAAGCGATCACCACGAAATAGAGCTTAGAGCATTTTAGGTTTCGGTGTAGACGAGAAAACCGCTTCCGACGCGGCCGTTCCAATCGAAGAACGGCCGCTCATAGCTGACATAACCAGTTCACAGTAAAACCTAAAATGCTTTAATGCCGCCCACATTCTTCTTAGCAAGATGTTTGCGGATTACTCTCGATGGCCCTTCGACGCCGGAGCTTTACCTCTTGCGTGCCTGCAATCCCTTCCATTCCTTACGGTAGAAGCCGTCAGGATCAAAGGCGATCAGAGTGTATACACCCGGTTTACGAACCAGGGGTGTAAATGAGTCGCCGCTGATACGCAAGGTGTAGACAACATCTCCTGTCTTCTCTTCTTGGACTTGAACAACAGGATCGCGGAATCCCGTCGTCTCAATGCGGTCCAGCGTCCACTGCGCTCCCCAAAGTCCATTGTCGATCTGCTCGATGGTAATCGGCCAGCCCTGGTATGGTCTGGCCTCCGGAGCGGACGGATCGATCCAACGAGGCCACTCGGCGATGGTGGTCTTCCGGGTTGCGCGATTGCAGGTAAGGATGGTGTAGCCGGTTACGCGAAATCGCAGACCCTCCAGTCCAGGGCCAGGATAACGAGCGGGATTGGCCACCGCCAGCACCGTCATGCGGTTGCCAAAGCCGTCGAGGTAATCACCGGTATTCGGCGCGCCGGGCAACGCGTTGGGCGCAGGATCGGGCGGAAACCACCGCCGCGGAAAGATGTTCGATATGGCAGGCGTGCATACTGAATAGACACCGTCCCGAAACTGCTCGACACCATAATGGGTAGTGGATCCCAGATGTTGATCGCCGGAGAGATGCGGCGCAAAGGCTTTGCGCCACTTAAGGATTGCAGAGTCCCTCGCATGCTGCGGCCACGCTCCGGAGTCGTGATCGGCTACAAGGTGATCACCCGTGATGTAGGCGCCTACCGGAGGAATCGCCTCACTAGGATCCTCTTTATCCGTCTGGATGCCATCCGGTTCCGTGTGCAGGCAGCCAAAGAGTGTTTGTGAGACGGCGAACTTCATCCACGTTCCCCCGCTCCAATCGGCCGCCCAGAATTCAAGGAAATCAAGCTGGCGCTGGCCCAGCAGCTCTGCATCGGGAGCATTGCTCTGGATGGGTACATTCCACGCCGGATTCAGCGCGAAGCCGTTCTGGATGTTGGCGCCAGGCAACTGCTGTTTCGGCGCGGACTTCCATTTGCGGTCTTCCAGAATCGCAAAGCTCACGCCTCCCCACTGCAATTGGGTATAGTAGACGCCGATCCCTTGCAAGACAGGTGTTGGATCGAACGGATCGGGGAGGTGAGCCGCCTGACAGCGTTGCACCATGTTCACCCAACGGGGAGGCATCTTGTAGCCGCCCGAATCCTGCCCTGCATAGCCAAGCTCGCCCAGCGCCGGATTGGTCGGCCGTCCTCCGCAGCCCCAGATATTGCCGTGATACATGTCATGATCGTCCGTCATGCACACGGATGGAATCTCGCGAGTGAGTCCGCCCACAGCCCATCCGAAGATGTACCACTTGCGGAGAAAATCCAGCATCGCCGGCTCGAGGAGTCCGGGAGCGCGGCTTTCGAGAACCCCGTATCCGCCCACCGGTTCGTAGATCTGGTCGCCCGTCCAAAATAAGAGCTCCGGCTTGTGATACGCCAGGTTTGCGGTGAAATCGCTGTGCGGAAAGCCAAGATCCCAGATACAGGTCAGGAGACCGAATACGACATCTTCTTTATCGGCCGGATCTTTGCGGATGGTTCCGCTGTAGGTATATTGCTTGGCAGTCCCGCTACCATCCTCCAGGTTGTAAAGAACTCGATAAGAGTGATCGCGGGAGGCATCCCATGCTGGGACACGAAACGTCGCGTTCCACGCATCGGGATCGATGCCGGCTGTGGCAATAGGCTTCCACGCGTCACTCCCGTCGCCATTGCGCACCTGCAGAATCGCAGTTCCAGCCGCATTCCCGAGAGGCGGAAATTGCGCGGAGAGCTTCATGATGCCGCGGCTGATCGTATAGAGAGTGAAAAGAATAGGTCCGTAGACGCGATCCTCGTGCTCATCGACTTTGCTGCCGCCCAATGTCCAATCGGAAAACCAGAAGCGCATGGTTCCCCCGCGCTGCTGCCTCGGCGGATAGAAACTGAAGTCGTGACTGGGGCCCGTGCTGGTAATCGGCAGCGCAGGCTGGGGTGTCGGTTCCACTGGCCCCGAGCTGCAGACCAGCGCCACACCGCCGGTCAGCCAATCGGCGGGAATCTCACGCGTCGTCTCGGCGGCATGACCTCTCTCCCGGCTCGTGGCGCGGAGCGTTACAGTGTATCCGGCAGGGGAGGGCCGCGCGTGCAACTGCAACTCGATCTCCCCGGTAAGATTGATCTTGGGCGCCGAGTCTTCGATCGTGCCGATAAACAACCGGCCATCGGAATTGACCCCGGCGTTCATACCGCGTCCATAGATTGCGGCTGCGCGGTAGTCGTTCATCTCGGACCGGATGCCCAAACGAAATCCGGCAAAACCGGTCTCCATAGGCGCAGTTTCGATCTGCCCCATGCGAACGCCGATTACCAAATCGCCGCTGCGCCCGGCAACCTCCCGGGTGAGCAGCGACACGTTGCGATCTCCTCCCGGCGAAAAGCACTCCAGGCGTCCTTCGCGAATGCGCCAGTCCTGCAGCGGATTTGACCAGTATTCCGGACCGGGCCAAGGCCGTTCCTCATTGCGCGGCCAAGCGCTGCGGAAAGAGATCCGAGGCTTCTCCACTGGCGCTGCGTGCGAGAGCGTCGAACCAGCCGTCGAACCAGTCAGGGTCAGTGCTGTCGCCCCAAGCGCCGTACCGCCGGCCTTTTTTAAGAACGACCGGCGATCCAGTTGATTGCCCATTTAGTTCAACCTTTCCATTGCTCTTTGCAGGGTAGCCTGGGAACCGGAACCGCTGAGTCCCCCGATGGACGAATAAAAACGCAGATCCACTCGGCTCCGGTCGAGATAACAAATGAAACGCCTCTCTCATAGAAACAGGCGCATAGCGTCAGAATTCCGCCCGCAATGCGAATTGCAATACACGCGGATTACTGTTCACGTTCAAGCTGTTGATCTGCCCGAACGTCGAGGAAGAAACGTTCGCGACCGGCTGCCCGAGATTGGTGTGGTTGAGGAGATTGAAGCCTTCCGCGCGGAATATGAAATGGACTCGCTCGGTCTGATACAGAGTTCTAACCAAACCGAAATCGATATCTTCAATACCGGGGCCGATCAGATTATTGCGTCCGCTGTTTCCAAAGGTCCCCACGGGATTAACGATGAATGCCTTGGTGTTGAAGTACCGGACAACCTTTGCCGCGGTGGAGGCGCCGCCAGGCAGCTTGGGGTTGCCGACAATGTTCGCCTGGTCCAGATTCACGCCGCTTTGTGAGTTATTCACTCCGGAAACGACCGTATATGGCACGCCCTCTTGCAACGTGATAATGCCGTTCGTTTCCCAGCCATTGGCTAGGGTTTTTACCACGAAGCTGTGCCTATGGCTCTCCGGCAGCCGCCAGATAAAGGAGGCCACGAGGGATTGCGGAATATCGAAATCCGAGAGACCCCGGCTCGCGGAAAGATTGAACGGATCAAAAGAGCTGGATGTATCGGCGGAGCCGTTGTCCAGAGACTTGCTCCAAGTGTAATTAGCGAGGACGGTCAGGCCATGACTGAAACGCCGGTTGGCCGAGAGCTGGAGTGCATGATAGCTGGAATGGCCGCCGCTGAATTGTGTAGTGACGGAGCCGAAATTAGGAGCATAGACGCGACGCGACTGGGGAGTAGCTCCGGGCTTCCCATAGACTTCCGGATCGCCCTCGAACTGGAGAAAGAGATGCTCGCCTACGCTGCCCACGTAGGCGACCGTGAACACCCAGTCTTTGATCTGTTGCTGGACGTTCATATTCCACTGTTGAACGCGGCCATCGCGAAAGGAAGGAGACCAAGCTGTGAGGGTTAACGGAATCGAGAAATGATACGACTCCTTCTGCTGCGGCGTCTGCGGAGGGGTGTAAGGGAATGGGTTGCCTGTGTCGGAGTATGGATTAGTCATGCCGCCGCTGGGTTGGGTCGCGTTCAATGCGATACCAAAGGGCTGATTGGACGAGATATTATTGAGCGCCTGCTCGCGCACGAAAGCATAAAAAATCCCATAGCCCGCCCGCAAGCTGGTCCTCCCGTTGCCAAAAACATCATAGGCCAGACCGACGCGGGGCGCGAAGTCGCGCCAACGGGTGGCGATGATGTTTTGCGAGATGCCGGCGATCTCCTGGAAAAACGTAGCCGGCCGGAGCGGTTGGATAGGTGGTGGACTGCTGTCCCGGAATAAATTGCGAGATCGCGTTCAGGCGGTCCCGATAGGGCACAAAGGGATTCCAGCGCAACCCGGAATTGACCGTGAGCCGTCTCGTCAGCTTCCAGTCATCCTGGATGAAAAGATCGGGCAGCAGATTCGCCGGTTCTCCGGCGTTGAAGGAATTCTGGAGGAAGCTTGCTTGATGCCCGGTCTCAAAATCGGCTAACTGATTCCCGGTGTAAATGGCGGAAAATATAAATTGGCCATCGGATAGGAATGTCTGAAACTGATGCGTGTACGACTGTCTGATATCTCCGCCAAAATACACGGTGTGAGCATTATGCGTCCAGCTTAAGCTGTCGGAATACTGGAATCCATGCCGATACTGGTTTAATGGCCATCGGCTTTCCGCTGTGAAGTATCCTTGCACCTCGGTGTCATAACCGATGGGACCGGTGGCGGCGCGGACCACTCCCGCCCCTAAATCTCCCCAGGTCTTCTGAACGGGAATTACCGGTGTTTGCACGCGTTGAATATCATTGAAACCAAATGTGAATTGATTCAGCAGAGTTGCAGAGAAGGTGTGCGTATCGTTGATAGCCAGATTCCAGTTCACATACGCGATGCTGGCTAAAAATCCCGGAAGATTGGTAGTGACGGGTATTTGATTGGTGACATTGGCGTCCTGCAGGATACGTCCGGAGAGCTGATTGTTTTGCGAAAGCGAGGTGTCGAGCCGGCCGATGTATTGATCGTCATTCATCAGGCTGTTCGCGCTGTAACTGTAGACATTGTTAGGCGAATTCGGCAGCGGAACGAACGTATTGAGGAAGGCCAGACTCGCCCGGTTGAGACTCGCTGTAGGGAAGATATTTCCAGGAACATGGGTCGTTGTGCCGGGAAACGTCAACGGTTTCGCGACTTCGGAGAAATTGCCGCCACGCTCGGCCGTATCCGGAACCACCAATGTGGCTGCGCTCGGGGAACTGCGCTGCCTGGTTCCCTGGTATGCGAAAAAGAAGAAGGTGTGATTCTTCCAGATCGGGCCGCCGATCGTGCCTCCAAACTGATTCTGATGAAAAGGAGGCAGGGTTTTGGCGAAATAGCCCTTGGCATCGAATGCCTGGTTGCGCAGATATTCAAAGAGTGTTCCGTGCAGGCTATTCGTGCCTGACTTGGTGATTGCATTCATCTGAGCCCCGGCGCCCAAACCGGTTTGCGCTCCGTAATTGCTGGTCTGAAGACTGAATTCGGCTAGAGCATCCGGATTGGGGAATACGGCAGGAGTAAAGAAAAACGGGTCCTCGTTATCCGCGCCATCCAGCGTGTAGTTGTTCTCGGCCTGCCGTGCCCCGTTGATCGAGGTGACGCTATTCTCAGCCTGTCCGCCGCCCCCTGTGCTGATGCCCCCCGCTCCAGCAACCAGGCTTTGCAGTTGCAATGCATTGCGGCCATTGAGCGGCAGATCCTTTACGCGCGCGGAATCGACAACTTCGGAGATTGTCGGCGATCTGGTATCCACCTGCACGGTGCCGGCATTCACGACCACCTGCTGCGTAGTTGACCCAAGGGTGAGTTGAATCATGCTCCGCCGATTTTCATCCACCTGAAGGGTAATGGCCTGTTGGATGTAAGTTTCAAATCCATTAGCCTCTGCTGTAAGGCGGTAATTTCCGGGTTCCAGCTCCGGAATCACATAGCTGCCATCGCTGCCTGAGGTTGTATGGCGGGATTGCTGGGTAGATACGTTAATGGCGGTGATAGCGGCTCCGCTTATGGCAGCGCCGGTCTGATCGGTAACCACGCCAAAAATGGTCGCTCTGCCCTGCGCATGCGCGCTTGGGCACCATGCCAGCAGTAAAGTTATCGAGAGCGAAACGAGAACATCCTTGCGCCAGTGCCCGCGGGAAATCCTGCCCTGGCCGGATTGACTAAAATACAATGGAATCTCCATAATAGCCTCCAAAATTGCCATGCATTCAAATTCTGCCTACGTGATGCTTAACTCAATCCACTCCAGGGGCATCTGCGCCGAGTTACGATCCTGCGCAGTTATTTTCAGTTGGCCGTTCTCGATCACTGACTGACTTTTGACCACCGTGCCGCCGAAGTAATGACTGATGATACTTGCCTCGCGGCCTTGTTCCCGGCGAATCACAATTTCCCCGCTGCCATAGGGCACAACAGCCAATTTGCCGCCTCGAGTTATACCTTCTCTCACCTGCGAAGACACAACGACAGGCACGTTAGACTGAACGGCGTTCTCCACACCAGGAACAACAGATCGAGACGCGAGAGGATCTCTCTCGCCGGGAACGGGAGGACGATAGGCCAGCAGCACAAGTTGACCCTCTTCCATTCGCGCCCACGATCGAGCCCGCGCCCCTCGCGTCGGAGCTTCGTAGACGACACCGAGAGGCACAATTTTGAAGATATTAGAGCTTCGCAAGGTTTGGGTAAGTCCATTGTATTTCGCGATAAGTAGAGGAGTACTGCCCTCCCCTTGCTCGTCTGCCCGGAAGTCATTGAGCGACCCGAGCGTACCGACCGCTGTTGAATCGAACCAGATATTAGGCGCGCTCGCCCAATCGTATCCCGACGAGCCGTACGTGGGGACTCCCAGAGGGCCGAGCAGACTGCTGAAGAAGAAGCGCCGATTTGCCTCAATGTCATACTCGCCTGCAGCCAGGAACAGGTCGTCGGGGCTGTGTAGATCGAAGTAGTCAAGAAAGAGCGGAGAGAGTTGGTAATACATGACCACCAGGTCTGGATTTTCTTCTTTCATAGCCTTAATGACTACATCCAAACCCTTCCACATCAAACGCTCTCCTGCCCATGACTTATCTTGAGGCGCGGCGTTCGCGACCGAGGGCAATTCATATCCGAAATCGAACTTGACCAGATCGGGCTTGTATCTTCGGATGAAATTGCGCGCGAGGCCGGTGAGAACCTTCTCCACCTCCGGCCGGGTGAAATCGAGAATGTAATACTTGGTGCGGTCGCCGGCCATCACCGGCGTTCCATCCGGACGCTTCAGCATCTGGTCCTCGGTTAGGCCGATTTCGGAGGGATGCTCGCAGCGCATAAGCGCTGCCCAAAGACCGATCCGGTTTCCATCCGCCCGCGCCTGAGCAAGAAACTCTTCGAAGTGTGGAAGCCTTTCCGCTGAATGCTCTAGCTTTCCATAACTTCCTTCCCATTTGTCATCGATCGAGAACATCCTGGCCTTCATGCCTGAGGCCTTGAGCTCCTTATAAATCTCGTCAAGAAAACTCTGGTCCAACCGGTCTCCGGTCTTACCCCGGTCAAGCTGTGAACCCCAGGTACAGAATTGCGGAGTCAACGCAACCGCAGTCTTCCGGGGCGAGTTCATCTTTCTTCGAATTATGCCGGCTTGCAATAGTCCCTGATAGTATTGGCCGATCGCATCGTAGTAATTGGCTCCGATTGCCCAGAACAGAGTAGCCCCGAGCGTCAACTTACCGGGACCGCGAAGATGTTTCCACAGATCGCTCCGATAATCGATCCATAGACTGCTCTTCCCTTGGTGGAGGTTCAGAAACAGATCTCCATTCGGCAAATCCGCCAAGCCGCAGGCGAACGCGTCCGACCTTCCTTCCGTGTACTCGTCTCGCGCGCTCTCCCGCACGCCTTGATTGGATGGATTGATACTGAATCCACAGAAAAAATGTACCGGGAGGGCCCACTGCTGCAATAATCCCGGACCGAAGCTCCCGCGGCCGATCCAGAGGTTTTGATCGAGATGAACATCGTCGCGGACGATCGGACTGAGCGAAGAACCCTCGCTTATGCCTGGGATAACGAGAAAATTCGCATGAAGCGACGGTGTTGCCGCCGTGCCGCTTGCATCCGCGAAGTATCGCAGGCTTACTACATCCTGCGCTGTTGACGCCTGGTAAGCGATAGGCTCGATCCACAGCCCGTGCTCATCAAATCGCCAGGTTATAGAGAGGCGGGATGTACCATTCACGCCCTCGTAGTCGAACCTTACGCGGTCTCCTTCGACATAATGCCCTGCCGCCTTTCCGGCTGTCGATTGGCGGAGCGCCGCATTCTCCGCCGGAGCAACAACAATCGCGGGCTGAAGGGCGCCCGAGGCCATCAGACGTTTCTTGGAATCGCGCAAATAAAATTTGCCGTCACTCTGCGAGTAATTCCAGGAATAGTTCGGACCTTCCACCGTTACAGATTGATCGGTGCTGGAAATCGTTGCCGGCCTGCTTTGGCCTGGCAACTTGCTCGAAGCGCCAGCCAGAAGCGCTCCAGTCGAAAGCTGAACGAAGGTGCGGCGATTCAAGGTGCTCAAAATCGGATCCTCATGATGATGGCAGGATATTCGCTGGACACGCTAGTACAAAGCATCCTCAGCACGATTTTAATTACTTCTACCGCCCGCTGAGCTTCGCAAAAGAACCAACACGTGGTATAGCGCCGGTTGTAGGTTAAGCTCTCAGAGAGGGATTGAGCATGGTTACCAGAAGAGATTTTCTGGCGAGCACCGCTGCGCTTGCCGCCAACAGCCTGGTAGACCCGCTGGTGGCGCAAGACCGGCCTGAGGCTTCAGCCGGAAGGACTAAACCGAACATTCTTGTCTTCATGCCCGATCAACAGCAAGGGCCAACAGTGCTGCCCGATCACCCCTGCCTTACTCCCAACATCGACAAGTTCGCTCGACAGGGTCTTATCTTTCCCAATGCATTTTGCCCTGCGCCCCATTGCTGCCCTTCGCGGGCGAGTTTTATGACAGGTTTATACCCAAGCGAGCATGGCGTCTTCAACAACGTTGACACGGATACCGCGATCCATGCGAATCCCTATCCGGGAACAAAATTTTTCAGCCAGAGCCTCCGCAGCGGGGGCTATGACCTTGCGTATGCCGGAAAATGGCATGTCGGCCGCGACCTCATGCCCCAAGATGTAGGCTGGACCAACCTCACTCCCGCACGCGCGCCGGGCGAAGTATTTACGCCGGGGCAGGAACGGCGCGATAGCAACTGGGCTAAGGCAAAGGCGGAGCTCCAGCGCACCGGTCCGCGTAAAAGCGGAGAAGTCATACGGCCTGGCTGGGGGAATATCGAACTATACGGCTCAATTGTTCCGAAAGGCCCAAAAGGATACGAAGGCCTGCGCGATTACGAGATCGTCAAGACCGGAGTCGAGGGACTGCACCGCTTGGCCGGGGGCGGAAAACCCTGGTGCCTTATGGTTTCTAACAGCGGCGGCCACGACCTCTACCGCGCGCCCCAGAACTTCCTGGATATGTACGATCCGAAATCGATTGTGCTGCCCGAGAACTTCCGCGACACGCTGGAAGACAAACCCAGAATTTATCAGCGGATGCGGTATCAGTACTGGTCGCAGCTCAGCGACGACGAAGTGCGGCAGAGCATCGCTCACTATTGGGCCAAGCTGACCATGCAGGATGCCCTTTTCGGGCTGCTCTTGGAGGCCCTGGAAGCGACTGGGCAGGCTGACAACACCCTGGTCGCCTATGTTTCCGATCACGGTGACTATGCAGCCGCCCACGGACTCTGGGCCAAGGGAGTTCCCAGTTTTCGCGAGGGCTACAACATCCCATGCGTCTTGCGCTGGCCGAAAGGCATCGCCAATCCCGGCCGGCAGGTCGATGCATTCGTATCCACAACAGATTTCGCTCCGACATTTCTAGAGGCGGCGGGAATATCCGGTCCGCCGATGTCAGGCAGGAGCCTTCTGCCCTGGCTCCGCGGGGAAACGCCCTCGGGCTGGAGAGATGCTGTCTTCAGTCAACTCAATGGGGTGGAGCTTTACTACACGCAGCGAATCGTCATGACAAAAGATTTTAAATATGTCTATAACGGCTTCGATTACGATGAGCTGTACGACCGCGTCAAAGATCCGCACGAGATGGTCAACCTGGCGTTTCCCGATCTCAAGCAGTCGCGCGCCATGGTGGAACAGGGCACAGGACTCCAAGCGGAGGGGAATCTTCCCTGGCCACCCCTTGATTCATCCCTGGCGGAGGTGCGCCGGGATATGCTTGAACGAATGTGGCGCTTTGCTCAAGAGCACAAGGATCAGATCTTCAATCCATATATCACAGTAGCTATGGCGCCCTATGGCCCCGGTGTCGAACTTTGAGCCGGAGATTTGCAGCGCCCATTCATGACCCCGGATCTCTTACTTATAGAATTCTTCAATCGCCCGGAATGTCTCGCAGCCTGGCCTCCGCCTCCTCGACCACGTGGAGGTAAACCAGGCGGTCGGCTTCGAGCGACTTCAGCTCAGCGGTGAACTGTTCTTCGCAAATAGCCCCGGCAGTGTACATCACCCGCCGGCTCTCCATCCGCTTGGCTACAACGGCTGCCTGTTCCTTCCATCGCGCGATCTGGGAAGACCAAATTTCTACATCGGTCGCGGTTCTCATGGTCACAACCTAGCAGGGGTGGAAACAGGATGGAATGCTCTAACGAGGATAAGTTTAGCAGGGGAACCGAACTAGGTTCCCCCCCATTTTCCGGTCTGCGGATTACGCGGATGCCGAGGTGTCTCCCAGCGCTGCGAAAAAGCGGTCGCGCCACTTGAGAACGTCGGCATTGCGAATCTGATTGCGCAAACGGACCATACGGCGGTGGCGCTCATTGAAAGGCATCTCCAAAGCCTGCTTGAGCGCAGCAGCCACGCCAAGCTCGTCATAGGGATTGACTAGAATGGCCCCATTGCGAAGCTCAGGAGCTGCGCCGGCAAATTCACTCAAGATCAAGATGCCGTCTGTATTTACCCGCGATGCGCAGTATTCCTTGGCCACCAGATTCATGCCGTCTTTCAGCGGCGTAATAAGGGCAATATCGGCGGCGCCGTAAATGGCGATCAATTCCTCGCGGGGAATGTGGCGGTGAATGTAATTGATGGGGATCCAGCCGGGTTCACTGAACTCGCCATTCACCCTGGCGACCAGGCGCTCTACTTCGCCCTTGAGTTCCTGGTATCCGGGAATGCTTTCCCGGCTCGGCACGACAATCTGGATCAGCCTGACGCGGCGATGAAACTCCGGGTATTCGCGCAGCAGAGAGCGAAAGGCCTTCAGCCGCTCCGGAATGCCCTTGGTATAGTCCAGGCGATCGAGTCCCAAGGTGGTCTGCATACCCTGAAGCGGGTCTTTGATCTCCCGCACGCGCTTGAGGATAGGCTCGGAGGCCGCGGCTTCGGCAAACTCCTGATAATTGATGCTGATGGGAAAGAACTGGATGTGGGTCTGGCGGCGTTCGCTGAGGACGATATGGCCTTCGCCACGATTGGATGTTTTGACGAAAGGAACGAAACTGCGGAGGCAGGCGACAAGATTGCGCTCGTCGCGTCTCGTCTGCAGGCCGATGAGGTCGTGCTCCAGCAAACCTTCGAGAATTTCCCTGCGCCATGGAAGCTTCTCGAAAATATCAGGCGCGGGAAAGGGGATATGCAGAAAAAATGCGAGGCGGGACTCGGAACGATGCGCGCGCAACGTTTTCCCCAGTTGCATCAACTGATAATCGTGAATCCAGATCAGGTCGCCGGGCGCCGAGGCCCGCTCCACTACCTCGGCAAATTTTCGATTGACGCGCTGATAGAAGTGCCAATACATGGGGTCGAAGTTGCAACGGGACTGCAGATCGTGGAAAAGCGGCCAAACCACTTCATTGGAAAAGCCCTGATAAAAGTTGTAATTCTCCTCCTCGCTGAGGAAGACCGGCGCGAACTTGTACTTACGGCCGCTCGATTCCTTGAGCAGACGATGGAGTTCCGGCGAATCGCCGGCGCCGGGCGAGCCAACCCATGTGCCCCCGTGGCTTTCCAATAGCGGCTCCAGCGCGCTGACCAATCCGCCGCTGCTCGGACGTGCTTTCAGTTCACCGTCCTGGTCGCTGAAAGTAATAGGAATTCTATTGGAAACGATAACCAAGGCAGCGGGCTTGGCGTTCATTGAGTGCTCCTTCCCGGGACCCCACTTGCTGAAGAGGAAGAGCCGGCACACTGAAGCCATCCATCCAGAAACTCCAGGAGCTCTTTCGGAGGCCGAATCCAGAACTGGGCCGAGGAGGGGCGGGATTGCTCGCGAACAAGGATAGAGAGGCCGCGATTGCCCAATGCGCGGAAGGCGTCTTCGTCAGTCAGATCGTCGCCCAGGTACGCAGCCGGCCGGTCCGCAGTTGCTATGGAAGAGGCATCCGATGGCCGCCCCTTCTTCTGCGAGGATCTGTTCCACCGCGGCGCCTTTGTCACGATCGGTCGAGCGAAGTTCTACTCCGCCATCGAAGGGAACAAGATGAAGCTTGCTTTCACCAACGTGCTGGGCGTACAGCGACTCCGCCAAGGAGGAGATCTGCCGTTGTGAGGCAGGGTCCAACCCACGCCAATGGATTGCGAGGGAGGCCGGCTTCGCTTCGAGGACGTGGGCGAAGCCCATCTGCGCGATCTCCGACTTCAACCGCTCCATCGTTTCCATTTGCAATGGATTCAGCGGCTCGATGTCATAGGAGCCGTCAGCTTTGAGCCGTTCCCGGCCGTGATTGCCCCAGATCTCAACTTTTAGCTTGGCCGCGGCGGCCACATCCGGGATGGAAGCCAGCAGTTCAGCGAGCCCGCGCGCTGACCTGCCGGAGACCAGCACCAGGCGCACCTTCGGCAGGTCTGCGAGAGCAACCAGGCGCTCTGCGATACCGGTATAGGGAAACGCTTCCCGAGGATCATTCTTGAAAGGAGCCAGGGTGCCGTCATAGTCGAGCATAAGGACGGAGCGGCGGGCAGCACGAAGCCGCGGCCAAAAGCTTGCCGTCTGCGCGGATTGTGTCCAAGGAAGGGGGTCCATTCTCTACTCCTTTGGATGCGCCCGGCTGCAAGCGCTTTGCGTAACACAGAGGCTGGTGGTCAAGTTGTGACAGGATAATGGAATCGTGCCACAAGGGGCATAATATGCCATGACAGAAGGAGCCCGAATGCGTGTAAGCGAGAATGGAGGCATTGTAATCCCCGCTTCCTTTCGTAAAGCTCTTGGTATTCGTTCCGGAGATGAAGTTGTGCTCCGCATTCAGGAAGGTGAATTGCGGATGACCACGCAGCAGCGCCGCATTGAGCGGGCACAAACTCGCGCCCGGCGATACCTCAAGCCCGGCACATCCCTGGTTGATGAGCTGATTGCCGAACGGCGTCAGGCCGCCAGCAATGAGTAGGATCGTACTCGATGCCTCTGCAATTCTCGCAGTAATCAATCGAGAGCTGGGTGGAGAGAAACTTACTCCCCAACTACTTGTCCACGTGGCGGGGAGCGCCGTCAATCTTGCCGAAGTGCAGAGTAAGCTGGTGAGCCGCGGGTGGACGCCTGAGGAAGCATGGGAAGACGCCGCCAGCCCGATTGGGGAAGTCGTGCCTTTTGATGAGCATCATGCCAGGATTGCCGGCGACTTGATAGTTCAGACCGAGCACTTTGGCCTCTCCCTGGGCGACCGCGCCTGCCTCGCTCTGGGAATAACGTTGAAAGCGCCCGTTTATACCGCTGAGAAAACATGGAAGAACCTCAAAATGAGCGTCCGGATTCATGTCATCCGCTAGAGCATTTCCCTGATGGCGTAAAAGGAGAAACAGCTCCTGACGCAGCCATTCCCCGATGAATGGCTACACATAGCGAATCTTGCCATACCGCGGTATCGGCGAAAATGCTTTTAACCGGGTACGACTTTGTTTGCTGATGTTTAGAAAGTGTTCTTAGAGCAGGCAATATACTGAAGTTTTGGTCCTCTCCAATGAGCAGCCAACTGGACAAGATATTGGCGGTCACCCGGCAAGAAGTCGAAGAGCGTAAAGCTGCATGCTCGGCGGCGGATCTGGAGCGGGCTGCGGCTCTCCACCAGCCGCGCGGTTTTGCCGGCGCTCTGCGGCGAAAGGCGGCAGCCGGGGCGGCAATTATCGCGGAGATCAAAAAAGCTTCGCCCTCACGGGGATTGATTCGCGAGCATTTCGATGTTCCGGCTTTGGCGTCAGGCTTCGCGATTGGGGGCGCAGCCGCGCTTTCCGTGCTTACGGAGGAGCACTTCTTTCAGGGCAGCCTGAAGAATCTTCAACTTGCCTCCCAATACTCAGGCCTGCCTTGCTTGAGAAAGGACTTCCTGGTCGATGAATTTCAGATCCTGGAAGCGCGGGCGAACCGTGCGGATGCCATTCTGCTGATTGCCGCCGCCCTGACCGATTCGCAATTGCGGCAGTTGACGGCAAAGGCCCACACTCTAGAGCTGGACGTGCTGGGCGAGGTACACACCGCCGAGGAACTCGACCGCGTATTGGATCTGGACCTGAACTGGGACGCGATCGGAGTGAACAACCGCGATCTCAAGAGCTTTGAGGTACGTTTGGAGGTTTCCTTGAGTCTCGCTGACCGGCTGCCCGCCGGTGCGGTCCATGTGGCGGAGAGCGGAATCGATTCCGCGGAAGATCTGGAGCGGCTGCGTTGCGCCGGCTTCGATGCTTTCCTGATTGGCGAGTCGCTGATGCGGATGTCCAATCCGGGAACAGGGCTTAAGAGCCTGCTCGCCGCCGCGGCACTCGAAGCGGCCAGAAAGTGAGCCGGCCTCTTCATGTGGATTAAAATCTGCGGCGCTACAAATCTCGAAGATGCTTTGTTGGCGGCCGAAGGGGGCGCTGACGCGGTCGGGTTTGTCTTCGCTCCCAGCCCGCGGCAGACGTCTGTATCGCAGGTTCGGCGGATTACGAGTGAATTACCCTCCGGGATCGAGAGGTACGGCGTCTTCGTCGATCCGCCCTTTGCAACGATCGTGGAGGCGGTAAGCGAGTGCGGCCTGACCGGAGTGCAGTTGCATCGCATAGGAGATCGAAATCTGCCATCGCGGTTAAGCGAATATTTCGCCCATCTGACGCCGCGCCTCCGCATTGTGCGTGTCGTCAATCTTCAAGTAAATGGGGAACCGGCACACTTGTCGAATGGGGGCCCCGACCCGGCAATCGATGCCGTGCTGGTGGACTCATCTTCATCCATGGCTGCCGGCGGCACAGGTATCCCCTTTGATTGGGCTGCGTCCCGAGACACCCTCTTACGGGTGGCAGGCCATTCACGGGTAATCGTGGCCGGAGGACTCCGGCCGGAAAACGTGCGCCAGGCGATCTCCATTCTGCGGCCGTGGGGAGTGGATGTGGTCAGCGGCGTTGAAGCGGCTCCGGGCAAAAAAGATCGTCAACGAGTGCTCGCGTTTATCCGGGAGGCGCGCCAAGCCGAAGGCGATTTGAGAATCTCCACTCTCACGCGGGACTAACTTGGATTTCTACCAAGAGGCGCGGTGGAAGCCCTGGCTGTGCGGCTCGCCGCATGCCTACTTGAGTCCGGGGGGTCCGCCTCTTTAGACCCGCGGGAAATGGATTGGATCCAAGCGGACCGGGCTTTCAGCCCTGGTGTTCACCATCCAGATGTATGGAAAAGGAATAGGGTGGAAGCCCTGGACTTTTAGTCCGGGGAAGTGGGCCTTCCAGGCCCACGAGTAGCTTTCCAACTCCAAATGCGGCCTTTTAGGCCTGGTGGCGTTAATGCTGCCGAGTGGGTTGAAAGAGGATATGCGGATCTTAGCCCCATCTGCTTGGATCCAACCCTGTTTCCGCGGGTCTGAAGACCCGCTACCCCGGACTGGAGTCCAGGGGTTCCACCCCGCCTCTTGTGAGAAATCCAAGCTGGCAGGCAGGTGAATCCAGCGAACTCTTCCCAATGCGGGGCCGCATCCAGGTTCATCATTGTATCGAAAGTCGAAGCAGCTTCACTACCGTTCTATGGCCGTTGGAGCGCAGTTATCCGACCATGTTCGTTCCTGCAACGGCAGTTACCAACGACCAACAACGTACCTTTGTCGTTCGTGTTCGGGAGGGAAGAGCGGAATGGGTGACGGTTCAGACCGGACAAACAGTAGGCGGCGAGATCGAGGTCTTCGGGGAGTTGCATCCCGGAGATGAAGTCGTGAGGCGGCAACGGATGCTATCCAGTCGGGGGATAGAGTGAAAGTTCAAGCTGCTCCGGAAGAACAGCGATGATGGGAGTTTTTCCGCAGTCTGTTTATCCGCCGGCAAGTTCGTCAGCCGACTCAAGCGGGCTTCCGCAGACGCGGCAGATAACAGAGGAACAATCGCCACATACGAGCGGGTCTGTGATGGGGCGAGCGCAGACGGGGCACCACAGGCCCGCTGCCGGTAGGGCCTGTGATTGGGCACGAGGCGGACTTTTGGGCGCTGAGCCGGTCATCCATTCGAGCCTAGCATACGTGAACGAAGGAATTGGCGACTTTCGGCAGAGTGATAATGGGCTTGTCGCCATCCAAGGAGATGAAAATCTTTACGACCGACGCGCAGCGGAGGGATCTGCAGTTACCCAGCCGATCTCGCACAGGATCAGTCAAAACGTGAGCTTACCAGCAAACTCCAACTGCCGCATGGAGGTCCCCGACAGGATGTCGGTTATCTGCCCCGCTCCCGAGGCGAACGTGCAGTCCACGCAGCCGTTCGGATTGGCCGGATTGACATGGTTGGTTGCATTTTGCGCTTGCGCTTGCAACTGGAAAACGATGTGCTCGCGCAGGTTGAAGTTCTTCATGATTGAGATATTGGAGTTGAAATAGCCGGGACCCCACAGGGAGTTATAGCCCAGATTCCCGAAGGTTGCAATTTGCGGCCGTTGATAAGGCCCCGCGGCCTGCAGGTTTGCTGTCAAAGGCGCGACGATAGGCATATACGTTCTCGTGTGAGTAGATGTGTTCAGCGATCCCAACTGATTATTCACGGTGGAGACCTTGCTCGGAAAGGCAATTCCTTCGTCGTTATCCGCGCTGGATTCAGAATAACTCGGACTGAATGGCAGGCCGCTCGCCCAGTTCAAAGTCCCATTGAGTGTGATTCCACCGATGACGCCATTCAGCCAGCGAGGTACGTCATTGCCGAACTGCTTACCGTTACCGAACGGCAACTCGTAATTGCCATACAAGATGAAATTGTTTTTGCGGTTGTAGTCAAAGAGGCCATAACTTACTCTCGGATTGTAAGTGATGTAAGCTCCATAATCCCCGTTGGCCATAGCCTGTGACCATACGTAGCTTGCCTGGAATTGCAGCCCGTTCGTGAATCGCTTATCGAGAATGGTCTGGAGAGAGTTGTAATGGGACGTGCCTTCATTTCCGAAATACCCGATATACTGGCAGTCCCCAAACTGCCGGTAGAAGGGAGTACGGTCGCAGAGTGGGACGTTGGGAAAGCCGACCACGGTTGGTTGGTTGATGTTGTAGCCGCCATACGTTGAATCGACGCTCTGGTGAGTTCCTTTATTGCCGACATAGCCAATCTGAAAACTGATAGTCGGCGTGAGTTGTTGCTGTACGGTCAGGTTCCAGGCGTCGACTTCCGGAACACGCATCTGCAAGGGGCGTGTCGCAGGCCCGAGATTGTTGGGCAAGGGAATCAGACCGTTTGCCGGGATGGCAGGGAAAGCATATGCTGGTGGTCCTTGCGCGAGGGTGAACCCGACATTGGAATAATTTCCATTGGAAACATAGGTTTGATTTGCTAAGACCGGCAGAGTTTGCGTTACCACCGCGCTGAAAATGTTCCCGAAGAATCCGGGATCGAACATGCGGCCGTATGCGGCACGAACCACGGTATTCTTCTTGGCCTGGTAGGCGACTGCAAGCCTGGGCGCTATATAACTGAATGTATTCTTAACGTTGAAGTTGCTGGCAACGCCCCCATAACCCGCAACCCGAATGTCCATGGTGTTCAGATCGAGAAATCCGCCGTTGCCCTTGGCATTGACCGTCTCCGGGAAATAGATCTCCCATCGCGCTCCATAGCTTACCGTGAGTTTTGGAGTAGCTCGCCATGTATCCTGGCCATAAAAGAATGTGCGCTTTTGCCGTTCGGCGGCATTGGTGGTGGAGCTGACAAATCGTTCAAAATTTGTGATGCCGCCAAGTAGAAATGTGCCCAGTCCTAAGCCGCCTGGAATGGCAGCGCTCCCGGAACTTGTATAGCTGGAGCCGAATGTGAGATCTCCGGAGCGATTCTGGTCGCTGGGGATTCTTAATTGCATCACGTAGCGCAGATCGGCTCCGAATTTCACTGAGTGATTGCCCAGGATTTTGGTCCAGTTATCGACAACTTGAAATTCCTGCTCCTGCATGTTAAGCGGGCAGTTGCAGGCATTGACGCCATTGGCCGTGCCGATCTCCGTAAGGCCGGTGATATCGAACTGAGACGCGCCCCCTGATCCGTACGCCCCCGAGTTTAGGCCGGGCATGCCCAGATTGGTTTCAATCGGAGTGTCGGCATTGTTCTTGCTTACGAAGTATCTGTAGCGCAGGAAGCCAAAGCGAAAATCCGTCAGAAACTTATCATTGATTGCTTTGTCGGCTCCTGCCGACAGGCTCTGATTCCTGCCTTGTGAGACTCCGGCAAAGCTACGTCCCGCTCCGAACCCGGGCCCATCAAGCAGTCCGAAGCTTCCCGGGGAAGACACCAAGGACCCGAAATAGCTATAGTGGCCGAAGATGTGCAACGTTGGAGAAATTTGCCCGTCGATGCGTGCGCCGAATTGGTTGTTATTGAATAGGCCGAAGCCGCTGGCGACAAAGTTATTGGCGATGCCTGACGACGTCGGCGCCGGCATGGCCTCGATAAGGTTAACCGCCTGCGGAGATACAAGAGATGCCGGAATGATATTGTTCATAAAAGCCAATCTTCCAACACCATTACCCGTTTGGCTTCCGGTGTTAGGGTTGTAGATCTGCCCTTGGCCGCCTTGCAGGTATTCACTTAAATTGCAACCGCCGCCCGATGCGCAGGATGAGTGAACCAGAGCGGTTGGAACTGTTTCTATAAGCGATCCGCCGGTTTTCTGCCTTATTCCTTGATAGTCCCCGAAATAGAACACCTTATTTTTGATGATGGGGCCGCCAACCCCGCCCCCGAATAGATTGAAAAGACCGGGAGGCACATCGGGAGCTCCAGCCGCAGCGTTTGCTCCAGGATACTGCGTGAATGGATCCCGGGCCTGCTGGGCAGCACTATACCGGTACTCGTAAGCGTCGCCGTGAATGCTGTTGGTGCCGGACTTTGACTGCGCAATGACCACGCCTGCCACAGCGGCTCCAATCTCCGCGTCGTAGTTCTGAGTCGTGAATTCCATCTCGGAAAGGGAGTTCAGCGGAGGATTGATGACAACTACACCCAGAAATGAGTCTTTGTCATCCGCTCCATCTAATACGAATCCTGCCGAAAAGGGAGGCATCCCATTGGCCGAGACTGGAGTAGCGGATTGAGGATTCTCGGCGGATGAATTGAAGAAGGTGGAAGCCGTAGTGCCGGGTGACAGCAGGACGAAGGAAGTCGTGTTGCCGGTCAGGTTCGGAAGGTCAGCCAGGGATCGCTGGTTGAGCGTTGTGGATACATCGGCATTATCGGTCTTGAGCTGCGGAGCCTCGGTCGTCACGACCACGGTCTGCGCTTGCGACCCAGGCTTGAGCTGAACATCGAACCGTGGTGAGCTGTTCGCGCTGAGGGGAATCGGATTTGAACTTAGAGTCTCAAAACCTGGCGCATCTATCTTTATGACGTACGTATCTGGAATCAGATGCTCTACCAGATAAAGACCCGATGCGTTTGTCTGTACAACCTCGTGAATCCCTTTTGCTATATCGGTGATGGTGACCGTGGCGTTTGGAATAGCTGCGCCTGAGCTGTCTGTCACTGTGCCGCTAAACGAGCCATATATCGCCTGCGCAATGGCAAGTTGCGTATTCGCCCCGGCAACGGACAGGATCAGCGCCACGAAAGCTCTTATGAACGTGCGACCGGGGAGCCGGCCGGTTTTCGTTGCTTTACGACGGTTGGTTGCCGCGCAATCATCATGCGCCTGATTACTCGCTGTAACCTCCACCGTCTGGAGGAACTGAGATTGGGCGTTCTGTGTTTCTTTTAGACACATTTGGGATGGTCCTCCTGAAAACGTTTCCATTATGGGAAAGGGAAATCCGCACCGGAGCCCACAAATCCATAGCTGATAGGGTGATCTATCATTGGCTGACAGCTTATATATCAAACCGAGCTACTGGTTGTAAAGATCTAAAGCGAGATTTCTTCAGACATAAAGGCTCTCGTGATCGTTCTCGGGCGGAAACCGGAATTGCTTTGCTGGATCATGTGGGGTACGCATGGAGTTGGATTGAGCAAAGGAGGGAACTTCGTCGGCACAAACGCTTGCTCCGGCGCGCCGGTTTTGCGTTGATCCGCGAGTGTTGGAGTTGGCCTACTCTCGTCTGGCCGGCTCGTCCGGGTTGGAAAAAGCAGAGAGCCATCGGGATCTAATCTCGGAGAGTCTTTTGCGGACAACGGCGGTAAACTGCGGCTCGTCAACACTCTGAAGCGCATGCACTAACTCGTAGTGTTCTCTTCCCATGGAGGCTGTCAGCGGAGCGCCGCTCGCCAAGACGACAAAAGTGAAGAGAGGGGCCATGAGCCGGTCCAGAGTCTCGGCAAGGTAGGTGTTGCCCGAAAGCCCCCAGCACCGCTTGTGAAAGGCATAGTCGAGTTCCAGAAATTCGCGGCGATTACCGCTCTCTCCCGCTTCAACCACTTTAGCGATCTGCCGGCTGAGCTCCCGCAGATCGCTCTCCGTTACCCTGGGACGCGCCCATTGCAACGCCAACAGCTCCAGTTCCACGCGCAGAGTATAAAGCTGGCGTACTTCTTCAGTCGTGAACTGCGTGACGAACGTTCCGGTGTTGGTTACGCGGCGGACGAACCCTTGCCCCTGCAGTGAAATCAGCGCTTCACGAATGACCGGGGTTCCGACCTTCATCTGCCGGGCAAGTTCCCGCTCCACAATGGCATCGCCGGGCTTGAGTTCGCCGGAAAAGAAGGCGTCTTTAAGGGCATTGATAACCCGATCGCTGAGAGAAAGCGGCTCAATTTCAGAAAAAATGGGCATTAAACACCTTCGAAGTTTCGGGTCGGAGGCAGGTGGGGGCCGTTCCTGCTCGGTCAGTTATCATCTCAGCATCCCGACGGCACCCGCAACGTAATTCCTCTCGAGTTCGCCTACTCGGCGGGGGAAATCCGCTAGCCAATGCCGCCACTTATTTGTACACTTATTTCCGCGTTGGAAGATGATAGATCAATGAGCAGCTAAAGCTCGAAACGGAAAACTATGGATCGCAGACAATTTCTGACCAGCTCAGGAACCATTTTAGCCTCGGGCGCGGTTGCCGCAGCTATTCACCCAATGAAATCCGAGGCTCAGTTGGAGGCTCAATCGTCAACCTGTGCGGATCAGTCTGTGGGGCGCGAGCCGCTGTATACGCAGCAGCAGCAATACCGAATCGGATATACAACCAATACTCGGGGAGGATGGGAGGGCGACCCGTTCAAAGGCATGAGGGAAGCGCGCGAGGTCGGGTTTCGCTACATGGAGATCTTCGGCACTTCGTTCTGCCGCCCCGATACCCTGTATTATCCCAATGACGCAGAGGGATTGATGCGTCGCATTTTCGAAATAGGCGTCAATTTCGTAGCCGTCACAGGCGGTGCGCAGGGAGGCAGCACGCGTTTTGAGGATCCGGCGTCCCGTGACGCGGTTATCGAGAACCATTTCGGAATGGCCCGCTTTAGCAGGCGGTTCGGTTGCCAGGTTCAAAAGACAAATACCGGCCGCCGGCGGCCTAACGGCACTACAGATGAGGATCTAAAGGTGATGGCCGGAACCCTGAACGCGCTCGGCAAGCGCATCAGTGAAGAGCTGGACATGCAGCTCGGGGTTCATCCTCACCTGGGCAGCCAGCTGCAAAGCCAGCACGAGGTGGAGTTCATCATGGCCAATACCGACGCGAAGTATGTCGGGCTTGTTCTCGATACGGGCCATTTCACCATGGCGGGAATGGATCCGCTGGCTATGGCCAAGAGGTATGGCCACCGAGTCCTGGAATACCATTTCAAAGACACCAAGCCGGAAGACCGCGGTGGGACGAAACATGTCCCCGGGCCTCAGGTCGACCAGATGAAAACTCCCTATTTTTTTCCCCTAGGAACCGGCGGAGTGGATTTTCCTGGCATCATGGCCTACCTGGATAGCATTCGATGGAGAGGATTCCTGAATGTCGAGCTGGATACTTCTCCCTGGCGTCCGCCACAGGAAAGCGCCCGGATCACGGCGAAGTATATCGAGAATGTCTTGAAGATTCCGTTTTAACGGGTTGTTCCCTCGTCGTTCAACAAATATGCGGCTTCAGCAACTTCTATTGTGTTCGAGCTGGAGCATCGAGTTAACTTAACGTTTTTTTGTGACTCCCCGCCGATGGCAAGCGCACAGGTGCTTTGATGGAGCAATCCGGGTGTTGCAGGTTCGCACCAGCTTACCTGGGCCAATCAGGACGCTTTGTACCGATTATGCCAAACGGCATATCGAAGATCTCTTTTTTGCTCATTCAGGTGCTTTTGCTGCTTTCGCCCCGAGCCGCCATCTCCCAGGTTACGACGCCTGCGAGCGACTGGCTTACCTGGGGCTATGACCAGCAACGAACCGGGTGGAATAGAGGCGAGACCACGCTTTCGAAAGATAATGTTTCTAAGCTGACCTTGAAGTGGAGCACGCGCCTTAGTACTCCGCCCACGAACGTAGCTCTTTCCACTCTCACCGCGCCCCTGGTGATGGAAAAGGTAAAGACTATACACGGTCTGAAGAATCTGGTTTTCCTGCTCGGCGCTGATGATACGGTATTCGCGCTCGATGCGGATTCGGGAAAACTGATCTGGAAGAAGAGCTTCACCAACCACCTCTCGCCCTTGCATCCCGGCACTTGGCTATGCTCCAACACAGCGAACGATACACCCGTCATTGACAGACAAAGGGGTATCCTCTATCTGATTTCCAGTGACGGCAAGCTACGCGGCCTAGGGGTGAGCGACGGCGCTGATCGCATGACGCCGGTAGATTTTGTGGCTCCGTTCAGCAGGAGCTGGAGCTTGAACTTGATTGACAACGTCATCTATACGTCTTCGAGTCGCAGTTGCGGCCAAGTGCCGGGCGAGCTCCCTCCACCGTTATGGGGAGCCGGGACGGTAGGAGGGAAGTCCACAACAACCGCTGCCCGGGCAGAGAAATTCCGCAAGATTCCGGTGGAGGCGTCCAGCATCTCGGCGATGGATGTAAGTGATCCCGCCAACCCGAGGTTCACGCGCTTCTACACCAGCGGCGGCAGGGAAGCAGGTTCTTGGGGTTTGGGCGGCGTCGTCCAAGGTCCGAATGACAGCATCTTCCTGCAAACATCCGACGGCATGGCTGATCCGGCGTCCGGCGAATATGGCGATTCAGTGCTCGAGCTAGCCCCGCGCGCCTCCCGGTTGCTGGATTCGTTCACCCCCGCAAATTGGCGGTATTTGAATACGCACGACCTGGATTTGGGTTCGGCGACACCAGCCGTCTTCCCCTTCCAGCACCATACCCTCGTAGCTAGCGCGGGTAAGGAGGGGTTCATTTATCTGCTCGACACCTCCGATCTCGGTGGGGGAGGACGAGACCACGCGATGCCGTTATACAAAACATCGCAGTTGGGTAACGATGAAGCTATATTGCAGGGCCGCGGAATCTGGGGAGCATTGGCTACCTATGAAAATCCGCTAGGTGAGCGCTTCCTGTATGTGCCGCTCTGGGGGCCGGCTTCTAAAAATGCGCCGCAGTTCAAATCGAGTTACGGCCCCACACCCCATGGCAGCATCATGGCTTTCCGGGTCTCCGGTGACGGCGGCAATCTATTCCTCATTCCCGTATGGACTTCCCCGGACATGATCGCTCCCGAGCCGCCGGTGGTCGCGAACGGTGTGGTCTACGCGATCCAGACCGGCGAGCAGACGATGCAAATTCCCGTACTTCCGCCGGGCATGCCGCGGCCGGACCCGTCGACCGTTGGCGCGGAATTCCGCGCCACCCCCGTGAGTCACCTGATTCTTTTCGCATTTGATGCCGAGACTGGCAAGCCCCTCTATTCGAGCAAAGAAATCATCCAAAATTGGACACATTTCACCGAGCCTGTGGTGGCATTAAACAAAGTCTTCCTGGTTACTCATGATGCCCATGTCTACGCTTTCGGACTCAAGTAGCAAACTAACTGGTGGTCCACCCAGACGCAGCGTCGCCTTTTTTCGGGGAGGTAGCGTGAAACGCAAAATGTGCATGGCGGCAATGATCGATTTGGCCCTGCTGAGCGCGCTCTGCCCGGCGCTCCAGGCACAAGGGACATCTCGTTCGGTGTGGCAAGGAGTCTATACCGTGGATCAATCGAATCGCGGCAGAGCGCAATTTAATTCCCACTGCGCGTCGTGTCATGGCGCTTTGCTCGCTGGCGATGACGCGGCCCCGGCACTTGCAGGCAGGCGCTTCCTCTTCAACTGGGACGGCCAGCCCGCTGCGGATTTGGCCGACCGCATCCAAACAACCATGCCTCAAGATAATCCCGGAACTCTGAGCCGGAGCGTGGTTGTCGATATCACGGCTTACATATTCTCAGTGAACCTGTTTCCAGCAGGCCCCGGGGAACTGCCCGGCGACGCTCAGGCTCTTCGGGAAATCCACATAGATGCGGAAAATCCGGATAAAAAGTAGCAACTGTACTTACACATATCTTCTTCATTCAAAGGTTTCCAAAATGACAATCTGCAATTGGAGCAGGATGTGCGTGCTTGCGGTATTGGCTCTTCCGGTGGCGGCCTGCAAGTCTAAGCCGCCAAACACTGAACAGGCGCCGCAATCTCATCTCGCCGGCGCGGGTTCTTCCCAGGTCGGCGGCGAAGCCGTGGTTAAGCTCACGCGCAAGGCAACCAGCCAAGGAAGCCGGCCGGAATTTCTTTCCGTCGTTTTGTTCCCCGGCCGCGGCATGAATGTATTCCAGATTACGGCAAACCTTCCCGGCAAAGGCGAGATTCCGTTGCTCAATTCCCCGTCCCTAGCGGAGGCCGCCGGTCGCCTCAATGGCGCGGGAAGGGACCGGCTCGGCTTGGGGAGTGTCGCCTTCGGCGGAGCATTTCTGATCCCTTATCCCAATCGCGTCCTTGGCGAAGTCTCTCCGGATGGCCAGAGCATAATTACAAGCTGGCGGGGTCATGCGCTGGCTCTTCCGGCGCCCTCGGGAGGCAGGGCTCCCGGCGCACCGAAGTATGCCATGCATGGTTTGATTCTCCGTGCCAAGGCCGAAGATCTTCACACGCAAACCACGCCCGGGGGCCAGACGGAGACGGGCGTGATTCACGCCGGAAGTTTTGGCGGGCACTGGCTCTCGGATACGGATCTGAACTTCACGATCGCGCTGACGGGAGGAGCGGTCGAGGCGGCAATCACAGCGAAAAATGTAGGCGCCGAGCTAGAGCCGATGGCCATCGGCTGGCATCCCTATCTTGCCATTCCCAGCGGAGATCGTTCTCAGGCACGGCTGTATGTTCCAGCCGCTATGATGGCTGTCGCCAATGACGCGATTCCCACCGGACAACTCAAGCCGGTCAAAGGAACGGTATACGATTACCAAAAGCCCGGCGGAGTTCCGCTTGACGATCATGCTCTCGATACCAATTTTTCGCATTTCAAGCGGACGAATGGCGCCGTCGACGTCCGGCTGACCGATCCTAAGTCAAACTACGGCATGGAAGTCGAAGGATTATCGCCTGAGATCAGGACGGTGCAGGTATATTCGCCGCAGGGCAAGTCCTTTGTCGCTGTCGAGGACCAATTCAACTACGTCGATCCCTTCGGCAAGCAATGGAAGGCAATGGACACCGGCATGGTTACTTTACGGCCTGGGCAATCTGTAATCTGGAGGGTGCGCCTGGTGCTGTTCACGCCGGAGTCGACGAAATAATGCAACCGCCCAAGCCGAGGAAGTTTAGCGCAAAACCTAACAATAAATTTGTCATCTCGACCAGAGTGCTCATGGGCCTTTGGTACACCCAACGGAATGAAAGTCCCTACCTTGTCATCCCTGCCCAAATATAGCGCAGTGGCGGGGATCTGCGGTTGCACAGCCGATCTTCATGCACCACTTTCGCCACACCACTGTACTCTGATACTTCCATCTAAAAAACATACTTCAACGCGCCCTGAATCTGCCGCATGGAGTTGGAGTTGTTGACGGTCGTGGTAATCGAACCGAAAGCAGCTCCGGGCTGGGTCAGGCTTGTGCTACTCCAGTTAGGGTTAGGCGTGCCGAAATTTGGATGGTTCGCGGCATTGAACATTTCAAAACGAAATTCGAGATTCTGTGCTTCATGAATGTGAAATTCCTTGATCGCCGACGCGTCCCAGTCGACCAGCGACGGTCCTATCAGGCTGTTGCGCGGCTCGTTGCCAAATGTTCCGCCCGCGGGAAGGGTGAATGCAGCCGGGTTGTACCACCGCGCTAAGCTTCGTTGATTGTGCGGCAGGTTGGGCGAGATGCCAGTCGAATTCAAGCGAATTTCGCCATACCCGCCTGTGCCCGCCGTGTCCAGGCCGGCAGCCGTATTCACCGCGAAACCCGATTGCCAGGTCACGATAGAACCTGCCTGCCATCCGCCGATGATCTCGTTCAAAATGCCGCCGGTGTTGGCAAACTGCTTGCCTTGGCCGAATGGCAGCTCATACAATATCGAACTCACAAACCGGTGGGGCACATTAAAAGAGGAGTAGCCGTAGTCGCAAGACAGGCAACGGCTGTTTTGCGGCAGAATGTCGGTCGATGTTCCCCGAATCGCGCTGCCGTTATCCAGTGACTTAGACCAGGTATAGCTGGCCAAATAGGTCAATCCGGCAGCCAGTCGCCGGGTCACTTTTACGCTCAATGCATTGTAGTTGCTGTAATTGCCGGATTGAAGAATTTGGATAATGCCGAGATCCGTGAAAGGCGAACGCGAAGCGGCGTTGCCCACGGTTCCTGGAATCGCGGGATTCATGTTTTGCAGCCCCTCAAGGTGGCGCCCCCCGCTACCTGCATAACCAATTTCGACTGCTGTGTTGGGATTTAGATCGTGCTGCACGTTAAGAACGTATTGAACCAGGTACGGTGTTCGCAGATTTGGCTGTATTCCGTATACGTTAGGCTGGGTCAGGGTTATATATGGACCGGTGGAGCTGATGAAGTTCTGGTAAGTCACGTTCGGCGCATTCGGGTTTCCTTGTTGGTTGACCCGCCCCCACCCGCGGGCCATATCGAAGTATTCGATGCCGGAATCCTGGGAGTAGAAGATACCGAATCCGCCGCGGGCAACCCATGTGGGACTCAGGCTATAGATAATACCTAGCCGCGGAGCAAAGTTGGTTTTGTCTGAGGCAACTAGCCGGCCTCCATAGAGGCTCTGACGCTGCACCTGGATGGGAGAAGCATAGCGAACAGTTTCATGTCCTTGGTAGAAATCGCCGGTTCCCGCTCGATACAGCGTCGGTTGCAGGCTGGGAGTAGTTACGCAGCAAGTGTTCAAGAGCTGCGGGGTTATGGTGTTGACGACGTTCTGGCTCTGATCGTACCAGGGGGGAATGAACTCATATCGCAGGCCCACGCTCACCGTCAGTTTGGGCGTTGCGCGCCAGGTGTCCTCTCCGTAGTAGGCTTGGCTCGTCGCGCGGAAGACCGTGGTGGCTAAACTGGTTGCATCGGCGCAGGTATAACAATAACCAGTCAGGAAATCGGCGAACGCCTCTCCTCCGCTGCTGGCAAATGGACTCCGGGTCATTGTTCCTTCAAACAGGAATTGGCCGCGGGAAAACTCGTTTCCATAGTAGTCATAATGGTCGCGGCGAATGTCGGCTCCAAAGCGCAGCGCATGCTGCCCAACGGTCCAGGAAAAATTATCGACGAATTGAAATGTCTCGTCAGAGAGCACGAATGGCGCGCTGGTCGTGTTGCCAAACGTGCTGATTCCATCCGTAAAGCCTCCGACCTGCGGAATGCCCCAACTCTCAGGGTTGGGAGTGGAAAGACCCGGAATGCCGAGCGAGTCTACCACGTCGACCTTGTTGCCTAGTTCAGTCCCCGCGACGTTTTTGAAATCATTCCAGCCGATATGCGCGTCGTTGACCGTAGCGGGTGAAAACACTCGGGTGTTGCCCAGCACAGCTTGATTCCCATTTGTGACCACTGTGCCGCCGTTCATGTAGATTCCTTGCGTAAGCGAATTCTCGCTCGTCCAGCTATAACGGCCAAACCAACTGGATTTTTGACTCTCAACCCAATCGACGCGCTGATTGAATTGATCCTTATTAGTGGGGCTCTGGTCGGCAATTTCAAAGTTGTTGTTCAATCTGGAAGTTGCGATATTCGGGAGAGGCAGGAACTGCAGGAGCTTGATCGAAGCGGGGTTGATCTTGCCTGCGGGGATAATATCGCCCGCAAAAGGCGTTCCTGCCGGCACTCCGTTGATCAGAGTCTTGGTGGAGGGATCATAGAGCTGATTGCCAGGCAGCAGAGAAGCGAAATCTCCCGACCGCATGGCCGGCGTCGGCACTGTATACAGAGTATTGACCGATTGACGTACGCGGAAACCCTCATAATTTGATGCGAAAAACAGCTTATCCCGCCCGTTGAAGAGCTTGGGTATCCAAACCGGACCGCCGAGAGTGAATCCAAATTGATTCCACTTAAACGGATTCTTAGGGGGAGAAGTCCCCACGAAATCGTACTGCTTGGCATCGACAAAATCATTGCGGAGAAACTCGAAGGCTGTCCCGTGAAACTGATTCGTGCCGGACTTTGTCAGAACGTTGATTTGGGCCGCCTCGCGCCCGAACTCAGCCGGGTAAACGCCGCTTTGTACTTTGAATTCCTGCAGCGCATCGATCGAGGGCTGCATGATGATCAAGTTAAAATTTACGTCGGTGTTACTGATCCCGTCCAGCGTGTAATAGTTGGACGTGCCGCGTAGCCCCATCACAGAGTAGTTTTCCGTTGCCCGGCTGCCCCCTTGCCGCAATACCGCCTGCCCGGGTGAGCTGAATCCGCTGGTTACGTTTGGGCTCAAAGAGATCAATTGGAGGAAGTCGCGGCCATTCAGCGGAAGATCTACGATGCGCTTGTTCTCGATGACCGTTCCCACCGTCGTGTCATCAGTAGTCAGCATCTCCGTTGCAGCGCTTACCTCCACTGTCTGGTGCACGTCGCCCGGCGGAAGAGAAAAGTCTACCTGTGCCGTTTGTTGTACCTGCAGATCGACTCTGTCGCGCACCACAGTCTGAAATCCCTTGAATTCGGCCCTGAGTCTATAGGTGCCCGGCTCTAACGCAGGGAAGGTGTATAGGCCGGCATCGTCGGTTGTAACGCTGCGGACCGCGTTCGTTAATGTGTTGGTGACGGTTACCTGAGCTCCCCTGATCTCGGCGCCGCTGGCATCCCGCACGTTCCCGACGATGGTGCCGCTGGTTTGAGCCAGGGTGGTGGAAAGTGACAGTGATGCGAAACATAGATAGAGCCATACTCGCCGCAACATGGAAGACCCCCTCGTGGCGGTCCCTGTATACTAAATACGGATTCGGCTTGTCAATCTCTTAAATTGTCCTCTCGATCGAAACGGAGGTCCCTTACGCTTTGAGTTGAATGAATTAGGCTTTGACGAAATCGATGTGCCTGCAAACGAAGCGTGTTCGGGTGGGAAACGGAGAGATTAGATCTGCGACGCGGCCGAGCGATGCGCACGTTCTTCGGTATGACGGCTCGTATCTCCCGCGGATTTCGTAATTGCCGGAATTTTCAGTTCAGAAAGCGGCGGGTTCGCGGCTTTGCGGAAGCTACTCAATAAATCGCGGAGAGGAAGGGATTCGAACCCCCGATACCCGTAAAGGTATGGCTGATTTCGAGTCAGCTGCATTCAACCAGGCTCTGCCACCTCTCCGTGCCTCTATCCTACCGAAAATTCGTCCCTTCTAAAAATCTCGTTGCTGGCAAGGGAAAAATTCTCAAGGCAGGTCATCTCTGAACCTACCCTGCTTTACCCTCGCGCCGGCGGCTGCTAACATTCTTGCCCAACGGAAACAAGCTGTTCAGGAGGAAAGGCCAGATGAATTTAGGCAATAGATTGACACAGCCGGCGCGGCACAGAGAGAAACTCGGACTCGGGCTGCTGACCGCAGTCTTTAGTGTCGTGCTTATGCCTTCTCACGTTTTGCCACAAACCTCCACAAGCTCCGCAGCCGGCGGCAAGGCACAGGTTTGGAAAACGGCGGAAATGGATATCCAGTCGGCCACGCTGGTTGATCAGGCGAAGTCTACTGGCCTCGCTGAGGCTATCTTGGGAAACTACGACAACCATGCAGTTAAGCTTTTAGTACGCACGGCCAATGGACAGGCGGAGGTGCATGCCAACTCAAGCGACGTAATCATCGTGGTGAAGGGGCGGATATTGCTTATTACCGGCGGGACCGTAATCGATCCTAAGACAGAACAGAACGGAGAGATCAGAGGCAGCGGTATCAAGGGAGGTCTCAAGCGTGACCTTTCCGTGGGTGACGTTGTGCATATTCCTCCAGATACACCCCATCAGATGCTGCTTCCGCACGGAACCGTATTCAATGCCGTGCTGATCAAAGTACAGAATTCGCCGCCCAAGCAGCATTGATTTTGAGGTATCACAGCGAAGTTGGGGCTTCTCCAGGGTAGCCCGATCTTTCGATCATAGTTCAGGCACTTGCCGGGACTGAACCGGTATTGGGGAAAGATGTGGTTCATCAACTTGACTTATTCCGCCGCATCTAAGCGAATTACTAACGTAGCTTCGCGAACTTGGGGGTTGTTTGGTATTCTATTGGTGACGTAATTTGCGTCCGGAGAGTACATTGAACAGCCAAGAAATACTAGAACAGATAGACGCTGAAATATCGCGGTTGCAACAAGTCAAGTCCTTGTTGCAGGGCGCCAATGGTCACCAGCCGAGCGCTGCTCGGTCTTCGCACAGCGCCGCTCAGGCGCCAACCAGGGCCAAACGTGTACTAAGCCCCGAAGCGCGCAAGAAGATTGCCGCAGCTCAACGGAAACGCTGGGCGAACGCAAGAAAAGCTCAAGCCAAATAGAAAGCGGCGGCTAGAAATTTATTTCCCCAGTAAGCTTGATTGAGGATCCCCAGCGGCCAAATACGCTGGGGTGTCCCTTGCCGGATCGACCCATCAGACCCGATCATTAGCATAATATCTTCGCTTTTACTTTATTTCGGATTGCCCAGCCGGAAGAATCTTCTCGGGAGGCCTCCATGGAGGGGAGAGACTTGGGAGTCAAAAGCAAACCAGTCAGCGATGACCGGCCCTGAGTGCTTACACCCACCCTCCGTCGATCACATGGCTTTGCCCGGTGATCGCGCCGCTGTCGTCCGCTGCCAGAAAAAGTCCCAACCGCGCAACCTCGTTTGGCTGTAGCATCCGCTTGAGGGATTGATTGGCTAAGATTTCCGCCTTATATTCGGCAGTAAGCCAGAGCTTGGTTTGTCGCGGGGTCTCAATGGCGCCGGGAAGAATTGCGTTCACCCGGATATTCCACGGTCCGAGCTCTTTGGACAGAGTCCTGGTCAATCCAACAATTCCGGCCTTTGCGGCGATATAAACAGGAACCCCGGTCGACGGAACGATAGGGGCGATAGAACTCATATTGATTATCGACCCGCTGCGATTATTCTTCATCCCGGAAATCACCGCCTGAGTCACGAAGAATTGGTGCCGCAGATTGAGTGCTATGCACTGCTCCCAGAACTCGGGCGTGACTTCCTCTGTCAAGTGCCGCAGATCGTTGCCCGCGTTATTTAACAGCGCCTTGGGAGTGCCAAATGTCTGTAGGATTTCGCTCATCGATCTTTGCACCGCTGCTATGTCGGTTAGATCGCAAGCGAAGAATACCGGCGCATGTCTGCATGTGGACGAAAGCTGCTCCACCAGCGCTTCGGCCGGCTCCTTCTCAATGTCCAGGAACGCCACTCGCGAACCCTGATCGGCAAAGGCCGAAACATAGGCGGCGCCGATGCCCGACGCTCCTCCGGTAATGATTATGCTTTGATCGCGCAGGCTCGGATAGCTGGCGAAGCTCAACGTCTTCTCCTTATTTGTTCAGATACGAGAGACCCTGACAAATCATTGTCCCCTATTGTATGGCGCGTACTTTGCGTGAGATGGGGAGAGGAACCGCGAAGGTTAGTCGCGATTATCTCCCACCAGGCCCATCGCAACGCACAACGCCGCCACGTCGCCGATCTGCTCCCCCAGTGCCGCTGGCACGATCTCACAATCTTTAGCGGCCTGCGGCAGCGCCTCGCGCTCAATCACCTTACGCATTGGGGAGAGCAGGGGATCCCCAATCCGCGCGGCTAATCCTCCCAACACAATTCGCTCGGGATTGAGCACATCGATCAGAATAGCGATTGCCTGGCCCAATCGTCTTCCCGATACCGCTAGGATCCGCGAAGCAACATGGTCTCCAGCCCGTGCAGCCTCTGCGATATCTCTTGCCGTCAGCAATTCTCCATTGGTAATCCGCTGCCTCAGAATACTCGATTGACCCCGCCGCTCGGCTTCGATCAACATGTGCTCGCCTAGCCGCGCCATTCCGCCTCCGCTCGACCATCCTTCCACTGAACCTGCCTTGTTGTAGCCTACCGGCCCGCTTTGGGTGAGCCGGACATGGCCGATCTCGCCCGCGCTGTCTCTGGCTCCGTGGTAAATTCTTTCGTCAATTATGATGCCTGCCCCTAGCCCCGTTCCCAATGTTAAAAAAACCATGTGTCTTATTCCTTTGCCCGCTCCATAGCGGTGCTCGGCGACCGCGCCGGCGTTGGCGTCATTCTCTACCCGGCAAGGCGCTTGGAACGCGTCTTCGAGGATTTGCCGTATGGGCACATCCACCCATGAGGCCATATTGGGGGGCGCCTGGATAACGCCGCGAACTCGGTCGAGCGGGCTACCACAGCTTACGCCGATCGCGATGACATTGCGGGTCCGGCAGTCATGTTGCGCCAGCAGCCGCCGGATGCAATCCAACATTTTGTCGAGCGCGGGTTGCGGTCCGTGCTCGGGCAGCGTAGCGAACTCCATCCGCCCTAGCCGGTCCGGGGGCGCCTCGGAGAGAATGACGGCTGTCTTTGTTCCTCCTAGATCTACGCCGATGTAGGTCTTGCGCATTTTCGAATCTAACTGCCTCGTCGAGTCTCTGTGTCTAATGGAGTATAGATGCCCTGAAAGATTGCCAAAGAGACTCCCCCTGAAAAGTCTGCTGGAAGCCCCCTGCTTTGCGGCGGAGGAGCATTCGCTCTGAGGCGGTCTTCACAATCCTGGAAAAACTCATTTTTTGATGGATCAGCTTCACTTGCTGTGAAGAAACTCGGCTTTGTATCAGACCACATGACCTTCCGCCAACACGAGGGATGAAAATCCCGGGTTTTTGTTGAAAGTACAACAAAATCCTGGGTGCCTCATCTCTGACGCGCTGTTTGCGTCAGATGTGGGAAACCAAAGAATTAAGAGGACCGCATTTCCAAGAACATGGCAGCCTATTTTCAGAGCAGGGCATGACCTTGGCCATCCTCTAACTGACTAAACTGGGACTTTAGCCGTTGGGGAGATTGATTCTGCAGCCTGTCCGGCCTCCTGAAAACGCTGACCCTTCAAAAAAATTCCTCCACAGACTCCTTGAGTGCTGAGGCCCAGCATATCGCCCGGAAAGGTATCAGCAAAAGGCACATATAAGCATTACCTACGGCCAATGGTTCGCTACGCCTTTCGCGTCTTGCATATTCTTGGGTAACCGTTTCATACTGTACATAAGTAAGTCGTAATTATTACTTATGTAAGCGATACAGAAAGGCTCATCAATGCCCGCCGCTTCCCCCGTCCCCTTCGTCTTTGTTGGTCTACTGCACCTTCCGCTATCGCCTTGCTGGCCGTTGGGCTTGCGGG
>CAWDNI010000042.1:0-27970 GCA_963803615.1 uncultured Acidobacteriaceae bacterium
TCAAACTACCCAAGCCTAAGACAGATATCGACGTGATGATGAGCGTTACGCCCAGACGCATGCGCAGGCGGGCACGGGCTGATGCCAGACGCCACTCTCCCGCGAAGACACCAAGCATGCTCGACCAGACTAGAAGAACAGCCATGCAGGCGGCAAAGCCAATTGAGTTGCCGTAAGTCCCCATCAGACTGGCACCGACTCCGTAGCCCAGCATGCCAAAGAGCCAAAGAACCGCCGCAGTTGCGGCCAACAGTGTCTCTCGAACGTAAGATGTTTGAAAGCGAGCCGCGGAACCGTTGTTCAACAGAAGATAGAGCGTGTAGGCGACATTTGGAAGATATCCGGCTGCCAGCACTACTGCCCATACACTGAGCGTGGCGCTTTCTGGCGAAACCCCGCGGCCAATAGCTTTATCCGCAATGCCGCCGCCGAAGACAAATCCCATATTGATCATCGATCCGAAACATCCGGTGAAGATGCAGAGCAGAAGACCATGCAGAAAGAGGCCGCGAGACGGGCTTTGGACAAGGATGCTGATTTCCCGTTCCCGCCCTGCAAGGGCATAGAGAGCCAAGCCCCCGACCAGGAGCACAGCACTCGCGAGTAAGACCACGCCGGGTTGACCAAAGAGAGATTGTGGATGGAAAACCGCCAAAGGAACAATACTCCCGAGCAGGGAACTGAGCCCTATAACGATAGCGAATGCCATGGCCATTCCCACGCGTTCGATCGAGAGTCCAAACGTGACTTGGGCAATACCCCACCCGAATCCGAAGAGAATGGGAAGAGCCAGGGTTCGCGCCGGAATCGATGCATAGAACGAGAGAACGTGCGGCACGGCCCAGGCAGCAAGTGAGATAGGAATAACCAGAAGCGCAAGAGTCGCATAGATAAGCCACGTATTCTCCCATTGCCATACCCGCGACCACTTCATCGGTAGGGGAAAACTGGCCGTAAGTATGCCGCTTAACAGAACGATTCCCAGTCCCAACCCTGAATGCGAGGCGCCTGTCATGGTTTTACAACTACTACCAATTGATGAGGGGGAATAGAAACCTGGACAGGTAAGGTGGCCTTGCGATCCGGGCTGAAGGGCGCCGCGACGGTGACATCGCCGCTCTCGCCCTCAATGTTGACCTCTGCCGATTCCGGATTGTCACCGTAGTTGACTACGACGCACGCTCGCGCGTCGCCCTTTGCCGGAAGTGACTTGAAAACGGAGTAGCGGACGTCCGGACCGCCTTGAACGGTAGCGCCTATGGTGTCGTTGAAGCGCCCAAAAAAGAGAAGGTCTGCATACTCTTTGCGTATCCGAATCAACTCGCTTACATACCGGGCCAATGGCCGGGTAAGCGGCTCGTCGACGGAGTCGTTGTAATGCCGCGGCGCGAGATCCCAAACCAATCCATATCTCATCCCATTATTCATCGGATTGAAGTCGCCCGGACTTTCCCCGAAAATGGTTGATGTCCACTCCGGAAAGGTATAGCGGAGAGCGGTGGAATCCATATCGATATCCCCCATGCGCATATAAGAGACATCGACGTAGGGCATCGCACGATCGATCCAGTTTTCTGAGGCAAGAGAGAAATTCGGGTCAATTGCGCGCGCTTTAGCCAGCAATTCTTTGAAGGTTTCAAGAACTCCTTGAACCAGGGACTTGTCAGGAGATACTGGAAGCCCAGGGTTGAAATCGAGTGATGATAGAGCAATGGTCTTATCCAGCTGGAAGCCTTCGGCCCCATCTCGAACCAGTTGAAGATATTGGTCCATCAGGAACTTCCGGAATTCGGGATGTGACGGGCTAACCAGGGTCATATTGGATCGCGCTAACCCTTCACGGGCGCCGATTGTGCCCTCTCCCCAGCCTACGATTAGCCAATCCGGCGCCCACAGGCCGTCTACCGTGTACTGCTTGAGCTTTTCCTTAAAGAGCGGTGTGGCGGTATCCGCGAATTGGATATTCGAGAAAATCAACGGATGGACACCCTCCGCTCGAACTTCAGCAAGGGCCTTGCGAAACTCTGCCGGAGTTCCAAGTCTCGGATCCGGCTGGTACTGCGGATATCCTCTATCAATTCCGCCAATATCCCACCCTAGAATTTCAAAAGTGGTTATTCCGTATTTCTTCGCGTCGGCGGCGAGCTTTGGCAATTCGTTGAACCGATGCACAATCACGTCTTCCGGATTGGAGAGGATTATGGATTGCCAGGCGTTTTCCCGGCGCAACCAGTCTGGAGGACGTTTGACGGTGAAATGCTGATCGAACCAGGATCGATAAATTCCACTGGCCGTGTGCCAATCGCCTGTGTGTACTTGCAATGCCACTGGTCCGGCGGTGAAAGTTCCTTTACTCAGATAAGGGAAATTCACCCACCCCATGGTTAAACCAAATGGCTCTCCTTTGGGCAACTCCGAAGGGGAAGGCCAACTGTCCTTCACGGTCGCCCCTTTGGTGTACGGGCGCATCTCGAAGTAGAGCAGAGTAAGACGGGTTTCCGGATCCTGATTTGCGTAATAGTAACCAATGCCGGCCTTTGGATTGAAGATATCCATCCAGCCCATGGGCATGGTTCCCGGGTAGGTAAACCCGGCGGCATCATAACGTATCCCTAAGTTACCGCCGCCATACGCGCCGCCGTGGAATCGCGAGAATAGCTTCGGAGCCAAGTTCTTAATTCCGCCAGGAACGATCGATTCCGTATCCAGCCGGTTGCCGATTCCTTGTTGGCCTCCCACGATCCCATACATAACCTCGGCTAACTTCCTGTCGGTTGGATTGTCAACCTGGATTGAAAACAGTACCTGTTGGCCTGAAACACGGATTCGATAACGTACCCGGAGAGGTACCGTCTCTTGGTCATTGTGCAGCGACTCATAGGTACAGAGAACCCCGTCGGGCGCTGGATCGATCCGGCTCACTTTTTGATCCCGGCTGTTGAAATATGCTGCCTCGTAGCCGGGCTTTGGCAGAAGCACGCGAAAATTTTCGCCCAGACGCGGTTCGGCTATCACCTCGAGATTCGGATTTTTCCAATCTACGCCCACCAAATCTCCGGTACGTTCAGACAAGCGCAGGGTCGCAGTGGGCGTTTCGATCACGCGGATTTGGGCTGACGCAACCAAACAGCCAGCCAAGACCATGGCGGAAAGAAGCGTAGCGCTCCGGAATCTGCGGCAGAAGTTTTGCTCGGCTGGCAACGGGGAATCCTCCGGCGAAATGTCATCTCGCGGTTCTGAGATGCCACAAGACGTTGCTGACAATAGCAAGTTGTATTATTGTTGTCAACATATGCCCTCACCAATTTCTGCCGACGACGATAAGCGCACGAATGAAGGATTAGCTGAAAAGGCCTATCGGCATATACGCGGCCGTATTTTGGCCGGCGAACTTCCCTTTGGCAGCGTCCTATCACGCCGGGATCTTGCGACGGAATTGGGCATGAGTCTGGTGCCGATCAATGAGGCAATGTCTCGTCTGGAGCATGAATATCTCATCGAGAACACGCCCCGCGTCGGCACGAAGGTGAGAATTCCCAGTCCGCAAGATATTCGGGGATTTTGGGCGGTAAGGGAAGGCCTGGAAACGCAAGCGGCGAGGCTATATGCGCGCACATCGACAGGCAGGGAGCGTAAAGAGCTCGTGGAAATGGCAAAGCAGCTTGATCTCATGCATGAGTCAACCACCAGCTCGGATGACCCCGATCCGAAGGCGCTTCACCAGTGGCGCTGCGCTCACATGCGATTCCATATGCGAATAGCCGAGTGCGCCCATCTCCCATTCCTGACCCAGCAAATTGAGAAGAATCAGCTCTTAGTCTTCAATTGGTTTTACCATCATCAGCTCTATGGCGGCCGGAAGCTTCCCGCACAATGGCATGAGCAGTTGGCATCGTCGCTCAGCGAGGGGTCTGAAGAGCGGGCGGATGCGGCTATGCGCAAGCACCTGCATAATCGGTTGGAGGACCTCATGCGGAGTCTCGAGCGCTTTCTGCTAATGGACGAAGCTCAGATTGTCAGATGGAGCAGCGCGGAGCTGCAAACACCCGCAAACGATTCGTCTCGTACCATCCTCCAAACGGAGAATTCGGTGGCTGGTCAAGAGAGTCAGGGAGCATCAACGGGACCTTCTCGATAAGCTCAAGGGATGGATCCCCGGTCGGTCGTTATCAGAGCGTAAAGCGGTGGTGCGCAACTTTGTGTTTATCCAAAAAATCCCAATCGTACGCGACCCCGAGTCCCGGCCCATTCGGAACGGGCAGGGTGCCATCCTTGGCAATGGTATCTTGCTGATCGCTATAGCCGCACGCATAGACCGGAGGTATTAAGTTCGGCATGTTTGGTCCGATCAGGGCCATTTCGTAGAAGTGAGTATTCCGCATGGCCGCAATGCAGAGCCGATGCGCAGGTCCACAGGCATGCACCTGTACGTCAACTCCGAGCGCCTCGGCCATGTGCGCAATTTTCATCACTCCCGTGATGCCCATGTCGTATTCCGGATCGGCATGGATGTAGTCGCAGCCGCCGCTGATAAGGAAGGATGCCTTTTGCTCGGGTCCGCGGACATGCTCGGTGATGAGAAGCGGAGTTCTTAGACGCTCCCGCAGCATTTTGTGGGAGAAGGCAGAGACCCCTCCATCCCGGTACGGATCTTCAAACCAGAAACATTTCGCCTCATCGCAGGCATAACCGACATAGAGCGCATCCGCAAATGTGCGGAGCTCGCAAGCACAATCGACCATGATTTCCATATCCGGTCCCACTGCGTCGCGCACTTCGAGTATCGTATTGGCTTCCCGTTTGCGATTGCCGTCATGCCAGCCATGAATTTTGAACCCGGCGAAGCCCTGTTCGCGGCATTCGAGCGCGTACTCGGCAAAGCGTTTGCCCGAATTCAGCCCAAACTCACCGTCTTGCCCATGGTAGCTGCTTGCATAGACGGGCAACCGGTCGCGATACGCACCTAACATTGTCGCGATTGAGATCTCATACTTACGGCCCACCAGATCCCAAAGTGCGATATCGAGAGGGCCATGCCCCATGTGATCGTAAGCACGCAAGTCACGCTTCAAGTCGTCGTAAAGCTGTTCCCGGTGTTCAGGATCTCGTCCTAGAAGCTGCGGCGCAAGCATTATTGCTTGCCCAAGTGACCCTTGAGTGCCGCCCCAGTGGGTCACGTAACGACCCCAGGCGCCGTCGTCGCAAAGAATCTCCACCCCGTATCTCATCACCTGAAGACGAGCGCCCGGCGCAGCTTCAAAGTTACTAACTCCGATAGCACGGTGACTCCCCAAGCCTAATCCCGGAACCGTGAATTCGAATGGTATCAGCGACACTTCAACAATTCGGCTCATTGTTTGTTTTCTCTCTTGAATGCTTATAAATCCTTCCGATGCCGCGCCGCTACAGCAAGTGAAAAGACTGACTCATGGGCAGTTGGCACATTGTCGACCCAGTCACCTTGATTATTTTCGCTGTTAGCTTGTGGTCTGAATACAATTCATCGGCTTGCTCTTCGATTTTACGGCACGAAAATAGCGGGCCGTGCTCTTGGAAAACTCTGCGTCCAAGACGGTGGCGGCGCGCTTGATAGAGCGGTACAGCCGCGCCAAGGTGGATTTCATGCTCTGATAACAGGCGTTTTCGCGCCTATCGAGCCGCCCTGATACAATCGCCTTTTTCGGAGCTGCAAGAGAAATTTAAAAAAGTACGATTCAGCCACACATTCATCATTCATTCTCGAGTACAGGATTTTATGGAACCAAGGATCAGTCGCAGAGAGTTTGTCAAAGCCGGAGCTTTCACCATGCTGGCTGGTGCAATAAGCAAGCCGCAGCCACAGGCGTATAAAATCGGCGCTTACTACTTCCCAAATTTCCATGTCGACCCTAGGAATGAGTTGGTTCATGGCAGGAATTGGACTGAGTGGGAGATCGTGAAGCGTGGCGAGCCTAAGTTCGCCGGCCATCAACAGCCCAAACGGCCGCTGTGGGGAATGGAGGATGAGTCACTTCCGAGCGTATTCGAGAAGAAGATTGCTGCCGCTCACTCCGCGGGCCTCAATCACTTTATCTTTGATTGGTACTGGTACCAAGGCCAGCCGTTCTTAGAGCGCGCATTGGAAAAAGGATATCTAAACGCCACAAACAAAGCCGACGTTAAGTTCTGCTTGATGTGGGCGAATCACGACTGGTTTAATATAATGCCTGCCCGGCTGTACAAACGGAATCCGCAACCAACCTATAGCGGAAGTTACAATGCGGAGGAGTTTGACAGAGTCGTTGACTATGTCATTTCCCGTTATTTCCATGATTCATCTTATTTTCAGATAGATGGGGCGCCATATTTCTCGATATACGAGCTTAAGAACCTGATCGACAGAATGGGGGGTGTCGAGATTGCCCGGAAAGCATTGGATAGATTTAGGGCGAAGACGCAGGCGGCAGGCTTCCCCGACCTGCATCTCAATGCGGTCGCGTGGGGTGCAACGGGACTGCCGGACATGAAGCAGCTTCTTCCCTCTCTCGGTGTACGAAGCGTTACTTCATACACTTGGTTTCATCATTATGCTGCACCGGTCTTTCCGGCGACGGAGTACAGTGACGCGCTCGAGCATGCGCCTGAATACTGGCGTCAAGCTCGCGATATGTTTGGAGTTCCATATCATATAGACGTCAGCATGGGGTGGGATCCGAGCCCTCGTACTTGCCAATCCGACACCTTTCAGAAGGCTGATTATCCATTCACGCCGATCCTCAAAAACAACCGTCCCGGAACTGTTCCAAGAGGCGCTTACATCTGCCAAGATGTATCTAGATGCCCTTCCGGACCAACCGAAGGTGTTGACGATAAATGCATGGAATGAATGGACGGAGGGCAGCTATTTGGAGCCTGATGCGACCCATGGTACGGAGTATTTAGATGCTATCCGGAAGGTGTTTGGATCATAAGTCTATTATGTCAATGAAGCCGACAGATGCTCCTTCAACAGGGAGCGAAATAACCTTACGCGCTGGGCTTTGCGGCATAGGTCTAGCCGCCTATTGGCCGCAATTTTCTGGTCTGAAAGAACGGCTCGAGGGAAATATCTTGCAAGTAGAGGCTCGACTCTCGAGATCCGGTGTCACGATCGTGAACCTCGGATTGATCGACACTCCCGATTACGCGGTGCATGCTGGAAACTGTTTCCGTGAATCAGGCGTGGACATCATATTTCTTTATGTAACCACATACGCGGTCTCCGCCTCGGTCCTTCCTATCGTTCGCCGTGCAAAGGTTCCTGTAATAGTTTTGAATTTACAGCCAACCAGCAACATCGACTACGCGTACTTCAATAGCCTCAGTGACCGCACAACAATGACGGGTGAATGGCTGGCTTATTGCTCCGCTTGCCCTGTTCCGGAGATTGCAAATGTGTTTCACCGTCTCGGGCTGGAGTTCCACCAGGTAGCCGGTTTTCTAAATGACGATCCAGTCTGCTCAAAGGAAATCGACTCCTGGGTTGAGGCAGCAAGAGTCTGCGTTCAGTTGGAGAACAATACGCTTGGCTTATTAGGTCATTACTATTCCGGCATGCTCGACATTTATACCGATCTCACCCTTCTGAATGGCGTGTTCGGGGGCCAGATCAAGGTTTTAGAGATGGATGAATTATCGGCAATACGGGAAGGGATGGACGATCGAAGTGTTGAGGACCGGCTGGCGCTCTTTGAATCCATCTTCGACATCCAGCCCGATTGTAAGCGGGATGACCTTGTTGATGCAGCGAAATCCTCTCTGGCCTTGGACCGGCTGGTTGAGCAATATGGAATCGGCTCCATTGCCTACTACTACAAGGGTACGGGGAATGCGTCGAACGAGCTGACCATGAGTTCAATTATTCTTGGCACTTCGTTGCTTACGGCAAGTGGCGTGCCCGTTGCAGGCGAATACGAGGTGAAGAACGCCATAGCGATGAAGATCCTTGCCGCTCTCGGCGTGGGGGGCTCTTTTACCGAGTTCTACGCGATCGATTTCGCAGACGACATTGTTCTAATGGGCCACGATGGACCGGGTCATGTTGCAATTGCGGAAGGCAAGACAAAGGTTCGTCCTCTGGATGTTTATCACGGAAAAGTAGGCCGGGGCGTATCGGTGGAAATGTCAGTGCGGCATGGACCCGTAACCCTGCTTTCCGTGGCAGAGGACGCGGGCCGCGGGTTCAAATTCGTAATTGCGGAAGGCGAGTCTGTTTCCGGACCGATTTTGGAGATCGGCAATACGAATAGCCGTTACCGGTTTTCGCTGGGCGCCAGACGCTTCGTTTCCGAGTGGAGCAATGCGGCGCCGGCGCATCATTGCGCAATTGGGTTAGGGCATGTTGCAGGAACTCTGGAGAAACTTGGCGCGCTGTTGAAAATACCCGTTATCCGTGTTTGTTAGAGCATTGGTTGAAATCAATGGAAATCGTGCGAGTGCAGTTCTAATCCTTTGCCCGACAGCTCCAGCAAGCGAACAGCTTTCACATGAATCACATTGTCCTGGTTCTGAAGTGGTCCTTCTACCAGCAGGAATTTGCTGCGTGTGACCACCAGGCGATCCCGGTCGTACAGATCGGGTGTGACGATGACATTAGCGATGCCGGTCTCATCTTCCATCGAGATAAAAATAAACCCTTTTGCCGTACCCGGCCGTTGCCGTGCGATAACGCAGCCGGCGGTGCGGACAAATTCTCCATCCCGGCAATGTTTTAGCTCCTCGGCTGACCGGATGCCCTGCCGTCGCAGCTCTGGACGGCGATGATACATCGGGTGCTTGTCCGTCGTCAGACCAGTACCTGCATAGTCTGCAACCAGGCGCTCTTCAACGTTCATCTGTTCGAGCGGCAATGTCTCGGAATCATCCCTCAGCCACTCGCTTTGCTGGCGGAGTAGCGGTCCCTCCATCTTGCCGGCGCGCTCCACCTGCCAGAGAGCGTCGCGGCGATGGGCAATCCCATCCAGCTTATTCAAAGCTCCGATGCGGGCCAACAGCGTGAGTTCTTTCCTGTCGAGGGCCGGGACGCGCAGGGCAAGATCCTCCGTGGAGCGAAACGGGCCGTACTCTGTGCGGGATATCACAAGTGCCTCCGCGGACTGCTTTCGCAGGCGCTTTGCATAACCCAAGCCCATGCGCAAGGACAGCGATCCATCGGATTCGTGCTCCACCGTGCAAGGCCAATGGGATGCCAGGACATCGATGGGTTTCACTCGCAGGCCATGACGTTGCGCATCCTTTACCAACACCGCGGATGAGTAAAAGCCCATCGGCTGGTTATTCAAAATCGCGCAGGTAAAGGCAGCCAGGTACTTTACCTTGAAATAAGCGGATGCATATGCGATCAGTGCAAAGGAAGCTGCGTGCGATTCCGGAAAACCATAGAGCGCAAACGAGCTGATATTTTGAACGATATTGTCCTGGGTCGTGCTGTCGATCCCGTTCGCGGTCATGCCCGCGCGGAGCTTGCCTTCGAGATTTTTCATGCGCTCCCAGGAGCGCCGCATACCCACCGCGCGGCGCAGTTCATCCGCCTCCGCGCCGGAAAAATTGGCAACGGTCATCGCCATACGGAGCAGTTGCTCCTGAAAGAGCGGCACGCCCAGAGTGCGCTTCAGTACAGGTTCGAGTGACGGATGCGGATAAGTGACTTTCTCTTTCTTCTGCCGCCTTCTCATATAGGGGTGCATCATCTGCCCGACGATAGGCCCTGGCCGGATGATAGCAACCTGGACCACCAGGTCGTAGAACTTTTCAGGATTATTGCGTGGTAACGACGCCATTTGCGCGCGGCTCTCGACCTGGAACATGCCGACCGTATCGGCCTTTCGCAGTGTTTGATAAACCTTTTCGTCTTCCGGCAATTGCGCCAGATCGATATTCTCGCCGTAGTGTGCGGGAATCAGCTCCAGGCAGTCCTTGATAACTGCCATCATGCCAAGGCCCAGTAGGTCTACTTTGATGATGCCGAGGTCGGCACAATCTTCCTTGTCCCATTGCACGACGGTTCGGCCCGGCATCGAGGCACGTTCCAGCGGAACGATACGATTCAATTGTCCCTGGCAGATCACCATGCCCCCGGAGTGCTGGCTGAGATTGCGTGGTAAATCCTGAATCCGCATGGACAGCTCAAGGTATTTGGCAATGCGCGGATGCCGGATATCGAAACCTGCATGCAAAAATGAGTGTGCCATCGTGTCAGTCTTGCCTCGCCACTCCCATTGGCCGGCGAGACTCGCTAGCCGGCCTAGGGACTCTTCATCGAAGCCCAGCGCCTTACCCGTCTCCCGTGCCGCTGACTTCTGGCGATAGGTGGTGACATTGGCGGTCATGGCGGCGCCAAGTTCGCCATAGCGTTTGTAAACGTACTGGATGGCCTGCTCACGTTTGTCTTCGGAAGGAAGATCGAGATCAATGTCCGGCCATTCACCACGGCTATCGCTAAGGAAACGCTCGAAGAGCAGTTCCATACCGACTGGATCGATGGCCGTAATTTCAAGGGCATAGCAAACAGCAGAATTGGCAGCGCTGCCTCGGCCCTGGATCAGAATGCCATTGTGCTTGCAATAATCGATGATGTCCCAGACGATCAAAAAGTATCCCGCGAAGCCGAGCTTTGTAATCAGTGAAAGCTCGTGTTTCACTTGTTTTTTCGCGCGCTCAAGCAAGTCGCGGTCGTTCTTTGGGCCGTAGCGGCGCTGTACTCCTTCGGCAACAAGTTTCTGTAAGAAACTGTCCATCGTCTCTCCCGGTGGCACGGGATAGTGCGGGAACTGGTAGCCGAGATCGTTCAATTCGAAGTTGAGACGCGAGGATAGATCGATGGTGTTTTCAACTGCTCCCGGAAGATCGCGGAAGAGCGCAGCCATCTCCCGCGCCGGGCGAAGATGACGCTGGCTGTTTAGTGCCAGCAACCGCCCAGCCTGGTCGAGTTCGACGTGATGACGAATCGCAGTAAAGAGGTCCAGAACTTCGCGGTCGTATGCTGTCGCATAGCGGACCCCGTTGGTCGCGATCACAGGCAACCTAAGAGCACGCGCGATACGGAATGCGGCTTGGTTTCGCCATTCTTGCTCGCGTTCCCGATGGCGTTGCACCTCGATATAGACATTCTCGCGGCCAAAGATCCGCGTCAGCCGTTCGACGGTCTCAACTCCGGCCTCTTCTCCGCCGCGCATCAATGCAGCGGCCAATGGGCCTTCATCACCTCCCGTCAGACATATCAAGCCGGATGCGTACTGCTCTAAATCATTGAAAGTCGCGGCGCCCTCTTCCTTGGTCATCTCGCGCATTTTGAACTGAGTAATAAGCTGGCAGAGATTCTGGTATCCTTCCCGCGATTCGCAGAGCAGAGGCAGACGCGGCGGTTCGGCCTTATGCTGGTGCGGCAGCCATGCGGGAGGAGTGAGGCGTGAGCCGAAGCTTGAAACCGCAACCTCTGCTCCGGCGTGTGCGCGAATGCCGTTTCTCTTCGCGCTGGTATGAAAGCGGGCAGAGCCGTAGACACCATTGCGGTCGAGCAACGCCATGGCCGGCATCTCCAGCTCAACCGCACGCTCGATAAGCTGCTCGGGTAACGACGCTCCATCGAGGAAGCTGAATGCACTTGCGGCGTGTAACTCTACATAACGTTCAGTCATAGAGCGCCGCCATCTGCCAATAGTTCTCGATGCGATCGCGTATCAGACAGCAGCACAGCAATGAGCTGTCCTGCGCCCGTGCTACCAGATCCCATTGCTCAAATCCCCACAGAGTAGGCTGCCACCAATCACCACTTATCAGCCAGGGTCCGTAAGTGTGTTCCACGGCATAACGCTTTTTCCGGAATACAAACTCAATTGGACCTTGGCCTTGTACTGTGACCGGGATAATCTCAGCCGGGCGCAATTTTCGCATCGCGCATCGAGATTGGCTGTAAGCAATGACTGACGCAGAGTCTGAAGGCACGGTGAACGGTTCCATGCCGAAGCCATGCGGCTGGTATGTGTCCTTGAGCACAGCGCGGCCGGCATTTTCGTCGCCCACAATCGCGCGGATGCGTGCCAGCGTGATATCGAGCCGGGCTGGTTCAGGCAATTGCGGGGAGAACAATCCCAGTTGCACCTGGCTGATGCTTCCCGGCTCAGCCAGCAGAGACACTCCGAGAATCGCGGTCTGCGGAGGATGAGCTTCAAGATCGAGATGGAGTAGTTTGATCCAGAGTTGCTTATCGTTTGTCGGCAGAGCAGGCCGAACTGTGCGTGTATACGTTGTCCCGCCTTCGAGGTTCAGGGCGATGCTCGCCGATGCCAGTGCAAGCGCGCGAGCCTTTGCCCGGAGGATTAACTGTTCAAGCATCACGTTCACTACAAAGAGCAGGGCATTGAGGAGTTCGACGGGCGAGTCCAGTTCCAGGTGCTCTTTGAGAGTGAAGGCAGGTTCTACTGGTTGGAATAAATGAGGCATCTCGCCACGCGCCAATTGGCGAAGGTGCTTGCCTGATTGACCCATTCTGGCGGCTAGCTCTTTCTCGGGCAAAGCCGCCAGCATCCCCAAAGTACGAATACCCCAGAGGCCAAAGGTCTCTGCCTGCTCTGGAGTGAGGTCAAGGACTGTGAGCGGCAGCGAGGCGAGTACTCTATCTTCCTCACCTGCAGGGATGATCTTCATCTTAGTTTGCGGAGGCAATCCTTTGGCGAGGGCAACTGCCGCATGAAAATTGCAGCTGACGGCAATGCAGGCGCTTATCCCAAGCGCCCTGACGCGAGTGAGAAGATTCGCCGCCAATAATTCCGGCGATCCGAATAAGCTCTCTGTTCCCGCGATGTCGATAACGCACAGAAATGCGCCGTCTTTGCTTTTGTCTTCCACGCGCGGCGAGAATGCACCCGCACATTCGAGCAGGATTGCCTTTGCCGCGGTCTCTTCTTTAAACGAGCGCGGCAGCACGGTGACCTTGGAAAATGTATCCACTTCCACCCGTGTCATGCCATTGACCAGGCCCAGGCTGCGCGCCTTGCTGGTGAGCGAGCACACCTGCTCCAATGGTGGTTCGCCTTGCATGACGGCGCAGGGTTTGCCGCGTAGTTCCCGTCTCAACCGCAGCAATGCCTGTGCAGGGAACTCCTTTGCATAGAGGCACGCGTACAATTCGGCAGGATTCGTCATCGCGGACCTGCCCAGGTGGTTCGGCTTTGCCAGCTCGCAGTCCTCACGCTTTGCGGCGGCTTGCGCAATGGGACAACGTTGGCCGGAGTCTGTGTGAAACGCCGCCGCGTCACTTCCAGATGATGCTCGATTCCGGTAAATACCGTGCTCTCATCACGGCGCGCATTGCCCGGCTGCAAACGCAGCAGCAACTCCGCGCTGCTTTGGGCGCAAGGATGTTGCGTCAGCAGAAGAATGCTTGCCTGTGTCTGCTCCGCGGCAGCTCGGTAACGGAACCATGTCGCCAATGGCACACGCGAGGAGTGCTCGGGCGCAATGCTGCTCAAATCAAGCACAAGGGCGCTGAATCCACCGCCCTGGAGAAGCAGATCGGTTACACGGAGCGCCTGTTCAATCCGTGACAATGGTTTGCTGGATGGAGCCGTCCTCCGTCTGTGCCTCATCTCTGTCTGCGATAGATTCGGCTTGAAGGCTTCCTTCTCAGGCCGCTTTCTGCGTTCCGGCTCCGCACATTGCGGAGCGAATGTTTCAGGCCGCAGCAAACCGCTGACTGAATCGGAGATCCCTTTGCTTTCATTACGCGGATGTGACCCGAAGCCTCCGCCATGCAGCCCTTTCTTGACTGGCGGTGGAACAAGGTATTTTTCGGGAAGGGAGAAAATCCGCTGCGCGGATGCCTGCACACGGGATGCAGCCTGCACTCCGCAACGTACCCAGAGAAGCCGGGACAGGTCTACGCCTGCCGCTGCTGCCGACTCTGGATCGAGCGCGTCGGATACATCGATCCAGGCGCAGATCTTTTCCGCTTGTGTCATTCCGGCGAGGAAGGATAGGGCGAAGGACGTACGCCCGGAGCATTCTGGCCCGGCAACTTCAGTAATGGTTCCCAGGGGTAGCCCGCCATCCAACAACTCGTCTATCGCCTGAATCCCCGTAGCTGCAACTGGCCGTATGGTTCGCGGCGCCGGCGTAAGCGCCGAGGGAATCCGGTTGGCAAGGGTGGCTTCGATCTGACGACGAAGCGAGGCGGCGGTAGACATAAGGCGACTTGGTTTCGCTTTATATTCGCCCTATCCGCTAGGTCTGTCAACCGGCTCTGCCTCATTCGCAGTGCAACTATCCTAATAGTCTTTTATCTGAGGAAGATAAACGACAAAGCGTTGCAGGTGGTGAGGGTCCGAAATCACTCCTGTTTTCTCTCTCCATCCAAGCCGGGCGACGATCGCATCGACGTCAGCCGGGCGGAATAAGAATCGCTCCAGGGCAGCATCGGGAAATCCCCGGCCCATTATTTAGTTTGCACACACCCTTGACAATTTTTTTCTGTAGAGAGACCATCATTGCGCATTGGAAAGGCCCGAATCCTTTCGGGTCTAGTCGATGGGGTCCGCTACTCACTCAGTTTCAATTTGATCGCTTGCTCGATCGCTGTGTTTGAGGAATGACGGTATGATTCCCAGCGTTCCAACCCCAATCGGGTAAATATAAAAAAACGCCAAGAGAGTGCTGGTGCGCACTCCTCTCTCCTGAGCGAACTTGTCTACCTTACCCGAACTCTTGCAGTTTCAGGGAGGTTACTCATGAGACCACAAGGGTTGATAGCAGCAGGCGCGGCCTGTGCGACGATCGCTGTCGCAATGGTTGCCACCACTCACATTGTTCGCGGACAAAGTAGCACCGCGACGCCGGACTATAACCCGTACCCATCCGGCATTCTCCCGTCCGATTTGCCCGCCGAGCTACAAAGGGTTCTGAACGAAGTGGATTTCATCGAAAATGAAGCTGTAGGCCAGTGGCAGGCGTTAACGCCTCCGACTGTGACAGGTAACCCGCCGATACTGCAGAACACCGGGATTCCCTCAGTAGAAGTTCTCGGCAAGCTCATGAACTTCGACAAAACGATTTCGCCCAACGAGAATATTGCCTGCGCGTCTTGCCACATGCCGTACGCCGCCTTTAGCGGACCGATTCCGTCGGTGAATCTGACCATGATCGCGTATCCCGGAACAGTTCACTTTCGGGCCGGCAAGCGGACAGCACAGAGATACACTTATTCGAGCTATTTTCCTCCGCTCCAGTACGACGCGACGCAAGGCGCTTTCATTGGCGGAAATTTCTGGGATTCACGCGCAACTGGATATTTGACTCGGAGTCCCGATGCCGAGCAGTCAGAGTTTCCTCCTGTCGATCCCGCTGAGATGGGCAATCCCGACACCGCTTGCATAGTCTACAAGCTTTCATTGGCGCCATACAGACCGCTTTTTGAGGAGGTATGGGGCGCGGGCTCGTTCGACATCACCTGGCCATCCGACATTGCGTCAATCTGCGCTACTCCCATTGGAGCTTCCCAGCTCAACGGCAGCGCTACACCGGTTGACCTAAGTCCGTCTGACCGGACCCGCTCCAATAACGATTACGATCACTGGGCGCATTCTATTAGCTCATACGAGCACAGCTTGTCGGTTAGCCCGTTCACGTCGAAATTCGACGCCTACCTGGCGGGCAAGTACACACTGACAACAGACGAGCAAGCAGGGCTTAACCTATTTAACGGCAAAGGGAATTGCAATTCGTGTCATCTGGACGGCAGGTCCACCGCCCCCTCGCCAACCGCTCCGGGCGCCGAAGATACAGGGACAACAGCAGATACAAAACCGCTGTTCACCTGCTTCGGTTCAGCCAATCTCGGGCTGCCCAAAAATCCCAGGGACTCCTTTTACTATGAAACCACGCCGGATTCCTACGGATTTACGCTCAATCCGGCAGGCTTTGCCTACACCGATTACGGCCTGGGAACTTTCCTCAGAAGCGGTTTCGGCTCCGCGCCCAACCCCAACGCGAGCTGGAGGCAATATGCCTCGACCTCCGATGGCCAAATGCAGACGATGACCGCACGCGATGTGGCGCTTACACCGCCACAGTGTCCCACCACAGAAGCTCCAGGCCCGTACTTCCAGAAGGAGTTTTTTCACAATGGCTACATAAAAAGCCTGAAGCAGCTCGTGCATTTCTACAACACGCGTGACGTGTACCCGTTTCCCGTGGAGTCCGGCAACTGCCCTGCGGGAACCACTGAGAAAGTAAACTGCTGGCCGGAGCCCGAGGTGCCGCAAAACGAGGATATGACGGTTGGCAAGCTCGGTTTGACCGACCAGGAGGAGAATCAGATCGTCGCCTTCCTGCAAACACTCAATGACGGTTACACAACACCTTACCCCGACATCAATACCTATACTGGGGCTTGCATGACCGGCGGTAATGCTTCAACTCAAGGGAATACTTCAATAATCTCTTCCAACAGCGCATTCCTAAAACGGCACTAGTCCATACGGCGGGTGGCCCAGGTCCCGATTTTGGGACCTGGGATTCCCGATAAACAGGGTCTGCATCTATGAGAGGTCTCGATATCCGTAAACTGCTTCTGCCTCTGGTGATTGCTTCTGTCGCCGGCGGCCTGCTCCGCTCCGGCTCAATCCGTGCACAGGGGATACTCCCGCCTGCTAAACGAACCGCCTTCGTCCATATCACCAAAGGACCGGCGCTCGAATCGGTGCATGGACCTATGGCCATTATCACCTGGACAAGCAACAACCCTGGAGGCACGGATGAGCATTTCGGGGTGGTCTACTACGGTACCGATCCCGAGCACCTGAGCCAGATGGCGAAATCTCATGTCCGGCTGAACCAAAACCACTCCTATACTGTTTTCCGCGTGCGCGTGGATGGCTTGAAACCGCGAACAACTTACTATTACAGGGTTGATTCGATGCAAGGCAACGGCGCGAGTGACGGAGTCAAGAGCACTGTCTCCCAGTTCACCACACCCTAGCCGCCCTGCGGCGCCTTCCCAGGCCGGAAAGAACAGAGCAGTCTTTGTCATCTCGACCGGAGCGCAGCGGAGTAGAGAGATCTACGGTTACGCAGCCGATCTCCTGAACAAATTCAAAAAAATTCAATCTTTTTGAAGGGTACGAGCTTTAGGTCGTACATCACTCATTGCAAAATTCGAGCGGCTTTAGCCGCAATTTCTCATAAGGAAAGACCAGGGCCAAAGCCCGATTTTGTTTAGCCCAATTGCTTACGCGGGTTCGCCGCGGCGAACCCGCTTTCCCGGCTAAAGCCGGGAACTACACCGGTGGAAGCCCTGGGCTTCAGCCCAGGGAGGCGGACCTTTTAGGTCCGCCGAAAGAGGCTAGTTAAATCAAGGGCTTTAGCCCTGGTGCTCTGATGTTCGGGTCACGTTATGTCACGCTTATGAGAAATCCCGGTTAGCCGCTGCCGGTTTATTTCTCTCCAGCCTGTAGAACGCGCTAATGCAATCGCTCAAGCGTCGCGTTATCGAGTTGACCTGCGTAATACTTCTCCAGAGCATCACGAAAAATCTGGTCACTGGCTGTCACATTCGCGAAGAGGGTCATTGAAGAATGAAATTTCAGATCGTCGGGATAGCCGAAAATCTCCTCTATCGAGCGTCCTTCTAGGAGAGCGACTAAGCGGGTACACTCCCTCAATCTGGGGCCGAGAATCTGATGGTCTAAATAGGCGATCGCTTCGTCTCTTCCGGAAATGGCGTATTTGCGTGCTACCTCGCTGTGGCCCAGTCCTTCGATTTGAGGAAAGATAAACCACATCCAGTGACTTCGTTTGCGGCCTTCCCGCAATTCCAACCTCGCTTGCTCGAAGACGGTTTCCTGGGCGTCGACAAAGCGTTGCAGGTTGTAAGGGTCCAAAATCACTCCTGTTCTCTCTTTCCATTTAAGCGGGCGACGATCGCATCGACGTCGTAAACACATCCGCCCCAGACGCCGCCACTTGTTCCGGTCAATGCCGCCCACAGCCGCGTGTCGTCAGGAAGACTGGGGTGCGGGCGTAAATCGGGGCGCGAGGACCGGCTTGCCAGGCGGCGGGCGCCTTCTTCCGCGCCGAATCTCTCTTTGGCATCTCCCACCAGATTGACCGAGCCAGTCACCTTCTCCCGGTCGATAATGATTTCAATCTGGTCGCCATCATAGACCTTTCCTATAGCTCCTCCCGCCAAGGCCTCGGGAGAGATGTGTCCCAGGCATGCTCCGGTGGAAACGCCGCTGAATCGTGCATCGGTGAGCAGCGCGACATGCTTGCCCCCCTCCAACACTTTGAGTGCGGAAGTGATCTGATAGATCTCCTCCATACCGGCGCCTGCGGGGCCGCCACATACTAGAACCACAATATCGCCTGGATGAACCTCATCGTTCTTGATGCCCCGGATGGCGGCCGTTTCGGAGACGAAGACCTTGGCCGGTCCTACATGGCGGTAGACTCCGTCTTGGTCGATGACTGATGGATCGATCGATGTGCTCTTAACCACGGAACCCTCGGGAGCAAGGTTGCCAACAGGAAAGCAGACGGTAGGCGTCAGGCCGCGCGACTTGGCCCGGTCAGGACCCATGATCACATCATCGGGATCGATACCGTCCCGGTCGATCAGATTCTTTTTGAGCCGGCGGCGCCGCTCGCTCTGCTCCCACCAGTCGAGAGAATCCGTCCAGTGTTTCGCCGGTGACAGTCTTGGCGCTGGTCTTGAGCAGCCCGGCCCGGCGCAAGTGCAACATGACTTCGGGCACTCCACCGGCGAGAAAGACCTGCACTGTGGCAAAATTGCGCGGCCCATTGGGCAGAGCGTCCACCAGGCGAGGAACTTCAGCGTTCACCCGCGTCCAATCGGCGGTTGTCGGCCGCCGCAGCTTGGCGCTAAAGGCGACCGCCGGCAGGTGCAAAAGCAGATTAGTTGAGCCGCCAAAGGCCGCGTGCACCACCATCGCATTCTCGACAGAAGCCTGTGTTAATACGTCGCTGGTCCCTACGCTCAGTTGATGAAGACGTAGAATCGCCCGGGCCGAGCGCCGTGCCGCGTCCAGCCAGATGGGCTGTCCGGAGGGTGCGAGCGCGGTGTGCGGCAGAGATAAGCCCAATGCTTCTCCGACGACCTGTGAGGTCGCAGCAGTTCCTAAGAACTGGCATCCGCCTCCCGGGGTGGCGCAAGCGCGGCATCCTATCTCGGCCGCATACTCCAAAGTGATCTGCTGATGCGCGTAACGCGTGCCGATGGTCTGTACCTTGCCGGCATCCTCCCCCTGATCGGGCAAGAGGGTGACCCCGCCGGGAATCAGCACAGTAGGGTATTTACCGGCGGAGGCAAGCGCCATCATCATTGCCGGAAGCCCCTTATCGCAGGTGGCAATGCCGAGCACTCCCATCCGCGTGGGCAGCGAGCGCATCAACCGGCGAAAGACAGTTGCCGCATCATTGCGGTAGGGGAGGGAGTCAAGCATTCCCGTCGTTCCCTGGGTGCGTCCATCGCAGGGATCGGTGCAGGCGGCGGCGAAGGGAACCGATGCATTGGCCTTCAATTCGCGGGCTGCTTCTGCCACGAGCATTCCTACTTCCCAGTGGCCGGTGTGGAAGCCCAAGGCAATTGGCCGTCCGTCTTCCGCCCGCAGCCCGCCGTGAGTGCTCAGAATAAGCACTTCGGGACCAACCAGGTTCGCCGGCTCCCAGCCCATTCCCACGTTTTGGCTCAACCCGAAGAGATTGCCCGAGGGTTGAGTGAGCAACATTTCAGGAGTTATTGGCAGCAGGCCGGCGGGACCGGGCGCATGGGTAGCGACCCGGCTGAGATCAACGCCGCTGCTCGCATCATCATTTTCAAGCACTGAGGAAAGGGAAATCTTGCGAATAGGAGCACCTCGAGATTCACTGAAATTGTAATTTGGAAGCTGGATGAGCTTCTCCCGGCTTTGATCGCGGCCCACACAAAGAATTTCAGGACGTAAAATTGCTCAGCCTTGGACACCACGTTTATAGGAGCACTGAATGAAGACGGACCGGAGACGCTTTCTGCTTGCTACATCGCAGAGTGTCGCAGGCGCCTGGATCCTCGGCGGCCCCAACGTGCGGCTGAGCGTTTTCACGATTGGTCTATCCCAAGAAACTATTTGACGCAGGCGTTCCATCAAGAAGCTGACATAGCCAACTCTTACCAGGAAAGTAATTGTGAAAAGGTAACTGCCGCTGTTTCTCGATCGGAGCTGGCGAGTGATCCTCGGCGTCCCCAGTTTCACTTGCTGCCTGCAGCAAACTGGATGAACGATCCGAACGGTCCGACGATTTGGAATGGTCAGTATCACATGTTCTATCAATACAACCCGGAAGGAGCGTTCTGGGGCGACATGCATTGGGGACACGCCATGAGCCCGGATTTGATTCATTGGCGCCATCTTCCCGTGGCTCTGGCCCCCACTCCCAATGGTCCTGACGCCGGCGGCTGCTTCTCCGGTTCGGCCCTGCCTTTTGCGGGCGGAGTTGCGGTCGTCTACACCGGGGTGGTTTCCGTTCCTGAAGATCAGGCAACGAGCCGCGGCGAGGTTCAGAACTACCGCGAGCGCCAATGTGTGGCCATCTCGCGCGATCCCGAGCTCAGAATTTGGGAGAAGTGGGAGAAGGCGATCATTGCCAATCCGCCTGCCGGTATGGATGTGACTGGATTTCGCGATCCGTCCGCCTGGCGCGACCGTGACTGGTTTTATTTGACAGTCGGTTCGGGAGTCGAAAGCAGGGGCGGCGATGTGCTGGTTTATCGTTCTCGGGATCTTCATGCTTGGGAGTATTTGCATGTTGTTGCTTCCGGCGCGGGAAAGAAGACTACCGCCGCGAATCCGGTTTCGGTGGGAGATATGTGGGAGTGCCCGGAATTATTTCCGTTGGGCGAGAAACATGTGCTGATCTACTCCACCGAAGGGAAGGTCCATTGGCAGAGCGGAATCCTGGATCAGCAGACGCTGCGCTTTCGTCCGGAGCAGGAGGGCGTTGTGGACTATGGCTCCTACTATGCCGCCAAGACACAGGTTGATAAAGCGGGCAATCGGATACTGTGGGGATGGATTCAGGAGACGCGTCCGCTGAAGGAATATCGCGCGTCAGGTTGGGCCGGAATGATGTCGCTGCCTCGAGAACTCACGCTTGATATCCACGGCAATTTGTCCATGCGTGTCTGCCCGGCTGTTTCCATGCTGAGGAGGAGCCATCAACACTTCGCAGGGAAGTCGGACGAGTCAAAAAATCAGGAGCAGATTGCCAAACTGCGCCTGGAAGGCTGCTGTGGTGAAATTCTCCTGAACCTGCGACGGCCTATGAGCCTGTTCCATATGTCGCTGGTGACGCCGCATCCTCTCAAAGGCGCCGATGCGGGGGAATGGATTGCGATTGAATACGATCCGGCTCAGCCACACTATCTGAAAATCGACAATCAGCTTGTGCCGCTCTCGACCGCAAATGAGCCGGAATGGCAATTCAACCTCTTGGTCGACGGATCAGCCATCGAACTCTTCATAAACCGTGAGGTAGCCTACACCAAGCGGTTTTACTATTCCGGCAGCTCGGCGCCTGAGATGGGTATTTCGATATCCGATACTTCTGGTCTCTTGTTGAGCATCGATGTTTGGCAATTCGCGCCCATTTCTCCTAATCGTCTCACTACCTGATGCCGGCTTAGAGCATTTTCCCTGATCATGTAGATGGAGAAATAGCTCCGGATGTAGCCATTTCTCGATGAATGGCTCCGCGTAGCGAATCTTGTCACACCACCGTATCCAAGAAAAATGCTTGAAATCAGTTCCGCCAGTCGAGAATCACTTTGCCCGCCTGGCCGCTCATCATGGCTTCAAAGCCCTTTTCAAAATCCAAATAGCCGAAGCGATGCGTGATCACCGGCGAAATATCAACGCCCGACTCGACCAGCACCGACATCTTGTACCAGGTCTCATACATCTCGCGGCCATAGATACCCTTGATCGTGAGCATGTTGAAAATGACCTTGCGCCAGTCGATTTCCATGGGCTTGGCGGGAATGCCCAGCATCGCAATCTTGCCCCCGTGACACATGTTGTCGATCATCTCGATAAAAGCCGCGCGGCTGCCCGACATCTCCAGTCCGACATCGAAGCCTTCCTGCATCCCGAGCTGCTTCTGCACTTCGGCCAGAGCTGTTTCTGCAGGGTTAATTGCCAGGGTGGCGCCCATGGCGCGGGCAAGATGCAGACGAAACGGATTGAGGTCGGTCACCACGACGTGGCGTGCTCCGGCCCGGCGAACAATGGGAATCGCCATCAGGCCGATCGGCCCCGCGCCGGCGATAAGAACGTCTTCAGCCAATACGGGGAACGAAAGCGCCGTGTGCACAGCATTGCCGAAGGGATCGAAGATGGCCGCTATCTCCTCGGAAACCCCGGGATGGTGCCGCCAGATATTAGTCATCGGCAACGCAATGTATTCGGCGAAGGCTCCCGGCCGGTTGACTCCCACGCCTAGTGTGTTGGCGCAGAGATGGCGTCGCCCGGCCAGACAGTTGCGGCAGCGGCCGCACACTACGTGGCCCTCTCCGCTGACCAGATCGCCGGAATGGAAATCGCTGACATTCATTCCGGTTTCGACAATTTCGCCGACGAACTCGTGGCCGATCACCATGGGGACTGGAATAGTCTGCTGCGCCCACTCATCCCATTGGTAGATATGTACGTCGGTGCCGCAAATTCCCGTCTGCCGCACGCGGATCAACACGTCATTGATGCCAATCTGCGGGACGGGCACATCTTCCAGCCACAAACCGCGCTCGGCTCTGCTCTTGACTAAAGCTTGCATGGATACTCCTTCTGCTTTTCCTACTACGCTCGTCCCTACTACCCTACGGCATCTCCGGGAATTTCTGCCGCGGACTGCTACTCTGAACAACGTGTCCCCGAGGTGAAAAACGATCGCGATGAGCCAGGAGTCATCCAGCCAAACATCTTCCGGACAATTGGTGCGCGGCATCGGTCTCAGGAGCGCGATCTCTCTCAATGTGATCAACATGGTGGGCGTCGGCCCATTCATCACTCTGCCGCTGATCGTTCTTGCTATGCACGGACCGCAGGCGATCGTGGCCTGGATTCTCGCCGCGATACTGGCTGCGTGCGACGGGCTGGTGTGGGCGGAATTGGGAGCCGCCATGCCCCAGGCCGGGGGATCCTATTGGTATTTGCGCGTCATATACGGGCCGGAGCGCGCCGGCCGGTTTATCTCTTTTCTATATATATGGCAGTTGATCTTTAGCGCCCCGCTCTCTATCGCGTCCGGGTGCGTGGGTCTGGCGCAATATGCAGGGTATGTCTTCCCGGCGCTGCGCCGGACCTATTTCATTTACCAGATGCCGATCCCCGTTCCCTTCGCCGGCGTTTTCCATCTGGAAGTCGTTTTTGGGCCGGCGACGCTGTTGGCGATGGCGTGCTGCGGCCTGGCTACGGCGCTACTCTACCGCAATATCCAAAGCGTCGCCCGCAGGGCTACCTGGTTGTGGGTTGGAGTTATGGGTACTCTGCTGGCGGTGATCGTTACCGGATTGCTGCATTTCCACGCTAAACAAGCCTTCGGCTTCGCGCCCGGCGCCTTCGACCTCTCCAAAGGGTTCGTTACCGGCCTGGGCGCCGCCATGCTGATCGCCACCTACGACTACTGGGGGGCGTACAGCATCGCCTTCCTGGGCGGCGAAGTGCGTGATCCGGGGCGCACTATTCCACGGGCAATTTTGTGGTCGATAGCGCTGGTGGGCGCGCTGTATCTGCTGTTGAACACCAGTGTGCTCGGGCTGGTTCCATGGCAGGAACTCAGATCAACCGCGGATGCAAAACTCTCCGTTGCCGCTGTCGTGATGAGCCGGGTCTATGGACCGCTGGCGGGAAAGATAATCGCGCTGCTGGTCGTCTGGACGGCGTTTGCCTCGGTGTATGCACTCTTATTGTCGTATTCCAGAGTGCCCTACGCGGCGGCGGCCGATGGCAACTTCCTCCGCATCTTCGCTCGCGTGCACCCCCGGTTCCAGTTCCCGAATGTCTCGCTCCTGGTGCTGGCGGCGATGTCGCTGCTCTTTTGCATGTTGCGCTTGATCGATTTGGTGGCGGCCCTGGTGGTTATTCGCATCCTGCTGCAGTTTCTGCTGCAACATATTGGCCTTATGGTGCTGCGCCGCACTCAGCCGGAATTAAAGCGGCCTTTCAGGGTGTGGCTTTATCCTCTGCCTCCACTGGCCGCGATCGCCGGCTTTGTCTATATCCTTTTCGCCCGCCCGAACTTTGCCCGCGAGTTCTTCTTCGCCGGTGTGGTGATTCTTACCGGTACGGTCATTTATATGTTTCGCTCCTATAAGCGCGGGGAGTGGCCGTTTGCGCAAAGAGGCTAACCTTAGTGATTTCCGAGAAAGTGGACTGACCACGGCGGCTTCACTTTTATCGACTCACATCCTTCACAGCCGGCGCCCGATGCGAAGCAAGCGGGCACTCCTACGGCTCAGGTGGTCTTGCGCGGCGTAATGGAGCCTGTCTTTTGGCGCGCGGATTTCGCTGGGCCGGCGGATTGCAAACGCGCCTCCTGAGGTATTGCCGGCCTGGAGCGGAGCTTGCGCTTATGGCCGTTGCTTTTGCCATCGCCCGGAATCCTGGATTCGCTGGACTGCGCCGTCTCCGCCAATTGCAGATGCCGGGCCATGGCGATCCTCGCCTGCGTGCTGTCCTTGGCCCGAATCGCGCGAAAGATCTCACCGTGCATTTCCGCGGCTTCTTTGAGGTCGAGCGACTTCTGCACCGCCTCGTAGCGCTCGTCATAGAGCGAGGCGGTGATCGATTCCATAAACGCGCCAAGGATAGGATTGCCTGCCGCTTCGGCAATAATCCGATGAAACCGGATGTCATGGATCAGGTACTCGCGCGGATCATCGAGCGTGGCATACATGTCGGCTACTTCTTCGGCAAGAGAGGCGACGTGCTGGCGGCCGCACCGCTCCGCGGCCAAGGCCGCCAGGCTGCTCTCCAGCACCCGGCGAGCCTCGAACATCTGCCAGGGCCGAAGGCCGTGAAGCGCGCTGAGCAAGCTAAGGGAAGAGGCCCCAAGAGCTGGAGGGCCGGCGGCAACAAACGTACCTACACCATGCTGCACCTTGAGCACGCCCATGGCGGCGAGAAACCCGATGCCGGCCCGCAGGCTGGCCCGGCTGATTCCCAAGCTCTTGGCGAATTCACGCTCTGCGGGAATTTTGTCGCCGGAGCGCAACTTGCCGGTCTCAATCAGCTCCCGGACGTGGTTAACCACTTTCATGGCTAACTGTCTCTCTGCTCTCTCCTCTAATTTCGTCATCTTCACGCTCGCTTTCAATCATCAAAAGCGGTCCAGACGCGGTTACCAGACCATAGATAGAAAAGACTAACATGATACCGCTCCATAACCACGGCTGAAGGGGCGGCAAGCAGTGGTGCGACCAGTCCTGGAATATTGAGTATATGATTACTTTTTATTCCTCCAGGAGCGAAGAGAATAGATGACCATATTTCGCAGAGAATTCATACAATTGGCCGGCGCCGGCATCGCTGGCGCCGCTGCCACCACGGTTCTTTCACCCGGTGCTCATGCGCAGGCCGCGCCGCTGCCGGGAGCCGGCACGAACACCGTATTCGACGTGAAGACGTACGGAGCCAAAGGCGATGGCTCCTCGATTGATACCTCGGCCATCAATAAGGCGATCGAAGCCGCCAGCGCTACCGGAGGGGGAACCGTCCGCTTCCCTCCGGGCGTCTATGCCAGCTATTCCATCCATCTCAAGAGCAATATCGCCCTGTATCTGGAGCAGGGCGCGACGATTCTTGCCGCGACCGTACCCGAAGGCGGGGTGACCAGCGGCGCTTCCTACGATCCCGCGGAGCCGAACACGCCCTGGGAGAATTACCAGGATTATGGACACAACCACTGGCACAATAGCCTGATCTGGGGCGAAGGACTGGAAAACCTCGCCATCCTTGGACCGGGATTGATCTGGGGCAAGGGCCTCAGCCGGGGTGGCCGCGAGGCTCCGCGGGCCGAGACTCCCGGTATGGGCAATAAAACGATCGCCCTTAAGAACTGCCGCAACGTGATCCTGCGCGACTTCTCCATTTTGAAAGCCGGCCACTTTGGCATTCTGGCCACCGGAGCCGATAACCTGACCATCGACAATCTCAAGATCGATACCGACCGGGACGGAATGGATATCGATTGCTGCCGCAATGTGCGCGTCTCCAATTGCAGCGTCAACTCGCCCTGGGACGACGGCATTTGCCCTAAGAGTTCCTTCGCTCTCGGGTATGCCAGGGCTACGGAGAACCTAACGATAACCAATTGCTATGTCACCGGAGCCTATGAACTGGGGACCATGTTGGACGGCACGTGGAAGCGCTGGCCTGCTGATGCGAAAGTGCCGCGGACCGGCCGCATCAAGTGTGGTACCGAGTCGAACGGCGGATTCAAAAACATCACCATTTCTAATTGCGTTTTCGACGGTTGCGGCGGCCTTGCGTTGGAGAGCGTGGATGGCGCTTTGCTCGAGGACATTACATTTACCGGAGTTACCATGCGCGACTGTACCAACACGCCGATGTTTCTTCGCCTGGGAAGCCGTATGCGCGGCCCCGCCGGAGTTCCCGTGGGCACGCTGAAACGCATCATCATCAGCAACGTGGTCAGTTATAACTCAGCATCGCGGCTCGGCGGCGGCGGAATCATAAGCGGGATTCCCGATCATCCCATCGAAGACGTAAAGATCAACGAGCTTGTATTTGGAGCATCGCGGCGGAGGAACAAAGGAGATGGCGGCGCGCGCAGTGCCTGAATTGGAACAGGGATATCCCGAGCCGGGCAGGTTTGGCGACGTCCCAGCCAGCGGCTTTTACGTGCGCCACGTGAACAATATCGAATTCACGAATGTGGAGCTTGCCTGGAGCCAGCCGGATATGCGGCCGGTTTTCTCGTTGAATAGCGTCAACGGCGTCGAGTTCTTCCGCCTCAAAACGCCCAAAGCGCAAATCGCCCCGGTCTTCGCGCTTCACGATGTTCAGGATTTCAGCGTAATGGCTTCCCGCAACCTCAAGGACGTTCGCTTGGACAAAGCAGATCAGAAGGATATTTCATCCTCCGGCAGCCAATAAATAAAAGGCTTGCCAAGGCTCTTAAGAGTTCTAAGTGCGCGGTGATCACACTGTAGTCCGACCAGTATTTTGGCGCGAAAGCGCCCCGCATTTGTGGGGGTAGGATCTCTCAATCGAGCGCTTTAGGGCTGGGCATCAAAGTCCCAGGGCACACAGGCTGCAAAAAAGGTTCTTTGAAGGGACGGGCTTCATAGCCCGTTCATAAACTGTGCAAATTTGATCGGCTTTAGCGCTAAGGGACGATTCTCTATCGTATTGAGCGAGTTTTGCCGCAGCCGGTTAGCCCTGAGAAAGGTTTTTCGCCGCGGATTGCGCAGACCTTACGAGGGCCAGCGCCGGAACCACTTTGAATTCTTCGCGAGGCAACAAAATGACGCCGAATCTTCAAATCCGCGGTGGTTCGTTTTATTAACCGCCTCACTGAGTATCTCCCTCTTCGCTTTTTCCGCGCGCGCACAGCTTGTCGGCAAGGGCGCCATTCGCGGCACGGTTTCCGATAACACGGGCGCGAGCGTACCCATCGCAACCTTTAGCTGTGGCGGCAATGTCTTTGCAGCCTCGAATGCCAGTGCCTTTGCGGCATCCAATAGGGATATTGTTGACACTGCAGTTGCAGCCGGCAACTTCAAGACCCTGGCTGCGGCGCTGAAGGCGGCAGGCCTGGTGGAAACACTGAAAATAGCCGGCCCGTTTACCGTCTTTGCGCCCACAGATGACGCGTTTGCGAAGTTGCCTGCCGGAACCGTGGAAGACCTACTCAAGCCCGAGAACAAAGACAAGCTAGTCTCTAT
>CAWDNI010000043.1:0-93707 GCA_963803615.1 uncultured Acidobacteriaceae bacterium
TTCCCGCGTCGCTATGTAAGATTGCTATGCACAAATGAGTTCAGTCAATTGGGAACTGCGAGCGTTTTGCTCGCGTCGTAGGCTTCTACTTAGCCTCCAAATGTCGGGCAGCGGCTATGACTGCAAAAACCATTCCGGGACGGCGCACGTCGAGACCGAAACATGCTGCGCCCGTAACTTTCTCCGGAATTATCAGGCGCCGGCGTTGCATGTCCGATAATCTCGATTCGACGGATTTTTTAAGGGCACCCGATCAGCGTGCGGCAGGGGATATTTTCTGGCCTCGGCCGAATTCGCTATAGGCGAGCTTTCTGCCAGGCTCGATGAAAGATCTTGCTTTTCTGTGCAAAGCAGCCTTTTTTGAGAACATTGGATTTTGTGAGTGGCACCGGCAATCATGGCTTCGCGCACAACAGCTCCTGCACGTCGAAGAGGAAGATAACTTCCGATATATGCCGCTGCCTCCGGTGCCTGGTGGATTCGAGCGACTGCCGGACGGTGACGGCTTCAATCCAATTCCGCTTCTTCCGCGAGGATCATCGGCAAACCGGTGTAAACTCCCTGGCCCATCTCGCACTTTTAAAGTATGAGTATGGTTTTTCCATCCGGTTGGAGATGAATCCACGCGTTCAATGGGTTGTTCTTCGCGGACCCGTCTGCGCAACCTCCGGCCATCCATTGAGGCGAAAGCCGATCACCAGCCTCCAGCGGCCGGTGCGGCTGAGGGGAAGTGATAATCTCCGGCGGGTATGCTCACGATTGCATCTCCCGGGATACGTGATGATCGCTTCGGGATGAGGTAATAGGTTCCACAACGGCAGAGATTGTCCGCCATCGCGCCATCGATATCCGCATCGGTGGGCTTCGGGTTTTTAGACAGCAATGCAACCGCAGACATTATCTGACCGGGCTGACAGTAGCCGTACTGCGGCACCTGCTCGGCGATCCAAGCGCGTTGGACCGGATGGGGGCCATTTTGCCCCATCCCTCGATAATGGTGATCTGTTTTCCAACGGCATTTGTTACCTCGATCTGACAGGAACGTGCCGCTGCGCCATTCAGGTGTACCGACAGGCCCCCACAGCCCGATTCCGCAGCCGTATTTGGCGCGTTTAAACACAAGAGATCACGCAGAACCCATAGCAGAGACATCCTCCGGCTCCGAACCACAGTCTGCTGCATACCCTTTACTTGAACCGTGAACTGCGCCATTCTCCCAAGCCTCTACTCAAATTTTCTACATGTCACCCGCAGCTATCAATTCTTTGCAGCCAGGGGCCATGGTTTTGCAAACAGTGTTGATCCCTGTGCGGAGAACGAAAGCGGCTCTGCACAAGAAATGAACAGTTCTAGAGGGCCTGTTAATATTTGCAGTGCTTTTATTGCGCGGAGAGAGGCGATGAAAATTGCAGTTATAGGATGCGGGGAGGTGGGGATCTTATATGCCGGTGCTCTGCACGGCTCTGGAGAGGCTTTATCTGTGCGACCAAAGCCATCGGCAAAAGCATTGCTATTGTCTCAGCAAACGGGCGCCGTTCTGTCGCAAGCTATGGGAGAGTGGCTTCAAGAGGTTGACTGAGGACTATCCTGCGTAGTCGGAACAATTAACTCAAAGTTGCCTCAACAGCAATTCCTTTCATGCACAAACGTGCAACCTTCGCCGATATGACTACTTGTGATCCGGTTGAGATTCAAGGCGGCTGTACTGGCGACTAAAGACGGAAGAGACTACGTCGATATCGCCATTATGGGCGTTGTTGCCCTACGCGGTGTAAATACGGCACTGCTCTGTGCCGGACGGGGCGCTGCCAAACTGTCTGTGGTATTTGAAGAAAAAACAGTCCTGGTGCGCATTTTGAGTGATGGCGCTGCCGGTGACGCAACCGCGCTCAAACTTCTTCGGAGTGTTTTCGCTAAGGGCCGGGAAGCCCTCGCTATTGAGACCTTTATGGCGGCGGAGAAGCAGGGGATGACTGACCGGCTGTATGAGGTGCTTGAGGATATAGATAAGAATCCCCTCCGCAGCACGCTGGAGTCTTTTGTCCGGACCCATCTAATACATGCTCCGCGGCGGCTCCAGGAGATTCGGGAAGCCGAGCATTTGCTGCACCAGCTCGGGCTTCCGGTCGCAGTACTGCCGGGTGTTCGTGCGCTTTTCCAACGAACCTGCCGCTTCCTCGAGCATGATCCGTCCAGGAGGCGCCCGCGACGGCGCAAGAGGCGTTCGCATGGCTGGCAACAAATGCGCGCCGCGAGGCCGAAGCAGAAAGCGATAAGGAGTTGGTTACAGCGCGCGAGAAGGTCGAAGACGGCGTCGAAGACGTACCGTAACCTAAGATGTGACCAGGTGGGCGTCGAGGGCTGCTCGCTTGTCATGCCGGGATAGCCGCGCGAGTACATACTCTATCTCAGCGATGGCGTCGGCGGTGAGTTTTGGCCAAGGTTTGCGTTGAAATAATTCAGATGTAAGAATGCCGCGGCGCTTGAGTACGTACTTGCGGACTGCCAATCCAATATCCTTTTGCTGCTCGCAACGCAGCAGCGGAAGATGGGCGTCGAAGAGGCGGAAGCTCCCTCCCCTCCTGCCCTCCTTTGAGAGACGGACCGTGTCAACGAGCATGTCGGGGAACGCATAGCCGGTCATCGCTCCATCGGCGCCACGCTCCATCTCGAAATCCAGGAACAGGCCTCCATTACCAGTGAGGATCGAAAGGGGCCGCATTTTGCCGGAGCGCTGGAAGCTTCTTAGCTTGGAGATTTCTCGAGTCCGGGCCAATCCTCATGCTTCAGCATTACGCAGGAGGGAATGCCTTCGACGATGCGGCGAATCACATCCGCCGTCATGATTACCGTCAGCGCCAAGGGATAATCCTGGAGCACCCGATGGAACTTCGGGTCCTATCGCTTCTGCCGCCTGCTCAAAGTAGCCGACGATCTGGTCATCTGTCCGGAGAGATGGCGGGGGTGCAATCATTACCCCGGCTGCGCCGGCATCCATCACATTGTGACTCAGCGAGCGCATGGCAACAAAGCCGGGGGCCGATACGCCGACAACTATTGGCATGTGGCCCGAACGACTGATCATCCGCTTGGCCACATCAAGGGCCTCGTTGGATTCGAGTTTTGAAGCCTCTCCCATAATGCCCAGCACTGAAATCCCATCGCAAGCTGAATCGGCATAAAAGTCGGTCAGCCGATCGAGCGATACATCGTCGATTTTGCCGTCTTCGAGAAAGGGCGTCGGTGCAATTGCAAATCGCCCCCTGCTGTCTCATCTAACTTCATCCTCGGCGCTCCTTGTACGTTTTAGATTCTGGGGGTCAACTTGATTCGGTCGGTTCTTCCTCCGGACCCTTCCGGTTCTGCCTGAATATGTGATTGGTTATTCGAAGATGTACCTTCATCACTTCTTGGGCGGGCGTCCGGTCTCTTGATTCTATGGCGGTAATCAGCTCCCGATGGTGTTGGATGCTACGCTGCATGTCCGCTTCCGAGTAAAAATAAAAAGTACCTATAATCACGGGCATATCGATGAGGGGAGTGGCCATACCCTTCAGCCGCGGCGACCCGGAGGCGTCCAGAATCAAGCTGTGAAAGGCGTGATTCTCTTGTTGTATTTTCGGAAGGTTGTCTTGGAATGAGGGTCGTGTAGAAGAGTCCATGCGGTCCGTGTGTGTTCGCAGTCCCTCGATCTGCTGTTCGGTCGCGCGCACGGCAGCGAGCCCGGCTGCGTGTGGTTCAAGAAGCAGCCGCAATTCAAAAACATCTTGAATGTCCCGCGTCGTCCATTCTGCTACGAAGACCCCGCGATTCGCCTGGGAGTGCAAAAGCCGGTCTCCGATAAGCCGTTGCAGAGCGGCTCGCACCGGGGTTCTGCTTACTCCCATCAGATCGGCAAGCTGCTCTTCTTTCAGTTGGGTCCCAGGAGCATAACGTCCAGCCATGATAGCCCGGCGAATCAACAAGTAGGTGCTGTCAGTAGCATTTGGCATGACTGCTTCTCCTGATTCGACCGCGCTTGCCTGTCAGCAACGGCCTATCCGCCTGCGCTTACAGGGGATTTGAGGGGCTAACAGAATGCTATTAGAGAGGCGTTGGGATTTAAATCGAACCCCGGAGCACACTGAACGCCAGGGCCCAAAGAACCACTTCCCGGCCCCACTCATCCGTACAATCCCAGTACAATATCTCCTTATATAAGCGGCGAGCGGTCGAAAGTCAAGAACTTCGGTGGAAGGACGACCTCTTAATTCTCAAGAAGTCAGTAATTTACAAATTCAATTCACAAAGTTAAATAAAAGATGTTGACGATTATAAGTATAGATGCTTATAGTCTGTATCCGTAGTCACCTAAAGTGTTGACGCGGGCCTCAAAGGATCGTTCCCTTGAGATCCGGTTGAAACGACTCGGTTGAGTGAGCGGAGGCTGTTGCTTCAGGCGCATTCCAGGCCTGACCGCATGCTTTCGGTTTTTCACAAGTGAGAACAAAGAGGGGAATTGGCAGGCTGAATGCCGGAGAAATCATCCATGGATAAGGAGTACATATCAACCTCTTTGCAGCATTATCGACTCTAGGCGCACTGGCTTTGATCCGGCTATGTCGGCGCGGGGCCGGATCACGCTCATTCCGCAAAGGCAACTGGCAGCTATTTGGTCTATATCGGCACTTATACCGAAAGCGGCGCAAAGCCGACCGGAAGCAAAGGCATCTATCTCTCTGACTTCGACACCAAGAGCGGACACTTCACTGCGCCCGAAGTGGCGGCCGAAGAATAGAAACCCGACGGCCTTCGCGGTCGGTCCCCGGCATCGCTTTCTCTATGCGGTTGAGGAGATCGGCAATCTGAAGGGAGTGAATGGCTCGATCTATAGCTATGCCATCGACCCTGGAAGTGGAGCACTCAAATTTCTCAATAAAGTCTCCGCGGAAGGAGGCAATCCTGCCCATCTGGTGGTTGACCGGACAGGAAAGATGCTGATAGATGCGAACTCATCAGCGGAAGCGTCATTTCGTTCGCCATCAATGCGGACGGAATATCGGCAGACGTACCGGGTTTGATCAGCACCATGGTTCGAGTATCGACGCCCGGCAAAAGGGGCCTCATGCCCATGCAGTTGTGATCTCGCCTGACAACCGCTTCTTATTCGTTCCCGATCTTGGTCTCGACAAGATATTCATATACCGGCTCAATCCGGCAAAAGCCACCTTCGAACCCAATAATCCCGCATATGTCTCGGTGAATCCCGGCTTAGGTCCAAGGCACTTCGCCTTTGGCGCCGGGGCCAACTTTGCATATCTCGTCTGCGAATGGGATCGAGCGTTGTCGCTTTCTCGTACGATCACTCGACCGGGGCGCTCAAGGTGCTGCAAACCATCTCCACTTTGCCTCCGGGATTTTCCGGAACTGACAATTCGGCGGAGATTCAGGTACACCCGTCGGGGCGGTTTCTATACGCTTCCAATCGCGGCAACGATAGCATCACGTTATTTCGGATCAATTCGGAAGACGGAAGGTTGACCCAGGTTCAGGTAACACCTACTCAGGGTAAAACTCCACGCCACTTCGCAATTGATCCCAGCGGGAAATATCTTATAGCCGAGAACCAAGACACCGACAGTTTAGTCACTTTCACAGTCGATCAGAGTGACGGTAAGCTCACCCCGACCGGCGATGTCATAAAGACGCCTGCGCCGTGCTTTATCGTCTTCGTCCAATCGCCATCATAGTTCGAATAATTAGCAGCAAGTAGAGGCACATTCCACGAGAGACGGGGTTCACGTATGAATATATGGGGAAGAAATTTACCAGACGCGCTATGGTCAAGCACACCGGTCTCGCCGCGGGAGCAGGTGCGCTCTATTTCGCTTCGGGAGAATGGCTCGTTCTCAATCAGCCTCGCCTGCCCGAAGCTCCGGCAAACCACGTACATTGGCCTTGATCGGCGACCGCTACCACAATCAGGACTATCTTCGCGTGGGCTCTATCCGGGTATTCAAAGAACTTGATCTGCCAATCACCTTTACATCGGATTATGAGGCGCTCTCGCGGGACTTGCTCAAGGACTATGACGTATTTCTTTGCCAGCGGAACGGCGTTATCTGGCCCAATGGTTATGTCGGTCCGGATGCGTATCCCTATGAAAACGATCTGCAGCCGCGACCCGCCTGGGGAGAGCCGACTCAGGTTCATTGGATGACGGAGGAACAAGGTGAAGCAGTGAAAGATTTCGTCAATTCCGGGAAGGGACTCTATGCATTTCACAACGTAAGCATTATTTCCGCGACTTCCAAGCCTTTTCGGGAGGTGATGGGAGGGGTTTTTATCGGACATCCTCCACTTCGGCCGTTCCGCGTGCGTGCTTCGGAAAATAAGCACCCCATCACCGAGGGTTTTACTGAATTTATGGTCAATGATGAACAACACTACGTAGAGTATGACAAAGACCCCAAGTACATAATTCTCGAGGCGGAGAACACCGACGGCCTGGATTTCATGAGATCGGGCAAGAGTTTAGGTACTAAGTCGATTAGCGGGTGGGCCTATGATTTTGGCAAAGGCCGCGTTGTGTGGACGGGGGTTGGTCACACCATAGACGCCATGTGGGCTCCACAGTATATCGAGATACAAAAACGCTCGGTGAAATGGCTGCTGAAAGAGATCTAATGAAGTGGCTCCGGAGGCCGGGATAGGTGCGGCGGTCTCTCGTCATAGTTGTAACCTGGCATCCGCAGGCTGGCCCGCATCGAGAGTTGAAAGATAGCGTGAGAGGTACAAAAGCTATGTGGATCATGAGGGTCGGTTCAGTAAAGGCAACATGTGCGGCAATGTTATTGGCAGTAGCGGCTCCAGGCGTAATGCTGGCGCAGTCGGTGCAGAATGGGTCGATCTCTGGAACGGTTACCGATCCAACTGGCGCAGGCGTGCCCAACGCGACGGTTACGGCGACCAGTCCTGCGCTGCAAGTTCCGTCGGTCAACGCTCAAACGGCTGCGGACGGTACGTATAGACTCATTAATCTCCCGACGCCGGGTGTATACGCCATAAAGGTTGAGGCAGCCGGCTTTGAGAGCTTTGTGAGCAGCGGTATTATAGTAAGCGTCGGCTTCAACGCCAGGGCGGATGCCAAACTGGCAATTGGTTCTTTGTCGCAGACTGTCGAGGTTACCGGGCAAAGTCCGGTAGTTGATACCGTCGCCTCCGCTGCACAGACGACTCTCAGCATCGAGCAGATCCAAACGATTCCCCGAGGATCAGACTTGCAGGAATGGCTTCCGCTGGTTGCGGGCGTCAGCCTGTCCGGAAAACCCGATGTTGGCGATAGTAATCTCGCCAGCCGCAGTCCTGCCATCACCTACGGGGTCCCATTAGAGACTACATTAGGCGTTGAAGGGTTAAACACCACTACGGATCACGGCTCCGACACAGCCGTATATCTTGATTCTTTTGCATTCCAGGAGACTGAATTCAAGACGGTCGGGAACAACGCGGATGTAGCATATCCCGGCCTTGATCAGGTAGCGGTGCTCAAATCGGGCAGCAACCAATTTCATGGGGAATACAGAGGCGCGTACGAGAACCCTAGTTTCCAAAGCAATAATATTACTGCAGCGGAGGCCGCACCGCCCAATAACCTTAAGTTTACAAATCCATTAACCTCTCCGGGATATTACGAGTACGCAGGCGACCTTGGAGGCCGCATCATCCGTGATAAGCTATGGTTCTACGGCGGCTGGAGCCAGTTGGCGCTTTCGCAGAACCAAGTTGGCTTTCACTCCGGACCTAATGGTACGATTTCCACTTCCAGCTATGGACTGCAATACGCTTGCTGGACCTGTGGAGACGCGCCTTCCGCGGAGCTTATCAGCAAGCTCTATGAAGGTAACGGCAAGCTCTCCTATCAGCTGAGCCCGAAGATTAAGCTGCTCGGCGTTGTAATAGCCGGGGAGAAATTTATCAATGGCGCCGGGGGAGGCAGCAGACAGCCTCTGCCGACCAGCAAGATCGAACATCAGCCTCTCATGGTATGGAATGGAGAGATCCAGGGTGTCATCAGCAGCCGGATGGTCTTCGATGCCCTTTTTGGGTACGCGGGCTATTATACAAACTATGATCCACAGCCCGGGGTGAACGTAAAAGGTGATCCGTCCGAGTTGGAGACCTCGAATAAGCTGACCACGGGAGCCAATTCACAGTACTATCGGCATCTTGAGAATCGCCATGAGCTTCCGGCAAGCCTCACTTTTATACCTGCCGGTCCGCATTTGGGAGGGACCCACCAGATCAAAGTCGGCACCGATCTCAACTGGGAGGGTGCAGGGGATCCAGTACCAAAAGAGCTCGCCCCAGGCAGCTACCAGTTGACTTTCAACAACGGCGCGCCCTATCAAATTACGATTTATAATTATCCCAATCATCCGATTGATCTTCTCCATAGCCAGGCATTTTACGTTACTGATAACTGGAAGATCAGGCGTGTGTCGCTTAACCTCGGCGTGCGTGGGGAGCATTATCACTCCTACTATCCGACTCAAGAAGTGGCTGCGGGCCAGTTCGCCGCTGAGTTTCCGCCGACGACGTATCCGGCTAATGACGTCCTGATATGGAATGATGTCGTGCCACGAATAGGAGGAGCGTGGGACATTCGAGGTGATGGTAAGACGGTTGTCAAGGCCGCATTCGGAATTTTTGGAGACACCATGGGCGACAGTTTCGCCTCACACTTCAATCCCGGCGCCACCCAAAGCAAAACATATACATGGAACGGCCCGTGCCAGGCTACTGCGCCCGATGCTCCGGTCGAATACCAGTGCGACGTAACAGCGGGAACGCTTGCAAGTCTTGTCAATGCGCTACCCTGTACGTCGGGTTCAACCGTAACGCCATGTCTCGTCGGAACGGGCGGCGTTCTGAGCCAGCTCATCTACCCTACGAAACAAGACAAGACACACGAGTATATGGTTCGAGTTGAGCGGCAAGTTGCTCCGAACGCATCCGTAAGCCTCAGCTACATCAGGTACGCCGTATTCAATAATATAGATGGAGTCACGAACGAAGGGTCGATCGCAGCAAGCACAACGTACGGAACCAACGGCGCAGGCAGCCAGGGAATTATTGTGGGTGTTCCCTATAACGCCTATACGATTCCGGTGAAGTTTACGGATGCCCAGACAGGAGCACCCGTAACTATTTATACTTACAATCCATCATCCTGCATCGCAGCCGGATGCACTGCGTCGCAAATCCTTAACTCACCTTCTAATCGGCCGGATACGTACAATACTCTGGAAGCGGTCGTAACCAAAAATTATTCGAGCAAGTGGATTGCGACTACCTCATTCTGGGCGACAAAACGACACAGGTGGATCGATCCCCTGGTAGGCATTGCGGGAAGCCCGAATGACGGCGCTTTCCCCGTTGACGATACCTGGAACTGGGAAGCCAGGGCGAGCGGAACCTACAACATGCCGAAAGGCTTCCAGTTGTCGTCTATGTTCCGGGCCGCAAATGGCTTTCAGGGACAGCGCACGGCGACCTTTACCAGCAAGGCCTTGCAACAGGGCTCGGTCACGGTGGAAAGGGGTCCATACGGCCAGTATGAGGGACCTGTAATCTCACTTTTGAACGTACGCGCGAATAAGTCGTTCAAGCTTGGAGAGAAAATGCAGATCCAGGCGACTGCCGATGTCTTTAATCTCTTGAACAGCAGCGCTGCAACCTCAACGAATTATTTGACGACTACAAACCCAGCGGCGCCCACATTCGGTGTAATAACCGGTATTATTTCGCCGCGGGTGGTTCGTATTGGAGGAACCTTTAGCTTTTAGCTGTACCCACTATACTCTCAGATCAACACGGCGGATTTCAATGTAACCTTGTGGGGACGTTAGCTCGATGGCGATGGACCAGGACGCATTCGGCCTAGAAGTATCGTTGATCGAGACCAAATCTCGCGGGATAAATTCACTGTGGGTTGGGAAGCGCCGGTATGTCGCTCTTCTTCTGTTTTTTAATCTCTTCATTAATTATACGAATCGCATCAACTTGTCGGTTGCGGCGCCGACCATTGCAAGGGAGTTCAAGTGGGGGCCAGAAACTGTAGGGCTGGTGTTTTCATCATTTATGTGGACTTATTGCTTGTGCCTTATACCGTGGGGCTGGATGTCCGATCGCATCGGCACGCGCAGGGTCAATAGTTATTCGGTGCTCATCTGGTCAATTGGAGCGATGTTGACCGGAGCCGTGACAGGCTTCCAAAGCATGCTTTCTGCCCAATTGGTCCTGGGCGTAGGCGAGTCGGCCTCTCTACCAACTGCTGGCAAAGTTGTTCGGGAGTGGTTTCCAGCGACTGAGAGAGGTCTCGCAACTGCCATCTTTAATGCAGGTACGTTTGCTGGCCCGGCGATCTCGGCGCCGGCCGCCGCGTGGCTTGTTGTTCATATGGGATGGCGAATGTCATTCGTGATCATTGGCTCTCTAGGTGTTGTTTGGCTGCTAGTGTGGCTCAGATTATTCCATGCTCCAGCAGAATGCTTCTGGCTCCCGGAGGAGGAAAAGGGATATCTGCTGGCGTCCACAAATGAGCTTGCGGCCAGTGCGATGAAAATGAAGGGTGCGGTACGGAAGCTGCTTAGCCGGCAAACGATGTGGGGGCTGCTGCTAACCCAGGGCTGTTGCGCCTATACTCTCTATCTATTTCTTTTTTGGCTCCCATCATACCTGGTGCAGGCGCGGCACATGGAATTGATGCGGGCGAGCTGGTTTACGGCTGTACCGTATCTAGTCGCCGCCGTCCTGGGAATTTTTATCGGCAGGCTGAGCGACCGCATACTGACTCCCGAAGCTCTGAAACAAGGTAAGCGGCGACAGTTGTTGATCGTGTTTATTTTATTGTCGAGTATTGTGCTGCTGACGACCGTAGTTCATAACGAGTATCTGGCTACGGTACTCATCTCTATTTCTCTAACTTGTATCTCCAGTGCATTAACACTGAACATAGCGATGACCAATGACCTGGTGTGGAGCTCCCAGATGGCTGGTACCGCATTCGGCGTTGTGATTCTGGGTGGCAATAGCTTTGGCTTGATCGCCCCGATTCTGACCGGATACATCATAAGGCAAACGGGAAACTTCGATAGCGCATTTTATCTCGCCGGAGGATTGCTGCTTGTCGGAGCGCTTACCGCCTTCAGCATGACTCGCTCTCCACTTCGCCTGGAAGCGGCGTGAGGGGCGATCGACGGCGACACTGGCCTCGATCGCCAGCTCGGGCATTTTGCGCAATGAACAGAATCTCCGGAAGGAATTCAGTCTGGCGCCGGAGGATCAGGACGGCCAGGACTTTAGCCGTTAAACGATAGAGTTGTACGCGAATCGGGAAGAAAAAGGATGAGAAGAGGCGTGGGCGCCACCGTTTCTGGAGCAGATCTGTATTGCCAAGGCCCAGATCCGCACCCACGGGCCCCGCGCCTAAGGGCTCCCTTGGGCACTACGGACACGCACTTTCATGCGCTAGGGCCGGCTGCAGCATACCCGTATGTCGATGGCCGCGAGTACACACCGCCGGATGCTCTACCCTCGGCCTGCCGGCAGATATTCGGCACGCTTGGCATACAACGGGCGGTGCTGGTTCAGCCTAGCGTATACGGTGGGGACAATCGATGCATGGAAGATGCGGCAAAGCAACTTGGAATACCCACCCGCATGATTGTGGTCGTACCGGCGGCCATAGACGATAAGGAGCTTCAGAGGCTACATGACGCCGGCGCTCGTGGCATCCGCTTTATTGTTGCCCACGCCGGCGGCCTGCCGCTTGCCGATCTCGAGCGGTCATCTGATCGCGCCAAAGAGGCAGGTTGGCACATTCAGTTCCTGCTCCATCCATCCAATATTCTTGAGTTAGAGGGACGGATGGCCAGGCTTAGCACAGAGTTTGTGATCGACCACATCGGCTTGATCCGTCCCGCACAAGGTGGGGTTGAGCAGGCCGCCTTTCAGGCTCTCCTTCGATTATTTCGTACCGGCCGCTGCTGGGTTAAGTTAACGGGAGCTTATCGCATCTCTTCAATGCGGTCACCCTATCACGACGTGATTCCATTGGTGGAGGCCCTGGTCAATGAGCGGCCCGATCGAATTATTTGGGGGACCGACTGGCCGCACGTCACGGTTAAGGGCAAAATGCCGAATACGACCGATCTTTTCGATCTGCTTCTGGATTGGGTGCCGGATGAGAAGGTCAGGACACAGATTTTGGTCGACAACCCTCAGGGGCTCTTCCAATTCTAGTCTGTGCCGGGAATGTTATTGAGTGCGGAAGTCCGTAGAGGAAAACAATGGCGGCATGGGAGAGAAAACTGGGTTTGATTGTTCCCTCATGGAATACGGTAAATGAGTACGAATTCCAACGAGTGCTTACTCCGGAGATATCGGTCCACTCAGCGCGGCTTAAGATCACGGCTGACGACGAGGAGAACTTCAGTCGAATGGCGACCGAGGTTCCCCAGGCGGCCCGGCTGCTTGCGGACGCTAAAGTACAAGTAATCTGCTATGGGTGCCTGGCAGGCGGTTTCGTCAAGGGGCCTGCTCATGACCGGGAGGTTGTCAAGGATATTGAAGCCGCTACTGGGATCATCGGCGTAGCAGCGGCAACCGCGGTCGTCGATGCGCTGCGAACAATGGAAGTGTCGCGAATCAGCGTGGCGTCTCCCTACGGGAGCTATCTAAATGATCGACTGACAAAATATTTGAGCGCATTTGGTATTGACGTGCTGGCACTTAGAGGCCTTGGCACCGAGGCTCATGCCAGCTTTACTCCGGAGCAGAATGCTGCACTTGCGAGGGAGGCAGACAGGCCCGAGTCACAGGCTATCTTCATCAGTTGTTCCAATTTCCGGACATTGGACGTCATCGAACCACTGGAGAAGAGGCTGGGCAAACCTGTTCTGACCAGTAATATGTGCTCGCTCTGGCAGATGTTACGGCTGATGGGAGATCGCCGCGAAGTGCCGGGGGCAGGCCGACTATTTCGCAACGCTTGATTTACCGGCGTGCGGTATCCAATCATATTGCTGCTCGGACCATCAAAGACAAACCTCGGATTTCGAGAGAGGGCAATGGAGTCAGCTTAACAAGGTCACACCGCATCGAAGCAGATATTGCGCTGTGGCCTCGAACTCCTCTCGTTGAGTTGTGGAATCACTGGTGTCTCCTTTTGGAACAAAGATGACGATTCCCTGTCTCGCGCGGGTCAGCAACACTCGGTAGGCGTTTCGACGATACGTCCTCTTATCATTGGTGAATTCCGCAGACGATCAACAACGATAGCGAGGTCCTCTCCTCGTGGGCACGCGATCCCAATAGACTCCCCGGGGTTTGCCTTGATCTGGGTATCGAGCCGCGTGAGGAGTTCGTCGCACTGCTCCTCCAGCTTCGGGAACGGAAGGGACTCGACCGTGGACGGCAACTTGGCTTCTGGATACTTCGACGTTGCCGGGAGCGTCGGTTCGGTTGTTGGGAACTTGGCCAAGCCGTCAGCAACAAGGCAGATTTTGTGGCCGTTCCGGTAGTGGAATGGAGCTTCACCGTGTTTATCGCCTTTTCAAGCTGCTTTATGGAGTCCTGACCTTTGTAAATCTTCTGCCGCGAATCGGCGACGCCAAAGAAACGTCCACCCAGTGTGCGCAGCAGTTCGATCTCTCCGCGGAGGAAATCCTGCGCCTCATCGATCAGGACACAGGAGTACTCCCGCTGGATGCGGCCAGCGGCGATCTGGAGTTGCAAGGCGTCTACGAGGACGCCGCGTGAAGTATCGAAGTTGGAGGGCAGGGCGAGGGAGACGCCTAGAGAAGGTCGGTCGCGAGCTTGCGGAAGATCACGATCTTGCTGGCCGGAATTCCGTACTTGGGAGCGCCAGACCTGATGAACTCCTGTAAGGTGCGCGTGTGCACAACGATGACGATATCAGGGATGTTGGAGCCGATTAGCTGCTTTCCTCGCAGGAGGAGCAGATTCGCCTTTCCCGATGCGGGCGGTCCCTTCACGAGATGATCAGATGATCGTCATTGGTCGAGAGCGTTAAGATCTTTTTTTGGTGAGGATCGAGTTGTCCTTGCTTCACCCACCACGTGTCAGTCATCCCTTATGGGCCTAGCACTCGCCGCCGGGATGCCATATGTCGTACATACGCGGTGATGCGATCAATCCAGTAGGTCGCTTCTTCAAGGTTGATGTCCGTGCCGGTGGGCTGTCCGTGGCGGATGTCGCGATGGTGCTTGTGCAGAAAACTCCATACCGAATTGCCCTCCTTGACGATTTGGGTGTCAAGGGCGGAGTAAAACTATCTAATTTAGTAGTGCCCGTGAATCGCTTGAAGCAGCAGGATTGCTCCAATTGCTGCCAATCCCATGTAAACGTACCCCAGAAAAGCCTCGCCCCGCATGCGATGATTGATCACTCTACCCAGCCATACCGCGGGTAGCATTACCGGCAAAGACAGCAGGAAATAGTGCGTCACCATCGGCGTCCAAAGACCGGCCAACCAATAACCGGCCATGCCAACCAGGCTGGCCGGTAGAAAATATCCTTGCAAAGTGGCGCGAAAGTGCTGCGCGGACCAACGGCGCATCGTTCCATAGACGACCAGGGGAGGTCCATTCATTCCATAGGCGCCGCCCAGTACACCTGCAAGAAAGCCACAGCCCATGAGCCATCCGCGGCTGTCGTTTTCGAGTGCGGGAGGGCTCCAGCCGTTCTTCTGACCGGCTTTCATGCTAACCAAGGAATATACGGAGAAGGCTATGATGATTGCCGCCAGCGCTGCTTTCACTATGGATTGATGGCTGCCGGCCAAAAGTAAGACACCCAGTGGAATACCCAAGAAGGTAGAGAGTACCAGCCAAACCGTACTGCGGAAATGAATCTTTTCCCAATCCTGCACCACGACTATGCCGGCAATGGTGATCGAAAGGAGCACGGCAAACGGGGCCGCGATCTTGAGCGGAATAAAGAAGGCGAGCAGCGGTACCGCCACCAGCGCCTCGCCAAAGCCGAAGGCCGACCGAATCAGCGTAGCGATGAACACGATGCATAAAACCTGGGGAGTGGCCGCGTTCATGCTGAAACAATCATACCCAATCGTCCTCCCCAATCACTCCGGGCGCCTCAACCTTCGCACGGCGCCGTTCCGTGCGAAGGTTGGGAGAAATGCTACATTGGGAATGCTTCGAGGAGGAAGGTGCGACAATCCGATTCGTGGCCCCGCATCGACTCGGCGCAGTTGACCTGCTGCTGGTCGCCGCCTACTTAGGCGGCATCACTCTCTTTGGTCTTCGCTTTCGCAGGAAAGACCGCTCGCTCAAAAGCTATTTCCTCGCCGATCGAACCATTCCCTGGTGGGCCATCGCGCTCTCCATCGTGGCCGCCGAAACCAGTACTCTGACCATCATCAGCGTTCCTGGCCTCGCGTATACGGGAGACTGGGGATTCTTCGAATTAGTGCTGGGCTATCTGCTGGGCCGGGTGGTGGTTTGCATCCTGTTTCTGCCGCGCTACTTTCGCGGCGACCTGCTTACCGCCTACGAGGTGATCGGGCAGCGTTTTGGCTCCAGGCTGCACCGGCTGACGGCGTTCCTTTTTCTTTTTCTGCGCGCCGCGGCGGAAGGCGTGCGGGTCTTTGCCGTCTCTATCGTGGTCGGCATCGCCATCGGAACCAACGACGTGATCTCGATCTCGGTGATCTGCGCCCTCACCCTGGTCTATACGCTGGAGGGAGGGATGGCCGCTGTAATCTGGACCGATGTCGCGCAAATGTTCCTCTATATCAGCGGCACAATCGTAACCGCGGTGACGCTCGGATCTATTGTTCCGGGCGGATGGCATGCCGTCCATTTAGCCGCCGCGCATGCCGGAAAGCTCACCATTTTTCACTTTGCCGTTAACCTGACTCAAACCTATACATTCTGGGCAGGCGCACTCGGCGGCTGCTTCCTGACCATGGCCTTCCACGGCACCGATCAGCTCATGGTGCAACGTCTGTTGTCGGCGAAGAACTTGCGCGCTTCACAAGCCGCTCTGCTTGCCAGCGGGGTTGTGATCGCGGCGCAATTTGTGCTTTTCCTGGCCATCGGCACCGGGCTCTATTTTTTCTACGCTCTTCCCGGCAGCGGCGCGGCATCGGCGAATCCCGATCGTATCTTTCCTTCCTTCATTGTCGAACACCTGCCCAGAGGCGTGGCCGGATTGATGATAGCGGCCATTCTGGCGGCAGCCATGTCGAACTTGAGCGCAGCGGTCAATTCACTAAGCTCCAGCAGCATGGTCGATTTCTATCTCTCCTGGCGTCCGCGCGCCAGCGAGCGCCGGCGAGCTCTGCTCTCGCGCTGGATGACCTTGTTCTGGGCCGCTGTACTCTTTGTGCTCGCCTTGCTTTCACGAGGAGGAGGGCCGGTGGTCGAGACGGGTTTATCCATCGCGTCGGTCGCCTATGGTTCGCTGCTGGGAGTCTTCCTGCTGGGAACGCTCTGCCCCTCCGCCACCGAGCCGGGCGCCATCACCGGCATGGTCTGCGGTCTGGCGGCCAATCTTCTTCTATGGAGACAGCCCCACGCACTCTCCCTGAGCCTGGGCGTGGCGCGGATCACATTGCCCAAGATCGCGTGGACGTGGTTTGTCCTCGTCGGATCGTGGATAACATTTGCTGTGGGATGGGCGGCGAGCAGAATTCTGCCCGGAGATAATACAAATGGACTCTGATGGTAATTCTTATTCTCTTTGCCCTGTTGGGCGGCGGGACACAGCAAGCTCTGGCGGCAAAGACCCCGAATCTTACCGCGATCGACAGCATCGCCGCTACCGCCATTCAGAACGGGGAGGCCCCAGGTCTGGTGGTTGTGGTTGGCCATAACGGCCGGATCATCTTCGATAGGGCCTATGGGATGCGCTCGCTCGTGCCCACGCGCGAAGTTATGACGCGAGACACTATCTTCGACATCGCGTCAATGACCAAGGTCCTGGTCACCGCCCCGGCGGTAATGCGCCTTTATGAGCAAGGCCGGTTGCAATTGAACGATTCGGCGGCGAAGTATCTTCCTGAATTCGCGGCCCACGGCAAGCAAGCGATTACCATTCGCCAGTTGCTGACCCATACCTCCGGATTGGCGCCGGATCTTTCGCTTGATGCCGCATGGTCGGGCAAGCCAGGAGGGTTTTCGGCGGGCCTTTGCCGCAATCCCAATCTCCCCTCCAGGCGTCCAGTTTCGCTATAGCGACATCAATTTCATTGTTCTCGGCGCGTTGGTCGAAAAGCTCTCCGGGCTCCCGCTCGATCAGTATGCGGAGAAATACATTTTTAAGCCGTTGGACCTTCGAGATACGCGCTTTCTTCCGCCGGAGGATTGGAAAAACAGGATTGCCCCTACGGAACACGACGAATACGGAGCCGTTCTGCGAGGGGTGGTTGACGATCCGACAGCTCGCCGCATGGGCGGCGTTGCTGGAAACGCAGGGCTTTTCAGCAGCGCGAACGATGTTGCCATTTACGCGCAGAGTCTGCTTGACCGCCTTCAGGGACGGCCCAGCCGCTTTCCGCTTAAGCGGTCAGTGCTTGAGCAGATGATCGCCCCCGTCAGCATTCGGACCGGGTCAAAGACCACGCTGCGCGGGCTGGGCTGGGATATCGATTCTGTTTACTCCAGTCCACGCGGCACGCTATTCAAGTCCGGCTCCTTCGGGCATACGGGATATACCGGCACTTCGCTCTGGATCGATCCGGCGAGCGACACATATGTGATCATCCTCTCGAACGCGGTCCATCCCAACGGTCACACCGATCTCAAAGCGCTCCGATCCGGAATTGCCACTTGTGTGGCGGCTGCATTTGAATAAAACATCTTCATACCAGGTGTAGAGCCGCCACAGATCTGCGGCGCCCCGGATTTCCTCCGGCGTCGATCCGTACCGGCCCGGTAGACCGGCGTTCCCGCGCGGTGGTATGGTGACCGGGTGGCCGTTATGTCGGCAAATTTTCCCCACTCTATCCAGCTACCCAAAGGGTGGCGCCCGGAGGTACATTATGGCGACAATCCCAGTTGATTCACGTATTGCTCCCAAAACCGCGGAGTTTTTCCCGCGCAAGCACCGCATGCTCATCGATGGCAAGTTCGTCACGGCAAGGTCCGGCAAGAGTTTCCCTGTCTATAATCCGGCGACCGGGGAGGTCGTAGCGCAGGTCCCGGAAGCCGAAGCCGCGGATGTGGACCTTGCGGTCCAAGCGGCGCGGCGAGCCTTCGACGATGGCCCGTGGTCCCGTCTTACTCCTTCAGAACGCGGCCGAATGTTGTGGCGGCTGGCAGAGCTGATCGAGGCGAACCTGGAGGAGATCGCCGAGATCGAATCGCTGGACAATGGAAAGCCGCTTTCGGTTGCGCGCGCCGCCGATCTCCCTTTGACCGTCGATATGTTTCGCTACATGGCCGGATGGGCGACCAAAATCAGCGGGCGCACGCTTTCCCTATCTATGCCCAACGAGTTCCACTCCTATACCTTGCGTGAGCCCGTCGGCGTAGTTGCGCAAATTATCCCGTGGAATTTCCCTTTGCTGATGGCCGCATGGAAACTGGCGCCTGCGCTGGCCAGCGGGTGCGCCGTTGTCCTGAAAGTAGCGGAACAAACCCCAATGTCCGCTCTGCGTTTGGCCGAGTTAGTGGCGGAGGCCGGCTTTCCGCCGGGCGCAGTCAATATTCTGACCGGCTATGGCGAAGGCGCAGGGGCGCCCCTCGCCGCCCATCCACTGGTGGACAAGGTTGCCTTCACCGGCTCGACAGAGGTGGGCAAGCTGATCGTTCAAGCGGCCACTGGGAATCTGAAAAAAGTTACCCTGGAGCTAGGCGGCAAAAGTCCGGCGATCGTGTTTTCCGACGCCGATCTCGACCGGGCAATCGCTGGGACGGCAAGCGCCATCTTCTTCAACCAGGGGCAGTGCTGCTGCGCAGGCTCCCGCCTCTATGCCCACAAAAATATCTTCGATAAGCTGCTCCAAGGAGTCAGCGATATCGCCTCGAAAATCCATGTCGGACCGGGCCTGGATCCTGCGACCCAGATGGGCCCTCTGGTCAGCGAGGAGCAGTTCGGCCGGGTTACCGGCTACATCAAAGCCGGAGTGGACGAAGGAGCCAAGGTTGCGGTTGGCGGCAAGCAACATGGCGATCGCGGCTACTTTGTCCAGCCTACGGTTCTGACTCACACCAAGCCGGAGATGAAGGTTGTTCGCGAGGAGATCTTCGGCCCCGTTGTCTGCGCCGAGCCATTTTCGGATAATGACCTGGACCGCATTGCGCGCGAAGCCAATGACACGATCTATGGACTTGCCGCCAGTGTTTGGACGCGGGATGTCAGCGTAGCCCACAAGATGGCGAAGCGCATCCGTTCCGGCACTGTCTGGGTCAATTGCCACAATGTCTTCGACGCCTCGCTTCCGTTCGGTGGGTATAAGCAGTCCGGATGGGGTCGGGAAATGGGCGAGGAAGTGCTGCACAACTATATGGAAACCAAGGCTGTTACGATCGCTCTATAACCATTTAAGAAGGTTCGAGGAGCGGAAACCCCGCCCTCGAACCTCTCATGACAGGAGGCAGAATGCCAAGCGCAAAAAAAAATGACAACGACGGAAACAAAGGCGCGGTCGAGACAGGACCACCCTTGCCCGGCGAAAAGTATGAACACAATCTCAACGGTCAATTGGGTCACCGCGATCAGGACGAGATGTTGAAAGATGCCGACTCGGATTTTCCCGAGCCGGGATCGAACGCGGAGCACAGCGGACAGCACAATCGAACCAAGGGAAAATGAGGCGAACCGTTATTCTTTTCCCAGCTCGATGGCGACTCTACCCCGGACGATTCTCAAAGCGGCGGTTGGAGAAGATCGTAGAGTTCCTTTTTCAATGCAAGGTACCCGGCGTCGCCAAATCCTGCTGCATTTCTCCAGCGGATGAGGCCATTTTTTCCTAGCAGGATTACGTAAGCGTGGCTGTCATCCGAGACCGCAAGGCGCTTTTTCCAGAGTGACTCATCCCGATACAAGACGATGGTTCGATCCTGGACTGAGAGCGGCATACTGCTCCTGATCCCGGCAATCGCCATGCCGCGAAAAAGTTTGGGAGCCGATTCCAGAAGAATGACCGCATAAGCGGGAACCGCGTTCGCGAAATCTCTCGACAATTGTTCGTTCCACCGGCGCGCGTCCTTTGCCGCAGCCCTGCTGAAGGTAAAAACCACAACGATTGGCTTGCCAATTGTATCGCCAGGCAGTTTGATCGCTCTGTTGGTCAGAGTTCGCCCGGAGAGCTGAGGAAATACGTCGCCGGATTGGAAAGGGGCATAAGGCTGGAATGCACTCGCCCCCGGCGCAGAAATAAGAAGGGTCGTGATCAGCAATATAGACGCGACGTAGCGGAACATCAGGCCATTTTACTTATGCCGACGCCTTAGCTGATTTTGGTCAGTTCGCCCTGGTTCAGCTCGTTCCAGTGTTGTCCGTTGTCGTCGCTGAATTCGGTGCGGAAATGCATGCTGGCGCCGGATACGAACTCGTCCCTGGTGAGGAACATGATGGTTTTGTCCTGGTTCTTTACCTCGGTGCCAAAGCTCCAGACATTTCCGTTCACCTGCATCGGGACCTCTCGGGGATAGGCGTCTTTCTCTACCCCAAAGAACTTGTAGACCTTGTCATGGTCATCATAGGTATACACGGACAGGCTGTTGGTAGTTCCGCTCACTCCGTGCATCAGGTGATCGCACAGGATAAATCCATGGTTGGGAGACCAGGAACAGGTCATTTCCGATGAGACGGAGGCAGCTTTGCTATATGGGGTGTTCAGTACCTGGGTCCGGGATTGCCAATGCCCCACCCAAACGTCCATCCGGCTGAGTTCCGGCGGAACCGGGGATCGCGATAGCCGATCGCTGGCAAGGGCAATGGTGCTGGCGGCGATCGCCGCCAAATACATACCATGGAGGACGGTCTTGCGCATGTAGGCCCCTCAGTCACACAGTGAAATCGTTGTGATCATACAACTTTCGGGGCAGCAGCAAAGGAAAATTCGCTCTGCTAAGTAGTACCTACAGAACAGAAGTGAGGTGGCCAAAGGTAACTTCGAGCTATGGATCAACGACGCGCGGACGGAGACAGCAGGCCCGGAACAGCCTTCAAATGTTCGTGGCATCGTTCATGACGCTATAGATGATGCTTCATGACCTCTTCCAGCACGCTGCGCGGAGGACGAACGCGGTCCTGGGGAAGAGTAGCCAGCGGCTCCTCCACCAGGTTCAAGATATCCGTAAAGCTCGGTCTATTGGTATCGACGTAGAAGACGCCCGTCAGAATCTCGCCACGCTGTTCCGACTCCATAAGAAGCTTTACTGAGGCGATGCGGTCGGTCGGGTCATAGTTCTCGTGCAGCTTGCGCAATCTGAGATGTGATCCGTCGTGCATCTCGACGTCATAGGTCGAACCCGGATCGTACTCGACATCGATCTCTTCAAAGTGCGGGACGAATCCGATCTCGGTAATCGCCTCCTCATGCTCCTGCATATACCTGTAACTTTTGGTTGAGCCTTCGTGGTCGTTGAAGGTAACGCAAGGCGAGACGATATTGAGCATCACCGTGCCGCGATGCGCGATGGCGGCCTTCAGCATGGCAAGCAACTGCTTTTTATCGCCGGAGAAGGAACGGCCGACAAAGGTCGCACCTAACTCGATGGCTATGGCGCAAGTATCAATGGGCGGCAGGTCGTTAACCACGCCGGTTTTCAGTTTGGAGCCTACATCAGCGGTCGCTGAGAATTGTCCCTTGGTAAGGCCATAAACGCCGTTGTCTTCGATGAGGTAGATGAGGGGCAGGTTGCGGCGCATCAGGTGAGCGAATTGCCCAAAACCGATCGAAGCGGTATCTCCATCCCCACTGACGCCTAGACCGAGCATGGACCGGTTGGCCAACAGGGCGCCGGTGGCCACCGAAGGCATACGGCCGTGTACGCTGTTGAAGCTGTGCGCACGATTCATGAAATAGGCCGGGCTTTTCGAGGAGCACCCGATGCCGGAGAGCTTCATCACCCGCTCCGGCTGAACTCCCATCTGATACATCGCGTCAATAATGCGCTCGGAAATAGCATTGTGCCCGCAGCCCGCGCACAGAGTGGTTTTGCCGCCTCTGTAATCGATCACCTGCAGTCCGAGCCGGTTGGTTTTAGGAGCGGGACTGGGCGCGGGTGGATTTTGAACTGTTGCCGCCATTTAGATCTCCTCCTGCAGGACCAGCTCGTCGGTTATAGAACGCGCATCGATGGGCAAGCCATTGAAATGGCGTATGCTTCTTAGCTTGGCGATCTCGGTGGCGGGAAGGTCCAGTTTGAGCAGGCTCAACATCTGCGCATCACGATTCTGCTCGATCACATAGACGCGCTTATGTGCGGCGACAAAGGCCAGCACCTCGGGCGAAAAAGGATAGGCCCGAAGCCGTAGATAGTCGGTTTCCAGCCCATATTCCTTCTTGATTTGATCCCGGCTCTCGCGCACGGCGAAATCCGAGGTTCCGAAGGCGATCAGTCCAACCTCGGACTTACCCTGATCGATTATCTCGGGCGCTGGGACCATGGTGCGCGCTGTCTCGAATTTCCGCGCCAGCCGCTCCATAAGATTTTGGTAATCATCGGGCCGCTCGGTATAGATCCCCTGGTCATTGTGGCCGCTGCCGCGAGTGAAATAAGCAGCCAGGGGATGATCGGTTCCCGGCAAGGTCCGGTAAGGGATGGCGTCGCCATCCACATCTTTATAGCGGGCGAAGCCGCCCAGCCGGTCCAAATCTTCCTTGGAAAGCACTTTGCCGCGATTCAGCGGTTTCTCAGGATAGGTAAATGGCTTGGACATCCAGTTGTTCATGCCCAAATCCAGATCGGAAAGAACAAAGACCGGCGTCTGCAGTCGCTCGGATAAGTCAAATGCCTCTATTGCGAACTGATAGCACTCCTCGACCGAGGCGGGCAGCAAGAAAACATGCTTGGTATCGCCATGCGAAAGGAAGGCGACCGAGAGCAGGTCGCCTTGCATGGTGCGCGTTGGCATACCGGTCGAAGGACCCACGCGCTGGATATCGAAGATCACTGCCGGCAGTTCAGCGAAATAGCCGAGACCGGCGAACTCCGCCATGAGCGAGATACCCGGTCCGGAGGTCGCGGTCATGGAGCGAGCTCCCGCCCAACTGGCGCCCAGCACCATACCGAGGGCAGCCAGCTCGTCCTCCGCCTGTACCACGGCGAAGGTAGCCTTCCCGTCCTGATCGATGCGGTACTTTCCCAAGTAGTCGATCAGGTTTTCGACCACCGATGAAGAAGGCGTAATGGGATACCAGGTGACCACCGTGACGCCGGCGAACATGGCCCCCAGCGCAGCCGCGGAATTGCCGTCGATGATGATTTGGCCTTCCGTCGCGTGCATCGGCTCCAGCACACAAGGATCCTGCTTGGTCAGCGACTGGGCGGCGTATTCATACCCCGCCTTGACCGCGCTCCAGTTCAGGTCCGCAGCCTTCTGCTTGCGGGCAAACTGACGCCGCACGGCAGCTTCCACCAGTTGCATGTCCATCGAAATCAGCTGCGCTACTACGCCCACATACACCATATTCCTGACCAGCTTGCGTAGCTTGGCCTCGGGACATACAGCAGCGGTGATCTTGTCGAAAGGGACGGGATAGCAGATCACGTCGCCGCGATACTGTTTCAGATCGAGCGTCTCATCGTAGATTGCGGCGGCGCCCGCGGGCAGCGAGAGAATGTCTTCTCGCGCGGTCTCCGGGTTCATCGCGACCAGCAGATCGGTTTCCTTCTTGCGCGCGACATATCCATGCTTGCTCGCGCGAATCGTATACCAGGTAGGCAGGCCCGCGATGTTCGATGGAAAGAGATTCTTGCCGCTCACCGGGATGCCCATCGCGAATACGCTTTTGAGCAGTACGATATTGGCCGACTGAGAGCCCGAGCCGTTTACTGTAGCTACCTGAATGCTGAAGTCGTTCGCGATCGACTTGGATGCGGACTGCTGAGGTGCTACTGAGCTTCCCGTTCGGCTAGCCGTGCCGGGTGTGCCCAGGGCAACTTCTCCTGTCGCCATGTGGCCGAGGTTCCTTCCCTTAGAAACTGAGCAAGACGATCGATGCTGACCAAGGCTGATCCAGCTTCGGGCTCAAATCCACTCGCCAACCATTATAAGTCATCGGTTCCGTTAGCTGGGCGCCCTAAGGTCCAATCGTTCGTATTCCCTGTTAATCGGAAGCCAGGCCCACGCGAATGGTTATCCAAGAGAGTCTCCACTGGTCCTGAATAGACTGCGAAGGGTCAAAATTGCCTGCGTCAGTTGCTCCGTCCCGCACGGACAGCCACAAAGCCGATTTTTATTTCGAATAAGGCAGCATGGCGGCTCCTAGCAGACCGGCCTCCGAACCCAACATGGCCGGCACTACAAGCGTGCCGCCACCCCGCAATGCATCTGACTGCGCAGGGAGGGTTAGACGATAGACGTAGCTCAATTCAGTGAGGGTTTCCATCATCGCGGGAGCGAACAGATGCCACGCATTCGCCACGCCGCCGCCGATCACGTAGAGCGGCAGATTGAGCGCATTGATCAGCGTGGCCAAGCCGATTCCCAAACAACGGCCGACGTGCCCGAACAGATGTTTCGCCGGCGCATCCCCGCCGTCGGCCAGACGCGCGATCTCAAATGTAGCCAGCGCCGCGTCCCCGTTGAGAACCTGCGTGAACTGGGGCGCATTTCCGGCACTCGCCATCTCGGCCGCCATTCTCCGAATGCCGGTAGCCGAGGCATAGAGCTCAAGACAGCCGCGCCCACCGCACGAACAGCGGGCGCCATCGGCGAAGATCGGCATGTGTCCAGCTTCGCCGGCCATGCCTTTGGCGCCATGCCATATCTTGCCATCCAACAGAATGCCGCCGCCCACTCCCGTGCCCAGCGTGAGCATGCAGAGAGAATTTGCCCGATACTCCTTTCCGGTTCCGCTCATGCATTCAGCCAGAGCTGCTGCATTGGTATCGTGCTCTACGTACACCGGAAGTTGGAGCAGGGCTTCGAGGGTCTTCTTCAACTGAAAACCTTCAAAACCCGGCAGATTTGGGGGCGCCCCCAGCTTTCCCGCGGGCAATTCGATCGGCCCCGGCGAGCCGACGCCGATACCTTGCAATTCACCCTGGTCTGCGCAGTCCCGGAGCAGCTTTCTTATCTCGGCGGATATGTCGCGCGCCACTTCTTCGGGCCCGGCGGAGACTCGAGTCGCAATCGCACTCTGCCCGATGCGCCGGAAATCGGAGGTGAAAGCGGCAACCCTAAGGTTGGTCCCGCCGAGATCGACACCGATGGAGAAGGTTTTCATGCAGGCGGCTCTATTCTTACCCAAGCATCGCCTAATTGCGAATATCGCGCAGCAATTCTTCGACTTTGGCTCGATCCTCCGCTGTTAAGGGCAACAGAGGCAGGCGTGGCCAGCCTCCATAGTAGCCGTTCAGGTCCATGGCATACTTCATGCCTGGAATGCCCAGGCCCGAGCAGATCTCCTGGCCTGCTCGATGAACCCGCTGCTGCTTTTCCGCCGCCAGCGCAGCATCCTTGTCTTTCCATGCGGTATAGATTTCATGGCAAGCCTGAGGAGCGAAAATCGCCATCGCCACAATCGCGCCCGTAGCCCCAGATTCCAGACAGGAATAGAGCGTCTGAGCTGAAGCGGTGAGCACTTGGAATCCCACTTCCCTGGTCCGTGTTTGGGTCCGCGTTTGAGCTAGGGTTTGCGTTTCAGTTCCCGCAACGGCCACGTTACCCGCCCCTAGCCGATCCGCAGCTACAAGGCTTCCGTTGTCAGCCTTCATCATCCTGGCAGTGACGGCGGCGAAGACAGGAGTTACGGTTACGGTCCGCTTTCTCGCCCCGCGCGTGGCCTCCACGATCTGTTGAATGCGCTCTACCTTGCCGCTCGATTCCTTCATACCGATGATGTTGGGGTGCATCGCCAACTCCGCCACTACTGGAACAGGCAGATCGTATGCCGTGAAGGTGGGAACACTATAAAGCAGGACAGGCAGGGGTGAGCGGTCGGCAACCGTCTGATAGTAGGTCAGCATTTCGCGCGGCCGCATGAGCGGGCGGTAAAAGTGCGGCGTGCGCACCAGAATCGCATCGTAATCGAGTTGGGCGGCATAGTCGGCGAGGCGAAGCGTTTCGACCACGCTCTCGCGGCCGACCCCGGCCAGCAGGACCTTTTCCGGAGCGGCGGAGGCGCGAGCGATTCTCAGTGTCTCCCGCGACTCCTCGTCGCTGAGCATAATGGCCTCGCCGGTCGAGCCCAGGATAGTAAATCCATGTAACGGAGTTCGCGAGTAACGTTCTACATTTTCTTCGAGCTTACGCCAGTAAGGTTGGCCATCGGCATGAAAACAACTCGTCAGCGGAGGTAAGAGTCCTTCCAGTAACATGTCGCAATTCTATAGCCTCTTGCCTGCGAATTTGGTATAGAGACTGGAGCAAGCGTTTCATCTATTTGTCGAAGTCTGGGAGGAGCGAATGACGAATTACCGGCGTACCGCAGGACTGTTTGCCTTTTTGCTACTGCTCATCTCCGCACCGGCGCTGCTGGCGCAAAACATCAAGACCTGCTCATCGAACGACATGAAGCGGCACTTCTGCAATATGGGCCCATTCAGGGACGCTCGCCTGGTCAATCAGCGAAGCGGCTCTCCCTGCGTGCGCGGACAGACATGGGGGATTCAAGGCAACAGCATCTGGGTAGATCGCGGCTGCCGGGCCGACTTCCAGCTCATGAACGGGGGCCCTGGCCGATACCCCGGTGGCCGCAGCCAGGGCGTGCGCTGTTCGTCCGGCAACATGAATCACGTCCGCTGTCCGGTGAACGGGCAGATCGCGAGGGTTGAAATGGCCCGGCAAATATCCGGTTCTGCATGCATACAGGGGCGCACTTGGGGTTATGACCGTAACAGCCTTTGGGTCGACAGAGGTTGCAGGGCCGATTTCACGGTTTGGTTCCGCTAGAGCAGAAACAGGATAAGTGTGGCTCAGGCATTCCATAAAAGAATGCTTGGGTTACGTCTTTCTCTGGCGACGCAATTCGCTCAGCGGATAGAAGGTTCCGCGCCAGCAGATGCCGCCTTGCCAGAGCGCGGTCAGCATGGAGCGGAACAACGCATAAACCATGAGCCCGCCAGCGGCGGGAAACAGAACCATTTCCCATGCGCTGAAAGGCTGGTACTGCGCTTGGCGGTGGTAGGCTAACCAGACCGCGGCCAGCATAACGCTCGTGGCGACACATGACAGCGGTCCGGCAAGCCATGCGATCAGCGGAAACAGCGTGAACAGGATGAAGACGGGAAGGAAGGCAAGCAACAGTTCCGGCCGAAAGCGAAAGCCGGCGAAGAGGTTCTTGGTAAGATTTCCGACCACGCCGAAAGCGCCCTGAGCCCAGCGGACGTTGATCAGGTCCCGGCCGAATGCGATGCGCTGGGCAAAGCCCCGGCGCTTGACCAGCATCCCCAATCCCAGGTCTTCGATGACTTCCATGCGGAGAGACTCCCATCCACCGAGAGAGTCGTATACCTCGCGCCGGATCATATTGAAAGCTCCCACGCCAACGGCAGTGCGCCGTGAGCGCGCATCCGGCACACGCCACGGCCCGAACACCCAGAGAGTGATCACATGCAGGAAGGCTACCATCATGCGCTCACCCTGACTCTTGAGAATCAAGGTGGGCATGAGAACGAAATGATCTGCCGCGGTGGATATCGCGAATGCGAGCGCAAGGCGCAATGCATCCTTCCGAAAAAGAACGTCTCCGTCGGTAAAGAGCAGCCATTCTCCTCGCGCGCAGCCGGCCGCCATGCTCATGGCATGGGTTTTCCCCAGCCAACCAGGGGCGAGCTCCGTTACGTGTAATACGTGAAGGGATTTGCCCTCGGCTTGGACGCGCGCCGCGATGCGGTCCATAATGGCGCCGGTCTCATCTTGCGAACGGTCGTCCACAGCGATGATCTCGAGGTTAATATCCGTCGAGTTGAGTAAAGAATCAAGTGTCGCTGCAATGCTTTCAGCTTCATTCCTTGCGGGCACGATCACGCTTAATAGCGGCAGGATCGGCGATCGATTTTCGCCGTTGGCTTCTGTGAAGACGCCCCCAGAAATGTCGGGCACTCGCTTGAGCAAGCGGCGCCAGGTGAGCACGCGCAGAAGCCAGGCCAGCGCGACCAGGCAGTTGAGCCATAGGACAATCCGCATCAGCGTTGAGAACCTGCGGCAACCGGATTCATCTCATCCCTACGCAGCACCGGCGCGAACCTGGCGCCAGCCGCCAGGATGATTCCGGAGACAATCATGCTCAAGAGCGTGACGCCCAGGCCGATGCGCAGCGACGTATGGTCGGAGATGATGCCGATGATGGCCGGCGACGGCAGATCGCCGAGCGCATGAATGATGAACAGATTGAATGCAATCGCAGTGGCGCGAATAGGCGCGGCGACGGAATTTACGATAGCCGCGTTCAACGGTCCGGTGTTCAGGAAAAGAAAGAACTCCGCTATCAGCACGCCGGGCAGCAAAAGCGGCCGCGGTCCGAAAAAGGCTATCAACGCGCCGGGAATGGCTAGAACGGCGCTCCAGGCGGAGAGCAGGTAGAGAGCGCGATGGTTGCGGCGCAGCCAGCGCTGCCCGATCCATCCACCCATCCACGTTCCCAGGATTCCGTCGAGTATGGTGATGCCACCGATCAGCAGATTGGCGCGAGCAAGAGAATAGGCGCCATAGCGGGCGAAGAAGGTGGGTAGCCAGACCGAGATACCGCCCATTGAAAAGACCATGAATGCCATACCCAGCGTTCCCGTCCAATAGCCGGGATTGCCCAACAATCCCCTGACCGTGCTGCGGCTCGCAGACGGCGGCAGTAAATCGGCGCTGCCCCGCTCCGGTTCGCGGACGAAAAGCATGAAGGCAATGGCAATAAGGACTCCAGGGGCGGCCGCGACATAAAACGGGGCCTTCCAGCCGTACCGGGAGCCAAGAACGCCGCCAGTGATATACCCGAGAGCGGCGCCCACGGGAATAGTTACGTAAAAGATACTGAGAATCCTATTGCGGTCGATTTCCGGATAGAAGTCGGACAAGAGAGCAGGCGCGAAGATGCTGAAGGTTGCCTCGCCGATGCCGACCACGGCGTGCCGTAGCAGTAGGGATTGGTAGCTATGAACTACCGCGGTAAGCAGAGTGGCCGCGCTCCAAAGCAAGGCTCCGCCGACGATCAGCGGCTTGCGCGGCATATGATCGCCCAACCAGCCGGTGAGCGGCGCGGCGAGCATATAGGTAAAGAAAAAGGCGGAGGTGAGCGTGCCCATCCCCGCATCACTGACTGCGAATTGCTTCTGAATCAAGGGTTGCACGCCGGGCAGGACGTAGCGGTCGATGAAATTGAAGAGATTCAGCGCAGTCAGCAGGAAGAGAGCCAACCCGGCTGTAGCCACGGCATTTCGGCGCATAGAGGAAGCATAAACCAGCGAGTCAGCCGGTCAGCGCTGAGTTGTGACTTGCTGAGTCGCTTCTTTAAGCCAACGGCCGTGGCCAGCGCGCTTCAATCGTAGTCGAAATACCGCCGCGAGGACGGAAGGTTCCCTTGATTACGGCCCAGATCGGATCGCAAGCCTTCACCACGTCCGCCAGAACCTGGTTTACGATATTTTCCTGAAAAATGCCCAGGTTGCGGTAAGTGAACAGATACTCTTTCAAGGACTTCAATTCGAGGCACTGTTCGCGGGGCATGTAGCGGATGCTGATCTCGCCAAAATCGGGCAAGCCGGTCTTCGGACAGACGGAGGTAAACTCCGGATCCTCGATCAGAATTTCGTAGGCGGCGAATTGGTTTTCCCATGTCTCAATGGAGGGGAAATCGGCGTCGAGCCCGGCCTTGGCGTGCTCGTCCGTATAGCGGGATAGACTCATGCTTCCATTGTAGCGAGTCAGGCAATCGGGGCAGTAGCTTCGCCGCCGATAGCGAGCAAAAGGAATTCACCGGCCTGTTGACTTGTTAGAGCCTGTTAACAGTCTTTTGAATTTTCAAGTAAGTGTCAGGCGTCCTATATACTGAACGTTCTGCGGGTAATTCTCGTGAGAACTCACATTACAGCGATCTAATTCCCGGTCCGGTGGAATGGCAGAGCCTAGAAAGCGCAAAATCAAAAGTTCCGTAGTGTGGACCGCCGCCGGTATTGCTCTAGTTCTGATTTTCTTCGGAGTTCGCCAGTTGACCCGTGAAAAGCTTCCCTTGCGGGTGGGCGAGAGCGATATCCAAAACCTGATTAAGACCACCAGCACCAACGGACAGGTAGAGCCGCAACATAATTTTGCGGCTCACGCGCCAGATGCGGGACTGGTGAAAGCTCTCTACGTCCACGGCGGAGAAAACGTCCCGGCCCGCAAATTGCTACTGCAATTGGACGATACGGACGCGCGTGCCAGGTTGGCTGCGGCGGCCACGGCTCTTCAGGGCGCCCAAGCCGCGCTGCAGACAGTGCAAGGCGGTGGATCGCAGCGGCAGCGCCTTGCGCTTGCGAGCAACATCGCCAATGCCAAGCTCGAACGCGATCAAGCAGCGAATGGCGTGACCTCGGTTGAGAAACTGGAGGCGCAAGGCGCGGCCGCGCCCAGCGAAGTGGCACAAGCCCAGCAGCGGCTGGCAATTGCGAATACCACACTGGAATCTCTGGAACGGCAGCGCAGCCAACCATTCGCTCCGATCGATCTTGAACATGCGCAGTCGGCGGTTACCGAAGCGCGAGCGGCGTATGCCGCGGCAGCCCAGGTAGTAGCCCAGTCCAATGTGCGGGCGCCCTTCGCCGGTACGGTCTATTCGCTGCCCGTCTCGCGCTACGAATACGTCTCTCCGGGAGCCACACTGCTCGAAATGGCCGACTTATCCAAACTGCAAGTGAGAGCCTACTTCGACGAACCGGAGATCGGGAACCTGAAATTGGATAATCCGGCGGTCATTGACTGGAACGCCAAGCCGGGAAGAACCTGGCATGGGCATATCACCGCTCTGCCGTCCACCATAATCACCTATGGAACGAGAAACGTGGGCGAAGTGCTGGTGAGCATCGACGACTCTGGCGGCGAGCTGCTGCCCAACACGAATGTCACTGTAACGGTGACTACCCAGGAAGTGCGCAACGCACTGACAGTTCCTCGCGAGGCTCTGCACATCGAAAATGGGCGGGATTATGTCTATGCCGTTTCCGGAGATGTTCTGCGCCGCGTTGCGGTAACCCCCGGCGCGATTAATCTTACCGAGGTGCAGATCCTCTCCGGCCTTGGCGACCACACCGTCGTTGCCCTCGGCACCACCAACGGAACGCCTGTTACCGCGGGTGTGCCGATCCAGATTGTGAGGTAACCACGCGCTCTATGAGACGGCTTCTAGAGCGATTTTGCGATTATCATGCCCATTCCAGCGTGGCCGGTTGCCGGATCCTTTTAGCCGGCCTGTTGCTGGTCTCTGTAGCGGCAAATGCGCAAGTTTCTTTTTATACGATGATCGATCAGGCTCTCCGCAACAGCCCCAAGGTCCACATGGGGGTCGCGGACATCCAGCATGCCCAAGCCGGCGTTGCGGAAAGCATCGACATTTATAAGCCTAGTTTCTTGCTGGGATCCAGCCTGGGATGGACCTACGGTTTCCCTCTGGGCCAACCCGAGGTCTTCAGCCTGACCGCTCAGTCACTGGCCTTCTCCTTTTCCCAGCGCGACTACATCCGCTCGGCGCGAAATTCCCTGCAAGCGGCCCAACTGCAATTGAAAGACACGCAGCAGCAGGTGATTCTGGAAACCGCGCTGGATTATATCGAGCTGGTAAAAGTGGAGCAGCAGATCGCGACTCTGGACGAGGAGAGCGGATATGCGCAAAAGCTGGTTGAAATTGAGAACGATCGTGTGAATGCAGGACGCGATAGCAGGGTGGAGCTAACTCAGGCGCGGCTGACGGGCGCCCAGATAGCGCTTGACCGGCTCCATCTACTGGACCGGGCCGAAGTGCTGCGAGCACGGCTGGCCCATTCCACAGGATTCGCTCCGGTGGATATTACACCGGAGCCAAAGAGCATTCCTGCCGCTCCCATGCCGGGCCAGGAGAGCAGGATCGATTTCACGGCGATTCGCGGCAATAGCGGGATTCAAGCGGCTTACGCGGCCGCCAAATCCAAGCTATATACCGCTTTTGGCGACAAGCGCCAGAACAACGGGCCGGTTGTCAGCTTCGTAGCCAACTACGGGCTTTTTTCCAATTTCAACAACTATGGCCAGTATTACTTGCATTTCCAGGAAAACAATTTCGGCGCCGGGGTGCAGATCAACATCCCGTTGTTTGACTCCTCCCGCAAGGCTAAAGCCGCCGGTTCACTGGCCGACGCGACCCATGCGGCGGCGGAAGCCGATCAACTACGCGACCAGACCAGCGAGCAGGCTCTGGAATTGCAAAAGAGCGTGACCGAGCTCTCCGCTCAGGAGAACGTTGCGGAATTACAGAACGAGCTGGCGCAGGATCAATTGGACGCGGTAAGGACGCAAATCCAATCGGGGAGCGCTAATCCCAACGCGGCGCCGCTAACACCGAAAGACGAAGAGCAGGCGCAAATCAACGAGCGCAGGCGGTATGTGGAGATGCTTGACGCTAAGTTTCAATTGACCCAGGCGCAACTCAGTCTGCTGCGCTCCCTTGGCAAAATCGAAGACTGGGCCAAATCGAATTTACAAACTCGACCTTGAGAAAACGCTTTTTGAAAACATCCAAGAACCTTCTTCGAGCCAGACCACATCGAACTAGTGAGTTGCGGGTTCAACTGTGAAGAGTCCCGCAAGCACGGCGCAGCACCAGTATCAGTGTGAATACGGGATTGCCGCCTCGAAGCGGTTGAACTGTTAGACTGAGAGAACGCCATGCCTTTGAAGACATTGCTCTTAAACCCGCCCTCTTTTCAGAACTTTGACGGTGGCGCCAGTTCACGCTGGCCGGCCACGCGCGAGATCGAGTCCTATTGGTATCCGGTATGGCTTGCTTACCCTGCCGGCTTGCTCGAAGGATCGCGGCTGCTGGATGCCCCGCCTCATCACGTCTCGGCGGAAGAGACCATTGAAATCGCCAAAAGCTATGAATTCCTGGTTCTGTTCACCAGCACGCCGGGGTGGACGGGCGATCAAAAGCTCGCGGAGGCCGTAAAGGCGGCCAATCCGGGAATCAGGATCTCCTTTGTCGGACCGCCGGTGACGACCTCGCCGGATCGCGCTCTGACCGAGTGCCCGGTAATCGACTTTGTCTGCCGGCGCGAGTTCGATTTTTCTGTTGTCGAGTTCGCTGAAGGCAAGCCGCTCGCCGAGATTCTCGGCATCAGCTATCGCAAGGACGGCAAAATTGTCCACAATCCCGATCGCCCTCAGGTTGAAAACCTCGACGCGATGCCCTGGGTAACCGATATCTATAAGCGCGATATGGATGTGACACGCTATAATGTGCCCTTCCTTCTGCATCCTTATGTCTCGCTGTACTCGACGCGAGGATGTCCGGCACAATGTACCTTCTGCCTCTGGCCGCAAACTCTCAGCGGACATGCCTGGCGCAAGCGCTCCACGGATGATGTGGCCGCGGAGATGGCCCACGCCAAGCAAATCTTTCCCGAGGTGAAGGAGTTTTTCTTTGACGATGACACCTTCAACATCCAGAAGGCGAGGACTGTCGAGCTCTGTGAAAAATTGAAGCCGCTGGGGCTTACATGGTCCTGCACCTCACGGGTTACCACCGATCGCGACACATTGAAGGCGATGCGCGAAGCGGGATGCCGCCTCCTGATTGTCGGCTTCGAATCAGGCGATCCTCAAATTCTCAAAAACATCAAGAAGGGCGCCACGGTCGAACGTGCTCGCGATTTCGCTCGCGATTGCCACGAGCTGGGTCTGACGATTCACGGAGACTTTATCCTAGGCTTGCCCGGCGAGACCCGGGAATCAATCCGCAACACCATCAATTTTGCCAAGAGCCTGGATGTGGAGACGATTCAAGTCTCAATCGCGCACGCCTACCCTGGGACTGAGTTTTACGATTTCGCCAAAGAGAATGGATTCATCGTCAACAACGGAGCCATGGTCGATGAGGAAGGGCACCAGCTGGCCCACATCGAGTATCCAGGGCTGCCGAAGGAATACGTGCTTGAGATGGTGCACCGTTTTTATGACGAATACTACTTCCGCCCCAAGGCGGCATGGCGCATCGTAAGCAAAGCCGTGGCTAACCGCGACCTCAAACGTCTTTACACGGAAGCAAAGTCTTTCATGAAGCTTCGCTCCCAGCGCAACAAGGTGGTCTCGGACAGCAAGCAGCTTGCAGCGCGCACCGCCCCGCCTCCGGTGAACGCGGGAGCCTGACAAGTTAGGGCCTGTCAACACCAATAGGACGACAGCGACGGGAGCCAGTTTTTTCGGATTCTAGGAGCGAGAAGCGACGAATATCCGGCATCTTCGAGCGCCGAGCGACAACGAAGCCGGGAAAACTGGCCCCGTCCCTCCGGGTTGTGGCGAAAATGGGGCCATACTTCGTTGTCGTCCGTGCGTGGGGACCTGCCACGCGCTGCGGACTCCGCCTTGTCTGGCCCCATTTTCGCTCGCAACGCTGCTCGCCTATTAGTGTTAACAGGCCCTAATGCGAAGGGCGGTCAGCCGATTCGCTGGCCGCCCTTTTCCTTTGAGATATTGCCACGATGAATCGATACCCGATGAGCTTCAACAAGTATCTGATTCTGGCCATAGTCGCACTCACCGGCGCCTTTGGAGATACATTCCTGGACATCGGCATGAAGCGGGTTGGGCCCGTGCCTGTTTCGCACCTCAGCTTATTGATCGCGGCGCTTCGGACCCCGTGGATTCTCGGCGGAATCGGACTCTTGTTGGGCTTCTTCGCCTCCTATCTCACGGCGCTCTCCTGGGCTGATCTAACCTTCGTGCTACCCGCCACATCTCTGGGATATGCAGTGGTTGCGCTCCTATCAAGATTTTGGCTACACGAGCAAGTCTCCCCGGCTCGCTGGATAGGGGTTCTGCTCATTACCGCGGGCGTAGGGTTCGTCACGCAAGGTCCCGCCTACACCCCCGCACACGGAGAAACACCGCGGGAGTTCAAGAGCGTGGCCCGATGAACATGAATTCCGGCTGGGCCGTCGCAGCTATGATTGCCGCGATCGTTTTAAGCGCGACGGCGGGAGATGTGTCGATCGCAGCGGCCATGCGCCGGATCGGTGACCTCGATCACATCCAAGCGACGCGCGGATTGCGTGGAGCCATTGCCGCCGTTCTCAGCAACAGCCGTTTTCTCGGCGGCGTTGCCTGCATGGCGATCAGCTTCTTTTCTCTGCTCTTCGCGCTGAGCCATGCCGATGTAAGCCTCGTTGCACCCGCGGCCGGTTCCCTCACCTTTGTGAGCAATGCCATTGCCGCCCAGTGGTTTCTTGGCGAAAATGTGGATCGCAGGCGATGGATCGCGGCGGTTTTCGTCTGCTGCGGCGTGGCTCTGTTGAAGGCTTAGGGCCTGTTAGCGGCCCTAAGCCTAATCATCGGTCTTTTTATTGTTGTGAGAACAACTTCTCACACGCGTCTTCCGTCTGGTCGTAGTCCGGGCCGTCGTCCTTGCTCTTTACAAACGCCATGCCGTGCGGGCTTTGCAAGCCGGTCACTACCGGGGTCAGCAGTCCGAAGTCAAGATCGAGGCGAGCGACGAAGCCCTGAGTGCCTGCCACCGCGGCGGTATAGGCGACCCCTGGTGCAAACTCCGTCTTGCGAATCGCATAGATGGTATTCGCGGGCGTGTCGGAAACCAGAATCCAGCCGTCACTTGAAGGCGTAAAGACCGTATCGTCCGCTTGCGCCGCGCCATAGGGCGACGTCAGTGGGATCTGCAGCACGCTCTGTTCTTGTGTTCCCGGCTGGCGCACAACAATCAGTTCCCCATCCGCCTGGCTGGTCATGAAGAGATCGCCCGAGGGGTCGAGCGTCATGGAGTCGGGGTCCTGAAGGTTGAGCGTGAGGCTCTCACCCGTAACAACGTCGATTGCCGCGGCATTGCCTTCGAGCACTGGAGAGACAGCAATTAAGTTGCCGCTCAGCGTTGCCTGTACAATCGCCGGTTCGTTATTTGGATTGTTGGCCGGGTTGGAGGCGCTCAGATAGACTTTGCCTTTGCGGATCACGATGTCATCGTACCCACCACCATGTGCCGGCTTGGCGGCAAAGTTATAGAGCGTCTGGGTTCCTGAGGAGGTATCGATGACCACAATATTGGGATTCGCATCTTCGTTTTGAATAGCCGCCAGCAGGTGCGTTCCGGCAACAGGCTTCAATCCATCGTTGTGGCCTACCACGGTGTACACATGCACCATCTGCCCGTCTTTTGTGTACTCGATAATGTTGCTGGTCTTACCATCGCTCCCATCCGGCAGAATGCCGTCCCCATAGCCGATGAATACATGGCCGTCCGCGACTGCAATCGAATCCGGCTCTGTATATTTTCCATCGACGCCCTTGGCGAACACGCTGACTTGGTAACCTTTGCCGGCAGCAGGCCCGGTTGAGGCCTGTTGAGCTGTCGCCGGCATCGCGGTGAAAGCTGAGAAAAGAAAACTTGCGCACATAACGAGCGCCCGTCCGGTAGCTGTCTTGTTCATGGAACCCTCCTCAAACGCAATTAAGTGAGACACCTTCGCAGTTGGCGCTAGCGACGTTAACGTATGGTCAACTCAGGTTGAATTCTCAATAAAGGGAAGAGATGGATGGATTCGAAAAGGACTTATCGGAGCAAGCGCATTAGGCCCTTGGACGGCAGGTCGGGAAGGAGAAAGCGAGCCGGTCTTCCTGCGGCACGGCTGAGCGCTTCGGCGCTCAAGTAGCCACTGCGCACGGCGCCCTCCATGGTGGCCGGCCAGCCTGTCTGGACGAAATCGCCGGCCAGGAATGCGCGAGGCCAGGGGCTCACGGCTACGGGGCGCAGCAAATCAAGACCGGGCCTTATCGAGTAAGTTGCGCGGATTTCTTTCACCACTGCGGCTTTGACTAGCTGAGCCTGCTTCACCGCGGAAAAAAATTCCGCCAGTTCGGCCACTGCGAGATCGATGATTTCCTGGCGCTGCATCTCAACCATCGATTTGGATGCGCTGACTACCAGTTCGATATAGCTTCCCGCGTCAGCGCTACGTTTCTCCGTCTGCAGGAGGGATTTATGGAACATCCACTGGATGGTCCGGTCGAGCAGGATCGCATGTTCCAGATCGGTTATCTGCCGGTCAAACCAGAGATGGATGCCGGTAATCGGCGAGTGATCAAAGGCCGCCAGGTTCGAGGCTAACTGCTGCGCCTGAAAATTTTCCGGCAGCCCCGGCAGCAATTTCAACAAACTCTCAAAAGGCAAGGCCAGAATCACGGCATCGCTGGTGAACGCCTGTGTCTGGGTCGCGATCGTCCATTGCTGGTCAAGCTCCGACCAACGAAGGCTTTGCGCGGCAGAACGCGTGAGCACCTGACCGCCGCGCGCCTCAATATAATCGGCAGCCCGGCTATACAAATCACTCAGCGGAATCCTGGGCACGCCCATGCGGCCGGCGGCGGGGGAGCGCAACAGAGATAAACGAACCACTTGGCCGGCATACCGTACGGAGATACGGTCTAAATCTTCATTGAGAGCGCTGACCATCACCGGCTTCCAAAAGCGCTCGACGGCGCCAGGGGTTTGTCCGTGACGCGCCAGCCAATGGGCGAAATCTTCCCCGGAATCCTCGGCCGGGGGCGATACAAACGCGCTTAGACCTCGGGCAATGGCGAACTTATCGGCAAGCGAGAAAGCCCTAGCGCGCAGAAATGCAGGCGTCGCGTGGAAAGGCGCCGGCAGAGCGGAAGATTCAAGCACGCTCCTGCGGCCGCCGGGTTCGACGAAGGTCATGCGGTCGAACCAGCGAATGGCGCCCTCGACGCCGAGCCGCTCATACAAGTTAATCAGATTAGTGCAGTGGCCCAGGAGAACATGCTGGCAGTTATCAATCACCTCTCCGGTTCCAGGATGCTCGTAGGACGAGGCGCGGCCGCCGAGATAGGGGCGCCTTTCGAGCAGGCGCACCGTGTAGCCGGCCTCGGCCAGCGCGCATGCCGCCGCAAGTCCCGCGAGGCCGCCGCCCACTACGGTGACGGATTGGATTGACTGCTGTCGAGTGGGATCCATGAAAAATGAGCGGATTCAAAACTGCAGGCGATTGAGCAGAGTCATAAGCATCCCGCGGCCCAGGATCGTCAGCTTCTCATATGCCGGTACGACTATTCTCTCAGAGAACACATCGAAGCCGCGTTGCTCGATTCGCTTGAGCAGGCGATGGTAGATGGTGACCAAAACCCATAAGGCGGCCCGGCTGTCGGAGGAAATCAACGGCAAAAGTTTATCCGCGGACCGGTAGAACGCATGAGCGCGCTGCGCCTGGGCTTCCAGAACCCGGCGCTGATTCGGCGCAAGCTGCTCTCCACGTGCGATGCGGGTGATTTGCTGAGGGGTCGCGTTTGCCCTCTCGAAATCTTCGAGAGGCAGATATAGACGGCCGCGAGCAGCGTCCTCGCGCACGTCGCGAAGAATATTAGTTAACTGAAATGCAACGCCGGTTTCTTCGGCGAGCTTTTCGGCGCGCGGATCGGTATATCCAAAAATACGAATACAGACCAACCCGACAACCGAAGCCACGAGATAGCAGTAGCGATAGAGATCGGCGAATGTGGCATAGGTGGCCAAGCCGCCCGCGCCCGGTTGAACCGCGCGCTCCCCTTCGACGGGCGCAAGATCCAAGGCTGTTCCTTCGACTAGCTGATCGAGCAGCTCCGGAGGGATGGCGAAACGCCGCTGCGCGTCCAGGAGCGCGATAAATACAGGATCCTCCGAGGCCTCTCCGGCCAGCACGCCATGCCAACGCTGAAGCCAGTGATCGAGTGCTACACGGCGCTCGCCGCGGGAAAAGGACTCATCATCGGAAAGATCGTCGGCATGGCGCATGAAGGCATAGACCGCGCAGATCGCGTTGCGCTTCTCCCGCGGCAAGGCAACGAAGGAGTAGTAGAAGTTTTTGGCTTCTTTTCGCGCAATGGCCCGGCATGCCTCATAGGCCGCATCGACTTCCCTGGTCACGCCGCCAGCCTGTCGCCGGAAGGCAGCAGCTTTCTGCTCAGAGCGCGCAGCGCCAAACCGAGTTTTCTCCGCTTGGATACTACCGGCCGTGAGCTAAGGACGTCATATTGCTGCCGCTCGATGGCGCGCAATATCTCCAATCCGCCGCGGCTGAAGAGATCGAGATCGAGCGCCAGATCGCGATCGACCAAGCGGATCAATGGCATGCCGCAATAAAGCATTTGCCGGGTGTAGTCAACCTGGGAGCGGAGCAGCCGGCGGAACTCCGTGTTGGCAATTCCGCCGGCGATAACCTCTTCCGTCACCCCATAACGTTCCATATCTTGCAGTGGCAGATAGATGCGGCCTTTAACGTAATCGCGGGCAACATCCTGCCAGAAGTTCGCCAACTGCAAGGCCGTGCAGGTGAAATCGGACAGGCGGAAGAGTTCCGGGTCGCGGTAACCGCAAGCGTAGAGCACCAAATGCCCTACGGGATTGGCGGAGTACTTGCTGTATGCCAGCACATTCTCCATCGCCCTGAAGCGCGTGACCGTCTGATCCTGGCGAAAAGCGGTCAAAAGGTCGGCAAACGGCTCTTTGGGAATATCACACGCGCGAATCGTCTCAGCCAGTGCGACGAATACCGGATGCCGCGTCTCGCCGCGGTAGCAGGCATCCAGTTCGCCTTGCCAAACGTCCAGCAGCGCCAGGGATTGTTCGGGACTGCCTACCTCATCTCCCAGATCGTCGGAAATGCGGCAGTATGCGTAAATGCTATGGAAGTGCGGCCGCAGCTTGCGAGGCAGAAACCAAGAGGCTACATGAAAATTCTCGTAGTGAGTCTCCGCCAACCTGCGGCAATAGCTCCTGGCTTCTTCAAGCGTAGGGCGCGCCGCAGGAATGCGATATTCGGGCGGCAGAGCTGCCCAACCCAGATCGGCCAGACGGTTCGGGTCCTTTGGATTTGCCAAGTCTTTATTATCTTGAACGCTTCCCACGAGTCATGCCTTAGTTAAAGTAATACATTCGATATCTATATTGCCCGGCCACTGCAATGGTCCGGTAATTCCGCCTTTGGGAGGCGCCTAAGCGGGATTTCTCATAAGCGTGACATAACGTCACCCGAACATCACGGTACCAGGGCTTAAAAAGCCCTTAATTTAACCAGCCTCTTTCGGCGGACCTAAAAGGTCCGCCTCCCCTGGACTGAAAGTCCAGGGCTTCCACCGGTGTAGTTCCCGGCTTTAGCCGGGAAAGCGGGTTCGCACGGCGAACCCGCGTAAGCAATTGGACCAAACAAAATCGGGCTTTTAGCCCTGGCCTTTCTTGTGAGAAATCCAGTCTAAGCTTTGGTTAGCATACGGAGTCTTCGCAAATTCATTCCGCTTAAGGAAGGATAGCTGTCTTGATATCGTTCGAGCGATCCATCAGGCAGCGCAGCACAGTTTCAAGCTCCTCCAACTGCGCTCTTCCCGTGATGTATTCGCTGCATTTGAAGCGCCCGCTGGCCAGGAGGTCAAATGCCTTGCGGCAAGCGGCCGGGGTATGGTGAAAGCTGGCCTTCAGGGTGATGTCGTTGTAGTGCAGACGATTGGTATCGATCTCGACCTTGGTTCCCGCGGCGCAGCCGCCAAAGAAATTGACTGTGCCCCCGCGGCGAACCATATCCACCGCCCACTGCCAGGTGAGTGGAGCGGCGACCGCCTCGATGGCCACGTCTACGCCGCGGTGGTGTGCGGTCAAGGCGCGCACCTCGGCTACGGTATCGCCCATGGGGTTAGTCTGGACTACATGGGTGGCGCCGAAAGTCCTTGCCGAGGCGATCTGCTCGTCCCGTTTGACCACGGCAATCACCTCCATACCAGCCAATTGGGCGACGTGCATGAACATCAGCCCGATAGGTCCCGCGCCGATGACCACCACATGGTCACCGGGCTTGGCGCCGGTCTCCTCCAGGCCCCTGACGACGCAGGCTAAAGGCTCAGTAAGGGCAGCGTGCTCGAGCGGCAGACTTTGCGGAACGATAAGCGTGTTTTTTGCCACGATCCGCGCTGGGATACGCATGTATTCCGCATACGCGCCATTATTAAAGATCAGATCCGCGCAAAGGTTCTCCTGCCCGCGGACGCACCAGTAGCAGCCGCCGCAAGGAGCTGAATTCAGCGCCACTACCCGCATCCCGGGCCGAAAACCGCGCACCCCCGGACCAACCTCATGCACCACCCCGGCCATTTCGTGGCCGAAGAGAGTCGGAGGCACCAGCATTTTAGCGTGGTATCCCCTGCGAAAAACCTTGAGATCGGTGCCGCAGGTAAGGGCAGCATGGACGCGAACCACGATTTGCCCCGGACCCGCCTCGGGGAGCGGAACCCGTTCAATCCGAACATCTTCTTTGCCGTATAAGACGGCAGCGTTCATCTCATTCGGCATCGCACTCTATTTTCGCGCAATCGGAGGAGCCGTGCCGGGTTGAATGACGATCTTCATCGAATCCGCGCTTGGCCGGGAGGCCAACGCGATGGCAGCGACGGCATCTTCCAGAGGAAAGCGGTGCGAAATCAGCCGGGTCAAGTCGTAGCCTTGAACGTATCCCTCAAAAGCAAGGCGCGCGCTCTCATCCTGCAGATCGACTGAAGCGCTATAGGAACCGAGCAGTGCTTTCTCATCCATGCAGACCGCGGCCGGATCGATAACCGCCTCGCCATGCTGAGTTTGGGCGAAGAGCAGCACCCGGCCGCCAGGCCGCGCCGCGTCCATGGCTGTGCGGATGAGGGTGTTGCCGGCGGCCGCGACCAGCACTGCATCCGCTCCACGCCCTTCACTGGCGGCCCGGGCAGCCGCGACAACGTCCCCCCGTGAAGCATCGATAGGACGGTCCAGACCGAAGAGAGCGGCCGTCCGGTGCCGTTCGGGATAAAGGTCCGCCGTCAGCACCGTTGCGCCCGACCGCTTTGCCAGGGACGCCAGCAGAATGCCGATCGGGCCCTGTCCTATCACCAGCACGGTCTCGTCCGCAGCGAGATGCAGGCTGCGAACTCCCTTAAGGCAGGTATTCAGCGGCTCGACGAAGGCGGCCTGCTCAAAGGGAACGCCGTCCGGAACCTTGACTAATCCACGCTCGACGATCCAATCCATCACCCGGACATACTCGGCAAAACCGCCTCCGGCGGGCTCAAATCCGGCGGTGCAGCCCACGCGCTTATAGACGGGGCACTGAGCAAATGTCTTCTTGCGGCAAAAGTAACAGTCTCCGCAGGGAATGTGGTGGAAGACCATCACTCTGTCTCCCAGGCGGAAGCTCTCGACCCCGGCTCCTACCGCGGCAATGGTTCCAGCCGTTTCATGCCCGAAGATTCGAGGGGCGGAGTGGGAACCGCTATGGATTTTCTTCAGGTCGGTGCCGCAAATACCGCACGAATGTACCCGGATGAGAACCTCGCCCCGGCCTATTTCGGGAACCGGCAGCGTCTCGATGCGCACATCGTCGATGCCACGGTATACCGCAGCCCGCATGGTCTGAGGGATCGGCGTCCGGATCTGATTCTCGTCCTGATCGATCATTGCCGGAATCTGCATGTCCTCAATCATCTTAGGTGATTTTAGAATCCGACATTTCCAATTCGCGATCAGGAAACCTTGCGGACATAGGTGACGCGAACTTTCTTGTGGCCCGCTTTTTCGAACCGAGCGAGGAGGTTTTCTCCCTCGAAATCGAGGACTCTGCCCCGGCCAAAGCGGCGGTGATGGACAATATCTCCGGCACGGTAAAGAGGGGGCGCTTTGCTGGGCAAGGTCTCCGGAGCGGTGGTCTGAAAAGAGCCGGCAGGAGTATCTATCTCGACGACTTCCGGCTTTGAGGCGGGTGCGGCAATCTCTCCCTCTTCATGGCTCGATTCTGCCTGCGACGCCAGACAGTTGTCGCACATGCCGCACGGCTCGCCCTCGGCTTCACCGAAATACGCGCGGATAAGCCGCTTGCGGCACTGGGCGCTCTCCGCATAGCGCATCATCTCCTCCAACCGTTCGAGGTCATTGTGCTCGCGCTCGACATAGATGCCGACCATGCGTTCCAGCTCCTGGTCAGTAACTTCGCGCCTTCCCTGGGAACGGTAGCCGCGCATCTCGCGGCGGACGATTCCTCCTTCCCTAAGAAGATGCAGGATTACTTGGCTTCGGCGCCGCGGAAGCTGAGCAATCTCCGCAACCTCTATAGCGGTTGCGGGCTTGCGGGGCTGATCGGAATTCGCCAGGGCCGGTGGAGAAATCGCATCGAGTACGCGCCGAACCTCCTCCAGGCGCGGATAGCGGCCGCGCAGAAAAAACCGCTGGATGCGCCGGTCTTCCAGGCGGAAGAGGAGCACAGCGCGCGCACGCTCACCGTCACGTCCGGCGCGGCCTGCCTCTTGATAATAGGTTTCGAGTGAATCGGGAAACTCGTAATGGTAAACGAATCGAACGTCGGGCTTATCCACGCCGAGGCCGAAGGCTTTGGTGGCGACCAGTACTCTGCAGTTCCCCGCCATGAATTCGGCTTGCACGCGCTCGCGCTCACGCGCAGGGAGCCGGCCGTGATAGCGGCCGGCCGGGACACCGCGCGCCGAAAGCCACTCGTAGACATCCTCGACGCTGCGGATGCTGGCGGTATAAATGATGCCGCTTCCGTTTTCCCTACAGATAAGGTCCATCAAGCGCATCTGCTTGGCCGTCGCGTTGACCGTAGGCAGGACAGAGAGCTCAAGATTGTTGCGCTCGGTCCCGGTATTGACGACAACCGCATTGCGTGCATTTAGCTCGGAGAGAATGTCGTGAACCACTCTGTCGCTTGCCGTGGCAGTGAGAGCGAGGACGGGAGGGTTGCCCAGGCGCTCCCGCGCGTAGTGAAGGCTTAGGTAGGCGGGACGAAAATCGTGTCCCCATTGCGAAATGCAGTGAGCCTCGTCGACGGCAAGCAGGCTGACCCCGGCGGAGGCGAGCGTTGAGAGAAAGCCCTCATTCTCCAGGCGCTCAGGGGTGACGTAGAGCAACCGCGGACTGCCCGAAATGATTGATTGAGTAACTGTATTTAGTTCACTCGCGCTGAGAGTCGAATCCAATTTCTCAACCGCGATCTCGGCCTCTTCGGCCTTCTCCTGCTGGTCTTGCATGAGGGCGATGAGGGGAGAGACGACAAGCACGGTGCGCGGCAGAAAGAGCGAGGGCAATTGATAGCAGAGACTCTTGCCTGACCCTGTGGGCATAAGAGCGAGCACATCGCGCCCCCTAAAGACCGCCTCCAAGACCTCGCGTTGGCCTGGCCGGAAATGACGGATGCCAAAGCGCTCGTGAGCCTCACGGTGGAGGTCTCTCCAAGGAATGGCGACGGGTCGAACGGGACGATAAGGTGAGCGAGCAGCGCGAGGCGTGCTGGATTTAGACATAGAGCGCAAGTACCGCCCTAATAAGGTGCACGCAAGAGCGAGAGTTGTTGCTTTTCAATCCCGTCGCGTTGGGAAAAGCAGGGGTTGCGCCGGCGGGCTGCCCCTAGCCGCTTTGCAGCACATTCATGTAATAGTGATGATATTGAACAGAGGCCACGTGTGAGATTTACCCGCTCCATCCGGAGGTTTTTGCGCCTGCGGCGTACGCGGCGGCAAAGGCCGGCTTTCGTTCGCGTGAACGACGAGATTCGCGCCCGCACCAAAGCCTTTATCGCCTCAGATTCTCTTGAGTCCCGCACCGCCAGCTTTGGCCGGCTCTTTCGCGCCATCTGGACCGGATCGCATGAACGGGCGTTCACCATCCGTCTTCTCCGCTGGATTCGCTTACTTGAATACGACGATCTGCTGCGCATCGACTTCCAACAAGCCTTTCAGGCCATGCTCGCCGAGCTGAACTCGGTCTCCTTGTTCGCTGAAGCCGGCTTGCCTGCACATCATGCAATCTTTTCCGAGGGTCTACGCCGCATTTTCCAGCGCCTGCTGCCCAGCGCGCGCTCTGAGTCGGATACTTCGCGCCTTGTGGTTTCGCTCTTCGCCGCCTCGCGGGACGTAGACCGATTCCTGGAAATGCCGGAATACATTTTTGAGCGTCTGCGTGTTCTTTTCTGGCCCCCCGTGACGGGGGCGCCGGACTCTTCGCAACCAACCACCCGCGTCACCAGCGATTTGCGAGAGGCAATGCGCCTGATGGCCACGCGCGTTACCGGACGAGGTATTAGCGCAGCCATGCGGGAGCGCGGCGGCCAGCACCCGGTGGAGAGTTCACCATTTTATCGGCTGATTTTCTCGACTGAGAACCTGGTGAGCGCAACTGACGACCGGTCCACGGCGAAACTCCTGGATGACTGGCGCGGCTGCGTCCGCGAATGCCGCGATGAACTCGATTTAGTCCATATGCACATGGAAGGTGCGGGAGTGAGCGCCGACTTAGTGTTGGATCTGCGCAGTATCGAACTGGGCTTGACCCGCATGGCGCGACTGGCCGAGCTGATTGACGCGGCCGGTCCCCGGACTGCGGAATCCGGGGTAGGGCTGGACTCCTCCGCAAGGAAGGAGCAGCGCTTCCAAATCCGTCAAAGTTCCGCGAATCAGGAAAGTTTAGGGCCTGCGCGGCGCCTGCTCAATGACCTGATCGAAGGGCGTCTGGAAGATAAGCGTCTGCGTTCCCTGCTGCAACAGAATCTTAACCTGTTGGCGCGCAAAACCGTCGAGCGCACCGGCAAAAGCGGTGAGCACTACATTGCCCATTCCAATAGGGAGTATTGGCAGATGTGGCTTGCCGCTGCGGGCGGGGGATTGCTTACGGTCTTTACCGCCGCCATTAAAATGCGCATTGTCGAAGCGAATGATCCGCTCTTTGTGGAAGGCCTTCTGAGCAGCGTCAACTACTCCATCAGCTTCATCCTGCTGCAAATTTTCGGCCTGGCCCTTGCAACCAAGCAGCCCTCGGCGACGGCCGCCACCTTCGCGGGCATTGTGCGGAGAAACCGCGGCTATGCCCGTTGGAGCAAAATCGCCGAGTTTACCGCTCTCATCAGCCGCACGCAATTGGCAGCCGCAATCTCCAACATTATCGCTGTCTGTACCGGAGCTGTGGCGCTCGAGCATCTCTGGCGAATCATGTTTTCCGAATCCTACCTGCCGGCAGAGAGCGCGCAGCATGTCTATGAGACGCTCCATCCCCTCGCATCCGGAACAATCTTTTATGCTGCCGCCACGGGCGTGCTGTTGTGGCTGGCTGCCCTGATCGGCGGATGGTGTGAAAACTTTGCCGTCTATCACCGCATGACCGCAGCCATCGGCCAACATCCCCTGGGCATTCGCGTCGGAGAACATAACATGCAGCGGGTCGCGAACTGCATCGAGCTCAACCTCGCGGGCTGGAGCACCAGCATCGCTCTCGGCTTCCTGCTCGGCTTTGCCCCTGTCGTGTCACGGTTCTTCGGCATTCCGCTGGATGTCCGTCACGTGACCCTATCCACCGGAACGCTCGCTCTCGCCGCGGCCCGTTTCGGCGCCAGTTCTTTGGGGCGCGACTGGTTCTACTATGCTGTCGCCGGCATCGGCGTCACCTTCGTTCTGAACCTCGGCGTCAGTTTCTTCATCGCGGCGGCTGTCGCGCTGCGCGCGTACGAAGTAGGGGCCAAAGAGCAGCTCGAGCTGCTGCGCTTTCTGATACGCGAAATTCTGCGCTCGCCGTTGAAATTTCTTGTTCCGGTTGAGCCCAAAACAGCTTCCGTCCCAGTTTCTCCCGATCCGATCGAGGATCACTGAACTCCATAAATTGCCCAGTACAGGCTATGGCAGAACAGGATGAATATATCCAAGCCGCTATTCCCAACGGCCTTTTTCACCAAGAAAAAGGCCATTTCATAGAACTCATCGAAGCCACATCTATCCTGTTTCTGCCCTAACCAGCGGAGGCTACAACCGCCAAGGTCTCTCGTCGCATCGAACCTGCTGTTGTATCGGCTGCGTAACTGCGGATCTCTCCTACTGCGCTTCCCACCCGGCAAGCTTTAGTTGCCGGGGACCCGGTTTTCGCTCCGATCAAGACGGCAAATCTATTGTGGCGCGCTGTTCTCAATGAGATACAAGCGCATTTTCAGAGCAGGATAGAACCTTGGACTGTGGCATTGCAAGCACACCGTAAGAAGAAAGAGTTTTTATATCCCGAGTTTTTCCGGCGCCGTTACCAGGCCGCCATTACGTTGCTTTTTCTCTCGTTGTGCCTTGGAGCACAGGCGCAAACTCCTGCTCAAAATCAGGTTCCGGGAACGGCGCCGCAAACTGCGGAATTCCTTTCGTCCTACGAAGGCCAGAACGTCGCTTCGATCGAGATTGCCGGACAGCCCGATATGAACGAAGGGCAGTTCATGCAACAGTTTGTACAACATGCCGGGGAGCCGTTTTCGACTACGAAAATAAACCAAACCATGGCTGCGATTCAGCGGAGCGGGAATTTCAAGCAGGTCCAGTTGCAGGTTGAGCCGGCAGCCAATGGAGTTCGGGTCCTACTGGTCCTGCAACCGGCGACCTATTTCGGCATCTTCGAATTTCCCGGCGCCGGGCACTTCTCCTATTCGCGTCTGGTTCAGATTACAAACTATCCTCCCCAGGCGCCATACAACGCGGGCGACGTTCGCCTGGCGCAAGCGGGTTTACTGAAGTTTTTCCGCCAGCAAGGTTTTTTCAAAGCCGAAGTCCGGACCCGGTTGGCGCGGGACCCGTCGCACCAGATAATCAACGTGGTCTTTGAGACCACGCTCCACCCCCGCAGTAAGTTTGGGCAGCTAAGGTTTAGTGGCGCAACCGATGAACAAGCTTCCAAGCTACGCCATGACCTTCAAGGCATAATGGCGCGCCTGCGAGGAGCGGCAATCCGGCCGGGCAAAAGCTACCGCTTCAAGACGCTCGCCAACGCAAGCCGCTATCTGCAAGGCAAACTTGCGAAACAAGGGTGGCTGGCTGCACGGGTAGAGCTGACTGGAGCCGAATATCATGCGGCGACAAACCGCGCGGATATCAGTTTTCATGTCGATACCGGTCCTAAAATCAACGTCAAGATTGAAGGCGCGCACCTATGGAGTTGGGACCGCAAGTCTCTGCTGCCGGTGTATCAGGGGGTTGGGGTCGATCCCGAGTTGGTTCAAGAAGGATCACAGGCCCTTGCGTCGTATTTTCAGGGCAAGGGCTATTTCGATGTAACGGTAAACTCGCATTTTCAAAAACAGGGCTCGGTGGACACTATCCTCTACCAGGTCGCCAAGGGAAAGAAGCACAAGGTCCAGGGCGTTAACATCTCCGGCAATCAGCCTCACTCTCCCCAAGATCCGTTGCAGTACGTTACGGTCAAAAAAGCTCACTTCTTCTCCCGCGGAAATTACAGCCAGGACCTGGTCCGCAGCAGCGTGAAGAATCTTACGAATGTCTATCAATCCGAAGGCTTCAGCTCCGTGAAAGTTACCTCGAATGTTCTCAACAAGGGCAGCAATGTCCGCGTTGTCTTCAACATCGACCAGGGCCCTCGGGATATCGTGCAATCGCTTCGGATTGAAGGCGCGAAAACGCTGACTAAAGCCCAGTTTGCGCCCCAGGGTTTGAAGCTTTCGGTGGGCGGCCCCTATTCACAGAAGCTGGTGGCCACCGATCGCAAGAACATAACCGCCCGTTATCTGCAGCTCGGATATCTGACGGCGACTTTTCGTGAGACAGCGCACTCGCTATCGAAAAACGATCCTCATCAGGTTCAAGTCGTCTATCACATATACGAAGGGCCGCGTGTCTATACGACTGACGTGATCACTCTGGGCCGAAAACAGACCCAACAGCGGCTTATCAATGAGGATGTCAGCTCCATCCAGCCTGAGCACCCGCTCACCGCAACCAACCTGCTCACAGCGGAAAGCCGGCTTTATGACCACACCGGAGTATTCGATTGGGCCGAGGTGGATCCAAAGCGGCAGGTCACCACGCAGGAGCAGGAAGATGTTCTGGTGAAGGTACACGAGGCTAACAGGAACGAGATCAGGTATGGCTTTGGATTTGAGATTATCAACCGCGGCGGCAGCATTCCCAGCGGGACTGTCGCCCTTCCCAATCTGCCTCCCATAGGGTTGCCGTCCAATTTCAGCGACGAACCAATCGACTTATTACGGTCCCAGAGGAACGTTCGAATATACGCGAAACAATCTTCGCGGAAAGGGAGAGTCGGTTTCGCTTACCGCCTTCGCCGGCCGTCTCGATCAGAATGGATCCGCCTACTACATCGATCCCAATCTTCGATGGTCCAAATGGAGAGCGACTGCTTCCATTTCCGTGGACCATAACGGCGAGAATCCGATCTACTCCTCCCAGCAGGAGCTGGCCGGCTATCAGCTTCAACGGAATCTGGACAAAACAGGGAAACAGATTCTTTTTCTGCGTTACAGCTTCAGCCAAACAGACTTGACGAGACTCGAGATTCCCGCACTGGTGGATCCGGCGGACAGAAATGTCCGGCTCTCCACAGTTTCAACCACTTATACGCACGACACCCGCGACAACCCGCTGGATGCTCACAAAGGAGTGCTCGAGAGCGTCGAGCTCGATCTCAATGCATCGCGGTTAGGTTCCAGCGTAAACTTCGCCAAAATGACCGGACAAGCAGCTTATTTCAAGAAAATACCGGACAACATTATCTGGGCGAATAGTATCCGAATCGGCTTGGCGCAGCCTTTATTCTCCAGCCGCGTGCCTCTCAGCGAAGAATTCTTTACCGGCGGCGGCAGCACCTTGCGCGGCTTTCCACTGGATGGCGCCGGCCCACAACACCAGGTTCCTGTCTGCAGCAACGGCAGCTCAACCAACTGCACTCTGATCCAGGTTCCCAACGGCGGCCACGAACTGCTGATTCTCAATTCGGAGTTCCGCATCCCGCTGCCTATCAAAAAAGACCTGGGATTGGCAGTGTTCTATGACGGCGGCAATGTCTTCCCCAGCGTCGGATTTCGTCACGTCACTTCGCTCTATTCGAACAACGTAGGACTGGGCCTGCGCTACCACACACCAGTGGGACCGATACGCGTCGATTTGGGACGCAACCTTAACCCGATTCCGGGAATCAACGCAACTCAGTATTTCATTACTATCGGGCAGGCGTTTTGAGGGGGAAACAATCTTGAAAGGGCCGCAACTTCATCCCGACTATGCCCGCTCACCCGATGGGGAAAAGGGCCGGACAGAGCACACAAGACGCCGCTTGTGGGCGCGAGTTGCCGCCTGGGTGGGAGCCGGCTTAGCTTTTCTTTTCCTGCTGGCTGTGGGCGCCATTCTCATCCTGGCGCACAGCTCGAGCTTTCACAACTATCTGCTCGCGACCGCGGATAGAAAAGCCGGCGACGCGATCGGAGTCCCCGTCCACTTACAGAACTTTGCCATTCATTTGTCGAGCCTCAGCCTGGATTTGTACGGACTCAGGATATCGGGCGCCGAGCCCTATCCCAACCCGCCATTGTTCCAGGCGGATCATATTGAAGTCGGCGCGCGGGTGACCTCCATCCTGCACAGAACGTGGTATCTGAAAAGCGTTCGCATCGATCATCCTGTGGTCCAGGTCTTCACCGATAAGCGGGAAGTCTCCAACATGCCCAGGCTGCACAGCAGCGGCAACAGTAAAACGAAAATCAATCTTTTCGATTTGGGCGTACGCCATGCTGTGCTCGATCGCGGCGAAATATATTTCAATAACCAGAAGAGCGATCTTGACGCGGACCTGCGCGACCTAACCTTTCACTCCTGGTTTCACTCCTCGTTCGACAGTACGCTAACGAAATACTCGGGAACGCTGAGCTATCGCGACGGACATCTGCGCATAGCGTCGCTCAAGCCGGTGCCACACGATCTGGAAGCTGAATTTGAGGCTACTCCGGTCACCTTTCATCTTACCCAAGCCAAGCTGACCAGCGGCCCTTCGCAGCTCTTGCTGTCGGCGACGCTCGAAGACTATAGCGATCCAAAGCTTCAGGCGCACTACGACGCAACAGTGGATGCAAGCGAGGTTCGCCATATTCTCAACAACCCGTCCGTGCCGTCGGGAATGATCCGGGCGACCGGATCAGTCGAGTACCGAAATGATCCAAACCGTCCTTTTATCGACGCGGTTGTGCTCAATGGAGATCTGAACAGCCGCCAATTGGATGTGCGTACGGGCGGGGTTGGGAGCTCTGCGTTTCGTACTCGGATCGATAACATCGCCGCGCATTATTCGCTGGCAAACGGGAATGCGATGGTGCGGGATTTCCGGGCGCATCTTCTAGCCGGGGAGATCAATGGCACGCTCGACATGCGCGACATTGGCGGCGACTCACGATCGAAGCTCGATGCGTCGCTCCGCGGAGTATCGTTGGCGGATTTGAAACAACTGGCGCCAGCTTCCGCTGCCACTCGGGATCTCGCGCTGCGCGGCGTGCTGAACGCCGACGCGAAGGCTGCGTGGGGCAAGACTCTAAATGACTTAGTAGCGCGCGCCGATGCGACCGTTCATGGCAGCATCGCCCGCGCCGGCGCAGGCGGTGTCTCCGGTCCCATTCCGGTCAATGGTCTATTGCACGGCGAATATCTCGGCGGCAGGAAAGAACTCGCACTAACCCAAAGCTATCTCAGGATGCCACAAACTTCCCTGACGATGAACGGCGTGCTCAGCAACGGTTCGAAGCTGGCTCTCGAATTCAAGTCCAGCGATCTCAGGCAAGTGGAAATGGTTGCCGATCTTTTTCGCACGCCCGCGCCGGGCCATCCGGTCCAACCGCTCGATCTTGCCGGCAGTGCATCGTTCGACGGCACGGTGCGAGGCTCTGTCTCCAACCCACATCTCACCGGGCAATTGCAAGCTTCCGCCCTGCAGGTGAAAGGAACCTCCTGGCGAACGCTCAAAACGAATGTCGATCTTGGACCCTCCTCCGCCGGCTTGTCGAATGGCGATCTTCAGGCTGCTTCTCACGGCCGCATCGCTTTCAATGCGAGCACCGGGTTGACGCACTGGTCTTTTACCAAGAGCAGCGCCGTTCATCTCGATGTCCATGCTTCGCAGCTTGATGTAGCGGATTTCTCCAAGCTAGCGGGCTCGCAAATTCCCCTTGCAGGTACTCTGGCGGCGAACGTCAGTGTTCATGGCACGGAGTTGAATCCTCTGGGACAAGGCAGCGTCTCGCTCACGCATGCCAAGCTATACGGCGAGCCGCTCCAGGAGGCGAAGCTGACTTTCGCGGGGACAGGAGATGAGGTCCGCGGAAACCTCTCTGCACAGCTCCCCGCCGGAAATCTCGAAAGCCGCGCAGTTATCCGGCCGAAGCAGCAAAGCTATACTGCGCAACTGACGGCGGATGGGATTCGCCTGGGCCAATTGCAAACGCTGAAGGATCGCAATCTCGAGGTGAATGGACTCCTCAGCGTTGACGCCAACGGCCAGGGAACCTTCCGAGACCCGCAGCTCACCGCGGCCGTGAAGGTCCCGCAACTGGAAATCAGGAAACAGGCGATAACCGGCCTGAGTTTGCAGATGAATGTCGCTCAGCATGTTGCCAGCGGTTCATTCGACGCGCGCGCGCTCAATAATCCGGTACACGCTCAGCTCAAGGTGAACCTGACGGGAGATTACTTTGCCCAGGCCACGCTGGATACTCAGCCCATTCCGCTGGAGCCGTTGTTCGCTATCTATGCGGCTTCACAGGCTGAAAACCTGAGCGGAGTTACCGAACTCCACGCCACGTTGCGCGGTCCACTCAAGAACCGGAAGCTGCTCCAAGCCCATATCACTGTCCCCACATTGAAAGTGGATTACAGCAAAACCGTCCAGCTTGCTGCTGTATCGCCTATTCGAGTTGACTATACGAATGGCGTAATCGCTCTTCAGCATACGGCGATACGCGGCACGGATACCGATCTGCAACTGCAGGGGTCATATCCGCTTGGCGGCGGCAAAGTCCCCCCTTCTGTCCTGCTTGAAGGCAATGTTAATTTGCAAATCGCGCAATTGTTCGATCCGGATGTAAGAAGCTCGGGAGAGCTGCAGTTCAACATTGACTCCTTCCCTTCCGCGGCGCATCCCAACGCAGGACAAGTAAAAATCGTAAACGCAAATTTTGCCACGGGCGATCTGCCGGTCGGTCTGCAGCATGGCAATGCGGTTTTGACGTTGACGAAAGAGCGATTGAACATCGATAGTTTTCAGGCTGTCGTCGGGGGCGGCAAGATCAGCGCGAGCGGCGGAGTCGCCTACCGTCCCGGGCTGCGATTCGAACTAGGCGCAACCGCCCAGGGCATCCGCATGCTTTATCCCCAGGGCGTTCGCGAAACTCTGGATGCCAATCTTAGACTCACCGGAAGCGAAGAGAATGCTCTTTTAGCAGGGACCGTTCAGATCGGCGATTTGTCGTTCACGCCAAGTTTCGATTTGACCAGCTTCATCGGACAGTTCTCCGGCGGCGTCTCTCTGCCCCCGACACGGGGATTCAGCCAGAATCTCAACTTGAATCTGGCCGTACACTCGACCAACAATGTGAATCTGGTGAGCCGGACTCTAAGCATTGGCGGAACAGCGAACCTGCAGGTTCGCGGCACAGCCGCGCAACCGGTGATTTTAGGACGCGTCAATCTGAACAATGGAGACATTATCTTCAATGGAGATCGATTCGTTCTTAGCGGAGGAACGATTGAATTTGTCAATCCCTCCGAAACCCAGCCGGTGGTGAACCTCGCGCTGACCACCACCATCCAGCAATACAACATTAACCTTCGCTTCAATGGTCCGGTGGATCAATTGCGCACCAATTACAGCTCCGATCCGTCGTTGCCGGCGGCGGATATTATCAACCTGCTGGCGTTCGGTCAAACATCCGAAGCGAGCACAGCGAATCCAACTCCGGGAAATCAGGCGGCGGAGTCTTTGGTGGCATCGCAGGTTAGCAGCCAGATCACCAGCCGGGTTTCGAAGATCGCAGGTATTTCACAGCTCTCGATCAATCCCGTATTGTCGGGCAGCGGCAGCCAAGGGCCCGCGGGCGCCACCATCACAATTCAGCAGAGGGTGACGGGAAATCTCTTCGTTACCTTTTCAACCAACGTGGCCTCCACGCAAAACCAGGTCATTATGGGTCAATACCGTCTATCGCCACGGGTTTCGGTGACGGGCACTCGCGATCAGAATGGCGGATTCGCTTTCGATACCATCCTGCAAAAGACCTGGTGAAAATGATAATGGCTAAGGAAGCTCTGATTGAGTCTGATTTGTATCAGACGACATGCCCTGGGGGGCACCACGAGGCATGAAAATTCGACCCATCGTTTTTTGTTGAAAGTACAACAAATCCTGGGTGCCCCATATCTGACGCGCTGTTTGCGTCAGATGTGGGAAACCAAAAAATTAAGGGATTGTATTTTCAAGAACATAGCAGCCTATTTTCAGAGCAGGGCACGGCTTCAGCCGTGCCGAAAATGGCTGAAATCCATAGGGCTTTTAGCCCCTGAGTGTAGTTTCTATCAACTTGATCGGAGCTTCCCTAATAGAGGCTACCTTAAAGAGCACCGCAAGCATCACCTTTTGGTGATAAAATTGGTGATGGAGGGCCTGTATGAGAGCAACAGTGGCGCTTGATGACGAGTTGGTACGTGAGGCTCAGGAGTTTTCGGGTGTAACGGAGAGAACGGCCCTGCTGCGGGAGGCTTTGAAGGCGCTGATTCACCTGGAGGCTTCGCGCAGACTTGCGGCAGTTGGGGGTTCGGAACCGGATTTGCAAGACATCAAGCGCGTGAGGGCTGAGAAACTGTGATCCTTGCCGACACATCCATCTGGGTTGACCATCTTCAAAGCCGCAAACCGGAGATTGAGAAGTTCCTCAACCGAGGACAGATCGTGATGCACCCTTTGGTCGTTGCGGAGATCGCTCTTGGCTCCCTTCATCACCGGCGAAAAAGGCTTCATGAGATGGATGCGCTGCGCGAGTTGAGCGTCGCGCAGCTCGGCGAGGTGAGGCATATGATTGAGGCTCACTCTCTCTACTCGAAGGGCATTGGCCTGGTTGACGCGCACCTCATAGCTTCGTGCCTGGCGACGCCCGGGACGCAGCTATGGACGCGCGACGGCGATCTGGAGAAAGTAGCCAAATCGCTCGGAATTCTCGCCGATCTGCCTTAAACAGTACCGCTTTTTCTCATCAGGATTGCCGCATGGATGCGCGCGAGTTCCCGGAAATCGGAACATCAGGTCGATAGCGATGGAAAACCGCCTGTTCCTATATGGAGGGAATTTTTCCAATTTCGGCAGAACCTGCCCAAGAGAGATTCCGTATAAAAATTAAGCTGTCATAAATGAACGCTGTCTCGGAGCTTTGCTTTCAGGGGTCCGCAGGGATTTGATCTGCGCCGCCTTCTGGAGAGACTTTATGCAAAAACTGTTTGAGGATTTGCGCTATGCCCTGCGCCAGTTGGGCAAGGCGCCCGGATTTACCCTGACTGCCCTATTGACGCTGGCGCTGGGAATCGGGACGACGACAGCAATCTTCACGCTGGTTTATGACGTGCTGCTTAGGCCGCTGCCCTATAAACATGCCGATCGGCTCGTAATGATGGAAGAGCAGGTTGCGGAATTCCGGGACATTTACCCGAAATTGCCGATGAACGCGAGCCATTTCACTTCCTGGCAGCAGAACAGTCACACTATTCAGTCGATAGCGGTGATGAAAGAAGACTCAATGCCATTGGGGGTGAGCGGGCATCCCTGGCAGGTAGATGTAGTGAGCGCGACGCCGGGCATATTTTCCGTGCTGAACACGGTGCCGCAGCTTGGCCGCGCATTTACAACGCAGGAAGCCCAGTCTGGTCACGAGCATGTAGTTGTGCTGATGAACAATCTCTGGCGCCGACGGTTTCAAAGCGATCCAGGGATTCTGGGCAAAACCATCACGCTCAATGGATTCCCGTATACCGTCATTGGCGTAATGCCGCAGTCGTTTCACTTGCCTGTCGTGCAAACCATCGCAGGCCCGAATACAGATCGTGCAAAATTGGTTGAAGCTCTTGTGCCGCTGGCATTTTCCAAGGAACAGCTACAAGAGGTCATGGGTGACTTCAACTATTTCGGACTCGCCCGGTTAAAGCCGGGGATCTCTGCCGCACAGGCGAATGCAGAGATCAATACCCTGCAACATGCGATCTCAGCCGGCCTCGCCGCGCAGGAAAAAGCCACCCTTTCCGCAGTTCTGACGCCATTCCAACAGGCGCTGGTTGGCAATAGTCGAACGTCTCTCCTGATTTTGCTCGCCGCAGTAGCGGGACTACTTCTGGTTGGCTGCGTCAACATCGCGAATCTTCTTCTGGCTCGAGCGGCGGGCCGCCGGCAACAAATAGCTGTCGCCGCAGCCCTTGGGGCAAGCCGCGCCGAAATGCTGCACATGGCAATGCGTGAGACAATGGTGATTGCGACTCTGGGTGGCGTGCTAGGCATTCTGCTGGCGGCGATCCTTGTGCCGCTCATGCAGCATTATCTTCCGCCTGCGCTGAACTTCCGCGGACCACTGCACCTGGATTGGGCGGGCGCTGCCTGCGCGTTTCTGCTCGCGGCTGTAGCAACACTGCTGGCCGGCGCAGTTCCGGCATGGATCAGTTCCGGAACGCAACCGCGTGAGGTCCTGCACAGCACCTCACGGCTGGCGATCGAATCGCGCAGCAGCAAACGGCTGCGCAGAATACTGGTCGCTGTGGAAGTTGCCGTCAGCGTTGCGCTGGTGTTGATTACCGGACTGCTGACCGCGAGTCTGGTGCGGCTGATGCACATCGACCGCGGCTTTGAAACCGATCGCGTCATCACCGCTAACATCGATCTGCCCAGAGAGTCCTATTCCGATCTGCAGTCCCGCACAACGTTTTATAAAGAAGTGCTGGAACATCTCCGTCAGCTTCCCGGCTTGGAGCACGCAGGCCTGGTGAGCGAGTTGCCGCTGGCAGGGGATCAATGGATCGATATGATCCATGTTCCCGGAGATGCCCGGCCCATCATGCAGCTTCCCACCGAACACTTCCGCTGGGTGAGCCAGGGTTATTTCGAAGCCATTCATCTGCCGCTGATTGCCGGGCGGCTTTTGAGCGCCGGCGACGAAAGCAGACGCTACGCTATCATCTCGGAACTGACTGCCCGGAGCCTTTGGCCAGGAAGAAATCCCATCGGTCAGCAATTTAACCGGGCCGGCCTCCAAGAGGCGCCTTTTACGGTGATCGGGGTGGTAAAAGACGCACGGACCGTCTCGCTGGCCAAACCAGACCCGATGATGGTGTATGTGCCGTACTGGTATCGCAGTGATAGCACCGGCGGCCTGGTTGTACGAACCCGGCAGGATCCGGCAGTGATGGCGGATGCTATTCGCAAGGCAATCTGGAGCGTAGATTCCGACGTGTCTATACCCATGGTGCGCAATCTTGGAGGCGTGGTCGCGGACTCGGTAGCGAATCGCCGCTTTGAGATGAACCTCCTGCTATTGTTCGCCATCAGCGCCCTGCTTCTGGCGGGGCTAGGCGTTTATGGCGTAGTGACTTACTCCGTCGTCCAGCGCCAGCGCGAGATCGGTCTGCGCCTGGCGCTTGGCGCGCAACGGAAAAATATCTACGGGTTGGTGGTACGCGATGGCCTGATGCCGGTTCTGCTGGGATCAGTTGCGGGCATTGGCCTGGCGTTAGGATTTGCGCGCGTAGCAGGCAGCTTGTTGTTCGGGGTGAGCCCGTACAATCCGGTGATTGGCAGCGCAGCGGTCTGCGTGCTCGTGGCTGTTGGAACGGCCGCTTGCCTGCTCCCCGCGCGCCGCGCCGCAATGGTTGATCCCATGGAGGCGCTGAGGGCTGAATAATCGGCCGAGTCCCGGAGCTAAGGATGCAGTTCCGCAATGCTGTCGCGGCTGAATACGCGATGAATGCAAAAGACCTGATGACTAATGTGTTTCAACGGATGACAATATCCGCACCGGCGCTATTCAGATGCGTCGGAAACTCCGGGCGACAAAGCCGGCCGGCAGAGGGACAATGCATGCGCGAAAATGTCGAACTCTACGATAGTGCTTACGGGAATTATGAGTCAGAACTCTACCGGCAGATACGTATGGATACGTACGGAGAAGACTATGGCCAAACAAGCTGGGTAACGACTGACGAGTCCCGGGAAATCCCGCAACTGCTTAAACTCACGCCTGATTCATCAGTTTTAGAGATTGGCTGCGGTTCTGGCGAATATGCCTTGCACCTGGCAAAGACCTTCGGCTGCCGGGTTACAGGTCTGGATATAAATGCCTTGGGGATTCGCAATGCTAACCAGTTGGCCCTGCAAAAAAACCTGGCCCCACAAGTGCATTTCGCAGAGTGCGATGTTTCGGAGAATCTGCCCTTCAAAGATGAAAGCTTCGACGCAGTCTTCGCGAACGATGTTCTATGCCACGTCCCCCATGAGGCAGCCGCTTCTGGCAGAAATGTATCGCGTGCTGAAGGCCGGCACAGGCCGAATGCTTTTCAGCGACGCCCTGGTAATCGGCGGGATGGTTTCGAAAGACGAAATCGCCACTCGCAGTTTAATCGGGTTTTATGTCTTCAGTCCCCCTGGAGAAAATGAACGATTGATCGTGGCAACAGGATTCTCCAAACTCCAGGTAAGCGATACAACCGGGAATGCTGCCCGGATCGCAAAACGTTGGCACGAGGCCCGGCAGAAATATAGAGAAAAGCTTGCCGAAATCGAGGGCGAATTCAAATGGGAAGGCGTACAACGGTTTCTAGCTTGCGTGCAGACCCTGACTAGCGAGCGGCGACTGCTGAGGTTCCTTTATCAAGCGCAAAGAGGCTTGGAGTGATCTGCGGAACTTGCTGACACCGCCTCGGCATCAACCGGGATGCAGCCTACGCGGCACGCTCTTCGATTTTCCAATTGAGACTGCTATGGCGCTCTCCAATGCGAAGCGCATTCAAGATTGGCGTGGTAAGCATGGTGGTGATCAGCGCCATAACCACCAGCATAGTGAACAAAGTGGGAGAGAAGATTCCGGCCTCATAAGCGATGTTGAGCACTACCAGTTCAACCAGGCCACGCGTATTCAGGAGCGCGCCAAGCGCCAGGGCCGAACGCCACGGCTGACCCATCCAGCGCGCCGCTGCGACAGCGCCGCCGATCTTGCCGAAGACAGCAGCAGCAAGGATAATAGCGGCCCAGAGCCAGACTCCGCGGCCACTCAGCAGATCCAGATGCGTCCGCATGCCGGTAAGAGCAAAAAAGAGCGGCAGCAGCAGTACGGATACCAGCATGTCCAGGCGCCCTCGGATCGCCTCTGCCCATTGCGGAACACGAGGGAAACAGAGACCCGCCATAAAAGCTCCAAAAAGAGGGTGAATGCCGAGATAATCCGTAGCGGCGGCGGAAAGCAGAATGGCGGCGATCACTATTCCCAACAATTCGATCGTAAGGTGTTTAGGCGGATGGCGGCGCATAGCCCAAGCCGCAATTGGCCGAATAACGCCGAGCATGACGAGCAAGTAAACAGATAGCCCAATGAGACCTGCGCCGATCGAGGCAGATCCCCCAGTTTGATGGATGAGTGCAAGAGCGACCGCCAGCAGCGTCCAGGCGGCTACATCGTCCACCGCCGCGCAAAGAATGGCAGTGGCGCCAAGCGAGGTGAAGTGCATCCGGCGTTCTTCCAGAATCCGCGCGAGCACCGGAAAAGCGGTCATGCTCATGGAGATGCCCAGGAAAAGAACGAAAGGAAACCGGCCGCTGGACTGGGGAGCGAAGCGAATCCGCAAAGAATGCGCGAGCGCCGCCGCGGTAATGAAGGGAAAGAGAATACTCATCGCGCTGGAGAGGATTACGGTAGAGCGCTGACCGATGAGCTGTTCGTAATCGAGTTCCATCCCAATGAGAAACAGAAAGAGAACCAACCCGAGATTGCTTAAGAAATCGAATGTAGTAAGCGAGCTTTGCGGAAAAAGCGTGGCGCTGAAATGCGGAGCAAAGCGGCCGAAGAAAGAGGGGCCAATCAGAATGCCGGCGATAATTTCACCAATTACGCGGGCCTGCCCCAACCGTCGCGCAAACCAACCGCAAGCTACCGTGAGCAAGAGAATTATTGCAATCTGCAGCAGGAGCAGGGTCATGAGGACTCGTCACCGATTTGGTCATGGAAGCTGATTGGATGATAAATGCCGCTTGGCCGATGCAGTTCCATAGTCTTCCGGCACCCAATTTGGCTGGATGCGGGATTAGCTGTCTCCCATATTGCACAATCATAACGTCGATCTTAAGTGTGGTTTACTCCCGATATGTGAATATATACATGAGTACAAGGCGCAGGGCTCCGCGTAAGCCGGCCAAAAATTCCCCATCAAAGAACGGGTCACGTTACAGTTTCGAGTGGATCCTTTCGACTCCCTGAACCATCCTCCTATGGGTATTCCCAACCAGACCATTAACGTAACTGCGAGTCGTCAACTGCGATCACCACCACAACCCGGCGATAACCGCGATCCTCAAGGATCGCTTAAGGTAAGCTTTTGATTTCGACGAGCGCTGCAGGCTTATGATCGCCTCTCGATCGGGCAGCGCCGCGGTTCGCTCTTTGGACAGGCAGTATTCTGTAATCCTTTAGACAGGTTCGCGGAAATAGGCTGGGAGAAGGATGCGAAGAAAATCTAGGTTACGTTTAGGATGGCGAAGCACTTTGGTTTGCGCGCTTTTGTTCATGCCCTTGATGGTTTTAGGCAACTCGAATCAAGGCAGCGCCACTCGGGAGTCAACCGGCTCGATGGCTCTCGACGCACCCGGAAACTGGCCGGAGGTTGGCCGCGATCCTGGAGGCACGCGTTATTCGACGCTGACTCAGATTACTCCGGCCAATGTAGGGCAACTGAAGGTGGCATGGGTCTATCACATGAAGCCGCCGGGAGCTGTGGCCGTCCCATCTTTTCCCAGCTCACGATTCAGCAAAAACGGCTTCCACGTATCGGAAGATCAACCGCTGGTGGTGGGCGACACCATGTATGTAGTCACGCCATACAGCCGGGTGGTCGCGCTGGACTCCGCTACCGGTAAGGAAAAATGGGCCTTTGCAATCCCTGACGGAGACAATGCCTCGCTGCGCGGCGCTGCTTACTGGCCGGGCGAACCCGGCTCCGACCCGGCGATCATCTTTGGCACGCGGCGGGGGCGAATGTATTCAATCAGCGCGGCGACCGGCCAACTCAACAGCAGTTTCGGCGATAACGGAATGGTGGACCTGAAGACGCCGGAAGTGATGACAACGGGCATGAATAAGATCTATATTCTGCCGTCGCCGCCAACCATTTATAAGAACCTGGTAATTACCGGCGCAGGACCTGGCGAAGGCCCCGGCGGCCTGGGCGGTGGCCTGGGTCCCGCAGGCGACACCCGCGCGTGGGACGCGCGGACCGGCAAGCTGGTGTGGACCTTTCACTCGGTGCCTCGTCCCGGCGAGAAGGGCCACGACACCTGGGGAGACAACAGCTGGAAGGACCGTTCAGGGGTCAACGTATGGGGCTACATGACTGTAGATCCAGCGCGCGGCATTCTCTACATGCCATTTGGCGCTCCGAACAATGACCGCGTAGGAGTGGACCGGCCAGGCAACAACCTTTTCGGTTCCTCTCTGGTGGCCGTCGACGCCGCTACCGGCAAGCTGCTGTGGTACTTCCAGGTAGTCCACCACGATATCTGGGATTACGATACGCAGGCGCCCCCCATTCTGTTCGACGTGGAGCATGGCGGCAAAACCATTCCCGCCGTGGCTACCGTAAACAAGAACGCGCTGATGTTCATTTTGAATCGCGTCACCGGCAAACCGATCTACGGGGTGGTGGAGCGGCCCGTCCCCAAGAGCAATGTGCCCGGCGAGCAGACCTCGCCAACCCAACCGTTCCCGGTAACGCCAGAACCGCTTTCGCAAGACACGTTGAGCATGGCGACCCTCTATAAAGGCATGCCCGAGCATGAGGCGTGGTGCAGGAAGTACGTTGAAGACAACAATATGCTGCTCAGCGACGTGCCTTATACTCCGCCGCAGCTCGACCGCTATAGCGTCACTCTGCCCGGCACGCAAGGCGGCGTGAACTACTACGGTGGAGCGTTCGATCCGAAGCTAGGCCTGTTTGTCGTGAACGTCAATAACCTGGGCCAGCCAATGCGTATCGTGCGCAATCCGGACGGAAGCTATTCCAACTCCGGCCCGTTGGCTGGAGCAGTGCGCTTCTGGGATCCCAGCAATCACCTTCCCTGCACACCGACGCCGTGGGGACAGTTGGTTGCGGTGGACGTCAATACCGGCAAGATCGCCTGGCGGACCACTCTGGGAGTCACGGATAGTTTCCCTGAAGGCAAGCAGGATACCGGCCGGCCGGGTTTAGGCGGCGCCATCGTCACCGCCAGCGGATTGACGTTTATCGGCGCGACGGACGATGGCCGCTTCCGCGCGTTTGATACAAAGACCGGCAAGGAGCTCTGGACAGTTAAGCTTCCAGCCTCCGCTGAAGCCACTCCGATCACCTACGCCGATGCCAAGGGCAACCAGTACGTGGCTGTCGTCGCCACAGGCGGCGGACTGATCGGCGCTCCGCTGCTTAGCGACTCGCTGGTGGCCTATTCGCTCGCCGGAGGAAACGCGACCTCTTTGGCGCACTACCTGGTCAAGCCGCTTGTCGAGCCGGGCGCGCCGCCCGCGGCCGCTTCTCCCGCCCAATCCGCTCCGGCAAATACAGGTGTCTTACCGCCCGGATCGGGGCGTGACACTATGATCCGGGTCTGTTCCGGTTGTCACTCGCCTGCGCTGGCGGCCTCGCAACACCTTAGTGCGCAGGAATGGTACGACGTGGTTCAAGTCATGGCCGGCCGAGGGGCGGTGGCGACAGATGCCGAATTCAACCAGATCACCGCCTATCTGGCCAAGTCGTTTCCCAAGCAGGAGACACCGCAAGCGCAACCCCAGCGGTGACGTGAAGCATTCGAGGTTCGGTCCTTACGGGCCGCACTGAGGATAAAAACCACGAAGATTCATTGCTGGAAGCATGCATGAATACGGAGCTTCCAGCAGAAGTCTTCTGTTCTATTTGGCAGTCCAGCCGCCGTCGATCAGGATGTCGGTGCCGGTAATGAACCCGGCAGACTCCGAACAGAGATAACAAGCCAACGCGCCAATCTCTTCTACCCTGCCCCATCGCCCGACCGGAAGACTGGCGAGGAACTGAGCATTGGATTCGGGATTGTTGATCAATGGAGCGTTCATATCCGTTGCAAAAGGGCCTGGGCTGATACCGTTGACGGTAATTCCCTCCCCCGCAAGCTCGAGCGCCAGCGATCGCGTGAATCCGAGCAGCGCCGCCTTGGCGGAAGAATAGGCAGTTCGGCCGGGCAGGGAGACATGACTCATGGTTGAGCTCATGTTCAAGATGCGGCCGTAGCCGGAACCCATCATGGCTGGGATGAATGCCCGGCAGATCAGGAATGTCGAAATCAGACTTGAATCCAATACGCCGCGAAACTCCTCTAGGGAAAACTCGACCAGGGGCTTGCGTACATTGGACCCAGCGTTGTTGATGAGGATTTGCGGATTGCCCAAGCTGGCGGTTATGGCCCGTGCCACTCCGGCAACTTCCTTCTCCTGAGTTACATCCGCGATGAATGCTTCGGCCGTCCCGCCGCGCTGCACGATTGCCTCGCGTACCGAGTCGAGACGCTTTTTATCACGCGCTACCAGCGCAACGCGGGCGCCGGCCTCGGAAAGAGCTTTGGCCATGGCCTCGCCAAGACCGCGGCTCCCGCCTGTGACGACAGCCGTCCTGCCTGTCAGATCCGGTTTGATCTCCATCGTCTGCATACTAAGTACGATTTATTGCAAAGTCAAACGCAGGATAGTTTATTGTGAGTGTAAGTAGCCTGAAAGGAGCTTCCTTGGCCGAAACCACACCTTCGACACTGAAAGCTCACCTGGTTGAGAAGCTGCGGGAAGCAATCCTCTCCGGCAAATATAAACCTGGAGACCGGCTGAACGAGAGTTTTATTGCCCGCGAGTTTCAGATCAGCCGTATTCCGGTGCGCGAGGCTCTTTTCCAGCTACAGGAATCCGGTCTGGTGATGAACCTTAAGCGCAGAGGAATGTTCGTCACTTTGTTGGCCGAAGAAGACGTGCAGAAGATCAATAGTGTTCGCATCGTACTTGAGACGGAGGCGCTGAAGCTGGCGCGGGCGCGGATGACGCCTGAAGTCGCCGCTGTCCTCACCGACCTGGTCATCCGGATGGAAGCGTGGAAGGGCGCCCTGTCGGAAGCTGCCGCACTTGATCTTCAATTTCATCGGACAATCTGGGCGGCAGCGGGCAACGACTACCTGGTCAAGACGCTGGACTCGCTGGCAACCGTGTTGTTTGCCCATAAAACACTCGAGCACGTCAGCTATGAACTGCGGCGGTGGCGTATCAACCACCACCGCGCGTTGCTCGATGTAATCCTCAGCCCCGAGGAAAAGGACATACAGTCGGCGCTCTTGATGCACCTGCGGATGGCGTATACGGAGCCGGAACGATTCTCCAGTATTGCGATGCAGACGCCTCAGTCACCAGCTTCCATCTCTAGACCGCAAGGGCGGTCCGTGGGAAAGCCACGAACGCCGGTTATCGCAACGGCCGGCAAGAAGAGAGCCGGACGTAGAGAGCGATAACTGCTCAGGGTTGGTTAGGAGATTTGCGTTTAGTATACAGAGAGCAGTTTTTGGCGCCGGCCCGTTCCCTACCGATTTCATCCCAGCGTAATTCTCTTGAGGATAATCCGGGAGGAATCTCAGGCTGGTTCAAGGCCTGAAGCGCCCAGTTCGACACCGGAATTACGATTCTTTAGGGGGACAAGCAGTTGACCATGAAAGCTAAGAAAGCCCTTCGATCGGCGGCATGGTTCGCTGCGGCCGACAAAGATGGATTTATCCATCGCAGTTGGATGCGCGGTTATCCCGAAGATGTCTTCGACGGAAGACCTGTTATCGGCATATGCAACACCTGGTCTGAACTGACACCCTGTAACGCGCACTTCCGCGATCTCGCGGAACGAGTCAAGCGCGGCGTCTGGGAGGCAGGAGGTTTTCCTCTTGAATTCCCGGTAACATCCATCGGTGAAACCAACATCAGGCCGACAGCCATGCTTCTGCGCAATCTGGCGAGCATGGATGTAGAGGAGTCCATCCGGGGAAATCCCATCGATGGCGTCGTCCTGCTCTGTGGATGCGATAAGACCACGCCCGCTCTCGTTATGGGAGCCGCGAGTTGCGACCTTCCCACCTTGGTTGTGTCCGGCGGACCGATGCTGAATGGAAAATTTCGCGGCGCGACTATCGGCTCGGGAACCGATGTATGGCGATTCACCGAAGACGTTAGGGCAGGGACCATGAGCCTTCCGCAATTCAGAGAGGCTGAAGTCTGCATGTCCCGATCTGCCGGCCACTGCATGTCAATGGGCACAGCCTCGACCATGGCGTGCATGGTCGAAGCATTGGGCCTCGGGCTGCCGCAGAATGCCGCAATCCCGGCCTCCGACTCCAGACGCTCGACGCTGGCTCACCTCGCGGGACGCCGCATTGTCGAGATGGTGCATGAAGATCTGCGTATATCGCAGATCCTGACGCGAGAGGCTTTTGAAAACGCCATCCGCGTGAACGGCGCGATCGGGGGTTCTACCAACGCCGTGCTGCATTCGATTGCCATCGCCGGCCGGATCGGGATTGAGCTTTCCCTGAAAGATTGGGACAATCTGGGACGGAAGGTTGGGACAGTCGTCGACCTGATGCCGTCGGGGCGTTTCTTGATGGAGGACTTTTACTATGCCGGAGGGCTGCCCGCTGTCCTCCGTCTTCTGGGCGAGAACGGCTTGCTCCATCGTGACGCCTTGACGGTCAATGGAAAGACAATCTGGGAAAACTCGGAGGGCGCTCCGAATTGGAATAGCGAGGTCATCCGGCCTGTTGATAAGCCGCTCGCAGTTCATGGCGGGATTATCGTATTACACGGCAATCTCGCTCCCGCCGGCGCCGTACTTAAACCCTCTGCAGCATCGCCGCACCTCCTCCGCCACCGCGGCCCTGCAGTGGTGTTCGAAAATAACGAGCACTATCACCAGCGGATCGATCAGCCTGATCTGGCAGTGGATGAGAATTCCATCCTTGTGCTCAAGAACTGCGGTCCTTGCGGCTATCCCGGGATGCCCGAGGTTGGCAACATGGGCCTGCCAGCTAAGGTGCTCAAGCGCGGCTTTAAAGATATGGTCCGCATCTCCGATGCCCGCATGAGCGGAACCGCCTACGGCACTGTGATTCTGCACGTCGCCCCGGAAGCCGCGGTCGGCGGGACTCTCGCGCTGGTTCGAGACGGCGACATCATCGAACTCGACGCAGAAGCGGGGAAACTCCATCTCGATGTTTCAGAGCAGGAGCTCGAGGCAAGACGCTCTCAATGGCGCAAGCCTGATCCGGCGATGAAAGGCGGTTATCAGCAACTCTATATCGACCGGGTGATGCAGGCCGACAAGGGCGTAGATTTCGATTTCCTGGTCGGATGCCGGGGCGCCGCGGTTCCCCGGGAATCGCATTAAACAAGGAGGCGGCTGATTTGCTGACTCGCTTTTTACTGCATCATCCGGTGAAGCGGACGGGGCGGGGCCTTGTAGTTCAGCAACTCATCCACCGGCTTTTTGCCGGCCCAAGCTATACCGCGAAGCAACATCGCTTGGATTTGAGGATTGGCAAAGTTGGCATACGTATGTCCCTGCATCCAGACGAATGCCCGGGCGGGCTGCCCCCCCGGAACGGTGTGTTCGTATGTCCAAATCTGCGGCACGACTTCGCCCTTGTGCGTACCAGCGCTCGGCGTACCCGCAATGACCGCGGTAGCCAATACATGAATAGGAGGATCCTTGGCCCATGTCATATCGAAAAACGCTTCATCATGGATGGTGATATCAGACATACCCTGCATGATGGGATTTGTTTTATCCACGATGGTGTAAGGAACCTCCGCGTCCAACGTATAGTTCACCTGACCATGCTTTTTCGCGCCCCCCACCAGAGTCGCGAAGTAGGCCGGATCGGGGCCGCATAAGGAGTCGTGAAAGCTCACCAGACCGCCGCCGCGCTTCACGAAATCCTCCAGCACCGTCTTTTCGCTGTCGCTCATGTACGCCGCGTCACCCTTATAGATCACCAGAACGTCAGCATGTTCAAGATCGGCAGCGGTGGGAGGATGCAAAGCACCATCGACAACTGCTCCATGTTGCGTCAGGATCTTGCTCCAGTCGGCGAGAAACTGCGGATAATCGTGCTGGCCGGGCAAATGGGACTTCAGCCCCGCCTGGATGTAGATATGCATGCCGTTCGGGTTCTGCCCCTGCGGGTGCGGAGCGGGAACCGATTGCTGCGCCATAAGCGAAAACGGCACACAGAGGGCGGCTGCCGCGAGCGCGGACTTCAGATGCAGTATCTTAGCCTTCATGACTCTCCTTGTGTATACAGTATATAAGTAAGGATCACCTCCTGGGTCAGACTCATTTACCTGAGGGAATCGCGGCTGCCACCCCACACCGCCCTTCGGGAAGAATTGCAGGGCTATCTATAGCTCCGATGGAAGTATCTGGATCTCTGGTATGGTCACCCTGCCAGGCAATCTCGCGATGAACAGGATGGTTTCCGCGATGTCCTCCGGGCACAAAGCTCTGGCGAGCACCTCGGGAGCCGGTTTTTCCGCCCTTTTCTCCACCAACTCAGTGTTTGTAAGACCTGGGCACACTATCGATGTCCGGATGCCGTTCTCCCGTTCTTCCAGGCGGATCGCATGCGCAAGACCAAGCATTCCCCGCTTGGAAGCTTGATATGCGGCCCCGGAAAGATCGGCCGATACCCCGGCAATCGAAGATATATAGATCAGATGTCCGCGGCGAGCCGAGCGCATGGAGGGCAGAACCGCGCGCGAGATGTAAAACGCTCCATTCAGATTGGTGTCCAAAATCGAATTCCACACGCTCGGCTGCAGGCGCTCCATCGAACGTTCCGGGGTGTTTGTTCCGCATGCATAGACGACGATATCGATTTTTTCAAACTGCGCGAGTGTTTCGCCGGCGAGTTGTTGCATGTCTTGAAGGCTTGAGGCGTCGGCTCGGCGGACGGTGATATCCAGCCGCTCGGCATCCAACTCCTCTTTAAGGCTCTGTAAACGGTCATGCCGGCGGGCCGCTGCAATAACCCTCGCGCCTTCGCGTGCGAAAAGCGCAGCCGCTGAGCGGCCGATTCCGCTCGATGCGCCGAGTATCAAAACCACCTGACCATCGATTGAGACCGGCATTAAGTTACCCACGGGCCGGCATGTTATTGTTGCGGTGAAACCTGCAACCAGTTCCCGGCTACTTGAATGGAATCGCTTCCAATTATCCGCGGCGTTTCTCGGAGTTGTCAACAACCAGAGGAGATATAACTCAAATTGCGCGCCGTATCGGAGACACTTGCGGGGATAGCAACGCTTGAAATAAGCTCCCTATCAGCTTGGAGTAAAGCTATCGGGTTCTCTCGTAAATAGCGGAAGCGCGGTTGAGAACGTTTGCGGAAAGATCGAATGCTTTTCACCATGGAGAAATCTTTGCTCAACCACCGGCCACCCACTCTTCACGACGTCGCGGTTGCCGCCGGCGTCACCAACGCTACCGCATCGCGGTCTTTGACGGGCGCTTATGGGGTCCATCCGGAGACGCGCAAACGGGTCAATGAAGCCGCGATCAAGCTCAACTACAAAGTGAACCGATTCGCGCGCGGCCTGGTTACAGGGCGTTCCGACGTAATCGGCCTGATTATAAGCGACGTGCGGAATTCCTACTTCGCCGAAGTAGCGCGTGGGGCGGAAGACGCCGCGTATGCAGCCGGCCTCGATGTTCTGCTTTGCAACAGCGATCTGGATTCGACCAAGCAGATGCGCTACATCAGTTCGTTGATGGCCAAGCGGGTAGAAGGGATCATTATGAACTCGGTGGCGAACCTTTCGCGCGAGGACCAGATGTACATTGCCAACAGCCGGGTGCCGGTCGTGCTGCTCAACCGTCCCGCCAAGTCAGCAATGTTCTCCACTGTGAGCGCCGACAATGAGCGTGGCGGAGAATTGAGCGCGGAATGTCTCCTGGCGCATGGCCATCGCCGGCTCATCCATCTCACCGGACCGGAAAAGCACGATAATCTCTCCGCGCGGGCTCGTGGCTTCCTCCGCACCGTGCGCCGCTTCGGCCGGGGCGCCGACGCTTCAGTAGTCCATGGCACGCATACTCTTGCCGGAGGGTATGAGATGGCAAAGGCTTTATTCCGCCATCTGGGAAAGGTTACGGGCGTCTCGACCGCAAACGATACTGTCGCTTTCGGCGTCATCAAAGCCGCGATCGAGATGGGCTTGAGGGTTCCCGAAGATGTCTCGATTGTCGGCTTCGACGACGTTGAACTCGCAGCATTGGTGCATCCGCCTCTTACAACCGTCAGGCAGCCGAAGTACGAGATAGGATCCGCCGCAATCGATGTCCTTCTACGGCTTTCGGCGGGCAAAGACCGGACCCCCGAACATCGCGTGCTTGGCGTTGAGCTGGTCGAGCGATCTTCTGTACGGACCTTGTCCGCCCGCAAGTAAACACATGGATGCCATAGTCCCCCTTGACAGCAATGAGGCGCATAGCAGAGGATCATTCGGAAACGCTTCCGAGCTTCGCGCCATCCGCGAAATCGCTGTGTGTTGCGTCTGACGAGCCGGGGATACATACCTGCGCTCGCTTTCCGGGTGGAGATTTTGGGCGGTTCCAAACTAGATGGGGTTCCCTATGAAAAAAATTCTCGCCATCTGCGCATTGTTCGGCTGCATGCTTTCCCTGACTTGCAAGGCCGAAGATATCCTGGTGGTTGCGGATGAATTCCATGCAATGCAGGTACTCACTTCTAATATCCAAGCCGACACCAAGCTCACCAGCAGCATCGTTGGACAGACTGAGCTGCCCCCATCTCTCTCCGCTTATCGTGCGGTCATAGTTTATATTCACGGCGATCTGCAGCCTTCCTCGGAACACGCTTTCATCAAGTACGCGGAAGACGGAGGCAAGCTGATCCTGCTGCACCACTCCATCAGTTCCCATAAGCGCGAAAATAAGGACTGGTTTTCATTTCTGCATATCGAACTGCCTCTGGGCGATCTGAGCGCGGGCGGCTATAAGTATTTCGCCCCTGTAAACTTCGACGTCGTCAACCTCGCGCCCGGTAATTATGTGACAACGCATCATGTCCGTTATGACAAAACGATCCAGTACACCGATCCGGGCGGCGGGGGGGAACGCACGCTTCCAGGAACGGAGTTTACCAATACCGAGGTTTATCTCAATCACAAGCTGAGTGGACCACGAACCCTGCTCCTGGGGCTCAAGTACGACGATGCCAAAACAGGTGTTTTGTACATGCAGGACACCGCCGGGTGGCTTATGGAGAGCGGAAAAGGCATGGTCTTCTACTTCATGATGGGGCACCGCGCAGAGGACTTCAATAATCCCGCTTATCGCCAGTTCTTGAGCAATGCCGTTGAGTACCATAAGTGAAATACAGCCATATTCATATCTGGTTCAGAGCATGCGTTTCGCAGGAACGCTCGTTTCCTCCGCAATTATGCTGGAATAAAAATGTTTTCCCAAAAGGCTCGCACCTCGTTTCAACTAGTTATTCTCTCGATCGCCGTCATTTCTTTCCCTGCGGCATCGAGGTGCCAGGATCTGAATACTCCCGGCGCATCCTCGATTCGAGATGGGAAGACGCAATACACAACTAATTGTTCCGGCTGTCACGGCACAGATGGAGTGGGGACGGGACACGCTCCCAAACTCGCGGATAACCCAGACCTGCGCGGACGTTCGCTCGATCGCCTGCGCAGCACCATCGCGGCTGGATTTCCCGCTTCGGGCATGCCTCCCTTTGCCGGCTTGCCGGCACGTGATCTTGACCTTATCGCGATGTACGTACGCTCGCTCAACTCCCCGGCGGCCGAGGCAGGCGTTGCCGGTGATGCCGCGGCGGGTGAGCAGTTCTTCTGGGGAAAGGGCAGATGCGGCGCCTGCCACATGGTTCACGGGATGGGATCGCCGATAGGCCCGGACCTTTCCGATGTAGGCCGCCGGATGACGGCGGATGAGGTACGCAACGTGCTTCTGTCTCCCGATTTACACATTACACCGGGATACCAATTTGCCACGGTCAAGACCCGCAACGGGCAGTCGCTTCGCGGATTCATGAGAAACAGGTCCAATTACGATCTGCAGTTACAGGATCTAAGCGGTTCGTTTCATTTACTCCAGTCGGAGGATATCGTTTCACTGACTGAAGACAAGGAATCTTTGATGAGGCCTCTGTCCGCCACTGCGGACGAGTTCCAGAATCTTAGCGCCTATCTGGATCATCTGACGGGCATCGAGCCTGGCCCTTTGAAAGAGCCGAACCCGCAGGCGCCTCCGCAGGCTGAGAACATCGGGTTCTCCAGAATACTCAATCCGAAGCCGGGAGATTGGCCCACCTACAATGGCAATCTGGACGGCAACCGGTATAGCCCTTTAAAGCAGATCGATCCGTCGAATGTGAAGGCGCTCGCACTTCGAATGGATATTTCCTATGCCCCAGCTTGGCCTGGAGGCAACACCGCTTGTCGTTGATGGGGTTATGTACTTCTCCGGCCAGAATCAGGCCTATGCTCTCGATGCGATCACCGGGCGTCAGATATGGAAATACTTCCGTCCGCCCACGCCAGGGCTCGTAGGCGATGCCTCTGTCGGAACCAACCGCGGCGTGGCCTTGCTCGGCGACAAGATCTTCATGGTCACCGATAACGCTCACCTGCTTGCGCTGAACCGCGTGACGGGCAAAGTAGTTTGGGAGGTTGTGATGCCCGAACAGCGCGAGCACTATGGTTCAACCGTGGCTCCTTTGATCGTCAACAACAGCGTCATTGCGGGCGTCTCCGGCGGCGACTGGGGGATGCGCGGCTTTATCGCGTGTTACGACACCGGGACGGGCAAACTGATCTGGAGACATTGGACGCTCCCCGCAAAGGGCGAGCCCGGTATTGAAAGCTGGGGCAGCAACCCACCGCTGCTCAGCGGCGGTTCCACATGGCTGACCGGATCGTACGATCGCGAGACCGATACTCTTTACTGGCCGACTGGAAATCCTTATCCCGATTCCGACGATCGTGACCGTCCGGGCGATAACCTGTACACCGACTGCATCCTGGCGATGAATCCCCAAACCGGCGCGCTCAAATGGTATTACCAGTTCACCCCTCACGATACCGCGGACCGGGACGCTACCGAGCCGCCTGTCCTGATCGATGCCAATTATCGCGGCAAGCCGCGCAAGCTGCTTTTACATGCCGATCGCAACGGATTTTTCTATGTGCTGGATCGCACAACAGGTGAGCTGCTGCTTGCGAAAAGCTTCCTCAAACAACTGAACTGGGCGACTGGTATCGGTCCCGACGGACGGCCGCAGCTTGCGAAATATTCCGGAGATGTGCTGACCAGGGAGCGAAAGTGTCCGGACAATGCGGCGAACTGGAGCTCCACAGCTTACAGTCCGGCGACGCGTCTCTACTATGTGATGACGCTGGAGGCTTGCCAGGCGCCGGCAACAGCTGACGGTTCAATGGCTGCCCGCGCCGCGCGGCCGGAAAGATATCTGCGCGCCATCGATATCGACAGCGGCAGGATCGCCTGGCAGATCCCTCAAATGGGTCCGGTGATCCTAAAGACCTGGTCCGGTGTTCTAGCCACGGCAAGCGGCATTGTCTTTTACAGCGATCCGAATGGCGCGTTCGTCGCCTTAGATGAGCGCAAGGGCAAGACGCTGTGGCACTACGACACTAACGTTGGAATGAAAGGGCCGCCGATGACTTATTCGGCCGGCGGGAAGCAGTTCGTCGCGGTAACTGCCGGCTCAGTCCTTCTGTCATTCGCCCTGTCGTCTCCATAAATCCGGCGCCTGCTCGCGCGGACAATAAGCTCACTTAGTTGAAAGCAAAGGATGGTTCCTGAATGATGGAAGATTCCAACCAGACAAAGATGTCACGCCGTACGCTGCTCCTCGCTGCAGCCATGTCGAGCGTATTGCAGTCGCTGGCGCTCAGTTCCGCTGAAGCAGAGCCCATTTCCGGCCCGGCGGAGAAGCTCAAGATTTGTATCTTCTCCAAGCATCTGCAGTGGATGGACGTGAAAGGGGCAGCGGCGGTCGCGAAGGAAATCGGATTCGACGGCATTGATCTTACCGTTCGGGCCAAAGGACACGTGTTGCCGGAACGGGTGGAAAGCGACCTGCCCGCGGCGGTCGAGACAATTCGCAGCGCCGGCCTGGAAGTGCCCATGATTACGACGGACATCACGCCTGACACCAGCCAGAAGGCGAAGGCAGTGCTCAAGACAGCCGGACAATTGGGAATTCATCGTTATCGATGGGGCGAGTTGATGTACCGGGCCGATCAGGGCATTCCGGAACAGCTCGTGGAGCTGAAACCCAAAATGCGATCGCTGGCGGAGCTTAACGAAACCTACCAGTGCTGCGGCATGTACCATACACATTCCGGTCCAGGACGTGTCGGAGGGCCGATCTGGGATCTCTGGATATTGTTTCGCGACCTCAATCCAAACTGGATGGGCATCAATTACGATATCGGACACGCCACGGTGGAAGGGGGCTATGGCGGGTGGATCGCGAGCTCCAGGCTGGTCAAGAACTACATGCGAGGCATCGCACTCAAGGACTTCACCTGGCAGAAGAACGAAAAGGGCAGCACACATCGCGATCCGTATGACAAGTCTCTCGGCATCGAAGGCGCCTATGTTCCCCATTGGTGCCCGATCGGAGAGGGCATGGTCAATTTCCCCGGCTTCTTCGAGATTGTAAAAGCGAACCGATTCTCCGGCCCGGTCCAACTGCACTTTGAATATCCTTTGGGCGGAGCCCAGAACGGCAACACCACGCTTACCCTTCCAAAGCAAAAAGTGATTGACGCGATGCGCAGGGACCTGATGAAGGTTAGAGAGCTGATGCGCAATCAGCAACTGGTTTAGTGTTTGCTTTTTTTCACGTCTGGCGCAAACTGCGCGCCAGATTTAGGGGCGCCCCGCCTGCGTAGCTGAAAAGCATCCCTCCACTTCGGTCGGGGCGCGCGCAGTTTGCGCCGGATATGGGAATACAAAATCCTAAAATGCGGCGGCGAATAAGTCCCGAAGATTGGAAAAGATGAAGCGAGCGATCGGATCGAAGGCACGATGGATCATGCTTAGCCTGGCCTTCCTGGCGACTGTCATCAACTATCTTGATCGGCAGACGTTATCAGTGCTGGCGCCGGTATTGCTGGAAGAATTCAAGATTTCAGCTACGACGTACGGGCAGATCATCTTCGCGTTCATGCTCGCCTACACCGTGGCAAACGGAATTTCCGGACCGCTGCTTGACCGGCTTGGAACCAAGATCGGATATGCGCTCACCATCTCGTGGTGGTCGGCTGCCGAGGTTCTTCAAGCACTGACGGGCGGTGCAGTCAGCCTTGGGGTATTCCGTTTTCTCCTCGGCATCGGTGAAGCGGGAAATTATCCCGCTGGAGTCAAGCTCATCGGAGAGTGGTTCCCTGCCGAGGAGCGATCCTTGGCGTCCGGCATTTTCAACAGCGGCGCAGCGGCCGGCGCCGTGCTGGCTCCGCCTTTGCTGGCGTGGACCGCCCTGGAAGTGGGTTGGCGCGCCGCCTTCGTCATCGTCGGAGCCTTGGGATTTCTGTGGCTAGCCGCCTGGCTGATTCTCTACCGCTCGCCGGAGACAGACAGCACTGAAGTCGAGCCGCCTCCTCCCGCAGTAATCGGTCTTGTCAAAAACCGGTTCGTCTGGCAGTTCACGTTGTCCAAGGTTTTCGCCGATCCGGTCTGGTATTTCTATACATTCTGGTTTCCCCAATATTTAAAGGTTGGACATGGATTCACTTTGCGGGAAATAGGCAAGACTGCCTGGATTCCATTCCTCACAGCCGGCATAGGAAATCTCGCAGGCGGCTTTTTGTGCAGCGCGCTGGTGCGCAGAGGGCTGGCGCCCCAAGTTGCGCGTAGAGTTGCAGTTCTCTTTTTTTCAGCTCTCATGGTGGCAGCGGTGCCGGCGGCAATGGTCGGTAGTTCCGCGTTGAGCATTGCCCTTATTTCATCCGCTACGTTTGGATACTCTGGCGCGTTGGCCAACGTTCTCGCGATTCCCCGGGACCTCTTTCCGAAGAACGCCGTTGCTTCGATATGGGGATTGGCAAGCATGGGTTCGGGTTTTGGCGGAATGATGTTCAGCCTGCTGACCGGATGGCTGGTCGATCACTATTCGTTCAAGCCGGCGTTTGCCGTGTTCGGCATCACTCCGATGATCGCTGCCGCCCTGATTTGGTGGCTGCCCCGAACCGCAGGCGCTGACAGCCGGAGCGTTGCCGCCTAGCGTTGCGGCCTTCGAGCATACCTCTTGACAGTCCTATGGAATGCCGCGTATGTTCGGAAACGATTCCGAAAATGCTCCACTCGATATCGTGAATCGTCGAAATCGTATCTCTAAATACGCGTTTGCTGATGGAGTCCAGTCCGATGCGCACTGTACAAGCGAAAACTTTCCTAGCATTGCTGTTGCTGCTACTCGCCTTTACCGGCCTGCGCACCACGTATGCGCAATCCGCCGCCGGCACCATCGTCGGAACGGTAACCGACGATACCGGCGCAGTTGTTCCTAACGCTGTCATAACGGTGAGAAACCTGGGTACGGGGGAAGAGCATTCCAGCAAGAGCGATACCAGCGGCGCGTTTACAGTTCCCAATCTTCAGGTTGGCCATTACTCCATTACGGTGACGCGGGAGGGTTTCGCGCCTGTTAAGATCGCCGACACCGAGCTCCAGGTTGCGCAGCGGGCAACGATCAACCCCGTGCTTCATGTCGGCGCGGTCACAGGCAAGGTCACCGTCATTGCCAACGAGGTGCCGTTGCTGAATGCGGCATCCTCCTCCGTCGGACAGGTCATCGATACGCAGACAGTCCAGAACATGCCGCTGAACGGCCGCAACTTCTGGCAACTTACGCAATTGACGCCCGGCGTCAGTTACATCCAAGGCGGCCAGAACATTCCAACGGGCGGCGTCTCCATTCGCGCCAGCGCCGTAAATGTCAACGTGAACGGCCTATCCCCATCGTTTACAGGCTGGTATCTGGACGGCGCGAATATCACCGAGTTCCAGCTTGGCGGCACGATCATTCAGCCGAATGTGGATGCGCTACAGGAGTTCAAGGTGGAATCGGGCAATATGGGCGCCGATTATGGGCACACCCCTACGATCATCAATGCCACTCTGAAGAGCGGAACAAACCAGTTTCATGGCACAGCGTATGAATTCGTCCGCAACAATGCCTTTGACGCGAAGAACTACTTCTTTGTTCCGCCCGCCGGATCGAACAGACGCGATGAGCCGCTGCACCGCAATCAATTCGGAGTTGTTCTCGGCGGACCTATTTGGAAGGACAAGACATTTTTCTTCCTGGACTTGCAGACCACCATCCTAAGGCAAGCGCAGAACTTCGACGAGATCGTCCCCAGCGACGCGATGCGCGCCGGCAACTTCACCGCCGCAGGCCTGCCGGTCATCAAGAATCCGCTGACTGGAACGCAAGTCCGCAGCGGCGGCGTGGCGAATGTGATCCCCGCGAATCTGATCTCGCCTCAGGCCCTATACCTGCTGCAGTACATGCCACATGCCAATCAGGTGCGCGGCAACGCATCGCATGCGGTGCTGACCAACAACCTCAAGCAGCAGCTTGGGCAGGGCGATATCCGTGTCGACCAGGAGTTCACCTCCAAGGACCGGCTCATGGGCCGCTATTCCATCTCGAACAATCATGAGACGGATCCGAACGGCTACCCTGCCATGGGCAGCTTCCCGCTGGAGAGCCGCGGACAGGACGCCCTGATCCGGGAGACACATATCTTCAGCCCGAAGTGGATCAATGAGGCCCAGCTTTCCTACTACCGCAGTGTCTTTCTCTTCACCAGTTCCCTGCAAGGTACGAATATCAATGCAGCGGCCGGCATCACGGGCATGGAAGGCCTTGCCCCGGATGCGGACCAGGGCTTTCCCAGTATCACTATTACCAACTATTCAAACTACACCGGACAGGACGGCAGCAACGGTTATCCGAAGCAAAACAAGATCCGCTCATTGCAGTATGTCGATCGCGCCAGCTATGCAAGCGGCAAACACGATATCCGCTTCGGATACGAGAACTTCCACAACACGTTGACGTATTTCTCGGGATCGAATTCGCTGGGCACGTTCACCTTCAACGGCGGCTACTCGGGAGACAACTTTGCGGACTTTCTCATGGGTTATCCGCTGAGTTCAAGCCGCAGCTACTTCCGCAGCCGTTGGGGCGATGCGGGCAACTTCCAATCCTTCTATGTGCAGGACGACTATCATGCCAGATCGAATCTCACCCTGAACGTGGGTCTTCGCTGGGAGATCAATCCGTACTATAACCCCATCAACGGGTGGGGTACGGGTTGGGACGGCCCCACAGGAAAGCTGGTGGTTCCTTCTAACTTTTCGCCCGGCGCGTTTCCTACAACGGCGGCGCTCTATCCGCTCTTCTCCGACCGTCTCGAGTTCACCAACAACTTACACCTGCCTAACACCATCCGCCCCTCAAGCACGCATGACGTCGCTCCTCGCCTGGGATTTGCCTATAGCCCCGGAAAAGGGGATACGGTATTCCGCGGAGCCTACGGCATTTTCTACCTCTTCCCGGACAATAACGCGATCAACAACTCGGAGAACTCGGTGCCCTTCGTTGCCGCTGAGACGTTGAACAACTCCAAGCCGATACCCATTTCCACGCTCGGCAACTTCTACCTGGGCCAGCCGATCGTCAGCCCCAATCCAAAGCCAGGCGCGCCCTGCTCGTTCGGATTGATACTGAATTCCTGCTCCAACCCCGCCCTGAGCACCATGGATCTGCATGTAGAAAACACTTATGTCCAGGAGTACAACCTCGCGGTTCAGCACCAGTTCGGACCGAGGATCTCGTTGGATGTCTCGTACGTCGGAAACAGGACGTCTCACATGGAGCAGCCCTGGTCCATCAATGATCCTAATCCTGGCGCCGGCGCCATCCAGACGCGGCGGCCTTTGCCGCAGTGGAGCACCGTCAGCAACGCGCGCCTCGCCGGCAATGCAAATTACAACGCACTGCAAAGCAAGCTGGAGACGCGTTCCCTTGCAGGCGCTACCGTGCTGGTCTCTTATACCTATGGCAAGTGTCTCACCGACGGCACGTACAACAGCGTCACCCGGGAACTGAATCCTGCGATCCGGGACTACGGTCCTTGTAATTACGACCTTCGGCACAACTTTGTAACCAGCGCCATCTATGACCTTCCGTTCGGTCAAGGAAAGGCTTTCCTAGCAAATCTTCCCCGCTTCGCGAACGGCGCCGTCGCTAACTGGAGCCTCTCCGGAATCGCCACACTGCAATCCGGGCTTCCCTTCACTCCCACCATCAGCAGCGATCAGGCGAACACGGGTGTAGGCAGCCAGCGGCCAAACGTGATTGGCGCTCCGGTGATGGTGCGGAAGCCGAACTGCTGGTTTTATGACTCCGCCAATCCCTCTTGCGGTACGGGAACCAATGCCTTTGCTGTTCCCGCACCCTACACCTACGGAAACGGCGGCATCAATACGCTAAGGGCCGATCGCCTGGTGCAGTTCGACGTATCGCTGATCAAGTCATTCCGCTTCAACGAAACAAAATCTCTCGAGTTTCGCGGAAATTTTTTCAACGTATTCAATCACACGACCTTCGCAGCTCCCGGAACAAATATCGACTCCAGTTCCGCGGGCGTGGTTACCTCAACTCTGAATTCTTCCCGCGAGATCGAGTTGGCAGGCAAGCTATATTTCTAGCAAGATCGTTCAGTTAGTTCTTCATAGCGGGCTTAGCCCTGACGAGATGGAATAGAAAAGCATATCTGGCGCAAAAGCGCCAGATATGGGACGCCCAGAATATCAGCGAATCCTAAGCCATCAGAAAGCCGCCGTTGATCTCGATCACCTGTCCGTGAATAAAGCTGGCCTGGCCGCTGCACAGAAACACCACCGCATCGGCTATTTCTTCGGCAGTGCCTAGCCTTCCGGCGGGCGTGGCAGCACGCACGTTATCCAGAGCCTCAGCCGTAGAAAACGTCTTGTGATATTCAGTGTCAATCGTGCCGGGGGAGACGCAGTTGACGCGAATGCCCTGAGGCGCGAACTCTTTCGCAAGAGCTTTTGTCATTGCCGATACGGCAGCTTTCGCGGATGAATATGCCAGCGCCCCGAGGCCGCCGCCAAACCGGGCAGCCACCGACGAAATATTCACGATATATCCTCGCTTTCGTTCGGCCATGCCGCGGAGAACCGCCTGGGCAAGAAAGAACGCACTCGTAAGGTTGAGCATCATCACCTGCTCCCAGAGATCCTCGGTAAAATCGAGGACCCGCGTGCGGGCCACCAGAGAGCCCGCATTGTTCACCAGGATGTCGATTGGGCGGCTTCCGGCAAATGCCGCTAGACCACGCGATCCTTCGCGCGTACTAAGATCGGCCTGTACTATTTCTCCGCCCGCGCCGTGTGCGTGAATCTCACTCAGTATGGCCTCGGCTTCAGCCCGCCGAGAGTTGAAATGCGCAATCACATAAGCGCCCTCCCGTGCGAGTGCCAGCGCGCTGGCTGCGCCGATGCCGCTGCTCGCGCCGGTAACCAGCGCAGTCATGCCGTAGAAACGTGGGTCAGCCTTCAAAGGAGTAGTGGTTATTGGCATTGTGCTCTTTTCTATACAGGGTGGCGGACAACGCTCATGTTGGAATCGTTTCCGAAATATAGATGTACGTGATGCATACTGCTTCTGTCAACCGGGGGAAACCGCGGCCTCCGGGATGCGAATTTGTCGAGGTGGAGAAACGGAGTGGAGTAAAGCCTATCCGCTGCCGGATACAAACTCTTTCACTGCACGTGCAATCGCCTCCGCGCCGGTCCTGCTATTGCTGCCCATGCGCGCCATCGGGCGCCAGTATTTTGGCCGCGCTGCGATATGCGCTATGAGGGGCGCCATCCGGAGTTTGCCGTGCGTATCTGTAAACGCGCCGAAGCTGGGCAGTACCTCGCCGTACGCATCGGTAACCGCCTTGAAACAGTAGAATGCGATGCCTCTGGCTTGGGCTTGCCGGGCTACGGCGGCCCCCTCCATATCGACCAGGACGGCTTGATACGTTTCCGCTAAGCTCCGTTTCTCCTGCGCCTGCGCAACATGATCGATAGTCACCAGCTTGAGAGGCGCTCCCGATGGAAGTGCCCCAGCGGGAAAACTGGTAGCAAAGCATTCTCCGGTTCGGGCATCTACCACCTGCGCAAGCTGGTATGCTCTAGCGGCAAAGACCCCACAGGAGAGCGCGCCGGCCCAACCAAGCGAAAACAGTGCGTCGATGTGCCCATTCTCTTCTGCCATCGCGCAGGCGCGGGCTGCCGCATCCTGCCCCATGCCGGCCGTTACCGCGAGGCACTCCGCTTGGCCGATACTTCCCTGCCATACGGCATCTCCTCTGTGGCCGGAGCGGAGCGGCAGGAGCTTCCATCCGCGAACCAAGGGCTTGATCTCGCCAGGAAACGCCGCAACGATGCCCAGGCGCTTCATGCGCCGGGGGCATACCCATGCCCCCGAAACCAATCAATGGCCGCGCGCAATGCGCCATCCACCGGAACAACATTGAAACCCAGCTCCCGCTCCGCTTTCGCTGAGGAGGCAAACATTTTCTTCTTGCCCATGCGCACTGCTTCGACAGTGGCCCGCGGCTCACGCCCGCGCAGCTTTCCGGTAATCGTCTGGTCAAAACAGGCGAAAAGCATGGCCAGCGCGTGCGGAACCCGAACGGTCGGAGACGGCAAGCCGGTGATGGCCGCCAGCTTATCCAGGATTTGCTTCAACGTGAGGTTTTCCCCGCCTAAAATGTAACGCTCACCGGGTCGGCCGGTAGTGAGCGCATCGACGTGCGTCTTGGCGACCTGGTTCACGTCAACCAGATTGAGTCCTGTATCGACATAAGCGGGAAACTTGCGATTGAGGAAATCGACGATGATTCGCCCGGTGGGAGTCGGCTTGATGTCATTCGATCCGACCGGAGTGGTGGGATTGAGAATGATCACATCCTGCCCGGCGCGAGCGGCCGCAACCGCCTCTTGCTCGGCTAAGTACTTAGACCGTTTGTAGTGGCCTATCATGTTGGCGAGCGAAACGGGTGTGTTCTCATCGACAATCGATCCGTCGGAAAGAAATCCCATGGTGGCGACGCTGGAGGTGTAGACCACGCGGGGGACGTTTTCCTCCCTCGCGATGCGCAGCAGCTCCCTGGTTCCGTCCACGTTAACCGCATACATTTGCTGAGGATCGGTCACCCACAGACGGTAATCCGCCGCGACGTGCATCACGGCGTCGCAGCCTGCGATGCCGCGGCGCAAGGACTCCGGCCGGAGCAGATCCCCCTGGAGCGTTTCGACGGAGAGGCCGCCGAGATTCTCAATCGGACTCGCCGGACGCACCAGAATACGCACCCCGGCGCCACGGCTGACGAGCTCGTGGGCCACGTGACTGCCGATGAATCCCGTGGCGCCGGTTAGAAAGACTTTCACCGGTTAGATTTTAATTGAGCCGCTGCTCTTGAATGACCTATTCGCTTTGATTGTGCTGAGGATTTTGGATTTTGTAGTCCTGAGGGCCCTGAAAGAGCTCATGCACCACGCTCCTGGGGGAGGGAGTACAGTATGCCTTGCCGGAAAAGGACGTCAAACACTCTGCTACACGGTAGCGTGGCCGGGATGGCACAAGGTCCAGGGATGCTGCTTGGTTCTGTGGATGATCGCATGCGTTATACTTCTATCGCGATTTCCCTTTTATGAATGGAATGAAAGTCCCGCAAAGAAGCGACGTAAGCTGCCGCCCGACGATTTGTCACGAGGATACTATTTGAACATTCGAGAAATTGCTCGCCGGGCGCGAGTATCCCATTCGACCGTGTCGCGAGTGATCAATAAGGTCGAAACGGTTGATCCAAAACTTGCCCGGCGCGTCCACGCAGTCATCGAGGAAGTCGGCTATAGGCCTAATTATCAGGCTCAGGCTCTGGCGCGAGGCCGCAGCCACACAGTAGGTCTCATTGTTTCCGAATTAAGCGGAGGCAATCCATTCTTCGCTGAAATCATCCTGTACTTCGAGCGGGCCGCAGTCGCGCACGGTTTTGAAGTCCTGATTAGCTTTGCCGACACCGAGACCGTGCCCAATCATGTCATGGTATGCGCCAATCGGATGAAAGAACGCCAGGTGGAAGGCATTGCGGTTCTTACCTTCGGTATGGAACAGCAATTGGATAGTAAGACTAACGACTATGCTGTTCCCATGGTTTTTGCCGGCGCGGACCGTTCCCTGAAAGGTGTGCGCAATATTCGCATTAACTATCTCACCGGCATGCGCGACGCGGCAAAACATTTGGCCGATTTTGGCCACCGCCGTATTGGATATCTCAGCGGCCAATTGACGTGGAGTAGTATGCGTACCCGCTATGATGCTCTCCGCAGGGCAATGAAGCTGGCCGGCATTCCCTTCGACAAGGAACTCATGGCGGAATGCGATCACACTCTAGAAGGCGGCGCGCACGGTATGGCAAATCTCCTGAACCTGCCAAAGCCACCCACAGCGGTTCTGTGCTGTAACGACATTGCCGCCATAGGAGCCCTGAAGACTCTGAGCGTCCGTGGACTGAAGCCGGGAAAGGATATCTCGCTCATCGGCTTTGACGATCTGCCTCTCTGCAACTTCATGCAGCCATCTTTGAGCACCATCCGCTTCTCACCAAGCGAACTGGCCAACCTGGCCTTTCGTGCTCTTTTGGAAGAGATTCAGGAGGCGGAACACAAAGGAGAGTACGAGTACAAGACTCATTTCGTTCTGCGCGAATCAACCGGGCCGCCTAAGGTCTGATCCAAGCGGCTTTGGCGGAGATCTCGGGGAACAAAGCGGATGCCGCGCGCCATTTGCAGATCCATCGCAGATTTCTTTATGAGAAACTGCGCCAGTTCGGGATCGACGAGGATACGGATCCGGAATGAGCGTGCGACATAGCTTGTGCCGGAGAAGCAGGAACTGGATGTCTTCACCAACCCAATACGGAGGCGGTGTGCTGGGAGCCTTCACTGGTTCGAGATAGTGCTGTACGGCGTGGTCACGGAAATCTGCGTTTCCGTGACAGCGCGGCGGGTGCTGGAAAGTGGCTGCCGCGCTCGGCTGATGCAGGATGCCGCATGCGCGCTGGACGAGGCAAAAGGGCGGAAAATTCTGCAAAACCATCGGCGCGGGGCGCCAACTTGATTGCAATTGATGAGATTGCTGTGCGGAAATCGGCATAGGAGACTGCTGAAACTGAATTCCCGCACTTGGCGCGATGGCTCAACGCGCGTCCGGCGACAGACGAAAAGAGTTGGCGATCTTTTCACATGCGCCTCGCGGTCAACTTTGAGGTCCAGCCTTTTGGAAACACCCGCCATCCCGCGACGTTCTGATACACTGCTCTCAGATCGGTAGAAATACCCAAAAGAAGGAATTCCTGGAATCCCTTGGCTCGCTGATTTTAGTGAAGAGTTGTTCCAGAATAAAAGTGGGGACGTAGTTCAGTTGGTTAGAATGCTGCCCTGTCACGGCAGAGGTCGCGGGTTCGAGCCCCGTCGTCCCCGCCATCATTCTAAAGGGCTTAGGAGTGATGGAACCTGAAAGTCCAGCCCACAATTCAGCCCACATTCTATTGCAGCATTCCCGAGCGTATTCCCATCGCGATCAGGAATGATCCCTGCGCAGCTCGTGTTTCATCGCTGTCCTCCTGCGTGTACAGATCCAGTGTGGTCTGTATCTTTGAGTGACGCAGGAGGCCCTGCACGGTCTTGGGTTCCACCTTACCCTTGTTCACCAGCCAATTACTAAGGCTGTGACGCAGGTTGTGCAGCCCGAACCGTTGCCCGTCTGCGATCTGGACGCCCGACGCCTTAGCGGCGATGCGCAGGTGATCCTTCACGAAGGAACAGGCATTGAGCGGCACTTTGCCTTCAGCGGTCAGGGACGGGAAAACAAAATCCCTTCCTTTCGCATAAGGCGAATGCCGGTGCCAGTCTTGCAGGTGCTGAAAGAGCAGTGGGTGCATCGGAACATAGCCGTCCGACGCCTCCGTCTTCGTCTCGCCGTCCGCGCCTTTGGCCCTCCGCTTGGAGACACGGATTCTTCCCTCGTTCCACAACACGTCATCCCAGCGCAGCGCCAGGAGTTCGGACGCCCTGAGTGCCGTCGCAGCGCAGGTGAGCGTCAGTGCGTAGTGTAGAGGATTGATAAGCTTCCCCAGAATGGCGAGCATCTGCGCCGGGGTGATGACGATAGCCCGGTAAGTGGACTTTCAGCGAGTCTCGACATGCTGGACCGGATTTTTTGAAACCAGCTCATGTAGGGTGCCGACCTTGTAGATGCGTTGCATAAGACCCCGCACCTTGGAGATCGTCGTCCATGCAAGTCCCTTGTTGGTGTGCAGCGATTTCACCCAGCGCTGAATATCCAGCGCACGGATATCCTCCGCAATTTCATTGCCCCAGCGGGCAACGAGATAATCTCTTACGTAGTGCTCCACGATTGGAATTGAGTTTTCCGATTTTGGCCGGACAGTGTCCGCTCCGAAATCGGCCCTCAGGTAATGCTCGGCAAGCTGGTTGAACCGGACGCGGCCGGGGCCGACGCCGTTGATGCGGACGGGTAAACCAAGGCGGTCCACCTCGCACCATGCAGCCTTCTCGCTCGGAAAATTCCGAACGAGGCCGACGGGCAGCGTGTTCTCGACCCTTCTGCCGTCCGCCGTGCTGACCCTGTACCGGAACATCCAGGTGTCTCCCTTCTTGCGCGGCACTTTCTTCAATGATCCTCGCTGATATGACATGCACATTCCTCGGTGCTCAGCGCGGACTGCCTTGGTCTATGCTACGCCCAACGACTACAGAGTTGGCTAGGTCTGAAAGCCGGTAAACCCACAGTTTTCTTGTTCTGCCGGTGCCGAGGGCATATCCCTTCACGATCCCCCGCCGCGTCATCTCCAGCAGAAGCCGGCGGTCAATCGATAAAAATTTTGTGGCTTCTCTGCCGACACGAACGGTTCGAGGGCCGCTGTCGGATCACTCGCTTTTGCCATATTTCTTCCCCTAATTCTCACGAGTCCGGATTCTGGACGCCTCGTGCCGCCGGTCTGTTGTTGGCGCGGCATGGTCCTGCTCTGCAAATCGCTCCAGCTCCACCGCTGGGATGAGCTTCTTCTTTCCTACGCTCCGCACTTTCAGATCACCCCTAGCGACTAGATAACCAATGGAGCGGACGCTGAGGCTCAGGCAGGCGGCAGCATCCTTGTAGCAATACAAGAGCCGTCGCACTGCGATGCTTTCTGTTTTTCTGTTCATGTTCTGCCTCGTGTATCCGATTTGAAGTCCCGGTTACCGACCGGAGCGGTCCGGTTGCTTTACTCACCTGCAAATATGAAGACCGCTCATCCATATTTCCCACTCACGCAATCATTTCCTGCAGCCAAACGATAACTTTCGGGATTAGACCTTTTAACTCCTCCTGTTGAAAATCATGGAGCTTTGCATAAAAGTTCGACCCTGGCTGGTTCAACACCTCTTCGAAGCCGTGGATTCTACCGTAGACCATGAGCGCTGCACGGTCGATTGGGGGGATGGGCGGACGCTTGACCGCGCCGGCGGCCTGGAGAACTCCTTCCGTGGTGGGCACATAGAAACGCTTCTTCTCTGCAATGTCCACCCCTGGAATCTGCAGCGCTTCCTCAAACTTCTCCTTCGGAATTTCCGCCAGCCGCTGCCATTGCGATGATTGATCCCTGCTGATGCCTAGGTCGGCGAGGCTAGGCTGCAGAAGCGTCGGAGCCTCCGATGCTTTTGGACGCCCGGCTGCCGCCGTTTTTCTCTCCCCTGATTCCTTCATCTCCTTCAGTATTTCTCCCGTCCGACGTTCCGCCCGAATGCGGATTTGTGCTGCATGACGCTCCGCCCCCAGGTTGAGCGCCTGAGCCGCATACACCTCTAAGGCTCGCGCACGGTCCCTGATCTCCTTCACCTCATCGACGCTGTAGCACTCTTCAATTGCCGCAATCATTGCGTCGTACCGCATCAAGCCGAGCTTATTTACTTTTTCATTCATTTGGACAAGATGTGCGCCTGCCATTTTATGTCCTTACCTTCGAAATAACCGTTTTCATCTGGCTCTAGTCGGAACCTCGCCGTGTTGATGCAGGCCGGGGCCCATATCGCCATTGGGTTGGCTAACTTTCTCGCTGGCGATGGTGGTGGCGGCATCGCTGCGGTAACCTCAGGCGTTGCTGATCCGCAGGCAAAGGGCGCACTTCTCCGGATGCCGTCGCCGGGAATAGTTCAGTTCGGAGGTCTAGCCGCAGTTCCTGCAGCCACGAGTTGTTGGCGATTTCATAATTCAGCTCTTCTATTTTCACAATTACACCCCGCTTTGCACGACAATCCGCAGACGCTGCTGCGTGCCGCACAGAGGCTGCTCGCGCAAGTCCATCCATAAAGGTTTTCCGCGTTCCGTGTCAACGCCTCTTTTTTACACATCCTTATAAGTCCAGATTCTGGACTGCTAAGTTATTCATATTTCGAGCTAGCGAAGCTAAGCTAGATTTGCATAGCCGTTGCTGGGCTATTCCGTAACTCTCAGTTGCACACGTAAGGAAGGTCCTAAACCTGCGCTAATTTCTAACGATTTGCTCCCGGGCCGCCGGTCGCGGGCAAAGGCGGTCGCGCTTTTACCCGAGAACGAGATTGGCTGTGACTGCTCTCCAACCCTGATGCGCGGTTGTGCGGGAAACTCCAGCACCCACCACGGTCAAAGAACGCGAAGAGGACCAGCTCCACAAAGGCAGGTCGACTTATATAGCCGAAGTCCGCCAGTTGCGATGACCTGCTGATCGGATACACGCGAACCCGCGCAATCCGTCTCAAAGATGAGACAGACATGGTGACGTGTTAATTTTCTTGAGTCGGCATAGAGGTTAGCTGTGCGATAAAGGCGTTTGCACTTAGGGCGCCCTCTGGTAGAATTTGGTGGACAGCAAGGGCAATAAATCTGAGTTCCCGGTAAACGGGTAAATGATGATTGGCCCGCACCGAGGATGCACATCCCATCTGGGGTTATAGATGGCGATGGCGTCCTAGGGGCGGGCCTTTTCACTTTTGAGCAACAAAGTCAGGCGCCGGGTAGCTCCCGGCGCCGGGTGCAGGGCGGCCCCAACCGCCCTGTACCACCTTTTTGGGGGAGGGGCGTGAATGAGTGTAAGAGTAATGACAGCCGTATGGGAGTGCGGCCCCACAGAACGTTCTCAACTGTTACTTCTTCTCGCAATTGCTGACAATGCTAACGATGAAGGTCTGGCGTGGCCCTCAATCAGGACGCTTGCGGTGAAGACTCGCGCGACTGAGCGAACCGTGACGCGCACCCTTAGCTGTCTAGAAAAAGCCGGGTGGGTGACTATCCGCCGTAAATCCATCGAGCACAAGGGCAACAGTTACCTCATCAATCTAACCAAGCTATCAGGCGCTGGAACGCTCAGGGAAAGGTCGGCAGACAGAATGTCACCCGGCATCTCGCGCAAAGTCACCAGACATTTTGGGAAGGGTCACCGGACCTTTCATGCAGAGTCACCTGACATTTCATGCAACCCCCCGGACCCCCTAATAGGAAGAACCGTCAAGAAACATCAAATAAACCAACAGGAATCATCCTCTGCCGCAGAGGAAGAAATAGAAAACATTTCTCTCTCTCCTGGCGCGACCGACCAGAAGAGCTTTATCCCATCCGGACCGGCTGAGATACTCATTCCGATCAAGGGGTCAGTAACTATCCCGCAAGATGCGGCACGCCCGATATCTTCGGAGCAAATTGGAGGCAGCTTCTCTTTGGAATCTTTTCTAGAAGAAATTCCGCTCACACCACGGCAGCCGAGAGAGAAATTAGCGGGCGGCTCAAAAGATCCTCGTTACAGGCAATTTCAGGATGAGATCGCAGCATACTGGCACCGGCACAATGAGATCTCGATGCCGTGGGATGGCGCGGAAGGAAGGCAGCTCAAGAGCTTTTTGAGGGCAAATCCAGGCCTAACCCGTGAAGAGTTCCGCCGCTGCCTGGATCACCGCCAGCAATCGGATGTGAATTATTCCCAGCGGCCGCGCGAATGGATCAGCAGGATTACCAACTATTACAGAGGGCCGCTTCACCAAGCTGGGCAGTGGGGCACCCCCAAAATTCAGGAGAACAGCAATGGACAAAAACTATCGAGGAGGCTTTCGTATCCGTTCGCCTCACTCTCCTCCTCGTCGAGTGCGTCGTCATCATCACCTGAGGCAAAGAAAGCTGTCGGAGGGAGCTGCTGGTTATCCCCCGCTACGATGACATATTTTGCTCTTCTGATCGCCGGAATTGCATCCTCAGGTAGGATCTGCGATGCTTCATCGAAGATTACGTAATCGAAGTATCCTGACGCACCATCGATAAGTTGCGCTACTGAAAGTGGGCTGGCCATCCAGCAGGGACAAACCGCAGTCAGAGTGTCTCCGGCTTCTTTGAACATTCGGCGAATTGAGCGATGGCAGCGCCCTTTCGCTGCCTCCTGGCGAATCAAAGCGTCTTGTTCCGGATGGGCATCCATTGCTTCAATCGCCTTGCGCGCGTGAGCATGTCGTACCCGCTCCTTAGCATGTTCCAGGCGTAACTTATCAAGTTCGCAAAATTCTCTGACGCGCTCTGAGTGTGTTAAACCCACAAACCCACGGATCTCAGGATCCTTTGCGGCGGCAGCATCCAGCGTCGAAGATAAGAGAACATGGCGAAAGACCGCTGGCCATAACTTCGCAGGAGTTCTCTTCGAGCGTAGTTCCTCAAGGAGTCGTTCCGCACCGATTGCGATGAGTTTATTCTCAACACCATCGAGAGCGAGCAGTCGGTATGGTGTTGTCGAATCTTGTGCGAGAGCAGTGACAGCTTTCTTGCTCGCTTCCATTGTGCCTTCGTCCCACCCACTGATACTGCGGATAGCAGCTAATTTGGATAGTTCAACCGACAATTCAAGGAAGACTTTTTTGAAGTGAAACAGGGAAGCCACTTGCCGAGGTGTAGAGCTTGGCTGTCCGAGAGGTTCCCATTCAGATCGTACACGCTGCATCGCCTTCAAATCTCGATAGAGAATTACCGCAGAAGCCCTTCGTCCGCTGCGAAGAGCATTTGCTTCGCGAACCACGGAACGGAAAGAGGCGCTTGTCAATTTGAGCCAAAAGGCTTTTAAACCTCTCGATTTGCTTTTCGCCAGCCCCGCGATAATCTGCTCAACTTCCGGCCGAAAGGCCTCCGGCGTGTAATCTTTGAGGAAAGAGTGAGCATTGGACAAAACTTGTTCAATGTTGCGAACCTCGGTCCATGTGAACGGCGTCTGAAGAGCCGCCTCGGAGAGCAAGGGTGCGAGAACCCTGTCGAACTCTGTCCATAGCTGATCGTCAATCCGGTTCACGAGATCGACTGCGGCTTGGGTAGAGTCCCCATCTTTAAAGGACATTCCAAGCCAGGGGGAACCATCTGTTCGCAAGAACAAAGACTCAAACCCGGCTGCGTCCCTAAGTAGACAATCTAGCTCCTCACAGGCCGCTTGCGTAAGCTTGGACAGAGAGGCCCCGCGCCAGCGCAAGGTTGTGGTCGCCCCCTGTTTAAGGCGCAGGAGTACTGCCTGCATCTCGAACACAGACAGCATGGTTGGCTCATGGACGGCATGCATTCGCTGATCGTGCGCGTTGAGCTTTCCCCGCCTTTCGGCAAAGCGAGCCAGAAGGTTATCATTATTGCGGTGCTGCGCCTCGCGAATCAGCGCGAGTGTTTCCGCCACTCGCACCATCACCCGTTTTCCGCTGAGTTCCGCTCCGTGCAGATCGATTGCAAGATGCCCCAGTCCAGCACGTTTGAGCCGTTCCGCGACCACTTCGAGGGCCGCGCGCTTCTCAGCGACAAAGAGGACTTTTTTGCCTTGGGCCGTGAGTGTGGCTATGAGGTTCGTGATCGTCTGGCTCTTGCCGGTTCCGGGAGGTCCATGGATCACCGCACTCTGTCCACGACTGATCCCCGCAATGGCAGCCTGCTGACTGGAATCGGCTTCCAGAACCTCAAACTCCTCGGCGGGCGGCATTTCGTCCAGGGAGCGTGGATCGATGCTGATGTGACCGCCGCCAAGCGATTTACGGGCCTGTGGATCACCGGCAATCGCGGCGATAACGTCGTTCTTCAGCAAATCGTCGAACCTAGTCTGGAGATCCTGAACCATAGCCAGCTTTTGAAAAGAGAAGTTGCCCACAACCGCGAAATCCGTTAATCCGAACCCGTCCAGGCTTGAGCAACGGGACTCAAAGATCGCGGTGAGGCTTTTGTAGTCTTCCGCAGTGAACGTCGAATCGTCAGATATGGATTCAGCCCCGTCTAAAGCCGTATGCGGCCTGACGCCATGCATTGGAATTTCGATGTCAAACTGCTTCTTAAGTACAAACAGTAGGACCGGATTTACTTCGGCGCGCCCGGCAAGTTGCACGCTTAGAGTTTTCGCATCCTGGCCGTTGCCTTTGAATTCGATGGGAACAAGAAGGATAGGTGCCTCTGGAGGTCTACCGCCGTCGTCACTAGTCCATGTTAATTTCCCGAGAGCTAAGTAAAGAGTCTTCAGGCCCCGCTCTTCGTTGTTTTCAAGAGCCTTTCGCATAATCGCTGTTACAGATGAAGAGCGTATGTTCCGTGTTTCTGGGGCGAGATCTGATAACAGAATCGCCTCGCCGGAAAGCATACTTTCCCTCACGCCTTCAGAAAGCGTCAGTTCGAGAGTTCCAGTTTGTAGGGTCCGATAATAGAGGAGATTGTTGCGGCGGGAGGTATCGATGAGCCTGCTGACCCATTGAGTTTGTGCAGCGCGAATAAAACGCTCTCTCGTTGGAGAGTTTGCAGTGTTGTCGGGATCCATGGCAGCAGAAACTCGGACTTACTGTGGCCGTGCGATTTGTATCTGAAAAGCTGTTCCATGGATTCCCTCAACCAACAGCGACGCGAAAGAGCATAACGGTCCTTTTTGATTCTCCAGTTCTTGAACGCTTCCCAATCCTGAGATCGGCGACACGACCAGCAGTGAGGATCCTGCTAAGCGAGAAACCTGCTCACCGTGCCATTGGCCAAAACCCGGCCGACGCCTCTGGCGTTACGTCGTGCTCCTTCCAAACCACCATCATACGAAATCCTGCAAATCTCCCAAATAACACGCCGAGGTTTCGGCATACCCCATTAGTTGTATTCGTCGAGGGACCTGGCCAGAGAGCGCCCTCGATCTTCACAGCTCCCCATTGCAGAATCTAGGATGTAATTTTGTTGCCGTAAATACGATGCGGCGCATTTTGTGGATTAAGGGATGAATGTGAAGGAGGCCGGAAAGCCTCATCGGCCCTGTGCAACCGCTACAGATCTCGCAGCAGGTCCGATAAGTCCGTTTCAAAGCTGCCGGCCAATATTTCGAGAATACGCAGACCGGCCTCCCGACGCCCATTCTCCAATTCTGAAATGTGGACCCGGCCAATACCGGAGATTTCAGCTAGATAAGCTCGGCTCTATCCGCGATCACGTCTCAGCTTTTGTAACCGACGCCCCAGGCGCACGCAAATGTCATTTGCCACCTCTCAAGGGTCAACATAGAATCGAGACCTGATGTTGTGCATGCACAACATCGCTTTGGGGGAATATATCTATACATCTTCCGCTTATCTCAATCCCAGCCAGGGCCATTTGCTAGGTTCAATGCTCATTGAGTTTTGCGCATATCCGCTGGGGAGGGATTTCATTGTGGCGCCTAGTCAAAATCGCGAGGCATTCATCTATCCGACCCACGGAGATAGAAGCAGATGAAAAATGGAAATCGTTCGGCAAAGAACGCCAGAAGAGGAGGGGTTGCGGCGCAAACGAGATGAACTCGCAGTCGTCCGCGCCACCCTGGCCGAGCGCGAGCTGGAGATCGCCGACCTCCAGGCCGAGATAAAAAGCTTTGAGGGTCGCTATCTGAGGCAGGTAGGCGCTCTTTATGAGAGTTGGACGACTGGGATGCCCGCATTGCCGAGCTTAATGCTTCACTGGAGCGTTCCTCCAGTGCTCGCCACCGCGCCGAACGAGCCCGCAAGCGTGCGGACGATACCCACGAGGCTACTCATCGGGAAGCGTCCAAGGCGCCAGGCTTCAAACCATCGGCAGACCTGAGAAGCCTTTTCCGCGAGGCTGCAGGCGCATTCATCCGATTTTGCCAAAGATGATGCAGACGAGCAGCGCCGGACGCGGTTCATGTCTGAAGCGAACGAGGCCTATAGCCGAGGTGATGCCGAAGCTCTACAAAATATCCTCGATGGCTATCGCGAGTCCGCTGAGGTCGTGCCCGGCGAAGGCGTTGGCGTTGAACTCATCCGTATAATCCGCCAAATCGCACACGCAAAGAAGCATATTGAGGCAATCGAGCAGGATCTGGCCACGCTTCGCACCAGCGAAATTATGAAACTCCTGCAGGACGTTGAAACAGCCCAGCAACAGGGACGCGACTTGCTGGCCGAACTTGCTGCAACGGTCGGCGAGCAGGTTGCGCGTGCAAGAAAAGAATACGATGCTCTGGCTCAGGAGGCGAAGGAGCGTGGCCGATAAAACCGAACTGCAGCATTTGCCGAATCCAGGCAGTTCGTCTCTTGTCCTCTCCGAGACTCGTTCCAGCCTTATCGCTCGCGCTCGCAAAGATGCTACTCGCCTCTTGACACGCAAATCAGACCCAGTGTACTTGGCGGCAGTCGAATCAAGCGGCAGATGGGGTTTGATCGATAAGGCCGGCAATTTTCTTTGCGAGGCCGCCTACTCAATTATCCATTCATACTCATGCCAGAGAGCCGCTTTCTCGCTCTCGCCAGTGTGTCAAAGTCTCTACCAAATTCAGCATGACCGAGGCCGATACGATAAACACAATCTATTTGGGGATGGTTTTGGATTTAGGCAAATGAAATGGGGATTTCTGGACCCCAGTGGAAAGGCGATCATTCATCCGAAATTCGATAGTGTAAGAAACTTCAGCGAAAATCTCGCTGGCGTAGCGCTAAATGGAAAATGGGGCTTCATTAATAAGGAGGGAGCCTTT
>CAWDNI010000044.1:0-129321 GCA_963803615.1 uncultured Acidobacteriaceae bacterium
CAAGCGTCAACTGGCATTTTCTACCATCAGTCACACTGGCCTGATGTTGATCGCATTCGCGCTGCAGAGCCCGCTTGCCATCGCCGGCCTTCTGATGTACTTGCTCGCGCATGCGCTGGTCAAATCCGGTCTGTTTTTCGTCTCCGGCATTCTCCTTCATCGTCTGCGCACCATCAGCGAACCTGCGCTCTTCGGCCGCGGCCGCGGAATGCACTTTACCGCCGTCCTCTGGTTCTTGGGAGCTTTGGGCCTTGCCGGAGCGCCGCCCTTCTCGACTATGCTAGGCGAGTCGCTTACCTCTCGTGCGGCCGGCCTGATGGGACTCGAGTGGCCGTCTTACCTTTTCATTATCGGAGGAGGCCTGACCGGGGCCGCCATGCTCCGGGTCGGAATGCACGTCTTTCTCGGCTGGGGCGAAGCGGGAGTAACCGATCGCGCAGCCCAGGTTGGCGAGCTACCCGAGACACATGAGAAAGATCAAACTACGCCGTGGTATCACTTCACCCCAGCAGCCATCTGTATCTTAGGTGCGATAGCTGCCGGTTGGGCGCCCCATCTGCGTGGCTGGATGCTGCTCGCTTCCAGCCGTCTTTGCGCGCAGCAGGCATACGTACGGACCGTCTATACGGGATTCGTGGGCGTTCCCGGGAGTGCGCCTGTGGCTCATTTGGACTTAGCTTCTTCCGCAGTGCGGGGCAGCGTGGCCGCTGTTCTTGCGCTGCTTCTGGCGTCGACTTCCGTCTTCCGCACGCGGATCATGCGATCGTTGCGCCTGGGAGCGTTCATGGAGGGTCCATTGAGTCCGTTGCGGGCATTGCAAAGCGGCCATCCCGGCGATTACGTGATGTGGATTACGGTGGGCGTTGCTGCCGTTTCCGGCGCCTTCGTGCTCTTTCTCCGCTAGAGTGGTGAGCTTCGCTTCTCGCTCCTGGAATCCGCCCCGTCGCTGTCGTCCTATTACTGTTAACAGGCCCTAAGCCGCGGATGCCGCTGCGGCGGCCTTCAGCCATCCTTCCATTTGTTCATGGCCGGTGACTCCCGCCTGCTGTTGTACAAGTCTGCCTGCGGAGAAGACGGCGAAATTGGGAATTCCCCGCACATTGAAGCGAGCTGCGGGTTCTTGATATTTCTCGGTATCAACTTTGACCACGATTGCCCGTCCGGCCATTTCCACGGCGGTTCGCGCTACCTCGGGCGCAGCCATCCGGCAGGGCCCGCACCATGCCGCCCAAAAATCGACCAGCACCGGCACCCGGGCGCCTTGGACAATTTCGTCAAAAAGTTCGGCATCCACTTCCAGCGGCTGGTCAACCGGCGGCAACGGATTCTTACACTCGCCGCAGCGGCCCGTGTCCGCAAGGTGCTCGGCCGAGACGCGATTCTTGCGCCCGCAATTTTTGCAAGTTCGTATAACAGGCATAAAGATCTCCCGGCCAATAGAATAGACCCTCAGACAATCTGGAACTGGTCTCATGCTCTATGGGCGAGGTGATGTAATCTTCAGCCGCACCGCGGCCAGCGGAGCATGACCGTCGAAGCTAATCCCGCCTTGTTCTGAACGAATGCCAAGGCGGCGCCACAATTGGTCCAGATCCACCCGCACCGGGCTCTTGCTTGCTTTGGCATAAAGATCGCTCAGCACGGAAGTGCCTGTCGCTTGATCGCCAATCTGGAGCGCCCGGGTAAGCTCCCAGTTTTTATCAATGGTTCCTCCAGCCGCAACCACCGCCCGCAGCGCGTCCTGCAATCCTTTGCGGTTTCCGGTGCGCTCGCGGATCATGACGTCCGCATCCAGGCAAAACAGCGCTCCACCCCAATAAGTAGCAGCCCAGGTATGCGTCTGGTCCAGGCCCTGGTCCGAAGGGCCGGGTTCGCCCTTGGGCATATCCCTTACCATATCGCCCCATATCTTCTCCGGCGTGAGAAATCCCGCCTGAACACGGGCGATCGGCTCAACATAAGTAGCCAGGCCTTCTTCCATCCAATGATGCTCGTCGGAGAGGCTAGGGAAGGCGGTATGCACCAGTTCATGTGTCATGGTCCAATCGTCCGTCAAATCCTGTTCGGTCGTATGTTGCCCGATGACCATTCTGGTAAACGCGGGGAAGCCGCCTACATCGCCCCAAGTCGTTCCCCGGAGAACGCCCCGCTTGTCCTCAGCCGGCAAGACGAGGATGCGCGCCGAGACAACGGGAAATCGTCCGTAATAGTCGCTAACCGCCGTGGCGGCATTCTGGATCCAATGCACAACCTGGTCAGACGCTAAATCGAACGATCCCGGACCGAAATCGATGCGGATTTCAGCACCGCCGGCGTGAATCTCACGGGTGGAAGCCACTTCACTATTCCAAGGGGCGTGATGAGGTCCATGCTGCGGCGCCTGCTGAGCAGTTGCAGCCGGGCCAGGGGTTCCCTGTCCTGAACTGTACGAAGCAGAATACGAAAACAAGAGAACGGCGCAGACACACTGTATCCGGTATATAGCCGGCATGGAGAATGGACGCGTAGGTATTATTTTCATCCTCATTTATCCGGCGAGGACTCCGTTCTTGCGAGTTGGGATGTGCTTGATTTCGGCAGCATCAAGGTTCAGGTGCTCCTCCACCATCTGCAGCGGAAGGCGGCGCAGCCATTGATTGAGCGAAAATTCCGCAAAATAACTGCTCTTGAATATCTCCAGAAAGACCAGGTCATCGGTCCCGGTGTTCTCGACGTAGTGAGCGGCCGAGGTGGGAACAAACCCCACATCATTGGCCTTGAAATTCATGGTCCGCGCGGTAGCGGCGGAAATAAAGATGGTCATTCGTCCGCTGCCTGCTAGATAGTATTGCCACTCTGAGGCGTTGGGGTGCCAATGCAGCTCGCGCAAGCCGCCCGGCTTTACGCGAACCAACCCGGCGGCAATCTCTTTCGACGCGCCAAAGATGCTCGAATCGACCACACGCACATCTCCCCCCGCGGTTTCGACCATCGGCTTCATCGCTTTCATGCGAAAGGTATAGTCGATTTTCGATGCAACAGCCTCTCCACCCACGGCTTTCTTGTCGTCATCCAGCGGTCCCGGAACCGTGCCTTGAAAGATAAACAATTCCTCTTTCGGGAGCCTGGCCAGATCGCTGTCAGGAAGACGGAAATTTTTCGCGAGCACCTCCTTCGGCGTATGCGCCAGCCATTCCGAGATCAGGAATGTCGCATATTCTGAGAAGCCGCCCTCGTCGAAGACGAGAAGAAACTCGCAGCCGTCAGGGCCCAGACCCTGAATCGAGTGAGGAAAGCCGGCCGGGAAGTTCCACAAGTCACCCTCGCCGACATCGCCGATAAAAATAGTTCCGTCGGGATTCAGCACAGTTACCCGGGCATTGCCGGTAATCATAAAAGCCCATTCATTGGCCGTATGCCAATGCAGTTCCCGGTAGCCTCCCGCTGTCAGGCGCATGTTTACGCCTGCCACATCTTTCGAGATCGGCAAATCCCGTTCGGTGACCTGCCTGGACCAGCCGCCCTTACGAAGACGCTTGTGGGCAAGATCGAACGAGTACCAGAAGGCCGGCACGTCGCCACGATCGGTTAGGGGGGGCAGTTCTGAGGTTGGGTTCTCGTCGGACAAGGGCTGATTGATCGGGCCAGGGTTATACAAACCAGGGTTACTCGAACCAGGATTGCTTGAAGCAGGATTGCTGGAACCGGAGCCGGCGGGAGCAGGTTTCCCGGCTCCGGGGTTCTGTCCTTGCGGCTGCGCCTCATTTACGCTTTGCGCCAATGTCAGCGGCGTGACGATCGCGCCGGCGCTTATCGCTGCCGCGGCCGCGCCCAGAAAAGAACGCCGCGTCACTGGATCCTTCGCGTTGCTCACGTCCGATGACATCTCTTCTCCTGGTTCCGTTCCCTCGATGGGGGCCTTGATGCACAATGTTATCAAGATGGCTTACACGATTAAGGTTGAGTACGCCGAATTGCGCAAGATACGCGAGCGCAATACCAAGTTATACCGTCTGGCGCATTGGCCGATTTGGATCTGGGTCTTTTCTCTGGCGCCCGGACCGTTAACCTTCGATCTGTTCGCCGGCAGAGGCAATAGGGGCAACGTTTTATGGTTGCTGCTGGTCGTGGCGGGAACCGGAGTGGCGGGATACTTTGGGCAGCTTCCCGGTGTCGAGCCGCGCCCCTATATTCTGCGTTTCACCGAAGATAAGCCGAATCCCCTTTATCGAAAAATCTGCTACACCTTTGCCTGGAACGCGGTCATCACCTATACGCTCCTGAATCTGGCAGGTCTGGTCATTGCCGTGGCAAAAGGCGAGTGGTTGATGAAGCAGCTTTACCGGGAGGCGTACTTTCCGCTCTGCGGGGCCGTGCTGCTGCTCGGCCTGCTGGGTCTTCTGCCCAGAGTCAGGCGATCGACCCAAGGTGAAGGAATCGAGCGGCGCTACTTCTATGGAGCGGTCTGGGCCGCGGTCGTTTCACAGACCATCCTGCTCATACTTTGGAAGACCGTACCCAAAACGCCGGCGACCGGCGAGCTCAAGCTTGTCGCATTCGTGATGAGCCTCTTGCTCACGGGGATATGCGCCGCTATGGGAATGCTGCCGCGCACCCGACCCATCGTTCCCGGCGAGTTGATGGTTGCCGATTAGGTAGGGTCTAAGTTCCGTAGCGGTCTCGAAATCACCCTGCTTCATGCCGGATGCGGCGTAGTTTTCGGTTTGCGATTGAGCATATAGAACAAGAGGCCCAGCATAATGAGTGAGCCTAGTGCAGCCAGGCCCATCACGCGCAGCACCGCAACTGTGTACCTGCCGGTGCTTGGGCTATAGCTGCAGCAATAGAGCAGAACCAGATCGGTGGCAGTGCCGATATGGTGATTGCTGGCCTGAATCAGCGAAAGCCGCACATCCCGCGGCAAGTAGTCGATGCCCGAGAGATACTTCGACATCCGGCCATCGGGCGTAGCGATCATAATCACGCTGGAGTGCGCATACTGGTCCATCTTCCCATCAGGCCCTGGAACCTGTACGTAATGGAAACCGGTGGCGTGAGCAAGATCGGTAATCGACGCCTGCGGGCCGGTGAGGAAATGGGCGCTCGATGCCGCCCCCGGATCCCCGAGCCATCCGAGAAAGCGTTGCTTCTCCGCCATCGCATCCGCCGGAGTATCCGTCGGATCGATGCTGGCGACGACGATGTCATATTGCTTGCCCGCGGTGAATCCAACCTGGCGCAGGGAGTTGGCCATTCCATGCAGCACCTGCGGGCAGAGCAGGCGGCACTTGTAGTAGACCAAAGCCAGGACGATTGGACGGTCTTTGAAATAGGAACCAAGAGTGACGTTAGCGCCGCTCGTATCGCGGAATGTGTCACCCAGCGGAAGGCGCTGGTTCAAATTCTGGCTGATGCCGGCATGCTGGAGGTAGGCCGGCAAAGACTGCGCGTTTGAGCCGAGAGGCTTATCCGCAGAATACTGCTGCGCCGCAGCCTGTCCGCATGCGGGCCCGAACACCACGGCGAGAGATGTCACAACGAGGAAGGCAACAAGAGCGAGCGGCTGTGTTCTGCGCATGCATTCAGACTACTACCCGCAGTATGCGAGATGCGAATTACCCCGAACTGGTCTCATAAACCCAATGCCCTCGCCGGCGCTGCGGATGAGACCCGCCACCGAAGCGGGGCTCATGCTTTCGGCCGAAGCCTCAAATCTATTTATGAGACCAGTTCTAAATCCTGTTTTTGAGCATCCATTGCCACGCGATTCGCCAGGATGTTAGCCTTTTGATGACCTCGAAACCGCCATTTTCCCTCTTTTGGAGCGATCCACATCCATGCAGAAAAGCTACAACGGTCTTCCCTTGCCGAAAGACGGTGAGGCGATTACGTATGCCGACGGCGCCTACCACGTCCCCAATCACCCAATTGTTCCTTACATCGAAGGCGATGGCACCGGCCGCGATATCTGGCGGGCATCGCAGCGCGTTTTCGATGCGGCCGTAGAAAAGGCATATGGCGGCGAGCGTTCCGTAAAGTGGTTTGAAATTTATGCCGGTGAGAAGGCTTTCCGCAGGTTCGAAAACTGGCTTCCGGAAGATTCGGTTAACGCGGCGCGCGACCTTCGCATTTCAATCAAGGGGCCGCTTACCACCCCGGTCGGCGGCGGCATTCGCTCTCTCAACGTCGCCCTGCGGCAAATTCTCGATCTCTACGCATGCGTCCGGCCGGTGAAGTACTACCAAGGGGTGCCCAGTCCGGTCAAGCATCCTGAGAAGCTGGACATTGTGATCTTTCGTGAAAACACCGAAGACGTCTATGCAGGTATCGAGTTCAAGGAAGGCACGCCCGACGCCAGGAAGCTGATCGATTTCCTGAACGACGATATGCTGAAGAACACGAAAAAAAGAGTTCGCCAGGATTCCGGAGTAGGCATCAAGCCAATCTCAATCACCGGAACCAAGCGTCTGGTGCGCAAAGCCATTCAGTATGCACTGGAGAATGGCCGTAAATCCGTGACCCTGGTGCACAAGGGCAATATCCAGAAGTTCACCGAAGGCGCCTTTCGCGAATGGGGATATGAAGTCGCAACTCAGGAGTTCCGTCAACAGACGGTGACTGAAAGAGAGAGCTGGATTCTTGGAAACCTCGAAGCCAATCCGGGATTAAGCGTCGAAGCCAATGCAGCGCTGATCGAGCCTGGTTTGGAATTTGGCTCGGAAGACTTCCGCAAAGAGCTCTACCAGGAGGTCAAGCGCACCATCGACTCGATTGGCGCGACCCATGGCAAGAACAAATGGAAACAGAAGCTTCTCATCAACGACCGCATCGCCGATTCCATCTTCCAGCAGGTAATTATCCGCCCGGAAGAATACAGCGTGCTGGCTACACCGAATTTGAACGGCGACTATATCTCCGATGCCTGCGCGGCGCAAGTCGGCGGCCTAGGCATTGCTCCAGGGGCAAATATCGGGGACGGTTTCGCGGTCTTTGAAGCCACCCACGGCACCGCTCCGAAATATGCGGACAAAGACGTGATCAATCCCGGGTCGGTCATCCTCTCCGGCGTTATGCTCTTCGAGTTCCTCGGATGGGGCGAGGCAGCCAAGCTGATCGAGAGTTCGATGGAGAAGACCATCCGGAACAAACTTGTCACTTACGATTTTGAGCGGCAGATGCAAGGAGCCACCAAGGTCAAGACCAGCCAATTCGCTACACACATGATCGAAGCCATGGCGTAGCCGAGTATGGCGCAGCCGGGCCGCGGTCTTTGCATTTTTTTGAAACTTGAAGGAGAATCATGCGCAGCAAAGTCACCATTGTAGGAGCGGGGAACGTGGGCGCTACCACGGCCCATTGGATCGCGGCCAAGGAACTGGCCGATATCGTGCTGGTCGATCTGGTAGAGGGCGTGCCTCAAGGCAAGGGACTGGATCTGCTGGAAGCAATGCCGGTCGAAAAGCGCGATGTACATGTGATCGGGTCAAACGATTATGCCGATACGGCAAATTCCGATATCGTGGTCATCACCGCCGGTATTCCGCGCAAGCCGGGCATGAGCCGCGACGACCTGCTGCAGACCAACTACAAGATCATGTCGGACGTGGTGAGCAAGGTTATAGCGAAGTCTCCGGACTCGATCCTGATCATTGTCTCCAATCCTCTCGACGCCATGGCTCAGGCGGCATTCAAGCTGGCGAAGTTTAACCGCGAACGCGTGATTGGAATGGCTGGAGTGCTCGATTCGGCGCGCTTCCGCACATTTATTGCACATGAGTTGAAGGTTTCCGTGGAAAATGTAACCGCTTTTGTGCTCGGAGGCCACGGCGACAGCATGGTCCCGCTGGCGCGTTATTCCACGGTTGCCGGCATTCCCATTACGGAGCTGATGGATGCGGCAACCATCGAGCGGCTGGTGCAGCGGACGCGCGATGGGGGAGCCGAAATCGTGAAGCATCTCAAAACCGGCAGCGCGTTTTATGCTCCTTCCGCGTCGGCCACGGAGATGGTAGAGGCGATTCTAAAGGACAAAAAGAAGATCCTGCCTTGCGCGGCTTATCTCGAAGGCGAATACGGCATCAATGGGCTATATGTAGGCGTTCCCTGCAAGCTGGGTCAACGAGGCCTGGAGCAGATTATCGAAATCAAGCTGACCAAAGAGGAAGACGCTGCGTTGAAGAAAAGCGCCGCCGCGGTCAAAGAACTCTGCGCCGTCATAGGAGTTTAAGGCAGCGTCAGGAAAAATCACGCCGGGTGCCGGGTGCCCCATATCTGGCGCGCTGTTTGCGCCAGATGTGGAACCGCAGATCCATCCACTCCGCTGCGCTCCGGTCGTGATGACAAAATTTGTTGTGCGCTCCTGAGAGCATTTTAGGTTTCGGTGTAGACGAGAAAACCGCTTCCGACGCGGCCGTTCCATCGAAGAACGGCCGCTCATAACTGACATAACCAGTTCACAGTAAAACCTAAAATGCTTTAAACGCGCTCGATCTCCAGGGTGTCGATCGTGATCGCCTTGTGCGGTTTGTCCTGGCTATTGCGCGAAGCCGCAGCGATCTTCTCAACAACATCGTAGCCTTCAACTACTTCGCCAAAGATGGTGTGCTTGCCGGTAAGCCATTGCGTGGGAGCGACAGTGATAAAGAATTGGGAACCGTTGGTGTTTGGTCCGGCATTGGCCATCGCCAGCTTGCCGGGAGAGTTAAAGCTATGCGGTGAGCCCTTGGTCTCATCTTCGAAACGATAGCCGGGACCTCCCATTCCAGTGCCCGCCGGATCGCCGCCCTGGATCATGAAATTTGGAATTACCCGATGGAAAACCGTGCCATTGTAGAGCTTTGAGGAGCTTTTGGCGTGGCTCACCGGATGGGTCCACTCGCGCTTGCCTTCTGCAAGATCGGTAAAATTGGCCACGGTCTTGGGTGCTTCCTTTTCAAAAAGGCGGCAAACGATAACGCCCTCGCTGGTGTTGAATTTGGCATACGTTCCGGGGGTAAGGGACATGCATTACTCTCCTGAGATTTTAATTAGCTTTGCTGCGGGACCGCCTGAGTGGCGGCGGGCGGCGCTGGTGGACTTGGAGGCGCGGCGGGCGCAGGCGGCATCGGTTGGCCCTCGCGAACAATGGTTAGCTTGTTAAGGGTGACGGGTTCAAGCGGCTTATCATTGGCGTCGCGCTGGACGCGCGCAATCGACTTAACCACCGAAATACCTGGGTCGTCGCATTGCCCGAAGATCGTATAGTGCTGGTCCAGAGACTCCGCCGGCGCCTCGGTGATGAAGAACTGGGATCCGTTAGTGTTCGGGCCTGAATTCGCCATAGCAAGCCGACCTGGAACATCGAAATTCAGGTTGGGATTGAATTCGTCGGCAAATAAGTATCCCGGATCCCCCGTTCCTGTACCCGTCGGATCGCCGCCCTGGATCATGAATTCAGGAATCACGCGATGGAAGGTAGTGCCGTCGTAGAGCGATTTACCGTGCATCTTTTCCTTCGTCACAGGATCTGTCCAATCCTTGGTCCCCTCTGCCAGTCCAATGAAGTTGGCAACGGCCACCGGTGCTTCCGTCTGAAAAAGCTTACAGGTGATACGGCCCATGCTGGTGTCAAAGACGGCTGTGGGACCGGTTGGTTCGATTTTCGGGGCCACCTGCGCCGCCGGTGTATCTGGCAGATCAGAGGGCGGTGCGGACGTTGGCGGCGGAGTGGACTGCTGCGCAAATGTAAGGCCCGCAGCAAACAGGGCCAGGAAAGCGGCTCGGCAAATACGATTCATAGCTCCAAAAACAGACTATACCGTTTTCCCGGCTGCCGTGATTCCTGCGAACTCGGCTATTTTGAGAAAGCGATGATGATACCGCCTGCGACGATAAGCGACCCCCCAATATAAATCGGCGTGGTCGGCGCCTGGTTGAACCTAACCTTCGCGAGAATCTGGGCCAGCAAAAAGAAAACAACAACGTATACACCCAGAAGCTTGCCGAAGTTCCAATGAGGAAGGTTGACGGCAAAACCGTAGAGTGCGAGAAGAGCGGCGCCCAGAAGGAAAGAAGTTGCTCTCGCCCAGCCCGTGGAGCGGTAGAGCCCCGTTTGAAAAAGGGAGTCGCCAAAGGCTTCTAGAAATGCCGCCGAAATCAATAAAAGAAATGCGCCCGCCGGATTCGCGGCGAGTTGGTCCAAGAAGTTTCTCATGATGCGCGTTTTCCTTGGATCGAAAGATCGAAAAGCGTTGGTGAAGCATAGATGGTAGCAGCCGGCAAATAAGGAAATTATTAGGAAGCATCTCTATCGGACGAGCGAAAAAGGGACACAATCGGCCGCATTGCATTTATGCTGGCATTCAATCGAAACGTAGCGGAGAGTGAACATGAAGCTCGCGGGCATGATGCTGCTGTTGTCCGGCTGGATAGTTGTCGTCTCCGCCGTCGTGCTTCTTTCCTCTCCTGTCTCGCGAGGCATCTTTGTTCTGGCGGGGATAGGCGTGCAAACGCTCGGACTGATCCTGGCATTTCGCAAGGAGGCGCTGTGAACTCTTCCGCTGCGCTCCTGGAATTTCCAGGCCGGCTTGGGATGATTGTGCTGCTGGTGTTCCTGGTTCCGTTGGCTCTCGCCGGACTGGCCCTCATGAACACCGGCCTGGGCCGCACGCGCAGCGCCGCCCATTTCATGCTGACTTCGCTGGCTACCATCGCTCTCGCCGCCTGTGTCTATGTCCTTTGGGGTTTCTCCTGGGAAGGCTTTCCGCAGCAAGCAGCACACGCTTTCCTACTTAAAGGGAAGCCCTGGGACTGGATAGCGGGGCAACAATTTTTTCTGCACGGGCTCAAATTCAACGGCTCCCCTGCGAATGTGGCAGTGCTTCTGCAGATCTTTACAGTAGGCATAGCGGCACTGATCCCATTGGCTGCAGGCGCGGACCGTTGGCGGATGAACGCCAGTCTGATTTCCACCGCCCTTCTCGCAGGTTGGACCTATCCCTTATTTGCGCATTGGGTTTGGGGCGGCGGATGGTTGAGCCAACTGGGAAAAAACTATGGGCTTGGCGGCGGCTTCCTGGATGCCGCCGGGGCAAGTACGGTTCACGTCGTCGGCGGCCTCACCGCGCTGGCTATCGCATGGATCCTGGGGCCCCGGTTCGGGAAGTATTCGGATAGCGGTATGGCGGCGGCGATCCCGGGCTACAACATCGTATATGTCCTTTTTGGCTGCACCCTCATGCTGCCTGGCTGGATGGCCCTCAATGCCGCGGCCGCTCTGCTGTTCGCCGGCGCGTCGGCCGCATTGGTCCCGCTGATCGCAATCAACACGCTTCTGTCGGCATCAGCCTCCTGCTTAGCCGCCATGGCCACTACCGGCATTCGCTTCACTAAACCTGATGCCTCGTTATGCGCCAACGGGTGGGTTGGAGGACTGGTGACCAGCAGCGCACTTTGCGCCTTCGTCAGTCCTGGGACGGCCATCTTTGCCGGCCTGGTCGCAGGCGTGATCGTGACTCTATCGATCGAATATCTGGAGCTGCGGCTGTCGGTCGATGATCCCGGCGGAGTGATTTCGGTCCATGCTGTCGCGGGGATTTGGGGTCTTCTGGCAGTCGGCTTCTTCGTCCGTCTCCCCGGGCAACTAGTTGCTCAACTGGTGGGAATTGCAACCCTGCTCGGTTTTGTCCTGCCAATGGCGTACGGGCTGAATTGGGTCCTCAACCGGTTCTATCCGCAGCGTGTCGATCGCTATGGCGAACGATTGGGCATGGATTTGCGTGAACTCGGCGGAGGAGCTTATCCGGAATTCGTGGTCCGCAACGAGGAGTTCACCCAACGGTAAGTGAAAGCGGTGAGTATAGCCTCATGACAAACTTCCCTGCCACTAATCAAAGGGTCCCCATATCTCGCCCGCTTTTGGCGAGATGTGGGATACGCGGAGGTCAACGCCCTCACAGACGTTCTGTTCATTAGGACCGGAACGAAGCCTGAAGTCCCCGACAAGCGAAGCTTGTTGGATCTGCGGTTCTCATACCAACAACTATTCCGTCGAGATTGTTTCCTGCTTCCTTTTCATCGCGGCATGCAATGCGTGCCACGCCAGAGTGGCGCACTTGATGCGGACAGGAAACTTGGAGACGCCTGAAAAAACCGCCAGCTTGCCTAATTCGCTTTGAGCCGGCGGCTGGCCAGAGACCAGGCCGCGGAACTCTTCAAAGAGTTTTTCCGCTTCCATCATGCTCTTGCCTTTCACGCTCTGTGTCATCATGGATGCCGAAGCCTTGGAGATGGCGCAGCCCGAGCCTTGAAAGCTGATGTCGCGAATCGAATCGCCCTCCACGTTCAGATACACAGTGAAGTGATCGCCGCAAAGCGGATTGAAACCCTCCGCCTTATGGTTCGCAGCTTCCATCTCGCGAAAATTGCGCGGCGCTTTGCTGTGCTCCAGAATGAGTTCCTGGTAAAGTTCCTGCAGATCCGGCATCAGGCAAATACCTCTTGTACTTTGTGAATGCCCTGGATCAGCGCATCCGCCTCTTCTTTGGTGTTATAGAACGCAAAGGAAGCGCGCGCCGTAGCCGGAATACCGAAGCGCTGCATCACCGGTTGGGCGCAGTGGTGTCCGGTGCGGATAGCAATCCCCTCCTGGTCCAGGATGGTTCCAACATCGTGCGGATGAATATTTTTGAGCACGAAAGAAAGCACGCCGGCTCTCTCCGGAGCAGTGCCAACCAGGCGAATGCCGGGAACCTGCGAAATGGCTTCCGTGGCATACGCCAGCAGCTCGTGCTCATAGCCGGCCACGTTGTCGAGGCCAAGTTTCTGCACATATGAGATCGCGGCCCCCAAACCGATGGATCCCGCGATATTCGGAGTACCGGCCTCGAATTTGTACGGCAGCTTGTTATAGATCGTCTTTTCGAAGGTGACCGAGCTGATCATATCGCCGCCTCCCTGGTATGGCGGCATCGCGTCAAGCAAAGCGGATTTGCCGTACAGAATGCCTATTCCAGTGGGACCATAGACTTTATGGCCGGAGAAGACATAGAAATCACAATCCAGATCCTGAACGTCCACTTTGAGATGAGGTACGGCCTGGGCGCCATCGACCAGTACAGGGATGTTCTCGCGATGCGCCATTTCAATCATCGTTCGAATGGGATTGATGGTGCCGAGCGCGTTTGAGACGTGCGCTATGCTGAGGATTTTCGTTCGCGGCCCCAATAGCTTCTTGAGCTCCTCAAGCAAGACTTCACCGCTGTCGCTGATGGGGACGACGCGTAGACGCGCTCCTCTTTCTTCGCAAAGTATCTGCCACGGCACGATGTTGGAATGATGCTCCATGGCCGTGATCAGAACTTCATCGCCGGCATGAACATGCGTGCGGCCATAAGTCTGCGCCACCAGATTGATACCTTCCGTAGTGCCGCGGACAAAAACTATCTCGCTCGCATCGGCTGCATTGAGGAACGATTGCACGGTGCGCCGCGCTTGCTCGTATTCTTCCGTCGCACGTTCGGAAAGAAAATGTACGCCGCGGTGAATGTTCGCATTTTCCTGCTCGTAGTAGCGGCGAAGCGCATCTATAACCACTTGCGGTTTTTGCGAAGTTGCTGCGTTGTCCAGGTAAACCAGCGGCTTTCCATAAACTTTTTGGCGGAGGATAGGGAAATCGCGCCGAATCTTCCGCACATCGAAATTGGCGCCTTCTGCCGTTCTTTCTGCCAAGCCATGCACGTCTGTTGCGGTATTCATCCGTTCTCCTCCCAATTCCTTCCGCTATCCTGCGCCTGCGAATCGGCCGCCGCCAACGCCGTGCCGGCTATCTCTGAGAGATAACTATTGATCAGCCTTTCTACATGGCTGCGGACCGGCCCAGGCTTCATGCGATCCAGGCACTCGCTGGCAAAGGCGAAGATCAGAAGCTTGCGTGCGGCCAACTCATCGATTCCCCGGGAGCGCAGGTAGAACAGGGCATCTCCCTCGATCTGGCCGATGGTAGCTCCATGAGTGCACTTCACGTCGTCGGCATAGATTTCCAACTGCGGCTTAGTATCGATTTGCGCGTCATCGGAGAGCAGCAGGTTACGATTGGTCTGCTTAGCGTCGGTCTTCTGCGCATCCTTCTGCACGATGATGCGGCCATGAAAAACGCCGCGCGCATGCCCATCGAGGATCCCGTTGTAGAATTGGCGGCTGGCGCAGCGCGGGCTTGCATGTTCCACGAGCATGAAATTATCCAGGTGCTGCTGGCCGCTTCCGACAAAGAGACCGTTAATCAGGCACTCTGCTCCCTCGCCCGCCAGCACCGGATGAACGTTGTTGCGCACCAGCGCTCCGCCTAACAGTAGAGAATGCGACGCGACATTCGCGCTCCTGGACTGCTGGATGCGCAACGTAGAGATGTTGAAGGACTCCTTATGCTCGCGCTCGATCATCGAATGCGAAAGCACAGTATGATCGCCGGCCACCAACTCGGTGACGGTATTCGAGAACGCAGGTGCGCCTCCAAGCGATACATAGTCCTCGACGAATTCGGCCTGGCTGTCTTCCTCCGCCACGATCAGGTTGCGCGGATGGCTCATGGACGGAGCGCCGTTCCCGGTCGACACAAACAGCAGGCAAATGGGATCCTTCACCACCGTACCCTTACGAATGCGTACATACGCTCCGTCTTCCAGGAAAGCAGTGTTCAGCGCGGAGAACGCATCGCGCTGAATATCCAGATAACGGCCGAGATGCGGTTCGACTGCTTCAGGATTACCGGCGATCGCCTCGGCAAGGCTGCCGGCCTGGACTCCATCCTGCTGCTTGCCCAGCCAGGAGAGATCGCGCGCAAAGCGGCCGTTCACAAATACCAGTTGAGAATCTACGCCCGCGATCCGGTACGGCTCCAGCTCTTGCTGTGAGACTCCGAAGCTTCCGTCCCGGGCCAGCCGAAATGGGGTTCGGGCGATTGCCGAAACATTGGTGAACCGCCAGTCTTCGTCCTGAGCGGTGGGAAACCCAACCTCGAAGAATCTGGCAAACGCATCCTCACGCAGCTTTCGCAGCCACGGCAGATGATGATCGCGCGGCAAGCCGCTCGAATTTGTTAAAGCTCTCCAGGTAGCTCTCTGAAACCTGAGTCGCCACTCTCATGCTGCCCTCTCAGTTACGCACGACTCTAGGGTGCCCCATCCTACGCACGATGTTGTTCCGTGCGTAGGGTGGGATACCACAAATTTCCAACAAACCTCCATTTTTATCCTCAGGAGGGCGCGCCGGCTTCTATCGAAGCATAGCCATGCTCTTCGAGCTCGAGCGCCAGTTCCGGGCCGCCGGACCGGACAATCCTCCCATCCACCAGCACATCGACAAAATCGGGAACGATATAGTCCAGCAGCCGTTGATAATGAGTTACCAAAATGATGGCGCGGTCCGGGCTGCGCATCGCGTTGACACCTTGTGCGACGATCCTCAATGCGTCGATATCCAAACCCGAATCCGTCTCATCTAAGATTGCGAGCCTCGGATCCAGAACCGCCATTTGCAGGACCTCGTTCCGCTTCTTCTCGCCTCCGGAAAAGCCCTCGTTCAGAGAACGGCTCATCAGTTTTTCGTCCATCTCAAGAAGCTTTAGCTTTTCCCGGAACATGGGCAGAAAATCTACCGCGTCTACCTCGTCCAGCCCGCGCTGCTTTCGTATGGTATTGAGCGCGGTGCGGAGGAAATAGGCATTACCGACTCCGGGAATCTCGACCGGGTACTGGAAGGCCATGAAGATTCCTTCCCAGGCGGCTTCCTCAGGCTTCATCGCCAGGAGATCCTTGCCGTCATACGTCACCGTGCCCGAGGTCACTTCGTAATTCTCCCGGCGCGCCAGCACCTGCGCCAGAGTGCTCTTGCCCGAGCCGTTGGGGCCCATAATGGAGTGCACCTCTCCGGCGTTGACCTTTAAGTCGATGCCCTTGAGGATCTCGTGGTTATCAACTCTTACGCGAAGATTCTTAATCTCCAGCAGGCTCATACTTTCTCCTAACCGACGCTTCCTTCCAGGCTGACGCTCAGCAGCTTCTGCGCTTCCACCGCAAATTCCATCGGCAGCTCGCGAAAAACGCGCTTGCAAAATCCATTGACGATCATGGAAACGGCGTCTTCCGCCTTAAGACCGCGCTGCCGCAGATAAAAAAGCTGGTCGTCTCCAACCTTCGAGGTGGAGGCTTCGTGCTCCATACGAGCAGTCGAGTTCTTTACTTCGATGTAAGGGAAAGTGTGAGCGCCGCACTTATCGCCGATCAGCAGCGAATCGCACTGGGTGTAATTACGCGCTCCAGTGGCGCCTTTCAGAATCTTTACCTGCCCGCGATACGTGTTCTGGCCGTGACCGGCGGAGATGCCTTTGGCCACGATCGTGCTGCGCGTGTTCTTCCCCAAATGGATCATCTTGGTTCCGGTGTCGGCCTGCTGGTAGTTATTAGTGAGCGCCACCGAATAGAACTCGCCCACCGAGTTATCTCCCTGCAAAATGCAGCTTGGATATTTCCATGTGATGGCTGAGCCGGTCTCCACTTGTGTCCAGGAGATTTTCGAATTCACGCCCAGGCACTTGCCCCGCTTGGTCACGAAGTTGTAGATTCCGCCCTTCCCTTCCTTATCGCCGGGATACCAGTTCTGGACCGTCGAATACTTGATTTGCGCGTTATCGAGCGCGATCAACTCGACCACGGCGGCATGCAACTGGTTCTCATCGCGAACCGGCGCGGTGCAGCCTTCCAAATAGCTCACGTAGGACCCCTCGTCGGCGATGATCAAGGTGCGCTCGAACTGACCGGTATCCGCTGCATTGATGCGGAAGTAGGTGGAAAGTTCCATGGGACAGCGGACACCTTTGGGCACATAGACGAACGATCCGTCGGAGAAAACGGAGGCATTCAGCGCGGCAAAGAAGTTGTCGCTGTAGGGCACGACAGAACCTAGATATTTCTTGACCAAGCCCGGATGCTTTTGCACAGCTTCGGAGAACGAGCAGAAAATGATTCCCAGCTCGCCCAGCTTCTCTTTGAATGTAGTGGCCACCGAGACGCTGTCAAAAACCGCATCGACCGCTACGCCCGCCAGCAGCTTTCGCTCTTCGAGGGGAATGCCTAGCTTTTCATAGGTCCGCAGAATCTCCGGATCGACTTCGTCCAAACTCTTCAACCCCGGCTTCTGCTTGGGAGCCGAATAGTAGGTCATATCCTGATAGTCAATGGATGGGTATTGGACATTGGCCCACTTAGGCTCGGCATCCGCCTTCTCGAGCGACGACCAGTGACGGTAAGCTTTCAATCTCCACTGAAGCATGAACTCAGGCTCTGCTTTCTTAGCCGAGATCAAGCGGATTGTCTCTTCATTCAGTCCCTTGGGAACTCTCTCTTCCTCGATCGTGGTGATAAAGCCCCACTTGTACTCCTGGTTGGCGAGATCCCGTAAGACAACATCGCTGTTCGTGCTCATTGCACTCTCCCTGCCGGAAAGCCGATCGACGGAACCGGCCTGCCTTGCGCATCTTTGATGTTAACTACCTGAAGAGGATGGAGAAGGTCGGAGAGCGCGAGCTTCTCCAGCGCCCCGCGCACCACCTGACTGATAATCCTCTGATTGCCCGTGATGGGACAGCAGGGCTCGAGACTGCACAGCCCCGAAGTCTCCCTGCTGCAGTCCGTCAGCGCGACCGGGCCCTCTAGCACGCTGATGATCTCGGCTATGGAAATTTCCTCAGGAGACCTGGCTAGATCATATCCGCCTTTTACGCCTCTATGAGAAATCAGAAGCCCACCCTGCTGCAGCGCTTTCAGCAGCTTGGTTACGGTAGGCAACGGCAGGCGCGATTCTCCAGCCAAGCCGCAAGCCGTGTAGAGCGACCCGTCGCGATTGCGCGCGAGATAGGTCATCAAAACCAGTCCATAATCCGTCAACTTGCTGAGCCTGATCATCCGCCTTCCGGCTTCCCTTCTCTTCTGTTCATATTATAGTACTATTTTAGTCCTCTTTAGAAAGAAAGCCATACCTCACCTAGTTCGATGCTGTAAGCCGTCTACTGGTTGCGGATTGCCCTCCAGCCGCTATCCCGTCTTGGAGGCGCCATGCCCGTCGAGCGCAATTTCCCCATCAGGACTGCCTGAGAGCCATTTTTCGAGACCTGCCGGGGGCAGTCTTACACCAAGATGGAATGTGCCAAATTCCGCATAGAGCGCGCTGGCCTCGTCGAAGCGCATTTCATAGATGAGCTTCTTGAAAACCAGGGGATCGTCGGCGAATAAATCCACTCCCCACTCCCAATCGTCCCAGCCGATTGAGCCGGTAATAATCTGCCGAACCTGGCCGGCATAGCGCCGTCCGATCATGCCATGGTCGTGCATCATGCGCTGCCGCTCGGCCATGGAAACGGTATACCAGTTCACTTGCTCTCCGCGTCTGCGATCCATCGGGTAGAAGCAAACATACTTGGCAGCGGGAATTTCCGGCCGCAGGCGTCCCGCCATGGCGCCGGCTTGTCTCTTCGACACTTCTTCGACGGCCGCATTCCACTCGGGCGTATGCGCCTCCAAGCCCTGCGTGGCAAGCGCGGCGTAGGTCTTCGCCGACGATTCGTAGAGTCCCAATTCCACTACGGAGATATAGGAGTTCCTGGCTTCGAGAAAATCGTGCAATTCCAGTTGAGCCAGCTCCAATTCAACGCAATTCAAATCTGCAATCGAATCGCGAAAATGAATCAACATCAGATCGCCTTTATGGCCAACCTGCGAATACAATGCGGACCTCGACGAGGATTCATTGCCTGCTCCGCGTTCCAGGCGTTCCAGCAAACATGTGGCTTGCTCGGCAATGCGCCGGCGCTCCGGCACGGGAACGCGGCGCCAGGCCCTCCAGTCAAAACGGAACATCTGGTGCAAAACGCTTGAGCCTTCGAGCGTAAGCGGAACGGGAGGTAATTCAGCCAATTGAGTTTCCTTTCTGGTGCGGCTCTATAGAATTAAAAACATCATCAGAGTTAGTGTAAGCCGAACGCTCGGCCCATCCGACCCAGGTTAAGTACCGAGCTAGCGGCTTTGCAGAGGTTTGGAGATCGATTCCAGCGACTTGCCCGCCGCCTCCACTCCAATAAACAGCTCACACACGCAACCGGCAATCATCAAGCCGGCGCCCAGCAGGTAGCCATAGCCCACATGCATCCTGGAACCAGAGTTGATCAGCTCGCCAAAGAGTAATGGCGCGCCTACTCCCCCGATCAGCGTGCCAATGGCATAGAAGATCGCTATGGCAAATGCCCGGATTTCCAGAGGAAAGATCTCGCTCACCGTAAGATAGGCGGCGCTGGCGGCAGAGGAAGCGACAAAAAAGATGACGCTGAAGCAGATATCAAGAGTACGTGCGGACAGTGAGCCGTGGGCGAATGGAATCACGGTGAGGGCAAGCAGCAATCCGGAAATGCCGTACGTTGCGGCGATCATCGGCTTACGGCCAATCTTGTCAAAAAAGTGTCCTAGCACCACGGGCCCGAAGAAGCTGCCGACCGCGAATGGCAGCAGGTGCAGCGGCATTCTTTGGTCGCTCACCGCGTAAAACTTCTTCACCACCAAACCATAGGTAAAGAAAACAGAATTAAAGAAGAATGACTGACCGACCATGAGCACCAGCGCCAGCAGCGACCTCTGCCGGTTATCAACAGCCATGTTGCGGAAAACGTCCCCTAAGGGCGTGTGGTCGCGAACGGTCAGCTTGAGCGGCTCGCCTTCCGGTTTTGGCAACGTGTCCGGCTTGCCTTTGGAGACCTTCTGTTCGATGTCCTGGACGACGCGCTCCGCCTCTTGCTCGTTGCCGCGCAGCATCAGCCAACGAGGGCTCTCCGGCACGGCCAGCCTCAGCACCAGCACTCCGAAGCCGAGCACGGCGGCAATCCCAAAAGCGAAACGCCAGGAAATATGTTGCGAAATCGAATGCGTGTTGAGCAGGAAGAAGGAAGCGGCCGAGCCCACGACCGCGCCCAGCCAGAAGGTACCATTCACTACCAGGTCGACCGTGCCTCGCACCTTGCCGGGAATGAGCTCATCCACCGCGGAGTTGATGGCCGCGTACTCTCCTCCGATGCCCAGACCGGTGAACAAGCGGAACAGAGCAAAGCTCAAGAAGTTCCACGAGAGCGCTGAGGCTGCGGTCCCTATTGAGTAAGTTGCAAGGGTGAGGAGAAAGAGCTTGCGCCTGCCAAAGCGGTCCGTCAAATAGCCGAACAGGATTGCGCCGAGCACCGCGCCTGCCAGATAGGTCGTCGCCCCGGCCGTGACTTGGGGCGCCGTGAGCGCGAGTCCGTTTTTGTCTTCCAGGATACCGGCGAGCGACCCAGCCAATGTAACCTGAAGCCCGTCCAGGAGCCACGAAGTGCCGAGCGCGATGACGATTCGTACATGCCAGCGGCTCCAAGGGAGCCGGTCAAGCCGGGCTGGGACCTCGGTTTCTAATGTGCGCTCCGCTGCTGCGGCATCCGGCATGGAGTGACCCTTTGTCCTTTCCGATGTAGTTATTGACCCTGCGATGCCTTGATGATGCTGACTGACCCGTTGCGCTCGAGCACAGCGTATTTGATTCCGGCAAAATCCTTGACGCCCTTAGTCCGTGCCGCCGCCATCACGTCCGCTTCCTCAACTCGGGCGCCGCGCATTGACTCCCGCTGCCACTCGCCATTCTTCAACAGCACCAGAGGCACACCATCGACGGCTGCACCGATTTTGGGGAATCGGGAGCGTAACCATGACACGCTCTGATGCAGCAAAACGACGGTGATGATAGCGCAGACGCAGTTGGTAACGGAACGGTCATCGCCCACAGTGGCAAGAATGATGACACCGCCAATCAGAAACACGATCACGAACTCGAATGGCGTCAACTGGCCGCCTGGCCTCCGGGTAAGCACGCGGATGGTAAGCAGCAGAAAGAAGTACCCGACGATAGCATGGAGGATGGTATACATGCGGCGCTCCCTACGGCATCACGACGATCTTGGCTTCCAATTCGTCTCGAGGCACGTTGAGCGATACGCCTGGTATACGTAGCTTCAACTGAAACATGCCCGGCTTCTCCGGCTGGAGTGCGAACGCGACCGAATTTGGTAACGGTGTCGACTGGAAACTGTAGAGTATTCCCCCATTGCCAATGATCGAGGACGTGGGCTGAGGAATGATACGCTGGTTGCCCAACTCGTTTACTACAGTATCGCTGACCCACAATTGAATCTTGCCGTTCTCTACCGCTGAGGGCGCGAAGTGGATGGTGATGAGAGAGGGCGTGCTAAAACGCTCGATTCGTTCGTAGTCGACCATCATCGTGCCGCCCCGCGTGCGAGCATGAGCTTTGGCTACCGGCCCGCGGCCGAATACGCCGGCAATATCAAGCAGCACGATAATCAAAAAGACAAACCACACCAGCTTTTCAAAGCGCCACCACTTGCGCTGGAACTCCAGGTCTTCGCCAACAGCCACTTCGTTGGCGACCTTAGGAACGCTATCTGTAACAGGTGCAGTAGATGGGGCTGGGGCTGCCATGATGGAAATTCCTTGGGCTATGTTGAATTGCTTGTACCGTGCTCATTCGAGGAAGGCGTCCTGCTCGAGGCTACTTAGTGGTTGCCTGGATGATGCTGATCTCACCATTACGTTCAAGTATTGCGTAACTTATCTGTTCGAGCGAAGACAAGCCCTTATCGCGAGCAGCAGCCATTACATCATCATCCTGAATTCGCGTGTTTTTAAGGGCCTCAGAGCGCCAACGGCCATTCTCGAGCAGCACCAGCGGGGTGCCGTCCGCCACGCGCGCAAAGATCGGTGATTTCCGCCGCAGAAGCACGATCGCGTAGTGCATAATTGCGATCGTAATGATTTGCGTCAGCGCGTTAGTGAGTGATCGGTCATCGGCCACCATAAAGGTGAGGGTTAGTCCGCCAATAAAAAAGACAAGAACAAATTCGAAAGGCGTCATTTGCTTGCCCGGACGCCGCCCCGCAATCCGCACCGCAAAGACTAGAAAGCAGTAACCGAAAACCGCCCGAAAGATCGCAGCCATAGCAATACTCGTTGGAAGTGTGGATACGGGAAGCGTGGGTACGGCAGTCCCGTGCTAATTCCTTGTGATGCGCCTGTCTCTCTATAGGTTTCAAAGCCAATCTGCGCACTCCGTTTCTGTTCGGCTGAGTTGGAGTAAGCCCAAAATTGAGACCGGAATTGGGAGTTGCCCTTGCGGGGAACCTTTGAGCCGAGCGCGCAAGGATGCCTTAAATCTCCCTAGTTGGCTTAGTGGTTTGAGCCTGAGCACAGCCTTGTGGCGTAACGCCGGCCGCCAGGGCTGCGAAGCTGTTACTTATCCCATCGCTCCATATGCCAGTGTCCCGAAGTCGCTGAAATCGCGCTCCCTATTCCACCGCGAAGACCACGTACATCGAGATGTCATACTCCACCCGGCGGGAGTTAATCGCCAGCGGCGGCGTACTCCCCATGCCCTGCCCCATGCCGATTCCGCCCATGATTCCCCCGATGGCTCCATTGATGGGCCGATTCATCATCGGGGCCTGATTCTCGGTGGCGCTGACCAGGTGCCCGAGATGCACATCCGAGTTCTGCACTGTTTGCTCCGCGATCAACCGCGCATTCGCGAACGCTTTGGCCGAGGCCTGCGCTTCGAGAGCACTTGGGTTCTCTACCACCCACTCGATCCATCCGCTTTCATTCGCTCCCGCGTTGATCGCAGTGTTCAGCGCTTTACTGGCCTCGTCCGGCTTGACCCGGATCGTCCAGCTTTGCGCAACCGTGAACTGCCGCCGCGCACGGTCCTCGCTTCCCATAGGGATCTGTGCCAGTTCATACGGAAGGGTGTGCTGGAGTACCTGGCTGCTGCTTTCAATCGCGCTCTTCGGAACCCCCGATCCCGTTAGAGCCTGCATGATCGTATTGGAGGTGCCGGAGGCCGTCGCATACGCGCTCTTGGCGTCCGGCCCGTAGAGCTTATAGCCGACGCGCACGATGGCAAGATCGGCGTCCGCCGTTGCCGTACCAGTGGCCGTGACCGTGATGGTGCGTCTCTCCGGGCAGTTCTGATTACATTGCGCCAGCACTCCAGCGGAATACGCACTCGTAAAGAGAGCAAACAGCAGGAAACGAACAGCTCTATGCATGGAAGATGACCCTTTTCCGTGGCTAGAGCATTTTAGGTTTCGGTGTAGACGAGATAACTGCTTCCGACGCCGCCGTTCCATCGAAGAACGGCCGCTCATAGCTGACATAACCAGTTCACAGTAAAACCTAAAAATGCTTTATTACGGCTACATCCTTAGACACCGGCTGCGTGCAGTTTGTTCATCCCCGGACGTAACGAGGATCGTCTCGGCCAACTCCGCGTCAAGGCTGCCTTCGGCTCCGCTTGCACGGGCGCTGCGCGGCCCCGACTCGGAGATAAGAACAAGCGACTGCAACGACGACAGCAATCTCAGGTTGAATACAGCGCGACAGCCGCACTCCAGGATCGTCTGATCGCCCACCCTCTTTCTAGAAGAAGAACTTTACTGCTCCCTGCAAAACACGATTTGAGTTGAGTGTGCTGGTCACCGTGCCGGCGGAAGCAGTGCCAATGGTCGCATTGGGAGCGGAGAACGTCGGATGATTGGCCAAATTGAAGGCTTCTACCCGGACCTCCAATATCTTGGATTCGCTGAAGGGGAAGTTCTTCTTTACTGTGGCATCCAGGTCAACAAGCTTGTCTGATCGCAAAATGTTGCGCCCCGAATTGCCGTATGTGTACTGGGCCGGAAGCGTGAACGCGGTTGGGTCAAACCATTTTTGCGGGGTGGGATGAGCAACTTTGCCGCTGGCGATGCGATTCGGCCACTCACCGGACACGCCAACGTTCGCTACATCGCTCCCAATGATAGGAGTAAATGGCTGGCCGGTGCGACCGGTGAAAATTCCCGCAATTTGCCAGCCACCCAGCACTCCATTTACAAACCGGTTTGCATGGCTCATCAACATGCGGTCCCTGCCGAAGGGTAAATCGTAAACCGAGCTGATGGTGAGATTGTGGGTCATGTCGTAGTTGCATACCGCATAGTTTTCAGGCAACAGGGCAGCGGTGATGGGAGCGCCCTCGCTCGAGCCATTGTCGGTACACTTGCTGTACGTGTAGGAAATCAGTGCATAGTAGCCGGAGGAAAAGCGCTTCTCCAGGCTTGTTTGCAGGGCATTATAGTGCGCCATTGCGTTTGTCAGGTCTATGTTAATTTGACCCCACTGCGGGTAGGGCCGCCGATTTTGAACACTTCCTGGGCCCGGATTGGGAACGTTGGTTGGTACGGAATACAACTGGGCATGAACCGTGTGGTTCCCGACAAAGCCAATAGTGAATGCAAGATCTTTCCGAAGCTGCGACTCGACCGCAAGGCTATATTGCTGCATATAGGTGTGCTGCATGTTCTGGTCTGCCGTGGCAAAGCTCGAAGCGACACAACTCAATAAGGCTAAGTTGGTTCCAGGGCAGGCAGAGCCAGGATGGGGATTCGGGGCTACCAAAGGCTGGCCATTAAATGGATTAGCCCAGGCAAAACTCGGGGCAGGGATTGTATTATTCAGCGTTTGTGCGATCAGGAAAGGCGGAGCCTCTGCTGCGTATTGCATTACATTCGTATCTAAGAAGATGGGAAAGATGCCATAGGCCGATCGGACGACGATGCGATCACCGCCGGTCGGGCGCCATGCGAAACCTACGCGCGGCGCCCATTGCCCCACCCATGATGTGCTGCGAATGGAATTGGGAAGGCCGAGCGCATCGGTCCCGATAAGACGGTCGCTATAAACAGGAAGCAGCACCGCGGTCACGGCCTGGTCATTCGGCCGTAACAGCTGCCCATTCTTCATAGGAACGATAATCTTCCCATTTGCGAAATCGAAAGCCGTGGTTACGCCGTCAATTCCCTCAAAAAATGGGTTCCGCTCCCAGCGGAGGCCAACCTCAAAGGTAAGGTCGGGAGCAGCGCGATACGTATCCTGGACAAACGCCGCCCACTCACGCCCATCGTTTCCGTAGACGGTGAGCGGGTAGGAGCGATACGCCAGAGCGGGAAGTCCGAGCAGATAATCACCGAAAGCATCCCCGGTGTACTGGGTGGTAAAGCCGAATTCACCTGACTCCCCCTGCCCATGCACGAAGGTGTGATGTTGATCCCAGAGTTGCAAACCAAATTTCACATTGTGCTTGCCGCTGCTGTAATTCAGAGAGTCCGCATACTGCCATGTCTGAATTCTGTTCTGCTTTGGGAAGTTACCATTGTAAGAACCGTTGAAGGAGGAATAGCCAGACATGGTTATCCACGGAAAGCTGGGCTGGATCTGGGTCTCCTCATAACCTGTAATGCCCGCCGCCGCATTGAAATCCGTGCCCGAAAGGATCCCGCTAAACAGAAAGAAATCCCGGTAATATCCAGCGCGGGCCTCGTTAAGCCAGTGATTGCCTATCGCGTGTGTCTCGCTGAGAGCGATGTTCTGCGCCCTGCTGTGCAAGGATTGGAAGCCAAGAGCCGGGAACTGATTGGGATCTTGCTCCTGATTGTCCGCAACCGAGTACCGCCCCATTAAGTTATCGGCGCTGGTAAGGGTAGCATCAATCTTTAGGTCGCCCTTCAGAATGTCGTTGGGTTGCGCAGTGGAGAAGACAGCCTGGCTTTGCGTAGGAAGGTACTTGAGGAAGAATTCTGCCTGATTGGAGATACGGTCCGAAGGAATGATATTCCCTGGAAAAGGCTTACCCGTCGCCGGGTCTTTGATTGCTTTGGCATTACCGCTGAAGTTGCCGCTACGCATTGCGTTGCTGGGTACGATATCAGAGAAAACCACGCCCAACGATTGGCGTGCCGCCTCCACATCCGTAAAGAAGAAAACCTTGTTTCTTTTGATCGGTCCACCCAAAGTTCCACCGAACTGATTTCGTTTGAGAATGTTCTTTGAGGTGGTCGCGAAGTAGTTATGGGCGTCTGTGACATCGTTACGGATGAATTCATAGGCCGTACCGTGAAATGCATTGGTTCCACTCTTCATGGTCACGGTCACCACGTCGGGAGTGTGGCCATACTCGGCGGGCATATTGGCCGAAAATACCTTGAATTCCGAGAGCGCATCCACGTTCGGCTGAATATTGGTGCCGCCCTGTTCATACTCGGTAATGTCGGCGCCATCCAACAGCCAACCGTTGAAGACCGATCCCGTCCCGTTAATCTGAACGTTTACGGAGCCCGCACGAAGCGTGCTGCCACCAGAGTTAGTGGTTGCGACTGGAGTGTAGCTGGCGCCGGGAACCAATGCGACCAACTGCCAGAATTCGCGCCCGTTCAGCGGTTGACTTTCGATGGACTTGTTTTCGACCACTTGACCAACCGATGAACTCTCAGTGCTGACCAACGGCAGCTCGGCGCTCACGAGCACGCGGTCGGTCACGGCTCCAACGTCCAGCTTCAGATTTAACTGTGCCACCTGGTTCACGTGCAGCGTGATCGAATTGATTACCAGTGTTTTGAATCCCGTGGCTGCCGCCGTGACTCTGTAATCGCCAATCGGCAGGTCAGGCATTGTGTAGTTGCCCCCTTCGCTGCTGCTTGCCTGGTGGCTTTGCCCGGTTGCAATTTCAGTTGCGACGACGATGGCATTGGGAAGGATCGCGCCTTGAGAATCTTGAACGATGCCGGAGAGAGTGGCATTTGTGGATTGTCCGGAAACTGATTGGTAGCAGCCGATAGCCAACAAGCTGACTGCTAATATGGGCGTAATATTCAACCTCATCATTGTTCTCCTTCGATTGACCCTTCTGCCCAAGGTCCTTTGCAAATTCGCCGTAATAAAGACCGCCAATCTTAGGCGACATTAGATTTACTTGCTTTATGATGCCGCGAATGGTAATTTGGTCAGGCCAATGGTGTCAAGCATAAATTTTGGCCTTGGGTTCCCAGGCTTTTTGCGTCAGCGAGTTCGCGGTTCTCAATGAGGCTCTCGATGTGTCCACTTTGTTTCTCGCAGAGCAAGCCTGCTGACGGCATCATACCCTTTGCTGCAGTCGGGTATGGTCCCTGCTCCGCTACCCCTGAAGACCACGAAGGAGAACCATTCAAGTGTGGGATAGGCGCGACGGAGAAGATTTGACGGAGACAGCCGGTGCCCCAAAACAGTTGGCCTCGAATATCGATAGGTAGGACCTTTAGACCGCTTATTTACAAACTGCTTGACACTCGAATCTCCGGAGATATATGTTGCTGCTTCAGCAATGGAACCATCTTTCTACGTACCAGAGGTTTGACTCTGCATGGAAAATCCAGAAAACGCCGCATTTCGCCCCGAGATTGCCGATCAGGCAAACACCCCTTCACGTCGCAGTTTCATAGCAATGACAGGTCTTGCCGCGGCGTCGCTGGCGGTGCCCAGGCATCTGAGTGCGGCCGTCGATGGTCTCGGTTATTCGAAACGAGGCTTCGAGGTGGCAGCCAGCCTCTACGCCTGGGACCTCCACGACGAAGGCGTCGAGAAAATATTGGATAATCTCCAGACCATGGCCGCAGTCAATTCCGTTTATCTGGTGGCGCTTATGCACTACGAAAAGAGGCCGCTTACGAGTCCTGTCTTTCCCCACAACCCGGTGCGCCAAACATGGCAGGCCGAAGATTCCTGCGTCTACTGGCATCCGGATCTGAAGCTTTATGGCCGTATCAAGCCCCAGCTCTCCAAATTCGACTGGCTGAACCAGACAGATTGGTTGAACGTACTGGTCAAGGCCGCGCGCAAGCGTGGTCTCAGAACAGGCGCCGAGATCTCGCACACAGTTATCAGTCTGGAAGAAGGCCAGGGTCCGTTGAGAGATTGCGTTCAAGAGGATATTCACGGTGTGCCCAGGAAGGTCGCCGGGCGTGGCTATCCCATTTGCCCCAACAGCCCAGATGCACAAAAATATGTGCTTGCGCTTTTCTCAGACCTGACCCGCAACTACGATGTTGATTTCGTGCAAACCTGTTTGGTCCCCTTTATGCCAGGCGGCCCCGACACCGGAGGATGCTTTTGCGGGTCGTGCATGAAAGCGGCCAAGGAGCATGGCATCGATCTCGAGAAGATCAGGACGGTCCTTTTGGCCAACCCGCAAGCAGAGGAAGAGGCTGCACAGTGGCAGTCGTTTCGCGAGGCCTCGCTCATTCGTTTTTACAAAATCATGCATGATGGCGTCCATTCAATCCGCCCGCGAATCGAATTCCGATTTAATGATGCTTACTACAATCCCAAGCGCTATGGCATGGACCTCCCAGGGCTTAGCAAAGTATGGGATTCAATTCGGAATTCCGACTACAGCGGACAGAAGGCAGGAGATCCGGCAGAACTGAACCACAGGCGTGAGTGGTTCACCGCAGAGAGACAGGCTGTCGGGCCCCGCTTCCCGCTGATAGCTGGTGTGGCTGTGCGACCGAAGATAACCCCGGAGCTGATTCGTCAAGCCATCGATATTGGCCTGGAAATAGATGTAGTCGGACTTTCCCTGGGACACTACGATGGGGCCGAGTTCCCTATGCTGCGCGCTGTGCGCGAAGAACTGGTTGCAAAGAAGGTCCCTGTTCCAGCGACGCTGGTAAAAAAGCAAGCCTGATAGCTGCGCTGGGTGCGGCTGCTCACAATCAACAGATCGCGCAACTGGGTTTCGTTCCTCATGAGAATCATCCAGTATGAGAGTTGAATGGGACCTTGCGTTGTCGCAGCGCCGACAAGCACGCCGTGAGGCAGGTAGAGTTCTAATCGATTTCGCGGCGGATACATCCCACATCGGACTCTGAAGTTTTGCTGAAGGAAGATAATCGTTGATTGGTCGATCCAGGTCGATCTTTTGCTGAGCCTCCAACAAGATCAGAGCCGTTCCTGTAAAGGCCTTCGTCACGCTTCACCGGTGCGATCTACGATTTCAATTCGCTCAGCTTCTTACCGACCGCGCCGGGTCCGAAATTGATATGAGCGTCCTTAATCGAAAGTCCGACTACTTCGATACGCTTCAGGTTCCGTGTTCCGATCCCGGCTTCTTCCGCGAGACGCAGCGAGTTGTCGCCTCGGATGAAGGGAGAAGTGCCACGCTCCGCATACGGATCGTAGCCCATCACTGCCATCCCGACAGCGTCCACGCAGACGGCGTTGCGGCCGGCAATGATCACGCCCGGTGTCATCTTTTCCAGGCCGGGAAGCCACGGACCTTCCCCTCCCCGCACCGTCTCGACGCCATCCACGATCGCGATATCAATTGGCCGAATACCGTTCTGATCAACCAGAATGCGCGGAACCCGATAGCCCGGATCGCGCGGCGAATCAGGATGCAACTCGGCATCTACTCCAGAGGGCGCAGGCGTCGTTCCGTTGTGCAGCACATCTCCGCGCTCTTTCGTCGGCCGCTCGTTCCCGTTACGTCCGCAGTCCCCGCCATAGAGCGAGCAGGGCGTGTCGCCGAAGTTGTTCTTCATCGTCATGGTCACGCCTGCAATCCAATGGTTCTTCAGCTTCGCCATCGAAGCGTATACGTCGCACTGATAGAACGCCGGGTTCAGGTGGTATGCCGGATAGGCGTACCCGCCCCAGGGCACCTTCATGCGCACATATTGCTTATAGTTGCCCAGGTTCTGCACGTTTTCCCAAACCACCGGCACGCCCATGTTGTTAATCGCCTTTACGTCCAGGCCGTAGCGTGCCCACAGCGAGAGATCCTGATCGGCCGGGAAGAAGCTTTCAATCATGCGAACGCGCCGCGCGCCCGCCTTGGCAAACAGATGCACGGTCGCCGCCACCGTCTGCGCATTCGTCCGATAAGGAAGCTCAGGCGTCAGCGGCCAGTTTTTCGGATTACCCGTGAGATTGAGCTTGAGCGCAACGGTCTTCCCGCGCACCAACTTCTCGATGCCGCCGATCTGATCGAACGCGCTCGATAGTTGCTGCCCATACTGCGCGTAATCGCGGCAACGCACGATCGCAACCTGGCTGGCTGGAGCCTCGGCCTGCATCAGCTTCGGCATGACAAGTGCCGCAAGCGCCGTAGCACCCGTGGTGGTCAACATCTCTCGCCTGTTCATGTCTTCCGCCTCCTCGACTTCATGCTACTCGGATATGATCGATTGCGCATGCCTTATTCGATATCCAGACGATCATTTGGTAAGCTGCTCGCCGCAGTCCCGTTCGCCAGAGCTTTCGCCGGCGAGCGCAACATGTTCCTCTCCTTGAACAGCGTCCTGTTGCAAGGTCGTGTTCACTGGCCTGACTTCGCGCGCTTGGCCGCGCAAATCGGCTTTCCCGGCACGGACATCATGCTGCGCCCGGCCATGCAAGCCGGCGTCAGCGCGACCAACGACCTACTTGCCGGCCTTAAGATCAGGCCGGCCGTCATCGATTTTCCGGTCGAATTCCGGAAAGACGACGCAACCTTCAATGCCTCGCTCACCCAGCTCGACGCAGCCGCCCAGTTCGCTGCCGCTATCCACTGCCCGCGCATGATCACGTACATCATGCCGTCGAGCGATACGCCAAAAGACGAACTGCGCCAAACCTATAAGCAGCGGTTTACAGAAAGCGCCCACATTTTGGCGCGCTCCAACGTCCGCCTCGGCCTGGAGTTTCTAGGTCCGCTCGAACTGCGCAAAGCGCACAAATACGAATTCATTTGGCGCATGAACGATATGCTCGCGTTCGCCAAGGAATGTGGTCCCAACGTCGGACTGCTGCTCGATTCCTGGCACTGGCACCACGCAGGAGCCACCACAGAGGACATCATTGCCGCCGGCCGCGATCGCATCGTGCACGTCCATTTCAATGACTCGCCGAACTTGCCTCCAGAGCAGATCCACGATAATCAGCGTCTGCTACCCGGCGAAGGTGTCATCAACTTGACCGGCTTCTTGCAGGCGCTGCAAAGCATCCACTACAACGATGCGCTCAGCGTAGAAGTCTTCGGGCGAACGAAAGACATGACACCGGAAGCAGCCGCGAAAGCCGGCCTCGATAGCTCACTTGCTGTCTTTCGTAAGGCCGGAGTTCCCGAAGGCTGAAGGGACAAACAACGAAAGCTGAGTCGTCCTCGGAGCCGGCCGCTTCTTCTTCCTGTCATCGAATACCGAACGGCCCTCTAGGCTCGTTGAGATCGCGTGCTCGTGCTGCACGACGTCAGGTCTCCGAGTAGCCGGTTTATCTCCAGGGGGACTGGATTTGTAAACACAAGCCGACTCATCGGTACCAATCCGGAGGAGAGTCGCCCCTGATCGCGGCACTCGGGAACTGAGCGAGCGTCTTTACGTATACGATGGCGGATGGCGATCAATATGGACCGCTGCCATACGAGGCGCTACGCTCAACTCGGGAGCCGCTATCCAACGCCTAAACCTCACGCTTGAGGAGGCGGCGCATTCAGCAGAAGAATATGATCTCACCCTACACGATCGACATATCCGATGAACGGCTCGTCACTATAAGGGCGAAGGTAGAGGCGTACGATTGGAGCCAGCTTCCCGACGCAGGGGGCTGGACGTCGGGGGTCGGGGTCGATGACCTGAGGCGCCTCGTCGCGTACTGGCTAGACGCCTACGATTGGCGCAAGGTCGAGCACCGCCTCAACCAGCTTCCCAACTTCACGACCGACGTCGAGGGTGAGCGGTTACACTTCGTCCATGTACGGGGCGATGGCTCCAAACCACCGATTCTTCTTCTCCACGGCTGGCCGGGCTCATATCTTGAATTTGAACATCTAGTCGATCCGCTTGCGGCAGATGGGCACGACGTCGTTGTCCCCTCGCTTCCAGGCTTTGCCTTCTCCAGACCGATTACCGGCATCATAGGCCCGCGTCGGGCCGCCGAACTCATGCACGCGCTGATGGTCCAGCTGTTCGGGCAATTGCGCTACTTCGTCCAAGGCGGGGACTGGGGAGCCGCTATCGCGAGCTGGATGGCGTACAAGCAACCCGACGCGTTGCTCGGCTTCCACATCAACATGGTCAGCGTCCTCGCCGAGGATGTGACTCCGACGACCCCCGAGGAGGAGGATTTGATCTCTAGGCGGGCGGTAATCCTCGACTGGGAGACCGGGTACAACCACGAGCAGGAGACCCGTCCGCAGACGCTCGGGGTAGCGATGGCCGACAGTCCGGTTGGGGCGGCCGGCTGGATACTCGAAAAGTTCGGCAAGTGGGCGGATCTACCGCCGACTGCCGACGGCAGCCCAGACATTTGGAGCAAGTTTTCAGAGGAGCAGCTGCTCACCAATATCATGCTGTATGTTGCGCCATCGTCGGTTGTAACCGCGACCTGGATTTATCACGGTAAGCGTTTGGAGAGCTCGCAGACATTTCCCGCTGGCACCCGCATCCGGGTGCCAACCGGCGTCGCGGCCTTCCCCGATCCCGTGTTTCTGCCACCGCCGCGCTCGTTTGCCGAGAAGACTTACAACATTGTTCATTGGAGCGAGATGTCGTCGGGTGGGCACTTCGCTGCCTTGGAACAGCCCGACCTGATGCTCGCCGACCTGCGCGCGTTCGTTTCCACCATAGCGGGAGGTGGCTTTCATGAATGAGCACGCGGTGAGAAGCGTGGAAACCGACGTCCTGCGGATCGCCTATGTCGAGCACGGGCCAACCGATGGCTGGCCGGTAATCTTGTCGCACGGCTTCCCCTACGACGTGCATGCTTATGATGAAGTCGCTTCGATCCTGGCGCGATCAGGACACGCGGGTTCGGCCCAACCCGCTTCGTTTCCGATGATGTCATGCGGACCGTCCTCACTCCCTCCGGAACTGTCCTGTTTGCGGCGCAACCATGCATGTCATCGAACGGTTCTCCGCAGCTCAACTCCTGCTTCGCTCCCCGCCCCTCCATGAGTACGCTGCATGAACCCGCGACCCCAGCATCGACTCATCCCCGCGCTCCGGCACGTACAGAGACTCTGTGTCCCACTCCACTCAGACTGCTTCGCTGACCCTCACTTACACCATTACCGAGCAACCCGGCACGGCTCTTCCCTGCACTCTCTCTCGCTGCAACTACCGCACACAGCCGTTAACCGGAATCTTCCAAATCATCGGCACCTGCTCAACCACATACAAAACCCATAGGCTCCCGCAAAGGGCGGCTTCCTTCAAGTCGCTGTATCTGAAGCGCCCCCACACAACTTCGCAGCATCGCTTTTCGCTCGCGGCGCTCCAGATACAGCCCTAAGACTTGTCGGGAGTGATCTCTCCCGACGAGACTGGCCTTTTGCGAGCTGTTGCTCAAGCAGTAACTGACGGTTTGCCGGTGATACGACCGGAACAGATCGTTTGCGGCGCCGGCTTGCTCGTGTATTGCTCATGTGGCAACAAAAGCTAGAGATTGATTGACCTTCGCAGGCGAGTGTCTGCTCATCCTCTTCAGACATCTATGAGGTGAGTCCCAGTGCAATGCACATCGCGAGGTGGTTCTTTACGAGCCTACAGTGCTAGTATTCGCGTCTCTGCGCAATCTTGAGCGCCGCAAAGAATAAGATTGCGGACAATCCAAGCGAAAACGCCATCGCATTCCACGGGATTGTGTGCGCAACGATGGGCGAGCGTTCCCCTATGCCATGAAAGATATTGGCAAAGGCAGGGAGGGAGAATTTTGTACAGAGCCACGCAATCCCAACTGAGGCAAGCACAGTGCCCATCACCCGATATTGATCGTCAAACACCGTTCCCAGCAAAACAGACAGGAAATAGATCGCTGAGCTGCAGGCGACAAGCGTTGCCGCCTGCTCGAACATCTCAATCGGCGTCACTCCTGCCCTCTGCAGCGGCATTGCCAGCCACATCTCGCAGCAGACCACTCCAATCACCGCGGCTGTCTCCAACCATCCAATGCCGGCGCGCACGGCCAGCAAACGCAATCGGCTGACAGGCATCGAGAGCGTGAACAGAGTCGAGCCGTGCAGACCTTTCGAGGCCTGCAGAGAGGGCTGGGTCGCGATTCCTGCGCCGGCCAGAAATGCACAAGTCATCGCAATGAAGAGCGGAATCACGCGGGACGCAAGCTCAGCGACACGACCGCTCACGCTGCGCGCCGATGCGTGGGCGCCAGCTGAATGCATCGCAAAAAGAAGCAGAGCCGTGAAGGCAAGCATGAGCAAAAGCCGAAACCGGGTTTCCAGCCATCCCTTGAGCCAAAGCATCTCAGTTACTCCTCACATGTTCCAGAAAAATCTCTTTCAGCGTCACCGGAAACCGCTCCACAGTAGCTCCCGGTATGGATTGCGCCTGCTCGACAATCGCCTCGGCGTTGTGACTGCAGAGCATGGAGACAACCCGTCCCTCCTGGCGGATCGACTCAGCGCCCTCCGGCCAGCGTACCGGCGGTTCCGCCCCGCTCTCAAGGACCACGTGAACCCGCTGGTACCGTGCCTTCAAGTCGTCCAGGCAGCCCGACACCACCATCCTGCCGTGGTCGACAATTCCGACATGGTCGGCGATCAACTCGACTTCTGACAGCTGATGCGAAGAAAAGAAAATCGTGATCCCCGATGAACTTGTGATGGAAACCAATTCGCGCAGCACATCCTCCGTCGCAGCAGGATCCAGCCCATCGGTCGGCTCATCCAGAATCAGCAGCTCAGCCCCACGGGCGATTGCCAGCAGGAGCATCAGCTTCGACCGCATTCCTTTGGAGAGATCGGGAATCTTGCGCGCCTTTGGAAGTTCAAACATCTCCAGGTAACGCTGCTCCAAATCGCGGCGCCAATCTGGAAAGAACGGCCGCGTGAACCGTATGATCTGCTCCACCGTCATATAGGGATAAAGCTCCTTGTCCTCTGTCACGAAGCCGATCCGGCGGCGGACTCCGGCGGCGCTGTCTGCGTCCGTCACAGGCACGCCAAATACGTGGGCGCTTCCGGTATCGGCTCGCAATAGACCCATGAGTGTCTTGATGGTGGTCGTCTTGCCCGCGCCGTTGCGCCCGAGGAAGCCGAAGATGCTTCCAGCCGGCACCTGGAGGTCGAGACCGCGGAGCGCCGGGTGGTCTTTAAATGACTTACAAAGTTGGTGAGTCTTAATGACAAAGTCGGTCATGGCTTGGCTACCGCTGTTCCTTCCTTCCGCTCTTGCGCGCCGGCCTGTGCCAGCTCGTTTTCAAACACTCGTCGTAATTCGTCGTTGCTAAGACCTCGAGAGATCAGCCGCTCGACGGCGGAGTGCATCACTTTTTGCGCCTCGTGAACCAGGCGGGCGCGCCCTCCTGCCGTCGCTTTGATAAAAGCTCCGGAGCCGTGTTTTAACTCGAGTACTCCTTCGTGCTCCAGTTCCCGGTACGCGCGGACGACGGTGTTCGGGTTCATCACCAGGTCCTCGGCCACTTTGCGGATCGTAGGCAGGCGATCCCCCTCGCGCAGAGCGCCGGTTTCTACCGCGTGCTTCACCTGCTCCATGAGCTGCAGGTAAAGGGGAATGCCACTTGAGGGGTTTACTCGAAACATCAAAGTGTACTGGTCAATGGATACACTACACACTTTGCAGAAGTGCGTCAAGGGCTATTTTGTGATTCGGGAGGCAATTGGGCTAGTGTGAGTCTCGCGGCCACAATGCTGCTTTCAAGCTGAAACTCGAAGGAGCCCGCCTTCCTGAAGTCCGTTGAAGATGACAGGACGCTGAGTGCTTTTTCCGCTTCGATTCGGTACCGATTTGCGAATTCCGGGAGGATTGTCGCCAACCCTTCCCCTACAAGATCAGGGAAGAGTAGCCCGTCGTTCAAAGTCGTTAGCTTATCGCGGCTTCCGTGGTAAGCACTCGACAACTTTCGGCGGGTGATCCTGGTGAGGTCCGCTCTCGACTCTCTACACCGGACCTGTAACACCTAATTCACTTCGGCACCACGAGAGGGCCGTTCGTGATAAGTTTCGAATCCACTATGCCGATCTCGACCCGGCGGTTGGCGGCACGCGCCTGTTCGCTGTCGCCCGGAACGCGAGGGTCGGATTTGCCAAAACCCTTGGCGCTCGTGATTGTCGTCCGGGAAATTCCGGTCTGCACCAAAAAGTCGCGGACAGCTTCGGCGCGACGCTGTGAGAGTTGCAAGTTGTACGCCTGCGTGCCGATGTCGTCCGTATATCCGTAGACAGCAATCGAATATCCCTTAAGCGTCATCAGGATCCCGGCGATGCGATTAAGGATGTCGCGATATTCCGGTTTAATGTTTGCCTTATCAAAGTCGAAGCGAATCGACTTGCTATCCAGCGTCAGCACCAGGCCCATGGCCGTGCGTTGCGTTTCGGCTATTTGCCCGAGAGCCTGTTGCAACTGTGCAAGTTCCGCCTCTCGCTGTTGCCGATATTCCTCAGCCTGGTGTGTGGCTTGATCTGCCTTTTGCTGCTCGGCGGCAGCCTGGTGTGTGGCTTGATCTGCCTTTTGCTGCTCGGCGGCAGCCTGCTGCCGCGCAAGTTGCGCCTGCGCCTCCGAGTTCGATTGATCCTGCTTCGCCAAGTCGCGCTGTTGAGCGGCGGCCTGCGCGTTCGCAGCCGCTTGCGAAGCCTGCTGAGCCAACGTCTGCGATTGCTCCTGTGCGCGCCCGACCAGCCGGCTGAAATCTTCCGTCTGCCGGCTGAGCCGTGCCACCTCGCGCTCCAGGCGACGGACCGAGATCAGATAGACAAACCCAAGAACCAAGCTGAGCGCGATTGCGATCACTCCCAGAGCCAGCGCTAACTTCCCTTGAGACTTGGCAGGTGCATCCCCTAGTCCACGCTCGTCCGGCTTCAGCGCCTCGCGTGAAGAGTCCATCATTTGGCAATCTTAGCGTGGAGTTCTAGATTGAGGCAAAACCAGATAGCTCCCGGATTGTCGGTCATCTGTCCCTTACAAATTGAGTAACAGATTGACTAGAACCGCCAGAGCGACAGACTGATTCAGGTTGGAATGCCCGACTCCATCGTCTCCCGCTGTGAACACAGCCTTGTGGCGTAACGCCGGCCGTTACGGGCGCGAAGCTGTTACCTATTCCATCGCTCCGTATGCCAGTGTCCAGAAGTCGCTGAATATCTTCGGCGCTTGCGGCGAGTCCATCATGCGTTGGGTGAATAGAATGCCGGTCATTCCTTCCGCGGGATCGGTGTAGGCCGTTGTGCCGAAGCCGCCGGTCCAGCCGAACCGGCCGGGAGTATTGAAGATCTCCTTGCGCCGGATGTCCACCGCCACTCCTAAGCCCCAACTGGAATGCGTATCAAAGAAGAGCTCCGAGCCTATGCGTTGCTCCGGTGTGAGTTGATCGGAAGTCATCAGCTCCACTGTGGCGCGTGAAAGAATTTGCTCCCGGCCGTGCCGGCCTTTGTTCAGCATCATTCGGCTGAAGGCAAAATAGTCGTCGATGGTGGAGACGAGCCCGCCTCCACCCGACTCGGAGGGCGGCTCAGACCGCCAGGCGCTGTTTGCCACGTCGTCGAAGAAATCCAACGTGTTCGTCTGACGATTAAAGAAATAAAACGCAGGTAAGCGATCGATTTTTTCGGGAGGAACGTGGAAGGCGGTGTCTTTCATGCCGAGCGGATCGAAGATACGCTCGCGCATGAAGGCGCCAAGGGATTGTCCTGAGACGCGCGCGATCAAGGCGCCAAGCACGTCGGCGCTTACATGATACATCCACCGCTCGCCCGGTTGCGCCAGCAACGGCAGCGAGCCGAGCTTTTGCAGCCATTCGTCCATTGCTGGCGCTTGCGAAGGCAGCATGGGACCGTCGCCCCCGATCCGGTACTCACGGATCAGCTTCTGAATTGGATACGTGTCCGGCATGGCGATCACACTGCCGAAGCCCATGCGGTAGGTCAGAAGATCGCGAACGGTGATCGCGCGCAACGCAGGGACAGTATCGTCAATATCCGAGGAAATCGATTTCAGCACGCGACGATTGGCGAGTTCGGGCAGCCACGGATCGATCGGCTCGTCGAGCCGTAACTTGCATTCCTCGACCAGAATCATTGCCGCAACAGCAGTGATGGGTTTCGTGATCGAAGCAATACGAAAGATCGAATCCCGCTTCATGGGAGCCGGGTCGCCGAACGCCAAGGCGCCGAGCGTCTCAACATGAACGTCGCCATGATGGCTGACCAGCGCCACCAGACCTGGCAGCTCCTTACGTTCAATGTGGCCGGACAACACTCGATGCATTCGCTCGAGCCGCGGCTTCGAAAGCCCTGCCATGCTCATCTACAGCTCCTTTTGGACTTCATACATCCTCTTGAGGAATTTAAGATAATCAGGACTCCGATTGGGCGGCAGTTTGTGAAAATGGGTTCTCATCCGCGCTCGGACCATATATCGATGGAACCGGTATATTCAGGAGCCGGAGATAGACCGCGAGCTCTCCGCGATGGTGATACCAGTGGTTCAGCATCAGGGACCGCCAGACACTCGCTCGTGGCGTGCTCATAAGTTCCTTGCCACCAAGCATTAAATGCCATTCCGCTTGTGCAGCTTCGTCCGTGGCCTCGTTGAGCGTCTGTTCCACATCGCGAATACTTTGTTCAAGCGCAGCGTGTATCTCTTCCATACTTTTTGGCGTGGACGGGTTGAAGTTGCTTTTGGAGACGTCGAAGACATCTGGTTTCGTGATCTTGGCGATGCTTCCAGGAACCGACGCGATGTGCATCGCCAACTGGCCAAGCGACATGGAACGTTCATGTGGTTTCCAGCTGAGCTTGTCGGCAGGGATCCGATCGAGAACCCTTCTCGTAGTCGCTACTTCTTGGTTGAATTCCTTCAGCATCGGTTCAAGCTTGTTCATTTCTGTCTCCTTATGATGTGGGGCGGGCGGCGGCTGCCCATGCCTGTAAATCAGTGCGGAGATCCGTAAACGCCGTTCGATCTGTCCGCTCATGAATATCTCCGCCGGATATTGGATGTGTACACCGTACACAAGAATATCAGATTTGAATGTTAACTGTCCTACAAAGACGCCACGCTGTGTGATTCGTGGATCTTCAAGCTGGGAATGATTTCGTCAGAAAAGGTTCGGAGTCTGCCGGACGAGTGGGGTTTCTTCAGGGCTCATACGGCGCAGATATCTTCGCTTCGATTTTCAACGTCATTCGAACTTGCCGACTTGCCGACTATAACGTTTTCACGATTGGTGTACCCCAAGAAACTACTATCTATCAAAAGCTCCTCAAAATACTGCATGTATATTTTTGGTTGACAGATTTAGTACGTCACGTATACCTTCGCTTCTTCGGACGTTCTTGAACCTTTTCGGCCGTAAACCTCGGGGCTACAAATTCCGGAGATTTGGAGATAGCCGAATGTTACGGAGCAACCCAAAGATACGTGAAGCCGCCGGGACCAGATCCCGCTTAGCGCCTCACAGGCGGGAAAGCAGGCCCAATCGAGAGATATGGATGCTCTCGCTGGCCTTGCTTCTTACCTTTGGAGTCTCTGGAATTACGGCATTCGCTCAGGTTCAAGCCAGCGGGACGATTTCAGGACACGTAACGGACTCGAGCGGCGCCTCCGTAGCCAATGCTTCAGTTCTGATCACCGAACAACAAACCGGAGTGGCGACATCTACTACCACGAATTCAAGCGGGTTTTACTCGGCCACCTTGCTCAAACCGGGTATCTACTCGATTCAAGTGACGGCTCCGGGGTTCGAAGTGGCGGTCAGCCCAAACCTTACTCTGGAAGTTGCGCAAGTGCTACAGCAGGAATTCCAACTGAAGGTCGGCGACGTGAAACAACAAGTCACGGTTTCCGCCGGCGCCCCGCTTCTCAACACAGAGACGACTGATCTGGGAAATGTTATATCGAAGGGTCCGATTATCCAACTTCCGCTGAACGGCCGCAATTTCTCTCAACTTGCTCTCTTGGTACCTGGCACGAATGCCGGTGAGGTGGGCGGGACGCGCACTACGGGATCAGGAAATGAAACCGAGAGGGATGGCGCCAATATAGTCGCAGACGGCGCCCGTGCCAGCTTCAATACATACTTGATCGATGGATTGAACGACAACGACCAGTTGATCGGGACGATCAAGGTGTTTCCCAATCTTGAAGACATCCAGGAATTCAAAGTTCAGATTGGCAACTATGACGCTGAATATATGAGCGGCGGCGCAGTGGTCAACGTCACCACGGCCTCCGGTTCAAATCAGCTGCATGGATCGGCATTTGAGTTTCTGCGCAATTCCGCACTGGATACGCGCCAGTATTTCGATGCGCCGAACACCATTCCTCCGTACAAGCAGAGCCAATTTGGAGGATCGCTGGGTGGCCCGATCCGCAAGGACAAAATGTTTTTTTTCGGGGACTATCAGGGTTTACGGGTCCACGAAGCCTTCAGTGCCATTCTGTCCGAACCGACAGCGGCCCTGCGGACAGGAGATTTCAGCCAGTATCCAGCTACGATCTACGACCCTACGACTTATAACGCAACGACGAACACCCGGCGGCCGTTTGCGAATAACAAGATCCCCACGCCGGAGCTGAACCCAATCGCGATCAATTTATTGGCTACGATGCCGCTGCCGAATTTGCCGGGAGAAGTGAACAACTTGCGGGTAAATGCCCTGGAAAATGACGTACAGAACGAGTACGACGGCCGTTTTGACGATGTGATTTCCAGTAAGGATAGTTGGTTTGCCCGCTATACTTATGCAACCTCAACAGTTACTTATCCGGATACACCCACACTGATCAATGGGGTCTTAAATCCCCTCGCCTTCGCGGCGCCCGCCGCTAACTCATTGCGCACCAATCGGGATCCCAGCCAGCAGGCGACAGCCCAGGAAATTCATGTCTTTTCCCCGGCCATGAGCAATCAGCTTGCCCTCGGGTATACGCGGGAGGCGCTCCACGTGGTGACGCTGGATGCAGGCAATAACACCTCAAGTCAACTGGGGTTGTCCGGCTCTGACTCGCCTGGACAAGGGGATGGATTAGCCAGCCTCAGTATCGCTTCGTTCTCCGGTTACAGCTCAGCGAACATCCCGGAAATCGTTCCTCAGAACACGGAAGAATATAGCGATACTGTTTCCCGAACACATGGCGCGCACGTGATGGCATTCGGCGTTGATGTGATTCATAACAACTTTGGCTTCCTGCAGGTCACAGCCTTAAATGGCGCTCTCACCTGGAGTGGAAACTATACGAATAATCCGGCCCACTCCTCCGGAACCGGCGCCGGTTTCGCCGACTTTATGCTCGGCTTACCCGCCTCTTCGAGCAAGACCTCGCTCAGTTTTGGTCCTCCCGTCTTGTCCTATACGGAAATCGGCGCCTTCGTGCAGGATACCTGGCGGATCACGCCTCGCCTGACCATTACACCGGGCATACGCTACGATCTGTTCACAAATCCTGTAGATCGCAAAAACCGGCAATCCGATTTTGTTCCCGGTCCCAACGGTTTTATAGGAATAAATAATGGCGGTTCATCGGTAGTTTTGGCCGGCCAGAACGGTGTCTCCCGCGGAATACTGAACACACAATCAACGAACTTTAGCCCACGTATCGGTCTTGCCTATCGCCTGCGAGAGAAAACGGTGATCCGGGGAGCCTATGGCCTTTTCTATTTCGACGAACAGGGCACGGGCGGTTCCGCGCGCCTATTTATCAACTATCCGGATATTACGACCAACGGCGTGAATTGCTCGAGTACAGTCTCATGCCTGAACACATCTACCGGTATTCCCAACCAGGCCGGGGCAGGTGTTCTTCCGCAGGTAACCTACATGCCTATCGATAATCCAACCTCGAATGTCCAACAGTGGAACTTAACCCTGGAGCGGCAGCTATCTTCCACTTTGGTCGTAAGAGGTTCTTATGTCGGATCGCATGGCAATGATCTAAACATTGCCTACAATCCCGATACGGCTTACCCGAGGCCAGGTACGGTTGCTAACAATCAGCCCTACACTGCCTACGCCTCCATATCGGGATGGGCGCCGCTGGGAATCTCGAATTACAACGCATTGCAGCTTACCGCTGAAGACCGCCTGTCGCATGGTCTGTATTTCCTGGCGGCATATACCTATAGCCGAAGCTTGGACGACGGCGCGGGTGGTAACTCCTCCAGCAGCGAATCGCGAGCCAATCTACAGGACCCGCGGAATATTTCAGCGAATTACGGTTTGTCGGATTTCAATTACTCCCATCGCTTTACCGATAGCGCGACCTATCAATTGCCTGCAGGCCGCGGACGCAAGTTCCTGACCAACGCCGGCGCCGTTACCGATGCGCTTTTAGGCGGTTGGGAGATCAATGGTATTCTGACCCTCCAAACGGGAGCGCCGTTCTCCCTTACCATGGCTACCTCGGTGGCAAATACCGGGACTTTTACCCGGCCGAACCGCGTCTGCAATGGCAATTTGCCAAGTTCCCAGCGGACCATTAAGGAGTGGTACAACACCTCTTGTTTTGTCAGTCCGCCCGTTAACAACTTTGGGAATGCCGGCCGGAATATCTTGATTGGTCCCGGTTTTGAAACATTGGATTTTAGCTTGCATAAAGATTTTCAAATACGGGAGAGACTCGGAATGCAGTTTCGCGTCGAGTTCTTCAACCTGCTGAACCATCCCAATTTTGGAATTCCAGGAACGAGCATCGGGTCCGCGACCGCGGGAACGATCTCGGGCATTATTCCGGGTGGCAACTCGCGTGAGACTCAATTCGCAGCACGCTTTCATTGGTAGGCAACCGGTCCGTTAAGGAGACCCCGGGAGAATGCAGCGTAGAGGCTTTCTGAAAGGTACAACAGCGGCGTTGGCTGCATCGGGATGCCTTCGGTCCGGTTGGTTGCATGCTCTTACAGCGGAGGATTGGATCGATTTGCGGCAAGCGGCGGTTGTGCTGCCAAGTTCACCGAGCCCGCGCGAGGCGAACGCGGTCCGCATGCTGGTCGAAGAGTCGCGCAGGCGATGCGGTCTCGACTGGTCCATCGAACCCAAGGCCGGGACCGTAGCCGTGACAATCTATGCGGGTACTCGCGCCTCCTGGAGCAAGCTTGGCCGGCGGGTTGCCGGAGTGGCTTCCACCGGCCGCGCGCTTGCTGCGGAGGGTTTTACTCTGCAAACGGGAACGGATGCGAATGGACGCTGGATCGCGGTCTTTGGAGCGGACGAGCGCGGGCTATTGTTCGGCGCCGGAAGACTTCTGCGTTCGATCGTATTCGCAAGACAACAGGCGCAGGTGGATGCCAACCTGCTCAAGATTTCCAGCAGCCCCCGCTATCCGCTGCGTGGACATCAGCTAGGGTATCGCCCAAAGACCAACGCCTATGACGGCTGGACAGTCGAGATGTGGGAACAATACATCCGCGATCTGGCGGTCTTTGGCACGAATGCGATCGAACTGCTTCCTCCGCGCTCGGACGATCTTCCCGATAGCCCGCAGTTTCCCCTGCCTCCGGCTCGCATGATGGTAGAGATGTCGCGGCTCGCGGATAATTATGGACTGGATGTCTGGGTGTGGTATCCGGCCATGGATCGCGACTATAGCGATCCCCACACGGTCGAATCGGCTATTCAGGAATGGGGCGGCGTATTGCAGGCGTTGCCTCGGGTCGACGCGGTATTCGTGCCGGGAGGAGATCCGGGTCATACCGAACCGAAATTTCTGCTGGCGCTATTGGAGAAGCAGAAGCAAAACCTGCGCCGCGATCATCCCAAGTTGCAAATGTGGGTTTCCCCACAAGGCTTCGATGCGGCTTGGATGACGGAGTTCATGGATATCCTCAAACAACCCCACACGGAAAGCTGGCTCGACGGAGTTGTTTTCGGACCTCAATCGCGGCTCTCACCCGAGGAATTTCGCCGCGCGATTCCACGGCACTACCCGGTTCGCTTCTATCCCGACATCACCCACAGCCTGGGCTGCCAGTATCCCGTGCCGGATTGGGACATTGCTTATGCTCTCACCGAGGGTCGTGAGATCATCAATCCCCGGCCGGAGAGCGAGGCTGATATTTTGCGCCTGTCCTTGCCGCAAACAATCGGCTTTATCACCTACTCGGAAGGCTGCAATGACGACGTAAACAAATTCGTCTGGAGCGCGCTGGGCTGGGATCCGGACCAATCGATCGCTGCCGTCTTGCGCGATTTCAGTCATTACTTTATCGGAGCCCAGCAAGCGGACGGCTTCGCCCGTGGTCTGCTGAATCTGGAGCGGAACTGGCGCGGGCCCTTAGCTACGAATGAAGGTGTGGACGTCACCCTTGCAGGTTTTCAGGATATGGAGAGCACTGCCCCGCCGGCTGTGATCCAGAACTGGCGCTGGCAACAGGCTCTCTACCGGGCTTACTTCGACGCTTATGTGCGGCGGCGGCTACTGGACGAGACGGGACAAATTGTCCGGGCGCGCGATCTGCTCAGCCGCGTCTGGCAGCTTGGCTGGGGTTCGCTGCCGCTCGGAATCGGCGCAACACCCGCTGAATTTCCTGCCAACCGGCTGGACCCGAATATTCTTTTGGATGCAGCGGAACAGCTCTTGAACCAGCCGGCAATTCAACCGGCAGGGGCGGTCTTGCGTTCGCGGGTCGCCGAACTGGGTTATGCACTGTTCCAAAGCATTCACATGCAGCTCGCGGTGGACCGTTATCAAGGAGAGGCGGTCGACCGCGGGGCAAATCTAGACACGCTGGATACGCCCGTTAGCGATATACCCTGGATGCGCCAACAGATCTCGGCGATAAAAAGTATTGTTGGGCCGGAGAAGCAGATTCGAGCCATCCGCGAGCTTCTATCCCGAACAGATCCAGGACCGGGCGGGTTCTACGACGAATTGGGAAATGTCGCCAATCGCCCTCACCTCGTTCCCGGCTTAGGATCGATCAAAGATCCGGAATTTCGCCATACTCCACTTATTGAGTTCAGTTATCCTGACAAATTGGGAGCCGCCGGTCCCATCGCCTGGAAACATTGGGCGGGATCGCTCTTCGACGCTCCAGTCGAGCTTCGCTACGACGGGCTGGACCCGAAAAGCCAGTACCGCTTGCGCGTTGTTTATTCAGGCAGCGGCCCCCGCTTCAAAATGCGCTGTCAAGCTAACGATGGCATTGAGATCCACCCCTATATTGTGCGTGCCTGGCCTCCAGCTCCCCAGGAATTTTCCATTCCGCAGGCGGCGACGTCCGCAGGCGCGCTGAAGCTCTCGTGGACCCGCGAAGCTGGTCTAGGGGGAAATGGCCAGGGCTGCCAAATTTCAGAAGTCTGGCTGATCCCCGTCCTAGCCACGGAGGAAAAATAACATGGAGAACCTTCCTCCCCTGCAAGGTGCTTCTGAACCCGGCCACGCCGGCTGGAATCAGATGCGTGCCCGGCTGGATGCCGGGGAGTTCGTGGTCGGGTTGACCGTCACTACGAGCAATCTGGAGATTGGGCTGCTGGCGGCGCAGCAAGGGTTCCACTTCCTATGGATTGAGATGGAACACTCCCCGGTCACCCTGGAGACGGTACGCGGAATCGTACTGACCACGCGGGGATTGGAAATCTCCGTTCTCGCTCGCGTGCCCGTGACCGCCCTGTGGACGGCAAAGCGTGTATTGGATCAAGGCGTCCGCGGAGTGATTTTCCCGTTTGTCTCCGATCCGGAACTGGCGCGAACGGCTGCGCAGGCCTGTCGTTATCCCCCTGCTGGAAGACGAGGTTCAGGCGCCGGCATGGCGGTTTCGACCTGGCCGGAAGCCGGCAATTACTACGATTCCGCGGATGCGCACGCGCTGGTTGTTTGCGTGATCGAGGAAGCGAGAGCCTTGCCTCATATCGAAGAGATTGTTTCGACGCCCGGCATCGATGTTGTTTTTATTGGAACCAGCGATCTTTCCTTTTCGCTGGGGCTGCGCGGCAGGCAAGATGAACCCGTTCTTAGCCAGGCAATTCAGGCCATCTCCGACGCTGCGCGGCGGCATGGCAAATTCCTGGGCCGCCCGGCGGGTACCGCGGAGGAGGTTTTGCGGTATCGAGAGCAGGGATTCCAGGTTTTCCAGTCGGTGACCGAACTCGGATTGTTACGATTAGGAGCGGAGCAGATTCTCAAACCATTAGGGATCACCGGCCTGCCCGCGGATAGGCGCTCCCTCTACTGAGAATAAACGCTCCAGGCGCCGTTCATTGAATCACTTGACTTCTTCCCTAAATCCAAGGACCCGACGATGAATTCCGAGAAACTGCTTCGTCCCCTCAGAGGGATTATTCCTCCAATGGTCACGCCTCTGGCCTCCATCGACAATCTTGATTACACAGGGTTGGAAGCCCTGATAGAACACATTCTTGCGGCTGGGGTGCACGGCCTATTCATCCTCGGTACAACCGGAGAAGGACCTGCACTCGATTATGCTTTGCGGCGCGACCTTATCCAGCGGGTCTGCCAACAGGTGGGGACTCGGGTTCCGGTGCTCGTCGGCATCAGTGACGCTGCTTACGTCGAGTCATTACGGATGGCCGAAACTGCTGCCCATTCCGGAGCATCCGCCGTAGTCGCGGCGCCGCCTTACTATTTCCAGATAAAACAGACGGAGCTGCTGCGCCTGGTTGAGAGCTGGGCCCGTGAATGCGCTCTTCCCGTCTATCTATATAACCAGCCCGCTCTCACGAAAATGAGCTTCGATCCGCAGACTGTCGCGATAGCATCCGGCATACCGAATGTCTACGGCATAAAAGACAGCTCCGGAGAGATTTCTTATATCAGGCAGGTACTCAAGATGGTGGGAGACAAGCCGGAATTCTCAGTTCTTGCCGGACCTGAACATTTATTAGCGGAGGCCCTGATGAGCGGAGCGCATGGCGGCGTTCCGGGCGGAGCTAATCTATTTCCCGAGCTTCTTACACGCCTTTACCGGCAATTTTTAGAGGGCGCGCACAAAGAGATGTACGAATTGCAAGGGCACATAGTGAACCTTGGTTTGCCGATCTTCGCGCCTGGCGAAGCCGACTCAGGCTATCTCAGCAGACTGAAATGCGCTTTGTCTCTGACAGGAATCTGCAGCGATCTTCCAAGTTGGCCGTATCGCCCGGCATCCGCAGAAGAAGCCCGAGCGATAAAGCAACACCTGGAAGCACACGGCCTTTTGGAAAAACGCGAAGCGTAGAGCGGGTTTCTCAGCTTCAAATTCTAATCGAAGTTGCCGATCACTCCAAAAAAGTTGGGGATGCTCTTTTCTAAAGAGGCCTCGTGTTCCCAGACATCGTAGGCGGACAATCGTTCATCCAGGCTGATGCGAATATGGTCGGTAAGTAACTGGGTTGCGATCTCCGGATTATGTTTGGCAACGGCCTGGATAATCGCACTATGCTGATGGTGAATCTGCTCCAGCTTAGGGGCATCGTATCCGGGCCGATTAATGGAAAAAATGCGAATGAGCAGGCGCGTGTCGTTGACAACTTTCAGCATACGATGATTGGCCGCCAGACGCATGAGCAGGGAATGGAAAGTAAGATCAGAAGCTACAAAACGATGCATTTGCTCGGAATCGAGAGCCGCCTTGCCCGATCGCTCTAATTCTTCCTTGAGGATGAGAATCTCGTCGACAATATCCTGCCATCGTTTTAGATCCCCCGGACGAACCGGCGAGCGCGCCACTTTGCTGACGGAATAAACTTCCAGTGCTTCGCGCAGTTCGTACAGATCGACAATGTCCTGACGATTGAACTGTACGACCAAAGTGCCGCGATTCGCGGTCTGTTCGAGCAGTCCTTCCGCGGTCAATTGGCCAATTGCCTCGCGGATAGGCGTCCGGCTCATGCCCAGTTGCTGAGCAAGAATCTGCTCGGAGACCGGACTGTAGGGTTTCAGTTCACCTGAAGCAATTTTGCGTTGGATGTGAGTGTAGGCCCGCTCCCGCAAGGAGCCTTTCGAATTGGAGCTAGGCGGTTTTCTCCGCGGCATAGATGGGTCTCCGGATAGATATACACAATCTGCTCTGAGAATACTGCATGTATATTTATCGTTGACACAATTTGTACATAGCGTACATAGCGCCTGATTTTTGCCCTACGGCAGAAACAGGATGGATATAGCCAAGCCGCTACTGCCGGCGGCATTTTTCAACAGGAAAAGGCCGCTTCATAGGATTCATCGAAGCTACGCCTATCCTGTTTCTGCCTGAAGCATTTTAGGTTTCGGTGTAGACGAGAAAACCGCTTCCGACGCGGCCGTTCCATCGAAGAACGGCCGCTCATAGCTGACATAACCAGTTCACGGTAAAACCTAAAATGCTTTAGCTGCAGGTTAGCCGCGTTATATTACGATGCCCGATAAAAGACCGCGAGCTTCGCAATTCACAAGCTCCAAACCGTCCTCGACCTTCTATCGCTGGGCGGTGGTGGGGATGCTATGGTCAATCTCATTTTTCAACTATGCGGACCGGCAAGCTATCTTTTCCGTCTTTCCGCTTTTGCAGAAGAGTTTGCACCTGAATGACGTGCAGTTAGGCTTGCTGGGCAGCGCCTTCGCCTGGATCTACGGCCTGGGATCTCCCTTTGCGGGGGCGATCGCGGATCGGATTCCCCGTAAGAAAGCTATTCTGGGCGGTCTCTACGCCTGGAGCTTGATTTGCATGGCTACAGCTCTGTCTCGCCGATTCGCTACTTTATTGTTGTTGCGGGCGGCGGAGGGTGTGGGCGAAACCTTTTACATGCCGGCTTCGATGTCCATGCTCAGTGATTATCATGGCCCGGCAACGCGTTCGCGTGCCCTGGGCTTGCATCAGACCAGCGTTTACATCGGGACCATCGGAGGAGGTTTTTTCGCGGGCTATATCGGGCAGAGCTATGGATGGCGCTGGTCGTTCATCATATTTGGAGGGCTAGGAGTCGTTCTCGGGTTGATCCTGGTGTGGACTCTGCGAGAGCCGCAGCGGGGCGGCACTGAGCGGCCGGTATTGCCGCAATCTTCCGATTGGAGCGGCGAGGTTGCCGCGCTGCGTCTTCTGTTCACCACCCCCACGGTTTTATTGCTGATGGGCGCCTTCGTATGCGCCAACTTTGTGGCGTTGGTTCTGTTGAGCTGGATGCCGACCTTTCTCTATACCCGATTTCACCTGAGCCTGGCGATGGCTGGGTTAACTGCCACAGTCTTTGTGCAACTGGCGAGCGTTGCAGGTGCAAGCTGCGGAGGCTGGTGGGCCGATATCCTCCATAAAAGAACGCCGCGCGGCCGGATTCTAGTTCAGTTTGTGGGCGTGCTCGGCGGAGCCCCTTGCGTAGCGGCCTGCGGATTGAGTCACTCGGTATGGTGGCTGATCGTCACGCTCACGATTTGGGGTTTTTTCAAGGGCTTGTACGACGCCAATATCTTCGCATCGGTATTCGACGTAGTTCCGCCGTCCGCACGTGGCCGTGCCGCGGGCATCATGAACATGATTGGCTGGCTAGGCGGAGGCGGCGCAGCGCCCGTCGCGATTGGGCTGATTGCGCGCCGTTACGGGCTAGGCTTCGGCATCAGCATTGCGTCGATGGTATATGTTTTCGCGGCAGCATTTTTGTTATTGGCCGCCATGCGATATGTCCAGAGGGATGCGAAACGCCTGCGGATGCTTCCCGGCTTTTGATCTTGAAGATTAGCGGCAGCAATTAAGCCACCGGGAATCCGCCGTCCAATTTGCCGGCTTGAGAATAGCGTTTTCACGATTGGTGTACCCCAAGAAACTACTCTCGACGCAGGCGTTCCATCAAAGAACGCCTGCACATAGCCAACTCTCACCAGGACACAGTAATTGTGAAAACGCTATAAAGTCCCTCATTGTTCCAGGGGCACCTGTTCGTCAATGGGAACGGTATGCCGGGCCTCGCGTTCGCCGTGGGTTATCGCCCGCATGAGCTCGCGATTCATCGTTCCTATAAATTCCATCGGTATTTCTTTAGGGCACACGGCTTCACATTCGCCATGGTTAGTGCAACTGCCGAACAACTCCGTATCCATGGCAACCACCATGCTAATGGTGCGTTGATCGCGCTGGGGCTGACCCTGGGGAAGCGCATTCAGTTGAGTAAGCTTCGCGGCGGTAAAGAGCATGGCGGATGCGTTGGGGCAGGCAGCGACACAGGCCCCGCAACCGATGCAGGCGGCGGCATCGAATGCGGTGTCGGAAACGTCCTTCGGCACCAGGATGGCGCTGGCCTCCGGCGCGCCGCCCACAGGCACGCTGATGAAGCCGCCGGCTTGAATGATCCGGTCAAAAGGCGAGCGGTCCACGATCAGATCCCGAACTACGGGGAAAGCTCTGGCGCGCCACGGCTCCAGGGTAAGCACGTCGCCATCCTTGAAGAAACGCATGGAGAGCTGGCACACAGTGGTGCCCTGCCTCCCGCCATGCGGTACCCCATCGATCAGAAAACCGCAGGAACCGCAGATTCCCTCGCGGCAATCATGATCAAAAGCCACTGGAGCCTCGCCGAACCTGAGGAGATCCTCGTTCAGCGCATCCAGCATTTCCAGGAAGGACATGTCAGGCGTAACGTCCTTCACCTCATGCATCACGAATTTACCCGGAGCGCTGGCGCTAGGCTGACGCCAGATTTTAAGTTTGAGATCCATAGTTACTTGTAGCTCCTCTGGGCAAGATGAACGTGTTCGAAAGTGAGCGCTTCTTTGTGAAGAACCGGCGCTTGCCCCTCTCCCGTCCACTCCCACGCCGCGACATAGGAAAAGTGCTCATCGTCACGCAACGCCTCTCCTTCAGGAGTCCGGCTCTCTTCGCGGAAGTGGGCGCCACAGGACTCTTCGCGGTTGAGCGCGTCGATGCACATCAGTTCCGCAAGTTCGATAAAGTCGGCAACGCGGCCCGCCTTCTCCAGCGATTGGTTGAGTTCCTCGCCCGTGCCCACCAGGAGAAGGTTGTTCCAGAATTCTTCGCGCAGCCGCGGAATCGCTTCGAGAGCGGTCCTCAGACTGCACGCTGAGCGAGCCATTCCGCACTCATCCCACATAAGCCGTCCAAGTTCCTTGTGAATGGAATCTGGAGTGCGCTTCCCTTTGATCTCGAGCAGGGCGCGAATACCCTCTGCGACCGCAGCTTGAGCGGCCGCGAATGCGGGATGCGAATCATCGACCGGTTCAAGCGGAGCGGAAGCAATGTAGTTGGGAACCGTCGCGGGCAGGACAAAATAGCCATCCGCGAGGCCCTGCATCAACGCGCTGGCGCCCAACCGGTTGGCTCCATGATCGGAGTAGTTGGCTTCACCGCCTACAAAGAGTCCCGGGATCGTGGACATCAGGTGGTAATCCACCCAAAGACCGCCCATAGTGTAGTGCGGCGCGGGATAGATCCTCATCGGTACGGTATAGGCATCCTCTCCGGTTATGCGCTCATAGATATCGAAGAGGTTGCCGTACTTCTCGACGACCGTCTCCCGGCCCATGCGGCGAATGGCGTCGGCGAAATCCAGGTAGACGCCCTGACCGCTCGGTCCGACGCCCAACCCCGCATCGCATACTTCCTTGGCGGCCCGCGAAGCCACGTCCCGAGGGACAAGATTGCCGAAGCTGGGATAGCGGCGCTCCAGAAAGTAATCGCGCTCGTCCTCCGGAATATCGTTCGCCGGACGCGTTTCGTCTTGCTTGAGCGGCACCCAAACGCGCCCATCGTTGCGCAGAGACTCGGACATCAGGGTCAGCTTCGATTGATGCTCGCTGCTCACAGGGATGCAGGTGGGATGGATCTGCGTGAAGCAAGGATTGGCGAAGAAAGCGCCGCGCCGGTAGGCGCGCCAGATAGCCGTGCAGTTGCAGGCCATGGCATTGGTCGAGAGGAAGAAGACATTGGAATATCCTCCCGTGGCCAGCACGACGACATCGGCGGCATAAGTATCGATGGAACCGCTCACCATATGCCGGGTCACAATGCCGCGCGCCCGGCCATTCACCACCACGACATCCAGCATCTCGCTGCGGTTATGCATGATCACGTTGCCGGCAGCGATCTGCTCCTCCAGCGCCTGATAAGCGCCAAGCAACAATTGTTGGCCGGTTTGACCGCGCGCATAGAAGGTTCTTTGCACCTGAACGCCGCCGAATGACCGGGTATCGAGAAGGCCGCCATACTCTCGCGCAAAAGGCACGCCCTGGGCCACGCACTGGTCGATGATGTTCACGCTGAGTTGAGCAAGACGGAATACATTCGCTTCGCGCGAACGGAAATCCCCTCCCTTGACGGTGTCGTAGAACAGGCGCACGATGCTGTCGCCATCGTTGCGATAGTTCTTGGCCGCATTGATGCCGCCTTGCGCGGCGATCGAGTGGGCGCGGCGCGGCGTGTCGTGCAATGTAAAACAATGCACCTGGTAGCCCTGTTGGCCGAGAGTCGCCGCCGCCGCCGCTCCAGCCAACCCCGATCCAACGACAATGATCGAATGCTTGCGGCGGTTAGCGGGGTTCACCAGCTTCATCTGCGAGCGGCAGTTGTCCCACTCTTGTTCAATCGGTCCTGACGGGATCCGGGAATCGAGCATCAATTTCTCCTTCAGTGCAGCCAGCCGGCCATCACGGCGATGGGAACAGATACAAAACCCAGGAACACGATAATGGCGATGACCCGCGAAAGAGCCCTCAGCGAATTTGTGTTTCTGACCGTACACCAGCCGAGAGTCTGCAACATGCTCCAGATTCCATGATCGAGATGCAGGCCGAGAAAAACCATGGACACCAGGTAGAAAACGGAGACGGGCCAGACGGAGAAACCGGCGATGACGTTCTGGTAAACGTGCAGTTCCTTGTATTGTCCGGGATGAAATCCCACCGCTCCAACAGTGAAGTGCAGGATATGGAAGACGATGAAAACCACCAGCAAGACGCCGCCCCAACGCATCAGACGCGCCGCATAGGTTGTCTCCACGTCCTTTTTGGCGTTGTAGCGGACCGGCCTTGCCGCATGGCTCATGCGGGTGAGCTGGTACGCCGCGATGATATGAAGAACGACGCAGATCAATAGAATGATGCGAACGATCCAGAGAAGCTGGCCATAGGCAAGTTCCGGCTGGCCTACTTCGCGAAGGAATCGCGAATAAGCGTTGATTTGCTCCGGACCGGCGAAGATTTTCAGGTTGCCCAGCATGTGCGCGATCACGAAGAGGACCAGAACCGCGCCCGTCACCGCCATAACAATTTTTTTGCCGATCGCCGTTCCCCACAGGGCCAAGCCGGGGTTATCGGCGATCCTGCCTCGCGTCATTGCGCCTCCCCGGCGTACGACGGTGCTTTTGAGAGGCTTGACGCTATTCATCGTTCTCTCCTGCGGTCATGCGGTGTCCTGAATCCTCCGGATTGGAATGGTTGGGCCGGAACTAGGGCATTCTCAGAGCTGAGAATGCTCTCTAATATCTCTTACATCGCATTCATGTCGCTGTAATTATTATTGCATCCCGGTGCAGGCGGATGCGACAAGACCGCTGCGCGTGAAGACCGGCTCTATTTCAATCCTGCCAAGAGAGCACGGAGAGCTTTTCCACGATGGCTCAATCGATCTTTATCTTTCAGATCGATCTCAGCCATAGTCCGTCCCACCTCAGGCAAATAAAATAAGGGATCGTAGCCAAAGCCGTTGTGGCCGCGCGGGGAGGTCAGAATACGGCCGGCAACCGACCCCTCCGCGGCCAGCAAAACCTGCGAGTCACGCGCCGCAGCCAGAACGCAACAGTACCGTGCGCTCCTGTCCTCCTCCGGGACGCCGGAGAGTTGTTGGAGCAGGTAAAGGTTGTTGCGAGCATCAGCCGTGAGGTTAAGGTCTGGGGCGAAACCAGCATCGGCCGCGTACCGCGCAGAGCGAACACCGGGAGCGCCCTTCAGAATATCGACTTCCAATCCCGAGTCGTCGGCCAGAACGATTTCGCCGGGAAGCAGCCGGCTATAGTAGATAGCTTTCTGCCGCGCATTGCCCGCAAACGTGTCTTCATCTTCCGGCGCTGGAGCAAGGGTGTCCAAACCAGGCAACGGAAGCAGGCTTAAGCCACGCGATTCGGCTGCGACTGCGAAGTCTCGCAGTTTCCCTGCATTTGTGCTGGCGACGTAGAGCTTCCCGATCTCCATTTCACGAAGAGATCTCAGTGTAGAAGCAATGCCACGGCGGCGGAGGCCACGCCGGCCGCTCCGAAACCACACCCCAGAAGCGCGTAGGCGCGTTGGCGCGTGAGCAGCGCAATGGAGGTGATTACCAGTCCTATTTCCAGAAGAGCCTCTCCTAAATCGAAGCGGTCCGCGCGCCGTTCCGCGAGACGGACCTCAGCCTCGAATTCACGCGCTTTGCCGGCCTCCTCGTTAATCTCGCTGGTCCACTGATTGATATTCTTCTGATATTTCGCTTTCAGATCCCCGGCGGCCGCTTTGTCTGCCAACGGCAAGGTCGAGAGCAAGTCCGCGGTCAGCAAGGCTTCATGCTGCCGGATGCGCTTGGCCTGATACTCGTTCCATTGATCGCTGGCGCGCGCCTGCGCCAGTACAGAATCCGTTGAAGCGCGATGACCGAGCAGGGTGACGATGGCCACCAGCACTGCCAAGATGCTCATTGCGAAAGCTATGGGGCGCAGCGATTGGTCGTGCGCCGCGTGCTCGTGGTGTTCGATTAGCTCGTGGGCTTCATTCGCTTCCATGGCAACGAAGTATACCGTACGTAGTTTCCCACATCCGGCTAAAGCCGGGTGATTGCCATCGACGGAAATATGGCCTCAAGGCCATACCTGCTCTAAAAATAGGCTAGCTATGTTCTTGAAATACGGTCCTCTTAATTTTTGGTTTCCCACATCTGACGCAAACAGCGCGCGCCAGATATGGGGCACCCAGGATTTGTTGTACTTGCAACAAAAACACGATGGCCAGAATTTTCATCCCTCGTGGTGGCCGGCAGGTCATGTGGTCTGATACAGAGCAATGGATTCGTCCGGTCAGAGACCTAATCTAAGGTCCTATCATCAAAGAACGGACGCGAGTAACTCAAAGTCCTTCCAAGGGACAACCCCGGCAATTGGCGCGGCTCCCACAATGCTGCTTGCCGGCCGCAACCACCAGGGCGTGGAATTCATTCGCCAGCGACGGCATCAATTCCGCCGGATCTTGAACGAAGGCTCGTTCTGCGATCTGCTGCAGATGCATGTACCTGGCGCTCTCAGGCGCGAGTCCGTGGCGAGACATGATGCGGCGCAGATACTCATCGACGACCATTACCGGATGGCCTAGCGCGTAGAGCAAAATGGCGTCCGCCGTCTCTTCCCCTACTCCTGGGAGCGCCAGCAACTGCCGCCGAACCTCTCTCGTGGGTTTTGCCGCCAGGATGTCCAGCGAACCTGCATGATCGCGATCGAGAAATGTAATGAACGCACGGATGGCAGCGGCCTTGCGAAGCATAAATCCGGAAGGACGGATCAGTTCGCGGAGCTCATCTTCGCCTATAGCCCGCAGACCTTCAAGATGCATCACCCCGTGCGCCGTCAGGTTCGCGATGGAACGCTCTACTGCGCGCCATGAGGTATTTTGCGTAAGATAGGCGCCCACCACCACCTCGAACGCGGTTTCTGCCGGCCACCATCGCTGAGGCCCATAGGCGCTCAGAAGCTTGTCGTAAAACATGCGTAGAGTGCTTGCTGCGCGCTCTGTGCCGGTCTTCTCTTGAGTAGGCCTGCTCACGGCTTTTCTTCTCTGAGTTGTATCTTCCACCCCAGAAGCTTGGCCTTCAATGCCTCGCTCTCGGCTTCCTGAATCATGCCCTTGTGCTGGTAGAGAATGGAGAGGCTGGTGTGCGCCAGGACCTCTTCCGGGTCGAGTTGGATCAGGCGATGAGCCACGGCAATGGCTTCGTCCAATTGGCCTGACTCCCGGAGCGCGCGGATGAGGCCGTGCATCGCATCGAGCATCGTTGGATCGAGTGCGAGGCAGCGGCGAAAAAGCTGAACCGCTTCCGGTGCAAGACCGGCGGCGAGTCTATCGATCGCCCGGTGGTAAAGGTCGCCGGCGGACAAGCTGTGAGACTGGGAAGGCATCGCTCAGGTCTAATGATACGGCGATTGCGAATTGAAATTCTTCGCGCCGCGATGCACCGCGTAGCTTTCCCTATAAGCCAGGCGCAGACCCAGACAATAGGATGGGAAGCGTTGGCGCAGTGGCGCCGCCGGCCTTCTCCACCGTAACCCCGAAGGCCTTGGCAGGAACACCGCTGGGCAGCGGGGGCATGACCAAGCTGGCCGCGCCGTGATTATCCGGGCGGAACAGTCCGGCGGGAATGGGCGCCTTCCCGTTCGCGGGAATCACCCACAACTCGTAAGTCTTGTCGTCAGGCAGCGGGTTCAGATTATTTGCCTGAAAGATCAGCCCGCCGCGGTCAGGCAGATAAGTCGCGCGGCCATTTGGTTCATTGGCCGTTTTACCTGGAGTGAGGACTACGCGCTGTGCGTTGGGCGAGGTGAATATCTCCAAAACCTCCTGGGCGCGGGAAGCCTTGGCCGCAAGGTTGCTTACCAGGTTGGATTCGTTACGCAGTTCGTCGTTCAGAGCGTAATTTTGCACTCCCAAGCTAATCGCCACAACAATCGCCGCGGCAGCAGCCAGCCAAGGCGCCCAGAAGGAAGCGCCGCGGCGCCGGGGTACGGGAATAAGTTGAGTGACCAATGGGCGATCGTCCCTTTGTTGCTGTTTTTGGCTGACCGGCTCAGCGGCAAGCCGGTCGAGGAAGCGCTGCCGTGCCCCCTCCGGTACGGCTTGCTGGGGAACACTGAGGCCCACCAGCGCGAGATCGCCCATTATCCCGGAGAGCTCCGAACGGCAGAGTGCGCAGGCGGCCAGATGCGCACGGACCGCGGCTGTCTCATCTGCGGAGAGACTCTGCATCGCGTGCAGCGCCAGGTCCTCCTGCGAAATGTGGCCGTTATCCATCATGCCGTTAGTGCCTTTCGTATGCTGATCAATGCAGATCGAATTCTGGTTTTCACTGTGCCCAGAGGGTCACCGGTCCGCTGAGCGATTTCTGAGTGACTCAATCCTTCGAAAAAAGCCAGTTCTATAGAGGTCTGCTGCTCGGTTGGAAGGTTCTTTAAAACATCTCTAACCTTTTGCGTGACGATGTTCCGTTCGGCATCCGAAGCCACATCCACGGAGGAGACCAGGAGCACGTCCTCGACAGAATCCGATGGCTTTCTGCGCCGCAGCAGATCGATCGATCGATTCCGGGCCACCACCACCAGCCAGGCTCCCAGCGACCCGCGCCCTTGCACAAACGCGGAAGGATTGCGCCAGATCTGGAGAAAGATCTCCTGCATCACATCTTCGGCATGCCCCGAATCCCTGAGAACCCTGAGCGCGACCGAGTACACCGCGGACGAGTACTTATCGAAAATCTCCGCCATTGCACTTTGGTCGCCTGCAAGCACACGATTCACCAAGAGCGCATCGCCGGACGATGTTGTCCCCGACCCGCCAAATCCTGCATTTGAGGGTATGGAAGCTCTGTTGGTAGAACGCTCAACAGGGTCGTTCGGATTTGCGGGGGAACCGGGCATCGATCAGTCGAGAGTCATCCTATAGAGAACACTTTAGAGCTTAACAAGGATAGGCCTTGGCATCAGTATCAAGAGTAACAGGACTCAAGGCTTGCACCCGGTCCGGCTCCCCGGAGCTCTCCCACTCGAACCGGGTATAAACGAATAACGGATGAAGACTCGCCTGGACAAACTACTGGTCGAACAAGGGAAGGCGGCTTCTCGAGAACGCGCCCAGGCCTTCATTCTTGCCGGCCGAGTGCTGGTGAATGAACAAAAGGTGGAGAAGCCCGGCGCCCAGGTCGACTCCGGCGCGGAGCTCCGCCTGCTCGGAGAAGAACGGCGTTACGTAAGCCGCGGAGGGATGAAACTCGAAGCCGCACTCGATCACTGGCAAATCGATCTGACCAACCGGGATTGCGCGGATATTGGCGCCTCTACCGGCGGCTTTACCGATTGCATGCTGCAGCATGGCGCCCGCAGCGTCCTGGCTGTGGATACCGGATATGGGCAGATCTCCGAACGGCTCCGGGCGGACCCGCGAGTCAGCTTGCGCGAGCGCACCAATGCTCGATATCTGGAGCCGCGCAGCCTGCCTGCAAGCATTACATTGTTCGCCATGGATGTAGCGTTTATCTCGGCCACTCTGGTATTGCCGGCGGTGGTCGCTTCGATCGACCGGAGCCCCTCCCCGGACGTTCCGTTGGAGGCCATCATCCTGGTTAAGCCGCAGTTTGAGGCAGGCAGAGAGCAGGTGGGCAGGGGCGGCATCGTGCGCGATCCAGCCGCGCACCAGTTTGCCATCGACCGTGTGCGCCGGAAAGTGGAGGAGCTTGGCTGCCGGTCGAGCGATCTTATCGATTCGCCTCTCCTGGGGGCGGAAGGCAACCGTGAATTTTTGCTTTACGCACGCTTTTAAGACGGCTGTAAAATGCCCCATCCATCCGGGTACACTTATAGCGTTTTCACAATTACTGTGTCATGGTGAGAGTTGGCTATGTGCAGGCGTTCTTTGATGGAACGCGCTGCGTCGAGAGTAGTTTCCTGGGATACAGCAATCGTGAAAGCGCTATAGATCTCATACCAACACCCAATGCCAACCATCGCGATAGTCTCCAAACCGCACAGGGCCGATCTTGCCACGGTGCTTCCCGATCTCATTCTCTGGTTACGCGGCCACGGTTTTGAGCCGATCCTCGATCCGGTGAGTGCAAATTATGCCCAGGACGTCCCGGTGGTGCCGCGCCACGAGCTCGCGGCCCAGCAGCCGGAGCTGGTCGTGGTGCTCGGAGGCGATGGCACTCTGCTCGCGGCCGCCCGCGTCTTCTCCAAGACCGGCATTCCCATCCTGAGTGTCAATCTCGGCAGCTTGGGCTTCCTGACCGAAGTCAGGCTGGCCGATCTGTACAGCACATTGGAGGGATGGCACAAGGACTGTTGCGCTATCGATCTCCGCTCCATGCTTCACGCTGACATTCTGCGCAATGGCAAACCTTACAAGGAGTATGAAGCGCTGAACGACGTGGTCATTTCCAAGGGAGCGATCGCCCGGATGGGCGAATTCAGCATCCGCCTCATGGATCAGCTTGCCGCCTCGTTCCGTGCCGACGGCATCATCATCTCCACGCCTACCGGATCGACCGCTTATAACCTCTCCGCCAACGGTCCCATCCTCGCTCCCAACGTGGATGCACTGGTTGTGACTCCGGTGTGCCCTCATTTACTCACCATCCGTCCGATGGTAGTTCGCGGAGATGCCGAGGTAACGGTGACTATCGAGGGCGTTCCCGACCAGACATTCGTCACTGTGGATGGACAGGAGGCGCTGCAGCTCCGGCTGGGCGATCAGGTGCGTTGCTGCAAATCGCAACATTCCGTAAAGCTGGTGCGCATGGGGGGAATAGGCTTTTTCGATGTGCTTCGCTCAAAACTCAAGTGGGGAGAACGATAGGAGCTTGTCGAAAAACGCGCCGAAGCACCAAGCGAGGCGCCAGCGGATGTGGAAACTTTTTTAGCAGATTTTGGCACTTGACCCGCCACCTCCACCGCCGCTACTCTTACTAAACGCGGCTCCCCCGGGACAAATAGACTCCCAGCAGCAACACCCGAGCCTCCGCCCCCTATCCCTCCGGCGACGAGCCCTAGCTAATGGTTCGGTGACCACGACGCCAACTCCTTCTCCTGCAGGCCCGGCCAGCCCCAGGCCTCCTCCAGCCGCCGCACCGGCCCCTGCTCCTGACGCAGCAAGTCCAGCCAGGCAACCTGGACCACCCGAACTATTCATCACGTTTGCAAGCTGCTGCACTGCCTGTGAGACAACATTGGAAACGGTCTGTGCAGCCTGATTCAGTGCGTTGCCGATAGACCGTAGGCTCGGCAAAATATCTGCTGGGGTGCAGTCGCCATTGACCATGACGGTCTCTTGAATGCCTCCGCTGTCATCCTGAGTGTCCGGTTTTCTTAGCACATGAAATGTCCGGTTTTGGTTTATGAATAACCAGCAGCGGTCGTAGCTGTGGGAAAGTGGGAATCCCGCGCTTTTTGCGGGATTTCCAAGCGAGGTGGGAAAGTCGGCTTTTGGACTTTTCCACCTCGCGCCTTTTCCACAGCTTTGGGCGGCGCCGAATTTGTTTGCGTGAAGGCCTTACCGTGAGCGGTGTAACGCCCCAGCCGGTGCGGTCCGTGGGTCATGCTGAGAGTTCCGTCCAGATGCTGATGCACGGTCACCGTGCAGCCGGCCAGCGTTGCTCGCCAGCCTACTGGCTCGATTTGTAGGTTCAGGTTTCGGAAACCAACCGTGTTATCGCGGTTCGCCCTGCGCTCGAACTGCAAGGAGAAGATAAGGTCCAGATCCTTGCTTCTGAGCGGCACAAAGGCGCTACCCCGGTCTGCGGCCCGCACCTGGAATCGGCGGTTGAACTCGGCAATGTAGTGCTCTCGCAAAAAGTCGTTGGCCGCCTCCAGAGTTGCAATCCCGCGCAACCGGAGCTCCTGCGGCAGCCGTCCTTGCCAGGTCGAGAAGCTACGCTCGCTGCGCCCGCGCGCTTGGGGAGAATAAGCTGGGATCATGTGTATCCCTAACTCGCGCAGCGCGCGCCCCACCTGCGTTAGGCGGTGAGGATCGACCTTGCCGCCTGCCTTGGGCGTGAGCCAGAAATGGCTGCCCCGGTCTGAGTACAACGCACAGAAGACCCCCTTGCGCTGAATCACTTCGCGCAGTCCAGCCATCACCGTCAGGCTGCATTCTTCTTCCACCAACTGGGCGTAATAGATCTCACTGGTGGCATCGTCCAGAATGACGATCAGGTCGTACCATCGTTCATCCTGAAACCACTGATGATGACTGCCATCGATGTGCAACAACATCCCAGGCAGTGGCCGCCGCTCCCGCCGTTTGCGATGTACGCCCCGCTTCCGCTCCCGCGCCACCAACCCCGCCCCCTGCAATGCCTTCTTTACCCAGGTGTAACTCAGCCCAATCCCGTGCTCTTCGTTCAGCTTCTCGTGAAAATGCCGCACGTTCAGATCAAAATACTTCTCTCGGTAAAGCCTTAACACCTGCTCCACCTGGGCCAAAGGCACCCGCCTGCACTCGGCTTACCTCGCCGCCGATCCATCAACCCGTCATAGCCGTGCTCTTCGTAGCGCTCTCGCCACCGCCGCATCTGCCGGTCGCTGATGCCGATGATCTCCGCCGCCTGCCACCACGTGATCTTCTCGCCATCGCCTGCAATATCACTCTAGCACCTCATCGCCCGCTCCACCGCAGCCCTCGGATAGTGCTCCATGCTCCTTGCATGGACCCATCCTCGCCGCCCGCTATGCGGACATTTCATGTGCTAATGCACCCGGACATATCATTTTCTGACCCGGAATCGTACACCAACCAGACCAACGACTCTCCGGCAAATTGGCTCAGATCCACCGTTCTGTAGTGCCATGAGTTCATCGTCGTATCCGCCCCTAGATCCTGGCCATCGGTGTCCGGCACGGAGTGGAAATAGCTGATGTCGTCGCCGGACAAATACAGCGCCAATCCCCCTATGGCTCCCGGTCCCGACTGGTACTGGCGAAAGTTCAGGATGTCTCCAGGCTGGATCACATGAGTATAGTAATTGACGGCTAAAATGCCTAAGGAGAAGTATTGCCCGGAGCAGCTCTGCGCGTTTACCCCCGACATGTGCAGCCTCGTGTCGTAATTATCCGCCCGCGCAATCCGTGACCAGTTATAATTCACCGGCGGCTTTCCGGTCCCTCGTTAAGAATCCATCTCCGATCACTAAGTCCGCGTATGTATACCGCCATAACTATGACCTCCCATCGAGCAGGATCTTACTTTCGTCATGCTTATGCCTGGTTTATCGGCATAGATACAACGAAGGTAATCTACAAGCTAGGGCGCGTCGCCGTTAATGTTAGAGATGGCTGACGCAAACCTTCGATAGCCTCAGCATCTTTGCCGAATGGAATGTTTATCTCTGCTGAGTCGCCGGAGGCTATTCATCGATGCCTAGCCGGCAACATCTCCCGCAGATCGCTACCGGTCATATGTTTCGGCTGATCCAGGTTGAGCATCCCCAGAATCGTAGGTGAGATATCGCATAGCGAACCATCGCCATCCAGACGATATTTCTGCGGCATCGCCGCTGACCAGGATGAATGGAACCGGATTGGTGGTATGCGCCGTGTGCGGGCCTCCGCTGACTGGATCGATCATCAACTCGGCGTTGCCATGATCCGCGGTGATCAACATCGACCCGCCCTTTTGCCGCAACGCTTGATAGATCTTCCCGAGGCAGGTATCGATGGTTTCCACGCCGCGAACCGTCGGCTCAATCTTGCCCGAGTGGCCCACCATATCGGCGTTGGCAAAGTTCACCACCACCAGATCGAAGGCGGTGTCGCCGATCGCCTTGATGACCTCGTCGGCGATTCCGGAAGCGCTCATTTCAGGCGCCAGGTCATAGGTCGCCACCTTCTGCGAAGGCACCAGAACGCGATCCTCGCCGGGGAACGGCTTCTCGATGCCGCCGTTGAAGAAGTAGGTTACATGTGCATACTTTTCCGTCTCGGCAACGCGGAGGTTGCGCAAATTGGCTTGCGCGAGCATATCCGCCAGCAGGTTCTCCATCGACTCGGGAAGGATCACCATGGGCAGCGTGAACATCTTGTCGTATTGCGTCATGCAAACGTAGTGCAGGTTCCCCGGGACCGCGCTTCGCGGAATCGTCCGGTCCAAATCTTCCGCGCCTGGCAGAGTTCTGCCATCATCCGGAGTCAATCCGCTGTTGCGCGCCAGCACGCGCGTGATCTGCCGCGCCCGGTCGGCGCGAAAGTTGAAGCAGATACAAATATCTTCATCCCGGATTCTGCCGATGGGTTGCCCCTGTTGGCCGGTCACTACAAACGGCTCGACAAACTCGTCGGTAATTCCGTTGTTGTACGACTCTTTTACCCGGGCGACAGGGTCGGAGTAGGAACCGCCCTCGGGCCGGCCGGTGACCATGGCGTCGAAGGCCTTCTTTTCGCGTTCCCAGCGGCGATCGCGGTCCATTGCAAAGTAACGGCCACTCACGCTGGCAATTCGTCCTATGCCGATCTCCCCGATCTTCTGTTGAAGCTGCTCAAGATACCCCGCGCCGCTGGTGGGAAGAGTATCGCGGCCATCCAGAAATGCATGGATAAAGACCGGCCCCACCTTGTGCTCTTTTGCCGCGCGGAGCAGGGCGTAGAGATGCTCCTGGTGCGAGTGGACGCCGCCGTCGGAGAGCAGGCCCAGCAGATGGACAGCCCGGCCGCTCGCGCCGGCGTGACGGAGCGCTTGGCTAACGACGGGGTGATTGGAGAATTCGCCGCGCCGGATCAGGTCGTCGATGCGCGTAATATCCATGCGCACCACGCGCCCCGCACCGATATTCAGATGACCCACTTCGCTGTTGCCCATCTGGCCGTCAGGCAACCCTACAAAATGATCGGAAGCGTGCAGAAGCGTGTTCGGGAACTCCGCCAGAAGCTTGTCATAGACTGGCTTGCGCGCCAGAGCGATAGCGTTAGCGAACCGCTCCTCACGGTAACCCCAGCCATCAAGGATCGTCAGCACTAGCGGCCTTTTGAGCGGCACGTCATCTCCGGGTTATTTCCTGGTTAGGTGTTTGACCGCATGATTAACAGGCAAGCCGCTGGGCATGGCTGAAGCCATGCCCTGTTACACGGCCTGCGATTGAAATGTCTTGTATCAGATGAAAATTCGGCCCATCGTGTTTTTGTTGAAAGTACGACAAATCCTGGGTGCCCCATATCTGACGCGCTGTTTGCGTCAGATGTGGGGAAACCGAAAATCAAGAGGACTGTATTTTCAAGAGCATAGCAGCCTATTTTCAAAGCAGGGTACGGCTTTCAGCCGTGCCGTAAACTCCCGCGGAAACACTCGGGCTTCAGGCCCCTGCACAGGTGAATCTACCAGTCCGGCTCTCACCGGTTTCTGCGCAATCATCCGCTCTGCCCTTTTTTGCGCCAGATGTGGAAGAGAAAACGAATTCCCTTCTTCCATTGCGGCCGTTTACGAAAACCTACTCGCCGAAGTTCACCGCCTCAATGCCGAGGAACTCGGCCGCCTGACCCAGTTCCTCTTCGATGCGCAGCAACTGGTTGTATTTCGCAATCCGGTCAGTGCGGGAGGCCGAGCCGGTCTTGATCTGGCCCACTCCGGTGGCCACAGCCAAATCCGCGATGAAGGTATCCTCTGTTTCCCCGCTGCGGTGGGAAATGATTGAGGTGTAGCCGTAGCGCCGCCCCAAGTCGATTGCCTCAAAGGTTTCACTCACCGTGCCGATCTGATTGACCTTGATCAGGATGGAGTTGGCCGCGCCCTCATCGATTCCGCGTTGCAGGCGTTCCGTATTCGTTACGAAAAGATCGTCGCCCACTAACTGCACCCGCTCGCCAACCTCCCGGGTGAGCAACTGCCATCCGGTCCAGTCATCCTCGGCCAGCCCGTCTTCGAGCGAGACGATCGGATATTGCCGCACCCAGCTATCCCAGAATCGCGTCATTTCCTCGCTGGTCCTCTCGCTGTTGTCGCTCTTCTTGAAGATATACAGCCCGCGCTCTTTGTCGAAGAATTCGCTGGCGGCCGGATCGAGCGCGATGGCAATCTCCTCGCCCGGCTTATAACCTGCCAGTTCGATGGCTTCGAGAATGACCTCGATAGCTTCCACATTGGACTTCAAGGAAGGAGCGAAACCGCCTTCATCGCCTACCGAGGTGCTGTATCCGCGCTTTTTGAGCACCCCTTTCAGGGTGTGGAATACCTCAACGCCCCAGCGCAAAGCGTCGGAAAATCGTTCCGCGCCGACCGGCATCACCATGAATTCCTGAAAATCGACGCTATTGTCCGCGTGTGCGCCGCCATTGAGGATGTTCATCATAGGTGTCGGCAATACCGATGCATTCACACCTCCGAGATAGCGATAGAGCGGTATTTCGAGCGCGTTGGCCGAAGCCCGGGCGCAAGCCATTGAAACCGCGAGTATCGCATTCGCGCCGAGCCGTCCCTTGTTATCCGAACCATCCAGCGCAATCATCGTGGCATCGATCAGACGCTGATTGGCCGCATCCATGCCGGTAAGCTCCGGCGCCAAAATGCTTTCGACATTCTCAACCGCGTGCAAGACGCCCTTGCCGAGATAGTGCGACTTGTCGCCATCGCGCAGCTCCACCGCTTCGTGTTCACCGGTCGAGGCGCCGCTGGGAACCGCCGCGCGGCCTTGAACTCCGCCGGCGAGAATTACATCGGCCTCGACCGTCGGGTTTCCGCGCGAATCGAGAATTTCTCGCGCACGAATTTGTGCAATTTCGGTCATGTCGCTCCTTGAAATCCGGTGCCTCAGACGCTCGGCTAGACGAGGGCGGCGGTCGACGGGGACAAGCTCACCACTAAGCCCTGCGATCGCGTCGATGAAACTCCCGTGCATTTCCAATTGGATTCAATTGGCATTCTAACAAACACACTCCTTGGCGCTGATGTGAGGATTGGCGCCTCATCCTTCGCACGGCGTTGTTCCGTGCGCAGGGTGGGATCAAGAGCCGGCATGGATAAGCCCCTCGCGCCTGTTACCCTCCTGATACTTCCACCCTGGCTTCGCTGGCCAATCTCCCCGGCTGCGCTTCAACCATGCATACAATTAGAAAGTGCCCGGCAGTTATTCGGAGTGAGCTTATGATCGATAAATTCGTTTCCCAAACCGCTGTTATCGTCGTGGCGGCCTTCGCAATCGCGACGCTGGGCGCGACCGCCGCACTGGCGCAAAATGCGCAGACATCACCAGCGGAAGCAGCCGGCCAAATCGCCAAGCCGAGCCCTTATCAGGGCGTGTCGAAGCCGCCGGCAAGTGACGTCATTACCACCAGCGAAGAAGAGCCGCCGGCACAATCTCGGGCCGCGGCCGCCCCGGCGTCCCCGCAAGCCAATCCCACCGTTAGCAAGGCAGCTCCGGCCTCTTCGCCGCTCAAGCCGGCTGAACTCAAGACCCGCCCTGACACCTACAATGTCTCCCCAGCCGATCCGGATGCGGAGATCGTTACTTCTCTTTCCGGACCGGAGAACGCGTTGCCCCAAGGCACTGTTTTCCGGGTGAATATGTTGCAGGAAGTGATGGCGTCCGACACCACTCCGGGCACTCCATTTCGGGCCAAGCTCAGCCAGGATCTGGTGCATAACGGGCGCATCGTAGTCCCCATGGGTTCGGAGCTGCGCGGCAAGGTTATCTACACTTCTTACGGCCGCCGGATCGGAGGACAATCAGTCATTCACCTGCGCGCCGATGAGTTCATTCTTCCCGACGGCACACATTACCACTTGCACGCCCAAGTCATCGATACTCAGGGATCCAACACCAAACCCAGCGGCGAAGGAAACATTGCTTACAGAGACAACGGCAAACACGCCCTGGCCGAGGTCGCGGTCGGCTCAGGCGGCGGAGCGCTCAGCGGAGCATTGATCGGAGGTCCCGCCGGGGCGGCCGTGGGTACTGCGGTAGGCGCGGGCATCATGGGTGCTCATTGGCTCATGGCCGAACACTCGGCCGACCTTCCTCTGGAATCAACTGTTGTGTTTAGCCTGACCGATCCGATGTATCTGAACCCAACGCGGGATTAGCACTCGGAAGATCCATCCGGCTCTGAAATGCCAGTGCCGGATGGATCTTCTATCGATTCCCTCTCCCTTTCCTCGAAACGATTTTCCCTTCCGTGACATCCCTCTTCCCGGCGTCGGCATATAACTCTGTAGCGAACCAATTCATTATTGAAGGAGCAGCTTATGGTAAAGCCTATCCCCGATGGATACAGCTCCGTCACGCCTTATCTGGTGCTCGACGATGCAACCGCGGCGATTGAATTTTATAAAAAGGCATTTGGCGCAAAAGAACTCTTTCGTATGCCCATGGGAAACCGCATCGGACATGCAGAGATTCTCATCGGAAATTCAAGAATCATGCTGGCCGATGAAAATCCCGCATCGCAGATCCATAGCGCCAAGCACTACCAGGGTTCACCCGTCAGCTTGATGCTCTATGTCGAAGATGTGGACGCTTCCGCGGAACGGGCTGTAGCCGCCGGCGCCACCATTCAACGTCCGGTGCAGAACCAATTTTATGGTGACCGTTCCGGAACCTTTGTCGATCCGTTTGGATACCAATGGACGATCGGCACTCATGTCGAGGATGTCTCAGCGGAAGAAATGAAGCGGCGCATGAGCCAAGCGGTATCGGCGGCTTAAACAGCCGCTATCTTTCCGCCGCTCGCGAAAAATTTACGGAGTAAGCAGACTTTTCCAACGCATCCAGGCGTCCGCCCGGGCTTTCGCATTGGCAGCGGTGGCATCGGGCGCCTCGCCCGCGCGCATGAAGCCGTGCCCTGCACCTGCGTAGGTAACCGGCTGATAGCTCTTTCCGGCCGCTTTCATGTCTTCGATCGTAGCTGGGATTGTGGCGTCGACCCGCGCATCATTGCCCGCATAGAATCCGTATACCGGCGCTTTGATACGGGCCATCGCGCTCTTCTCAGGCGGAGTACCGTAGAACACGAATGCCGCCGCGAGATCCGGCCGATTTGTCGCAAAGCGAAAGGCTTGGCCGCCTCCCCAGCAGAATCCCGCAACATACAGCTTGCCGTTCGATGCCGGCAGCTTGATTCCGGCGTCAGCCGCCGCCATCAAATCGGCAGTTACTTGATCGGGATTCAGATGGCTCACCGCTTCGATAGCCTGCTCTTGGGAGAATCCCGTGCTGCGGCCCCCGTTGGGTCCCATGCCGGAGAGCAGATCGGGCGCGACCGCGATGTACCCGGCTTCCGCGACCTGGTCCGCCAAATCCTCAACCCAATCGGTCATGCCGAAGATCTCGTGAACGATCAGCACGACAGGTGTCTTCTCTCGCGATTCGGGATAGACAACCAGCGTCTCCACGGAACGGCCATCGTGCTTAACGGTGATCCACTCGCGATGGCGGGGCGATTTTTCCAGGCGAGCTTTTGCCCAGTCCTGGGCGAAGGCGGCGGGTAGGGCCACCAGAAAGAGAAGTACCAATATGGTCCGCTTCATCGTTGCTTACGGCCTCGCAAGCAAGTTTACAGCGAGGGCCTGTTAACAGGCTCTAATCCAAGTTCGGGATTCAAGATGGACCGTGGCTAGCCGCTGCCTGCGTCTTCGCAAAAGATCGAAGATAAATCACCAGGTTCCAGGTCTCATCCGGCTTGGCGCGGGCGCCTTCCCCCGGCATGGCATCGCCTTGGCCGTTCTTGATGATATAGAAAAGCTGGCCGTCGGTAAGCGATTTGAGCGCTGATGCATCGCGGTAATCGAGCATCTTCGCGGTTCCGGTGATATCGCCTTTGCCGCTTCCATCGGCGCCGTGACACATCGCGCAGTCCATGCCGTAAATCTGTTTAGCCCGATCCTGCGATTGGGCTGTTGCATGGACAGGATTGGGCTCATTGACCGCTTCGGCGGGAACCGCGGATGCGGGCGCCGGCGGGGTCGCAGTGGGCGAAACAGGGGCCGGCGGAATGGAGCTTGCAGCCGGAACGGAGCTTGCAGATGGTTGCGTGTTCTGAAAAGCCGCCGGAAAACCGGTAGGCAACAAGCTGGCAAGAATCAACAACGACGTTAACATAGGCGCCTCCCCAGGAGGGAAACAACTTCGCTGAACACTCTACGCCTACTGAAGAGCCGTGAATAGGAGTTTTTCTTGAAACGGCGCCTTTTTCCTGTTGCACAAACATAGACTCTCGACGGCTATCCCGGACTGTTGCCGTCAGGCCTGTTGCGCCAAGGGCGGACACAACCGTCACTTTCTTGTAGTGCTCATAATTTGGAGCTATAATTCTCCATAATTGGAGGTCAGGAGATCTCATGGTCAAACCGCGCCCTGGCGCCGTTGTTTATCCCGAGACCCGATATCCCGCGCCTGTCCTGCCCGACCTATCACGCCTCGAGGAAAGGCGGCGGCTCTCCCCTGCGGCTATCAAGGCTTTTTTCAGCATCGTGGAGCACTGGCGAATACGCGATGAAGACGCGCGCCAGTTGCTGGGCGGTGTTTCCAACGGAGCCTACTATCTTCTCAAACAGGCGCAGGAAGCTTCCGCTCAGGGCAAGACGCTCGAGCAGGACCGGTTAGTCAGAATCTCTTATCTCATCGGGATCTTCAAATCTCTCAATATTCTTTACAGCCAGCGTTTGGCGGATGAGTGGATACATTTGCCGAATACCAATCCCCTCTTCGCCGGGCGAACCCCGCTCGAATACATTCTGCAAGGCGGTGTCCCTGCCCTGGAGGTTGTCCGGCGGCTTCTCGACGCGCGCCGGGGTGGCCGTTGAGATGGTAAGGCTGCCACTCTGCTCGCTGCGCCGCTTCGACACCCATCGTCTGCTGCCGGCCAGATACTCGCTCAACTATGATTCCGTTCTAACCCGGCTTACGGAGAATAGACAGGATTTGCAGCGGATCTTCGAGTTGGACAATGCTACCAACGAGCGCTTCTGGCCGAAGAGAATCTTCGCCCCGGCATCAGCCCTCGGGAACTGGTTTTTCACGTCCCCAACTACCGCATCATCAATGCAGCCTTCACCCATCCGAATCCCTTAGGGGCACGCTTCTCCACCCCGGAGCGCGGGGCATGGTACGCCTCCTTCGAACTTCCTACAGCTAAGGCCGAGGTGCTCTTCCACAAGAATGTCGAGTTCGCCGAGATTGCCTGGACAAAACGCGAGGAGCTTCAGTACGACGATTATCTGGCCGATTTCAGCGCCACGTTTCACGATCTCCGCCCTGAAGCGCAGCCCCCTCCGGCCCCGAAATCATCGGCCCCGGAATCACCGGCCCCGGAATCATTGGAGCAGAAGGAGGAAGCGATCGGCCGGACGGTGAACGAAGGTTCCGCGAATTGGGATCGGGAGTTATTGGACCAGGTCCTCAGCCCTGTCAGCTACATCCAGTCGCAGCAGTTGGCCGTCGAGTTGCTCAACCAGGGATCGCTGGGAGTGATTTATCCCAGCGTACGCCGCGCCGGAGGCACCTGCCTGGCCTGCTTTCGCCCCAGCGTCATTTCTAACGTACGCAAGAGCGTGCGCTATAAGTTGATCTGGTCACCCGTCAAAGCTCGGTTTCTTCGTCAAACATGGGGTATTGCCGACGCGGAAGAAGAGGATGCCGGCCAAGCGATGAATGAGAGAGACGTTGAGATCCTACCCTGACGCTACAGCTTTCTACGCTTATGCTAAAAATGAGCTATCGATGATTCTCACTCTGGAATGGACTCCCGAGGGCGTTCGCTTCCTCGATCAGACCCGGCTTCCTCTCGAAGAAAGCTATGTTCTTGCCACTAGTTACCAGCAAGTGGCCGACATTATCACCACCATGGTGGTTCGCGGCGCTCCAGCCATTGGTGTCTCCGCCGCCATGGGCGTGGCGCTGGGAATCAAGAACAGCACCGCGCAAGACCTCGCCGCGCTGACCGCGGAGCTTGAAGTAATGAGCAAGACGCTCGCCGCCACGCGGCCGACAGCGGTGAATCTCTTTTGGGCCATCGAGCGCATGCGCCGCCGTTACTTCGCGCTCGCCGCCAGCCCTGGAATAACTCTGGACCAAATCCGCGAAGGCATGATCAAGGAAGCGCTCGCCATGTATGACGAGGACATCGCCGCCTGCCGCGGCATGGGCGCTCTCGGCGCCGGCCTGATGCCACAGTCCGGCGGCGTGTTGACCCATTGCAATGCCGGCGCACTCGCCTCCTGCGGCTATGGCATGGCTTTGGGCGTAATCCGCGCCGCGGTCGAGCAGGGTCATCTGCTCCGCGTCTACGCTGATGAGACGCGCCCCTTTCTGCAGGGGGCTCGTCTGACTGCTTGGGAGCTCATGCACGACGGCATCCCTACTACCGTGCTGTGCGACAACATGGCCGCCAGCCTTATGCGCCAGGGCAAGATTCAGGCGGTCATCGTCGGCGCGGACCGGGTGGCGGCAAATGGAGATGTAGCCAACAAGATCGGCACCTATGGCGTCGCGATCCTGGCCAAGGAGCACGGATTGCCATTTTATGTTGCCTGTCCCTGGTCCACCATCGATCTCGCGACCGCCACCGGGGACGCCATTCCCATTGAGCAGCGCGCGGCAGCCGAGGTCACCCATCATGGAGGCAAGCAACTCACCCCAAATGGAGTGGGCATAGAGAACCCCGCCTTCGACGTGACTCCGGCGAAGTATGTAACTGCAATAATTACCGAAAGGGGCGTATTCCGGCCGCCCTATGCGCTCGCCTCGGCGTTGGAAGCTAAAGCCAGCTAAACCAGCATCTGTTTCAGATCCGGGCTGATGAGAAGCTTTGCTTCGGTCGCCTGCAAAACCTCCTCCACCGACAGGCCCGGAGCAATCTCCTGAAGCACTAACCCATCGGGTGTCACCCGAATCCACGCCATCTCGGTGGCAATCGCATCGACCACGCGAACGCCTGTCAGCGGCAAGGTGCAGCGCCTTAGAATCTTCGGCCGGCCATCCTTAGAGGTGTGTTCCATGGCAACGATCACTCTGCGGGCGCCTGCCACTAAATCCATCGCGCCGCCCATGCCTTTGACCATTTTGCCCGGAATCATCCAATTGGCAAGGCTGCCCTGCTCGTCAACCTGCATGGCGCCCAGAATGCTCAGATCGATGTGCCCGCCGCGGATCATGGCAAACGAATCGGCACTTGAGAAATAAGCGGTTCCGGGAACTTCGCTGACGGTTTCCTTGCCTGCGTTGATCAGATCGGAGTCCTCCATGCCCTCTACCGGATAAGGCCCCACTCCGAGCATTCCATTCTCCGACTGCAGGATGACTTCCATTCCGGCTGGAACGTAGTTAGCGGCCAGGGTCGGCATTCCAATACCCAGGTTCACATAGAAGCCGTCGCGCAGCTCCTCTGCGGCGCGCTTGACGATGCGCTCCCGCTTCTCCCGCTCGCCATATTTGTTCATTGGACCACATGGAAGACCGGCCTCTGTTTCACCCGCCGCCTTCTGTACATTAGAATTCAGGCTTTGATTTGTCTTTGTTTGGGCCGCCATGTTCTTCTCCGCTCTGAATCTGCGAAACCATTCCCTGTTGCGAGGCACCGTTGTCGTTCTTGGAAGCCTGCTGCTGGCCTTTGTACTGGGCGGCTTCCCCAACGACCGTCCTTCTCTCAAGCTGCTGTTCCCGGCATTCGCCGCGCTGCTTGGAGCATGGGACACGATGCGCTGTTTCCAATCCCACTGGAGCTTTTATCACGGAGCCGTCATGGTGCTGATCTTTGCCGATATGCTGGCGATCTTCATGATCCTGTTCCTGCTCTTCTTTCCTTACAGCCACTGGTTTATCTAGAGCCTGCGGATAGTTCTCTTCTCGATTCTTCTTTCGTATCTCCGGCCTTCAAGAATCCGTTTTACATAAATGCCTGGAGTAATGATCTCATTGGGGTTCAACTCTCCCGTGTTCACCAGCTTCTCTACTTCTGCAATGGTTATCCGCGCCGCCGTGGCCATCATGGGATTGAAGTTTCGCGCGGTTCTGCGATACACCAGGTTGCCTTGCCGATCCCCTTTCCATGCCTTGACCAACGCGAAGTCCGCTCTAAGCCAGCGCTCCAATACATATTCCCGCCCGTCGAAGGTGCGCGTCTCCTTCCCTTCCGCCGCCAGGGTCCCTAAGCCGGTCGGGGTAAAAAATGCGGGGATACCAGCACCCCCCGCGCGAATACGCTCGGCCAGAGTTCCCTGAGGGGTGAGCCTCAGATCCAGATTTCCGCCGATGACCTTTTCCTCCAGAAGCTTGTTTTCCCCTACGTAGCTGCCGGTATGAGATTGAATCATTCCCGCCTCCAGCATCAATCCCATGCCAAAGCCGTCTACACCCATATTGTTGCTGATGGTATGCAGTCCCTTGACACCTTTGCGCACCAGGGCCGCTATCAGGTTTTCGGGAATCCCGCATAGCCCAAAACCGCCCAACATAATCGTCGCGCCATCTTCAATATCGCGAACCGCCTGGTCCGCGCTCTCGACTACCTTGTTCACATACGGCTCCGATTCTGATTTGAGGATACTTGACCGGTTTGGACAATTGCCGTGAGATGGAACAGCGGGAACAAAAATCTCTGCCGCCATGCGCGGCTCATGAGATAGGATTCTGCAACATGCTCCATCCCAGGCATGTTTCCCCTTGGCCGGGATACCGTAGGAAATTGACTTTGCAAGGAGAATGGAATGTTGAAGGGTTTTCGCGACTTTATCCTGCGCGGCAATGTGGTCGATCTGGCCGTGGCTGTCGTCGTTGGCGTGGCCTTCGGCGCTGTTGTGACTTCACTGGTCACCAATATCATCAATCCTCTGATTGCCGCCGTCGTGCGCAAACCGGATTTCTCATACTTGACATTGACAATCCACGGCGGCGTGATCAAGTACGGTGATTTCCTGAATTCTCTGATCTCCTTCCTGATCATTGCCGCCGCGGTCTATTTCATGATCGTGCTCCCGCTCAATACCTTGCTGACCAAGTTCCGCCCGGCGCCGAAACCTGCTCCAACTACCAAGCAGTGCCCCGAGTGCCTGAGCGATATACCGCTGGCCGCAAAACGCTGCTCGCACTGCGCGCAGCTTGTCGCCTGAGGCTCCGTTGCGGAACATTGCCATATCCTTTTCAAAGCAGGTTACGCGCGGCGTTCCGAGGAGCTTTCTACGTGGATTTACCACAATCTTTTCTGGCAAGAGCTGGAGGCTTCTTTCTCCTCCTTTTTTCCTGCGGAATTCTTTCCGCCCAAACGATAGCCATTCCGGGCAAAGTCTTCGGATATCGGGATTTCAGCCAACAAGCCAAGATCGACGGTGAATTTCTTGGCATACCGGACGCGAAACTTGCCGGAGAAGAGCTCAAGACGCTTACCGCTTCTCCTCACGTAGCCGGCTCCAAGGAAGACTACGCGACCGCGGTCTACGTTGCGAGTAAATTCAAAGCGGCCGGTCTGGACACGCAGATTGTCGAGTACAAGGCCTGGATCAATCTGCCGCAAGAGGTTTACATCCAGGCCACGGCGGCCGATGGCTCTGTTTTGATGACCGGACCGGGCCGCGAGCACGTTGACGCCGATCCCTATCAGGACGACCCGCGCGTGCTGCCCGCCTTCAACGGCTCTTCACCCTCGGGGGATCTGACCGCCGACGTGGTGTACGCAAACTACGGCCGCCCGGAGGATTTCAAAACCCTGGAACAGATGCACGTGAACCTGCGCGGTAAGATCGTTCTGGTTCGCTACGGAGACAACTTCCGCGGAGTAAAGGTTTATGCTGCCCAGCAGCAGGGCGCGGCGGGAGTAATCATCTATTCCGATCCCGCCGACGACGGCTACTTCCGGGGCGATATATATCCGAATGGCCCCTGGCGTCCGAACACCGCGGTGCAGCGCGGCTCGGTCCAGTTTCTGTTCAAATATCCCGGCGATGCAACCACTCCGGGCATCGCATCCACGCCTGATTTGCCGGCTTCCGAGCGCCTGCCCCTTTCCCAAGTCACCAATATGCCTTCCATTCCGTCCATGCCGCTCTCCTCTCACGACGCCTCTCCCTTGTTGCAGCACCTGGGAGGATTGGAGGCGCCTCGGGCTTGGCAGGGAGCACTGCCATTCACTTATCACATCGGAGGAGTGGGCGCGGTAAAGGTCCACATGCGGCTCAAGATGGATTTCGCGGAGCGGAGTATCTGGGATGTAATCGGCAAAATTCAGGGCACGCAATTTCCCGGCGAGTGGGTGATCGTCGGCAATCATCGTGACGCCTGGGTATATGGCGCTGCCGACCCGGGAAGCGGCACGGTAGCGATGCTGGAAGCCGTGCACGGCATCGGCTCGGTCCTGAAGCAGGGCTGGAAGCCTAAGCGCAGCCTATATTTCTGCAGTTGGGATGGTGAAGAGGAAGGCTTGATCGGATCAACCGAATGGGTCGAGGATCACGCCCGGGAACTGGTGAATGCCGTTGCCTACTTCAATACGGATGTGGCGGTCACCGGCCCCCATTTCGAAGCCTCTGCCGTGCCTTCGCTGAAACAGTTCGTCCGCGAAGTGACTTCCGAAGTCCCTTCTCCCAAAGGCGGCTCCGTCTACCAGCAATGGAAGCAGGACCAGGCCGGCGCGGCCCAGCATCGCACCGGTAATCCTTACAACGACGCGCAAACTGTCACTCAACTTGAAGGGGATGTCAGAGTAGGCGATCTGGGCAGCGGATCGGATTTCACGCCCTTTCTCCAGCACGCCGGGGTACCCTCGACGGATGTCGGATCGGTGGGGCCTTATGGCGTATATCATTCGGTCTTCGACAACTACGCTTGGTTCACCATGAATGCCGATCCTACCTTTGAATACGAGCGGCAGATGGCGCGTGTCCTTGGCCTGGAGGCTTTGCACATGGCCGGCGCGGATGTGCTGCCTTACGACTACGTCTCTTACGGCAATCAAATCTTGTCGTATATCGAGGCCGCACGGCTGCGCGCCGCCAGCCAAGGCATGAGGTCCATCGACTTCAAAGCCGCTTTCACCGCGGCGGATCGCTTTGTGGCGGCAGCCGGCGCCGTCTACGCCAAGCAAATTTCGCCGGATGAAGACCCCGGCGCTTTAAACCGCTCGCTGCGAGCAGTTGAAACCGGCTTGCTCTCACCGCAAGGACTGCCCGGAAGGCCGTGGTTCAAGCACACCATCTATGCGCCGGGGGAATATACGGGCTACGCCGCAGTGGTTATCCCGGGAGTGAATGAAGCCATCGACGCGCATAATCCCGCGCTTGTTCAAGCCCAGGCAGGCGAATTGGCTGCCGCTCTAAATCGCGCCGCTGTTGCCCTGGAATCAGTGAAGTAGCACCGGCAGGTACGGCCGGCGGCATACGGGAGCCGCTGAGCGCCTGATCTCAAACAGGGATGAAAATTCTAAAGCGGCCTCGTACCGCAAAGCGGGACAATCGTTACATAGTTATGCTCCGTATCCGATATTTAGATTGATCGGCAAGCGTTCTCCTGATAAACCAAATCCGCACACTAACAATTTGAGCAGATCCGGGGACCGTAGGTTCGCTTGCTGGGATGAAAGTTTAACCCGGGTCTTTTCAATTTCCCCAGATGCCACATAGCACTCGATTTATAAGTTCGATCGAAAAGTTATTGATTTTTCATTTTCCGAGGAGTCCCGAGTGAAGCAAGAAATTAATTCAATCAGCCTCCCTGCGCCCTGGTGGATAGGCCAACGGATCAGCTTCCTAAAGCTCATGGGAATACTGGGCCTTGTTCTCACTCTGCCCATCTCCGCAAACGCGCAACAGACAAATGCAACTATCGTCGGCAATGTAACCGACACCTCGGGCGCCGTGGTAGTGGGCGCGAAGGTCACCGCGACTGACGCGGCGACCAACACCGCCCGGGTTACCGTTACCGACAGCGCCGGGGAGTACACGCTTCCTTCTCTTCCCGTCGGAACCTACTCGCTCAGCGTGGAGATGTCCGGTTTTCAGAGCCAACGCACCTATTCCATCGTCCTCGACGCCAGCCAGACTGCGCGCCAGGACTTCAAAATGGTCATAGGACAAGTTAGCCAGACGGTAGCGGTGGAGGCTGGGGCAGCCGCGGCGCAACTACAAACTGAAAACGGGGCTGTCGGCGAAGTTATCGACGGCAAGAAGATCGTCGACCTGCCGCTCAACGGCCGCAACTTCGTGCAGCTTGCCCAGCTTATCCCAGGCGTGAACACCGGAGTGGAGGGATCGATTACCGTTCGCCGCGCCCGCGGATCGATCGCATCCACGGATGCGACCGGAGGTACAATCGCGATCCAGGTAAACGGCCAACGGGATACCCAGAACCTTTTTTCCATCGATGGGACCGAGGCGATGGACTATGACGCATGGACTTACAGCTTCTCGCCGTCGGTGGATGCTATCGCGGAGTTCCGCGTAGACACCAGCTCCAGCGGCACGGATTCAGGCGCCGCTGCCGGGGCCAACGTGAACATAATTACCAAGTCGGGAACCAACAATCTGCACGGCACGTTGTGGGAATTCAACCGGAACAATGATTTAACCCAAACCTACGACGCTGTAGCGAAGACCAGCGTCACGCCCGCGCGCTTGAACCGCAATCAATTCGGCGCAAATATCGGCGGTCCCTTATATATTCCGCATATCTATAACGGCCGTAACAAGACGTTCTTCTTTTTCAATTGGGAGACGGGTTATTTGCTGAATGGCGCAAACGTGCAGCAGGCTATTGTTCCGGATAACAATGTCCGCGCGGGAATCGTGGACGCGGCCGCGCTCACGTCATCCAGCGGCGCGCCGCTCAAAGTAGTCGATCCCGTTTCAGGACATCAGTTCAAAGCTGGAGACCACGTCACGGTCGACGCGCGCTCCGCCATCATGATGGCCGTTACTCCCGCCCCGAATGTTACAAATACCAGTTCAGCGACCAACTACAACACCACGCCTGTCAATACGCTGAATTATCAGTACGATTACATCGGGCGCATGGACCACACGCTCAGCCGCAATGACACCGTTAGCGGACACTACATCTACGACGAGACGTACAGCAATGGACCATCTTTCTTCGGCAACGACGAGGATAACAACGACGCCTTCAACCATCTCTACGAAGTATCCGAGATACACGTCTTCTCCCCTGCCATAGTCAACGAATTCCGCTATGGACACCAGAACTTCCAGGAATTTGAGACCTTTGGAACGACCAACAACCCGAAGTACAACATCTCAAGCGGTCTGATGCAGATTCCCTTCGCTTCCTCCGATCCCCACTTCTATGGAGGACCCAATGTCACGATCAGCGGCCCGGACGGAGCGTACCGCACTTTTGCCGACCTACGGAACATCGGTCCCCGTAACCGCGCCAACGGCATCAATCAGTTCGTCGATAATCTTTCCTATCAACGGGGAAAGCACTTTCTGAAATTCGGCGTGAATATAGGCCGGCGCACGGACTACTTCAGCCAGGCGCGCGATCCGCACGGCACATTCAATTTCACCGGGCAGTATACCGGCTCCGCGATGGTGGATTTCCTGCTCGGCTATGTCGGCAGCGACAGCATCAACCCGACAGTAACCCGGACCAACATCTCCAGTATTATTCAGGCCTATTCCATCCAGGATAATTGGAGCGTGACCAAGAACCTGACCGTAAACCTCGGCTTTCGTTGGGATCACTTCGCGCCTTATACCCAGGATGATAATAAGTACGCGGACATCTATGTTGCGGCCAATGGACTGAATCCTGACCGGGTCGTAACACCCGCGACTTCGCCCTACGGGCGCGGCCTTTTACAGCCCACTTACCATGATTTTCAGCCGCGGCTCGGTTTCGCCTACCAGCCCTACGGGTTAGGCCAAATGGTGGTACGCGGAGGCTACGGAGTCTACTTCACGCCGGAGATCGACAACGCGCCCTTCACCATGGGAGAAGGAGATCAGGCGCAAAGCGGAGCACAGATTACCGGCAACGTCGGGCTTACCAGCCCCAACCCGGCTCAGAGGCTTCCTAACATCTTCTTTGGCAGCAATCCCTTTCCGGGTGTCACCACCGGCGGTCCCTTAACCTATCCCTTCGACACTTCGATCGATCAGCACCTCCAGGATCAGATGACGCAGGAGTTTAACCTGACGGTGCAGAACCAGCTTCCCGGAAAGCTGACCAGCCAGATCGCCTATGTCGGCGCCCGCGGGACGCACAACTTCATCTCCTACAATGACATCAATATGCCGGTCCCCATCAATCCGGCGAGCACCACCTTGAGCATCAATGCGAGGCGCCCGAACCAAACCTTCCTGCGCCCGGTTCAGGGAGACTTTTCCAGAGGTTCCTCTACTTATCACTCCTTGCAGACCAAACTGGAACGGCGCATTGGCCAGGGGCTTAACGTCCTGGCATCGTACACCTGGTCCAAATCGATCTCCGGGCCGGGCGATGTGGGCGGAATCGTCGGCGGCGGCAATTTTGGCGCGGGTCCTCTCAACCTGTACAATCCGCGCTCGGACCGATCGCTGTCCCTCTTCGATATTCCAGATCGCTTCGTCGGAACTGTCCTTTATGACGTTCCCTTCTTCCGCAGCTCTACTGGGATCAAGAAGCTGTTGCTCGACGGTTTCCAGGTCTCGACCATTGTGACCGCTGTTTCCGGCGATGCCTCTAACGTAAGCTATTCGGGAACATCGAATACCGGAACCGGACAAACTTCCCGTCCCGACCGTGTTCCCGGCCAGACTGTGAGTCTCGGCCGCGGCGGAAGGACGCCGATGATGCAGTTCAATACCGCTGCATTCACCGCTCCGCAACCTGGGGAGTTCGGCACATCGCCTCGCACCGGCGCTGTCCGGCTTCCCGGCCTGTTCAACGACGACCTATCGGCGACCAAGGGATTCAGGTTTGGAGAGACGCGAAACCTGCAGCTTCGCGCAGACTTCTTCAATGCCTTTAAGCACTACAACCCCGATCCTTCCACCATCAATACCAATATCAGCTCGCAAACCTACGGAAGGATCAACAACGGATTATCGGGCGGATATGCGACACGGGTCATCCAGTTGGCTGCCAAACTCTACTTCTGAAGCATTTCAGAGTGGATGTGATGTCGTTATACAAAGCGCGGGTCGGCATTTTGCATGAGAGCTCTCAATCTGCCGCGTCCTGGGTTCCATAGCGTTTTCCCAATTACTGTACCCAGGGGAAAGACGGTGGCCTACCCCGATCACACGACTCCGTGCAGAGCCTCATTCCACCAACTTCACAGCAAGCTGAATGCTCCGAGGAGCGTTTTGTTGAGCGCTCACAACGCCGAAGGTGGAGGACCCGAAGCTTGTGTTTGGCGGCTGAAAAGTCGGCGTGTTGTCCATATTGAACGCATCCGCTCTGAACTGAAGGGTGAGCTTGTCGCTCAGATGCGTGTTCTTATGGATCGAAAGATCGATGTTCCGGATCCAGTCGCTGCGAAGAAAATTGAATGTCCGGGGCGTATTGCCGAACGTGTATGCCGGTGGAGCGCTAAAGTCTGAAGTACTGAACCAATGGGACACAGTCGGGTGGCTGATTGCAGGGTTTAGGCCGTTCCAGTTGGGCCGCTGGCCACCGCCTTGGGAGAATGTGGTATTCGTAGCCGAGAAAATGCCGAGGGGGCTTCCGCTAGCGAACGTGCCCAGGGCGCTGATTTCCCAACCGCCCAGCGCATGCCCGGCCACTCCCTGATGCTTCACAAAGAACGGAAGCTGGTATAAGGTGCCGAAGACCAGCCGGTGCGTCTGATCGATGGTGGAAGGACTCAATTCGGCTTTGAGGTTGTAATAATCCTGATAAGGAGGGCTAGGAGTTGTGGAAAGGGTCTCTCCGCTAAATGCGCCGGCGCCTTGGTCCAGCATTTTGGACCAAGTATAGGATGCAAGCAGATTGAAACCGCTGGTAAACCGCTTTTCCAGTTTGGCCTCGAGCGCATTGTAACGCCCCTCCGCCCAACCGGCGCCGTCCGATGTAACGCCGGTAAATTGCGGATAAGGGACCAGCAACTGGGCTCTTGAAACAGTTGGCGCCGAGAGGGCGCCGGTCGTGATCTGGCCATAAAAAGGATTGGGCACCAGCGCATTGAGCGCGCCGCCAAGGGCAAGATCCTCGTCCGGCAATTGGTTCAAAGTGCGATTAACCGGCTCATCCAGCGAGTGTGTCCCCGCATAGGTCAGATCCAAGAACACAGAGTGCGGGAATAACTGTTGGATACCGAAGTTCCATTGGACGGTATACGGTGTTTTCTGGGCGCGGTTGTAGAAGGACACGCTCTGTCCAAGCAGAGTTGCCGAGCCCAGCGAACTGCCGCTGGCGACGTTGAGACCCGTGGGATAGGGGTTGCTGAGGGTGTTGGTGGGCGTCACGCCGTTTTGACTCGTGACCATGCTGGTTGCCGAGGTCCATCCGCTGATCCCATAACTGGGCGGCGAGCTGCCTAATCCCCATAGGTTGCTGTAGAACAGGCCGCCGCCGCCGCGGACTACGGTATCAGGTCTCGCCTGCCATGAGAATCCCAGGCGCGGCGAGACATGGTCGTAGTAAGGGTTGGACTGATTGCGCGAGACTCCATTGACATCCACGAAAGAGAGAGCCCCGTGCAGGTTGAGCCCCGGCGCAGTCAGAGGGACCGCTGCGTTGTAATCAAAATTGGTAAGCCGATTATACCGCTCGGTTCGCGGCGTTTCGTATTCATATCGGACACCCAGGTTAAGAGTCAGGCGGCTGCTTGCTTTCCAGTTGTCCTGAAGAAATCCGGAATAATACTTCGTTTGCAAGGCATAAGCGGGCGATGGCGTTACGCTGGCCGTGTTCGGAGTGCCCAACAGAAAGGAAGCCAGCGCGTCGCCGGCGGTGGCGCTGGATGTGCTGGCATTCGGCCCCTGCGTGAACGCACTGGTAAAGGCGAACGTGTTGCTGTTGTCACCGGTTTGAAGAATATTAGCCTGAATGACTCGAATGTCCGTGCCCATCATCAACTCGTGCGCACCGAAGGTCTTGGTGACGTTTGCTTCCAACGTGTAGTTGTTGAAGTAACCTTGGATGAGGCCGGTTTCGCCAAGGGAGTAACCACTGGTTTCGTTGGAAACGGAACCCGCGACACTGTAACCGGTAATGGTCACAGCAGGGAACGCAGCCGGCGGTCCGATCTCTTGCGCAAGTCCCGCTGGAAAGCCGAGTGTCCCGATGTTGAATCCCTGACTGACGGGCCCGCGCCTGTTAACAAGACGCGAGAACGAAACCCGAAGAATGCCGATCAAGGTTGGCGAGAAGACCTGGTCGCCCTCCGCAACCGCATTGTAGCGAATGAAATCCTGCGCTCCGAAACCTGACGATCCCGCATTCGATGCGCCATATGGGGAGGGCCGGATATAGGGGGAATCGTCATAAGAGTAGCGCGCGAACATGCGCGTGTTGGCGGTAAAATTTTGATCCGCGCGAACCGTAAACTGGTTTTTCTGAATATTGTTCGCATCGGTCGCGATATAGTTTGTTGCACCCACAGGCGCGTTGGGGATGGTCGGCGACGGGAAGTAGGCCGCCATACTCTTGGCGATGGGATTGATACGGCTGGGCGGGATGATGTTTCCCGGGAAGACCGTGCGAGTATAGTTCGTTGTGTTGTTTGGCCCTGTTGTCGACTGGGTCGTCGAGGGATCGTAGATCGTAATCGGCTTACCAGCGCTATTCGTATCGTGGCTAAAGTTGCCTGTCAACTCGGTCGGATTGGGAACCGTCGCGGTGAATGTGTTCCCCTGTGTGTAGCGAACGATCTCCGTCCCTATAAAGAAGAACGTCCTGTTGTGACCGTTATACAGCTTCGGGATGATCACCGGGCCGCCCAAAACACCGCCAAATTGATTGAACGTAAGTGCCCCCGCGGGCTGCCCGGCGGCCTTCGAAAACCAGTTGTTTGCAGTCAACGTCCCATCGCGGTAAAACTCATACGTGCTGAAATGGAAGTCGTTGGTCCCCCCTTTCGTCACCACGTTATAGATGCCTCCCGCCGCGCGGCCGAATTCGGCGCTATAGTTGTTCGTCTGCACTTTGAACTCCTCTACGGAGTCCACGATCGGATAGATAACCGGCTGATTTGCGGACGCAATCATGTTTGGAGCGCCATCAAGAAGGAAATCGTTCTCGGTTGCCGGCGCCCCATTAATCGAGATCGACGAAGTGGTGATAATATCCACTGGCAGGTTATTCATTCCTACCGAGCCTCTGACTCCAGGTGTAAGCTCGCCCAAAGCATAAGCATCGCGCCCCAACAAAGGCAATTGGACGATATCGCGACCGCTGATGACTTGTCCGGCGGAACTTGTCTGTGTCTCCAGCAAAGGGGCCTGTCCGGTCACAACGACTTGTTGACTCACGCTGCCCAGCTGGAGTGCGATGTCAATCTTCAGGTCCTGACCAACTTCGAGTTGCAAACCCGTGCGGGAAACGGTCCTGAATCCCTGCTTCTCCAGCGACAGCGAGTACGGGCCCGGCAACAGCGAAGGCACGGTGTAGTAGCCGTCCGAATTGGTTTGCACCGTACGCTGTTGCGCGGTCGAGGTCTCCCTGATCGTCACCTTTACCTCGGGGACCACCGCGCCGCCTTGATCGGTGACTCTGCCTGTGATCTGCCCGGTTTGCGCAAAGGCGGGCGCACAAATAAGGATGAGCAAAAACGCTGTAAGTGAACAGCGTGGAGCGCTCATAATCCGATTCAATTCGGTCTGGTGTAAATTGGCGATCCGATTCATAAATGCCTCCGCCAAGTAACGTAGAACCGCCGTTATGACAGAAACAGGATGGATATATCCCAAGCCGCTGCCATCAACGGCTTTTTTCCTCAAGAAAAAGCCACCTTGTGGAATTCATCGAAGCCACACCTTTCCTGTTTCTGCCTTAGTAGCCAGGGATTGTGAACTTGTCCCCCGTGTCGGCGACCCATTGTTTCAATCGCGCGATCAGTTGGTCCCTTTCCTTTTGGTATTCGCCATTGAACGCCACATTGACTTGCTCATAGGGATCTTCGTTCAGGTTGAACATCAGCCACGATTGATTTTCAAAACACACATACTTCCATCCATCCTTGGTGACAAGTCCGCGATATGGCTCATCAATGCTATCCGGGTGTCCCGTTGGGATTACATTTTGCAGATACATCGAGTCAGGTTCGACGGGCGGCGGCTGGAATCTGAGACGATGACCGGAGTAACTGTGCCCTTCCATCCACTTCGGCACCGGAAGCCCGCAAAGGCCGAGCGTTGTGGGAGCTATATCCACCTCGCTGAACAACGTGCTTGGCCTCCCAGTAATGCGCTGGTCATAAAAGGAGACCTCGCCGCTGACAATCATAGGGATGCGGACCGACTCTTCATACGGAGTGGTCTTGCGGAACTGGCCGTGCGAACCATGCATGTCCCCGTGATCAGCGAAGATCATGATGTGTGTGTTGGTCAAAAGTCCTTGCCGGGAAAGAGCATCCACAATACGTCCGATGTTCCAGTCCCAATTCTCGATTTGCGCGTAATAACCAGCCAACTCCTGTCGCGCAAGCTCTTCGACACTCATCTTCCGGCCGAAGATCTCCGTAGCGCCAAGCGGCGCCATGTTCGCGTATTGCGGCACGTCCGGCCGCAGACGCAGTTGTTCCGCATTGTAGTCTGCCATGTACTTGGCAGGCGCGATGTAGGGATCGTGGGGCGGCTGAACAGACAGCACGGCAAAGAAGGGCTTGACTTCTCCCGACACTTTATCCGCTGCACGCTCTTGCAGATGTTGGATAAAGAGATCGGTCAACGCATCGGATTCATACCCGGGCAACCTATAGTGGAATGCATCCTTCCCTGCTCCGCCATGCACCCAGGAATCCCATGGACTGTTATTGTTTTCGTAGCCAACCCAATTCTGAAATCCGCCGCGCCGCTCGGGCGGGACAATGTGCATGGCGGCGCGTCCGTTCTTCTCATGGAAGCCGTCCAAGTGCCACTTGCCGAAAAATCCCGTGTGGTACCCCGCTTGGTTAAATATGTTGGCAATTGTCTGCTGGCCCTGAGGGAGAGGATATTCGTGCCCAGGAACCATGTGATGCGGATACCGGCCGGTCAACATGGAACCGCGAAACGGACAGCAGAGCGGAAACCCGGAGCGCGCCTGATCGAAGTTGATTCCTGACGAGCAAAGGCGATCCACATTGGGCGTACGTACATTGGGATCGCCATTTGACCCAATGGCTTGAGCGCGCCACTGGTCTGCGATCAGCCAGATCACGTTCGGACGGTAGGGGTTACTCACATCCGCCATCGCAGGGCGCCCCATCAACGTAGTAGCGGCAAACAACTGAGAAGACCCTACAAGAAAATCACGGCGGTTCATCCCGGGCATCGTCCTTGTTGTCGGCTGGCAGTCGCAGGGCTCCACTGACCGCCCAGCAAGAGCAGGAACACTTGTAGTGCGTTAGATAACATCATCCCAACTGGTCGCCGATTAGAAATGATGTTAAACACCCCTGTCAACGGCAATATTTTCCTGATGGAACGTCTGCGTCGAGGGTAGTTTCTTGGGATACACCAATCGGGAAAACGCCGCAGGACGCGCGGGTCTGATGCTCTCTCCCGATAAACTCAAACGATCTTGCAGGGGCTAAACAGGCTGCGGAAAAAGGCCTCTCATCGGAGAGGTATCAAGAAATAGCGTTATGGGAACTACAGAAAAACTGTACAGCTTTGTATCAGACAACATTACCTGCCGGTCACTACATGGGATGAAAATTCGGCTCATCGTGTTTTTGTTGAAAGTGCAACAAATCCTGGGTGCCCCATATCTGACGCGCTGTTTGCGTCGGATGTGGGAAACCAAAAATTAAGAGGACTGTATTTTCAAGAACATAGCAGCCTATTTTCGGTGTGCCGTAAACAAGCAAGATAGTCAGGGCTTTAAAAGCCCCTGCGACAATATCATCTACGGACAGAAAGATCCCGCAGCGGCTAAAGCGGGATCAATTTTCAACGATAGAACGTACGGCCTGAAGGCCATACCTGATACAAAGCAGAGTTTTTCCGCAGCCTGTAAAACCCCTGATTATTTCGTTTCTTACGCCACGACTGAAGTCGTGCCCTGATACAAAACTGCCCAGCCTTTCTACAATCCCCATAACTTGTCGGCTGGCTCTGATTTCCGAATTCAGGGTAATTCAGATTCTCAGCGCGGCAGAGGCTGAGTTCCTTCGATATTGAATTTGGCTTGCACGCCTTCGCCTTGCCCCGGCTGGCTTCCGCCTACAAACACGGCGTAGCTGCCTGGCCGCACAGCGCGGTTTCCGCCTTCATCGACATTACTCAAGCGCCTGGAGTCGAGCGTAAAGCTCACATGCTTTGTCTCACCCGGCGCGAGAGTAATACGCTCAAAGGCCTTGAGGGCCCTGATCTCCGCGCCTCCGCTCTGTGCTCCGCGAAGATAGACCTCCGCCACCTCCTGCCCGCTGCGCTTGCCTGTGTTGCTCACATCCGCCTCCACGGTCAGCGGTTCGCCGGCATGAACGGTCGAAGCCGATAGCTTGAGATTTTTATAAGCAAAGCTGGTGTAGCTCAAGCCATATCCGAAACCGTAGAGCGGTTTCCCGGAGAAGTAGCGATATGTGCGGCCTGCCATGGAATAGTCGGCGAACGGCGGCAACTGATCGAGCGAGGCATAGAAGGTAACTGGGAGGCGGCCGCCTGGATTGTTCGCGCCGGAAATTGTTTCGGCGATGGCCGTGCCGCCTTGCTCGCCCGGATACCACGCTTCAACGATAGCCGCCGCGTGCTCTTTGGCCCACGGCATTGCGAGCGCGCTGCCATTCAGCAGAACCAGAATCAGCGGCTTGCCGGTTGCAGCAACGCTCTTGAGCAGATCCTGCTGCTCCTGCGGCAAGTCGATCCTGGTTCGATCTCCGCCGCTGAAGCCATCCAGCTTAACCGGCATTTCCTCGCCTTCGAGGCGAGGAGACAGGCCCATGAATGCTACGACGGCATCCGATTTTTTCGCCGCTGCCACGGCCTGTTCGCGCAACACAGCCGCGGGAGGCTGCCACCCGAAGTGGATTCCGGCGCCGAACATGGGAGCGCTGTGGGCGTATTCCAAGCGAAAGGCGCGCGGCTTGCTATCGTCGAAGTGTACGGTTAAAGGCTGCTTGACCTCGCCCTGCCGCTGAGCGCACCCTCCCTCCGACGCCAATTTGTTGTCCAGATAAAGACGGTAGCTTTCCTCCACATTCTGGCGTTCTTCGCGATTGTTGCAGGGCCTGACGGTAACGGTGAAGATGTAATCGCCCGGGCCTGGAGCGGAGATTGCGCCTGTCCAGCGCACGCTGAAGGCATTCAAGGGAACGCCCGCGATGGGCGAGGCCGCATCCCAGTCGAAGTCCACTTCTTTATCGACGCGGGTGGCGATCGGTTGGCCATGCCAATTGGCATTGCTGAAGTATTCTCCTTGCAGCCCCTCTTTTCCGGCGATGCTGAATACGCTTCGAGGCACGGTTACAGCAGCGCCGGTGACGTAGGAAGAACCCTGCGCGAAGACGATCTTCGCCCGCGATCCGAATACAGCTTCCATGCCATCCAGCGGCAATATCAGGATGAGAGGGCACGGCGTTGTAATTGCCTTCGATGGCAGCCAGCGAGTCCGCATTCGGGCCAATTACCGCGATCGTCCGGAGATGATCGCTCAAGGGCAAAGTATGATTGGAATTTTTGAGCAGCACCATCGATTCCCGCGCTGCTTGCAATGAAAGCGCGCGGTGCGCCGCGGAGTCGTTGTCGCTCATCGTGATGTGCCCGTAGGGCGAGTCCTGGCGCGGGTCGAACATCCCCAATTCGAAGCGGGCCGTAAACAGCAGCTTGACCGCGTTATCGATTTCGCTTTCGGTCACCAGTTTGTCGTCCACTGCCTTGCGCAGCAATTTGAATTCATCGCCGCAGCTTGTATCCGTTCCGGCGCGCAGCGCCAAAGCCGCGGCATGCTCCTCATCCGGGGCGTATTTGTGTCCCTTCCAGATGTCGGTGATGGCCCCGCAATCCGATGTTACAAAGCCGTGAAAACCCCAGTTATTGCGCAAAGTGGTCTTGAGCAGCATCTGGCTGGCGCACGCCGGCGCTCCATCGACCGCGTTATACGCGCACATAGTCGAGTCCGCCTTCCCCTCGACAAGCGTGGCGCGGAATGCAGGAAGATAAGTGCTTTCCAGATCGCGAGCGGAGACGTTTACGTCGGCGGTATGACGCGTGGACTCCGGTCCGCTGTGGACAGCAAAATGTTTGGGAGTTGAGATCACCCTGGGGCGCGCGGGATCATCGCCCTGCATCCCGGTGACAAAGGCCAGCCCGATGCGCGACGTAAGGTAAGGATCCTCGCCATAGGTTTCCTGTCCTCTGCCCCAGCGCGGATCTCTAAAGATATTGATGTTAGGCGACCACATGGTCAGGCCGAAATAGATGCGGTGATTGCCATGCGCGATCGCGTTGTAGTATTTGGCGCGTGCTTCCGTTGAGATGGTCTCCCCCACACCGTGGATAAGATTCGTATCCCAGGTGGCCGCCAGCCCGATAGCTTGGGGAAAGACGGTGGCGTACCCCGATCGCGCGACTCCGTGCAGAGCCTCATTCCACCAGGTGTATTCGGGAATCGCCAGCCGTGGAATCGCGGCCGCGGTCATCGGCATCTGCGAGATCTTCTCATCCAGCGTGAGCCGCCCAACCAGATCATCAACCCGCTGAGCGATGGGAAGAGCAGAATTTTGGAAGGGAAATTGCGCCGTGTGAGCCTTCCCGCACGAGGTCAAAATCGATATCCCGATTGATATTCCGGATAACGCCAACAGATTCCGCACTGACATTTGCACTGGAAGCTCTCCCCGGCAATAGAGCATTTTAGGTTTCGGTGTAGACGAGAAAACCGCTTCCGACGCGGCCGTTCCATCGAAGAACGGCCGCTCATAGTTGACATAACCAGCTCACAGTAAAACCTAAAATGCAATAATTCGCCACGGAAACAATCTACCTGAGCGGCGGGCTCCGGGGAAATGGCTTTTCTCATGGGCGGTTCTGACCCGCATCGTCAGCCGAATAGAACTTCTTGAGATCGCCGCTGAGTTGCTTGAGCGCATCCACATTCAGATAGATCATGTGACCGGAGGGATAATAGCCGATTTCCACGTTTGCCCTAAGCTTCGGGTCCAGATTCATATGCGACAGATCGAACTCCGTGGTGAAAAACGGAGTAGCCAGATCGAAAAGCCCGTTGGCGGAAAAGACCCGGAGCTTTGGATTCTTGCGCATCGCATCGGCCAGATCACCGGCGACGTAAGGCATCTGCTCCACCTGCCCGTCCGGCGACCGGTGCTTCCAGTCCCAGGATTGAATGACATTGGGCGCGAGAACCAGGTAATCATCATGGCTGGTGTATTTGAGATCGTTCGCAAGGAAGTCGTGAAAAGCGGCGACAAACGCGCCTTTAACAGCAGTTTCGGAAGGGTCATAACCGGGCGTTCCTCCCGCCGCATCCATGTCGCTTCCCTCGAATCTCGCATCGTAACGGCCTAGAATCTCGTTTTCGCCACGCAGCAGCTCTTTGCGGAAACCGGGAGCGCTCACGCGCAAATTGGCTTCCTTCACGTATTGCGCGCTCAATCCGGTATAGGCGCTGACCTTCGCCGCGATAAAATTTCTTTGCTGCTCGCTGAGGTTGTCTCCCTGGGCTAGGGCCTCGGCATATGGACCGCGCGCAAAGGCGCGGACTTCGCGGAGGAATGCCTTGAAGTCAGCGGGCTTTTGCGCCAGCTTGTCGTGGTAATAGGCAACGGCTGCGAAGGAAGGAAGATCGCCAATCGATCTTTCGTCCAATCCGGGAGCCTGAATGGCATAGTTCAGGATGGAGGAGACTAGAATCACCCCGTTACAAGCGATCCCCTGGTTCTCGAGCGCGTCCACCAAGGCCGCGCTCCGCGTGGTTCCGTACGACTCCCCCATCAGGAACTTGGGCGAGTTCCATCGCTTGTTTACGGTGATATAGCGCACAATGAACCGCTCAAAGGAACGAACGTCCTGGTCGGTACCGGCAAAGTCCTTCTCCGTTGCCTTTTCGACCGGCCTGGAAAAGCCGGTACCCACAGCATCGATGAAAACCAGATCGGTCTTGTCCAGCAGGCTATATTGGTTCGGGACCATCCGATATGGAGCGGGACCGGTCGGTTGCGGACTATCGGTCTCCACCCGTACCGGCCCCACCGATCCCATTTCCAGCCACAGACTGGCGGAGCCAGGGCCGCCGTTGTAGAGAAAGGTAACGGGCCTGGTCTTCTCATCCGTTACGCCGTCTTTGGTATAGGCGACGTAGAAGAAGCTCCCATACGGCTTGTTGTCATTGTCGCGGACCAGAAGCGTTCCCGCAGTCGCCGTGTAGGCGATCGCCTGGCCGTTCAGGGTCAGCGTATGTTGGGTAGCGGTGAACCGCTCCACCGGCTGGTTTTCCGGGTCCTTCTGCGCAGGTTGAGCCGAAGCACAGGGCCGCCGTGAAAAAGCAAGCTCACAAAGAAGTAAGGCGAGAACGAATTTTCTCAGTTGCCGCAAAATCCTCTCCAAGGCCGAAGAGCCCGAAACTCAATGCTACAGTCCATGGCTGTTTTGCTTGAAGCGAAGTCAGTTCAACGACCCTATAGTTGTTTGTTCTGCGCACAATTCAGAGTCTCGATCACGCTCACCACGATCGGTGGTGAAATCCCACTCTTGCTACCCACCCCAGCAAGCTTCGCTGGCCGGGCGTCCCGACTGCGCTTCGGCCGGAATGACAAGCTTGTTTTTTTAAAGGCAATCTCGTCTCTTAATGTAAATGCGGATGTTGCGAAGTAACCGGCACTCGGCCGCCGATGAAAATTCCGGGTGGTGGCAAATCGTCTTAGCCGATGGCGCATTCCGTCGCAACAAGCAACGGTTGCAGCTCCGGGCGCTGCTTCCAACAGGCTTACGCGCGATGTTTCATGAGGCAGTTTGAGGATCGCTGTCAGAAATGGGGTAACCCTTCCTTTCCTGTAATCGGTAACCGTTTATCTTGTTCCTAATGGGGAGAGCGTATTACCAAAACGGTGTAGCTATTTGCGGGACTCTTGGGTAGTTTTGGTTCATCGAGACAGGGTTTGAACGACGGCCTCGATGATAGCCGGTTTTGCCCGGCTAGATGCGCAAGACGATCTACGGTATCACTGATTATCTTTTTGCATTTGGTTTCTGCTCTTTAATTGGCGTTAGACCCGCTGTTCACATATGGGCTATTCCGGATCTTCTTACACATAGCTTTGGGGGTGACGTGAGCGAAGTTCTGTCAAAAATCGATTCGCAAATCGATATGGGAGTTGGAGCGGGTTACGCGCTTCGAGCGGCCACATCCTCCGCGGCGTGGTATGCCATCCAGACTCTCTGCCGCTATGAGCAGCGTATCTCCAGGGAACTGACGGCGAAGGGCTTTCCCACCTATCTTCCGTTGCTCCGGGAGACCCGGCAATGGACCGATCGGAAGAAAGTAATCGAGTCTCCGGTCTTTGGCGGATATATTTTCGTGCGTCACGATGCCTCGCCGCGAAGCCGCGTGCGCGTGCTCGAAACCTCCGGCGTGGTCCGGATGCTGGGTGATAATCATGCTCCTGTCCCAGTTGCTGATTTTGAAATCGAATCGCTCCGGCGCACGCTCGAGAGCAATGTGGCTTGTCAGAGATGCGAATACCCTGCCCTGGGCGCCTTGGTTAAAATCCAAACCGGTCCTCTGGCTGGAATAAGCGGACGTTTGGTTCGCATTCACAACCGCTTACGTCTGGTTCTCTCTGTTTCCACCGTTCGGCAGGCAATTTCTGTTGAAGTAGACCTTAAAGACGTTCAACCGGCCGCTCAGCGGCCGGATGCTCAAGTCCCCCCTGTCAATCTTCGTAAGTAAACCGTTCTCGCTACACTGAAGCACCTCTCATTCCTCTCCCCCGATTGAAGTCAGGCCAAAGCCATTCCCCCCGGCGAACTTGATCGAAAGCGAATATGGCTACATCAGAATTCATATCAAAGCCTTCGAAATCCGGGTATCTTCCACATTTCTCGGCCAGTCACAGCTCAACCCGCCGTTCCACCAGCCAAGCCGCCGTCACCGAGGCGATGATGATGGCCACCGACGCGCTCGCGGTGCTTTTCGCGCTCTGTCTGGCCTCTATCTTTCGCTACTACATCCCAACTGCCGCGCCCCTCCACATTCAACCGGTCTGGCCGGGACTGGCGCTGCCGCTCAACCTGGGATATCTGTCGTTTTTTATCGTGAGCCTGCTCATCGTCAATCGCCGCGACCGGCTTTACGGACCGCTGCAGACGCAGAGTCTCTGGCACGAATTGCGCCGGACTATCCAGGCATGCTTTGCCGCCGGGTTGCTGCTATGCGGCAGCATGTACGTGATGCACAATACCAGCGTCTCGCGGGCCTTGGTCGCTTACCTGCTCTGTTTGACCACATTGTTCCTTTGCATTTTGCGTCTCTTCTGGCGTCACTCGCTCTATCGCAGGTATGAACGTGGCCTGGATACGCGAAACGTGCTCATCATCGGCGCCAGCCAGGTGGGCAACGTGGTCCGCAAACAGATCGTCCGCAACGGTCGCCTGGGACGAACCTTCAAAGGCTTTCTGGAAACCGCGGAAGGCTCGGTGACCAAGGAGACGGAGGAATTCCTGGTCGGCGGCTTGCAAGAGGTGGCGAGACTTGTCCGGCGGCATTTCATCGACGAGATCATCATCGCCGAACGCTGCCCTACGCCGGCGGTTGTTGAATTGATCGAGACGGCTCGCGAATTGGATGTCGAGGTACTGGTCATCCCCGGCTTTTATGACGAGCTTACACCCGAGGCTCCGATCGAATATCTGGGAGATTTCCCCGTAGTGGCTTTGCACCGCCGCAACGGTAAGGTCATTGCCCACCTGTTTAAGCGCATTTGGGATTTTGCGGTTTCCACTCTCCTTTTACTGGCCCTTTTGCCCACCCTGATCGCAATCGCCATTCTAATCAAACTAGACTCGCAGGGACCCGTCTTATACACTTCAGACCGGGTTGGCAAGAAGGGCAGAGTCTTCCATTGTTTCAAATTCAGAACGATGGTGGTCAATGCGGAGGAGCTGAAGCATTCCCTGAGCGCACACAATGAGCGGGACGGCATTTTGTTCAAGATAAAGAACGATCCTCGAGTGACCCGGGTCGGCCGGATTTTAAGAAAGTTCAGCCTCGATGAATTGCCGCAGCTTCTTAACGTTATCGCAGGCGATATGAGCCTGGTCGGCCCGCGGCCGCCCATCGCGAGCGAGGTGCAACGATATGAGGTACAGCATTTCCGGCGGCTTGAGGTTCTGCCGGGGCTTACCGGGCTTTGGCAGGTTCGCGCGCGGCAAGATCCCTCATTCGAGCGCTATGTCGGTCTTGACCTGGCGTATGTTGAAAACTGGAGTTTCTGGCTGGATCTGAAAATCCTGGTTCGAACCGCCGAAGTTGTTTTTCGCGGCACAGGCTCCTAGAGTTCTGACTGTTTGTTACTGTACCTAAACCAGTTTCATTGGGGGTGCAGACCGAACAACCGAGAGAAAGATGAGACAGCTTAACAGATCGCGGGAAACCATGGCTTTGTATCAGGGCACGACTTCAGTCGTGCTGCAAATGGCGCAAAAACATTGGGCTTCAGCCCCTGGGGAGATTTTTGTGGTCCTTGAAAGAAATCGCCGCAGCGGCTAAAGCCGGGCCCATTGTCATCGAGGAGGGTAAGGCCTAAAGGCCATACCTGATACAGAGCAACGGATTCATCCCGTCAGAGACCTAGAGCATTTTCCCCGATGCCCTAACTGAAATAGCTGTTCCTCAATGAACGCCTATACATAACGAATCTTGCCACACCGCGGTATCTGGAAAATGCTTTAAGGCCGCCGATCAGGCGAAGGTAACTTGGGCAGGTTCGATACGCCCAAGTACGGAAACGGGAGACGCGCATGCAAGTCCAAACGGCATTGGAAGAAACGACACATACTCGAGGCTCTATGGTGCAGCTCGAAAGACGGCACGCGGAAGATCTGCCTTACGACGAATTTGTCAATGAATACGTCATCAGGAACCGGCCGGTAATCATCGAAGGAGCTGTATCCGAATGGCCGGCTCTCGGCGCCTGGACCCCTGAGTTCTTCAAGGAGCGATTCGGGTCGAAAACGGTGGATGTGACATATGGCGTCAGCCGGCCTCTAGGAGAAGTCATCGACGCGGTGCGCGCCTCTACCTTCGAGAAACCGGGCCCGTATCTCCATAAGGTCATCATCCATCGGGATTTTCCGGAATTGCTTCCGGATCTCACGCCGGAGAATATATACGGCTTCCCCCAGCGGTTTGCGAGTTCTCTTATGCCTCCGCATTTTCGCCGGCCCGACGGATATCTGAAGCTTTTGATTGGCGGCGTCGGAGGCAAATTCCCTTTGATGCATTACGATTCGGATAACGCCAATGCGCTGGTGACGGAGATCTACGGAGACAAGGAGTTCGTGCTCTTCTCGCCCAAGGAGAATTCCCTTCTCTACCCGCATAATCAAACAGGTAACACCTCGCAAATAGAAGATCCCGACCAGCCCGATTTGGAGAAATTTCCCTTGTTTGCAAGAGCAACCCAATACCGGGGTATCATTCACCCCGGCGAGTCGGCCTTCATACCCTCGCATTGGTGGCACACCGCGCGCGTAGTGACTACTTCCATCTCCGTCTGCGTCAACATGCTTCACCGGGCGAATTGGGCAGGGTTCATCTCGGAATGCTGCGGCGTGCAATCTGGAACTTGGGCGAAGCGGAGCATGAAGCGGCTTTATCTGAACTCCGCGGGGGCCGTCATGAGCGTGGCCGAGCGCTCGCACCGGAAACCTGCCGGAGGCGCTCTTTCCCGCCGCCTGGCCCAGCTTTGCCCCGCGCCGGCGAAAGCATCGTCGACCAGGCGAGTTCCCCATGTTTAAGGCAGAAACAGGAAAGGTGTGGCTTCGATGAATTCCACAAAGTGGCCTTTTTCTTTGAGGAAAAAGGCCGTTGATGGCAGCGCCTTGGGATTAGATCCATCCTGTCTCTGCCCTGGAGTGCGTCCTATACTCACTCCGGGCAGCTTCCTCCAGCTATGGAATCCTCCGTCAACTACGTCCGCGAATTGTTACCGGTTTAAGCTCCTTAGACCCGCGAGTCCCCTGTATCACCCCTTTCGAGCGCAATTCTCGCTCCTGTGGAGTTCATCATGCCTAGCTCACTTTCTCCGTACCTAGTCAACGATTCCCGCTCGGTGCAGCTATTTCAAACCTGTTTCGATCGCCGTCCGTTTGCTTTTAATCATCGATTGCTGTTTGCGGAACAATTCAGCTACGACGCTTTGCTCAAGCTTGCCAATCGTGTCTCCGGCAAACCAAGCCGATGGTATGTGGAGGAAGGCGACACGCTGCCGGAGAACGGCTGGGGAAGCTCGGCCGCCGGGCACACGCTGAACGAATGTCTGGAAGGCATTGCCTCCAACCGGTCGCTGATCATTCTTAAGCGGGTACACGAAGAGCCGGAATACGGAGAAATCCTGGACAACCTGAAGCGGGAGCTGAGCAGCCTCACGGGCATTGACATTTCCTGCCGGTACAGCGATCCGATCATGACCATCCTTGTTACCTCCCCGCTGCGCATCACTCCATACCATATCGACGCAGAAGCCAACCTGCTCATGCAGTTGAGCGGCGCCAAATCCGTATACATTTTTGATGGTGAGGATCATGATGTTCTGCCTGTGGGTGAGCTGGAGGGATTCTGGTCCGGCGATATCCGGGCGCCGAAATACAAGAAGAATCTACAGAGCCGCGCATGGAATTTCGAAATCTCTCCGGGTGACGGGGTCGCCAATCCCGTCATCTTCCCTCATTGGGTGCAGAACGGCTCGGAAGTATCCATTTCGTTGAGCGTGAATTTCAAACGAGTAACCGACGATACGGCTGACGCGTACCGCGTCAACCGGCGGTTGCGCAAGATAGGCCTGCATCCCACGGAACCGGGAGCTGTTCCTGCGGTGGATCATGTGAAGGGTACGATTTACCGAACCGCGCGCAGGGTCAAGCGTTGCATCGATCATCTGTCGAAGACGGCATGATCTCTGCTCGACTGGAGAGATTAGATCTTTGAGCCGGGTAGAGATTAGCCCCAGATCCTCAACTTCGCTTGCCATCCCGGCAATCTTCGCTCAAGTAACCCTAAGAATGTATTTCCATCCTGGCGTCGTTGGCTATAACCTGACCGGGCGAGCATATCGTTTCGCGCGCACCATGCTTCAGTAGTTCGACGGGCTGGGAAGTCCACTTGATGGAACGAGCTTCACATTCGCCGCTGGAACTGCCGGTAAGGAGCAGCTCCGGCAACATTCTCGGTTCAAAACGGAGCGGGGCAATGCCGGCGATACTGGCTATCGTCCGCCCGCGGCTTGGGGTCCTTCTTTTTGCGTTGACGCTGATTGTCATCAATCGCGTGGCAGGCCTGGTTCTGCCCTACGAAACCAAGAACCTTATCGATGGGGTGATTGGGAAATTCCACATCGGCGCGATTACGAACGAACAGTTCCACCTGCTGCATGTAGTCATCGGAACGGTGCTTGTCGCCACAGTGGTGCAGGCCCTGACGTCCTATATTGTGACACAGGTGTTGTCGAAGGCTGCCTGGCGTTTAATCGCGGATCTCCGGGTTCAGGTGCAGGAGCACATTGGACGATTGCCCGTGGCCTACTATGATGCGCATCGAACCGGCAATCTGGTATCGCGGATTATGTCGGATGTCGAGGGTGTCCGTAACCTGGTCGGCACCGGATTGATCGAGTTTGCCGGAGGTTTGCTGACGGCTTCGCTCGCATTTGTCCTGTTGCTGCGAATCAGCGTAAGCATTACGCTGGTGGCGCTCGGCTTCATGATCGTCTTCGGCCTGGTGCAGCGCAAGGTATTCGGCATCATTCGTCCCATCGCGCGGGAGCGAGGCAGACTTACGGCCGAGGTAACCGGGCGCCTTACTGAATCGTTGAGCGGCGTGCGGGTGGTCAAGTCGTATCGGGCTGAAGCCCGCGAATCCGCCGTTTTCGCGCAGGGAGTACGAGCTCTGCTGGACAACGTACTGAAGGCCATCGGGAAAACATCTCTGACAACCATGGCGTCGACCACCGTAGTGGGCGTTGTCGCCGCCATTGTAATGCTCCTCGGAACCCGGCAGATATTCGCAGGGACGCTTACCCTGGGCAACTACATCTTTCTATCCATGTTGCTGGCCCTCATGGTATCCCCAATGGTGCAAGTAGTCTCGATCGGGACGCAAATCACCGAGGCTATCGCGGGACTCGACCGGACACTGGAAGTTCTGAGCGAGGCCCGAGAAGACGACGATCCGCGCCGCGTCATCCCTATCGATAGAGATGCGATCGCCGGCCACATCCGGTTTGACTCCGTCTCTTTCAGCTACATCAAGGGCAAAGAGGTGCTGCACGAAATTTCGTTCGATGCGCAACCGGGAACCGTGACCGCGCTGGTCGGGTCTTCGGGTTCCGGCAAATCCACCATCATCGGACTGGTGAGCGCATTTCATACGGCTGACCGGGGCCGGGTCTTATTGGACGGAGTCGATCTTTCGACCATCCAGCTTGAGAACTATCGCAGCCGGCTGGGCGTCGTTCTGCAGGAATCCTTTCTCTTCGAGGGCACGATTCAGGAAAATATTGCGTTTGCGCGTCCTTCCGCCTCTGCGGAAGATGTGCTCCGGGCCGCTCGCATCGCGCGAGTGGATGAATTTGCCGAACGGCTGCCGGACGGCTATGACACAATTGTCGGCGAACGCGGGATCAAGCTCTCCGGAGGCCAGCGGCAACGCGTCTCGATCGCCCGCGCCATCCTGGCAAACCCGCGCATTCTCATCTTGGATGAGGCAACATCGAGCCTCGATTCGGAATCCGAAGCTCTGATTCAGGAAGGACTCAGTTATCTCATCGAGGGCCGGACTACTTTTGTCATCGCGCACCGCCTCTCAACCATTCGCAGCGCGGATCAGATTCTTGTCGTTGAAGACGGACGCGTGCTGGAGCGCGGGAATCATGCTGCCCTCTACCGGCGCCGCGGCCGCTATCATGATCTCTATACGCGACAACATGCTCTCGAGAGCAATCTCTTCCTTGCGCCGGGCGAAGGGGACACGATCGGCGAGACCGATCAGGAGCAAGCTTCAGAAGACCGGTTCAGAATGGCGGATACAGCCGGCATCAAGCCGCTCTAGAGCATTTTAGCTTTTGGTGTATGCGCGGGAAGCACTGTCCAAGTGGCCGTTCCACCGAAGAGCGGCCACACACAACTGCTCTTGCCAGATCAAACTAAAAGCTAAAATGCTTTAAATCCCGACCGTATGAGCGGCTGATTTCATTCTTTAACGTTCGATACTCCTTATGATTGGAAAGCACTGATGACGAATCTGGGCCTGAGATTGATCAACAATCCTATATTGAAACTGGTTTTTAAAACTCCGTGGATCGGCATCTACCCGACCTTTTCCGACGCATTGGCCGCTATTCCCGCGCAGGCGCGGATCGGCTATAACCAGGAGCAAACCCGTCAGATATTCACCAGCTATCCAATCGACCGCATGCGCCCCGCCGATTATCCAATCCTGCTGCATCTGCGCGAGCTGCTGCGTCCCGGCAGCCGGCTGATCGATCTGGGAGGCAATAACGGGATGGCCTGTTATACCGCACAGAAATACTTCACACTGCCGTCCCCGCTGGAGTGGACGGTATGCGATGTGCCAAGCATTATTGAAGCGGCAAAGGAGGTAGCAGCCCGTGAAGGGGAAAGCAGCCGCTTTCTGCGCTTCACCACTGATCTCAAACAAGCGGGAACCTGCGACATATTCTTTAGCAGCGGTTCTTTACAGTTTATTGAACAACCGCTCCCGGCTTTGCTCGAGCAGCTTCCGGAAATGCCGCCAACTGTGCTGATCAACCGCATTCCCGTTTGGGATCGGGAGGCCATCGCAACCATTCACGATATCGGCTTCTGCGTTGCTCCCTATCAGATATTCAACCGCCAGGAGTTTACCGGTTCGATGGAACGGGCCGGCTACAAGCTGCTCGACACATGGAGCTGCCCGGAGAGCACCTTCTCCATCCGCTTCCGGCCGCATATCCGTCTCAACGCTTATCAAGGGTTTTACTTTTCGCGGGCAGGGGGTAAAGACTGACCGTACCCAGCGTTTCTGATGAGATGGATATTTGGAGAATGGCACGACGATGTGAAAATAAAGCATTTTAGATTTTACTGTGAACTGGTTATGTCAGCTATGAGCGGCCGTTCTTCGATGGAACGGCCGCGTCGGAAGCGGTTTTCTCGTCTACACCGAAACCTAAAATGCTCTAGCCCTGGCCCATGACTCTAGAGATTGAAGCACCCTCGCCCGCGATGAATGAGGATGGCGGGCCGTTGCACAGCTCCCTTGAATCGGTCGCACTCAAGGGTACGTATTACGTTGTCTTTTTTTATGGCGCGGCGATGGGCTTGCGCCTGCTGAGCAGCGTTATCCTAAGCCGTCTCTTCCTGCCACAATACTTCGGTCTCATGGCCTTGGTCACAACGGTGATCGTCGGCATGAACCTGTTTTCCCATGTCGGGCTGCAGGATAGTGTCATTCAGAACCCCCGCGGAGATGAGCCCGTCTTCCTGAATACCGCATGGACCATTCAGGTCATGCGCGGCATCGGATTGTTTTTAGTCTCCATCCCTCTAGCGTGGCCGGTCGCCCGCTTTTATCGCGAGCCCGAAATCGTCGCCTTGCTTCCCGCTCTGGGTTTTAGCTGCCTTATCTCGGGTTTCAGCTCCACCAGTTTATTGACCCTGGCGCGGCATCTGGGTGTGGGCCGGCTTTCCTCGCTTGAATTAGTGACCCAGTTCATCCAGCTTGTAGTCACTCTGGTATGGGCCCTGATACAACCGACGATTTGGGCGCTGGTCGCCGGCAGGCTGGCCTCCGAGTTGGCCCGAACCGTTATCAGCTTCTGGATACTTCCCGAGATGCGTCCCCGGTTTACCTGGGATAAGGAATGCGTTCACATTCTGATAAAGTTCGGGCGCTGGATTCTTATCGGAACCGCGCTGACCTTTCTCGCTCTTCAATCCGACCGGCTCATCCTGGCCAAGCTGGTCTCATTCCAGCTTCTCGGGGTCTACGGTATCGCATTTTCCTTATCCGACATTCCACGGCAGATCATTCTGCAGTTCTGCACCCGCATCGGCTATCCGTTCATAGCCAAATTTTCCGATCGCCCGCGCACTGAATACCGAAGTATTTTCTTGAGATACCGCAGGCCAGTCCTTGCCGTGGGCGGCCTGCTGATCATCGCGGTTGTCTTGACCGGCGATAAATTCATTCTCCACGTCTATACCAAGCCGTACCACGGAGCGGCCTGGATGATCCCCATCCTGGCGGTTGGGCTCTGGCACACATTGCTGTACTCAACCACCAGTCCAGCCGTTTTTTCTCTCCAGAAGTCGCACTACAACGCGTTTGCTTATCTTCTCTACTGCATCATGTTGTATATCGCTCTTCCCGTGAGCTTTCATTGGATGGGCATGACAGGCGCCGTCATCGCGGTAGCGGTGAGCGATTTGCCGGTGTATTTCGTGACTGCCTATGGCGCCGTGCGCGAAGGGATCGGAACCTTACGCCAGGACGCGCTGCTGACCTTGGCATTCGTCGCTTCTCTTGCCTTGGCCTTGGCTTGCCGGATGTGGCTAGGCTTCGGCTGGCCCTTCCCTCATCTCCCTTGATCCGAGTAACGGTGTAGTCGAATAAGGTTGAGAGCCTGCATCAGCATCCCGGTTCCCTCCACTCTACAGCGGGAATCGAAATGCATTAGACGCTGCTTCCCTCTTTGTACTCGATCAGTTTGCGCCGCTTGCCCTTTCTGCGGTCGCGATAGTACTGAAGCTGCCCGGCAAAGATAGGCACTTGCTGCAGGTGGGAATGGAGGCCGTACAGGAATAGAAGAGCGTATTTTCCGGGCGCCTTCCATCGCGATCTCCAAGCTGAACGCAAGGAGAGGAGGAAACCCAGGACGAGCCATACGGCTAAGGGGACAGGCGTAATGATGAGAGCCAGCAGAGATCCCGCAAACGATGCCGTCCAGAAGCCGCCGCGCAACAGATTGCCCCGGCTCTCGGCGGCCCAGAACGGATCGGCGCTCTCGCGGAATCGGCGGGAGACTTCCGCATAAGCGTGACCGGCTCGCGCAGCCCGCTTCCAGTATTGCGGCCAACGGGTGATTTCCAGATCGTGCCCGGTCATGACGCAGTCAATGTGCAGGATACGGTATCCACGAGCGCGCAGGCGGCGGCAAAGCTCAGGCTCCTCGCCGGCAATCAGGCTGGGATCGAAGCCATTGACCTGCTCCAGCGCGGAACGCCGCATGAGCACATCCCCGCCGCAGAACTCGCTTTCGCCCGGAGCGTAGACCCAATCCAAATCGAGCACGCGGTTGTAGACAGAGTGTTCCGGATGAATCTCCCGGCGATGGCCCCAGACCGCGGCGATGGCATCGTCCTCGAAAATGGCATTCAGTGCGAGCCTAGGGAAATCCGGATTCAGAACCGTGTCTCCATCGAGAAAGAGGATGAAATCGGCGCGAGCGCGCTGCCATCCCGCGTTCCGGCCGAGAGCGGCTGTGGGGTGCTCGCTATCGATGAGGACAACCTCCGCGCCCAGACTCCGCGCGGTCTCCCGGCTGCCGTCGGTCGAAGCGGAGTCGACATAGATCAGGTCGAGTTGTTTCTGCAGGCCCTTTATATTGACGACCGCATCCAGACAGCGTCTGAGCCTTGGGCCTTCATTGCGCCCGATCACCACAATTGATAGAGAACCCTCGTTCATCTGAGATCCATCTCCCCGGCAGAGGCCGGGATTGTCGCACCTTGCTCGCCTAGGATCGAAGCCAAACTACTTTCCGGTCTGCGGGGGAGAATGCGCGCCGGAACACCCACGGCAATCGAATACGCCGGGACGTCGGCAAGAACTACGGCATTGGCTCCGATGAGGACATCGTCGCCGATGCGGATAGATCCCAGGAGCTTGGCGCCCGCGCCTATATCCACGCGATTTCCGATCACCGGAGAGCCGGGCCGGCCGGTATGCCGCAGACCGACCGTCACGCCATTGCGTATGACGCAGTCGTCCCCGAAGATCGCGTCTCCGCTGATAACGATACCGCCAAAGTGATCGATACGAAACCGCCGTCCCAGCGTGGCCTCGCAAGGCAGCTCAATGCCGGTCAGGATCTCTGAGACCGGCTTGAGAATCTTATACAGAGCGGAAAAGGGCAACCGCAGCCAGCGCGCGCGAATGGAGTAGCGCCATCGGCCGAAACGATAGACCGACATTGTCCAAAGACCTTGGCGGCTGAGCTGGCGATTATATGTCCGCCAGTCCTCACGCAGATTCTCAAACATAGGTGACGCCCTGCCGCTATCTCATTTTCACCTGTGGTGAAAACGGTTCAAAGCATTTTCCCCGATACCGTGGCGCGGCAAGATTCGCTACGTGTAGCATTCCTTCCCGAAAAAAGGCTTAAGCGCCAAAGTCCCGCGCTTTGGCCTTGCCTTCCACGATACCGTGCTTCTGTAACTTATACAGAAAGGCTTTGTAATCGATGTTGAGGCGCTCCGCGGCCTGCCGCCGGTTCCAGCGAACCGCATCCAGCGTCTCCAGCAGGAGCTTGGACTCGGCTTCACGGGAGGCATGGGCGAGGTAATCAACCTTTGAATTGCCATTGGAACTGTCACCGGCGGAGTTCTCATTCGATGCCGATTTATCCGTGCCTGTCCGCTTGACGGAAAGGGCCGCATCCCTCAGCTCTTCGGCAAGAAGCTCCGCGCTCTGATACACCAGGAACCGGCGCATCGCATTCTCTAACTCGCGCACGTTTCCCGGCCAATGATAGGCGAGCATAGCCCGGCGCAGCGGATCGGTGATGGAGGGCGGCTGCGCGCCCTGAGGCAAATGCCGCAGCAGCAATAGCTTCGCCAGAGAGAGAATCTCCTGCTGCCGTTCGCGCAGCGGAGGAACGGTGAGATTGATGACGTTGAGCCGGTAATAGAGATCTTCACGGAAACTGCCTTGGCTAATCGCGAGGCGCAGATCACGGTGGGTCGCGGCCATAACCCGCACGTTCACGCTCACGACGCGGCTGGAGCCCAGCGGCTGCACCTCGCCGTCCTGCAAAACCTGCAGCAATTTGGCCTGAAGCCGGATATCCATATCGCCGATTTCATCGAGCAGAATGGTTCCATTTTGAGCCAGCTCAAATTTTCCCGGCTTATCCATCGTTGCTCCGGTGAACGCGCCTTTTTCATAGCCGAAAAGCTCGCTCTCGATCAGCTCGGAAGGCAGCGCGGCGCAGTTGAGCTTGAAAAACGGCTTGCCCGCGCGGTCCGAATAACTCCACAGCCGGCGCGCCAGGACCTCTTTCCCGGAGCCTGTCTCGCCATGCAAAAGTACCGGCACATTGGAGGAACCGACGCGGCGCAGAAAGTCTTCGGTATAGACAAAGGTGTTCTTGGCTCCGTCCGTTGGACAGCCGACGATCTCTTCGGAAGCATTGTCCTGGCCAGCCAAACTGATTGGCAGAGCCGGCGGCGAGCACAGCAACTGCGCGGTTGCGCTTTCCATCGAATCGTCTCCATCCGGGTGAGATACAAGGGGCTGGACTGGGTATGTTTTGAGCGCCGCTTCAATCAGGCGGAACGCGTCAGGATCGCCCAGCGATTGGCTGAAGGCATGAACACCGGGATATCTCCCGAACCATTCGCGGCCCCGTTGCTCAGGACCCGGCAAATTCCGGAACAGTTCCGAATTCCGGCGCACCCATGAATCCGGACCAGGGCCCCTTCTGGAATCAAATACCAATAGCGGGAGCTGAGGATGGCGATCGAATACTTCGCCCAGAAGGCCTGAATCGTAGTGGCGCGGCGAATCCAAAATGAGGGCAACGGCTGAAGTGCCCGTATCTTCATCGAAGAGGGGCAAGGTCTCCGTCAGGCTGGGCTTAACGAAAACCTGAACTCCACTAGCCCGCAAGCGCTCAATGAGCCCGGCGTATGCTTGCGGATTTTCGCTTACCAGAGCAATTTCCCGGATCATTTTCCCTTCGGGTGTTATGAGGGCAGAAATCCAGCCCTCAGCGGCTACGGCAGAAACAGGATGGATATATCCCAAGCCGCTGCCATCAACGGCCTTTTTCCTCGAGAAAAAGGCCACTTTGTGGAATTCCTCGAAGCCACACGTTTCCTGTTTCTGCCTTAAGCCGATCCATCTTGCAACTCTTACGGGCGGGGTGAAAACCCGTCCTCTTCAAAGAACTTGAGTATTTCCGCAGCCCCGTCCGCCCAGCGTGGGCTTTGGAGCCGGAAACCGATCGCAAACGGGGAATTTTGCGGCGGAGCCAAGCGCAATAAAAAATTACTCGTTCAGTGAACCCGGTTCAAGTTAACTGACAGGTTACTGAGCGGACTAACTAACTTGCCCAATCAGCCATATAGTACATGGCTTATCGTCGAAACCGCACGATCTATGGGAACCTGCAAAAGTGCCATGGGATGGTTACTTCGGGTGCCACAATGCAAATTTATTTACTCAGCTGTTACTAACTCACACAGTGTTTTTTTGGGAGATATCAACCGACTCATTTGGATAACTTCCCAAATTACCGGAAACATTCCAAATGTTCTCCGCGATCAGTCTCCCATAGAAAAGCCTGAAGTTCAACAAAATGTTGCCACGCAGAGAGATTTGCGATTTGGCCAGCGAATTGCAACTTCCCGGTCAACCCCCCTGCAACTTCTGTGCTATTACTGCTTTCAGGAAAGCGATCGGGAAACGACCGTGCCCCTTAATCGAGACATTTATCCGAACCTGAAGTTGAGGATCTACACCGCCGGCATTCGCCAAAACCGCTTGGCGAAAATGATCGGGATTGATGAGGCGTATCTGAGCAAGATCATCAATGGTTTTCGCGAGCCGAGCGGAAACGTCCGAGGAATGATCGCAGAGATTCTTAACAGCGACCCGGATTGGCTTTTTCAGAAGTTACAAATTACTGCCGAGACACCCGTTGCCGAACCCGTGCATAGAGGTGAGGAGTAGCGCTGAATCAGCCTTGAAGAAAGGACTGCTTCTCCCCGCTTCCCAAAGCAAGTCTCCTTCTAAAGATTTCCTCAATTCAGTCCAATGGGACTGACTTTGGCGAAGCCTTGGACAAAACGGCTCTCAATTCCCCCGGCTCTTAAGCATATAGATCGACTTGCCTGCGTTGCGGAGTATTGAATGGGTTATCTGAATCGTGAATCGGTAGCAGTTCTAGGCGTTCCTTTCGACAATGTCACAATGGAAGAGGCCGTGGAGCTGATAGATGACAAAATCAACGAAGGCGGCTTTCACCAGGTTGCCACAGCGAATGTGGATTTTCTGATGCATGCCATCCATGATCCGCATCTGCAGGAGATTCTCTGCTCTTGCGATCTGGTGGTTGCCGACGGCATGCCGATTGTATGGGCGGCGCGGCTGATGGGAGCGCGGCTGAAAGGGCGCGTCTCCGGCGTGGATCTGGTTCCTCGCATGGCCGAGCTCGCAGCCCGGCGAGGATATGGAATTTATCTGCTGGGCGCCACCGAGGAGAGTTCCCGCCGGGCCGCGGAAATCCTGGAGCAGCGCTACCCCGGACTGCGCATCGTAGGCCGCTACACCCCGCCGTTTGCCTCCATCGAAGAGATGGACCATGAGGGAATTCTGGCCAGAATTGAACTGGCCCGGCCCGACATCCTGCTGGTAGCGATGGGAAACCCAAAGCAGGAGAAGTGGCTGGCGATGCACCGCGACCGGCTCACGGTTCCACTCTGCATGGGCGTTGGAGGCTCACTCGATTTCATTGCCGGCGCTGTCTCCCGCGCCCCGGAATGGATGCAAAATTCCGGCCTGGAATGGTTTTATCGCGCCTGCCAGGAGCCTGGACGGCTGGCCAGACGTTACTTGAACGATGCAGCGGGCTTGGCATTGCACTTCCCTGCGCAGTTGGCGGTCAACGCCGCCCAGCCGAGAAAGCCGGTCAACACCGCGCTTCAGGCCTACGACGTCGGCAGTGCTCTGGTGGTGGTCGTCAGCGGCGATATAACGGCGCCGCTGCTGTCCCAATTCGATCGCTTGATGCGCCAATCCGGCGAGCAGGACCGGCACGTAATTCTGGACCTTTCGCAGCTCGCATATCTTGGGCCGGATTGGCTGGGCGCCCTGGTTCATCGCATGACGGCAATGAAGCGGCGCAAGCAACAACTTTGGCTGGCCGGCCTGCCGGCTCATGTACGGCGCGTCCTGCGCAGTGCCCGTCTGCAGCATGTTTTCGCCATCACTTCCAGCGTTGCCGACGCCGCCTATCGCATAGAAAAGACCGAGCGGATGCTTCCTTTCGAACTGATAGCGGCGCGCAGCTTCAGCCGGGAAGCGCGTGACAGGGTCACCGTACAGGTGGAAATTCTGCAGGACTTATGTGAACGGATCAGCACGGTAAACGAAGCCGCTGAATTCAGTTTCGGCGGGTTCCGCACTAACGCTTCCGCCAGCCGGTAGACGGCTCAACAAGATTTCGGAGGTATGCTCCTTTTTTTCAATCCCGCTATGACACTCCATTTATCGATTGCGTTGGCTGTAGGTCTGATCGCGGTTACTCTGCCGGTGACGGTGGAATTGGCGGTTCTGACCGTAGCCTATCTTCTGCCGAGACGTAAACCAGCTTGGACCTCAACTTGTGCCGGATCGATTGCCGATCTCGATCTGGCGGTGATTGTCCCCGCGCACAACGAAGAGCTGATGATCGGCCGGGCGATTGAGAGCCTGCGAGCTTCCGCCGCGTTCAGCAGAACCCGGGTCGTCGCGATTGCCCACAATTGCTCGGATCGAACGGCCGAACAAGCGGCCGCGGCAGGCGCCGAGGTGCTGGTCTATGACGATCGAAACGCCCGGGGAAAAGGCTTCGCCCTACGGTTCGGATTGGAACAGGTTTTTGCTCAAGGCGCGGATGCGGCGCTGGTGGTCGACGCCGATTCCGTAGTTTCGCATAACCTCATCGACGTGGTTCGCAGCGCGTTGGGCAGGGGAGCCGATGCGGTTCAATGCCGCTATGACATGAGCCGCTCGGGCGACCGGCCGAGAAGCGGGCTGGCCGCGTTGGCGCTGCGCGGCTTCAATCTTATCCGCCCCGCGGGAAGAGACCGGCTGGGCCTCTCTTCCGGCATTTTGGGGAATGGATTCGCCATTCGCAAGAGTGTATTCTCCGAGATACCTTATCGCGCACTTTCCCTGGTGGAGGATTTGGAATATCACATTCATCTCGTGCTCGCGGGCAAGAGAGTTGAGTTTTTGGCTCAGGCAAGGGTTTCGGCCGAACTGCCGAATTCCGCGGCGGGAGAAGCTACGCAACGATCGCGCTGGGAAGGCGGCCGCTTCGGCGCCGCGCGGCAATGGATCTGGCCTTTAGCCAAGCAAGTGCTGCGCGGGCGGCTGCGCTTGACCGAGCCGCTGGCGGACTTAGCCGGGCTGCCGATCGCCTACGCCGCCTTTCTGCTCCTGATATCGCTCGCTCTGCCCTGTGCCTGGTTACGGATGTACGCCGCCGTCGCACTGTCGGTCATCGCTCTGCACGTCATCACCGCGGCTTGGGCGGGGGACGACTTCCTTATGGAATTGCGTCTGTTGCTGACAACGCCGGTTTACATCCTTTGGAAGCTTCGTCTTATTCCGCGCCTGCTCCGAGGGTCCAGTGGCAGCGCGGCATGGATCCGCACCGAGAGGGCGCAGGCAGGCCGCGAGTCCTAGGGCGTCCGGGTACCTATGGCCGGTTTAGGACTCTGTTGGTACCTAGCGCGAGATAGGAATATTTTCCGAATTGCACGATGGCTGTGAAAGCATTTGGAGATTAGTGATGATGCGAACACTTCTAAAAGCTTGGATGATTTCCCTGTGTCTGTTGCTTGCCGGGAATCCGCTCGAACTTCGGGCGCAGCCAGCAGCGCAGGCCAATCAGCCGTCAGCCGCGGTAAACCAACCGGCGAACCAGCCCGCGCCGCAAACTCAGACAACGCCCGAGTTGAAGATCAGTCCCCTGAAGGCTTTGCAAAATTTCGAGCCGGAGGCAAATGCCGAGTACGAGCTGGGAGCCGGAGATGTGATCACGCTGAACTTCCCCACCAGGCCGGAGCTTTCCGCCAAAGGGGTGGTAGTGGGTCCGGACGGGCGCATCACGCTTCCGCTGGCCGGAGCGATCAACGTGGCCGATAAAACGCGCAGTCAAGCTGCCAAGATGATTGTCGACGCGCTCTCTCCTTATTACAACGACCTCACGGTGACGGTTGATGTCGAAAAATACGGTTCCAATCGCGTCATCGTACTCGGGAACGTGCAGCATCCCGGAGTGCTTTACTTCGACAGCACACCAACCCTGCTCGATGTGATTGCGCGAGGCGGATTGCTGGCTAATGCGGCCACTGCGCTCCCCGGCAGTACACCCCGCGACGGACTGCCGGAGCGCTGCGCCATCTACCGGGGGAACGACCAGGTAATTTGGGTCGACCTCAAGTCGCTGTTACAAAGCGGGAACTCCATGGCCGATCTGAGGCTCAAGCGGAATGACGTCGTATTTGTCCCATCGCAGCAGGAGGTTTTCGTATCTGTGATGGGAGCGGTAATGCATCCGGGCGCAGTGCCGCTGACATCGCAATCCACTCTGGTTTCCGTTCTAGCCCAATCCGGCGGGTTGGCTGAGGGGGCGGGACCCAAGATCCAAATCATCCAGCCGGCGACCGGCAAGACCATTACTGTTTCCTATAAGAGCCTTTTGACGGCCACCGGCGTAAATGAAGTGCAACTGCATTCCGGGGACGTAATCCTTGTGCCCCAGAGCGGTCTTTACAAAGCAACTTACGTGATGCAACGGCTCAGCCCGATAGTCGCCATGGGCTCGATCGCCGCGTTTGCCGCCGTGCAGTAGGAGCTGCCCGGCGGCTTAGGATCGGTGCTACGAAGAAAGATTCAGACCAGTCTCCTTTTTGCTTTACGGCCTCGAGGATTGGATCGATATGGATATCAAGCAATTCAATTATCCTGAACCGCGGTATACACCTCTGCCCCCACAGCAGCCGGCTGCATCCTCGCCGCCGGGATCTTCCTTCAGCATCGATATTCTGCGGAGCTTGCGGGTTCATGCACTGACCGCCACGCTGGTTACGCTTCTGACTTTCGTGCTGGGCCTTGCCGTGCTCATCCGGCACCATCTGATGTACGCCGCCACCGCCGTGGTATATGTTTCTCCCACTTTTCCGGCGACACTCACTCCGGATCGCGAACAGGAGTATCCCTACGAGACTTACATCGCAGAGCAAATCAATACCGTCACTCGCTACGACGTAATCGCCGACGCGCTGCACAAATTACCGCTTGGATTGGTGCAGAGGCCGGGCGAGAGCGAAGAACTCGCAGTCTCCCGGCTGCAAAAACGCCTGCAGGTTGGGCGCAACGGATTGACATACCAGATGTTCGTCACGCTGCAGGGCGGCAGTCCGGAGCATCTGGCGCAAATTGTAAACACCATCACCGACAGCTATATCAAGAAGATGAAGGGCGAGGAGTTCTACGGACGCGATGAACGCCTGGAGAATCTCAAGCAAGCTCGCGACAAGGTGCAACAAGAACTCTCCGCCGCGCTCAAGGAGCAGGATCAGCTCAGTCAATCTCTCGGCGTGGCCATCATCGGCAGCGATTCCGATCAGCTTGACACGCAGGTAGCCAAGCTGCGTATCGATCTTACCGAGGCGCATGAACAGCGCATCCAGGCCGAGGCCCAGTTGAACTCGCTCGAGAATGGATCCGCTGGAGCTTCGAGCCCGGCGCTCGATGGAGCGGCGGACGAGATCATCGCATCGGACCCGAGCCTGCTGGCGCTGCGTTCGTCGATGAGCCAGAAGCGGGTCTTACTGCTCGACCAGTTGGCCGGCCTCACTTCAAACAACCCGTTGCGCAAAACCACGGAAGAGGAACTCGCCCTGACTGAAGCAGGGTTGCAGAAGCTGCAAACCAATCTCAGAGCGAAGGCGGCGGCCCGGCTGGAACAGAAGCTGCGCACCGAAGTCCGGCGAACCTCGATGGTCGAAGCAAAGCTGAACCACGACCTTCAATCCAATACGGTAAAGGCCACCACCGCGGCGCCCAAGTTTCAGCGGGCCGACGAACTCAAGGCGCAAATCACTGAACTGCAAGCCCGTTATGCTGCGATGGATGAGCGGACGCGCAACCTGGAGCTGGAGAGCAGCTCGCCTGGTTCCGTACACATGTTTTCCCCGGCCCGTACACCCCTGGGCCCGCAGAGAAGCAAGTTCAGAGAGCTGGGCATCTTCCTCATTCCTTTCTCTCTGGTAATGGGATTGTCGAGCGTGGTGGCGATGGATTTGCTCGATCCTCGAGTCTATTCCCCTTTGGATATCGAGCAGGCTCTGGGCTTTTCCCCCATCGGCTCGATTTTTGACGATCGCGATGTCACGCTCCAGGCCTACGATGAATGCGCATTGCGGCTGGCGGCCGGCATCGATCAAGCTGCCCGCAATGCGGGCGTGCGAACGGTAGTTCTAAGCGGCGTTCATTCCGGAGCGGGCACCACCACGATCGTCGAAAACCTGGGCAGCACCCTGGCCAAGCTGGGCCGCAAGACATTGGCCATCGACGCCTCCGGGGGTACTCCTCCGGTTGCCTTTCTCACCATGGGCATCAACCGTCCATCCTCCAGAGCCGAAAATGGCGCCGGAAATCGAGCCGACGATGGTCCTCATACCGGGTTGCAAACGGGGCCGGTGATCGCTCACGCGGTCCATTCTCAGCTTGCGCCTCTGACCAGCTTTATGGATCAAGCGTTTAAAGATCTGACTAAGGAATACGATCTGGTGCTGATCGATGCGATGCCTCTTCCCATCTCCGCGGAAACCGAATATCTGGCGCGATTCGCAGATGTCACTATCCTGGTTACGGAATCGGGTAAGACGCGAAAGGCGCAGCTCAAGCGCGCCTCGCGCTTGCTGGAACGGCTGAATGTGCGCGGCACCGCGGCGATCGTGAATAAGGTCGGTCTGTTACGCGCAAGCCGGGCTGTCAGGAAGGATCTCGAGGATTTCGAGGCGCATGTCAACAGAATGAATCTCAGATGGAGGCGGCCTGCTGAGCCGAGCGGCGCTTCGCCGGTCCCGGGCTTCGATAATTCGGAACAGCCGGCGGCCAAGGCCGCAAGAGAGGATGCTACCTACGCTTAGGGCGGAGATTTATCCCTTAGCGGCTAGAGCGTTTTCACAATTGGTGTATCCCAAGAAACTACTTCGACGCAGGCGTTCCATCAAAGAACGCCTGCACATAGCCAACTCTCACCAGGACACAGTAATTGTGAAAACGCTATAAACAGTCTGCGGAAAATTCCGCAGACGAGTTGAAATCGATTTTGAAAACAGTCCCGCGGGAACGGTACGAAAATCAGACTTGTCCAAATTTGAGACTTTTCGTTTCCGGTGCGGAGCCGGGTGCTCCAGGCTCGCGAAGCTAGCCTGGGTCTTTTGCCAGTCAATTGGCACATTAGGCGTGACCATGAGATGGGCCATGGAGATTTGCGGAATCCCACATCTGACGCAAAAAAAAAGCGTCAGATATGGGGCACCCGGGATTGGTTTGAAGGGAAAGACTTCAGAAAAGTATCAGCTGGGAAATGTAGAGCGCCCCACTCCTACCGAGTTCCGGACAGCGCACGCGGAGAGGCGCAACCAGATATTCGGACAGCACGCCCACGAATACTCCGGTCGAGATTACAAATCTGTGATTGGGCAGAGATGGCTGTTTTACCCCAACTGTGTAATTGCGCTCATCGGCTGAATCGAGCGTAATGAAATGTAAGCGCAATGGATGCCAAGGACAGCAGGATGGACGATACAGGAACCAGGACCGGGGATAATTTCTCACCGGTAGCAGACGAACGCGCGCGTGTTTCCGCGCTTTGGCAAGAGGTGCTGGGTATTCCCCAGGTGGGGTTGGACGACAATTTCTTCGAGAGCGGCGGCACCTCTCTATTGGCTACTGTGCTGCTCACGCGGATCAACCGGGCCTTCGGCCGGGAACTATCGATCGCCGCCATTTTCGAGTCGCCAACCATACGCACCATGGCGGATCACCTGCGCGGAGAAAAACAAAGCTCGCCGGAACAGGTTAGCCCTGCCTTAAAAGACCAAGCTCCGATCTCACGCTCCCCCGCTCCGGATGGAGCCGTCGCCATTATAGGCATGACGGGCCGCTTCCCTGGAGCTGAGAGCGTAGAGGATTTCTGGCGCAACCTGGCGGCCGGTGTCGAGTCGATCAGCTTTTTCGACCGCGCCCAGCTCGAGGTGCAACATGCGGCGGACGGATATGTAGCTGCCCGGCCTATCCTCGAAAATGCGGAGATGTTCGACGCCGCTTTTTTTGGCGTCTATCCCAAAGAAGCGGAGCAGATGGATCCGCAACACCGGGTATTTCTGGAATGCGCCTGGGAGGTGTTGGAGCGGGCGGGATACGATCCCCGCCATAGCGGCGAGGCCACCGGCGTCTTTGCCGGCTGCAGCATGAACACTTATTTCATGCAGAATCTGGTTTCCGGCCGTTCCTATCTCGAAGAGTTTACGGGCTCCTATCAGGTCGGCTCCTATGTGACCATGCTGGGAAACGATAAGGACTTTCTGGCAACCCGCGTCTCCTATAAGCTCAACCTGCGGGGCCCCAGCATCACAGTGCAATCGGCCTGCTCCACATCGCTGGTGGCGGTCTGCCAAGCGTGTCAGAGCTTATTGGCCGAAGGATGCGAGATGGCGTTGGCCGGGGCCGTTTCCATTACCTTTCCCCAACGCCGCGGCTACCTTCCTCAGGAAGGAGGCTTGGCGTCGCTCGACGGCCACTGCCGCCCTTTCGATCACCGGGCCAACGGAACAGTCTTCGGGCATGGCGCCGCCGTGCTGCTGCTCAAGCGTTTGGATAATGCAATCAGGGATGGCGATCAGGTGCTGGCCGTCATTCGCGGCTGTGCCGTGAATAACGACGGCGCAGGCAAGGCGGGCTACACCGCCCCCGGCGTTGAAGGTCAAGCCCAGGTGATCGTCCGAGCGCAAAAAATGGCCCGCATCCCAGCCGACTCGATTACCTACATCGAGGCCCATGGGACGGGCACGCCGCTGGGCGATCCAATTGAAATGGCGGCACTGACCAAAGCCTTTCGCGCCTCCACTCAAGCTGCCGGATTCTGCTCCGTCGGTACGGCCAAGGCGAACCTCGGCCATCTTGATGTGGCTGCCGGCGCCGTAGGCTTGATCAAGACGGTGTTGCAGATGGAGCACCGCACCATCCCCAAGCTGCTGCACTTTGAGCAGCCTAATCCTCGTCTGGATCTAGCAGCCAGCCCTTTCATTTTCGACCGGGAGCTGCGCCCGTGGAAGACCGGCGGCGCTCCTCTGCGGGCCGGCGTGAGCGCTTTTGGCGTCGGCGGCACCAATGCCCACATTATTCTGGAGGAGCCGCCGCAGCCGCGGGCTTCCGGCCCAGCTCGGCCCTACCAATTGCTTACCTGGTCGGCGAAAACAGAAGCGGCGGCGGAAAACATAACCGGCAGCCTGGCCGGCTTCTTAGCGCAAGAGCCGAAGCTCAACCTGGCAGACGCGGCTTACACACTGCAGATGAGCCGCAGCCGGCACAACCATCGCCGCGTGCTGGTAGCGGGCGACATTGCCGGGGCGCACGAAGTATTAGCAACAAACCCGATCCCGGCCGCTCCCAACAATTTTAAGGAAAGCATTCTTCGCGAAGACCATCCCTTCGATGATCCCGGCGTTGTCTTTTGCTTTTCCGGGCAAGGCATACAGTCGCTCGGCATGGGCTACGCGCTTTATCAACACGAGCGGGTTTTTCGCGAATATCTCGATCTCTGCGATCAGCGTTTGCGACCGCTGCTCGGGGAAAGCCTGCTCCAGCTCCTATACCCGGATGCAAAAACCGCGGCCGGCGAAGAGCGGCTGAATCAAACAGCTTTCGCTCAGCCCGCAATTTTTGCCGTCGAGTATGCGCTGGCTCAGCTTTGGCTTTCCTGGGGAATCAAGCCGGCAGCAATGGTTGGGCACAGCATCGGCGAATACGTTGCCGCCTGTCTGGCGGGCGTTTTCCCGCTCGATGACGCACTGCGGCTGATCGTAGTCCGGGGCAGGCTCATGCAGGAGCTCGCTCCCGGCTCGATGCTGGCGGTCCGTGCTCCCGCTGAGACGGTTGTCCGGCTGATGGGGAGTGCGCTCGATCTCGCGGCAATTAACAGTCCGCTGCTCTCGGTGGTCTCAGGCGCCGAGGCGCAAATTGACGCCTTCAGCGAGCAACTGACTCGCGATCAGATCCAGAACCGGAAGCTGCGTACCTCCCATGCATTTCACAGCCGTATGGTGGAACCGGCGCTCGAACCTTTCGCACAGCACCTCCGTACCGTTACATTCCGGCCGCCGGCGATTCCCTTCGTCTCCACTCTTACCGGAAGCTGGATCGCCGGGCGGGAGCTGGCTCAACCCGAATATTGGACACGTCAACTGCGGCATACCGTCCGCTTCGAGGATGCAGTCCGCGAGCTTATCCGGACACCGCAACAAATTCTATTGGAAGTAGGGCCCGGGGAGACGACGGCCCAAATGATGCGTCAGACGGCGCTGGCGGCGGAAGCCAACCCACCCGACGGCGAAGCAAAGCGGAGGGCGCCGGTAATTATCTCCAGCCTGGCCGGCAGACGAGATGCACACGTTGATGAGGAAAAAGCCATCCTCTCGGCGCTTGGCCGGCTCTGGGCGGCGGGAGCGGATCCCGATTGGCAAGCCTTTCATGCTGGATACTCACGCAGGCGTATCCTGCTGCCGACCTATCCTTTTGAGCGCAAGCGCTACTGGGTGGAGCCGCCCACAACCACAGAAGCCGCCCAGTCCGATGAGGCCGCCAGACGGGGATCAGGTACCCCATACAGGTCATCGCCCCTTCCATCCGAAGAGGCTAGAATCTTTTCCGACCCTGACCAGGCAAGCGCCTTTCCCGCTGAGAACAATGCTGAGAACAATGCTGAAAAATGTTGAGGAACCAAAGATGAGCGTGGCCGATCCAGCATCCATTCAAGCCCAGGGCTCAAGGCTTCAAGAGCTCAAAGCCTTTGTCATCGATCTTTCGGGCGCCGACCTCGCCGATGCGGACGGGGATGCTTCCTTCCTGGAACTCGGGTTCGACTCTCTTTTCCTTACCCAGCTAACACAGGCGATTCAAGCGAAGTACCGTGTCAAGCTAACCTTCCGCCAGATCATGGAAGACTATCCCACTCTCGGCGCACTGGCATGCCACCTGGATCGAATGGCGCCGGCGCAAACCTCCGCACCGGCAACTGCTGCTGTTACACACGCCGTCCAGCCGGCGGTCCAAACGCCCGCCGCCACTCCCTCCTCTTTTCCCATCGCGGCTCCCTCCGCTTCGGGTCCGGCTACCGGGAATTCTCAACCAAGCTTGGGATCATTCGAGGCGCTCTTCGCCGGCCAGATGCAGATGATGAACAGCCTCTTCAGCCAGCAACTTCAGTTGCTGCGTGGGCAGCAGAACGGAGCAACGGCCACGCCGCCACCGTTGACGGAAGGCGCAACCTCAGCACAAGTTCCCGGCGCCGCGTCAATCGGTGCTTCCGGCTTCACCAGCAGCCGCCGCACCGCCAAGTAAACACGGAGCCGAACCGGGGAAACCGGATAAGCCCGCGTTTACGCCCTTCAAACCCTTACAGCGTGGAAGCGCCGGCAGCTTGAATCCAGTGCAGGAACAATATCTGGAAAAATTCATCCAGGGATATAACCGGCGCACGCCGGCCTCCAAGGCATACACGCAGAAACACCGCGCCGCCTTCGCCGATGGCCGGGTGGTCTCCGGTTTTAACGCTCAGATAAAAGAACTCATTTATCCCCTGGTGGTCGATCGCGCCTCGGGCGCCTACCTCTGGGACAAGGATGGAAACCGCTACATCGACATCCTGAATGGCTTCGGCGCGATCTTGTACGGGCACTCTCCGGAGTTCATCGTTGACGCGGTTCGGAGACAGTTGGAGATCGGCTTTCCCATCGGACCGCAAACTGAGTTGGCCGGAGAGTGCGCCGGCTTGATCCGGGAGCTCACGGGAATGGAGCGGGTAACCTTCTCCAATACCGGCTCAGAAGCAGTCATGGGAGCCATGCGCCTCGCTCGCACCGTTACCGGACGCAACCTGATCGTTCTTTTCTCCGGCGATTATCACGGAAGCTTTGATGAGGTCCTGGTCAAGGCTGTGGGCAATCACCGCTCCATGCCGGTGGCGCCCGGCATACCGCGCGAGAGCGTCGCCAATATCCTGGTCCTCGAGTACGGCGCGCCGGAGAGCCTGGAGATCATCCGTCAACGCTCGGAGGAGATCGCGGCGGTTCTTGTTGAACCGGTACAGAGCCGCCATCCCGAGTTGCAGCCGCTGGAGTTTCTGCGCGAAGTCCGCCGCATTACCGAGCAGAGCGGCAGTGCGCTGATCTTCGATGAGGTAGTCACCGGATTCCGCACACATCCGGGCGGCATGCAAGCGCTCTTTGGTATCCGCGCCGATCTTGCCACTTACGGCAAGGTGGTCGCAGGCGGACTCCCCATCGGTGTCCTGGCCGGCAGCTCTACCTATATGGATGCCCTCGATGGGGGCCAATGGCAGTTCGGCGATGACTCTTTTCCAGAGGTGGGCGTCACTTTTTATGCTGGAACTTTCATGCGTCATCCGCTGGCCATGGCCGCGGTGAAGGCCAGTCTGGAGCATCTGAAGCTGGCCAGCCCCTCCCTGCAACAGAACCTTGCCGCAAGAACCACCTCTCTGGTTACTGACATCCGATCCATGTTCCGCGAGTTCTCTTACAACTCCTCGATTGAAACCTTCTCTTCATGGTTCTATTTCGGGGTTGCCGCGGAGCCGCCCCTGGGCCGCCTTCTTCACTTCAATCTTCGCGAAAAGGGCGTGCACGTCCAGGAGGGATTCCCTTGCTTCTTGACCACCGCGCACACCGACGCCGATCTCGACTTTGTGCGCGAGGCCTTCCGCCAGAGCCTGCGCGAGATGCAAGCCGGACAAGCTCTCGGCTCCCCGCAAAGTGCAGCAGTTATCGCTCCCACATATGGCGCAAACAGCGCGTCAGAGATCGGGGCGCACGAGTCATCGCATCTGCCGGAAGAAACGGAAGCGGAAACGGATTTGGAACCGGTTGCGCGTGAGATTCCCATCACCGAACCGCAGCGCGAGATCCTCTTCGGCACACAGCTCGGCGACCGAGCCAATTGCGCTTTCAACGAATCCACATCTCTCATCCTTGAGGGGGATCTGAACGAAGAGGCCTTACTCGCCGGCTTGACCAAGCTCGTCGCGCGGCATGAGGCTCTACGATCAACTGTGGACGAGAACGGCGAGACGATCCATATCGCCGCCCGGATTCCGCTGCCATTCGAGCGCGAGGACCTCAGCAGCCTGCAACCCAAAGAGCGCCGGGAAGAGTTGAACGTTATCCTCGCGAATCATGCTTCGACGCCGTTCAATTTGCACTCCGGTCCCCTGTTTCGTCTCCAACTCATCCGGCTTGAGGCGCGCAAACATGTGCTGCTCTTCACCGCGCATCACATTATCTTCGACGGCTGGTCAACCAATGTTCTTTATAACGAATTGAGCGCGCTCTACAACAGCGAAGCGAGCGGGGCACCGGCATCGCTCGCGCCGGCGCTTAGTTTTCACGAATACGCGATCGAGCAAAGCCGGCGCGACGGAACGCCGGAACGCGCTCGCATTGAGTCTTATTGGCTGGACCAATTTGCTGCTATTCCGCCGCCGCTCGAGCTTCCCACCGACCGCGCCCGGCCGGCGATGCGCAGCAATGCCGGGGCAACTAAGCGATATATCTTCCCGGCGGATCTTCTGAAATCCGTTCGCAAGGCAGGCGCCCGGCAGGGGAGCACTCTATTTGCGACGCTACTCTCCGCCTATTGCCTTTTGCTTCACCGCCTATGCCAACAGGCGGAGGTAGTGATCGGCATTCCAATGGCCGGCCAATCGCTGCTGGAAAGGGGATCGACCCTGGTAGGACATTGCGTCAATTTCCTGCCAATCCGCAGCTCTTACGCGCCAGACCTGCCGCTTTCGCAATTTCTTAAACAGACCCGCAAAACGCTGTTGGATGCGCAGGATCACCAGGACTATACCTATGGAACGCTGCTGCGCAAGCTGAAGATAGCCAGCGATCCGTCCCGGCTGCAGTTGGTCGAAGTCCAGTTCAATCTCGAGCAGGTGGGCGCTGGATTGAAATTCGACGGGCTTTCCGCGGATCTGAGCGCCAATCCCAAGAGCGGCGTAAACATGGACCTCTTCTTCAACTTCGTCGATCGCGGAGGAGAGCTGTGGCTGGATTGCGATTACAACACGGATCTTTTCGAGGCCGCAACCATCGACCGCTGGTTCAAGCACATCGAGGCGATCCTCCATGCCTTCGCCGATAACATCGAGCAGGCAACAGCGAATGTTTCCCTGCTCTCCGCGGATCAGTTGGACCAGATCCTAAACGGATGGAACCGGACAGAAGTGGAATATCCTCGCGACAGCTCCATCCACCGGGTCTTCGAAGAGCAGGTCAAGCTCACGCCGGACGCAGTCGCGGTTATCGGCGAGCAATCCTTGTCTTACAACGAACTGAACGAGAAGGCGAATCAGCTTGCCCGCTTTCTGGAGAGCTCCGGAGTGCGCCCCGGGGGCCGGGTGGCGTTGTGCCTGGAGCGTTCGCTGGAAGCCGTCGTCAGTCTGCTGGGAACGCTCAAGGCGGGAGCTGCCTATGTCCCGATCGATCCCACGTATCCGGTCTCCCGTCTCTCCTATCTGATCGAGGATTCGCAGGCCCAAGCGCTGCTCTCGTCGCGTTCGATTGTGGCCAATCTACCCAGCCTGCCTGTCAACGTGATCTGTCTGGACGCCGACTGGCCCACCATCGCGCTCAAAGATTCGGAGAATTTAGAGATCGGGAGAGCGCCGGAAGATTTGGCCTACGTAATGTACACCTCCGGTTCGACGGGAAACCCAAAGGGAGTCCTGGTCCCGCACCGCGCCGTGCTGCGTCTGGTGAAAAACAATGGCTTCGCCAGTTTCTCGCCGGAGGAAGTCTTCCTGCAATTAGCCCCGCTCTCCTTCGATGCCGCCACGTTCGAGATTTGGGGCGCATTGCTCAATGGAGCCAGACTTGTCTTGGGACCTCAGGGACGGCTGGCGCCGGAGGAGATTGGGCGGCTGATCGGTTCCCATGGAGTGACTACTCTATGGCTGACCGCGGCTCTCTTTCACATGATGGCAATCGAGCACCTGGAGGGGTTGCGCCCGCTCAAGCAACTGCTGGCGGGTGGCGACGTGCTCTCCCTTACCCACGTGCGCCGCGTGGTTGAAGCGCTTCCCTCTCTGCGCCTGATCAATGGCTACGGCCCAACCGAGAACACCACTTTCACTTGCTGCCATCCGATCAGCCTGGAAAGCGTGGCCTCAGGCACGGTGCCTATTGGCCGGCCGATCGCAAATACGCGCATTTACCTGCTCGATGCGATGAGAAAGCCCGTGCCTCCAGGCGTCTCCGGAGAACTCTATGCGGCGGGAGACGGGCTGGCGCTGGGCTATCTCAACGCGCCGGAGCAGACGGCGGAGAAATTCCTGGAACACACTTTCGAGAATGGACGAAGGGAACGCCTCTACCGCACCGGCGATCTGGCGCGCTATCGCGCCGATGGAACTGTGGAGTTTCTGGGGCGGGCGGATACGCAGGTCAAAATTCGCGGCTACCGCATCGAACTGGGTGAGATTGAGCATGCCCTGGAGAGCTCGCCTTGGGTCAGTGCCGCCGTGGTGGCGGTACGGACGGATTGGGTTACGGCGCTCGACGCTCCAGGAGACAAGCGGCTCGCGGCTTACGTCGTTCCAACCCAGACCGGCGATCAGGTGAAACTGATCCAGGAGCTGCGCAGGCATCTGGAGGAACGGCTTCCACAATATATGCAACCGGCGGCAATTATGCTGCTGGAGAGCCTGCCGCGGACGCTCAACGGCAAAGTGGACAGGCGCGCCCTTCCCGCACCGCAACCGGAACAGTTAATGCGCCAAAGAACGATGGTGTATCCTCGCAATGCCAAGGAGGAGACGTTGGCGGGGATCTGGGCTAAGGTGCTGGGCCTCAAAGAAGTTGGAGTGGAAGAAAGCATTTTCGAGCTGGGCGGCGATTCCCTGTTGATCTTCCGCATCACCACCCTGGCCAACCAGTCAGGACTTGGCTTGACGGCCCGTCACATTTTTCAGTGGAGAACCGTCGCCGCCATTTGCGCGCAACTCGACGATCAACAGCAGGAGACTGCCGGGAAAGCGGCGGGAGGGATTCAGGCGGTGCCCAGAGAGCGCTATCGCCGGCCGCAAACAATTTTGCAGTAGGGTTTTGGGTGGAAGGCGCACTAAGCTCCGGGCATGAAAATCCCAGGGCTAAAGCCCAATTTAGATCGAGGGGGATTCTCCGCTGGACTGAAGTCCAGCTCCCCCTGCTAAAGCAGGGCTTCCACCTCGGCTTTAGCTACTGGGGGATGGATTTACTAATTGGATCGACGCTGAAGGAGACATGGGCCTGGACCTCTTAACAACCGTGGTCGACACCGGCATACCGGATACCGGAGAGGCACAGGTTTGCGTGTTTCCGGCGAGCCAGGAGCAGAGCCGGTACTGGATCCTCGACCAGCTGGACGGCGCTTCGACCGCCAGCAATATGGCCATCGCGTTTCGCCTCGAAGGAATGGCGGACGATGCGCTGATCGAGCGGAGCATTCGCGAACTGACTCTCCGTCATGAAGCGCTGCGCACGAATTTCCGCATGATCGACGGAGAACTCTCTCAGATCATCTCTGATGAGCCTCGCTTCGCGCTCTCTATTTCCGACCTGCGGTCCCTGGCGCCTGCCGCCGCCGGAGATCGGGCTGAATCGCTTATTCGCGAGCACGGCCGGGTGCATATCGACTTGGCCCAGGGGCCCGTCTTCTTCGTCCATCTGATCCATGTCACAGACCAGGAACATTTTCTTGCCTTTACCATTCATCACATCGCTTGTGATGGTTGGTCGAATGGCATTCTGGTACGCGACTTCGCCGAAATCCACGCGGCTTTGAGCGAGAACCGCGAACCGAAGTTGCCCGCGCTCCCGTTCCAGTTCGCCGACTTCACTGTATGGCAGCAGGAGTGGCTGGAGACGGACGAGGCCGCCGCCGCCCTGGCTTTTTGGCGGGAGCATATCCGCCGCAGCCTGCCGGCGATCGATCTGCCGACGGATCATCCCCGCTCTGCGAGTAAGAGCGCTCCGGGAGATATTGAGTCTCTTCTCCTTCCCCCCGAACTCACCGCCAAACTGAAGGCCTACTGCAGGCGAAATGATTCGACCATGCATCAAGTGCTGCTGGCGGCCTTTCAAGGATTGATTTCGCGCTACACCGGTCAACACGAGTTTTTGCTCGGCTCGACTATCGCCAACCGGACGCAGCCGGGAATGGAGAACGTCGTCGGACGTTTCGCCAATCCTCAGGTAATTCTGGCGGACGTGCATGGGAATCCGGAGTATAGGGAACTGCTTAGGCGCGTTGCCGATTGGAGCGCCAAGAGCTATGCCCATCAGGATCTGCCATTTTCCCGCTTGATGGAGGCATTTCAGCTCGATCAATCGGGTGCTACATCGCAGTTTCTTCAAGTCTATTTCGTCTATCAGAAAGCATTCATGCAGCCGCAGGAGGCCGGGAATCTCAAAATTTCTCCCCGCCCTTCGGTCAGCGGCGGCGTCAATTTCGATCTGCTGGTGAGCGTTGTGGAACGCGCTGAAGGTCCGCGGCTGCAGATCGAATACAACACGGCGCTTTTTGAGAAAGCGAGGATTCGCCGCCTGATCGAGATGTATTCCCGCATCCTCGAAGCGGTAATGGACGCGGACAGCCTCAGGGTTTCGGAATTTCCCTTGCTTGCTCCGGGCGAAAAAAATGCGATCGAGATCAGCGGCCTCAACCCGTTGAGAGTAGACACTGGGGCGCACTCCATTCCGTCCTGGATCGCTCAATGGATGGCTGCCCACGGAAGCGACACCGTCATCGTTACCGGCAATCGGCGCGTGAACTGGCGATCTCTTGAGGCCAGGAGCCGGGAATTTGTCCGGGGACTTAAAACACTTGGGGTAAAAGCGGGGCAGACCATCGCCTTGCGCATGGAGCCCACGCCCGATACCGCCGCCGCGGCTCTGGCAGTGCTGCGGATGGGCGGTGTGGTCCTGCCGATTCCGCAGACAACCGCAGTGGAAGAGTGGAACCTGATCCTGCTTGACCTGCAACCGGCTTTCTCTCTCGGTCAACAAGCGGCCGCGGAAAAGTTCTCCACGCTCACCAGTTTTGAGCATTTGAGCAAGGCTGCGGCGGAGGCGCCAAACACTTCCGAAACTGAGCTGTTCTCTCCTTTGCCTGCACATCCTGCGTGGCTTAATGTGCAGGCCGATATCACCGGCCATTACCGGGTAACCGCCGTCTCCCATCAAGCGACCTTGCAATCGATGCTGGGCGCTTTGTCCGCTCTTGACATGCGCCAAGGCGACGCGGTGGTGGTGTGGCCGGCCCACGGGTCCGCCCAGGCCTGGACCGATCTTCTGCTTCCCCTTCTGGGCGGAGCTTTGACTGTGCATCCCAACGGCACTTCCGCCAGGCATTTGCAAGCCCTGCTCAACTCGGAGCAGGCCACCTTTGCCTTCGCCACACCTGGTGAATTTGCCGCATTGGCAGCCGGCGGATGGAAGGGAGACCGGCGTTTGCACCTGGTCTGCCGCGGCATTGGCACGACGGCAGCTAACCTGAAACGGCTGGCGAGATTTCCGGGCAAGATCGATGTACTTTACTCCTCGCCATTTACCGCGGGTCCCTTCGCCGTTGCTCCGTTGAAGATATCCGCCGATCGCGCAACCACCAGTTTAGAGAGCCGGCTGTTGCCGCTTGCCGGCCAGCAACTCATAGTTCTGGAACCGTCGGGATCGCCTGTGCCTTTCGGAATTCCGGGAGAACTCGCCGTTCGCCAAAGCTCGCATACCGGTGCGGGCGCCCGCACCGGATATCTTGCGCGATCTTTTCCGGACCGCGGCTTTGAGCTGCTCGGCTTAGCGGATCGCACGGTCCGCCTGCATGGCTACCGCTTGCGGCTCAGTGAGCTTGAAAACTACCTTTATGAGATTCCGGGAATTGCGACGGCTGAAGCGATTCTGCTGCGGGGCGCGGGAAACGATCCTCTTCTCGCCGCATACATTACCGGCGCTCCCAGCACTCGCCATGCTGGAACCGGCCATGCTGCCATAGACCATTCTGGAAATGGCCATGCTGGAGCGGTCCCCTCGCCTCAGGCAATAAGCGCGCTGCTGAAGAAGGAGGCGCCCGGGCATCTCTCCTCGGCGGAAATTATTGCTGTCGATTCGATCCCGCGGCGAATCGACGGGACGGCAAATTTCTCCACTCTTCCCCGCCCCAGCGCTTCCCGCTCCGCCTCTTCCGCTCCCGCCTCGGAGATGGTTTCTCCTCGCGACGAGCTCGAAACCAAGCTGGCCGGAATCTGGGAGGAAGTTCTTGGAATCCGCGGCATTGGTATCCGAACCAGTTTCTTTTCCCTGGGCGGATACTCGCTGATGATCGTGCGGCTCTTCGCGCGCATCAATAAGGCCATGGGAACATCGTTGCCTATCACTACTATTTTTAATGCTCCTACCATAGAGCAACTCGCCGGCATCCTGCGTGGAAATATCGTCTACTCGCCGCTTGTGCCTGTACAGACCGGCGGAACCAAGCCGCCGCTATTCATGATCCATTCCTATCTTGTCTATCAAGGCTTGCGGAGCGTTCTGGGCGAGGATCGCCCATTCTACGGCCTGCGCGAATTAGACGGCGACGAGGAAATGACCATCGAAAACCGGGCAGCATCTTATGTTCGGGAAATTCGTTCAGTTCAGAGCGCAGGCCCTTATTACCTTGGCGGTTGGTGCGCGGCCGGTCCACTGGCGGTGGAGACCGCACGCCAGCTCACGGAGGCGGGTGAGCGGGTTGAGATGGTAATCCTGTTCGACTCCTGGCGCCCGGGATACGCGGCTGAATTGGCTGCTATTCAAGCGGCCAACCCCCACATGAGAAGAAAGGCGGTGCTGCGGCGCATGTACCGCTTCCATCAGAAAAGCCTGGAACGTCTCTCCACCGGAGAAAAGATCAAGTACTTCTGGGGCCGGGGAATGGGCAAGCTCCGCTCTTCGCGCAGCAAGCTGTATCTGAATCACTGGAACATAGTCCAGCGATTATTCACGTTGTTCGGTCTGCCATTGCCGGCTCTTATGCACAACGTCAGCCGCAACACTCTGGAAGCGATCAAAGAATACAAGGGGCAGCCTTTTCCCGGCCGCATTACGCTAATACGCGCTTCGCAGGCTGCCTATTCTCCTCAGGCGGATCCGGCTTGCGGCTGGAAGACTTTGGCCTTGCACGGGGTCGATGTACGTTTCGCGCCCGGCGACCATGAGTCGATGTTTCTCGAACCCAATTTGAGCGCCCTTGGGGAAATCCTCAACAGCTGCTTGGAAACAGCCGCGGAGGGCGAGTTTGATTCCAGGCGGCCAACGCTTCTCGACTATCAAGCTGAAGCTTTATTGAAAGAGGATCCGTTTTGCTTGTCTGCCTTTATGAAGACCGGCAGGAACAGTTGCCGGGGCTGAAGCTGTTGATGCTCAGCCTCCGGCGCTATAACCCGGCATGGCCCATCCGGTTGCAGTTTCCCGCTCCCAGCAGCGAATTCCGGTCCTGGCTTGAGCAATTTCCGAATCTGACTCTGATCGACGAAAAAGCCGCCGGATGGGGAAGCTATAACGTGAAGCCGTCGGTGCTCCTGGAAGGGCTTCGCAGCGGTGAGCAATGCCTCTGGCTGGATACGGACGTGATCGTCAATGCCGAGTTGGGCATTCTTCAGAACGAGTCTCGGGATAGCATCACGGTCACTCAAGATCCTTGGGAGTATGCCTCGGGCTCAACTCATCGCTGCCAAAGCTGGGGCCTGGCGCCGGGACGGGAGATGGCTGGTCCTCTCAATACCGCGGTGCTGCTGGTATCGAGCCGGCATACCGAACTGCTCTCTGCCTGGCAAGAGATTCTTTCGACTGAGGCTTACCTGCGCGAGCAAAGAAAGCCCGTCGATGAGCGAAACCAGCATCTTTTGTCCGACCAGGATGCGCTCAGCGCGCTGCTCGCTTCGACGAGATTCCAAGATATCCCGGTCCATGCATTGCGGCACTCAGCGGAAATTCTGCAACACCATGGGGCAGGCGCATATGGCCTGAAGCATAGATGGCAAAATTTACGATCGAATCTGCCGCCGCTGATTCATGCTATGGGCACGGTAAAACCATGGAAGGCGCCCCACCATCCAAAACTGACCTCTCGTTTACGCGACTATTACGAGCGGATGTACCTTGAGCTCTCTCCTTACGTACACGTGGCCCGCCAATACCGTTCTTCGCTGGAGGAGAAAACGGAATGGATGGATGTGCAAACAGCGGCTGGGAGATTCGATTCCGGAATAGCCCTGGACAATCCTTGTTTGAAAGGTGCTTTGCAAGCCACCCTGCATCGCGCTCTGGCGCGTTTGCATTAAGGAGGCGAGGGAAAAAGGACAATGACGACCGTCAGCTCATCGCATCCGTTCGATCTATCCGGCGGATGCAATCCATGCCAGACCGCGAGAGCGCAACCGCGAAGAGTTTTTATGGTCATTTCACCGCGCTCCCTTGGATATGCGAAATATGCTTTTGAAAGTCTCTTGCGCAATTCGATGGAACAGATCGAGCTGCACCTGATCACGGATTCCCTTGCCGATAAAGACCTGCTGATGGAAGAGATGGCCAAGCGTCAAAATGCCGGCGCGCATACGTGGAAAGTTTTTGCAGAGGCTGATTTTGAAGGGCATGAGGAAGCGGTTTTCGCGCGTCACCCTGAGGTACGGCGCCTGCGCAAAGGACATCCCTGCTGGAGAAAGATTACCGATCCGGTGTTGCTGAGCCAGGCCGGCGAAGAAATGGTTTTACTTGATCCCGATCTTTATTTCCCCAATCGCTTTCGATTCGAGGATACGCCCGGCCAAGGGCTGCTGCTGATGTGGCAGAAACCAAACTGCCTGCTGCCTCCGGAAACAGTTAACGCGGCCCTCGCAGCCGGAATTCCGCTGGCCAGGCATGTAGATATCGGAGTCGCTCATTGGCGCGCTCCGGTGGATTTGGATTGGCTGGAATGGCTGCTCAAAAAGCTTGGCGGTGCAAACCTTCCCCGGGTGATGCATGTGGAAGCAATTCTCTGGGCGGCGCTGGCCATGCGGATCGGAGGGGGGTACCTTGCACCCGATCTCTGGCATTGCTGGCGGCGCAGCCAGCCCAAACGGATAATGCGCAAGATGGGTATTCCCGGCGCGCGCCTTTTACACCTGGAACCTTTCTCCAGGATGAAGTGCTTCCATGCAGGAGGAGAGGCGAAGTATTGGCTGGCCGATGCGCAGAACCGGGGCGATCTGGAGGGTAATGGTGTCCTAGACGAGCCAGGTGAGGTTTTCCCCTTGGTTGAGCTAACTCCAAGCAGATACCGGCGGGAGCAGAAAATGAAAGGCTGGCTGAAGAAGTTGGGGTACTACGAGGTTTTTCAATCAGCATAGCTGAGTGAAGCTAAGGAGCGGTCAGCTAAGGCCGGTCAGCTAAAAGCCGGTCAGCTAAAAAGCGGTTAGCGAAAGCGTTGAGTCGTTGCACGATTTACTAAAGTGGCGCTATAGCGCCGGGCAGTAGAAATTTGAGGTTACGGCACGACTGAAGCTGCGACCTGACACAAGATCTTTTGATTGGTTATTCTATGCGTATTTGTATCGTCGCCGAGCACGCGTCGCATCGCTTTGGAGGAGAGGCAGTCCTTCCGGTGCATTACTTTTCGCGTCTGCGCGCTCGGGGTATCGAAGCTTGGCTGGTAGTTCACGCACGCACCAGGGACGAGCTTGAAGTCCTTTTCGCCGCAGATAAAGATCGCCTGCGCTTCATTGAAGATGCCTGGTTTCACAAATTTCTCTTTCGTTTAAGCGGGTATCTGCCGCGCCGGGTCTCCGAGGCGACTATCGGCCTGCTAAGTCAACTGATTACGCAGTACCTTGCGCGGCGTGTGGTATTGCAACTGATAAGGCAAGAATCGATCGATGCTGTTCATCAGCCGATTCCAGTGTCACCACGCTTCCCATCCCTGATGGCAAAGCTGGGAGTTCCCGTGATTATCGGACCGATGAATGGCGGCATGGAATACCCGCCTGCCTTCCGCGATAACGAGTCCCTCACCAGCCGGGCGAGTATTCGTATCGGACGCCATTTTTCCAACCTTGTGAACTCTATTTTGCCGGGAAAAAAGCTTGCCCGCGTTCTGCTTGTCGCCAATGAAAGGACCCGTAAGGCCCTGCCTGCATGCGTCCAAGGCGAGGTGATTGAAGTCGGAGAAAACGGCGTGGACCTCGCGATTTGGCCGCTCGCATCCGGAAGTGCCGGGCCGGACGTAGAGATAGAGAAGAATGCGCGATTTGTTTTCATCGGAAGACTGGTCGATTGGAAAGGTGTCGATATGGCCATCCAAGCCTTGACTCTTGTACCGGATGCGGATCTCGAAATCATCGGGGATGGTCCCATGCAACCGGTATGGCGCCAACTAGCCGAGGCCCTGGGTATATCGGCCCGTGTTTCCTTCTCGGGGTGGCTTCCGCAGGAGACCTGTGCTTTGCGATTGCAATCCGCGGCCGCTCTGGTGCTGCCCAGTGTGTATGAATGCGGAGGCGCAGTAGTGCTCGAAGCGATGGCAGCCGCCGTGCCGGTAATAGCCACCCGGTGGGGCGGCCCGGCCGACTATATCGATTCTGAATGTGGATTGCTGGTGGAGCCTTCCAGCCGGGAAGCGCTCGTTCAAGGCTTGGCCGCCGCTATGCGCAAACTCATCGCCGCTCCTGAGCTTGGCCACCGGTTGGGAACCAAGGGCAGAGAACGTGTCCGGCTGAACTTCAACTGGGACACAAAAATCGATCGCATGATTGGTATCTACGGACAAGCCATCGCGGATCGGTCCAGAGAAGAAAACGAAAAGCAACCCGTGTCCGGCAAGCTGGAGAGTTCATTAACCTCGCATGAATGAAATAGATCCAGAAATTATGCAGCCAGGAAATACCGTGACGGTCATCACAGAACCTGCTCCGGCAAGGATCAGGATCGGCCTGCTGCATCGTTTTGATGCACAAGATGTCCGTTCATGGTCAGGTACGCTCTACTTCATGGCTAAGGCCCTGCAGGAACACGTTGGGGAAGTTACGTTCCTTGGACCGGATAAGACGGCGCAAACCAAGTTTGCTTTTGACACCATAGGGAGGATCAATCGCATAGCTAAACTGGTCCTCGGCAAGAGTCTGATTTCCGAATGCAACCGGTTTTGCTCCAGGCGGCTGGCGGCCTTCTTTGAGAGTCAACTGCTGAACGCCGACGTTGATGTACTGTTTGCGCCGGTGGCTTCCACAGAGATCGCCTATTTGAAGACCGACATACCCATCGTCTATCTGTCAGATATAACCTGGAAAAATATTATCGGCTACTATCCTGAATTCTCACTATTGTCTTCCCTGGCGAAGCATGAGGGCGAGAATATCGAGATGCGCGCGATTCAAAAGGCTAAAGCCGTCGTTTATCCTTCGGCATGGCCGGCGCAAACTGCCCGGGAACACTATCACGCGCCGGCCGCTAACGTATTCGAGATTCCTTTTGGAGCCAATCTCGAAGAGATCCCATCACGGCAGACCGCACTTCGCCACCAGCTCGGCACAACCATTGAGTTGCTCTGGGTGGGCGTGAACTGGAAAAGGAAAGGCGGAGCGGTCGCCTTCGAGTGTATGGCTGAACTGCTTGGGGCAGGCCTCGATGTGCGGCTTACGGTGTGCGGCTGCACGCCGCCGCCGGAGTTTGCGCATCCTAATGTTCGCGTTTTCAAGTTCCTGAATAAGCACGATCCGGAGCAGCGGAAAATGCTCTCGAACTTATTCCTTGACGCACATTTTCTTCTGTTCCCTACCCGCGCCGAGGCGTTTGGAATTGTCATCGCCGAAGCAAGTGCTCACGGGCTGCCGTGCCTTGCTACAGATACCGGCGGCGTCACCGGCGCGTTGCAGGATGGCGTGAACGGTTACACAATGGCGATGGACGCCGGCGGCGTGCTCTACGCAGAAAAGATAAAACACATCCTGGACAGTCCCGATGGATACGAGCGGCTGGTATCCAGCAGCCGGGAGCTTTTTGAGCGGCGATTGAACTGGGACGTATGGGGTAAATCAATGTCCCACGTAGTTAGCCACAGCTTGTCGGAAGAATGCATCGTATGCCGATGAGTATCTGGAGTATCCGGTGTAACTTCCTTTCGCACCAATGACAAGATTTATGGCTGATTGACAAGCGCGGGCCGCCGCTAA
>CAWDNI010000045.1:0-69967 GCA_963803615.1 uncultured Acidobacteriaceae bacterium
TAAAGCCGTCACGCTGCCATCCGCCAGCCTGTGGTTATTGAGCGACCCTAATCGGCTTCCTCTCCGGTAATCGCCAGCAGCGGAGCTTGCCGGGATTTGGAGATCCAATACAGCAGGGGTCCTAGGGCTATCAGTATGGCTCCAAGTGCCAGGGTGGGCAAATGCGCCATGCGCTCGCCTCTCGCCGCATAAATGGCATACAAGATTAATCCGGTTGGTCCAAAGCCAATCAGGCAAGCGGAGAGAACACCTTTCCCGGCGGAGAAGGGCCTTGGCAGAGTGGGCTCTTTGCGCCGCAGCACTGCCATGGCAACGAACTCCAGGATCAGGCTGGAGCCGTAGAGAATTAAATCGATCGAGATCAGCCGTTCAAAACTGAAATTCAAGGCCAGAGCCCATCCCGCGCCGCAGACCAGGATCGCCGCCCAGGGAGCGCCATAGCGATTGCGCGCGGCCAGCCACTTCGGCAACATGCCATCTTCCGCCAGCACCATGGGCAACCGGGTATAGGAGAGCACCAGCGCGTTGAACATGGCGAATCCATTAATCATGCCGCCAACCACAACCGCGCCGGCCAGGACCGGGCCGCCCAGGAGGCGGGCCGCATCTGTCCATGATCCGGTGGCGAATCGATCCACCGAAATACCCGCCAGCGCGATAGCGCCGAGCGGGAGAATGTAGGAGAGCATCACGAGGACGGAACTGCCCAGCATGGCGCGGGGATAGTTGCGGCGAGGATTCTCCACCTCCTGCGCCACGGTCGAGGCGTTGTCCCATCCCATGTAGTTCCACATGGCGACCAGAATGGCAACGGTAATATCACCGCCCGCGGGCGCCGCCGGATGAGTAACATGCATGCTAAGCCCATGCCAGATCCCCGCCACGACCAGCCAAACGAACGGAGCGAGAAGGACCAGCGACAGGATCGCCGAGCCGTCTCCCACGTCCGGCGCTCCCCGCAGATTCCAAAGGCAGCAGACCGCGACCACGCCCAAGGACCATAGGCCGGCCCGCCCTCCGGCGGTCCAGGTTGGAGCTAGCTTGCCCAGATACAGAACAAAAATCGTCGGATAAATGGCCATGTCGAAGATGCTTGCCGCGAGCGACAACCAGGCTTCCTGATAACCCCAGAAGGGGCCCAGGGCACGCCGGACCCAGACGTAGAATCCGCCTTCCTGGGGCAGGGCGCTCGCTAACTCCCCGATCATTAGAATGGTAGGGAGGGTCCAGACCAAGGGGAGCGCCAGCAGGATGATCAGTGCGCGGCCATAGCCGGCGCCGCCCAGGATGTCCTCGATGCCATACGGGCCGCCGGACACCATGAAGAATGTGGCTGCTATCAGCGGGATCAGCCGCAGCTTTCGGAGTGTCTTCACTTTTCCCTCGGCCGAAGGCTGAAAAATGAAACGTCTGCGTGGGAGCAGTGTGCCAGGTTACACCCACTTCGATAATGCAATAGGAGAAACGTTCCAGGTGCCGGAAAATTCCGCAATTGCCCAACGGCGCGAAGAGCTCGAGCGCTTTGAATTCATGATGGGAACGGAGCGAGGCCGGCTTGCAGTCTCGCTCGACATGCTCACCGATGCTCTGATCCTTATCGGGCAACACGGCGTGTACTGCGCTTCGAGCCGTAACCCGTCTCTGCCTGCTCTCGATCTGCAAACGGTTTTAAGCGAGATCGGGGGAGCCAAAGAACTCATTCAAGCTGTGATGGAAGCGCTCCAACGCAAGCTCCAGACCCCTGCTGAACCCTGAAGCCGCAGCGACAGCTCAGTTGCGGGACCGCGAGCGCAACGCATGCCGCGCTGCCTCTTCCTTCTTCTTCAGGCGCTGGGGACGCGCGTGCGCCGGTTCCTTCTGACTGCGGGCCTGCGTAGCTTCAGAAAGGCTGTCGCCCAAAACGTGCAGACGAAGAAAGTTGGTCGAGCCCGATTTGGTGCGAGTGCCGGCTACGATGCCAAGGATCTCCCGCGGCTTGACGTGACCTCTCTCCTCCAGCAGGCGCTCGGCTGTTTCTACCATCTGCTCGGTAGTCGCAAGCTTGTTGCAAGGGATGGGCCGCACGCCCCAGAGAAGCGTCATTCGATTGATAACAGCATCCACGCTGCTCAGGCCGAAGATCGGAGATCTGGGGCGGTATTTCGAGAGCTGGCGCGCGGTGGCGCCCGTCTCAGTGAAAACAGCAATGGCGCTGATTTCCAAATCCTCGGCCGCATGAGCCATGGACTCGCAAATGGTCTCGGCAATCGAGAGACGCAAATGGCCAGGCCCGATTTCACTTAACCGATGGGTGGGAAGGATTTCCTGGCCTTCGGTTTCGAGGACGATTTTAGCCATCATTTTGACCGCCTCGACCGGATACTTGCCGGCGGCAGTTTCCGCGGACAGCATGACGGCATCCGTGCCATCGTAGATGGCGTTGGCCACATCACTGGCTTCGGCTCGCGTGGGCCGCGGATTCTCAATCATCGACTCCAGCATCTGGGTTGCGGTGATCACCGGCTTGCGATGCTCTCCGGCGCGACGAATGACATGCTTCTGAATTGCCGGAACCTTCTCCGGCGGCATCTCGACCCCTAGATCGCCGCGCGCGACCATCACGCCGTCCGCGGTTTCAAGAATGCTCTCAAGCTGCTCGATGGCTTGCGGCTTTTCGAGCTTCGCGATAATCCAGGTCTCAGCGCCCAGAGCCGCAATGCGCTGCTTGACCAGGCGAATGTCCTCCGCGGTGCGCACAAAAGAGACGGCAATTGCATCGACCCCGCTCTTGATTGCGAACTCCAGATCTTCCTCGTCTTTGGCAGTGAGCGACGGAACACGCACCGCGATCCCGGGAAGATTGATGCCCTTGTGTTCTCCCAGCATCCCGCCGTTCACCACTTCACATTCCACATCCAACAGATGGAGCGCAAGCACCCGCAGCTCGATAAGACCGTCGGAAAGCAGGATGCGCGCCCCCGGTTCAAGATTTTCCGCCAGAGTGGGGAAGGTGGTCGCGATCAGAGTGGAGGTTCCGGCAATATCGCGAGGCGTGATGGTAAGCTTCTGCCCCGTCTTGAGCTGCACCGGGAGCCGGTGTTTCAATCGTCCCGTGCGAATCTTCGGACCTTGTAAATCCGCCAGGATACAGATCGGTTTGTCTTCTTCGCCGGCGACCCTGCGGACCATTTCGATAAGCTTCAACTTTTCCGCATGCGCGCCGTGCGAGAAATTCAAACGCGCAACATCGACACCCGCGCGCAGCAATTCGCGGAATACCGGTTCCTGGTTGCATGCCGGACCGAGCGTCGCGACGATCTTCGCGCGTCGTGGCTGCTCCGGGCGGGTGTTGGAACTCGAATCGGCCAAGGTAAAGCTCATTCATCCCCCAAAATTAAATCTTCAATGGGACCATTCTACTCGCAGCTATTGAATCTCAGACGGCAGGCGTTGGTTGGGAAGCAGATGAATTTTCCTCATCGCGAAGCGCCTGCCCGGCTCGCACCCTTGGAGGCTTGGGAAAGAACTGGGCATTGAATTCCGCGCCCATGAGCACGCTAAACGAGGTGATGTAAAGCCACACTAGCGTGGCGATGAGGGTTCCCAGCGATCCGTAAACCACGGAGTAGTTGGAAAACCGCGTGATGTAAAACCCGTACAGCAGGGTGGAGACAAACCAAAGGAACGCTGCGCTCGAAGCCCCGGGAATCACATGCCTCCATGCCTGCCGCCGGGGAGTGCCGAAATGATAGATCACGGCCAGCAGGAAAACGGTGGTGAGTATGCCGATGACCCAGCGAACGATGCGCCAGAGCAGCAGCACATAGGCGCCGACGTCATGATCCGTGTTGGTGATGACCCAAATCTCGATCTGATGGCCGAAAGCCACTATCACCGTGGCGAATGCCAGCGGCGCCAGGCAGGACGGGATCAAGGCGAAGGCCACCATGCGCTCCATCCAGAAAGGCCACTCACGCCGGGGCAGATCGTAAGCTTTGCGAAAACCTTCCATCAGGGAAAGCATCACCCCCATAGCCGCAATTAAGCTGATCATGGCCGACGAGAAAATTACCTGCCCGGAGCGCACCTTCTGATTACTGAAATAGGAGTGCAGCAGCGTCATGGTGTCGGCAGGCAGCAGCTCGGTGAAAGAAACGCGCAGCTCGCCGCGGAGCGTTGCCGATTCCGGAGCGAGAGCGAGCGCGGTAGTGACCACGAGGATGGTGGGAAATAGACACAGAATGGCGGAGTAGGCCGTGGCCTTGGCCGTGCCTAATAAATCATGCGCCAGAGCAGCCAGTAAGGCGCGCTTGATTTTGCCGAATACTAGCACCATATGGAAACAGGGATTCAGGTGTCACGGAATCAGGAACCCCAAACTCATTATCAGGGATGAGGACGTTCAGGAAGCCCTAAACCCGATCGCTGATCCCTCATCCCCGATCCCTGAATCATCCTTTCCATTTTTCGAGGAACTCGTGGACGGCGGCGGGGCTATTGGTCCGGCTCATAGCCTCTGCTTCCCCGGTGTATTGCCTATAGATTACCTGGCCGGCGGAGCTGAGCACGATCAGGGCCGGCACACCCTTTTGCACCGGAACGCCATATTTAGCTGCGATATCCAGGTTCTGGTCCAGTTCGCCCACATTGATATTCACCATCACGTAATTTGCTTTCAGCAGAGCCAGATTCGCTGGATCATGGAGATAAATGTTGAGGACCCGGCAGTCTCCGCACCAGTTGCCGCCGAAATCAACGATGACCCGCTTGTGCTCGCCCGACGCCTGGGTGAGAGCATTTTCCAGATCGCTTGCTCCGCGTGAACTGTCCGGAAAGATATCACCTCGAAGAAGATCTGTGCTCTCCGCAGAGGTTGAGGAAGCTTGGGGAGCGCCACGCTTCCAATTCGGCCCCCAAGCAATACAAATTCCGGCGGCGAGGGCGGCGAGAATGACCGCGGCGAGGGTTATATGCATGCGGCGTGCGCGCACGGATGCTCCACGAATGTGTGTGTTCGACTTGGATGCGGAAGTCACGGCTTTGCTCCGGTTTTTGGCGATCTTTCCCGGCCGCTTGGTAAACTCAGGTTTCATGATATCGAACAAATCTCTCGAGGTTTTCTAAAATAGGAACATGGTGCGATTGAATTTGTATCTGCCTTTGGTTCTCTTATCTCTGAGTGCGGTTGCTCACTCAGAATCAAATTTCGATCTAACGGGTCCTTCGCTTGATGTCAGGGTAACGCGAAACGGCAACACTTTGCCTATCGCGCAGGTGCCGAATCTCGAAGCGGGCGACCGCTTATGGTTGCGCCCGGATCTTCCTCAGGAGCAGGCCGCGCGATATCTGCTGGTCACCGTCTTCTTACGCGGCTCGACCAATCCCCCGCCCGATAATTGGTTTAGCCACGCAGAATCCTGGAGCCGCAATGTTCAGCAACAAGGAGTTACCGTCCCGGTTCCCTCGGACGCGCAGCAGGCGATCGTCTTTCTGGCGCCCGAGACGAACGGAGATTTCAGCACACTCAGGACCAATGTCCGGGGAAGGCCAGGCGCTTTCGTACGGGCAACCCAGGATCTAAACCAAGCCAGTCTGGATCGCTCGCGATTGAATACATACCTGGCAGCCGTCACCCAGGTTTCATTGGGCGACCAGAGCAAGCTTAAGGACGCGAGCAAGCTGCTGGCTCGCAGCCTCAATATTAAAGTGGATAGCGAATGCTTTCAAAAACCGGCGGCCCAGCAGCTCGCCTGCTTGACCCAGGAACAGAATGCGCTGGTGCTCGACGACGGCCACACGCAATCCATGGTCGCGGCATTGACTACCGGGGCCTCGGCTGACCTGATTGGGCAATTGAGCGCCACGTCAATGGCGGGGGCCGGCGCCTACAGTCCATATGTGGGAGCCATCGTCGACGTGGTCAGGATCATGAACGGGGTCCATACTGCTCAATACCAGTACATCCCCGCGCTGGTCGAACCGATGGAAGACCGTCTTCTACTCAAACTCAACAACCCGCCATCCTTCAGCAATCCGAAGTCGGTGCTTACCGTCGGGTTGCCCAGCGTCGGCGAGCCGCAATTGCCTCCGCTGCGGGCGGTCGACCCGGAGCACGTGTACTGCGCTGAGACCCCGTCGCTGGTATTGCCGGTGGACGGAGCGCCGCTGGTCTATTCGACCGGTCTGGCGCATGATTTCGTGCTTCATATCCAAGGCAGGAAAGGATCGGCGCTGGACCTGCCGGCGCGTCCTGAGGCGGTACGCGGCGGATTCGTCGTAGATACCCATGCGGTGCAAATCGCCAGCATGGATCCCGAATCTACCGGTATCCTGCGCGGGCGTTGGGGATTTCAGCCCTTCGATGGTCCGAGCTTCCATATGGCAAGCGCCGCTCCCGCCAACTGGAAATTACCTGAAGCCGACAAAGATGCGCTGATCGTAGGCCGTGAAGATACGCTCCATCTTGAAGCTCCGAGCGCCGCCTGCGTCGATGACGTTTCCGTTAAAGAAGACCAGGGCAAGGTGCTCAAGGCCAGTTATAAGCTGGTGAAACCCGGTGAGCTCGAGGTGCAGGTTCCACTCAAAGACGCAGCTCCAGGAACCATGACTTTGCTGCTCAAGCAGGCGGGTTTAACCACTCCTGACCAGGTGAAAATGCGGGCTTACGCCGAGGGCGCTCACCTGGACAAGTTCATATTTTATGCAGGCGATTCTAGCGGCAAGCTTGAGGGCTCCAGGCTCGATGAGGTATTGAAGCTCGAATTGAAGGACATGGCATTCACCCCCGCCGGGCTGGAGCAAAGCGGCAAAGAAGATGATCTGACCATGACATCGTCCATGGCGGCGAGCGTCCTCAAGCCAGGGGAGAAGGCAGTGGCGCGTGTCATGCTGAATGACGGCCGGGAGATGAATCTGCCGGTCACGATCCAACCCCCAAGGCCGAAGGCGGCGTTACTAAGCAAGAATGTCGATACCGGGCAAGCTTCGCCTTCGCCTATCCGGCTAGCTAATCAAGATGAATTGCCGCAGGATAGTACCCTAACTTTCGTGCTGCAGGCTGCAGAGGCCTGGCCGCGAACGCAGAAGATCGAGGTGGCGACGGCGGATGGTTCCTTTCACGTTATCTTGAGCGTGGAGGATGGGAGCCTCACGTTGCAGGATTCCAGGACCGTATTGGCGACTCTGAACCCGCTGAAGAGCTTTGGGCCTTCCGCATTTGGTCCTTTGCGCTTCCGCGCGGTCGATGAGAACGGTGTTCAAGGCGACTGGCAGCCGCTGGGAAACCTGGTCCGAATACCAACACTCAAAGACATCCGCTGTCCGATCAGCGCGGATAAGCAATGTACCCTCACCGGATCAAACCTCTTCCTGCTGGATTCGATTGCAGCCTCTCCGGATTTTAAGTCCTCTACCACCGTCCCGGTAGGCTTTGCGAATTCGGTGATCAACGTGCCCCGGCCTAGTGGAACATTGCTCTACATCAAATTGAGGGACGATCCGACAGCCGTCAACGTAGCGGCCCTGCCGGTAATGCCGGAATAGATCGGATGGCGGAAAATTCTTGTTCGGAGTAGTCTGCCGGCTGGTTCCTTTGAAAGTCTGAAGGGGCTGGAATCACTTGCTCCCTACGTTGACCACGAGTAAGGCCTGAGTTTCCCAAGATAAGTTTCAAGCTGAGTGAAGCTTCCCCCAAAGCCTCCCTGCGTGGATGCGCAATTGCTGACGAAGGTGTCGTGTTCCTCGGCGGTAGCCCCCTCCGGAGTGCTTTCGAGCAGAACAACAGTCCCACCGTCCTGTTCGGTGAAAGTGAGGCTGTTCAATACTTGTGCCGGCCAGGAAGGAATCATGGGATGGCGGGCAGCATTGCCGCGTTCGTCGGTGAAGGCGTTGAGTAGAACAAGGCGCTCTGGCGGGACGATCTCCTGATAGAGGAACTTGCCCCAGATATATCCATCACCGAGCGGGTGGCCTATGGGCGCCTGCATGCTGTAGTAAAAACCTCCGCCAGGACAGAGCTTGAAGCCGATAACCGTGATGTCGAATCCCGCGGGACCCCACCACCGCCTCAGGTGGGAAGCTTGGGTGAAGGCACGGAAGACCAGATCGCGCGGGGCGTTTAATATTCGGGTAATGCTCAGGACTTTGTCGCCGGTTGGGGCTGAGGTTAGGGTGCTCATGCTTCCTCCGTTGAATTGGTTCAGGCGATCGCCGCAATGGCTGGTGAGCGTGGCCAGGCTGGGAGCCTCTCCACGCTCAGCCGAGCCCCACTATTTGTTCTTTCCCCTCAGCAGCTCGATGTTTCCCTGAAGATAGTCGTTCAGGCGATCAAAGCTGCTGTTCCATCCCTGGTTGTGACCATCACGCTGGCCGATGGAGTCAAAGAAGGCCTGGTGGAAGTCCATCTGCGTCTTGTCGTCGTCGAGTTCGGTGAAAACGATAGTGATAAGGGTTTCGCGAGTTGGCTGGCCTCCTTGACCTTCCCAGGCGAAGGTGTAGACCACACGCTCGGGAGGGACAATCTCTTGGAAGACTCCACCCTGCCATAGGTCGGGATAGCTCTGGCCTTTCCAGTCACCGGTCTGGTGCAGGCAGGCGCGCCATCTGCCTCCGGGGCGCGCGTCCTGCTCGAAATGTGTAGCGGTAAAACCGCGCGGTCCCATCCAACGCTTTGCGTGTTCCGGGTTGCTGAAAGCTTCAAAGACCAGGTCGCGCGGCGCATCGAAGATGCGGGTGATGGAAAGGTCAAAGGTTGTTTCGTTAGTGTTTGCCAGAGTTGACACGGGCATGTGACTTCTCCTTTAATTGATTCTTTTTCTCAGCTGTTTGTAATTTCCGCAGGTAGTCTTCGAGGCGGTCGAAGCTCTCCTCCCAAAATTTGCGGTAGTAATCGAGCCAATCGGCCGCGGTCTTGAGCTGCCCCGGATTGAGCTTGCAGGGACGCCATTGGGCATCACGGCTGCGGGTGATCAGGCCTGCGTTCTCCAGGACCTTAAGGTGCCGGGAGATTGCGGGGAGGCTGATCTCGAATGGTTCGGCGAGTTGGTTGACTGAGGTTTCACCGAGCGCCAGGCGCGCGAGAATCGCTCGTCTTGTGGGGTCAGCGAGCGCGGCAAAGGTGGTGCTGAGATCGTCGGACTGCATGTATTTAACCTGTACCGTAAATAACTATTATGTTAAATACATTATTTGGCCCGCGTCTGTCAACTTGAAATAACCGCGGCGCCTCCGCCCGGCATCTTCTGTTGCGCTATGCGGCGGTATTCACATCTGCCTCATAGACCGAACGAGCGATGCTGGTTGGGAGTGTGAGAGAGACGCCGATCATCCAGAGGATGCTGATGAAACGGCCCACAGGAATAAAGTAGCCCGCAGTGAAATTCAGGAGAGTGAACGTGGCGAGCTCACATGCAGCAGCGACGGCGATTCCCAGCCACATGAGCCAGCGCGGCAAAAGCCTATTCAGCCCGGCGGCGAGGGACACGCCCGCGATAAAGAGACCCAATGGCACGACGAAGCCGGGACCTCCTCCTGCGAAGCTGATCGACTGCAGGGCACGCACGGCGCCGGCCTCCTCGGCGATACCGGGCCTGGTGAGCGACCAGTTAGCCAATGCGGAAAGCATCAACATCGTCGTCGCAGCGACGCCGCCAAGCAACGCGATCGACTCGCCGGCAGCGCGGACACCGAGAAACCGCAGGCGGCTAACGGTGGCCGCGGTGAAGATACCCAGCGGGATTGCCGAAGCCAATTCGAAGAAGGAGCCCAGTTGGATCGACCAGCCGTTTTTTGCAACATAGGCGGCGGCCTTCTCAGCGGAGTCGGGCGGGATTCTGAAGGAGGCGCTGAGTCTGAAGCCTCCTGCGAACATCAAGCCAAGGTAGATGACTGTAAGCAGCAGCAGATGAGGACCTGCATGACGTTTTTGGGGATATGCATTCGATGCTTTCATATCTGGATCTCAGCACCGGCTCGCGGCGCATGCGATAAAGATTAGTCAAGCATTGTGAAGTTTTGTAAAGGTCGCACTTCCCTATAGCCCAAATTCAAGACCTGGAATGTCCCTCCCGGCACTCATCACAGATGCAATGGCGGCGTAGATAGTCCCAGGAATAAATACCGCTCTTGTGGCCATCGTTCCAGTGGAAGCCGATTGCGTAACGGCCCACCGGGTTAACGGAATCGGGGCGGACGGGAGCCTTGTACATGGGCAGCAAGGTTGCCGGCTGCGGCTCCGCCTCACCCGGCTTGCGGCCCGTAGCTTCGCGCTCTTCATGACAGGTGGCGCAAGGGCACGCAAGGCGCAGCCAAGGGAAGGTCCAACTGCTTTGGTGACCGTCTTTCCAGTCGATCTCCATGCCGGTGCCCGCTGTCTTGTTCACCCGGACACGGGCAGGCTCGATTGCTTCGCGGGGAAGGTCGCGGTGGACGAAATCGGTCTCCTCCCCAGAGATTTTGCGGGCTTCATCTTCGCGGAGGAAGCGGATTCCTTCATGACTCATGGCTATCTTCAGAATACTGCGCGCCGGGTCCCGGACGATACACTAGAGAAACGCGATATCCAACCGATCATCTGGAGAATCTTAGGACCGCAGTGCAGCATCTTCTCGACAAATTGAACCCGCAACAGCGCGCCGCCGTCGAGACTGTGGACGGCCCCCTGCTGATCCTGGCCGGCGCCGGCTCAGGGAAGACGCGCGTCATCACTCATCGCATCGCATATCTGATTGAGGAGCGAGGCGTCCCGGCAGATTCCATTCTGGCCGTGACCTTCACCAACAAGGCGTCGGCCGAAATGGCCGAACGGGTCGAGCGCCTGCTCGGCCACCGCAGCCTGGCGAAACCGCTGCTCGCGACCTTCCACTCGTTTTGCGTGCGCGTTCTACGCCGCGACATCGAGGCGCTGCGCATCGGGGGCGCGGGACTCACCCGCAATTTCGCCATTTACGACGAATCCGACCAGCAAGCGGTCGTCAAACAGGCGATGCGCCGCTTGGGGATCGATCACAAGCAACTGACGCCGCGCACCGTTCTATCCCGCATCTCCTGGGCAAAGAATCACATGCTCGATCCGCAGGAGATCTATCTCAATTCCGCAGATCCGGTCAGCGAGCGCATTGCCCACATTTACGAGGCCTATCGCAAGGAGCTGCGCTCGGCCAACGCGCTTGATTTTGACGATCTTCTGCTCGAGACCGTGCGCCTGCTGCGCGCCTCCTCCGAAGTCCGGGAACGTTATAACCGGCGCTATTGTTACCTGATGATCGATGAGTATCAGGATACGAACCGGCCGCAATACGAGTTGATGAAGCTGTTGGCAGGCGCCGGACACAATGTATGCGTGGTAGGCGATGAAGACCAGAGTATCTATTCGTGGCGCGGCGCGGATATCCGCAACATCCTTGAATTCGAGCAGGATTTTCCTGAGGCCAAGACCATACGCCTGGAGCAGAACTACCGTTCTACGGGGGTGATTCTCGAGGGCGCCTCCGCTGTAGTAGCCCGCAACCAGCAGCGCAAGGGCAAGAATCTGTGGACATCGCGCGCGGGCGGAGCCAAGATCGGCTACTACGAAGCGCCGGACGGAGAGAATGAAGCTCTCTTCGTCGCTGACTACATTCAGAAGTACATGCGCGGCGGCAGCCGGTCAAGCGGAACCGCCTCGCGTGGCGATCCTCTATCGGACCAACGCTCAATCCCGCCTGGTGGAAGAGGCGCTTCGCCGCTACGGAATCCAATACACCATGGTCGGGGGCTTCTCCTTCTATGAGCGGGCCGAGATCAAGGACTTGCTGAGCTATCTCAAGCTGGTGCAGAATCCCAACGACTCGATTGCGTTGGCGCGCATCATCAATACCCCGGCGCGCGGGATCGGCAAGACCACGCTTGAAGTTCTGGAGCGGTTGGGTTTGGAAACCGGGATGAGCACCTGGAGCGTGATCGCGCGGGTATTAGAAGAGCGCCTGGTTCCGCAACGCGCCTGCATGGCGCTCGATGCGTTTCGCCGCTTAATTGAGGATGCGCGCGCCATGCTGGCGCCGGATTTTGCCGGAAAATTGTCGCAGGATCTTGCTCAGACCGAGGATGCCGTGGCCGCAGGGGACGAGGCCGGGAACCTGGACGATACCGGCTTCGATTTTGGAGAGCTCGAAGCCGCGCACCAGCCGGAGCAATCAGAGACGGAAGAATCGACTCTCTTTGAGGCTGCCCAGGAAGGCTACTCCCGCGAGCCTGATTCTCGCAGGCCCGATTTTCGTGCGCCCGGAGATGCCGCGACGCTTCCCGAGCTTATCCGCTTTCTCATCGACCGCACCGGCTACATCCGTGCTCTCGAAGAGGAAGGAACGCCCGAAGCAGTGTCGCGGATTGAGAATCTCAAGGAACTCGCTAACGCCGCGCAGGATGCCGAAGAGCGCGGCGAAACTCTTGCGGAGTTTCTCGACCATGCGGCGCTGGTCAGCGAAACCGATCGCTACGATCCCCAGTCCCGCGTGACCCTAATGAGCTTGCACGCCGCCAAGGGTCTGGAGTTTCCCTTGGTGCTCCTGACCGGGATGGAGGAGGGATTGTTCCCGCATTCGCGCACTCTGAACAATCCGGCCGAGCTCGAAGAGGAGCGCCGGCTCTGTTACGTTGGGATGACGCGCGCCATGGATGCGCTGGTGACAACACGGGCCCTCTACCGCCGCCGCTATGGAAGCGATATGCCGGAGGCGAGCATGGCCTCCCGTTTTCTTGAAGAAATTCCGCAGCATCTGCTGGAAGACCTGAGTCCGAACCGCCGCTATAACCGGCGCCGTGACGATGATTTCGACTCCTCCCGGCATTATCGCTATGAAGATGAGGATCAGCGTGTCCGGCCGGCAAGCGCTGCTTCCCGCAGCGGCCGTTCGAATTCGTTTAATCCCGCCGGAGCCGCTCCCAGAGAAACATCGCTGGAGAATATCGCGCAATTTTTCTCCTCCCGCGGAGCAAAGATACATCGTTCCAAAGTTGAGCTGCCGGAGCCCACGGGAGTGACCGGATTCCGCAGCGGCCAGCGTGTTCGCCATCCTAAATACGGAGACGGCGTTGTCTTCCGCCGTGAGGGAGACGGTGATGACGCCAAGATTACGGTACAATTTCGAGAATTCGGCGTGAAAAAGCTGGTAGAGAAATTCGCGCAATTGGAAAGAGTGTAGACAGGAGCACGATGGCGAATACCAAAGCAGTGGAAGACAAGCTGGAACGAAAAAAGATCAAACGCACGGCACGCAAGAAAGCCGCGCCCAAGGCAGCGCGCACCACGCCCCGAGGGGCCAACAAGAAAAAGGTCAAGAAGCTTGGCCGAGGTCAAAGCAAGCGTTAGGTGGCGCCGATCGAGATGGCAAATCTGTTGTGGGCGAGAGACGGGGTGCCCCGTATCTGGCGCGCTTTTGCGCCAGATGTGGGAAACAAAAGAGGCTTTTGGCAACCTCGCGAATTATAAGAATCCTTCCCTGGATTAAAATCCAGAGCTTTTCTCTCATTCTGGTTGGAGGACGGAGCCCAGACACTGCGCAAGCAATTATTCGCTACCAAATCGATCGATAAGCTGATCGGCGACTCAGAAGAGCCTGAGCACAGCCTGAAAAAGACGCTCGGTCCGGTATCGCTCACCGCGCTGGGCATCGGCGCTGTTATAGGCTCGGGCATTTTCACTGTGATCGGAACGGCGATCGCGGGCGAGAAATTCGATACTTCCTCCATTCTCGACACTCCCTTGCTCGATTACCTGGTGCGCCATCATACTCTGGCGGGGCGGCCGGGCGCAGGTCCCGCGCTGGCGGTTTCGATTGTCCTGGTTGCCATCGTCTGCGCCTTCACCGGCCTCTGTTATGCCGAACTGGCGTCGATGATTCCCATTGCCGGCAGCGCCTACACGTACACCTATGCCACTATGGGCGAGCTGGTCGCCTGGATCATCGGCTGGGATCTGATTCTGGAATACGCTGTGAGCAACATGGCCGTATGTGTCGGCTTTGCTGCGCATGCGGTCGATTTTCTCGACTGGTTTGGGGTCCATCCCGGAACGCGTTGGATCTCGCCGGCGTTCCTGCCTTCCGGCCTGGAAGATTTTGCCGGCCATACCATCTACGGGCCAGGCTGGCACATGGGCTTCAATCTGCCGGCTTTTCTGATCGTAATGGTTTTGACCGTGGTGCTGGTGCGCGGCATCCGCGAATCCGCCCGCACGAACAATGTAATGGTCGCGCTGAAGATTGGAGCTATTCTGGTCTTCCTGCTGGCCGGCGCCCACTTTATACATCCTGCGCACTGGCATCCTTTTTCTCCCAATGGCTGGTCCGGCGTCCTCACCGGCGGCAGCATCATTTTCTTTACCTACATTGGTTTCGATTCGATCTCGACCACGGCCGAGGAGTGCCGCCAGCCGCAGCGAGATATTCCCACCGGCATCATCGCCACCCTGATCGTCTGCACTTTGCTTTATGTCGGCGTCGCTGTGGTTCTCAGCGGTCTAGTGCCGTGGCAAACGCTGCGCGACGATGCAGCGCCAGTCGTTAACACGCTGAAGAAGCTGTCCAATGCAACCGGCTCGGTAACCGTGCAATGGGTAAGGCTGATTGTCCTTTGCGGCGCCATGATTGGCATGATCTCCTCGATTCTGGTCTTCCAGCTCGGCCAGGCTCGCATCTGGTTCGCCATGTCGCGGGACCGTCTTTTCCCCGGGTGGTTCGGTAAAGTACATCCGCGCTTTCGCACCCCTTCGGTTGCAACCTGGGTTGCCGGAATTGTGGTCGCGATTCCCGCAGGCCTTCTGGACATTGGCACCTTGGCCGATCTTTCCAACATCGGAACGCTTTTCGCCTTTGTTCTGGTTTCTATCGGAGTGATGATTCTGCGCGTTCGCGAGCCGGAACGGCGGCGCGCCTTCCGCGCTCCGGGCGGCTTTACCTTCCCCCTGCTGAGTGTCTTCTTCTGTGGGCTGCTGATGGCCGGCCTTCCGGTGATCACCTGGCTGCGCTTCTTTGTCTGGCTGGCGATCGGACTCGCCATTTATTTTCTCTACAGCCGCAAGCACAGTGAGTTTTGCTCGGATTCCAAGCCTTAAGCTGGTAGAGAGATGTGCTCTAGATCTCAGCCATGACACCTATAGCCGCCCAACGCGAGATTCCCGCCTACTGGCTCCGCACCCTGCCCAAAGCCGAGTTGCATCTGCATCTCGAAGGCACGGTATCGCCGGAGACCCTGGTTGAATTGAGCCGGCGGCATGACCGGGCCGGGCTTACGCTCGACCAGGCCAGGGCTCTCTACATGTACAACGATTTCACTGGTTTCCTCATGGCGTTCAAGGCGGTTACGGAACGCCTTCGGGATCCGGAGGACTACGAGCTGGTCACCTATCGTATGTTGGAGCGGCTGACAGTTCAGGGAGTGGTCCATGCCGAGGTCTACATCTCCGTGGGCGTTATCCATTACTGGAGACGGACCCAATTTGAGCCGCTTTTTAATGGAATGGAGCGGGCCCGCTTGCGTGCCGAACAGCAATTCGGCATCACGCTCTATTGGATCTTTGACGCGGTTCGCCAGTTCGGGCCGGAGCAGGCGGCGATTGTCTTCGAGAAGGCGGCACAGCTCAAAAAAGAGTTCCCCAGCATAGTGGGGATTGGTATCGGCGGGGACGAGCGGCAGGCCGGAGCTGAGCCCTTTCGCGATCTATACCTGAAGGCCCGCGACGCCGGACTCCGTCTAACGGCCCATGCGGGGGAAACAACAGGGCCGGAGGGGATTTGGGCGGCGCTCAACATTGGGGCTGAGCGCATCGGGCACGGTCTCTCCGCCCAGTATGATTCAGAGTTGATCGAAGTGCTGGCGGAACGGCAGGTGCCAGTGGAGATATGCATCTCATCGAATCTTCGTACCGGCTGCTGTTCGCTGCTGGAAGAGCATCCGGTACGCCGGTATTTTGACTCGGGCTTGATGATTACGCTCAATTCTGACGATCCGGCGATGTTCGGGAGTCATCTGGAAGACGAATATCGCATGGCCTATGTGGAATTCGGCTTCAGCGCGGAGCACCTGCGCGAGTTGGCTGCGAACTCCATCGAAGCCAGTTTTCTTCCCGCCGAACGCAAGGTCGAGTTGCTGCGTAGAATTGACCGCCTGAAATGATCCTTTCGCGGCCCGGACGCCGGCGGCATCGTATAGGCATGAAAATGGGCTATGATGGCGGCATGAAGCTTGTGTCCATAGTCCGCTGGATCCCCCTAAGCGGTGAAGGAAGATTGGCGGAGTTTGTGGAATCCCATGAAGAAATCGCTGCGCTGCGGGTGGTTGGCTGGACCTCCGTCGCGCTGGCTATTGCCGCCGTTGGTTTGTACATTGGTCACGAACTGCGCTCCCGCTACAAGTTCAGGCGGCGCACGCCATACGACATCTTTGCGCATGCCGGGGACAGCATTCCCGCCGCGGATTATGGCATGGGCATTTAGGGCCCGTCCCTGCCGCTGGGAAGAAGCCCGGTCCCGGCGATGAGGGAGAAGAAGGGCCTATAGCTCAATTGGTTAGAGCAGCGGACTCATAATCCCCTCATGGCACATTAGGTGGGATTGGTCTGAGTTAGTAAATGATAGTGTAAGCAGCAGGTTGACCCCTTCTTCGGTCCAAGGCAGACCAAGCCTGCTATGCAGGTACTCCCCACAATTTCCCCCACAGTCCGGTGGTAGCCGTCTGGCCGGCGCAGCGCGGATTTAAGACCAATATAATTGGCTTTTAGTCAATCGCGGACAGTTGTACTTAAATTGTGGACAAAGTACGGCAGGAAGTTTGTCCCCGATTTGAATGCAAAAATGGCGACCATGGGAGACCGCGTCCCCAGGCCGACTGGGGCTCGCTTTGAAACGTGAGCCCCTGATCAGCCATGGTCAGCAGTGCGGTCGGCGGAGCCGCACATACCGACCGCTATTTAATACGAATCTGAAGGGATTCAGTTTGCGATTTAAGTGTCGGAAATTGCCCTACTCGTGCTAAATCCGCGATTTGAGTACAGCGCGACACCCGTTTCCCCAAAGGCAGAGGCCGTGGTGGGTGGGTGCCCCCACACGCCATCTATGCTATCTGCCGCCTTTTGTCCGAGGGATCGACCTGCGCTTTCACTACCTCCGCAAAACTTTGAAGGAAGAAATTGATCTCCTGTTCCGTTGACTCGATTGACAGGCTCAGCCTGATACAACTTTTTGCCTGTTCATAGGACAGGCCGTGGGCGAGGGCTACGTAAGATGGTTTCCGCGCACCGTAAGAGCACGCAGATCCCGCCGATATGGCAATATCCTTCGCCGCCATCCGGTCGACGAATTCCTCGGCGTCGACGTCAGGCAAACAGACATTGAGAGTTGTCGGTAGGCGGTTAACAGAAGCGCCGAGTACGAAGGCCCCCGGGCAGAGGCTCAGTATCGCTGTCTCTACCCGATTACGAAGCCGTTGAACTTCGTTCATGGCATCAGGCGAGGCAAGAAGAGCCATTAAGGCTGTGACCATCCCAACGACCCCGGCAGGATTTTCGGTGCCTGCGCGAAGGCCGTTCTGTTGTCCGCCGCCATGAAGTATAGGAGCCAAAATATCGAAATCGCGGACGAAAAGCGCTCCTGTCCCCTTGGGACCATGAAACTTATGTGCCGAGAAGGAGAGCAGGTCCACCTCCGACAAGTCGCCTGAGAGATCTATGGCTATCTTGCCTACTGCCTGGGTCGCGTCAGTATGGAGCAATATTTCGGGATCATGCCGCTTCACATATCTTGCAATGGAGCGTAACGGTTGAATAACCCCGGTTTCGTTGTTCGCCAGCATCACCGAGACGAGCAGGGTATCGGTCGAGAGCACGCCGGAAAGCGCTTTCTCATCCATAACGCCTTCAGGAGTCACCGGCAGCGTATTTATCAGATAGCCGTCTGCCCGAAGGCGATCGCAGACCTCCATTACCGACGGGTGTTCGATCGATGAGATTACAATCTGACGTCGACGGCAATTGGCGCGCGCTGCTCCAAGAAGAGTCAGATTGTTGCTCTCCGTCGCACCTGACGTAATGACGAATTGATCGCCGCTGTCAGCGCCGAGCGCTCTACACAAGCGGGTCTTTTCGACCTGGATGGCGCGCGGAATGCCGCCAAAATTGGCAATGGCGGAAGCCGGATTCGCAAAGCGCTCCGTCAGGAATGGCCGCATCGCGTCGACGGTGCTTTCGAAAACTCGAGTCGTCGAATTATTGTCGAAATAAATCATGGAGCGACCTCGGCGGCCCTGCCGTGCTGGATGCGGATAAGCCTCACGAGCTGAGGAATCGTGTGTTCCATGTCGATAAAGGGAACCTGTGCGAAGACGGCATCGGGGGTGTCGCCGGTCTTCGCCAACATGTGACCGCGGCCGAGCAGGCGCTCGGCGCCCGAGTTTTTCACTCCCATTGCGATCTCAGCCGTGGCCGCATTGTCCACCTTGAGGATCAGCCGATTCCCGAGCTGCGAACGAAGCTGCATCGGCATCACGTCCTTGTCGGGCCGCTGTGCCGCAAACAGCAGAAAAATTCCGGCCGCTCTCGCCTTTACGCTGAGTCGGCCCACTATGTTAGGAACGGCATCTCGGTAATCGTCCGTTTGCATCCAATCCGCGAATTCATCGTGGATGATCCAAAGAATTGGCAGGGGCTGCCCGGTGGCCTTTCGATAGGCATGGACGTTGGCGACCCGCACCGCCTTGAAGAGCTCATATCGGCGGTTCATCTCGTCCACCAAGCCTTCCAGCACTTTGACCGCGGCGTGCGGCTCGTCGATAATCCCGCCGGAACCCGCTTCCACATGGGGCAACTCATCCAGCGGGCGATAGTCTACGCCGAATTTCGGATCGATGAGATATATATGCGCTTCAGCCGGATCGCGAGTGGCCGCAATGGTCAGAATAAGATTCTGCATCAGTACGGATTTGCCGCTGCCGGTGATACCGGCAATGAGCGTATGCGGCTGATTCAGCGGGTCCAGCAGAAGAGGCTGCCCGTCTTCCTCGCGAATGCCGACGCACAGTTTTTCCCCTAGCGTTCGTTGCCCATAGGCCTGGATGTAGGCAAGAAGCACGGGCTCCGTGTGCAGCACCTGGCGTTTTGGACGTTCGACCGCGATAGACACCCGCCCCGACTCCGGGGTCGTGTGAATGATTTTGATCCCGTCGGAGGTATAGATTTCTTCAGCGCGGTACTCGACGGCCTGCACGGTGAGTTCCTTGGAGCCCTGCAACTTGATGATGCCGGAATTCGGGGTAAGAATCGGGCTAAGGCCTTCGATCAGTCGTGCAGGCAGTCCCCGTGTTATCAAGGCCTGCCTGATCTGCGTTGTGATGCCCTTGAGCCAAGCGTTGCCGGCATCCTCGGAATTCTTGAGGAGAGCCGCGCGCTCCTGCAGGAAGTCAATTACCGACGCTGCTGCGGGATCTACAGTTGGGGCTTCGGAGACCGGGGAGGGCGGGGGGGTAGATGGGGTCGGCTCCGCTCGTTCTGTCGAGGATGAAGGATTGGACACCGGTTCGCGCGTTACGTCAGCCGCTTCAGAGCTGAGCGACGGTTCCGCCTTCGCAGCCATCGTCGCTTTCATCTCGGCTTTACCGGCGAGGCTGTATAGTTTCGACTTACCGAATGCCGGATGGCCATTGCGAAGTCGCAACTCGGCGGTCGACGAGAAGTCGGCCTTACCGTATTGGAGGATAAGCTCCCGGACATGACCGGGACCGAATACCTCCTGAAGCGCGTCGAGCTTTGCATGTCCCTTCGTGTTGGCTAGGCCCTTGACAGTAGAGACCTGCACCGTCAGATCCTGCGGCTCATGGACGAAAACATGCGAGTACCCCCAGATGCTTACGGAGCACTGGCGCCGCCGGATCGCCCGTCGCCACGCGCTGGTGTCCAGCGGCGGAAGACCTGGTGCGACGACCACCTGTGAGGCCACGAGGTCGGACAATCGGGCCAGCCAAATATCCTGGTCAATCGTTCTCGTTTCGCCGTCCATCGCCTCTGTCATCTGCGCCAGGGTGTCAATTAGTTGCTTGGCTGACGTGCTTGCGGCGCCGGCGAGGCCGTCGTGGGTGACGAATTTGGCCTCCGCCACGACGATGTCGAGGTGCATGCCGCCCGACGCGTTGGTATGGGGCGCCAGCACCAGCAGGTCGGCGATATTCGCGCCTTCCTTTTTGCCCAGCCACTCGCCGTAGTCGTCGAGAAAGCACCAAGCGATCGGCCGTCCGGCACCGAGTTCGGATTGCACAAGATAACGGGAGAGCACCATGCCGAGCAGTTCGTTCGTGTTGTTCGCACGCCGGGCGGCTTTCAGAACTAGGCCCCCCGAAATCTTGTTCGCGTCACTCATGAACCGCTGCCATAAGGCATCGATCACTTCAGGCTGTGTATCGGAGGGCAGCAACATCCGCAACTTTTCTTTCAGCGTGTTGACCAGAAGTGTTTCGCGAGCTGCGGAGGAGATGATGAGGTTTCGGCCGTGCGTTGCCGATTGCACGTAGCGAATGACCTTGACGTGGCGGGCCTCGAGGAGTTTCCGATCCATCAGTTCGTCCTGGTTCACCACCCAGGTGGCCAATTCATGTGTCTCCCGGAATATGCGGTCCACGCTTTGGTCGTCGAAATCGAGCGATCGCATAAGCACCGGGCATTTACCGGCCTCCCAGGCGTCATCCGCGCCATTGGCGCACAACGCGGCAATGGAATACAAATACGCCCACCCGGCAACCGTCTGTGCCGGGCATGCCAATTGAAGCCTTACCTTCCGGTCGCCTTCACTGACGGGAAGTCGGCGGCTCCACTGGTGAGGCTGCAGATCATCGGGATCGGCGGTTTCCCGCGGGAGCCACTCCCACGCCGGTTTCGCCTCACGTGAGATCAGATCACGGCAATAGGCAATGTCCACCGGCTGTGAGCGGCCCTCGCGGCGAAGCCTGTTCGCGGCCGTGATATTGACACGGACCTTAGCGAGGAAATCACCCGATCCTTCGGTCGGATCGGCCTCGCTGCTGATGCCGCGCGCCACCAGATCGCGGTAGATCTGGCGCAGATGCATTTCGTCGCGGTGCATCAAGAGCACCTGGCAGGTGATCTTGTCGTCTTCGCGCTTCGAATTAATGCGGTTAATCGTTTCCACCACGGCGGTCGGCAGATCAGGCGAGTCGCAATTGTAGAGGAGGATGGAAAAATTATCGCGCTCGTGCGGCTGAAGCCTGAGGTACTCGACCATCTCGTGCTCGATTGTCGCCGCGGCGGTCATCGACTCGTCATCGAGGGCGGGCATTGCCGACTCGGAAGAGGGCTCAGGCGGCTGATGCAGCGTGTAGGCGTCAAATGCCTGCGTGACAATACGGGGAAACGCCTGGGCATTTTCCCAAACCACAGCCATCTCCGGGTAGAGGGGATGGCCGAGAAGCTGCTCAACCTCGCGGAAGAACAGGGCACCGCTCGCGCCATCGGAGAAAGGCGGTCGATCTTTGCCCAACAATTGATCCAGGAGCGACAGAACCTGATGCTGGCGCGCCGCCGCGGACTCGATTCGCAGAGGATGCCACGGGCACACCACCGCCATAGGCGGGCGTCTCCCGGACCGCTGGACCTGTGCCAGCCCTATCCGCAGAACCGTTCGCAGTAGGTGCCGCCGGGCATCCTGATGCCTCAATAGATTGATCTTCAGAAGCAGCTCCCGGTAACCCTGGGCGACTGCAGCGGCGTTTTCCGATGCCAGGGCATCCTTTCTCAGAGAGAGAACCGCCTTGCTGTAGGCGGACTCGAATATGTCAAATTGAGCGCCGAGTTCGGATGATTCGGCGGATTGGAGCCAGTGCTTTGCAATCGCATCCGACAACGTTTGCCGCCACAAGGCTGCCAGAGATTCGATCCGTTCCTGGGCCGGGACGAACGCCCCCCGGCCGCCGCCACGGGCCGCGTCGGCGAAACCCTCGACAGTTTCGAGCGACAAGGAAACGGGCGTTCCTTTACGACCTACGACCTCGTACTCCGCCACGCATCCGACGAGCGTCGTACCGCGATGCGCATAATACCGGCAGATCGCGTCGAAATCAGCGGCCTCCTGCCCAAGGACCGATGCGATCGGGAAGTGCCAAGTCAACGATAAGGTTGCAACCTTCCGCTCCATTCCGCCGCGCTGTTTTTGATAAACCGATACCAGAAAGCTCAGCTTCGTGGCGCGTCCCGTCTTGCTGGAACCCTTAAATTTGGGTTTGTCCTTGATCTTTGGGAGAACCGCCTGAGAGTAGTTGCAAACGAGCGTGTCCTTGAACTGTATCTTCTTCTTGGTCCGCGCCTCGAGGGAACCGTATGCCCGCTCAAAGTATTCGCAGGCCCGCTGGTTCGTCTCCAGGAAACTGTTCGGCTTCGCCTGCTGCTTTCCCTCCAGCACGAGATAGGCTGCGTCATTGCGGGAGAGTCCCCTGATGGATCGGTGCAACGCCTCGAAAATACCCTGAAAGAGATCGGTGCATTCGATCCTGCGGCCGTGTACGAAGTCCTCCCATTCCAGGAACAGGGTGATGTCCTTTTCCAGCTGCTCACCGCGTCGCTCGAAAAACTCGCGGAATTCGTCGGGTGCGGAGCCTGACTTGCGTCCCACCTTGCCCAACGCCTGAATAACCACCTCGTCGTCGGGGGTAGGCGTCAACCCCTCCGCTTCCAGGGCGCTGCGCGTACGTTCTGCAAAATCTTTCGATGTGGATTTTTTTGTCTTGTCGAAGCAGTACGTTGTGTGATTCCAGTCGAATGCGAAGAGCAGCCGTTCAGTCGCGCTATTGCGGGCGCCTTCGGATTCGATGTAATCGTGAAACGCGTTCAGTATCTGCTCCGGTATAGGAGGCTGCTGTTCGTCTGACCGAAGCAGGTGAAGCCTTTTCCGAAGAGCGTCCGGATCGAGCATTTCCTGCGAGAGCCCTCGCTTGTCGAGATAGCACTCAAGGGAATAGTGCGAGCGGAACTTGGCAGCCCACTGGGCAGGCTGGACCATTTTTGTCTCGTTCAGCGAACTGAAGCAGTCTTCGAACAAGGGCAGGCCGATAATCGGCAAAGCCTTCCCCGCCGCCCGACTCAAAGGCTCGCTACGGAAGTTGGCGAGCACGGCGGAGAGAAACTCTCCCGCCTTGGCGGTAGGACAGCGCCCCGTTTCAAACAGGCCCTTGACCATCGCTTCGACCTTCTTGCGATCCTCGGGCAGAAGGTTGATACCTATCTGCTTGGCGACAAAATCCACCCAGACATGGGCTATTGCCTTGTCCTTGAGGTCCGATGCGTCGGTCCGGTCGCTGTCGGCAAGGGATGCTTCCGCGTCGGACTCCACGTCCGCTGTAAGGGTCACCGAGCCGTTTCTTTCCCGGTTCCGCACGTTTACCGAAGAATCGGTGGTCGTGTACTTAGAGGCCACGCCATAGGGCCGCAACTCGAATTCCGGGAACTGAATCGAAAGACGCGCGGCCCGTTCGCCGGCGTCGATGCTCGCCTGAATGAAGCCTGCGAGCTGCTCGGCGGAGAAGCTAGAGAGGACATGGAACGCGCCGCGGAAATCGGGATCGTCCTCCAGCTGAGGCTTAAGCTTCAGCAGGACGTATTCGAGGGCGACGGCACCCACAAGCGCATCGGGAGGATTGACGCTCATGTAAACGACTCCATCGGGTTAAGAACGTAGGTGCAGGCGTCACTCATACGTTGAGCCAGGCCCATGCCTACCAGATGTTGACGGAATCTATCCCTGTTCTTTTTGAAGTCGGTCTCGTCGAATAAATACGTAAGAACGTCTCCCTTGGCCTCTATGGGACCGATGACCATTCGATAGCGGTGGTGCAGACGACGCAGCAACGCGCTCTCCTCGATAGGTGAGGTGACGTTAGCGAATACAATGGCGCGCAACAACTCATCCGTTGGAGCGTAGCGATACCGGTTCGTGCCCCGCTTCGAAACGAGCCCACAGCCCGTCGCAAGGCCCGTCAATCCATCGGCCGTGCCACTACGGTATAGCCGGGTTGCCAAGCTATAAAACATTTCAGTGAGTCTTTTGGGGTCAGGCGCGTCGAGGTTCTTGCGGAGAGACACGGTGCGAACAAGATGGTCCGCGAGATACTCCTTTTTCGCGAGATCGTCCAGTGCTTCATCGGCAAGAGCCTTCTTAAGCTCTGGATCTGAGAATACTGTTGCGTCGAGGAACTTGCGCACCGCCAGAGTGCCGATGCCATCGTTCTGAAGATAGGATGCAACGGCGGCCTTCCTCACGAGGTCGCTTCGAGGCGCCAATATCTCACACGCGATGGGTGGAAGACCGCTGTTTCCGAGCCACGCATTGGCCGTTTCAATTCCATAAAGATAGAGGTGAAACCCCAGAAGAGGCTGCAAATACTGAAACGCGTCCTGATCGGGGAGGTTCAGGCTCAGGATCCCAGCGATGTCCTCGGCCATGCGATCGAAGGCGGGATGCGTTTTGTAGGGAAGATAAGTGCCGCCCTTCATTTCGCCGCGATCGGGTTCCGGTGAGGAAATAAGCCGCATTACCAAACGATTTCGCGAAGTATTCTGCTCGAACGATGGCGTCAGCCGCTCCCGAATCTTCGCGCGCAACGATTCGGAAGCCCGGGAGAGCATCAGGTAAGCAATTTCTCCTGTTCGCGTGAATACCCGCCGCGTGCGTTCGAACCCGTCTCCTTTCTCCAGAATCGCCTCGTAAAGCGCCGCCGAGCCGATGGGAAAGAGAAACTGCGTGGTCCATCCTCGCTCGCTCCCGGGGTCCACCGTAATCCGCCGAAGCAGCCGGATGACGCTGACCAGTTCACCGAACGTGTCGAAGCGGGTCCTGAGATAGGAAAAATTAGCCGGAAGGCGCTCTCCCAGCGATGCGCCTTCCGTCATCACCTTCAGCCAGTCAGACCAAGCCTGCTCGTCGCTGCCTTGTGCGTTGCGCAGGATCTCTTCCATGCGGGGATTATTGAAGAGCAGATTGCGGAGCTGCAAGGACTGGTTCGCCACATACTCCGGGTTTTCTCCCGGTCGCGTACCGGCGAGAAGCTTTCCCTGCCGAAACATTCCTTCCGCCATCCCCAAGAACTCCAGCAGCAACGCCGAAAACGGCTGACGCACCAGACGGTGGCCCCAGATCGCTTCCGCAATCCAGGCCTCGTTACGATCCTTTGACCCGTAGTAGGGTTCCGAGTTTTCTGAAGAGATCATTGCTCCGCCAGATGAATGGGAAATCGCTGTATCGTTCCGCCGCTATAAACCTCGATCAAATGTAGCGACCGCGAACTCGCCCGGAGGCGGAGATCGCGGAGGCATCTTTGCTTGAGGGACATGAAATCTGCACAGGATTCGCGGGAGAAACTCGAGGGCATCGCCCCGTCCGCCACGCGGCATAGGAACTCGAACCGGGGCAATGTAAGGGTAAACCGAAATTCCCTTCCGTTCGCGCGGAGCACCACCTCGGGAGCGCAGCCTACGTCCCTGCGGACGATTTCCATACCGGGCGGCTCTGCATCCAGTTCAGCCTGTGAAAGGTAGATGTCGCTCACCGCGGACGTGGTCAAATCGAGGCCAGTAGTGAGGTAAATCTCATTGGCGTGATCCGACACTAGTAGGCCAGTCCAGATTCGATTCAGCCCGGAGGCAAGTTTTCGCAAGTGCGACCGGGCAGGGGATTTGCCCGCTTCGATTGGCTCCACCACCTCGTCGAGAAATTCCCTGGCATGATGAAAAATCGAGGTTTTCCAAAGGGAATAGGTACGGAATTGCACGGGCGTCGCCTGGACGAAGACACGTCGCCGCTCGGCCGAGAGTTCGCCCAGAAAAACGCGGGTCTCTTCTTCACTAGTCATATCGCCGCGGATATAGCGGCGGAGCACGTCGTCGAAATCCGGATTGCGCTGCAGAAAGGGGTCTGCGCCTATGAGTTCATCGTAAGAGGCCCGAAGTTCCTGATCCCTTGAACCGAAGACGAAAAGCTCATCCAGATCGTTCGTCGTCTCCTCTCCGATATGGAGCATTGATAGAAACCGATAGATCTCCCGCTTGCGCCGGCTGGTGGGGGTGAGGTTTTCTCCGAAAAGATTGCGGTGCAATGCAGCCTTATGAGCTGTTCCCAACTTGGCGATCGTATTCACCTCGGCTCCCGGGCGCAATACGCGATCCTTTGCATCGGGATGGCCCAGCAGAGCGTTTGACAAGAGACAGAGTACTCCGCGTATCGGAAGATGGTGCCCCGTCACGTCGGCGATTCGCGCAAGCGTGGTTAGCTTCGCTCGCGTTTCCGGGGTGTTGAGCGTTCGAAAGTTCCTCGCCAGCGAGAATGAAGGCGAAAAGAGCGGATTGTCACTCTCCTCTTCCAAGCATGCCCATTCCGGCCGATCGAGCACAGCGGCCAGACAAAGCTCCATGATCCGTTCGCTCGCAACCATGCTGAGATTGACGAGCCTCAGGCGGTCTCCGCAGTCCCTTTCGTTCCTTGCATGAAGATCGATGAGACTGCGTTCCAGCCTTCGAACCAACTCCGGCGCATCTGCGGGTAACGCGCGAAAAAGTTCGTGCATCTGGCCGTCGTTGACAGCGAGAACGAAGAACTCGTCGCTTATTTCGAAGGAAGACTGTGCCATCCGCTCGAGGAGCGCCACGTCATCACTGCTGATATGGCCATCCGTCCTTTTTCTCCAGGCGGTGACATCGTAGATGAGAGTGAGAGCCCGCTCGCCCTCCCGCGTTGGAATACGGATTTGCTGGACTCCGTTAGCGCCCTCGGCGCGGCTTCCGGTCAACTCAAAAACGAGTTCGAAGCAGAGGGAAGTTTTGCCCTCGCCGGCCGTGCCTGTGAGCACTACATTCCGGAAAGCGCCCGTAGCAGACGGAAAGCAGTCGAGCAGAAGTTTTCGCGCGGGATGATCGAAGGCAAGCTTTGCGATTCCGAGGCTATGGGCGAGCTTGTCGACATGCTCCGCCTGCATAGCCTCGTTGTCGGCCACGGGACCGTAGGCCCGCAGTAACTTAATCCATTTTTCTCCCCGGGTACGAGCTGCCATAAGAAGTGGGCCTCTTCAACGGTGGCACAGTAAACAACCCTGCGAAACTTGAGGCAAAATTTCGAGTCCGCCCAGCGTTTCCGCCAAAGATCGATTCTTCTGACGCTTCAGCATCCTTGCTTGTGTCTTGGTCCAGTTCTCTTCAATCTGGGCCATACGCCCGGGGCGCTCTAACTCGACCAGCGATTCGTCATTGTTCCAATAAAAAACATTCCCGTTGACGTGGTTCGGCTTTTCATAGGCCTTCGCCTGCTCGTACAGATCGGGGTAGCGTTGCTTCAGTCGAACCCACTCGATTTTTTGCTGATAGAAACAAAAGAAACAGCCGCTACGCGTGCGTCCCCACTCAGTGTAGGGCGGCATCCCGAGCCCACACTCGTCCAGAATGCGTTGAACACCGGTGTAATCGATTCCGTCCTCGCGAAATGGAAAAACGGCACGAATATTCGGCTTATGGCTGATGTAGCCGACACGGTCTTCATCTGCCCGGATGCCCACGTAATTTATGCAGTAGTCGTCACCGATATAGTTCTCGAACGGCTTCAATTTCATCAACTCGGTACACCATCTCCGGTGGTTTGAAGGCAGCATGCCGCCCTTCCTCCGAAGGATGTTATCGAACGTCGTGCCGAAGGTGGTCCGAATGACTTTTCTTCCGAGATATCCTTCAAGCCGCTCCAGATACTCATAGGTGTCCGGCAATTCCTTTGACGTGTCATGAAAGATAAATTCCATGTCGGGCACGCGGTCCCGCATATACACGGCGAGTGCGGCGCTGTCTTTGCCTCCCGAGAGGCTGAGTACATGACGAACTTTCTTTTGATCGTTCGGCGAGCTTGTATTTTGGGGCATCGACATCGCTATGACTCCTTTGGATCGTCCGTTTGAAGTTGCGACCAGATGGCCCTCATGGCTGCTGCCATGCCGTGCCGACCATGTTGGCGGAGTATCTCTTGAATCTGCCCCTCGACCGGGAGGATTCTGTTCTCGTCCATGCCCTCCCAATTTACGAGGTCACCCACTTCGCTCCCATCGCTCTTCGTGAGCGCGATCCGGCATGCATGGCCGTTAAGCCGCTGCGTAGTGCCAATCAGGGCGAGTTCGGTACGCTTGAACCGTCCTACGGCAATTTCCAGCTGGTGATGGAATTCGGTCTCGTCGTTATCGATCCACCGTTCGCAGGATTTCCGTGAGAGCAGATTTGCGATCGATTCCACCCAGGCTCGGTCATCTAGAGCGCTATCGGCAAGCCTAATCGCGAAAGCCTTCAACGTCGGCTCGGTCACGACCACCGCGAGCTGCTCGGCCCGGCCGGCGATAAGCTTCCTTGCCTTCGAAGCCGCACCATCGACGTCAAACCCTGCGTGAATCGCGTGCTCCAAGCGGTGGATTAGCTTACTGTAGGCGGTGCGTATTTCGTGCAGCGAGGTTCGGAGCCGGAGGGCTAGCTCGTCCGTGGCTTTGATTCCTTCTTTGCCGATGGGCGTCAGTCCGCAGGCGACGGGTATCATTGTGAAGACTAAGTTCAAAGGGTCGCGGGCGTCCAAAAGCACCCGGCGAAGGGCCACAGCCCTCGCAGTGAGGGTGTTCGTTCTCCTGGAATACTCGGGAACCTCACGTCCGATGAAGATAGACAGGGGTCTCACTAAGTCCAGAAGGTCCGTTTTCGCCGCATCGCGAGGATCGATCTGGAGAAGGCGCAGCAACTTTGTGAAGACCTCGGCGCGCACACCTTCGATTTCGCAATACTGAATGTGAAAGAACTGGGGCTCCTTCATCAGCCGCAAAAACACTTCCCCGCCCACCTCAGGGATATACGTTCCGTCTTCATAGAGAGCCACCCGCTGGTGATGGGTGGCAAGATAGATCGCCAAGACAAACGGTTGAAGTCCTTCGCGGATTCCGTACGGCACCTGGGACAACCCTTGAAACACGTCCAGTACCGGCACCAAAGCATCCGGCCCCGGACTCTTCAGCAAGTCGGTGATATGCCGAAGGGCAGGAAGAAGCTTGCAGAGATCCTTCTTGGGCGTTGGCAGGTCAAACACCCACCCAGCCTCGTTCTCAACGTGAAATCCTCCTCGCTTTAGAATGGACAAATAAAGGGCCATTTCGGGAGGGCGCTTCGTATTGTCCAGGCTCAAGAGGGGTTGATCCGGCGCGGAGGCCATCGCTTCGGCGAGCTTCGTGCGAGCGGCCACGGCCGCCTTACTCGGAAAGCGACGATTGATGAGTTCGTTCAGAACGCGAGGAGCCTTGTGGTAGATCCGGTCGCATTGCTGGCTGAGAAACTGGAGCAGCTCTCGCCCGGGTCTGAGTTCTTTTTCGGTGTCGGCAGAAAACCATGTCATTGCCCCGCCGATGGGAAGCTCCAGACTATCCAGTCCCGCCAAACGTTCCCGGAAGTAGCGCTCAGCACGAGCTACCTGTCGGGCAACTTCCTCGCGCGCGTAGCGGTCGCCTGCCAAGGCGGGTGTATTGGACTGGACCCATTTCCAGCTGATGAGTTCGGCCAAGGCCGCAGCGCTCTTAATGGGCGGCTGAGCCACCGCGATGAACAATCCTTCGCTTAGCTGCTGACGCCGTCGGCGGAGCTGTCGTTCTGCCTCGCGAAATTGCGCCTGACTAGCAGGAAGCACGATGCGCAGATTCAAATCTGCAGCTTTGCCATTGAGCTGTGGCGGGTTGCCCAGCAAATGGGGGAGGGCGGTCGCAGGCAGAAACTGAATCTCTCCATAGCGGAGCGTTCCCGACCGGAAGTAGTGGCCTCGAGGAACTATCTGCTCGGGCGGAAGTTGCTTGCACAGCAGATCAATGCCGTCACCGACGGCTGCCGTGGCGCGGCTTCCCAGCGAGAATGCTTCGTCGAGGTTGACCGAGGTGTGCGGCCAGAGATACAAGCCTCGCGCGGTGCCTCGTTCATACAGAAGCCCGCGGCTTTTCAGGTCGGAAATCGCTGTTGAAATCGCCCGCTGATTACTGCCGTCATCCAGTGCGAGATGCAGGAACTCCTGAGTCGCCGGAAGATCCGGGGAGTCCAGCAGAGTGAGCAGTGCGACGGCCTTGAATACGTGCTCCTCCGCATCATTAGCAAGCGGCGTCGAGCTGATAAGCGAATCCACAAAACTCCAGTGGATGTGCGAGCTGCTCCTGCCTATCGACGGCAAGAGGTTTTGACGGACATATTCAAACAGGTGATGTATGCGATAGGTCTCGATATGGGACCGATTGGATTGCAGATGGTGCTGAAGGCCCAGGGGCTCGGTGGCCGATATGAAGCTGAACAAGGAGCGCTCGTTTTGCCCGAACTTCCGCATCGAGCGAACGAGAACAGGCAAGACAGTCGGATGGAACGGGAATATCCTCGGGCCGAACTCACTGAGATTTGCCGCAGCCGCCGATCCATATATGCCGCAGCGGACACAACTTGCCATTGCTTTGCGGGCTTCATCGGCTATTGAGCGGGGCAGGCTCCCGGGGCGGAGGTTTAAAGTCGCAGCCACCAGCGAGACAATCTGTTCGAGAGGCTGGGTGTAGACGATCTCCTCGAACCGGCCCGCAACCTTGTCCCACTCCCGCCGAGACGTTGTGTCGAGCCCGCTTGCATAGGCCGCCACGCCCTGATGAAGCATCACGACGATCACGAATGTCTGAGCACCGCTGCGGGCGGCCTCTTCCGCCATGCGCTGCAAGAGGAAGATATCATCTGATTCGGGATTCTGCGCCGCGAACTCAAGGTTTTTTCCCAACTCGTCGAGTACCAGCAAAATACCCTTGAGGCCTTTAGACCTCGCCTGTCCAATGGACTTGTCAATCTTCGCAAGCACATCCGCGGTGGATGGCCGCGAGCCATGGGGAGGCTTGAAGCCCAAGGCGCGCAGCACTGTGATGCCCAAGGGCTCGTGGTCGCCAGTGGCAAGATGAGGACTCAGACGATTATGCCCCGTGAAAGAGCCCAGCTCATTCGGCAAGGCGCGAGTGTGTCCGGCCGAGAGACGCGCCAGTACCAGTCCAAAGGCGCTCTTACCCGAGCCGTAATCACCGGCGATGCGAAAGGCGCGTTGGGTCGAATTTGGTTGAAACCCCGCCGAAATTCTTGAGATTGCCGCTCTGCCGACCGGTGTCAAAACGTAGCCGAGCGATGATGTTGGATCAGCAAAGTCGCGCTCCAAATGAACCGAGCGCATGAATTGACGACGGATCTGCAACAGGCCTTCCATGGCATTGCTGTACTTATATGTGTGGCTCTGTGGCATAGGCTCAGACGAATGTCGGTTTTCTGTACGCCGCTTGCAAGTCGGTCAGACCGTCGCTTGCCTTCAATCGACGCAGCTGACGCAGGCTAGTGGGCTCAACGATTTGAAAAACCTTGGGGTGTCGCACGGCCATCTCTGTAATACGTTGAAGTATCTCTGGCTCCTGCATCTTCAATAACCGGCCCGGGCTGTGGTCCCCAAGCACCACGTCGCGCATCGACGCCGTCTGTTCGTTCGGAAAATTCCTGTTCCACCAGTCATGTACAAAAAAGGTAAAGAGCTGTTGGGAAATCGCCAACCTGCGGCCAGGGTCGAAGCAATAGAGAGTTTCCCACTTACCGCTTGGACCCGGGCGCTCCCCGAAGTCGCGAATGAGCCTTAATACAGACATCGCGCTATCCAGATGATCTTCTCCCTTGTCCGCGCGCGGCGGGCGATAACTGTGAAGAAATACTTCCCAATGCTGACGGAGCGTCACTGCGGACGCAGGCCTCGGAGTGCCGTTAGACTCTCTCTCGAAGGCCTCTATCACTTGTGTGGCGCTGAATTCCGTCGACGGCCACCGATTAAACATACATTCCCAAGCGAAAAATGGAGCATCATTGTTGGTGCTAATGAGCCAATGCAGCAGCCATGATGTCGAGATATCCTCGAGATAAGGGTCTAATCCGTCTGAAGGGTTGAAAATCAACGCTCCGAGCGGCGTCAATGACCATCCCTGATTTGCGCGGCGTGCGATTTGGAATGCTTCAATCCAGCAGCGCAACGCCTCCACCATATTCTTGCCTAGCCCGAGCGTCGTGATTCCCTCGTCGATGTCGCTCAGCGGATCTGCCCCCACGACGATTTCTCCGACAGCCTTCGGAATCCAGGCCATCCGCAGAGGGAACGTCTGGTGTCCCGAGAATCTGAAACTTCGCTCCGCTTCGGCGGAAGGCAAGGAGACGGGCTGCGGGGGTTGCCTTTCGGGTTTCGTTTTCGGCGCTATGTTGGCTCCTGTCATCTCTCTAACGCCATCTTCTTCCCCGGTGTTATCTCCAACCGTTGTAGGCCCAGCCGGACGGACACGGGCCGGGGAAACCGTTACGAGGGCTAAACTCTGGACGACCCCGGGTCGACCTGTCCGGCGCCCATTTCGCGTTCTGGTTTAAGCGTATGATGTTGACGATATTAGCAGGTTGTGGCAAGGGGCAGGGACGCTTCGCGCTCGAGCCGAATCGAAAGCAACGTCCTGCGGGCACCAAGAGCAAGCCATGCTCAGCCCTCTGACTCACTATCGATGAAGATCGCACCTTATTAAGGAGCGTTTCGAGAAGAAATGCGAAGTTGTCAACCAATGCTCGATGCCCGAACGCGTGGCGTCCATCTGTCCGGCCGGTGGCGGTGAAGCTGGGATCGTCGGTGAAAATGGGAATTCGCCATACTTTGGCTGATATGTGAGCAGTCAAGACACTTCGGGGAATTGCGGCGACTACTGATCGGGATCAGCCAGCAGGCTCTGTCAATTCAACGGACGGACTGATCTCTCGAATCGTTCACCCCCTACGGTGCCGCCTAGGGTCGAGTACAAACTGAGTCTGGGAGAATCAACATAAGCAACTTTGCGAGGTTCTAAACCCCCGATGTCCGGTTCACGCGCTGTAGGCAGCGCCATCACAGAACAACTTAAAATAGAGCGCCACAGGACAGCGATGAGGCGCTACTCGCTTTCCCGACCCCTCGCGCTTGCGATGTCACACCGTCTCATTTCGCCCTCACGTAAGGTACTGGATTATGGTTGTGGCCGCGGAACCGATATTCGGTTGTTGCAGAAGGCGGGAATCGAAGCGACCGGTTGGGACCCCCACTTCCGGCCCGATGATCAACTCCGACCAGCGGACTGCGTCAATCTGGGTTACGTGTTGAATGTCATTGAAGACCCAGCGGAGCGTGCAGCCACTCTACATAATGCATTCCAACTTGCGGAGAAGGTACTCATCGTGGCCGTCCGAGTGGATCAAGCTTTGGGAGATGCCCCGGGGTTCGGTGATGGCGTTCTCACAAAAGTTGGCTCCTTCCAGAAGCTGTACACGCAACAGGAGTGCAAAGACTACTTGTGGGCGAGTTTGGGTCACCAGTCTCATATGGCCAGCCTCGGAATAGCGTACATCTTCAAAGATTCCCAAGCCGAGTCTGACTATCTAGCTCAATTATCCCTCTATCGTCCGATTAGCTTCCGAGAGACAGTACGAAGTGAATTCTCCAAAGATCGCATCGCGCAACAGTATCTGTTGCTGACCAAAACGCTCGGGAGGGCGCCCCTCGGGATAGAGTTCAAACCCATGTCCCGTCTGATCGAGCGATACGGTTCAACGCAGCGAGTAGAGAAAATTGCATCTAGTCTACTGAATGCGGATGCGCTTGCGTCCGCTCGTGAAGAGAAGCGCGTGAACTTCCTGATCTACATAGCAATGCTGCGTCTCCAGGGGCTGACCCCACCCCCTATCAGTATTCTTCCCGATGAGATCCAAGCTGACATAAAAATGCTGTGGCCCAGCTACAAAGCTTCGATCCGAGCCGGCACTGACTTTCTTTTCGAACTTGGGAAACCCGGAATTATTCAGCAGCAATGCAAACAGGCAACCGTAGGGAAGAAGCTGCCCGATTCGCTCTACGTCCATAAAACGGCGGAAGCACAACTCCCACCTCTTCTGCGGCTCATGATCCTCACCGCCCGGCAGATCGTCGGAGACGTGGAATACGATCTCATCAAGATCGGTCTGGATGGTAAAAAACTTTCCTTCCTCCGATATCCAGAATTCGAACACATCGCTCACCCAGAGCTCGCTTACAGCGTGCGTGTATACCTGCCCACTGCCTCCTACGGGATCAAGAATTTCAGCAACTCAGAAAACCCACCCATACTTCACCGGAAAGAATCTTTCCTCGATTCACTCCATCCTCGCCATGCGGAATTTGCTCAGCTTTCGCGCCACGAAGAGGAATTGGGGCTGCTATCGCGTTCAGACATCGGCACGCGCAATAGATGGAAAGCACTTCTCAAGGAAAGCAACATAGATATCGTGGGACACACTCTATTTCGAATCTCGCAGGACGGCACGCCGGAGGTACAGAGCCAAGCAAGAACGTAATAGCCAACAAAGGGAGGAAGTTTCCTCCCTGATTGCAGCCAGCGAAAGGCCGCCGTCTTCCGTCACCCACCTTGTAATGGCTCGAATCGAGGCGTAACCGAGATCGACCGCCTTCCGGCATCCGCAAATTTAAGGACCACACTTTGGTTGCTGTCCACGATTTAAGTGATATAAATTCCTTGGAATCCGCTTAATCCACGATTTAAGCTCAGCGCGACAGCCGGGCCATGGAAGAATGGCAGTGTGCGCGCGGTTCTTCCATGAGCGGCTTCTGTGCGGTTAGCCGATTAGGCTACAAGTTCCGTTACATTCAGCCAGTGACCTGCACCCCTGAATCCGCACAGAACCGAGTATGAAATCGTATTTGGTTGATCGGTCCCCTTTTTCTATTACAACTCCAGAGTTAGTCCCCAGCAGTTGCTACGCTAGACAGATCGCGGCTAGCCTCGATCTGTCTAGCGAACTCGTATGGTGTCCGTTCTCCCAGAGATGGGTGAGGACGGCTCTCATTGTATTCTCGCCTCCAAGTCTCGATGAGGTGCTTAGACTCGGGCAGTGTCGCAAACCAGTGCACGTCCAAACACTCCGCGCGCGAAGTGCCATTGAATGACTCCACGTATGCATTGTCGGTCGGTTTTCCTGGCCGGGAGAAGTCGATGCGTACCTGGTGGTGATATGCCCAGAAATCCATCATCTGGCTGGTAAACTCCGACCCATTGTTGCAGAACAAAACTTTAGGCACCCCTCGCTTTGCTCGGATCTGATTCAAAGCGCTGACCACATCTTCGCCTTTCAACTGCTGACCTACTGCGATGGCCAAGCTTTCACGCGTAAATACGTCCAGAACCGTTAATGCGCGGAACCGCCGGTCGTCGGCCAACTGGTCAGCCACGAAATCAAGACTCCACGCTTGATTGGGTCCGGTTGGGCGGAAACGTTCACGCCGATGCATCGCGGCTCGTCGCCGCTTTCGCGAAGTGTGCCGCAGCGCTAAACTTTCTTCCCGGTAGAGTCGATACACCAGCTTTTTCCCTACCTTCCAGCCCTCTCGGTTCAGTAGCACCCGGATTTTCCGATAACCGTAACGAACCCGAGTTTGAGCGATCTCCCGTATTCTTAGCCGTAGTGCCGTCCTTGGCTCCTGCATGTTTTCATAGCGAAAGGTCGAGACTGGTATCCGCGCCACATGGCACGCACGCCGCTCGCTCACCCCATAGGTCGCATGCAAATAGCTCACCCACCGGGCGGCGCCGCGAGGGCGTCACAGTTTTTTTGCCAGCACGTCCTGAAGCATCGTTTTGTCCAGCGTCAGCTCTGCCACCAATCGTTTCAGTCGCGCATTCTCTTCCTGCAGCTGCTTGACCTGGCGGACCTGGTCGGTCTCCAGTCCTCTGTACTGTTTCTTCCAGCGATACAGCGTCTGTTCGGTGATTCCGACCCGCCGGATCAACTCCGCCACCGGTATCCCCATCTCGGCCTGCTTCGAATTGGATCCTGCCGGAACCAACTCTCCACTTGCATCAGAATTTGGGTGGCCGATCACACACGACGCCCCAATCTATACCTTCCTGGACATCGCTCATTGCTGAAGGTAGCTCCTAACTTGATCGCGACCAAACTTCCAATTCAGCTTTCCACAGGAAATATTTCTTCCACTTTCCCGTCGCGTACTCCAAATATTTGGCGATGGAGGTTGACCGTGGCATCACTGTAGTGAGACCAAACCTCCAGTTGGTCGCCGACTTGCACAGTTAGTTTGGGGTCTAGGATGTCGATGATGGAGTGTTCGGCGTCGAGCCTGCGAAGACGCGCCCCATCCACGTTCTTTAATACAGGGAGCCCTCGCTCGCCACTAATTGCTTTTAGACCCACGTCGAGAACCAAATGGTCGTTCTGCGTCCGGCTGATAACGGTCCCCAGTACACTCAGTGTCAATTCAAAATCCGTACATACAGTACGGTAATCGGTATCCATTAAGAGGTACGATCCCGCTTGAATCTCAGTGACCCCGGGAAATCTCCCTGAGATGCAATAAGTTCCCGTTCCACCGGTACTCACAATCTCAACCGGGATATCATGCGATCGGATGAGTTCGGCGGTCCTGACAAGCTTATCCGTGGCCTGCTGCGTAGCTTTGATTTTGCCAGGCCCCGGTTGCATTCGGACGCAATGTCCCTCATAACCTGTCAAGCCGCGGAAGCGGAGACCGTTGGCGCGGGCAATTCGTGCCAACGCCAGAGCTGGTTCCCCGGGAGGCACTCCACAACGTCCTAGGCCGGTATCCACATCAACGACGACACTCAGCTCCACGTTTATGTGTGCGGATGCCGCGGAGAGGGCCGAGATGGTGAGCTCGTTGTCGACCGCGATGATGAGGTCAGTTTCCCGCGAGAGCTGAGCGAAGTGTTCGATCTTCGCCGCTTCTGCGATCTCATTTACCAGCAGAATGCTCTGGATTCCGCTTTTGGTCAGTGTTTCCGCCTCGCCAAGCGTCGCGCAACTGATCCCGATCGCACCCCCGGCCATCTGCCGTTTCGCAAGAGCCGCGCACTTGTGGTTCTTATAGTGGGGCCTCAACCGCGTCGGCCCGTTCTTGAAGAAGGCAGCCATCGTTTTGAGATTGGACTCCATTGCATGCAAGTCGAGCAGGAGCGCCGGCGTTTTTATCTGAGGGTTCAACAATTGACTCACCTTTGTCTAGTAGAACTTTCGTGCGAATGCGGCATAGGCTCCAAATAGAAGGTCAAGCCGGACACATAATACGACCCGATGGCAGTGTTCCCCGTGGAAAAAAGCTCTTCTGCTCGGCGACAATGTCTCCGAAACTTTGCCGGCGCCGCAAGGAGGCTCGACTCCGTCCCTTTTTTCCAACCTGCTGATCCCAACTGGAGTGTTGCGGCAAGTTGAGGATCTGCTGGAGGGTTTGTATTCATCGTAGAAAACCGGAACAGATTATCCATTTCATTGGTCGCCTTGCAATTTTCTATTCCCATCAAAACTTGACAGTAAGATCGGGCTGACCTTGGTCGGAGGATTTCACCAAAAGACCGGCGTTCGTCAATTGGATGTCCGTGACGCCGGCAAATTCACGCTCGATTTCTGCGATAAAAATGAGATAGCTTGTCGTCAACCTGGCTTGCGCGTCGATCCACCGAACGATCGGGGTATCGAGCACCCTTCCTCTTAGCACGCTCGATTGCAACCCTTCGTCAAATGGAGTGGTGCCAAATTCAATCCCTCGTGCAACGGCTCGTGAATCCCAGGGCTTCTGCTGATAGCTACAATTTTCCTGCCAATCTAAAATCCATGGATTGTCAATACTCGGGAAAACATAGCCGATGAGCACCGGAAAGTCACGATGATACATCGTAAAGTAGTTGTGCGACTGTTGACTCTCAAGGAGGAACGCATTGTAAGAGGAAGTTCCCGCCTCAAAGTGAACGGCCGGCCATCAATCGGTTTCATGCCACTCCTCAGGCCATGAGGCCAGCCGATACGCTTCTCGGTAACTTCCGCTCCGATACGGTTACCCGCCCACCATGCCTTCGACATTTCCAGAAATTGTTTCCGCGGTTCCGTAAAGGGCGGCCCAAATGTAACATGTTGAACCCAATGAAATGGGCGCCCGAAGGGCGCCAGATTCTCTATCCATTCCTCTACGCGCATTACTGAGCTATCAACAGTCCACCATGACTTCCAGCCAACAAGGAACAGAGTTTTGGGCAGGCTCGTTTGACACTCGAACGATATTTGATCCTCAGTCACGATAGACTCACCCGCGATCCACTCTGTGATAGAAGCCTCTGAAGGTCCGCCGAACTCCGGCACGCATAGAAGGTGCCCATGTAGCCGGGCAAGAAAGCGGCCAAGCGCGCCCGATTGGTAAAGAGAGGCATGCCGAACGTCATCGAATTCGTATGGTTCAATCGTTCGGTAATGTGGCCCCTCAAAGGGTTTACAGTCTGCGCAGCATTTCCGTTTAGAAAACGGATCTCCCCGATATGACCGCCTCCTCTGCAAATGCTTAGGCGAATAATATTGTTTTCCAATGTATACACGTGTCGTCCATGTAAATCGGCATGTTTAAACGACAGCGAGTTAGAAACCATACCGACTCTCGACTGCGGTATGTAAAATGAAAATCATCGCGCCTCAGGATCCTACCGCAATTCGAGCTCCATGACAGCAATGCCATTCGGGGCGATTTTAACGTCGAACGTGGCGTCATCCACCATTGTCGGACGCCTTGGGAACGGACATGAGACGATTTTGAACGTGGCAATAGGCTTGTCCACGGATACTCTGCACCAGAGGTACACGGGCCTATCATTTAGAACTATGAGGAACCTGCCGAGTTCGCCATTTGCAAGAGAAAATAGCGTTCCGTAGTTCGAAGTTGCTCCTGAGTCTTCGATGCAACTTATAGCTGCGGCCGTTTTCGAAACAAACTCGCGATAAATGGGCAGGTAAGGAACACGATCCAGAAAGCTCACAGGTTCATGGTGAGTTACCGGGAAATACGGTCCAGAGCTTTCGTCGATGGCCAGTATCAATGGCGCATCGGAATCAACGGGTTCATAGATCCTCAATTTGTCGCTCAGTTTTTGCCGTAACTGCAGATTCTCTCGATGGCTGTTAATTACAACAGCACACTGTGTCTTACCATACTTCGGATAGTCTTGAATAAGGAGGAAGTCAGTCTTGAAACCACTGAATTCATCTCCGATCAGTATAAGACGCCTCGCCGACAGTCCATCCGCGAGCCATGCTGAAATCCTGGAGAATTCAGCCTTATCCAAGTCGCCCGGGCTGACAAGAAGCAGTGGGGCGTGGGTCTTCTGAATATTCTCAATTCGTATAATGGTCCGTATTGGAGCCCCTTCGTGCGATAGATTTCTAACATATGAGTGTAAGGGAGGTCTCGGCCAATCCGTCCCTTCCGCTAAGTTGTGCTTTAGCTGATTCTCCATCACCTGATCGGACCAAATTGCAGTCACGCCCGAGTTCTTCAGCCCCTCTGCGGTTGGGACTGAGAAGGCGCGAGCCACTGTTTCACTAACTTGTGTCCACTCTGTCCTGGAGAGCCCCACCCCAAGACAGACCACAAACCCATCCAGGCAACGGCCTAGTCTCCCCTGATCATTCAGATAGAAGGTTAAGCTATAGGAAAAAATTTCCTTCTCGAGAAAGGCAGGGGCAAGCCTCAAAGTATCCCATTGTTCATTCTCATCCTGGACGCAAACGAGAAACACCAGCGGGAGGGAAGGCGCATAGGCCTTCACGCACATTACCATGGCCGTGGCATCCTCAAGCCAAATCTTTGATACCTCGTTCACGGCGGGAGTGTAACCCCCCAATTGGGTGGGCCCGGCTACAGTTTCTACTACGAGGGCGTCAATTCCGATTTCCTCCAATACCTTATAGTCGAATCCATACCGATAGATTGCTTCATAAGGCGGCATAGTCCAAGGCTGATTCGCGACAATCATCTTCCGCTTCTCTTTGCACGCCTTCGCCACCTTCCGCCAAAAGCCCGCCCATCGGTACCTCCAGAAAGCGACCCAATCGGCCTTTTTCTGATTCCAGATCCAGTCCGCCCGCATTTTAATAGCGCCCACATCAGAGCCACATTGCTTGCGGTATGCTGAGGGTAACTCGATTTGTGAGTATGTAAGAAACTGATTCACCATATCGTCTGAGAAGTCTCCGTCACTCAGCGGAACCGACAAGTGAGTCGAACCGTCGGCGGCATGGTATCCATCGAACCCATAAGAGATCAGAGTTTTTACCAGGTTGTCGAGAAAGACATCTTCAAAGAGTTGGCCGGTTGACAGCCGCTTCAACGGATTCACCATGTCTCCGATCGTCCCGTCCTTATAAAGAGTCAGCACCTCGGGATGCTTCTGAAACCAATCGTGAACCCCGGGTTCACCGTATGCAGTCAACATGAACATACTGGCGAGAACCTTTACTTCTGCTTTGTGCATTTCGGCTATAAAATGTCTAAGTTGAAACGTGGTCCATCTTTGGGCTGGAAGCGTCGTCCCGCCATATACGGTAAAACGATGCTCTAAAGGAAGGTCAACTGACACCGTGTTATGAAGGAAAACGAAGTCAGGATTGCTAACGCAGAGAAAAAGCGCGTCAGGCTTGAAGTTCAAGTTTCCCAAATATTCTTGAACCCCCAATCCGGGGGCAGTGTTATCGAACGCCCGCAAGTCTGCCCAAATGAACTTTTTGTCAGAAATGAGGCTGTCAAGAGTCGGGATTTGATTCGGTCGATACGGGTTGAATTGCTGAGGGTCATATCCTGCTTGGGGCTGTCCCGTTGCCGAGACGTGGGGATCGGTAGCAGCGTCTGCGATGAAGCTTGGAGTGGCTGCAATTAATCCTCCTATCGGAAGGGCTGTCATCAGCTTCAGTAGATCGCGACGTCCTGGCCCTACACCTTGCCCCTTCTCCTCTATCTTGCTCATTAACGTCCCCTCTCCTCGTCATCCACCGTAGCGCATTACGAGGGCCGAAAAGCCATCTGCACTGCGCTAATGCCGCCGTCAATCACGAACACAGCCCCAGTAGCAAACGAAGATTCATCGGAGGCCAGGAACAGTACGGCATTCGCGATATCCACTGGCTTGCCAAGCCGCCCCAAAGGATAAAGCGGCTTCAATTCATTCATAAGATTTGGGTTCGCTTCGATATCCCGGTCCCAGATTGCCGTCATGATCGTGCCCGGACAAATGCAATTGATGCGGATACCATCTTTCCCAACTTCACCGCACAGCGAGCGCGACATTCCGATGATGCCGGCCTTAACGGCGCTATAAACATGGGCCTTTCCAAACCCCATCAGGGCATTCACGGAGGATAAATTAACGATGCTTCCCGCACCCATCTCTCTCATACCCGGCAGGACCGCCTGCATACATATCCAGGTGCCGCGCAGAGCGACATCGACGATCGGTTCGAACTGGTTTTCCGTGAGCAGTTGTCGACCGCAAATTGCGATGTTGGCCAGAATCTGGGGAGCACCGTACGTTTTAGAAGCAATTTCAACCATTCGAGTAACCTCTTCTCTTTGGCTGACATCCACATGAACGAAAAGAGCTTCCCCTTGGGCTTTGTCAATCGTCTCAACCGTTTCCTGACCACCGGCATCGTTGACATCGGCGACAATGACTTTCGCTCCCTCTTGCGCGAACCGGATGGCCGTTGCTCGGCCAATGCCGCTGCTGGCCCCAGTGACGATCGCTACTTTATCTCTAAGACGCATAAACCTTAATTCTTGGAGTCAGGTACTGGACCATGAATCCCCTTCGTACATCTATCAATAATTGGCAAGTGCCGATTCCAAACCGAGCCAATATTTTGCGCCTGGCGGTGGCAGTAGATAAGGAAAGCCGTATCTCATTTGGATACGGACGAACTGAATCTATTAAAGGTGGTCTCCTTGTTCGCTATAGTTTTTGGCTGCGGTGCATCAGCGTGTTGAACAGACTCGGCGTCTACAAGAAACTTAGTCAAGTTTTCGCGAGTTGCATGGCGTGCCGCGACAGGATCGGCGGCACGAATCGCATCCAAAATCTTCTCATTCATTTCAAGCCCATGTCGTCTGATCTCGGGTTGATGATGCATATGACTCCAGGTTCCTTTGAAAGCCTCGGAGAGGGCAGTGATGAGAACTACAAAAAAATTATTCCGAGTGAATTTTGCCAGTGCCAGGTGAAACTCGAAATCTACTCCGTTGTAACGATCAAGAGCCTCGGCCGAGTGACCTATCTTTCGATCTAATTTGGCTAGTGACTCATTGAGCTCCGCAAGATACTCTATGTCCTTCTCAGAGGCGCGCTCTGCAGCCAAACCAGCAATCTCGACTTCAAGTACATTCCGTACCTCGAATAAATTCGCATATCCTTCAGAAGTATTTCCGCGAACGAAGACATTCAAAATATTCGTTAAAGGTGTAGCAACGTTCTGAGAAACGAATGTTCCTTTACCCGCTATTTGCTTTAAGACACCTTGGGCAATCAAAACTTTCACTGTTTCGCGCATAACTGTTCTGCTCACTCCAAAGTGTTCGCAGAGCTCCCGCTCCGGAGGGAGGCGAGAGCCCGGCCCCAATTGTTTTTCATGCAGAACATCCTGCAGCTTTTCACTAAGCACTTCGTGCAGCTTCGGTGGTCGTTGAATGTGATTTCTACTCATTGGGTTATAGAGGCCATCTCCGTGGAACGGGAACTATATCGCAAGCATTAGTGACGTGTTGAATCCGCCATAACAGCTTTTAGAAGAAGGCCTTTAGGCCAAACTCCAATATTCGCGGATCTAAGGCCGACTTGATCTGACCAAAATTTCCTGAACCAAACGCCGTTGAAACGCCCGAGAAGTTTGTATGGTTCAATAGGTTGTAAAAGCTCGCGTGGAACTCAGAGTTCACCCTATCCCGGAAAACCGGCGTCCGCTTGATGAGAGACAAATCCCAGTCGAAAAGTCCTGGACCACGAATGGCGCCCACGCTTGCATTTCCATAAAAACCGGGGGCGGGTGCAGCGTACCCGTTCACATTGAACCACTCTTTTGCCGATTTTCCACTGAACGAACTCTGGCCGGTAGCATCCGGACGCGTGGCCAAGCCGGCTGTACCCGTTGCCAGCGACGGTGTCAGAGGAAACCCGCTATCCACCGACGCCAGCCCCGACAGACCCCATCCGCCCAGAATTTTGCCTGTGAGGCTTTGCTGGGTGGAAAAGAATGGAAGGTCGTAGACATATCCGATATTCAACATGTGGGTCCGGTCGCCAGTGGATGGGCCATACTCCGGCGAAAGATTATAGCTGTCCTGGCTTTGTCCCCCATAATCGTTGCCCCTTCCCAGCGATTTCGCGTACGTATAAGCGACCTGCAGCGAGAGCCCGTTCGCATACCGACGTACGAAATTCGCCTGCAAGGAATTATAGTTTCCGCTGCCGTCGGTAAAGATCCCGGCTATCGAAGCGTAGCCCAGGTATGGACGTACGGCATTTACCGATATGCTATTGGTATTCAAACGCGGATCGAAATTGTGATTGGCCGAAGGCTCCTCCTGATTAAGATCGTGGCTCCAGGGTGCGTTCGTGCTGCGATTGCCCGCATAGGCGACCCGGACGACCGCATTCGCTGTCAGCTGTCGTTCGATTCCGATACTGTAGCTATCGACACGCATCGGCTTGGCGTTGATAGGGATCTCGGTTATCGCCGGAGGAGCAGCCGGGCTGGCAGCCCCGCCAGTTGGATTTCCCAGTTCAACTGCAGTCAGATTGACGGTTTGCGTGAATGGGGGATTGGTCAAGGTGTTCCAAATTTGATCCTGGGTACGCCAGTATGTTGACCCGAAGCCTCCTCTTAGCGACGTCCTTCCATCGCCAAAGACATCCCATGCGAATCCGATTCGCGGCTGCCAGAGGTTCTCATAGATTCTTGAGAACCCCTGGGTGACGCCTTGTTCGCGCTCCCCGGCGTAGACGAGTCCATTGAGCGGATTGTAATTCGCTGTCGGAATCAAAACGCCTGCGAGGGTAACCTGAGGAACCTGGCTCGGATTGAAGAACGAGGGTTGGAACGTGGTGACGGGTTGCTGGAGATACCAGGGAGGAATATAAGAATATCTCACACCTAAGTTGAGGGTCAGACGTTTTGAAACCTTCCAGTCGTCCTGAAGGAAGGGCTCTACCTGGAAATACCGCAGCTGTCCGCGCCTCATTGAGGAGGCTTGGCTATAGGCCGATGCGTCACCGAGAAGCAGGTCGGCTATGGCATTGCCCGTGTAGACACCACTAAACGTGTAACTTCCCTCAATCGCAGAGCCCACATCTTGAGCTGGAGCCCCAAGATTATAGAACAATCCTCCGCTGAAAGCATGCGCATCAAGTACTTTGCTAAAGGTATCCGTGAAAGTGTAATTCAAATTCGGGGCGAATTTGATGCTGTCAAGAAAGCCCACGCCGGCGACACTATAGCCGCCCCCGAAGCTTAAATCGGGGACGATGTTGGTCGGGTTTGCCGTGGGGAAGTAGCCGGGAATAGCTAAATCTGAAGGCAGGTAGGCGTTTCCGGTAGGATAGGCGCTGATTACGGACTGTGTGTAGGAAAAACCAAATTGGTTCACCGTGGTAGGGCTGAGTACATTGGTGAACGCAATATATAGATTCTTGCCAAAGGTATCCAGCTCCTGGCCGATGTTGGTAAAGGGACTCCCGTTAAATTGGTTCGCAGGGCGCGTATCGCGAACATCTTCCTGAATGTAATGGACTAGAACGCGAAACTTGTCGGAGAAGTTATGGTCCACACGGATCGCCTCCTGTCGCTGCCGCACTTCGTCAGGTTTGTTATTCAGATAATTCAGAAATCCTCCCCCCGGGTTATTCGGCAGCGGCAGAAGATAGTTTATAAGTCCGGTAGCTAACGGGCTGATGCGATCTGCGGGAATCGTGTTGCCGGGAAACGGCTGGCCGGTGACCGGGTCGACGATGTTCGATCCAACACCCTGGAAATTGCCAGCGCGCATGGCTGCGGTCGGGGTAGCCCCGAGAAGAGTAAGCCCCTGGCTGATCTTTCGCCAGTTTTGCCCCCAGAAGAAGAAGGTCTTGTCGCGGTGTTGATTATACAGATGCGGCACGAAGAGGGGACCGCCAACGGTGAAGCCAAAGATATTTTGCTTGAGCGGACTCACGCTGGTCGCAAAGTAGTTCCTGGCATCGAAGGCGTCGTTGCGAACGTATTCCTGCGCCTCAGCGTGAAAGTCACGCTGTCCGGACTTCAACTCAATGAGAAACTGCGCTCCGCCAGCATATCCATATTGGGCGGAATAGTTGTCGGTCAGCACCCTGATTTCACTGATCGTGTTGAGTTCAGGATTGACGCTGGCACTCCCGTTGTTGCCGCTATTCATATTGTAGGAGCCGTCAATCATGTTCAGGTTCTTGTTTGTACCCAAGCCATTAGAGGAAATAACAAAGCTATTGAAGAGGCCAAGACCGCTCAGCTGGGTTCCTGCGCTGGTATTGTTCAGACCCGGTACAAGCGCAAGCATCGACTGATAATTATGGCCGTTCACGTCAATCCGATTGATTTCAGAAGATTCGATGGTACCGCTGACTTCCCCGGATGCCGTGTTGATTTGCGTGGCGGAGGAGGTTACAGCAACAGTTTGTTCCACTTGCCCGACATCCAGAGTCAGATTCTTGCTTACACGCTCGCCTGGATCGAGCCTGATGCCTCTAACTTCGAGCTTTCGGAAACCCGATTGAGTAACCGCGATGCTGTAGGTTCCCGCCGGCAAGCTGGGAGCCTCGAATATTCCGACGCCATTTGTTTTAATTGGCGTCTCGACTCCGGTAGCCTCGTTGGTGACGACCACGGAAGCGCCTCCGATACCGGCGCCGCTGGCATCATAAACCTCTCCGATGATACTTCCAGCGGAACTTTGAGCCCAAGCATCGGGGGCCAAGGATCCGATACAGAGGAGAAGCGCAAAAAGCAAAGGTATCCTTTTAAGACTCATAAAGTCCTCGCAAGCCTCAGATTTCCCCAGCGGTGGTATGATTGGCCTATTGCAGGCTGGTAGTATCAGATAACATGTTAGTAGTTGACAGTCAAGAAGAAAATGAACTATCTTCGCGAAATGCAAAAGCTCTGCTCCTCTCACCCACCGACAATTCCTGCGACGAGTCGATCCCTTGCCGCGAACCCAGAAATACGGCGCCGCGACCTGTTACTCGGGGGCGCGTTATTGGCTGCATATACTTCCCTGGGTGGCGAGGCTTTGCCCCGCAGGTCAGCTATTTCCGGGCATACGGTCCGCGATCGTCTCTGGCTGTGGGGGCACTACGAAGGGAGCCACAACGACGGCTGGAACCTGCCTGCCAAATCTCGAATCACACCCGTCGAAGCAGCCTACTACATGTCTCTCCCCAACGTGGTGATGGTCCGCTACGACGGCAAACCGGAGATGCCATTCGACCGCTACGCTTTCCCGTTTCGTGCCTTGCATCAAGTGATATGGTCCGTGGTCGGCGCTGGTGGTAAGACAAGTGATTCTGAAAGAGAAGCCACTCTGAAGCTGGCGCAAGAGAATGAAAACTTTCACGGCGTCATTATGGATGACTTCTTTGCCGAGCCGAAGAACGGGCCACCCGCGGCGATTTCAATCGAGGATCTGGTGCAATTGCAAAAGCAACTGAAATCGGGAAAGAAGAAACTTGATCTCTGGGTAACCCTATACATGCACCAGTTGGACAATCCGATCGCCGAGTACTTGAAGTACTGTGATGTCTTGACACTTTGGACTTGGAAGGCGAACGATCTGAGCAACCTCACGGAAAATCTCAAAAAAGCGGAAGATCTTTCCCCGGGAACGCGACGCGTGCTCGGCTGTTACATGTGGGACTACGGAAATAAGCAGCCGATGCCTTTGACTGCCATGCAGCAGCAATGCGAACAAGGTATCGAATGGCTTCGCCAGGGAAGAATCCAAGGCATGATCTTTCTGGCGAGCTGCATCTGCGATCTGGATCTTGAAGCTGTGGAATGGACCCGGACCTGGATTCAAAAGGTCGGAGCGCAACCTCTGAGCCGCCATAAGAGGGTATCGGGGACTAGCGGGTTATGACGTATTCGGTTCGGATGTTTCCTGTCGCCGAGTTACCCGTTCCTGGTTGGGAATGTCACTTCGGACGAAACGACTGCACATTCTACAACCTCATTTTTTACGTCTGGTTGATTCAGGGGAACGGCAAAAACATCCTTGTCGATGCCGGGCCGCCCCCTCTGCCGGAAGACTTTGAAGCGTTGCGCAAGGCCTGCCAAGGGGTCGATCCGCGCTCGACCATGAAACGCTTGCAATCCCTTGAGCAAGTATTCGCGGAGGCTAAACTTACGCCCGAATCGATCGATTCCCTGCTGATTACACAGCCCATCACTTATCATAGTGGCGGCTTGGTTGACGCCCTGTTTCCGAGAGCAACGCTATACCTGTCGCGCGCAGGGATGCTCGAGTTTCTGCTCGACAATCCGAATCATCCTCCTGCTCACACATATTTCACTGAGTCGAGCTGGGGTTTCCTGAGGAAATTACGCATTGAGGATCGGCTGGTGCTTACGGATCTGCCGGTTGAGGTAGCTCAAGGGATTACTTTTGAGACAACGGGTGGACACCATCCGGGTTCGGCGGCGATTCGAGTTGCAACCGCGGCCGGGCTGCTCGGTATCCTGGAAACTGCCTTCACCCAGGAAAATATCGATCATGAACTGCCGATCGGAGTCGCTGAGAACGCCGCCGTTTGCCGAAGTGTGATCCGTCGCTACAAGCGCGAATGTGACCTCGTGTTGGCGGCTCACGACAATGCGCTCATGCAACGGTTTCCCGGAGGTTTGATAGCGTGATCTACCGAATCGGGCTAATCGGTTGTGGCTGGGTCGCGCCCTTTCATGTGAATGCATTGCGAGAAGTTCGCAATCGAATGCGGCTCATGTGGGTGGCGGATCCGTCGCAGGAAAGAGCCAGGCAGATTGCGGTTCAGGCGACCGAGAATGGCCTCGGTCCAGCCGCAGGGATCAAACAGCTTCGAGACTTCAAAGATGGTTTCAATGAAGTGGATTGCGTCTTTATTCTTCTTCCCCACCACTTACACCACCAGGCTGCAATTGATTGCTTGAACGCAGATCTTCATGTTTTTATTGAAAAGCCTCTCGCCGTCTCACTCAGCGAGGCGGATGAAATGATTGACACGGCGGAGCGTAAGCGGAAACTCCTGATGGTCGCGTATCCCCACCGCTACCGAAAGTCCACGCGAGCTTTCAAAACACTCATCGATTCGGGCGAATATGGAAGGCTTTTCCTCCTGGATGCCATGATGGACGAAAACCAGCGGGGTTATGCCGATCTAGGCTGGATCAGCCGGAAACAGACCCTTGGAGGAGGTGTCTTCTTCTCTTCATCTCCGCACATGCTCGATGTAATGCTCTGGATTGGAGGCGAGCTGAGGACCATATCCATGGTGGGGACACACGGCGGCATCGCGATGGAGGGCGAGGACACGGCTGTTTCCATTATGAAATTTACGAGCGGCGTCATTGGTACGACTCGGCATTCCTGGGCCTCGCCCGATCCGCGCATATGGTACACAATGCGCGCATTTTGCGAGCATGCCATCCTTACCTTAACAGCGAATCCTGTCGGTGACTTGGTACGCGAAGGGCATCGATGCAAGTGGGAATCTCGTATCGAGGTCTCACCCCCGGGACAGCTGTTGTGGGACACCGATGAGGGACTCGATTTCGCCGGCGAGATCTCCCATTTTTTTGATTGCCTGGATACCGGACAGCCCTGTCAGTCAGATGGACGTGTCGCCCGCTACCTCATGGCGGCGGTCTTCACGGCGTATGAGAAAGCTAGCCAAGAGGGGGGTAACTGAGCTGTGCTGACAATCCTGCGGGGCGGTACGGTGCTTGATCCCTCTCAAGGGATCCACAAGATCCTCGACGTAGCCATCGACGCCGATCGAATCAGCGAGATTGGATTCGGGCTAACCCCTGAAGGGGAAGCGCGCGAAATTGACGTACGGGATAAGTATGTTTGTCCAGGCCTGATCGACTTGCACGGCCACTGGTATCTGGGAAGTGCATTTGGTATTGATCCCTCCATCTGCCTCGCCGGTGGTGTCACAACCACGGTGGATGCTGGAACTGCCGGCTTTGTCAATTTCGCTGACTTTCGGCGTAACCAGATCGACCGTTCGCGCGAGGAGGTGCTTGCATTTGTAAACATCGCTGCGTGCGGAATCCCGACGGCTCTAAGGGGAGAATTGGAAGATCTACGAATGGCTAGGCCCAAGGAGACGGTCGACGTCTTGCTTGAGAACCCTGATGTCGCTTTAGGTGTGAAGATCCGGGTCGGAACGATGCCTGGAGCGAATAGTACAAGGGCGCTGGAGTATGCCGCCGAAGCCGCCCGTTGCGCCAAGGTTCCACTCATGGTGCATATCGGACTGGGGGCTGACACACCCGCGATACTTCGGCAACTAAGGCCAGGCGATATCTTGACGCACTGTTTTCAGAACCGCGCCGAAAGTATTGCGGGTGCTGGCAAGCTGATGCCGGAAGCCGTCCTGGCAAGAAACGAAGGTGTGATCTTTGATGTCGGCCATGGCTGCGGAAGCTTCTGCTGGGACGTGGCGCGACGGTCATTCGAATACGATTTTCATCCGGATACGATCAGCACGGATTTGCATCGCTATTCGATCAACCGCTGGGCGATTGACATGCCCACCACGATGTCAAAATTCCTTCATCTCGGAATGACGCTCGACGATGTGATCCTCAAGTCCACTTGGCAGCCTGCAAAAGCCATCGGCCGTGAAGAGCAACTAGGGACACTAAGGATTGGCACTGTGGCCGATATTTTGGTGTTCGAAGTCGAGCAAGGAGAGTTCTTGTTCGAGGACACTCATCTGAGGACGGAGAAGGCGAGTCGACGAATCAGGCCGACTCTCGTCATCAAAGCGGGCGAGACCACTAGCCCCAGCGAGGTGCCGAAGAATCTTCGACGTCTTTACGATTGCGACTATGACCTTCTTAAGCTTATTGAAGAGACGGCTCCCTGATGACGACATTGACGGTCGGGATCGCGTCCATCGTACTTGGTGGGGTTCTAAACGGCGGATTCATATTGCCGATGAAATTCGTTCGGCACTGGCGCTGGGAGAATACATGGCTTGCCTTCGGACTATTTGGTCTCTTTGTTCTCCCGCTTTCGTTCGCACACATCGTGCTACCCCAGTTGTTTTCCGTCTATGCAGCAGTACCCATATTTAATCTCATCATCGCGGCTGGTCTAGGTATTAGCTGGGGAGTAGGCTCCCTGCTCTTCGGCATGGGAATCTCGGCGCTTGGTATGTCGCTGGGTTACTCGATCATTATGGGAACAAGCGCTATCTGTGGGACCGTGATCCCCGCCCTTCTTCTCGACATTTCAACCTTCCGCACGCACCGGGGTCTGGTGCTGCTCTCCAGCCTCCTGATTATTTCGGTTGCCCTCGTGCTCTGCACCCTCGCGGGACGATGCCGGGACCGAAACGCGGGAGAATCCGCTGCGAATTATCAAATACTTGCGACGACCACATTTCGAAAGGGTCTAGCGATTGCAATTCTCTCAGGTGTGCTTTCTGCGTGCTTCAATATTGGCTTCGCCATGACAGCGGTGATCTCCTCGACCGCTGAGCGGTTTGGCGCCTCCAAACTAGCGTCTTCCTTCTCTGTTTTGGCGTTCATCATGGCGGCAGGTTTCATTCCGAGCTTCACCTACTGTCTCCATTCGTTCCGCAAAAATCGCTCCGCGTCGCTCTTCAAAGCCGCCCACAACAACTGGTACTACACGTTTTTGATGGGCGTTCTCTGGATCGCTGGTGTTGCGCTCTATGGCGCCGGCGCCTCCAGCATAGGAAGAGCGGGCGCGACCGTGGGATGGCCCATCCTGACGTCGATGACGATCTTCACTGCGAATTGGATCGGAATCGGGTCCGGAGAATGGAAACGCGCCGGACGCGCTGCTATGCTGCATCTCTACCCGGGTTTGACTCTCCTAATCGTGGCAGTAATTCTAGCAAGCGTGGCGGGAGCTCGCTAATACGTGAAAATCTCGGACCTCGAAACACCGTCGCTTTTGATCGATCTCGACATAATGGAAAAGAACTTGCGTCGTGCCGCGGAATACACGACCACAAATAGCTTGCGATTCCGCCCGCATGTGAAAACCCATAAAATTCCCGCCCTGGCGAGAAAACAATTGGACCTCGGGGCAGTTGGCCTCACAGTTGCGAAGGTAAGCGAGGCAGAGGTCCTCGAACGAGCACAACCACAAGACTATTTGGTTGCCTATCCTGTGGTCGGCGAGCGGAAGCTCAAACGTCTGATGCAAGTGGCGAGACGAGTCCCGACCACCGTTTCGCTGGATAGTGTTGAAGCAGCACGCCAGCTCAGCGCTGCGGCGAGAGCCGCAGGAGTCGAGGTCGGCGTGTTAGTCGAAATGGATGCTGGCTTCGGGCGAGTCGGGGTTCAGCCCTCGGATGTCCCCGAGCTAGCAGCACAAGTGCGGCGCCTGTGCTTCTTGAGATGTGAAGGGCTCGCATTCTTCCCGGGCCATATCTCACCGAATGACCCTGGCGGATTGGGCAAGCTGGAATCGCTGGGGCAATGTATTCAGGATGTGGTACGACAGCTAGAGCTGAACCACATTCCAGTTCGGGTTGTGAGTGGCGGATCCACGCCCACGCTCTTCCATTCTCACCTCGTTTCCGGCATGAACGAGATCCGGTCTGGAACTTATATCTTCAACGATAAAAATACGATTGTTTCCGGAGGTTGCACACTTCATGAATGCGCCGCATTCCTGTTAACCACCGTGATATCCGCCGCCAAATCTGGACAGGTTATCGTGGATATCGGCTCGAAGGCGATCGGATTGGATCCGCTTGCAGGTTCAGGTGAGCAGAGTTATGGGCATATCCTTGAAGCGCCGGAAGCATGTTTCTTCCGAATGAATGAGGAGCATGGATATGTCGACACACGGAGAGCAGAACGCCGTTTTCAAGTTGGAGATCAAATTCGCATTATTCCGAATCACATCTGTGTAGCCGTTAACCTCCAAGAAGAAGTCTATGGCTTTCGGGGAGATTCCGTCGAAGAAATCTGGGAGGTAGAAGCCAGGGGAAAATTGAAATAGCAAGGAGGAAACTCCTTTCCTCGATGCGTCTTTGAAGAATTTGATGGCAAATATACAACAGCGAGAGATTTTGGTGGGAAGTCGAGCTGGCGCCGTTTTGCTCGTGGCTTGCCACACCCTCCGAAGGCGATGCCGCTGCGAAGACCTTGAGGGCCGTACGACCGGGCAGCACGGCGGTATCCGCCGAAGATGTGAAGAAGCTGCTCATTTTTTGTGGTGACGATGTAACGAATTGAAACGCTAGAGGCAGTTGGGTATCTTACCTCTGCTGGCGCGAATAAAAAGTCACTTCCAACTCACGACGATGTCGCTGCCCCGAGGCTCTCCCAAGATGCGACTTTTGGGCCGTGACTAATCTGGATTGCTGCACATTTTGATAGGAAAGGATGGATTATGAACAGTCGTATGAGCGCGCCCACACGCCAGCTATCTGAGTGGCTGTCACAATTTGGTACTGCACTTGATCGTGCGAATCCAGCCGCTGCGGCAGAAATGTTTCATGAGGAAAGCTATTGGCGCGACTTGGTCTCCTTCACTTGGAATATTAAGACCGCCGAGGGTAAGGACAACATCCAAGCCATGTTGGAAGCGACGATACCTGCAGCGAAACCAGGCAACTGGCGGATGGGGGGCGGTTGCACCTCGAACAATGGAGTGCTGGAAAGCTTGTTCACCTTTGAAACCGCTGTATCAAGAGGACGGGGACATATCCGTCTGAAGGAAGGTAAATGTTGGACATTGTTGACCGCGATGACGGAATTGAAGGAGTTCCCGGAGAAAACAGGAGAAGCTCGTGTCAAGGGTGTTCAGCATGGTGTCCTCAAAAACCGGAAAAGCTGGCTCGAACTCACAACTGAAGAGAAGATGAATTTGGGTTATAGCAAGCAACCGTATTGTGTCATTATCGGTGGCGGCCAAGGGGGCATTGCCTTGGGAGCAAGGCTGAAACGATTAGAGGTGCCTACCATCGTAGTTGAAAAGAATAGACGTCCTGGGGATTCGTGGCGCAATCGTTACAAATCACTGTGTCTCCATGACCCGGTTTGGTATGACCACATGCCATACCTGCCCTTCCCGGATGATTGGCCGATCTTCTCTCCGAAAGACAAGATCGGTGATTGGCTGGAGATGTACACCAAAATCATGGAGCTAGACTATTGGCATTCCACCGAATGCAAGAGAGCTCAATATGACGAGGAAGCTCACGAATGGATCGTGACGGTAAACCGTGATGGTGAGACCGTAGTTCTTCGGCCTAAGCAATTAGTCCTTGCGACCGGAGTGTCGGGGATGCCAAACATGGTAGAGATCCCAGACGCGGGCACATTCAAAGGTGTGCAGCACCACTCAAGTGAGTATACCGGTGGTGAAGAGTATGCCGGCAAGAAGTGCGTGGTATTAGGTTCTAACAACTCGGCTCACGACATCTGTGCAGACCTATGGGAGCACGGTGCGGATGTCACCATGATTCAGCGATCGTCGACGCATATCGTCCGATCAGACTCACTTATGGAGCTGTTATTAAGCGAACTCTACTCAGAGGCTGCCGTTAGGGGTGGGATGACAACGGATAAGGCGGACCTGATCTTTGCTTCCGTACCATACAAGATCATGCCCAGCCTTCATACCCCCGTTTACAAAGAGATCGCGAGAAGAGACGCAGATTTCTACGAACAGCTTGCGAGGGCCGGTTTTCTTCTTGATTTTGGCGACGATAATTCTGGGCATTTTATGAAGTATCTGAGGCGAGGCTCTGGGTACTACATTGACGTGGGGGCTTCTGAATTGATTGCCGGGGGCAAGATCAAGTTGAAGAGTGGCTGCACCATAGAACAGATCAAACCTTATTCAGTGGTTCTTGATAATGGCACCGAACTGCCGGCAGATCTGATCGTTTATGCGACTGGTTACGGGTCGATGAATGGTTGGGTAGCAAAGCTGATTTCCCAAGAAGCTGCCCTAAGAGTGGGCAAATGCTGGGGCTTAGGCTCTGGTACTACCAAGGATCCTGGCCCGTGGGAGGGTGAATTGCGTAATATGTGGAAACCAACTCACCAACCATCGCTCTGGTTCCACGGTGGCAATCTGCACCAATCACGTCACTACTCCCTATGCCTGTCATTGCAAATCAAGGCCCGTATGGAAGGAATTCCAACTCCAGTGTACGGCATGGGTGAAGTACACCATTCCAGTTAAAAGACGGCAGAACGAGCATCGGACCAAGGACGGGTATGCACGAGTTCGAGAAAAGCGAACATTATCAATCGTTTGCGAGGAACGTCTGCAGAATCCATATCCTTTCAGAGTGCTTATAGCTCTCCGCCAGTTTCGTATTGGCGCTGCGCTTCTTGGCGAGTTTTCGGTGACATTATTTCTCGGAACAGCCTTCCTTTGGGGATCGCAGAAGGGTATCACCGGTGAAGAGAGGAGGCAAAGGTGGACGCAGCAAAATTGGAGATTGTTGGTGATCTCACGGCAATCCTCACGAAGTTCAGACCAAACCAGATTCAGCAGTTATCGAACGTTCAACGATTTCGGAAACTTGAGGCCGAAACGCTCGGAGAAGTCATGCGAACAACCGGCGCCTTCTGATGGTCGGTGCGAATGGTCGGAACGGCCTCATCTTTCCATTCTTCACACGCCCTCGCGGGTGATTTCAGCAGGCACGTTATCGTCTCTCAGGCCTGCAAATCGCGAGTGACGGAGGTGGTTTCAGCCATTGGCATTTTTTCATCACTTCCTTGGTCAGCGCCTCGCCTCGCCTCGCACTCCGTGGCTCGGGAAGATTCGCGAAGGGACAAGTTCCCGTTTCGAGACCCTCGAACCGTGCCGCTATGTCTCGTCTCTGTGACGGAGTAAACCCGTTGCGCAGCTTTGCGATAAAGATGAGATGGCCTGGCTTCTCGTAATAGCCGATCAGGAGCGACTCAAAACGGTTACTGCCCGGCATATACCCACCGACTACAAGCTCCTGGCTCTTATTGGTTTTGTACTTCACCCACTTACCGGTGCGTTCCCCGGCTTCATACCGGTTATCCGCACGCTTCGCGACTACACCTTCCAATCCCTGCTTCTTAACAGCCTTAAGAAACTTCCCGGCATACGCCAGCAGATCGAATGCGTAGAAGTACACCGGATCGTCAGGTCTGCGAGAATTCTGGAGCGTATTGAACGATGGCCGGCCCTCTTCATCCATCGCGACGATCTCGCCGTCAATCATCGTTCCTTCTGCCAACGCCGAGAAAGCAGGCGGAAGCGCACCGAATCGTTGATTGAGTACATTTCCGCGACGCGAGTAGATTGTCACTTTCTTATTGGCTTTGATGACGAGCGCGCGGTATCCGTCCCATTTGATTTCATAGGTCCAGCCAGATCCATCGGGAAGCTTCGTGACCAGTTTCGCGAGCATCGGTTCTACAGGCTTGAGATCGGAACGCGGTAGACCCTTAAGATCGGCCGCCGGAACTCGTTCTTGAGATCCGTTCGAACGATTACTCTCCCAAGCAGCAGTTGGGCGCGCGGCAATCTGTTCCATGCTCCGCCCGCTCAGAGCTGAACTGTTCTCAACCTTCTTCGAGGGTGGCTTCGTACTATCTTCGACCTTTGTCAGGAACAAAACCTCCCGCCCGTCCTTACGCGATCGCATCAGCGCCCAGTCGCCCTTGAGCTTCTTGCCGTCAAGGTAGATATGCAGGAATCCTTTGTAGTAATTGCCTTCAATCAGCTCGTAAGTGCCGATGTCCCAGACCATGACGGTGCCGCCGCCATATTGGCCTTTCGGGATTACACCTTCAAAGTCGAGATATTCGATCGGATGATCTTCGGTCGGCATGGCCAAGCGCTTCTCATTCACCTCGTAAGGTGGTCCTTTCGGCACCGCCCAAGACTTCAACGCGTCATGCATTTCAAGGCGAAAATCATAGTGCAGGTGGCTGGCCGCATGTTTCTGAATCACAAACCGCCGAAGGTACGGAGGGTGCCGGCAGTTCCTTTTCCATTTTCAGGCAGTCCAAGATCTTTCGGTGATCGAATCTCATCCGAGAAGCGCAATGTTTCTGCCCGGAGAATGCCGTTCTCCGCCAAAATGGCGACCAGATACTCTTTCCCTCGCATCACAAAGGTTGCAATCCCCGCACGTTTTGTCTTCTCCATCACTGTCGCAAGCAGCCGATACGCCTTCTCCGATGCCTCACCGGGAACAAGGAAGTAAGCTCGTTCAAAGTACAGTGGTGGAATTTGTTCGGCATCCACAAATTGCCGCAGATCGATAGCGCGTGATCTTTCCGGAGCAAGCCGTTCGAGTTCTTCGTCCGTCACAACGACGTATTCATCTTTCTCGATCTCGTAGCCGCGAACCATTTGTTGGTCCGTAAGCTCACGCCCGGTAGCCGGCGCATAATAGCGTCTTGATAATGGATGTCCTTCCGGGCTGAGCATGCGAAGAGAAACACGCGTCTGCCGGTTTGCTGGAAGAAGGTTCACGGGTATGCTGACCAGCCCAAACGTAATCACACCCGACCAGAACGGGCGCGTCGAAGCTCCGCTCTGCTGCTCGTCTTCGATTTCAGGCAACGGCTTTTCCTCCTGCTCGCTTTGCCTGTTTCAGGCTGGCCGAGAGCGCATCTGCGAGAGACGAAGGCGCGCTTCTGTCGAATGACCTGCAGCTTGGGACGTCGACCTCCCGAATTTCCGCTGTCAAGCACGAGTTTGAAATGTTTCCGAACCCGGCGATTCTCTCGCGGGAAGCTGAGAACAGCTCTGATAGCAACGCCATTGTGCATAAGCGCGTCGCCTGGACTCCACGCCACGGAAAAAAGAATCACCATTCATATCTGACATTCCGATTCGCGAGATATCACAAAATATGAGAATAAGCGAGAGCACAGTAAAAAACTCTTTGTTCCACATTTTTGACAAGCTGAGAATTTCCAACCGAGTGGAGCTTGCTCGCTACGTGAATGGGAAATCGGCACAGGGCACATATAAGCGAACGTTCTAGAAATCCGGCGCCCCGAACCCGGTCGCCTTCGCTTGTTTCTCCAGCTCTCGTGCCGGCCAAATTCTCAATCATCCAGACTACCGCTTCAGGTAATAGAGAAACGCACGCCTCACGAGGGAGGATTCCCCTTCTGGCGTATTCTCTGTTCGGAACAGAATGCCCATATTTCCCGCCAAATGCCGCGAATATCTCTAAGCTAAGTTTTTGAATATAAAGTAGAAAGACTCGATGGCGGAGAAAGGGAATTCGAACCTCCGGTAGAGCTTTTGACCCTACAACGGTTTAGTTAGCAATTCTCTGTTCGGAGATGCCACCACGCAATAGAAGCTTGTTATTCGGCATGCTTTCTTTGTCGGGCGAACCAGTGTGACTCAGAGGGACGGGTGATTGCACCAATTTCGTTGCAGCCCCGTCGAGGTACGACACTGGCTCTTGGATCCATGGATTTCATAAGCGAAGCGGAGTGTGATAATGGTTACGCTCGTCTCCGACATATTTCAATTTGGACACTCACCAGACCACCTGTGATCCTTTGGCACCAGACTGGTGCGACAATTCATCTTGACTTTCTGAAGGCTGCAATTCAATGTGTCACGAAGCCCACCTGCATCGTCAAGCTGGGGTCAGAGACTCCTTTGGACAAGGGGGCGCTTACATCGAAACGGACGGCAGCCATAACTCGATTTCAAGAATGAGCTTCTGGCGTATGCTCTCCAGCAATAGCCCCAAAATGGCATCACTTTAGGTTCGCTTATGCTGTGTGATTTTGAGGCCTTGGCTATTCAGATCGCCAGTTGTTGTAGGGAAGGGAAAAAGCGTGGAATCACAGATGGGGTTCGGGCTTTGCGCAGTCCTGCTCGGAGGAGCGCTCCAAGGCAGTGTATTCCTCCCCATGAAGTTTACTCAACGATGGCATTGGGAAAACACCTGGGCGTGCTTCTCGGCCGTCGCGTATTTACTTTCCCCATGGGCACTCGCCTGCTTACTTGTCCCCCGTTTCCCACAACTGCTCTCGAACGTCACCCCACACGCATTGACAGCCACACTGCTATTCGGGACAGGTATGGGCTGCGGAGCTCTGATGATGGGACTGGCCTATCGGTATGTTGGAATGGCGATTACCTTCGCCATTGTCCTGGGCATTTCATCATCGATCGGCTCACTCGTTCCGCTCCTTGTCTTCGCCCCCGACCAAGTTCTTCGGCCCCAGGGGATATCCGTCATGGCTGGTATCGTTATCGGCTTGATCGGTACCGGACTGGTTGCTTGGGCTGCCTGGGAGCGCGATGCCGCAAAAGCAAATACCGGAATAGTTGTACAGTCCGAAACGCTGACCTCGACGCGCAACCTCGTAACTGGATTAGGCCTCGCCATCGCTTCAGGCTTGCTCTCGTCGTGCGGCAACTTAGGGTTCGCATTCGCAAACCAGATTAGTCAGAGGTCCCGTGAAACGGGGGCGGGATCCATAGGAGCAGCGAGCGCCACATGGGCAGTGATTCTGATTCCAGTATTCCTCTGCAATTTTATTTATAGTTTGTACCTGCTCCGAAAGAACAAGAGCGCTCATCTATTTCACCAGGCTGGAACAGCCCACTACTGGGGATGGGGCATATTGATGGGGATCGATTGGATAGCGGGAATGACCGCCTATGGCGCCGGTGCGCTCTCGCTGGGAAAAATGGGGACATCAATGGGCTGGATCCTGTTCGTCTCTTTCATGATCATTGTCGCAAATGTCTCGGGAGCGCTTACAGGTGAATGGAAGGGATCGCGACCAAAAACTCTGCTAATCATGGGAACGGGCATCGCTACATTGATGGCGGCGATTGTTGTCGTCGGTATGGCAGGAGCTTACAAGTAACCAGACGTTGGTTCTGCAGGGCATCACTCTGGAGAACCCGTTTGTAAACGCAAGCTGCTGGTTACCTAATTACCCACACAGAATTGTGAAGGGCGTTTCAGTTGAACCAGCCAGCATGTCGAAATCATAAAAGGAGCATCTGAAATGGAAGTTGACCGACGTAAGTTTATTGGAATTTCGGCGGCAGCAGGGCTCAGTTCGCTCGTGGGGTCATCTTCTGTGAACGCATTCGCCGATGCAGAAGCGGACCCCGAAGGGTATCGCTTCCGCATCGCCTTCGACGCCTGGATCAACGACGTGAGGAATGAAGCGATGACTCTAGATAATTGGCCCTATGGCGTTTTCGATGATCAAACTGTAGATGGGATTGTGAAGGCCCTGGACATACAGAGTCAGGCCGGATACAACGTTATCGATCTTCTGGGGCTTTGGACAACCTATGCGTGGCCGCTTGACATCGAGCATGTGGTGGATAAGGATCAACAGCGTCGAATCGCCCGAATCGTGACAGCTGCCCACGACCGGAAGATGAAGGTGATTTGTTTTCCAAGCGGTATTTTGAATTGGGGCTTCGACAAGATCCTGCAGGCCCATCCAGAGCTTGGCACCGATAACAAACATGAGATGAACCCGTTTAAAGAGGAATCCTGGAAATGGCTATACAGAGTCTTTGATTATGCGGCGGATAACTACGACATAGATGGATTCCACCTGGAAGCCGCTGATCAGGGTCGTTGCAAAACTCCGGAATGCATGGAGAATTGGCCGGACAATGTTGCCTATTATTGCTATGTAACTGGAAGGCTAGCGGATTACCTGCGCCAGAAGCATCGGCACATGCTTCTGGTAACGACAATTCAAGGATTCAGTACTTGGGGAAAAGGCTTCAGCGCTGAGCAGGTGGAACGTATTGTTGATCTGAGTAAGAAGGTTGACTGCATGTTCGACCAGGGACACCGCGGAACCTATGTATCGCCGAGCGACTGGGGTGGTTTTATCCCGAAACTGCATTGCGCTTATGGGACGTCTGGCGGCATCTGGGTCTACCCCCCACAGAGGTGGAATCGTACCCGATGGTTTTTACCATATGTACAGCGGACCGGCCAACATATGCGAGAACTATATCAAGCTGGAGGACGGGGGGTGATGTACTATCAGGGTCCGGTGGAGAACCCCAGCACAGAGGTCAACATGGATTTCGGAGGCCGGATGATGACACAAACCGCAAAGAGCATTGACGACATATTGGGGGAAACCCTGGAACATCTGTACCAGCCCAAGAGCAGCTCGGCTCTGCAGAAGCTCATAGCAGTTTATAAGGGGGCCGAAGATGCTTACTTTGAGCAATGGAATCAACAGCGAATTGAAGAAGTGCAAAAGGCTCCGCCGCCTGGCGAACTGCATCTCACAAACCTATTCGGTGCCTCTCCCGGCGCCTCGACTTATTTGATGGAGCCGCTTCTAGATACTCAAGGGCGGCTCAAATACAAGCAAGACCTCACTTCTGTATTTCGCGACCTTTCAATTATTGAAGATGATTTTCACGATGGCGGGAGAATATTGCGAATGAAACAGGGGATCTCGGAAGCTCTGGTCGATATCAACAACATCGGAAAGTCTAAAAACGAAAGCGAAGTGTGGGATGACCAGCGCGTCGGGCGGCAGTACTGATCCACAACAGCGGGGAGCGATCGGCGATTGTTGGCGAAATTGCTTGAACGGCAGCGGCAACCGGCATTTGGGCCTACCTCCGTCCACTCTCGTTCTTGGCAGAAAGGAAAAAATCATAAGCCCGCTCAGGAGTTTCGTCCTCATGTACTACCCTTCTCACTGCTTGAATCATGGCCATAGGCGATTCGGACTGAAAAATGTTGCGACCCATATCAACGCCTAGGGCGCCCTGCTGTACCGACTTGTACGCCATTTTCAAGCCATCGAGCTCGGGGAGTTTTTTACCGCCGGCAACGACGATGGGAACCGGACAAGAAGCTGTCACAGTTTCGAAGCCTTCTTCAACAAAGTAAGTCTTTACGTAGGCGGCGCCTAGTTCCGCACAAATACGGCACGCGAGCCGCATGTATTTCGCATCCCGAACCAGCTCCTTGCCGACAGCGGTCACTCCCAGAGTGGGCACCCCGTAGCGGTTTCCATCGTCTATCAGCCGTGTCAGGTTGTGAATGCTTTGGGTTTCGAACGATCCTCCGACAAAGACCTGCACCGCCATCGCCGAGCCATTCAGACGGATAACGTCTTCAATATCCATCGCAATCTGTTCGTTAGACAGCTCTTTCAAGATGCTGGGACCACCGCTGGCTCTCAACACAATCCCTCCGGTATAGGAGGGCGGAACAAGAGAACGTAAAATTCCGCGCGTCAGCATGACCGTGTCTGCATAGGGGAGCAAAGGCAGAATGTTTACGTCCACTCGTTCCAAGCCTGTAGTCGGCCCCTGAAAGTAGCCGTGGTCCATGGCTAGCATCACGGTGCGGCCGGATTTTGGATTGAAGATCCGGGAAAGGCGGTTCTTCATGCCCCAATCAAGAGAATTGGAGCCCTTTAAAAAGAAGGCTTCGTTCTTCTGTGGAGTTTCCAAATAGAAGTTCTTTGCATCCGGATTGTTATCAATGTCAGCCATTGGAGTCTCTATACAGGTCAGTTCGTCTTTGGCTCAATAAACTTGTCCTGAGCTTTCACGCCAAGCTGAGCGGATAATTTTTGAATGTCGGCAAAAATGCGGAATCCGTGTTCCCCATAGCAATCGAGATAGTTAGCTGTCGGCTTCCCATTCAAGATCAAATCGCCAATCTGCTCGGCTTTCGCCAACGCTTCTTGCAGGAGCTTGTTCTTTTCGCTTCCCGTGGCGTTTTCCGCGGCTTTCTGCAGTCTCTCTAAATCGTAGAGGTCTGCTTTCCTTAGGGTTGCGGTGCGAATTTGTTCCAGACTCTTGCGGTATTCCGGTTCAGAACCCGAGTATTCGTCCAAAGCCTGTTTTGCTAGAGCCGCAGCATCATTGGCAGGTCCGACCCATATGGATGGATAATGATCCGTTGGCGGCGGCGACAAGGACAACGTCTTTGCGACCAGGGCACCAACCCGCTTCCCATACATCGACTGACTCGCGTATTCCAGAAACCCATGGTCGGAAACCCCCTCTGGTCCGCTCGATCTCCAACTGTATTGCGCCAGGATGAGAGGATAGATTTCGTCACCATACCATTCGAACCCATAGCCGGTTGCTCCGCGAAGGTGCAGCTTGGCGGCGGCCCGGTGCTGTGCGATTTCCCATTCCAGCGAAGCCACCGGAGCGTCGCCGCGGGTTTCCGGATCATTGTTGATGTACAAGACGCGATTGTAAAATGCCGCGTCGCCGCCGATGTTGTCGGAGTGACGATAGGTCTCCGGGTTAGCGATGTTTACCCATTTTTCGAATTCCGATCCTTCAATTGGTCCATCTCGAGGCGCCCGTGGCCCCTGCAGAAAATAGACCTTTTGGGGAATCATTCCCCGGAACTGGCGGAGGGCGTCCAGGGTTCCCGGACCCCAGCCATACATTTCAACGATCCTGTGGTAGATTAACCCGACATCGGAGTTTGGCTTCTCCTCAATAATCACGTGGTAAAGGTCGTTCAGGATATCCGCGTCCGCCCGGACCCGAACAGGCAATGGAGTCAGTTCAGGAACAGAATTTGGAGAGATCCCTTCGTATCCTGTCCAATACTTGGAGACACATTCGGGCTTGGTGCAGACCGAGCTACGCAGCTCGATCATCTCGAAAGTAATTCCATCGAAACCCATCTGCATAATCCTGCGCAAGGAGTCACGCAGATACTGGCGGGCTGCTTCATTGCTGAGGTCGAGGGCATAGGTTTTACCAGGGAAAATTTGGGAGTTTGGATGCTCTCGAGCATATCCGCCATTGAAGGTATTGAGACCGATATAGGCATTTACTCGTATACCGCGATCCTGAGCATAACGAATCAGCGCTGGAAGAAACTCTCGGTCGATGTTCGGATGAGTCATTCGAACGATTGCCGTTTTCCCAGTCTCCGGGTCATACGTCTTCACAGGAATGTTGGCGAGTGTTGTTTCAGGATATTTGGAAAACGTAAATGGCCAATAACCATAAATGCAAAGGTCAATGCCGTTGATTTTGTGGCCCAAGCACCAGTCGATAAACCAGCGCCACTGCTCCTCATTCCACAGCTGTGTTCCAAAGCCGAAATTGATGGAGCCATAATGGGCGTACCAGGCGAAGGTCATATCAACGTAGCGATCAGGCACCTCCGGGTAGTCCTCAATCTCCAAGAGCGGGAGGCGTAGTTTCGGCTCCGACTGGCTCAACATCTGAAGTAGCGTCTGGACACCATAGAGGGTTCCTTGTCCGGTACGCCCCATGATTACGATTTGCTGGCTGCCGATTTGGAGAACGTAGCCCTGGGAATTAAGATCACGCAAAGCCCTGGCTTCACTAGAACTGAGCCAGAAGGAGACATGCCGTGTATCTTCGATGGAACCAAGGACGATGTGGACGTGCTTAGCTGCATGCGCGGGGACCATCGCCTCTTTTTGAAAAAACCCTTGCAACTGCTCCAGCCCGAGTTTTTCTTTGGCGCCTGCTCCGGGGAGCAAAGTAATATCCGGCGCTGACGTAATGGTTAAGGTTCCAGATTGGACCGTGACTTTTTGCGGATAGGGTACGAGGTTGTACCGCTCGAGCGGAAGCTGTCTATTTTGGGATAAGTCGCTTGCCTGAGCGGCACAAGTCACGACAAAAGCAAGTGATAATGCACTGGCTACGGTCCGTCTCATTCATGCGCCTTTTAACTTGCCTGTTGCGTCCGCCGGGTCCACATTTCGCAAACGTCTCCAACAGGTTCGCCGCGATATCCTTTTCGACAATCGTATGTTGTTGAGCATCTCATGATGATTCAGCTTCTCTGCTCTATTCTCAGATTTTCGTGGTTTCTCTGAGCTCGAGATCCCAACACTACGCGAAGTACCACCTAATCACAGATCGACGGTTCATACAAACGCAATTTACTCACCACAACGGTCTAAACTTCTTGCCGATTGGTGCACTGATGATCGAAGCGCGGGGCACCAGCCTCTTCTGCGCCACGGAAGGGAAATCAAATCTTTCCAAGATTTTTAAGGTTGAATTCTGCTATCGTTACCCCGAATAATCCGTTCTTATATGGGGAGAATGCGGCAACAGCCGGCTGTTTTGGCTTTGGGGCGCCTGTTCCGGCATAACTCCCCTCGGCGGTGGCTCTAAACGTGGCGCCAGTCGAATCCTCGAACTTATTATCAAATGGGCGTTCCGCTCCGTCTTTGTCAAGAACGATCATGGATCGACCTTTAGCCGCTTGCTCATAGAAATCATATAAAACCCTTCTTTCACCATTTCCCTGATAGCGCACGAGCTGAGGTTGGCCCCAAAAGCCCCATTTCCAGCTTGGCCACGCAGGATCGAACGCTCGGCTGTAATTATCAGTAACAAATCGAACCTGAAGAGAAGTGTCAGAGACCTCTGCAGCCCTGTCCAGCGGTATCTCCCAATGACGCCATCCGCTGTCCTTCTTCAAGAGGGCGCGCCTGAAGATCGTCTGCCAATGAGAATTCCGGTAGACCTGAATAGTAAAGACCGTTCCCAGGCAGAAGTAATCAACCGGATCGCTGAGGCCGAGGCTCGTAATTATGCAGAGGTCTCCGGCGCGCGGCACCCGTTCAGCGGGAACTAAATCACTCATCTTCTCCCACCGAACGCAATCCGGGGGAGTGGCAAGGCTGCGAAGCGCGCCAGGAGGTTGAGTTCTAGAGTGGCTGATTTGATCCGGAGTTAAGCCAGTTGTTTCGAGAACCTGATCGCAAAGGGCTTTCAGTTTCTGCGTTACCTCGGCCCCTTTGCTACCCACGGTATAGTCGTCGTCATAATTACAGTAGTAAAGCACCTGGCTCTCTTTGGCTTCGTCGCCTGCCGTGGACAGGTCTGCCCAGATTGTCGCAAGATCGCCTTCACCGGCAGCCAGCATGGCGTTCGCTCTGCGCCAGCGGAAGGCGGCATCCGAAAGCAATTGAGAGCGACGGGTTGAGACGGTCAGCAAGCGCAGCCGTTCTGTTTTGAAAAGATGGTCTTTAGCGGCATCATGTCCATCCCATGCGAACTGGCCGGAAGCATAAACAGGGGTCGTAAGATTGGGCTCTCCTCCTGTAAACGAGTTGTATGCGGCGCGCGCGAAGACATCGGCTGGGTCAGCCATAGCAGCCAACAATTGCGCTTCCCGCCTGAGCGGTCCGCCCAAATAGATACCAGTACCCCAGGTCGAATTGTCGCCAGGCGTTACCATCCATTCGTTCACGCACGAATTGATCGAGTAGGCCTGAGCGGCCATCTGGCCTGCGGCATCTCCGTAGTACCGCCGGTAGGCATAATCCAAAAAGCCGAAAGCATCCTCGTTGTTGATCCCAGGAACGCCGGTGTGTCTCCATTGGTATTGAGCAGCCAAATAGCCGAAGACCTCCGTATTAGTCCATTGGAAGATGTAACCCATTGCACCGAAGCCGCCAGCTTCGTAAAGCCTCTGCTGTTTGTCTCGTTCCTCGGCCAGATCGATCCCGGTTGGATTGTGGTCTCGGTCGTTATTTATGGAAGCGATGCGATAGCGCCCGCTCGCCGCACCTCCTCGGCCGCCCAGAGTAGCCACGCGATCGCGGCCAAGGAGTTGGACATATTCCTTTTCGTGGTCTTCGTGAATAATGAAAGGCAATTTGCGTCCATGCTTCTGGTCGAGAAGATCGAACCAGCGCGCCCGCTCGTCCATCGAGGTTACCTCTTGCATAATCCGGTACTGCAGGATATGGGCAATCAGGTATATCTCCGGATTGATTTTAAGAGGCTGCGCTTCGCTCTGGATAATCTTGTCAAACTCTCGGAATAGCCATGCATAGTACTCGAGATGAACGCCGAGAGGAGGCTTCAGGCGGTCGGTTTCAATCACTGAGGAGAAGCCGTACTGGCGGGACCACGGCGCCCAAAACGTCCGATAACACTCCTCGTTCTGATTGGGTACGTGGTGCGTCTCAGGATCCTCAAAAACAAAGCCATTGAAACCAAGTTCTAATATCCGCCGGATAAACGCCCGCCAATAATCCTCCAGGCCTGGACTGAAGGGGAGGGCCTCGGCCATCGGGCTTTGCGCATCGCTTTCGCGATGCTTCTGAATATAAGTGCCGTTGTAGGTGTTCTTCCCTATATAGGCGTGTACCTTAATTCCGCGAGCGTTCGCGTATCTGATCAAATCGGGAAAGAACTCTTGGCGAATATTGGGGTGGACGTAGCGGCGGGGTGTCTTCTGGCCAGTCTCTGGATCGTAATAGAGTGAATCGTACTGATCGGTAGTCTCCTCATAGCCTGGCAAGGTGAATGGCCAGGCTCCATACATACAGACTGCCCATGCGTTACATTTATGCAACAGCGTCCAGTCAGCCAGCCATTTCCACTCAGCTTCTGACCAGTTTCCGATATCAAATCCTTCATATCGCGCAAAGCACGCATACCAGGCAAGTTGCGGCGACAAGCAGCGCCATTTCAGGTCGGGCCAGTCTCTGATCTGCAAACAGGGTAAATCACTCTTGCTTTGCCGCTGAGCTTCGATCAAAAGCTGATTGATGGTCTGGACCCCATAGAGCATTCCTTCTCCACCCTTGCCGACAACCGTGACGCTCTGCTTTGTAATGCGAATCACACTTGTCTCAAGGCTTGTTTTATTCGCGGCAAGCCATTGGCTGTCGGAAGCAGAAAGCCATTCGCTTTCATAGCCATCTTGCAGTGAGCCCAGATTCACGATTAGCTCGCCGGAGCGGTCACCTGTGTATTGAAGAAGTGAGTCAATTGCAATTTGAAGTGTCTGCGTTTTCTTCTGACCAAATCGAAACTGCGGCACCCCGATCGGTACTGATCCTGGCGTGAGGGTTACATGCTGAGGAAACGGCAGCAGACCCAACATGGGAGGCTCTCCCTCTCCGAAGTTGCCGACAGCCACTCTCTCTTCAGGTAAAAGGCGAACTCCTGTCAATGACGCCAAACCAGTCGCAGACGAACTGATTATGAATTCACGCCGGTTCATCGGGAAAACCTCACGATCAAGTCCGCACTTCTTGGAACTGATTTCTCCAAAACTCAAACACAAAGATCTGCGGATCCTCTTTTCAGGTAAGCTGCAAGGGACCGCCGGTTCAGAGCGCGCCGTCCTCTAACTCGTGCGTGGGGATACAGTCTTATTGATAAACAGGGCAACCTCCTGCGCGATCCTATCGGCCGAGCGGATCGCCGTGTCGGCACTGGATCCGGCAATGTGAGGCGTCAACGTTACATTATTCAACGCGACAAGGGGGTGGTTTCGGTCAATGGGCTCGACATCGTAGATATCCAATGCCGCTCCGGCAATCCAGCGTTCCTTCAGTGCTCGGTAGAGCGCACCATAGTCAACCAGGGCTCCCCGAGCGGTATTGATGAGGTAGGCCGACTGTTTCATCATTCTTAACTGCGTCTCCCCGATCATCGCAACGTTTTCTTGGGTTGCGCGAGCATGCAAGGAAACGATATCCGCTTGCCCAAGGATGGTATTCAAGTCAACCTTCCGGACCTCCAATGCTTCGAAGACAGGAGAAGGTACATAGGGATCAACCGCTAGAACGCTCATACCAAGACATTGCAGCATCGGCCCCAGTAATTGCCCTACACTGCCGAAACCAATCAAACCGGCGATCTGGCCCGAAAGTTCCTTGGGAGCCTTCTCGAAACGATAGAAATCTCCACGCCAGATGCCGCGCTTCATGTCAGAATGGCATTCCGAAATCTTCTTCATCTGCGCGAAGATCAGGCCCAGCGTAAATTCGGCAACTGCCAGTGAATTGCGGCCCGGGAGGTTCACGACCTTGATCCCCTGCTCCTCGGCCGCCTTGACGTTGACGCTAACGGGGCCCCCGCGCGCAACGGCGATTAGCTTCAACTTCGGTGCACTAACGATCATCCTTCTCGTGACAACCCCATAGTCCGTAACGATGATGTCGGCATCTCTTGCCTCAGGGATCATGGCATCCACGTCTCCCACCCCTTCGTGGACCTCGTCCACATCCTTCAACGGATCGTCCGGCCAGGAGGTTTCAATCGTCTTGTATCTGACATTCTGTACCCCTGCGAGGTGAGACTCGAGCGCCTTTCGGAATAGTTCGTGAGTGACGAAGAGATCGCCGATAATTAGAATCGTCCAGCCTGCAATTGCCATCACACGCTCCCTTTGCCGGCTCCAGAATTTGGCCTGGCCTCTACCCTAGATTCCGGGTGCTCTCCACATTGGCGTCAGAAAACCGTCATTGACTACGTCCATGAATTTTGCGAATACTTTGCGCCAGCGGGTGAAGTGCTCCAGATAATCCCGGTGAATGCCCATGTCCGGCTCGAAGGTCTTTTCCGTGTGAACCCATCGTTCAACTGCTTGGTCATAATCCTTAAACAAACCTGTACCAACGCCGACGCACATTGCGCAACCCAACGACGTAGCCTCCTTCACGATAGGAACCCTGATGGAAACGCCGAATACGTCGGCGACGATCTGAGGCCACAAAAAACCTTTCGCCGCTCCGCCGCAGAAGGTCACTTGCTTTGGTACTGCTCCCGAAATCTCCTCCAGAACGAGCAAGTTGCCATAGGCAACATAGACTGCGCTTTCCCATAATGCGCGGATACACTCCGCCTTTCCCGAGGTGTGGGGGTTGTATATGTCGAAGTTTACGAAGGATGGAGACGCATGTTTCCAGGATTTCGAGTTGTGAGTGTCGGAGAAGAGGCCTATGACACCGTTTGAACCGGGAGGCACTTTCGCCGCCATCTGCTCCATCAGAAGATAAGGGTCGAGCGCGTGTTCCTTGGCAAGCCGTACTTCTTCCTGGCAGAAGGCATCCCGAAACCAACGAGCTTGTTGACCAATGAGAAAACCAAGGCCTTCTGTCATCCATCGGTTGGGCAAAACATGGCAGAGCGTTCGCGGGCGAAAGCAGGAATCGATTAGAGGGCTATCCCAGATAACCGCTGTCTGCCAGAAATGCCGCCCGCGGCCCAGTCTCCGGGCTTGTATTTTCTGTTCCGAGGAGCGCCAATTGAGTGCCAGCTCCACCGGTAAGTACCGGCGTACCTTCCATCAAGCCAGTGGCTCGAGCAGCTTCTTCGCTTACTTTTCCAATTCCGGTCGCGGGTTCATAGACGGGAGGGTATATATCCTTCGGCAGGTGGCACATTTCGATGATGGCCTCTGACCAATTCCGGGATCGAAGGTCAAATATTCCGGAGCTGGAACCTCGGTCAGATCAGTCACGATTTTTCCGCAGAGCTTAAAGAGCACCCAGTCGCTCATCATGCTCATACAAGATATCTGTCTGAAGATTTCGGGGTCGTGCTTTTCAATTCACGCAAACCTGGGCGGCGAAATGATATTGAGCCAGTCGCCCCCAATCTGATATACATTTTCGGCGATGCCCATACCTAACATTTCGACGACTTCTTCCGAGCCCTTGCATCTATGTTGGGGCAGGCCCAAATCTCCCTCCGCTGGCCGTCGTACAAGACCATTCCTTCGCGCATACTGCTGGAGGAGACACCGAGTATTTGAGACGGATTAATCTCAGCCTTCTCTAACGCCTCGCGGACACATCCAGACAGAACTCCCCAGGTCTCCTGTGTGTCAAGCACTTGAGAGCCAGGGTATTCGCAGAACCTTCGGCAGCCACTCCTTCTGCGCCAAAGAAATCTCATGCCCATCGCCATCGAAGATCACAGCTTTGCCGCTTCCGGAGCCCACATCGATGGTCAAGATATAAGTGTTCGGAAAGGATTGGGTATCAGCGTGGGCGCTCTCTCAGTCA
>CAWDNI010000046.1:0-81446 GCA_963803615.1 uncultured Acidobacteriaceae bacterium
GGCAATGAGCACCCGGCTTGCCGCGTTCTCTTTCACGGCTTTCGGGAGGACTGTCATAGGCGCCTCCTATTATTATTGAAGACGGTCAACCGCGGAGCTTCTCGCTTTCGAGATTGTCGTACCCCAGCGGCTAAAGCCGTGTCCTGATACAAAGCCGCGGGTGGCCCATTCAAGCCTGCCGTTGGCTTGAGTGGGTTTAGCGCTGAAGCGATCCTTCCCCCGCCACATAACAGCCGTGTCCTTGTACAAAGCCGTTAGAGCCCGTTTTTTGTGACCACACCGGTCTTCGCCTCGTCGATCGAGATGCCAAGATGGTCGAGAGTGGTCCCCGTCACCCGGTCAAGATCTACCTTCGCCTTTTCATAGCTCGTTTGGGCTGAGGCGAGCGCCGACTGCGCGATAGAGAGATCGCGTTGCGCCGTCAGCGTCTGATAAATGGACCCCGCGCCGAGATTCTGCTCCTGCCGATCGATCTCGAAGGTCTTCTGTGCCAGATCGCGGGCCTCAATTGCCGCTTGAACACGGGCCGCGCTCTGTTCCACGGTGTATTCCGCATTGCGGACATTGAGGCGGATCTGCTTCTTCAACTGTTGCGCATAAAGCTCGCCTTGGCGATACTCCAATTCCGCTCTGAACTGGTCGGCTTTGGCGACGCGGTTGCGCAAAGGAATCGACAGATTCAACCCGGCATAGTAGTTAGGCGAGGAATCGTTGAACGCGTTTTGCATAGCGCCACCAAGGCCGGGCGGAACGGTGAGTTGAGCATTTCCGGAATAATTCGGATTAGGCTGGCCGGCCAAGCCCGATCCCGCGTAATATGCGACGGCGGTGAGCGTTGGCAGGAGGTTATTGCGAGCCGCCTTGCGGGTAATCACCTGATTTTGCAGATTGATGTTCGACTCGGCAAGCGTCGCACTGTTTTTGAGCGCCTCGTTGATCAGGTCTTCCACCGGCGGAGGAGTCTCTGAACCCAGCATTTCCGGCGTATCGGTTGGAACCACCGGCATCTCCTCCAGCACCGGGTCGTCAAGGCTCTTGGTGACCGCGTTCTTCATCAACGACTCCTCCAATTGGAGGTTCGTTCTGGCCACGGTCAGGTCTTGCTCCCGGTTGGCAACTTCCCCTTGCGCGCGCATCACGTCCATCGCTGGAACCGCCTGGAGGTCGAACTGCTTGCGAGTATCGTCCAGCGTCTTCCGGGCAAAATCACGGGCGGAAATCTTGACCAGGTCGTCCTGATAGGCGTTCACCAAATCCCAATAGATCTCTTCAATCTGGGTAACGGTAGTGATCACCTGATCTTTGAAGGCAAGATCTGTAATGTTCTTGTTATTTTTTGCGATGTGCAGGTAGCGCAGATTCGGACCCAGGCCAAAACCGGCAAGCAACTGCTGCCGCAGGGTGAATTGCCAGTAGACGTTCAAGCCCGGAGTCAGGGCCACAAACGGGCTGTTGTAAGTCGTGCGATTGTTGTCAAAGTCAAATTCCATCGAGGTGCCGGTAGGAAGCGCCTGCAGCAAGCTGCCGTTGACATTTGCTTGATTGATCTGGAGAGAAGGCACTCCATACTCTTGAAGATCGTAGAGCGGTTGGGTGGAGTGCTCGATATTCAAGTTGCTGACGATCGCCGGATCGTAGGAGCTGACCGGTGCGCCGGTGCCCAGAGTCGACTGCACCAAACCGCCGTTGCCTGCTCCGGCGCCACCCGCTCCGCCCGAGGTGCCGCCGGCTCCTCCTCCGGGACCTCCCGCGCCGCCGCCCCCTTGAGTATTCTGTACAACGCCGGTGTTGACGCCGCGAAATGCTCCTCCGGCCCTGGTGCGAAGAATATCGGTATCCGCGATGGGCAGGTTATAGCGGGCGATGGCGAGGTCGAGATTATTCTCCAGAGCCAGCGCGATGGCATTGCGCAGGGATAAATAGAGCTTGCCGTTTCGGATTAACCGATCCAAGCGCGGAGAATTACCCAGATCGGGCTCGGGCACGCTCTCCGGCTTATATGGCGCCAGCGGGCTGAGCGATTTCGGCATCCTTATCTCAAAAGGCTTGACTGGCTGGGTTGCGGGCTGAGGCGGCGGAACACCTGCGCCGGATTGCGCGAACGCGGTCGAGCTCAACATTGTGATGGCGCATAGGGCCGCGATTAACTTCCGCGTCAGCCCTATCCCACTTTTGATCCCCACCCTGGCAAGCTTCGCATGCCGGGGGCCCAAGATGCGCAAAAACAGGATAAGCAAGAACGGGATATGCAAGGATGGGGCGCCCGGGATTCGATCCGATTGGGCAAATCCATACACGGCGAGATCCCTCATGCCTTGGCCTCGACAGTGTTTCCTAATTGGGGATTTGCGCTGTCGCTGACCATCCAGCCGTCGCGGACTTCGAGAATCCGGTTTCCATAGGCTGCGTTCACTTCAGAGTGAGTGACCTGAACAATCGTTGTTCCCTTCTGGTTCAAACTGCGAAAGAGCTCCATAATCTCCTGGGCCTGGGAGGAGTGAAGATTGCCGGTCGGTTCATCGGCGAGCAGCAGGGCGGGCCGGTGGATCACGGCGCGCGCGATGCCCACTAGCTGCTGCTGGCCCCCGGAGAGCTGATTGGGATAAAGATCCTTTTTGGCTACGATATTAAAGCGGTCAAGCGCGTCGGCGACTAAACCCTGGCGCTCGGAACGCGGAATGTTTTTATAGGAAAGCGGCAGATCAATATTCTCCTGCACGGTCAGGTCGTCCAGCAGATGATAGCTTTGAAAAACCATTCCGATATTGCTTTTGGCTACCTCGGCGCGTTGCTTGCGATTCATCGCGTGCACCGCCTGGTCATGGAACCAATAATCGCCGCGCCATTGGTCGTCCAAAAGCGCCAGCACGTTGAGCAGGGACGACTTCCCCGCCCCTGAAGGACCCATAATGGTTACAAATTCTCCCGGCTCGATTTTAAGATCGATACGGCGCAGCACCCAGGTTTGTCCGGCGCCGGTTTTGTAACTGCGTTCTACATTTTTAAGTCGGATCATAGGTTCCTTTTTTATCTATTCGGTGCGCAGCGCTTGAACAGGATCCAGAGAAGCGGCGCGCCGGGCGGGCAAGAGCGCGGCCGCCGTTGCCGAGATCGCCAAAGCGGCAACCGAGATGGCCACAGTGAAGGGGTCGAAGACGGACACCTGATAGATATGACCCCCCATCAAACGCCCCGCCACGTAAGCGAACGGAATACCAAGAGCGAGGCCAATCAGCACCTGAGTGAGGGCGTGCTTCATAACAATGGCGAGAACCCGCCCGCGATCGGCGCCCAACGCCATCCGGATGCCAATCTCCGCGGTGCGCCGTTCGACGGAATACGCCGTGACGCCATAGAGGCCGATAGACGCCAGGATGAGCGCCGTCAAGCCGAAGAGCGAGGTGAGGCGGGCGAGAAGCTCATCTTGAGTGAAATTCCCCCTCAATTGCTCGGCGAAGGTGTGCACATAAAGCGGCGCGAGGTTGGGATTGACATCGGCGAGCGCCGCGCGCACCTCGCTTTCCATGCCTTCGCCGTTTCCTTTGAATTGGAGCACTACATTCCCTGCGAAATGCATATACTCTTCTTCCTTACGTTCGATCTCGCGTGCTACTTCTACAGTTTGCGCGATGGGCAGAAAGAACATGGGAGGAACCGGCTGGTTGGGGTCCCGGTATTTGGTGTCTTCCGTGACACCAACAATCTCGAATTGAGAGCGCAGCTCCGGCTCCATGCCGAAGTGCCCGCCGATAGCGTCTCCGTGAAAATATCTGCGAGCGAAGGTTTCATTTACGACCGCGACATGGCGGCTGTGATCGTCATCCTGCTCGGTAATTGGCCGGCCATGATCGATGGCGGCTCCGATGGCCTTAAAATAATCCGGGCCGACGCTCAGGTAGGAAGCGTTATACCAGTTATTACCCGGGCTTGGGTCGGGTTGTCCGGGGATGAAGACAGATGTGCTCCAATTGTTGCCTACCATCGGCGAATACAGCGCATAGCTGACGGTGTCGACTCCGGGAATCCGGTCCAGGCGCTCGCGCAGATGCCTATAGAACAGGTCGAGCTCCGGGCGCTTGAGGCCGGCCAGGGCGGGATCTATACCTACAACGACACGGCCCTGTGTTTGAAAGCCGAAATGTTGATGCTCAAGATTGGTAAGACTGCGGATGAGCAACCCTGCCGTACACAGCAGAACGACCGAAAGCGCCGCCTGCACGATGACCAGCGCGCGCTGCGGAGTGGAGCTGGCATCGTGACTGCTGGCCCGGTTAGCCCCGCGCAAGGCCTCGATAGGATTGGCCCGCGAGCTGAACCATGCAGGCGCCCCGCCAAAGACAATGCCGGTAATCAACGACACGGCGAAGGCGAAAGCCATGATGGGTAGGGAAGGCGAGGCGTCGAGGGGTACGTATTCCGCGCCTCGAAAAGCCAGGGCGAGAATCATGTTGGTCACCGCGTATGAGACTGCCAGCGCCCCCAGCCCGCCGATCAAGGCCACAGTGATACTGATCGCCAGCGTCTGCCGCACGACTTGTGAGCGCCGCGCTCCCAGGGCCATGCAGAGCGCTGTTTGCTGGCCGCGGGCCGTCGCTCGCACCAGCATCAGGCTGGCGACGTTGGCGCACACTATAAAGAGAACGGCGAGCGCCGCGCACAACAGCAGCATCAGGCCGCGTTCGTACTGATCGCTAACATTGTTGGTGCTGGATGCGGCGGGCGCAAGCTCGGTCCGCTGCTTGCCAATCGCGCCGCGATCGTTGGGCAGCATCTGGCCGGTGCGGGTTCGCAGCCATTGCTTGAGCTCTACGTTGAGCTGCGCTTGAATCGTTTGCAGATTCGCTCCCGGCTGGATGCGGCCGATGACATCCAGCCAGTGCCTATCCGGCTGTCCAACGTGCGGCAGCGAAGTCGTGAGGTTCGCTTCCTGATGTATCGGGACCCAGAAGGATGGAGGGTCGCTGCTCAATTTTTCACCATAAAAGCCCGGCCGCGTGACCCCTGCGATAACGACACCCTTGCCGTTCATCATTACGGTGCTGCCGATGAGCGACGGATCGAGAGCGAAGCGCTGCCGCCAGAAGCGATAGCTGATCACCGCGACTGGAGCCGCGCCCTCGTGGTCGTCCGCGGGAGTAATGGCTCGTCCCCGCAGCATGGGAACGCCCAGAGTAGAGAAATAGTTGCCGGAGACATAGCGGGCCCCTACAGCTTTCGGCAAGCCCTTCTCACCAGCGCGGCGGACGGTAAATATGTCCTGGCCCGATTGAACCGCGGCCAGACTCTCAAAATCCCTGGTGTGGTCCCGGAAATAGTCGTAGAGTTCAACCGAGAATATTGCCCAGTCTCCCTGCAGGCCGCCATAGTTGCAGCAGTCATTCTGGCGCCCGATCTTGTAGAGCTGTTCGGGATGTTTGACCGGGAGCGGCTTGAGCATCACGCTCCAGATGAGCGAAAAGATCGCCGTGGTGGCGCCGATGCCGATGGCGAGCGTGAGCGCCGCCGTAATAGTAAAGCCGGGACTCTTGAGCAGTTGACGCCAGGCATAGCGGAAGTCATTCAGCAGCGAAGCAAACATTTGTCTCCATTCAACCGCGGGTCAGCGCGGTTCCAGAAGTTCTTCAAGAGCGTCGCCTTCCGCGACAACTTTTCCATCGAAGAGGTGGATGTTGCGCTCCGCGTGACGGGCGAAGCGCGGGTCGTGCGTCACCATGCAGATAGTTGCGCCTTCCTGATGCAGATTTTGCAGCAGGTCCATCACCGCTTCGCCGTTCTTCGAGTCAAGGTTGCCGGTGGGCTCGTCGGCCAGCAGAATCGATGGAGAACCGGCCAGAGCCCTGGCCACGGCGACCCGCTGCTGCTGGCCTCCGGAGAGCTGCGACGGATAATGCCGCATGCGATGCGCCATGCCAACCCGCTCCAGCGACTGTTGGGCGCGGCGCTTGCGCTCGGCGGAGGGCATCCCGGCCCGGTAAGTAAGCGGAAGCTCGACATTTTCCGCGACGGTAAGATCGCCGATCAAATTGAAGCTCTGGAAGATAAAGCCGATCTCCTGATTGCGGATACGCGAGCGCTCGGCGAAGTTAAGATTCTCGACCGGCTTTCCATTCAAGAGATACTTGCCGTCGGTCGGGGTATCCAGCAGTCCGATGATCGACAGCAATGTGGATTTCCCACATCCCGATGGCCCGGACATGGCCACGTACTCGCCTCTCTGAATAGCAAGGTGTACTCCGGAGAGCGCGTGGGTTTCGATCTCGTCGGTGAAGAAGATCTTGGTGAGGTCTTCGATATGAATGAGCGTCTGCAGGTCTGGTGTCATGCTCCTCCTCGTTGAGTGAAGCGTCCGGTCTTTAGGGGCTGGTTAAATCAGCCGTCCCTGCGGGACTGGAGCCTATTGTTTCAAGCAGACCCAGCACTCAACGTGCTGGGCTATTTTCGTGCCGTCCCTGCGGGACTCTTCCCGCGAATGCTTAACAGGCTGCGGAAAAACGGTTCTGTGGTCGGTTCACCATCTATTGCGTGGGTGGATTTTTTGCGCGTTATACATTCCCTTGCGCCTCGCTTGTTGCTTCGGCGCGTTTTCCGCAGCCTGTTAATCCAGGCGGATGCGGTCGGTGTTATCCCACCGCGACATATCGGAAAGAATCACAGTATCTCCCTGGTGCAGGCCCTCAAGAATTTGAATCGAGGTCACTGAAGCCCGTCCGACTTTGACCGGCACGCGCACCGCGCCTTTTTGATCGGGATCCATTTTGAACAGACTGATGGTGCTGTTTTCATCTCCAAAAGCTGGCCTCCCAACATAGAGCACATCGGCAAGCCTTTCCAGGTCGATGGTTCCGTCGACGCTCAGATCGGGACGGGCGCCTTGCGGCATCTCCCCATTAAGCTTTACGTCAACGGTGACCGTTCCGTTCTGTACTGCCGGATCAATTCTTGAAACCGTGCCACCGATGACGCCATTATGGGTATCGACCGAGGCCGGTTGGCCAATCTGGATGTCCCGTGCCTGGGTCTCGGCGATTTTCAGCTCCGCTTTGAGCTGGTTCGGCTCGACGACCTTGGCCAGCATGGTCCCCACAGTTACGCTCTGGCCGACGGCCAAAGGAAGATCGGTCAACACTCCGTTGATGCCCGCTCGCACCGTCAGCGCATCCAGTTGCTGTTGCTTGAGCTCCGCCAAAGCCTTGGCTTGCGCGACCTTCGCCTGCTGCACCGCAAGCTGTGATTCGATTGCCTTCTCATTGATGTCGACCGTCTGCCGCTCCAGGCCATTTCTGGTCTGTAGCTGATCGGCATTGCCTTGAGAGCTCTGGTAGGCGAGACCGGAGATCACGCCGAGCTTGTAGAGCGCCTGGTCTGTCTTCGCTTGCCTCTGCGCCTGCTGATAATCGGCATTGACCGAAGCAGCGGTGGATTTCTGCGCCATTAGATCGCTCTGCAATTTGACCTGGGTGTTCTTAAGGTCCGCTTCCGCTTCCTTGAGCGCCAGTTGAGCATCGACGGCTGCCTGCGTCGCCTGCGGATCGGCGAGTTGTACCAAGGCTGTATCCGCCTTCACCTGCGATCCCGGCAGCATCAGGATGCGCACTACCGTCGCGTCCGTCTGGGCGGCGATCTGCCGGATGGCATCCTCCCGCGGTGTCAGAGTGCCTAACCCGCGAACCTGGCGCAGCATGGGGCCTTGCTTGACCGTATCGGTCCAGATAGCAGACCGGTCTACGCTGGGCGCTGCGGGTTTGAGCTTCATTACCAGCCGGGTAAGCACGGCGAGCACGATGACAGCGAGAACGGCGGTCAGGATGCGGCGCCGTCTTCTTTTAGCTTTGAGATCCGGGCGAGAGATATCCATGCCGCCCATGATAGGAGCATCCCTACGGCCAAAGCCAAACATATCGTTTGACACTTAGAATGAGTTACTTGGAAATCCAGCTCGACCCGTGCGGACCGCCCCGCCTGTCCGCTCTTGTTCGCAACTGTCCGAGTCCGGACACTTTCCTCTCCGGGATCACTTGTACGATAGGAGGTGTCCTTCTTGTTGGATTGGCCGAGCTCAGAACCTCCGCAGAATATCGCTGCGGAGCAGATCCACGTCTGGGGATGGCCGCTCAATTCCCCCGCTCCCGATCTGGCCGCTTACATTGCTCTGCTCGATCAAGATGAGTTGGACCGCTTCCACCGCTTTCACTTCGATCGCGACCGCGTCCGCTTTGCCGTCGCGCATGGCAATATGCGCAGGATTCTTGGCGCATACATCGATCAACCGCCCGAGCGCGTGCGTTTGATTGCGAACTCTTTCGGCAAGCCGAGGGTAGTGGCTGAAACACCGTTTCATTTCAATCTGAGCCACAGTCATACCATCGCCTTGCTCGCGCTCTCTTTGGAGAGCGAAGTTGGAATCGATGTAGAAGATATCCGGCCCATCGAGCCGGAGGTGGCCAAGAGTTCCTTCTCTCAAGGGGAACTCTCCGCCCTCGCTCTTTTGGAAGGGGATGCGTGGCTTCGCGGCTTCTATCATTGCTGGACTCGCAAGGAAGCCATTCTTAAAGCGGAAGGCGTGGGCCTGAATTTTCCTCTCCACTCCTTCGATGTCTCGCTGGGGCCTGGAGCCCCTGCCGAACTGCTGGGAACGCGGCCGCCCTTGACTCTAAAAAGTAACTGGAAGCTCCACGATGTATCGCCCGCTGCCGAAACGGCCGGCGCGCTGGCCGCCGGGAGTGCTCAAGCCGAGGTGGCATGTTTCCGCTTCAGGGAGATGAATTCAGGTATTGAATAGATAGTGAAAACCGGGAATGAAAATGACGGAGAGTTGCGGTATCCCGTCCTACGCACGGAACAACGCCCTGTGTAGGACGGGTACCCTCAAGCTGCGGTGATTTTAGAACCCATATTTCCATGGGATGACGAATCTATGGGAGCCCGCGTGAAATTCATTTCTTAGCGCAATTGCCGCTCCTGCCGCGCTCGCTCGCTATCGAAGTCGGTCATGCGTACGACGGCAGCCTCCACAATTGAATTAACTTCGAAGATTTTGGCAGCGGCCGTCCCCTTAAAACCCACGAAGCGAGGAACTGCCCATGATAGAGAAGCGAAGGCCGAATCCATCTGGCCATGGACCGCGAAGGGCAGCACGGGCTTGATTCCAAATCGATAATCGGTAAGCACCGATTGGGCCAGAATGAACGCGCCGGTGGCCAGAGCCGCGTTCGATGCCCTTCTGTTCGAGTTCCGGAAGAAATATGCAACGCCAAGGAAGAAGGCGCAATGCGCGTAATCGATGATGCCGTGTGCGGTGGGACTTATGATCTCGGGAAGTGGAAGATTGACAGGATTGGAAAGTAGCGAAGCAGGAGAAGACATGGCGCAGAACTCCTTAATATAGACACGAAAAAACGCGGCTGGCTTCCACAGTGGTTGTGGAAACCAGCCGCGGTATAGGCTTAAGCCGCTGTCCGCTCCGCCCAGGGATTGAGGACCACTTTGGTGCACTGGTCGCGCTTATCCCGGAACATGCGATAGGCCTCGGGGGCCTGATCGATGGGAACACGATGGCTAATCACAAACGAGGGATCAATCTCGCCGTTCTGAACCCTCTCCAGCAATGGCTGCATATAGCGCATCATGTGAGTCTGCCCGGTTTTCATGGTCAGACCTTTATTCATGAAGGCTCCCATAGGAATCTTGTCAACCATTCCCCCGTAGACACCGGGAATAGAGACAGAACCGCCCTTCTTGCACGCCAGAATCACTTGGCGGAGGACAGTCGGCCGATCGAACGACAAACGAGCCATTTGCTTTGCGCGGTCGTAGGCAAATACCACACCATGCCCATCCGCCTCCATACCCACGGCATCCATGCAGGAGTCGGGCCCTTGATTTCCCGTCCTATCGACAAGCTCATTTACCACATCGTCCACTTCATCGAAGTTCAGGGTTTCGGCGCCTGCTTCCGAGGCCAATTTCAGGCGCTCCGGCAGCCGGTCGATAGCGATCACCCGGCCGGCCCCAAGCATAAAAGCACTCCTGATGGCGAACAGGCCGACCGGACCGCAGCCCCAGATGGCTACCGTATCTCCAGGCTTGATATTGCAGTTCTCGGCTCCCATATACCCGGTGGGGAAAATGTCGGACAGAAAAACCACCTTCTCATCCGGTATATCGGATGGGATCTTAAGCGGGCCAACGTCGGCGAAGGGAACCCTGGCGAACTGAGCCTGCCCTCCGGCGTACCCGCCCATCATGTGGGTATAGCCGAACAAACCGGAGGGTGAAAAGCCCATCAACTTTTCCGCCATCCATGCGTTCGGGTTGGAGTTGTCGCAACAGGACCAAAGCTGGTTTTTACAGGAGAAGCAGTTGCCACAAGCGATGGTGAACGGCACCACCACCCGATCCCCTACTCTGAGCTTTTCCCGGTTGACGCCTGGCCCCACTTCCACAACCTCGCCCATAAACTCGTGGCCGAGAATGTCGCCCTGCTCCAATGTCGGCATGTATCCGTCATACAGATGCAGGTCGGAGCCGCAAATGCAGGTACTGGTAATGCGGACGATCGCGTCTCGCGGGTTGAGAATCCTGGGGTCCGGCACGTCATGGACCTCGATCTTTTCCTTGCCCATCCAACAAACAGCTTTCATGAATACACCTCCGGCGCTGATCGGTTCGGGAATGGTTATAGCGGCGCGCCCAGAGCAACCTCACAGTTGCAGCGGCGGCTGTCTAGAGCGCGGGGCCAGTTAAGATGCTTGCCTTTCGGCCTGCGCGAACGGAAGATTGGCTCGCTCGCGGAAGAGAATCTCCTCCCGAGCCGCTCCGGAAATGCCACGTGGTCCGTGAGTCTGGCCGCGGGTCGTGGGCGTTTCTCCCGTCTCGAGGAGCGCTTTGAATTTGCGCAAGTCTTCGCGAAGGACGAATTGCGGATCGCGGCCGACCAGCGAAATGAGGCCGCGCGCGATCGGTCCGACAGGCATGCTGTATTTCGCATGAACGCTTACGATCGAACCCCGGCCTTGCGGATCGTTTTGGAATGAGACGACAAAATGGCTGTCCACTTTGGAACCCGGGTCCGACCGCCAAGCCAGTTTTTCATTCGGAATATCCTCCACGGTGGTAGCCGTCCAGGTGATGTGAGTGTTCGCGGGACCACGAGCAGTCCATTCGGAGCTGCGATCGTCGAGCACGCGAACGGATTCGACGTGCCCCATGAAGCGAGGAGCTCCCGCGAAGTCACGCCATAGCCGATAGGCGTCTTCGCGGGAAGCGTTCACTCGAAACTTAGCGTTCGCAAGATGTGACCGCGGAGAGGAGCGCACGCCCTCGATTGCGAGAACTCCCCCGGCGGTCGCCAAGGCAGTTCCCTTTTTTGTCCGGCGGGTCAAGCCATAGATTGCCAGAGTGACTCCTCCGGCCAGGAGACCCCACTTAGGTTGAGGAGTTGATGCTGATTTATTTTGCCGCTGCTGTTCCATGGTACAGACTCCGTTGCTGAATTTTTATCGGCCGAAAACGTTTCGCCTGGGTTAGTAAGCTGCGGAAGTTGCGAGAACTTGGAAAGATGCGTGCCGCAGCGGCTAAAGCCGGTCCAACTTTCAGCCACTTACGGCCCGACTAAAGTCGGCCCCTTATACAAGGCCTAAGTTGCCGCTGAAGCGAATTTTCCACTACTACCTCGTTCGGATGCCGCCTGGTTGATTCTCTTTGCTCGCGCGCTGCAATATTCTGCCGCGCTGGTTATAGCGGCGCGCGGCAAATCGCCCGGCCACGGTCAGCAGCGTCATTTCTCTCTTATTCACGGAAGCACCTTCTCTCGGATGCCTGTCACTTTCATAGGAAGCCGGCGGCAGCAGCAATTCATTGGCCAGAGACATAAGCCCGGCGGTCAAGCGCGGCGCCGTTTGGGCCAGCCGAGAGGCCAGGATCGCTTGCGGTGTAATTGCAATTTCCGTTGTTCCATTCAGAGTGGCGCGAAGAATTTTCCGCGCGGCGGACTTGGCGCTGGCTGAGAGCAGCGGAAGGCTGGCGCACAGACTGAACCATCGATACTCCTGATCCCGGTCTCCCGTGAACTGGGCTTGGATGTGGGAACCGGTGCGCATCAGGCCAGGACACACGGTGGTGACTCGAATACCCTTGGCCTTCAGCTCCGCATGCAGTCCCTGAGAAAACCCGACCAGCGCGAACTTGCTGGCGGTATACGGCAGCAGGTGAGGCACCGCTACTTTCCCGCCAATCGAAGCAATGTTGACAATGTTGCCCGAGCCGCGTGCAAGCATCTCCGGAACGACGGCCAGCGTTGTATACAAAGCGGAGTAATAATTGCTCTCGATTGCATCGGTGAACGCGCTTACCGGCTGGTCCTGGACGGGACCTACGGTGATGATGCCCGCACAATTGACCAGAACGTTCACTGTGCCAAAGCGTTCGATCGCCGCCCGTATCATCTGCCGGGCTTGCTCCTCTTGGCGAAGATCACAGGGCGCGAGCAAGATGCTCGCTTCATTGCGGACTGCTCGCCGGGCTATCAGTTGCCGGCGAGCCGCTTCCAGTTCGCTCAAATCGCGAGCCGCCAAAACCAGGCGCGCGCCTTCTTTCCCGAATTCTTCGGCCAGCGCCAGTCCCAGGCCGCGGGAAGATCCGGTGATCACGACGACCTTGCCTCGAAACCGTTGCTTACCGGGCCCGCGCTTGGCTAGAGCAGTACACAGGTAACCCAGTCCAGTTCCCAAGGCGAGCGCGGGAATACTCTTCTTCACGGCAATTTTCTCCTCACTCAATAGCAGGGTCATGCGGCGGTTTCATGCTTCCCAGCTGCGGCGGATTGGGCGGCGAACTGCGAGAGCTTTTGCGAAACCTCAGCCCCGGTGAGCGCCCTGCCGTGACCAGGGGCGAGGGTGGTCGCGTTCAGCTCGGAGAGACGCCGGATGGACAGCAATGCCTCACCCGGATCCGCGGTGAAATATGCCGGAGGCCCGTGCAACTCGGGAGGTTGGGAGATCGCGGCGTCGAAGAAGGATTCCGGCTTGGTAGTACAGAAGGCATCCCCGACAATCAAAACGCGATCGGACGGCCGGAAGAAAGAGACGTGGCCTGGAGTGTGTCCCGGCGTGTGCAGAACCTCCCATTCGGGCAGAGCCGTGAAGCTGCCGACGCCCCCTCCCTCTACGGGCAAGGGCCGCAACCGATCACCCAGATTGAAAGGACCTTTGGGATAAAGAGGAGAGAGAAGCGACATTAGACCGCCGCCCGCTCCCACGTCGGGAGGAGGATATTGTTGCTGGCCGTTGAGATAGGGAAATTCCCTCAGATGCGCATAAACCGGAACCTTCCAATGATCCGCCAGCTCCGCCGCGGCGCTCACGTGGTCGAAGTGTCCATGTGTCAGTGCAATCGCCATCGGCGGCCCGGAGAAATGCTTTTCCGTCCAACCGCGGATCAGCCTGGCGGAGAACGGAAGGCCAGCATCAATCAGGGTCCAGGACCCGTCGGCATGGGTTACGGCATACACATTCACGAAGGCGATGCGGAGTCCCTGGACTCCAGCCGCAACGCGCTCCATAGGAGTAACAAGCTCTTCGGGAATAGGAACCTGTGCGGTCATGATGGTTGTCCTCTCTCGCGGCGATTACTTATTTGTGATGCGGGCCGGAAGGACGAAAGACGCTTACAGGGCGGATTTGGGGTGCCCATCCTTCGCCGCGTGAAGGATGGAGCACGCTCGATTTGATCTGTCTCCCCGGGGCTGAAGCCAATCCATATTTCAAGGAATTGCGGCATGACTGGCTGTGCCTGATATGAAGCCGTCTCCCCAAAGCTTGTCAGGCTGGAGATCTGGAGCGCAAGAAGGCTCCGGCCAAATCGGCCATTAACATTGTCTTAATATATGAGTGGAATTCACTCAAATGCTACTCTTTTGCCCTTGACAAGGACGATTTCGCCTTCTATCGTTAGCAGTTGTGGGGCGACAGTGCTAAAACACGAGGTTTCGTAAGTGTCCCGCCGCAACAACTAATCTCACATTTTTATTCAGTCCGCGAGGCAAACCCTCGCGCCAAGGAGAAGTAACGCAATGCCAACAGCAACAGCATCCGTAGCGACCAGCTTCACTCCCCTGCACGATCGTATCCTCGTGCGGCGCGTGGAAGAGACAGAATCGATTCGCGGTGGAATCATCATTCCCGACACGGCAAAGGAAAAGCCACAGGAAGGCGAGGCCATTTCTGTAGGCAAGGGCAAATCCAACGATGAAGGCAAGGTTTTCCCGCTCGACGTGAAAGCTGGAGACCGTATTCTCTTCGGCAAGTATTCGGGCACTGAGATCAAGATCGATGGCGAAGAGTTCCTCATCATGCGTGAGGAAGAAGTACTCGGCATCCTGAAGAAGAAGTAAGCGCGGCCAGCCGCGATGCGCTTGGCGCGCAGCGGTGAGCGAAAAAGAAACCTGCCGCCTCCCTTGGATGGGAGCGGCGCACATAAGGATCGAAACGGCCGGCTATACCGGCTTTAGGAGAAAGTTAGATGGCAAAGCAAATTCTGCACGGAGCAGACTCGCGTCAGGCAATTCTGCGCGGCGTAAACACGCTGGCTGATGCGGTCAAGGTAACGCTGGGCCCTAAGGGCCGCAACGTTGTAATCGAGAAGAAGTTCGGCTCCCCCACCATCACCAAGGACGGAGTCACGGTAGCCAAGGAAATCGAGCTGAAAGACGCTCTGGAGAACATGGGCGCGCAGATGGTGCGTGAAGTGGCCTCGAAGACCTCGGATGTGGCCGGCGACGGCACCACGACGGCGACGGTACTGGCCCAGGCCATCTATCGCGAAGGCGTGAAGACAGTGGCGGCAGGCGCCAATCCAATGGCCCTGAAGCGCGGCATCGATAAGGCGGTTGAAGCCATCATTGGCAAGCGCGATGAAGCTGGAGTGGTTCATGGCGGCGCGCTGGCCAAGTTCTCCAAGCCCGTCACCGGCGATATGATCGCCCAGGTGGGCACCATCTCGGCCAACAGCGACTCGACTATTGGCAACATCATCGCCGAAGCCATGAAAAAGGTCGGTAAGGATGGCGTGATCACGGTTGAGGAGTCCAAGACACTTGAGACCCAACTGGAAGTGGTCGAGGGCATGCAGTTCGATCGCGGTTATCTGAGTCCCTACTTCGTCACCGATCCCGACCGCATGGAAGTCTCGGTCGAAGACCCCTACATCCTTATCCACGAAAAGAAAATCAGCTCGATGAAGGACCTGCTGCCGCTGCTTGAGCAGGTTGCCCGCAACGCCAAGCCGCTGGTCATCATTGCGGAAGATGTCGATGGCGAGGCTCTGGCGACCCTGGTGGTCAACAAGCTGCGTGGCACGTTGAATGTGGCCGCGGTGAAGGCCCCGGGCTTCGGCGACCGCCGCAAGGCAATGCTCGAAGATATCGCCAAGCTGACCGGCGGGAAGGCAATCACCGAAGATCTCGGCATCAAGCTCGAGAACGTGAAGGTGGAAGACCTGGGCCGCGCCAAGCGCGTCACCATCGACAAGGACAACACCACCATCATCGAGGGACGGGGTGACTCCAAGACGATCGAAGGCCGGGTGAAGGAGATCCGCAATCAGATCGAGAAGACCACCTCCGACTACGATCGCGAGAAGCTCCAGGAGCGGCTGGCCAAGCTGGTCGGCGGCGTGGCCGTAATCAAGGTGGGAGCGGCGACCGAGACCGAGATGAAGGAAAAGAAGGCCCGGGTCGAGGATGCCATGCACGCTACCCGCGCCGCAGTGGAGGAAGGCATCGTTCCCGGCGGTGGTGTAGCCCTGCTTCGCTCCGCGAAGGATGTGGAGGAGCTGATCAAGACGCTCGAAGGCGACGAGAAGATCGGCGCCCAGATCGTCCGCCGCTCACTCGAGGAGCCGCTGCGCCTGATCGTCGACAATGCCGGCGAAGAGGGTGCTGTGGTGGTGGGTAAGATTGTGGAGAACAAGAACCCGCACTTCGGTTACAACGCCGGGACCAACAAATACGAGGACTTGGTCGAGGCGGGCGTGATCGATCCCACCAAGGTTACCCGCACCGCGCTGCAGAATGCTGCCTCGATCGCCGGCCTCATGCTGACGACCGAAGCGATGGTTTCGGACATCCCCGAGCCCAAGCAGTCTGCTCCCGCCGGCGGCGGCCACGGCGGCGGCATGGGCGACATGTACTAAGAACTTGCCACTCGGCAAAAAGGCCACCCGTATATGGGTGGCCTTTTGCTTTCTGGTCCAGCCGGCGTTGGAGGGTGATCCGCCCCTTGTCAGGAGGTCAGGGGGTGCGTGAACCGCGGATCTCCAGTGCTCAGCCCCGACAGCTAGGCAAGCGCTAGATTCAGATTCTCGATAGCTTCGTCGATCTCCGCCGTGTTCTTGTAGCCAACTGTAACTGTATTGACGCCCGCGTTTCTAAACGCGAACCTCATCGCCTCCTGGCGATCTTTACGGCTGGTGAAAGCACCCTCTCCCACCAGCTTCATGCTGATCACGCCCATTCCTTGCTCACGGGCCTGTTTGACATGGCTGACCACCTCGGTCACATTTCCCGGTCCATGGGTGTTGTAATCCTCGGCGTCCATCCTCGTGCCCTTGTGATTCATCCGGATCATGGCGATTTCGAGCCACTGGTTTTCGGGAACCTGGCGCAACGCCGGAAGCCCGTGCACGGACGCGCCGTGCGCGACCACGGCATGCTTGGATTGGGCTTCGAGAATTCCGTCCTGCCATCGGATGCTGTCGGTCGGCCAAGTCGAAGTGTGTTGCCAGTGCAGCAACATGATATCGAAGTAATCTGTATTCGCGAGTTTACGCAACTCGTCGATCTTCTCCTGCGGATCCACCCCCGGACTGGTGGTCACCTTGGACATCAGCCGGTAACTCTCGCGCGGAATACCTTTCAGAGCTACTCCCAGCATCTCGTGCATCCCGTCGTAAGACTCCGCGGTCTCGAAGAAGCGAACGCCGTGATCGTAGGCGTAACGCACCAGGCGGGTAAACTGCTCCTGTCCTAAATCATGCTGCACTTGGCCGCCAAAGGTGCCGGTGCCAAACGCCAGCCGCGTCACCTTTACATTAGATTTTCCGAGTGTTATCCAATCTGTCGCTGTTTCGCGCTCCGCTCTCAGTGGCAAGCGTCCGGCGCCGGCGAGTGCGCCGGCGGCGAGTCCGGTCTTAAGAAAATCACGTCTGGAGTAATGAGTCATACAGCTTCCTCCAATGGGCAAATTTTACCACGCATTCACCTTTGTCATAGAAGTTGAAGGTTACCCCGCCAATGCGGGTTGTAGATACAAACCGCGGAAAATGGGGCATTTTTTCTGATGGTGTAGAGGCAGAAACAGCAGCTTAGTCCTCGAAGATCTCTTCCGCGGCCGCACGAATCCAAAGTACGACCGCTTTCGCGCCCGGGTCGGGATAGCCAAGTACTCGATCTCCCAGATAGCTAGACCGGCCCAGACGGGGTTTCATGCGGGCTGTCGCTTCGGCGCCTTGTTCCGCCGCTTCCACCGCGCCCAGGATTGCTTCGCGCGATGGCTTGCCGTCCGCAGCCTTCTTCAATGCCTGCACGAATGGACCGAGCGCATCCAGCATGGTCCGATCGCCCGGCTTCGCGCCGCCCAGTTCGCTGATCGCACGGCAGCCCTGATCGAGCGCTTCGGCCCACAGCGCGAGTCCGGTTGCGCCGGAGCTCTCGAGAGCGCTGCCGGAACTCAGGAATAGCACCCCATAGAGCGGCCCTGATGATCCACCCAATTCCCGCCGGAGAGTATGACCGATCGCCTTAAGAGTAGCGGGAACGTCGTCCAGGGGATACCGACCTTACCGCGCCTTGCACAGCTTTGGCCCCACGCTCCATACTGGCGCCCAAGTCGCCGTCTCCCGTAACACGATCCAGCTCAGTAAGCTCCCCGGCCGCGTCGAGCAGCACCTTGCAAGCGGCCTCGATGGCCTGCTTTGTTTTTCTAGCTCTCTCTGATTGCGCGCCACCGCCACTACGTGAGCTCGAGCTCGCGCTCACCTCGATTGCGATCTGTACTTCCGGTTGGCCGGGGCGTTGTCTCACTGCGTTAGGCCATGCAGGCGCAGTCGTATCTGCATCGAGCCAGCGCAGCCGCTGGTCATCTATACCGAGAACGGAGATCGAGATTCCCGCCATATCGAGCGATGAGAGGAAGGTCCCGGCATAGACTCGCTCCACCGTGAATCCCTTGCTTTTAAGAAAGGGCACTGCATGGCGGGCTACTATCGCGAGTTCCATCGCCGTGGTCGCCCCCAGGTTGTTCATCATCACTGCCACTTGCTTCTCGCCGCCAAATTTTCCGCGGGTCAGAATCTCGGTCAGCAAAGTCTCCGTCAACTCGTCCGCTGTCTGCACTTTGGTCCGCTTTACGCCAGGTTCTCCATGGATGCCGAGGCCGAGCTCCATCTCGCGCTCGCCCAGCTCGAAGCTGGGCTTTCCGACTGCAGGCGAAATTCCCGCGGAAAACGAAACACCCATGGTCGCCAGGAACTTGACTGCCTCTCTAGCCGTTGCGGCAATGTCACGCAGGCTCTTGCCCTCAGCCGCGGCAGCCCCGGCCAGCTTGTGAATAAAAACAGCGCCCGCAAGACCGCGCGCACCTGTAGCCTGCTCCCTATCCTTCAAGGCAACATCATCATCCACGATGACCATCTCGACCGGAATGCCTTCAGCCCGCGCCATTTCTGCAGCCAGGCCGAAGTTTAGCCGGTCACCGGTATAGTTCTTGACCACCAGCAGCGCACCGGCTTTTCCTGAGACCGCTTGGATGGCCGCAAAAATGGAGTCGCTGCTTGGCGAGGTGAAGACGTCTCCGGCCACCGCGGCGCTCAGCATCCCTGCGCCAATGTAGCCGATGTGCGCCGGCTCATGGCCGCTGCCTCCGCCGGAGATTATTGCGACCTGTTGATTGCGGGCTCTCTCCGCATCTGCGCGCAGCATGACTTTGTGCCCCGCCAACCGAGTGGAGCCTGGTTGAAGCACAGCCAGTCCTTGCAACATTTCTTCCACTACATTTTCAGGATGGTTAATGAATTTTTTCATGCCTCAAGCTAAGAAGCGGTTAGCTGATAAGGCGGTCAGCTAAAGTCCGGTCGGCGGGTGATGCTTGAAGCGGGAATCTTCTCACTGACAGGCCTTGGGCTAACCGCTCCTTAAATGTACAGCGTTCTGATGAAGGGAATGGGTCAAGGGCAAGGTGACAGCCTGTTTCAGTGAGATGAGCTTTCCTTTCAGGGCAGGGCGCGTGCCCCACATCTGACGCGCTGTTCACGTCAGATATGGGAAACTACAATCGTCACTGTAGGATCTTACACATAAAAATGATTCGGTCGGAACCTAGTATGGAATTCAATATGACACCGGCGATCGCCCCAAAAATCACTACAGACCTGTCACCGGCCTTGGTCTACGACGGATCGTGCGGCTTTTGCAGCCGCTCGGTTCGTTTCCTATTGCGTCATGAAAGACGGCATGACTTGTTGTTTGTGACCCGCGATTCCGATTTGGGGAAACGCCTACGCCGCACCTATGGAATGGAGGCGATTGAGTCCATGCTGTGGATTGAAGGCCAGCGGGCCTACGCGGAATCCGATGCCGTAATGAAAGCCGCAGACTACCTGGGCGGATGGTGGTCGCCGTTAGCTATTCTCAGTTCTTTCTGTCCTGCGTTGATCTTGAACGGAGTCTACAAGTTGATTGCAAAAAACCGGCGCCGCTTTTCCTCTGGCGCTGTATGCCCGCTGCCCACTGCGGAACAGCGCAATCGCTTTTTGGCCTGAGAGAGTATGGGTGCGACTCGCGAGTTATGAATAAGTTACTTCCGAATAGCCCACGCATTTATACCAGGAAAGTTCTTCGCACCGCCTTACCGCATATGATGTAAAACTTGTTTGTGCCCACAGACCCCGGGATCGCTGAGTTTGTCGAGAAAGCGCTGGCCGCGGGCATCCCTCACGAGTCGCTCGTTGGAGTGCTTACAGCCCGCGGATGGCCGGAGAAGGAAGTCTACGAAGCTCTGGCGGATCACTATCACCGCCTGACTGGAATCGATATTCCCCGCCGTACCGGGGCCGGGGCTTCTGCCAAAGAGGCTTTTTTCTATCTACTCATCTTCTCCACTCTGGCTACATGGACGATCGGACTTGGATGCCTCGCCTTCGCCCTCATCGATCGATGGCTGGCCGATCCGCTCTTTTACGGCTATCAGCAGAGTTTCGATACTTACACCATCACCTCGTCTTTAGCCGCTCTCATCGTTGCGTTCCCGCTCTATCTGCTGATCTCGCGGAACGTGGTTAAAGAAGCGGCGGCCCATCTGGAAAGGCTCGATTCTCCGATCCGGAAATGGCTTACCTATATGGCCTTGGTCATAGCCGCCGGTATCTTTATGGGAGATCTGATTGCGGCGCTCGCCTACCTGCTGCGCGGAGAGCTGACTTCGCGGTTTCTCGCCAAATCGCTGGTCGTGCTGGCACTTTCCGGCGGCGTTTTTTTCTATTACTTTGGCGGCCTCCGGAAGACCGATGCTACTCTCCCCAAGCCGGGCCGCAACAAGCTCATGGCCGCACTAAGCTCGGCCGTTGTAGCGCTCATGATTGTTCTCGGTTTTTTACAACTAGGGCCACCCACTGAGCAGCGTGAACTTCGCGCTGACGCCCAGCGCGTACGCCAACTTTATCAACTCAGCATAGAGGTCAAAAGTTATTGGACTTCGCATGCTTCGCAACTTCCGGCAGGCATAGATCAGCTTCCCAGCAGCGCATATAGGGATCCAGTTACTCGCGCGCCGTATGAGTACCGCGTCGAGAAGGGCAGCGAGTATGAGCTCTGCGCGTTTTTCGCGCGCAGCAGCGACCGCCGGGAGATCGCCTCCTCCAGCCCAAATCCATGGATCCACCCCGCCGGACGCCATTGCTTCCCGCTGGATGCTTCGGTTCCAGCTTCATTCCCTCCACAGTACCCGGGGAACTAAGAGCACTGACGCACACAAGACAGTTCTCATCGGCCCGGCTGATGTTTATCACTGGCGCGTTCCCACTCCAGCATTTCTCCTGCCAATGTTCGTTCTGGACTGCGGTTTCGGAGATGTTTCGAACTTCAACCGCATCTTTCGCGCCGAATTCGGGGTGAGTCCACGAGTTTATCGCGGGGGTTTTGGGGGTGGATGAAGTGGTCCGGGAGAAATCGAGATTGGCATCCGATAACCCTTGGCTTCTACCAAATCTGACAATCTCGCTAGAGATGCTTTGCGAGGAACCCGGCGCACAACATCAGCAGCCGCAGCTGCGCTCGAGGAGAAAACCAATGCGTTTCTCCCGGGAAGATCTCAACCGACGATGCCACCCTGTGCTGTTCCAGCAGTGCCTGCAATCGCCGCGCCTCCGAGACCGGAACAATGGCATCCTGCTCTCCATGCAGCACCAGCATGGGAGCCGTCTTCGGCGACATACGTTCTACCCACCCGGGCGGAACGCCGCCCGAAAGTTCGATCGCGGCGCGGACCCGCCGGTCGTCAATCGCCAGCGCGGTGGCCAGGTACCCTCCTAATGAGATACCTATAACGCCGACCCGTTGCGCATTTACCGCCGGCCGTCCTGCAACATATCCGATCGCATCCCGCGAAGCCGCCAGCCATTGCGGAAAGTGTCTTCCGTCAAGAATCATCTCCGCCGTAGCGCGCTGTGTTCTGGTCTTATCGAAGTAATGCGGCGCGTAAACCGCAAATCCGCTGCGGGCGAGCATCGGCGCAAACTGGTCAACCCAGTACGAAACTGCTCCGCCCGATCCATGCAGCAACACCAGCGCAGGGAATGGTCCGGCTCCGGGCGGCTCATGCGAATCGATCCGGATCGAAGCCTCACCGCTAAGATATGTCTCCATTGTGTAAGAGATGCGCCGGCAAGAGATCCGGATTAGAGCATTTTGGTTTCGGTGTAGACGAGAAAATCGCTTCCGACGCGGCCGTTCCATTGAAGAACGGGCGCTCATAGCTGATAAACCAGTTCACAGTAAAACCTAAAATGCTTTAAGAGGGCGAGTCTATAGAAGCGGCGCGAATAAGAATTCAAGTGCCTGGAATTTCGGCCGATCTTAGCCAATTATCATCGGGTGCATGGCAAGCACATCGAAGCCAAGTGTGAGGATACGATGAATGAACTGGAACGGGCTCTTATAGGAGACAGCGCGGCAGCGCCCCCGGCGCATATCCTGGAAGGTCTGGCAACGGATATCGTTTATCGAGATATTGCCGGTGCGCCGCATACGATCTATCAAGAGCTCTGGCATCTTGCTTTTTGGCAGCAAATCACATTGGACTGGATCGACGGCCTGGAAACGCCTTTTCCGGCTCAGCCGTCTTCTGGTTTTCCGGCTGGTACAGAGGCTGCTCTGGAAAGCTGGGATCAGCTCCGCCAACGCTTCCTTGAGGGCGCTCAGAGAGCGGCAGCCATCACCCACGATGCGAAGAAACTCGAGCTGATGATTCGTTGTCCCTCCCGGCCAGGGGTTCCGGTGCGAACGATGTCGGTTCGAGAACAACTCGAAAGCTTAGCTGCTCATAATTCCTACCATCTGGGGCGCATCGTTCTGCTTCGGCAACTCAGCCAAAGCTGGCCGCCTCCATCTGGAGGCTTTACCTGGTGAATTCAAGCGCCTGTATTTCGCCAATTACGTAAGACCGCCCAAGGCGGGCAACGCAACAAGGGTGGAGATCATCTTCTCAAGGGAGAACAAAAAGCGTAGGAGAACAGGCATGGCAGAGCGGGAAAACGTTTTGAACGAGGGTGAAGAACGGGAAGTCGTGACGAACGATGCATTGCAGGCAGCGACGGAACGGGCCGAGCGTGCGGAGGCGGAATTGGCCCGGATGAAGGGGCAAGCGCAAATCGATGAGCATGCTCAAGCATCGCCCACGGCCGGCCACGGGAAACGAATAGTTGAGGGCGGCGAAGAGGAGCTCCGCAAGGACTCGATGATGGCGCATCTGCTCGACTCACTTCAGGCGGGGAAGGATATAGGCCATTACGGGCGTCTGGTCTTTGCCATGGTGGCGCGACATTTTATCCCCCATGATGAAGTCAAGGCGTGGCTGACGCGAGATCCGGAGTTCGATGAGGCGGCAGCGGTTGCACTGCTGCGACAGGTAGAGGAACGCGATTACAATCCTCCGAAGCGCGAGCGAATTCTGGAGTGGCAGGCTCAACAGAATTTTCCAATTCTGCCGAACACGGAGGATCCGGATTGCGGCAATCTCTACCGTAATTTGAAATTTCCGGATTCCATCTACGACCATATCGAGCATTACCAGGAACAAAAGGCAGCCGCCGAGTAGGCACGAACTTTCTTCTTCTACTCCAAGGGCACGGAGAGGAATGCGACTCAGTCTTCAGCGCCGGGCTGAGCGAACCGCTGCGGCGAGTTCCACCAGCAGTGCATGTGTCTCGTCCCAATCGATGCAGCCATCGGTGATGCTCTGGCCGTACACCAATGGCTTGCCTGGCGCGAATGTCTGTGCGCCCGCGACCAGATTGCTCTCGATCATCACGCCAAAGATGCGACGCTCTCCTGCGGCCAGTTGCGCGGCGACATTGCTACACACGATGTGTTGGCGGGTGTAGTCCTTGTTGCTGTTGGCGTGGCTGCAATCGATCATTATGCGCGGCGGAAGACCGGCGCTTTCCATCTGTTCCGCCGTCCGGGATACAGAGGCGGCATCGTAATTCGTCGTCTCTCTGCCGCCGCGCAGGATGATATGACAGTCCGGATTGCCCGCCGTGAACAGGATCGCCGATTGCCCAGTTTTTGAATGCCCGAGAAATGTATGCGGATTGGCGGCTGAAACAATTGCCTCAATCGCAATTTGCACGTTGCCTGAAGTTCCGTTTTTGAAGCCGACCGGGCACGAAAGTCCCGAGGAAAGCTGGCGGTGTATCTGGCTCTCCGTGGTGCGAGCGCCGATTGCTCCCCAGCTTACCAGGGAAGCAACGTACTGCGGCGAAATCATGTCGAGAAACTCGGTCCCCGCGGGAACCCCCATTGCTGCGAGGTCCAACAGCAGATGCCGCGCCAGCCTCAATCCATCGTTAATCCGGAATGACTGGTCGAGATACGGGTCGTTGATCAGTCCCTTCCAGCCGAGGGTGGTGCGCGGTTTTTCGAAGTAAACGCGCATGATAATGTGCAGTTCCTTCGAGAACTCGTCGATGGCGTTCTTCAGCAGACCCGCATATTCCCGCGCCGCTTTGGTGTCGTGAACGGAGCAAGGACCGGCAACAACAACCAGGCGGGGATCGCCGCCTCGCAGAATATTGACAATCTCATTTCTCGCCCGAAAAACGGTTGCGGAAGCCTGCTCGGTAACCGGCAGCTCTTCTTCAAGAAAAACAGGAGGAAGAACAACTCTGGTGGACTGGATACGAAGGTCATCTGTGGGATGGAACATGGCTTGGTTTTAATTTAGCAGCGTTCGCGCGGATTCTTATTTTGGGCAAAACCTCAGCGATTGCAGGAACCTTGCTCCTCAATCCTCCGTACATGCCTGCAGAGGCGCGGCATGCAAACTTTGAGGCAGGATGTTTTCTATGCTCTCCGGCAAATGAGTTTATCCCCTGTCTTCACCTTAACGGCTCTGATTACTCTGGCGCTCGGCATCGGCGCGACCACTGCTGTCTTTTCCCTCATCCACTCCGTGATGCTTAAGTCGCTGCCGGTGGTGGATCCGTCGACTCTTTACCGGATCGGTGACGGCAATAATTGCTGCGTCGAAGGCGGCCCGCAAGGCAATTGGGGTATGTACTCCTACCCGCTCTATTTACGTCTCCAAGCCGCGGCCCCGGAATTCGAGCAAATGGCTGCCTTCCAGTCCTCCGGCAGCCGGTTCAGCGTACGGCGCGGACAAAGCGACCGCATTGCAAAGCCTCTGCGTAGCGAATTCGTCACTGGAAACTACTTTTCAACCTTCGGCATCGGCGCCTTCGCCGGGCGCGCCATTACTCCCACCGACGACCGGGCATCCGCTCCGCCTGTAGCGATGCTCAGCTATCGCGCCTGGCAGCAGCAGTACGGTTCCGACCCATCGGTCATCGGCTCGACCTTCGTCATCGAAGGCCATCCTTTCACCATCATCGGTATTGCAGCTCCGGGCTTCTTTGGCGAAACGCTGCGCAGCGACCCGCCCGAACTTTGGCTGCCTTTGCAGCAGGAGCCAATGGTGAATGCGCAGAATTCTCTGCTTAGGCAGTCGGTCTCGGCATGGTTGCGAGTCATCGGCAGGCTGAAACCTGGCGCCGGCACAGCCGGTATAGCGCCGCGGCTTACCGGCCTAATGCGGCAATGGATGGAACACGACAGCGGGTGGCCAGGGGAATTTCTCCCTCTGATCCGAAAAGCACTTCCTAAGCAGAACATCAGAATCGTCCCCGGCGGCGCGGGCGTGGGCGCCATGAAGGAGGGCTATGGTGATAGCCTGCGTATTCTGCTCACCGTCTGTTGTCTGGTGCTGCTCATCGCCTGCGCCAATATCGCTAACCTCCTGCTGGCCCGCGGCGCTGCACGCCGTCCGCAAACCGCCATACGATTGGCTCTTGGGGCCTCGCGCAAGCGCCTTATTCGCCAGTCGTTCACCGACAGCGTAGTGCTCTCTGTGCTGGGAGGCGTGGCCGGAGTAGCCGTAGCCTATCTTGGCGTCAGGCTCATTGTCGCCCTCGTCTTCCACAGCGCCCACTATGTTCCCATCGATGCCGCACCGTCGCTGCCTGTGCTGGGATTCGCTTTTGGCTTGTCTGTGCTCACCGCGGTGCTTTTCGGCACTGTACCGGCATGGTTCAGCTCGCATGCCGATCCAGCCGATGCTTTGCGCGGAACCAACCGCAGCACCCGTGACAGCGCCACCCTGCCACAAAAAATACTCGTCATAGTCCAGGCTACGCTTTCCATCGTCCTGCTCGCCGGGGCGGGTTTGCTCACGCGCAGCCTGCGTAATCTTGAGCATCAGAGCTTTGGCTTTGCCATCGACGACCGGCTGAGCATCGTCATGAGCGGTCCTCCGGCCAGCTACTCCGAGGCCCAGCTCGACGCGCTCTATCGCGAGCTACAGGATCGCCTCTCTCGCATTCCCGGAGTGGAGCGCGCCGCTCTTGCGCTCTACACGCCTTTTATCGATAACTGGGGCGAGCTCATTGTTCCTGAGGGGCATGGAGTACCTCAGATGGAAGAGGATGCGGGCGCGTCCTGGGACCGGGTCAGTGCCGGATATCTCGAGACCATGGGCCAGCCTATCCTGCGAGGCCGCAGCATCACGGACCAGGACAATGCGAACACCCGCGACATAGCCGTCGTGAATGAAGCCTTTGCCAAACGGTTCTTCAAAGGCCAGGATCCCATTGGCAAACATTTCGGTCTCGATATGGTCGAGAACAATACCATGTTCGAGATCGTAGGAATTGTGCGCGATGCCAAATATATAGATCCGAGCCGTCCTGCGCGGCCCATGTTCTTTGCCCCCTTGGCGCAACACTCGGTCTATAAATTACCTCTGATGCAGATGCTCGACCACCGCACGCATTACATAAGCGGCGCCGTTCTTCAGCTTCGGGGAAGCCCGGCCGGGCTGGAGGCGGTTATCCGTAAAGCTTTCAGCGAAGTCGATCCCAATTTGACCATCATCAATATCCAAACCATGCAGCAGCAAGTCGATGCGGATTTCGATCAGCAGCGAGCGGTCGCGCAAATGACCGGACTCTTCGGCATTCTCGCGCTGGTCCTCGCCGCCGTCGGTCTCTACGGAGTCACAGCTTATGCGGTGGAGCGGCGCACCAGTGAGATTGGCGTCCGCATGGCTCTTGGCGCGAATCGAGGCAACGTGATCCGATTGGTGCTGCGCGGGGCTTTTTTGCAGATTCTCATCGGGTTGATCGTGGGCATACCGGTTTCGATCGCCGGCGCGCATCTGATCGCCGCCAAGCTCTATCAGGTCGAAGCATGGGATCCTCTGGTGCTTGCCGGGTCGATCATGGCGCTTGCATTCTGCGCCCTGATCGCCAGCATCATCCCCGCGCAGCGCGCCGCCTCCATCAACCCGGTCGAGGCGCTGCGAACCGAATGAAACAGCGCAGAAGAGGCGCTCAAAACAGGAGAATTGCGGGTCTCTCTCAGATCGTCTCCGCATACCGGAACGGCCGGTCTCCAATGCTTCTCCAGAAGTAAGCGAGGATAATCAGACTTGCGGCCGCAGCGTATGCACACCATAGAGAAGTGAACGCGTACCGCTTGACTGCCATCACGGCGAGCAGGATCATCAAGTTCGCTGCGCCGAGGATCACCATGTCGGTGACCTTCGAGAAAAAGAGCGAACCGCAGGTTGCGATTACATAGAACACGCCAACCGATGTATGGTTAGTGGCCTGGTTGACGTACACAATGCTATTTCCACGGACGTACACCTGCAGTGGATATGCCGTTAACCCCCACAGCATGTAGAGCGTTGTTGCGCCGCCAATCACGAGGAACGGCAACATGCGCCTGCGGCTTCTGACGTCAGGTTCAAACAGAAGCACGCTGAGCGGCAGGAGAAATGGTAGAAGTCCCTGGGCATAGAGCACGAAGGCCGCGCCCATATCATGGGCAACCGCAGGCGAGAGAATCCCATCCAGGCCCAGCCAGACAAACCCTTCGATGAACTGGTGAACGGCGAACAGAGTAGGCAGCGCCGCAAAGAGCAGTTCGCGCCGGTGCTTCACCCTGGTCAATGTAACCACCCCGATCGCTCCCAGAACTCCGCTGCCGACAAAATTAGCTGTCGCTGAAAAACACATGGCTTCTCTCCCTTGCGATTCACGAAGTCATAGACGGTTGGCGCCTTGGCGTGAAACCATCCAGCCCGGATATTCGGGCGGTAAGGCGCTCACCTCGTCAAGCTGCTTGATTTCTTCGTCTGTGAGCTTGAGGTCCACAGCTGCCAGGTTGTCCTTGAGCTGCTCAAGACGTTTGGCTCCGATGATGACGGAGGTGACGACGGGCTTGGTAAGCAGCCATGCGATTGAAATTCGCGCCGGGCTGCAGCCATGTGCTTTGGCAATGGGAGCCATAACGTCGAGGATGTTCCAGGCGCGTTCTTTGTCCACCAGGGGAAAGTCGAACTCAGAGCGGCGGGATCCCTCAGGCTTCTGATTTTCACGGCTGAACTTGCCGGAGAGCAGCCCCCCGGCCAGTGGACTCCAGACCAACAGGCCGGTCTTTTCCGCTTCGAGCATAGGAACGAGTTCTCGTTCGAGGTCGCGGCCGGCAATGGAGTAGTAGGCCTGCAAGGTATCCAAGCGGGCAAGATTCTTAAGCTCGGAGATGCCGAGAGCCTTCGAAATCTTCCACGCTTGCCAATTGGAACAGCCGATATAGCGGACCTTGCCCTGATTGACCAGCGTGTCGAGCGCGCGCAGGGTCTCCTCAACCGGGGTCACGGAGTCGTCGCCGTGAATCTGATATAGGTCGATGTGGTCGGTCTGCAGGCGACGGAGGCTGGCGTCAACTGCATCCATGATGTGTCCGCGTGATGCGCCCACGTCGTTGCGGCCGGGCCCGACCCGGGCGAAGACCTTGGTCGCGAGCACGACATCCTTGCGGGCGATTTTGAGATTCTTAAGAGACTGGCCGAGCGTCTTTTCGCTCTCACCTTCGGAATACACGTCGGCTGTATCGAAGAAGTTTATGCCGGCCTCGATCGATGCCTTGATGAGTTCGTCGGCTCCCGCCTGATCGACCGTACCGATAGCCTTCCAAAAGCCCTCGCCACCAAAGAACGTCATGGTCCCGAAGCAGAGCGTAGAGACGAGCAGGCCGGAGTTGCCGAGCGTTTTATATTGCACGATTATCCTTTGGCCGAAAGGTCGGCGCCGTGAAATTAGAATACGGGAGGGGCCACCGTCGATTCACATCCCGGCCCGTATTAGTAGAAATTAGTAGAAAGCAAACACCCTATCAGGACGAAAAGGGCGATTCCCTTCCTAAATAACTCCAAAAACGGCGCCATAGGACGCCCGGCTCTTCTGCCGGCGTTGCAATATGAACTTCATTTGGGTACCTTGAATGGGTATGGAACCAAAGTAACCATAAACACACTCTTCTGTGTTGCGTCTGGTCTTACCTAAGGGCTAATTTAGCTGAGACAAAGCGAAACGATCCACGATGGAGGTCCCCATGACAGGTCTGGATCAGTCAGCTCCTGATTTCCAACACAGTTATAGTCCAAATGGCAAGGTGGAGAGCATCTGCCTGCATTGCAGCCAGCGCGTGTCCACCGCTTACACTCTTCGCGATTTAGCGCGGGGGGAAATCGAACATTCTTGCCAGCAGCCCTTCTGGAGTAGATACGGCGCAAGCTTCAGCAGGAGCGCCAGGTGGGAAGCGCTTTAGTCCGGCATGAAAATGCGCACGGTGCATGCTTGGGCCTCTGCGCTCGCGCGTAGAAGCTTTACCATAAACGCGCGCTGCGGCCAATCTTGATCTATCCGGCACACGCCTAATTAAAAATCTCCGCACAGAAGACGGAGCGATCCGAAGAAATCGCTCCAGCGTGCCTTGCGGCATTGTCAGCCGCTTTACCCTCATCTTCGCGCTTCATAAAAGAGCGAGGCCGCTTGACATCATCTCTTAGTACATTAAGACTGATCAATGAACATCTGCCGCACGATCTGGTAAAAAGATCCAACATTCTGGCATTTAACGATGGGAGTCTCCAATGAGAGTGAAAGAGGCAAAAATCGTCTTTGGAGTAGGGCTTCTGGCGCTTTCTTTTCTAATCCCGAACCTGTTATGGGGACAGGCCGCGGGACTATCTGGCGCGATCACGGACCCCGCGGGCAAAGCGGTAGCGAACGCCACGATCTCAGCCAAAAATGTAGAGACCGGACAATCGGTCGAAACCGAGACCGACTCGGACGGGCTCTATAACCTGCCTAACCTCGCGCCGGGAGACTATACGGTTTCGGCCTCAGCGAAAGGGTTTGGCGCGAAAGAGGCTAGAGTCGCCATTGTCGCGGCCAAGCAGCAGAGGATGAATCTTACCTTGAATGCCGTCTCGGGGCAGCAGGAAATTCCAGGGAATAAACTCCCGGGGGCGCCTACCCCCAATCTGCCAAATGCTCCTTCCAGCTCCCCAGCGGCCCCTTCATTGCAGGACTTGGGCTTCCCTTCGACTCAGACCAAGGGCAGCGCACAGGAACAGGCTCTGCTCAATCGGCGGACGCACATGCTCAAGGTTCATCAAACGCTCGGTTTGATCACCGCGGTTCCTATGGTTGCGACGCTGATTACCGGACCGCAGGCCAAGGCCAAGGGAAAAAATGGGCAGACAATTACGGAACCGACGCAGGCCAATCTCGACTTCCATATCGCTCTAGGCGGCCTGACCACGGGCCTATATTTCACGACGGCTTATTACGCAATCTTCGCGCCGCAAGTCCAGGGAGTTAAACCCAAGGGGGCCATACGCCTGCACAGGGATCTGGAGTGGGTGCATGGTCCGGGGATGATCCTGACACCGGTGCTGGGGATCATGGCTTACAAGCAGGAGAATGCCGGAGAAAAGGTCCATGGCATCGCCTCGGCCCATGGCACAGCTGCGTATGTGACGGCCGCGGCATATGGCGCCTCGATTGTCGCTGTATCGTGGCCGATTCATTGGAAATTTTGGGAGGGGCGATGAACAAGAAAATCCTGATTGCCTTTTTGCTTGCCGCACTCCCCATCTTTGCGCAAGCCGACACCCAATGGGTCTTGCAACAATCTACCCTCACCTACCACATGTCCCATCCCATGCACGAGGTTGACGGAGTCAGTCACGCCGCAAAAGGCAAGGGCGTTTGCCACCTCGGACAATGCGATTTCCTCATCGCAGTGCCGGTGAAGTCATTTGATTCCGGAGACAGCAACCGGGATCTTCACATGCTGGAGGCAACACGGGGTGGACAATTTCCCATGGTGATCGTACGGACCCGGTTTCCTGAATCAGCAACCACCTCCCCAACCATCTATGCCGATCTGGAGGTCCAGTTTGCCGGCCAAACGGCAAACTATAAACATGTGCCATTCCAAAGGCTGACTGAAGGCAATGAGGTGCGGATATCGGGAACAATTCCGGCAACGTGTTCCGATTTCAAGATCGACCGGCCATCGTTTCTGACCATGCCTATCAAAAACGAAATTCCCGTTAAAGTGGACATGAGCTGGCGTCGCATGTGAGAGCGGTTACTGCCTGGGCCAGGACTGAGACAGGCTTAACTTCAGGAGAGAGCGTAGCGGCGCCGCGTGAACTTCCATACAACGGCAGGCGGGATATTCATCCAGACGCGGCCGAGGCGTTCGGCATGTAACCCGAGCGGAGCCGTGGGAAAAGGACAATTTACCGCGTAGGTAAACTGGATCAGTTGACCATCCGCGGCCAGCGCTTCCATCATTCCCCGCACAATCGCGATCCGGTCGCCATCGTTGAAATTGCGAATGGGCAAACTGGAAATGAGAGTCTGCACTTGGGCTATCCCCTCCTCGGAGAGGATAGCTCCTGCATCTTCCGCATCACCGCAGCGAATTCGGATGTCGGGAAAACGTTCGCGGAGATGAGCAACAAGCGCCGGGTCGCGCTCTATGACCAATAGCCGGCTTGCCGGCAGACCATGGCTGAGCAGCGCCTCGGTAATGGATCCGGTGCCCGCACCGACCTCGAGAACGTGAGAACTGCCCCAACCCACCTGAGAAGCGATCAGCCTTGAAAGTTGAGGAGAACTGGGAACAAGGGCTCCCACCGCCAAGGGGTTCTTAAGCAGCGACAGGATGAATAAAAAAACACCTCTAGCATCTGTGGTTAATCTCATGCGATTGAAGGCCAGCCAAGGGAGTGCAGCCTCGATAGAGTGGGCGTGCGCATTTTTTCCGGGACTCCGTTCCAGGTTCGGGAGGCTTGACCGTGAGCCCCCCGAGGATCATACATCCAGCGCCGGTTGCACAGGCGCAATAGCGCGTCCTCCCGTAACAGGCGCTTGGCCCATATATTAGTTGCAGACGGGCGCTGCTGAGTTGGACCCTACATGCTGCGCTGAACGAACTACGATGCGGCACAGCGGACAATTCTTTGCAATTCTGTGGACCTTCCAGCCTGCAGTAACGGTTTTATGACCAGTTTGGGCAGCGGGCCTAGGTGTATTTTAATTGATTGCTGTCGATTTGGGAGTTGTCTCCACTCAAGGTAAGCTCCTATGCATCCGTCCTGTTCTCCGCCCTTGACAGCTGGTCTGATAGAGAACGTCGCGCTTCGCCGGGTGTGACCCATGGGCTCTCTTGAAAGCGCGAGAGAACGAAGCCTCGGAGTTGTAACCGATTCGGGCAGACAGTTCGGCGATGGTCACAGACTGCTCTGTCATCATGATTTCGCGCGCCAGGCCCATGCGTAACCCGGCAAGGAACTGCATCGGCGTTTTTCTCACCAACGCAACAAAGCGCTCCGAAAATGCCGATCGAGACATTGCCGCTTCTTTGGCCATTGACGCAACGGAGTCAATAAATATCGGGTGCGCCCTGCGGAATCATAAGCCACGCAACCGCAGAACTGGCTACAGACAGGCCTGCGCAAATCAACATCACGATTCGGAATCCAGAAACAAATGCTTCCTCAATCGATTCCTTGATAACAGCCGTTGTAGCAGGATTGAGGCCGGCCGGTACCGGCAAGCCGGCGAGCTTGATTTCTCCCGACTCGACCGTCTTCAGAACGCCGGGCGTCAGCGAAAGGTGAGCCAGGCTGTGGTTCAGGCGAGAACCAAAGGCGTTCACCATCACAATCCCAAGGACTGCAATCGCTAGAACGCCCGCGACGCGCGCAACCGCATTGTTAATTCCAGACGCCGCCCCGATACGGTCCTGGCCCACTGAATCCATCACAACCGTGGTGAGAGGAGCGACAGTAATTGCCATGCCGAGACCAAGAATAACCACCGCGGGAAAAAATGACTTCCAATAGCTGCCGCCGATCGAGGGCACAGCGAAGAGGACAAACCCAAGCGCAGCAACGAGCGGGCCGACCAGCAACGGAAGTCTTGAGCCGTAACGCGCCACGAGACCTCCGGACCAGCGGGAAAGAGAGAAGATCAGAAGAATGAGAGGCAGCACCGCGGCGCCCGTAGCGGTTGCGGAATACCCTTGGACCTGGATCAGATTCAATGGAAACAAGAAGAAGAAAATTCCAATAGCGGCATACAGAAACAACGTGAGCAGGTTGGCGCCGCTAAAGCTGGAAGATGCGAATAACTTCAGCGGAACCATCGGGGAAGCTATGCGGGCTTCCAGGAACAGGAACAGAATGAGACAGCCGCAGCCCACAATCAAGCTGACAAACACCAGAGGATTTCCCCAACCTATATTCGCCGATTCAATGAACCCGATAACCAAGCCTCCTAATCCGAAGGTAACGGCAAGAGCCCCCAGCCAGTCGATATGGCCTCCATCTGCGTTGCGGCTTTCGGGAACATACCAAAGCGAAAGGACGATAACGGCTGCCGCAAGCGGGAGATTGATAAAAAATACCCAGCGCCAGGAAGCATGCTGAACCAGCCAGCCGCCGAGAACTGGCCCGACGGCGGTTGTGATGGCCGTAAAGCCAGACCAGGCGCCGATCGCCTGGCCGCGGCTTTTCTCGTCAAAGGATGCGCTGATGATCGCCAGGCTGCCGGGCACGAGGAGCGCGGCCCCGACACCTTGAATGCTCCTCGCAATGATCAGAAGGTGAATGTTCGGGGCAAATCCGCAAGCCACGGAAGCCACGGCGAAAACCGCTATACCCAGCAAGAACATTGAGCGGCGCCCAAACAAGTCGCCGAGCGAACCGCCGATGAGGATCAAGGCCCCCAGGAACAGTCCGTAAGACTCGACCACCCATTGCACATTCGCTAACGTTGCGTGAAAGCTGGTTTGGAGCGCAGGCAGGGCGATGTTGACGACGGTGCTGTCGATGAAGGCCATGCTGGAACCGATAATGGTCGCGGCGAGTATCCATGTTCTCGCTTTTGCCGCGCACGGAGCTTCGGCATTCCCCGACCGAACTACGGCTTCGTCGCACGGCGGTCTCATGGACATTTTAGATACCACTTATTGTGAATTAGGTTATGCAGATCGCTGAGCAAGGCCGGGAAAATCTCGATCATATATGGGTCGGATTTGGTTTCGGCCTGTCGTGCGGGGCGTGACCGAGTCTTATGCGTTGGCCAGTTCAATGGTGCGCTTAATCCTAAGTGGCAGCACGACCAATCATTTCTTCTTTCGCTGCTTGGGATCGTTCGCCGGGTCGAAGTAGCGCGTGTCGGTTGGCCCGTAGCCGGAAATTTCGACGATCACAGGCCCGGCGACAGTCTGGGCGAAATGATTGTCTCCTCCTGGTTCCGAATACACGCTTCCGGGCGGCAGCGTCTTCAGCGACTTCGCATTGAAACGAGTGCCGTGGCCTATGCGCCATTCTCCGAGACGACAGTTGCCATTCGATCATCGCGGTGCGAATGTGCCTGGATCGTGGTGTGAGCCGGCACGAACAACAAGATCGTGTAGAAGCCCGCCTTTGAAGGATCGCCGAAGACAACCTTTGTATCAACCCCTGGGAGACCGGAACTCCCAATCTGGTTATTGTCGAGCGCGCTGGTCCGGATTTCCGCCGGCCTCATGCGCATCTCAGGAAGCGATTGAGCTATGGCAGCAGAAACCGCCGCAAACGTGAACGCGATCAAAAATTTCTTGCCTGTAGATTGGATGAACACGAAGTGGTCCTTTCGTTTCGATGATTGAAGAAATCGCGTCGTCAGCCATCGCGAGCGTCAGAGAAACTTTTGCAGCGCTTCCGTAGTCTCTTTCGGCCGCTCCTCAAGGATCCAGTGGCCGGTGTCTTTCAGTACAATGATCGTGACGTCTGTCGCGATCAACTTGGCTTGCTGACCCAACGGCTCTCCGAGTGATTTATCGCCGCCGATGGTCAGCACCGGCATGGTCAGCTTGATCTGAGAGAGCTGCGTGAAATCCTTGGCTGGTTGCTGAAAGGAGACGAAGTAGGCCCATCCCGCGTGCATGCGTCCAGGCCGCGCGTAAGCCGCCGCGTAGGCTTCGCGATCCGCTTCCGGAATAGAACGAGTTTTGTCGGCGGCAAAATCATTCCAAAAATAATCAAAGTAGATGCGTTCGCGAGCCTTGACCAGGGCTTCGGGAGTTGGCCCATTGAAGCGGAAATGCCAGATAGCCGGATTGTTGTAGATTGCCTCCCAGCCGGCGACGCCGGGGAGAAACGCATCCATCAGGACGAGCTTTGACACCTCGGACGGGAACTGGGCAGCGTAGGCATAGGCAACCATAAGGCCGATGTCGTGTCCGACGACCTCCGCATGCTGTACGCCGAGCGACTTTGCAAGGTCATGAATGCGGATGGCGGCACTTTTCATGTCCAGACCGCCGGCGGGAATGTCCGAGTCGCCGATGCCGGGCAGGTCCGGCGCGATGACGGTGAAGCGCTGGGCGAGGAGAGGGATGATGGGTTTCCACATCCGCGAGGTCTCCGCGTAGCCGTGCAACAGTATGAGCGACGGACCATGGCCAGCCGTCAGGTAATGCAGCTGGACGCCATCGATTTCCGCGGTAGGCGAGGCGATCGCTTGATCTACGGCTTGACCGGAAGCCCTTGAAGAGAGCGTGACGGAGAGAAAGAGCGGGGCAAAGACGGCCACCATCCGAAAAAGTTTCAAAGCACGTTTCATAAAAGGCTCCTTACGAGAGACACGCGAACGACAACGCCTTGCGAGAGTTGAATCGTCTGCCTCGACGCATTCCAGACTATACAGTCTGGAATAGGACCCGTCAATCTCTTACAGTAGACTGAAATCAGAATATGGCCAGAAGCAAGGAATTTGACCCCGAACAGGCGCTGTCCGCAGCCATGGACGTGTTCTGGCGTTTAGGTTACGAGAACGCGTCGCTGGGCGCCTTGTTACATGAAATGGGGATCGCCAAGCAGAGTCTTTACGACACTTTCGGCGACAAACGCGCCTTGTACCTGAAGGCTCTGGCGCACTATCGGAATGAAACCAATGGTTCCATGCGCCGGTTGTTCAGCTCTGCTCCAACCGTGAAAGATGGCTTCTCGCAGCTTCTTTTTGGTCTCAGTCGGGAATCCAGAGCGCAGCATGCGCGTGGTTGTTTGCTCCTTAGCGCGAATATGGAACGTGCTGCTGGAGATGCGGTCGTCACCGACTTTTTGCGCAGCAATCAAGCAGAAGTTGAATCGATTTTTACCCAGGCACTGCGGCGTGCACAAGCCGGCGGCGAATTGTCTTCCGCGCAAGATCCGGCGGCACTGGCGCGGTTCTTCGTCGCCACCATTCAAGGGATGCGAGCGATGGCTAGACTTAAATCAGACCGCCGTGCCCTGGAACAGGTTGCCAGAGTCGCTTTGGCTGTATTCGACCAGTAGTGAAAGCGCATCCAGGTTAGTGGCGGACGACGAGCTGGGCGGAAGCAGCGCTTCTATTTCCGAGTATCCAGCCACTCGGCAGCGATGGCGCTCCGTAAAGAGCAGGTCTACTACTCGCACGATAGCTTTCGCGACCTCGTTTACATGGCGGCCGCGGGCGCCGCGGCGGCGAATCACATAAAGGCACGGTGCTTACGGGCCACGTCGTCGACGCACGTCACTTCCATTTCAATCCCGTCCATTATGCGGTTCAACAGCCCTCGTATCTCTCAATCCGTTTCTGAACATTCGTTTCATGCCAACCAGAATCTCCTCGGAGCGGATGGCTCCTGCATCTTCCGCATCACCGCAGCGGATTCGGATGCAGTAACGGTTTTATGGCCAGTTTGGGCAGCCCACCTAGTGTATCTTTTAGTTGATCCCTCTCGATTTGGGCGTCGTCTCCATTCAAGTAAGCTCCTATGCGCGCTTGGGGGAACTGGAGGGAGAAGAGGCATCCTCCTTTGCGCCCGGCGCGTAACTGAATCTTGCCGCCGTTGACTGCAACAGCCCATTTTGTGATGGCAAGACCCAGGCCGGTTCCGCCGGCCTCGCGGGAGCCAGGCGCTTCGAATCGGAAGAACCGTTCAAAGACTCTGCTGCGCAAGTCTTCGGGAATTCCCGGCCCTTCATCCTCTATGGCAAGCTCAATCCAGCCTGCACCTTCACCGTGCGCCGCCGGCTGAATCGTCATGTACAGATTACTGCCTTGCGGCGAGTATTTAATGGCGTTCTCGACCACGTTCACAACCGCCCGCTGCAAAATAACGTGGTCCGCTGCTACCAGCAGATGAGGGTCCCCTGTCACGCTGACTAGCTGCCGTTTGTCTTCCGCGAGAACGCCTAACAGACCCGCAACTTCGGTTGCCAAATCCATCAATGGAAAAACGCTGATTTGGGGCTCAACCTGCCCGGCTTCCGCTTTCGCTATCGCCAACAGCGCCTCCACCATGCGGGTCAACCGCGTGACCTCTTCCAGCATGCTGCCAATCACATCGCGATATTGCTCCCGCGTTTGTTCTCTCTGTAGAGCTACCTCTCCTACGCTGCGCATCGATGTCAGGAGCGTACGCAGCTCGTGCGACGCATCCGATGTAAAGCGCTCAAGATGCGCAAAGGAGTCTTCAAGGCGCTGGAGCAAGCCATTCAGCACACCTGCCAGTTGACCAAGTTCGTCATCCGGATTATCGATTGGAAGCCGCTCATCCAGACGCGCCGCGGTAATTCTCTCCGTGCGCTCCACCATTTCACCCAAAGGCTTGAGGGCCTTACCGACCATTCTGTAACCTGCAAAGCCGGCAAAAAACAGAGCCACCGGCATGGCAAGCAGCAGGATCGCAACGGATTCGCCTAGCGTACCCACCAGGGGGCCGGTGCCGTAGGCAATTCTTATCAGCAGAGGCTTACCATCGAGCGAATGCCAGTGGCTGATGAGAAGCACGCGGGTGCCGTCTTTGAGTCGCGTGGTCCGCCGCTCATAACTTGTCACGCCTTCACTCGGCTTTGGTTTTCCTCCCAGAAGGCGACTTCCCAACCTTTGATTGCGATAAAGTATCTGGCCCTCCGGGGTGAGCACTTCCATCAAGCGATCCAGCAGCAGTAATGATCGGGGGTGATTGTGGTACGCCTCGTCGAGAGAGATGCTTCCGTCCGGCTTGAAGTAAAGCAGGCCTTCGACCGTCTCCATATCCTGAACTTCAGCATGGTAGAGCTGATTGTGAAGTTGCCAAAGCTCGAGAACGCTCGCGGCAAAGATATAGAGCAGCAGAACGAGTGCAACCACGCATACATACCAGAGCGTAAGCCGGTTGCGCACATTCCTTGGCCGGAGAATCATCCTACTCTTCTTCCCGCAAAACAAAGCCAACGCCGCGAACCGTATGCAATAATTTTTTCTCAAACGGGTCGTCGACCTTGCGGCGCACCCGCGCCACCTGCACGTCGATCACATTGTCCAGCGAGTTATAACGCGCCATTTGCTTCCAGACATTGCGCGCCAGCATTTCGCGGGAAACAACACTGCCTCGATTGACTAACAAATATTCCAACAGATCGAACTCCCGGCTTGTCAGCTCAATCTCCTGGTTGCCTCGAATCGCGGTACGGCCGGCAAGGTCCATCTTCAAATCGGCAATCTGCAGGCAGGACGCAGTTCCCGGTTGACCTCGGCGAATCAATGCGCGTATGCGCGCCAACAACTCCGGAAACGCAAAAGGCTTTACCAGATAATCATCCGCGCCCGCATCCAGGCCGAGCACGCGATCCTCGATTGAATCTCTGGAAGTGAGCATCAATACCGGAAGCCTAAAGCCGGAGCGACGCACATTGCGCAAGGTTTCAAATCCATTCCACTGAGGCAGCATTACGTCAAGCAGTACGAGATCGAACTGGCCGTTGCGAATGCATTGGAACGCGCGTTCGCCTGTATGCACAATAGTGACTTCATAGCCATCCCCCTCCAGCCCCTCCGCGATGGCGCCGGCCAGCTTCCTTTCGTCTTCGACAACGAGTATCTGCATAGATCACCTAGGTATGTAAACCCCTGATCCACCCCTGATTGCAATGTAACGTGGAACCCCGCCCGAAAAAGCCGAGTATCGAAATGTCAGGAAAAGATCAGAATTCTGTAAGGATTACGCATGCTCAAATCCATTCCGTAGGTTGGCAATCGCCGCGGAGGATTTCTCGCATGGCTCGACATTTCAGGTTAAATATCTTCACAATCGTGCTCTCCCTGGGCATCTCCGGGTTGACAGCCGGCGCGCAGCCGGGCGATACGATAGAGCTGCCCGGCGCGACTACATTCCCCGTCGTTTTCGAGCACACGATCGATGCGGCGCATGTGAAACCAGGCGATACTATCCTGGCCAAAACCATCGAGGCTGTTCCGCTGCCGGGCGGCGAATTACCCAAGGGCACGGTGCTTACGGGCCATGTTGTCGACGCACGTCCCTTCCACTTCAATCCCGTTCATTACGCGGTTCAACAGCCCTCGTATCTCTCCATCCATTTCGACAAAGTGACTGTAAATGGCCGGAGCGCGGAACTGAATGTATTTGTACGTGCGCTGGCGAACCGGGACGCAGCATCAGAGGCCAGCAGACCGCAATCCTACGATGATACAGATCATCTTGGCACTATGATCCTGGTCGGCGGCGATAACTACTCCCCTATCGGCGAGCGGGTGATGTCCCCCGACGATCAAGATATCGTTGGCTATATTCACAAGCAAGGAGCCTTTGCACGCTTGTTGCCTGCCGACGCATCCGGCCGGTCCGGCGGCGTGCACTGCGACGGATCTCAGACTGAGCAACCGGTCGGTATCTTCTCCGCCGATGCTTGCGGCGTCTACGGCTTCGTTCGCCTGTCGATGGACGCGGACAACAACGGAAACGTACGGCTCGAATCGCCTCACTCCACGGTCAAGCTCTACGGAGGCAGCGCCGCTCTGCTCGAAGAAGTTGCCCCGCGGTAGATATTTCAACCGCCGGTCGTTGCCAGGGACAAGGCTCCCTGAACGTACTTAGCACTTGCAGACCAAAGACATGCGTTAACCAAGTGGAACTCCGATCTTTCCTCAGCTTTGGTCGACGCACGATGATGTGGTATGCCTAGCCTGCTGGGCTTGTCGAAGTTGTCTCTTGGCTGGACGAAGCTGAAGTCGAAGGCTGCGGTTTAGGGCTGCCCTCTTGAACGGCAGGCAGCTCGATTGATGTTGCCGGTAATGCGACTTCTCAGGCAGTTGATCGAACATTCGTTACATGCGAACCAGAATCTCCTCGGAGCGGATATGGATTCAGGTCTGTTCGCTTATGGACAACGATTTCCGATTGCGGACAACGGCTGTATTTCAGGTGGCGACTTGATGAGCATATTCCCTTGCAAATGCACCGCCTGGACGCAAGATAATATGGTTAGAAAACTGCATTCCAAGAGAGCAACTCGTCGTGCATTTTGGAGGCTTCCATGCGGACCATGCTTCAAGATCTGCGCTACGCAATGCGCCAATTGCGTAAACGGCCGGGGTTTACCGTTACGGCGATCCTCATCCTGGCCCTGGGAATAGGCGCAACCACCGCAGTTTTCAGCCTTGTTTACTCGGTCCTATTGCGGCCGCTCCCTTATCAAAGATCGGGCCGTCTCGTCGCCATTTGGGAAGAGGTGAAATATCTCGGAGCGGACAAGCCATATGTCGAAGCCAACGCCCGCCACGAGCAGTATTGGAAACAACGTGCCACTTCCTTCTCCGATATCACCCTCCTCCGGCAAGGTACGGCTGGAGTCGCTCAGGCCAACGAACATCCTCGCATCGTTGGCGTCGTTCTCGCCTACACCAATCTCTTCTCCGTCCTTGGTGTGCAGCCCGAACTAGGACGAGCATTCCTTCCTGAGGAAGGCACAACCGGCCACGATCATGTCGCCATCATCACTCATGATCTCTGGCAACGCACCTTCGCCGCCGATCCGAATGTGCTGGGTAAAAGCCTTCGCCTCAACGGAACTCCCTTGCAGATCGTCGGTGTGCTTCCCGAGAGCTTTCACTTTCCCAAGGGCAACGTTCTCAGCTCACGGCGAAGCGAGCATGGCTCATGGCCTACAATCGGTGTCTTTGTTCCACTCGTCGTCGATCAGAATCAGGAGTCGTTCGAGGGAGATTTCAATTTCATCGCCCTCGGCCGTCTGAAGGACGGCATCTCCCTGCAACAGGCGACGAACCAGCTCAATACCATCGACGCAGCCATCCTCCAGGACTATGCCGCAGCCGCGAAGACAAAAGTCGAGCCGGACGAACTGCGTGCCTACCTCCAGCCTCTGCGCGAAGCAGTGGTCGGCTCCGTCAGGACCATGCTCTGGCTCCTTCTGGCCTCGGTCGGCGCAGTCCTGCTCATTGCCTGTGTGAATCTGGCAAATCTGCAACTTGCGCGAGCGATCAGCCGCGAAAGGGAGTTGTCAGTCCGCACAGCCCTCGGCGCTACGCCCTTCCGCCTGGTATCGGCCGCTCTTTACGAAAGCCTCCTGCTCGCCGCTGGTGGCGGCATTGCCGGAATCCTGCTCGCGCAATTGGCCATACGCTTCTTCCTGCACCACGCCCCGGTCGATCTGCCACGTCTCGACGAAGTGAGCATAAATTTTGGAGTAATGAGTTTCGCAATCGCGGTCTCCGCCCTCACTGGAATTGCCTTTGGAGTCCTGCCCGCGCTCAAAGCTCTCCACGTCAATCCCCAGGCAGCGTTGCAGCAGAGTGGCAGTCGCGCCGCCGGCGAACAGAACTCAACCCGCACCCATTCTTGGCTCATCGGAACCGAAGTCTTCGCCGCCACCGCTCTCCTCATGGTCATGGGCCTCCTCGATCAAAGCCTGCTTCACCTCCTCGACGAGCATCGTGGCTTCGCCACCGGACAAGTCTTCAGCGCCGAGGTCGACGTCGATGGACATCGCTACAACAAGCCCGGCAGCCGCATCTCCTTCGATGACGAAATCCTCCGCCGCCTGCGCGCGCTCCCGGGTGTTCAGTCCGCCGGTTTGGTCAGCGCCATGCCGCTTACCGGCGAAACTTGGCTCGATGGCGTCATCCGCACCGACGGGCCGAACAGTGATTACAAAATCTCAAACTATCGCTGGATCAGCCCCGACTATCTCTCCACCATGCGCATCCCTCTGCTGAGAGGACGACTGCTCACTGACGCCGATCGCACCCTGAAATCGGCCCTGATCTCTGAGCACACCGCAAACACAGTCTGGCCGGGCCAGGATCCAATCGGCCACCAGTTTCGCCGCGGCGGCAATGGCGCCTACACCGTGGTTGGGGTGGTCGCCGACACGCGCAGCAACTCTCTGAAGGAGCGGCCCGGCCTTATGGTCTATATGCCCTATTGGGATAATCCCCCGTATCCCACCTTCTTCATGGTGCGCACAGCGCAGAACTCCGCAGCAATTGAGGAGACCATGCGTCATCAGATATGGAGCTACGACCCCGAAGCGAATATCCCTCAGGTTCGCTCACTCGACGAACAGGTCAACGAATCGCTGGCGCCCGAGCGCTCGCAGGCGTTCGTTCTCTCCAGCTTCGGCATAGCCGCTCTCTTTCTGGCCGTACTAGGCATCTACGGCGTTCTCTCCTACTCCGTTTCCAGAAGAGTACGGGAGCTTGGCATCCGTATTGCCCTCGGAGCAACTCGCAGCAGCCTTTATGTCTTAACGATGACCGAAGCGGTCCGGCCGGTTCTCGCGGGCTTAGCGGGAGGCATAATCGCCAGCGTCTTTGCAGGCTATTGGATCAGGAGTCTTCTCTATGGGGTAGCCCCCGTCAATGTGCCGGTTACGGCTCTGGCTGCTGCCGTCTTTATGCTCGCGGCTGCTCTTGCCTCATATTTTCCCGCCCGGCGAGCAGCGTCGGTTGATCCCATAGAGTCGCTGCGCATGGAATAACCATCTGTGAGTACTCATTCGCGGAAATCCCAAGGCTCCTGATCGAGGGATCTGCGGTGTTAACCAACTCGACGATGCACCAGACTTCTACCGGCCTACGCCGTCTGCCCTTCGCCTCTGTTCCGATAGACTAAAAAGAATCCGGCTGGAACCAGAAACACAGTCAGCGCGACGGAGGCAATAAGGCCGCCGATTACGGCGCGCGCCAAGGGGGCGTAGGATTCACTGCCCTCGCCAAGCTTCAGTGCCATCGGCAGCAGCCCGATCACCGTAGCCAGAGATGTCATGAGAATCGGGCGCAGACGCACGCGGCAGGATTCAATCACCGCTTTCCCAACCGGCCTGCCCTCGCCTATCAGGCGATGAGCAAATTCGACGATCAGGATGCTGTTGGACATGGCGATGCCGGCGAGCATGACTATACCCATCAAAGACATTACGTTCAATGTCGTGCCGGTGAGCACCAAGGTGAGCAACACTCCGCTGATAGCAGGAGGCAGCGCCAGCAGGATGATGAAGGGATCGATAAAAGAGCGGAACTGGGCTACAAGCACCAGGTAGAGCAGGATGACGGAGAGCAGCAGCCCAATGGCAAAGCTCCTAAAAGAAGCATTCATCTCCTCCGCGCTTCCGTGTACCGTTACTGAAATATTTTGCGGGTTTGTCAGAGCGGCAACGGTGCGTTGTACGAAAGTTGCCGTCCTGCCCAGGTCTTCACTCGACGGACGAACATAGATATCGAGCTTGCGCCGAATCTGGTAATGGTCTACCTCAGTCGGCGCCAGCATCGGTTCTACATCGGCAACCATATCCAGCCGCGTTGCCGCAGTAATACCAGATGCATGGATGGGAATGGATTTTAGATCCTCAATTGTGCGAATTTGCGATGCGGGATATTGCACGGTTAGGAAGTAATTGTTGCCATTCTTATTATCGATCCACAGATTGGGTGCAATCATCTGATTCGAGTTCAATGCCGTAATCACGTTGCTTAATACTTCCCTCTCGGTCAGGCCCATTTTGGCTGCGTGCAGTCGGTCCACGTTGATGCGGAGTGAGGGATAGTCGAGATCCTGGGGAATAAATACGTCGGCGACGGTGGAAGATGGGCGGAGCTTGCTCGCGATCTTCTGCGCCACCTGGTTATCGTCCTGAAGATTCGCGCCTGAAATCTGGATATCGATTGGCGCCGGCGCTCCCATATTCACCACCGCATCCACCAGGCTGCCGGTTGAGAAATAGGCGGTTAATTCCGGCATTTCTTCAGCAAGCCGCCGCTTGATGCGAGCAATGTATTCGTAGCTGCCGATGCGGTGACCGGGATTCAAGCCCACTTGAATAAAGCCGGTGTGCATGGCCGCGTTGGGTGTGTAGATAGCAGAGAAGCCATTGTCAACGCCGATATTGTCGATCACCATGCCCAGATCTTTGGGGCTAACGGTGTTCTTGATCAAAGCCTCCGCTCGAGCAACTTCTTGCTCCATGGCAGTGAGCTTGGTGCCGGATGCAGCCTTCACGTTGATAACGAATTGGCCCGCATCTGTCTGCGGAAAATAAGAAAACCCAAGGAAGTCATAGAGCCCAAGGCTGACGACAAAAACAATCGCAAAACCGGCCAGAACTTTTGCCGGATAACGCAGAGACTGCTGCACCCATGATTCATAGAGCGTCAACATCTTTTCAAAACTCTCATTGAACTGCGCGTTGAATCGCGCCGCGAAGCCGGCTCGTTCGTCTTTAAGAGTTCGTGCCTCGCCGGAGTCGGTCTCGCTCAGATGCTCGGGATTTTCAAGCTTGAGATATTTCGCGCAGAAGAGCGGCACCACGGTCATAGCGACAACGTAGGAGGCGAAGAGCGAGATGACTACCGCCAATGCCATGGCGGAAAATAGGAACTTGCTCACGCCGGCCAACAGCGTGACAGGGAAAAATACAACCGCCGTGGTCAAAGTCGAAGCAAGCACTGCCAGCGCAACTTCATTGCCGCCGGCCTCTGCGGCAACGCGAGGCGTTTCGCCCATTTCCAAATGGCGATAGATGTTTTCCAGCACCACGACGGAATTATCGATGAGGCGGGAAAGAGCCAGCGCCAGTCCCCCCAAAACCATGCTGTTGACGGAAGAGCCATAGAGCTGGAGAAAAAAGAACGTGGCCAATACCGACAGCGGAATAGAAAAAAAGACGGCGACCGTTGCCCGCAAACTTCCCAGAAAAATCAGGATCATTATGCAGGTCAACAGCAGCCCGATGCCTCCTTCATGGAGCAATGTTTCAATGGCCGTCCGTACGAAACGCGACTGGTCAAAAACGACGGCGGTGCGCATAGCTGACGGCACATCGACTAGATGATGAATGGCCTTGCGGACACCTTCGACCACGGAGATGGTGTTTGAATTGCCGCCCTGCTTCAGAACCGGCAGATAGACGGACCGCTGCCCATTCACGTGAACCACGTTGTATTGCAGTGCATGCGCATCTTTGAGCTGACCGACGTCGGACATCAATACCGGATTCTGCCCGGACATCTTGATCGGATATTGGTTCGCATCCTTGAGATTGAACTGCGCATTGGAATAGATGTCATAGTCGAGATTGCCGATTTGGACGTCGCCGGCCGGCAGGATGAGATTCTGCTGATTGATGGACCGGACCACGTCCATGGGGCTCAGTTGCCGCGCTTCCAGCTTGTAAGGATCGACGTACATCTGTATCTGCCGCCAGGGACCGCCGAAAGGTTGTGGAATGGCGGCTCCCGGAACGCTGGCCAACTGATTCCGCACGAAGTTCTGCGCGACGTCTTTCAAATCTCCGTCGCTCATGCCTTGGCCGTTCATAGTTACCAGACATACCGGCAAGCTGGAGGCATCCGACTTGAGCACAACCGGAGGAAAAGTCCCTGGAGGCAGATCCTTCATATCCGAAACAGCTAAGTTGGCGATGGTGGCCGCATCGTTATCAGCATTTGTATCCGGCTGAAAGTAGACGCGGATGATGCTCACACCGTCAAGGGAACGGGACTCGATGTGGTCGATGCCGCTGGCTAGCGTGAAGAAACGCTCCAAATGATAGGTGATATTGCCTTCGATCTGCTGTGGCGGCATGCCGGAATAGAAGGTCGCTACGATAACGACCGGCACATTCATCGCGGGGAACATATCGACCGGCATACGCGCGATGCTGCTGACCCCGAGGACAAGAATCATCAGGCAGGTAACGATAATCAGATAAGGAGTCCGAATGGCAAAACCAGACATGCGATGTCCTTTTTTCTTTACGAGCCGGTTGCGTTGGAGCCGCCATCGGCCATGAGCGGGTGAACTTGTTCTCCCTCGCGGAGATCGGAATGCCGGCCCGTGATCACCGTCTCGCCCTCATGAACACCCGACAAGACCTGAACGAGACTTGGCGATGCGATTCCCGTCTTCACTTTTTGGATATGTACCGTTCCCGCCCTATCGACTAAAAAGACGCGCTGATTTTCGCCCGTGCCATCGATCGCATCGACCGGAACGGCAATGGCCTGTTTAGCCTCTGCGAGGTCCAACTGAACCTCAGCAAACATGCCGGGAATAATAGTCAGCTTGGGATTCGGAACATCTACTTCCGCTGTCATGGTGCGTGTGGACATCTGCAGACGGTCAGCGAATCGCTTCACCTTTCCGATAAAAGTCCGCCCTAGAGCCGGCACGTTCACCGTGACTTCCTGCCCGTCGTGAATCGAGCCTACATTTTCCTCGGGAACCGGGAGCATGAGGCGCAGCAGATCGTTTTGTGAGATCTTCACCACCGGCATAGCCTGCGTTTGCGAGGCAATGCCCGCCTGGATCATGGAGCCGTCGCTGGCGTAACGCTGGGTGATAACACCCGCGAAAGGAGCGACGATCCTGGTGTACTCAACCAATGCGTTGACATGCGCAAATTCCGCCTGCGCGCTCTGGCAGCGGCTTTCCGCTGCAGCGACACCCTGCTGGGCTGCGGAAACCTGAGCATCGGCCTCAAGCCCATGCGAGTGAGCCACGTCCACTTCCTGCAGGGGAACAAGGCCGGGCTCCTTTTTTGAGACATCCTGAATGCGCCGGTACGAGAGTTGGGCGATCGCGCTCGCTGCCTGGGCTCGCACCAAATCGCCCTGCGCAACGGCTTTTTCCGCGAAGGCTGTTCTCACGTCCGCCTGAGCCTTGGTTAAGTCGTCTTGCAGTTCCGGAATTTCCAAGGTCGCAAGCAACTGACCCTGTCTGACATGGTCGCCGATATCGACGAGCATGTGACGGATGTACCCGGCCTCCTTCGCCATCACGTCTACTTCGTAGTAGGGCTCAAACTCCGCCGTGAGCGTGACCGTGTTACGCAAATCAGCGCGTACCGCGCGTGCGGCCGGAACAACGCTTACGGCATTCGCCGGCTCACCGCCTGCGCGATGGGAACATGCGGTGAGGGAAAGGGTGGCAAGCACAAGGCCCATCGCCCATAACCGCCTCTCAAAACTTTTTGAGCTCATTGAGCGATCCTCTCCTCTAGATTTCAAATCTGGCGCCCAGATCGGCAACATCCTCAACGGACAACTCCGATGATGTAATTCAACGTTGTGCGAGCGCTTAGATAATCGAAGCGGGCGCTTGCGGCAGTGATTAAAGCCGAGCTCTGGTTAAGCTCGGCCTCATTAAGCTCGACAATGCTGCCCAGCCCGGCATCATATCGTGCTTGAGCCAGCCGGAGCGCCACGTTTGTCTGGTCGACGAGCTTCCGGGCCACCTGCATCTGCAAAAGATCGTCGTTCGCCTCGGCCCAGGCGGCACGAACGTCACGCGAGATAAGCAGCGTTAGATTGGAGACATCGCGATCGGCGGCTTGCGCTCGTAGTTCGGCCTGCTGATGCTCGGTCCGGTAAAGCCCTCCATTGAAAACAGGCACGCTGATGTTCACTCCCGCCGCGCCGTACTCCTGATGCAGGGTCTGGTCGTGCACGGGTACTTCTCCCGCGCTGCCCAGCAGATTGACGGTGGGATAGCTCAGCTTTTTTTCCGAGAGGGAAAACTGATGCGCGGCTTGGGCGTCGAGCAGGAGCGCCTTGAGATCAGGCCTGTTTTGAAGCGCCTCATGAATGTAGATGTTCACATCGTTTTCAAGATCAGGGGGCAGCGCCTGACCGGTGAGCTGATAATTGGGATCGTTGCTGTCGCCCATCGCTTCTGTGAGCTGCGCACGAGCCTTGAGCACGTTGCTGTCTGCCCGCGCCACGGCCATTTGGGCCTGGGAGACCAGCACCTGAGCGAACTGAACATCCAAGGTAGATCTCAGTTGGCTCTCGGCAAGGGCGCTAAGCTGCCGCAATGAGACTTGCCGGAAATCGAGCACCGCCAGCGCCGTCTGCCTCACGCTCTCAGCCGCCTGCACACCGTAATAGGCCTCATCGACATCGCGCAGGATCTGCTGCCGCACGTCTTCAGCACGCTGGTCTGAGGCTTGGGAAGAGAATTTGGCGGAACGAACAAGATCCCGAGTACGGCCGAAATCTGTTACAAGTTGCAACAGCGAGAGACCTCCCGCCGCCCGCGTGGAAACGCTGGAAGTTGTCACTGCTCCGGCTGCTACTGCCGTGTCGCCGTTTGATTGGACCGCGGTCAAATTTCCGGTAAGCTGCGGAAAATAGACAGCGCGTTGCTCGCCGATCTGCTTTTGCGAAGCCTCCGCGCGAAGCCTCTGGGCCATCAGGCGTGGGTGGTTCTTGAGAGCACGAGCTTCGGCATCTTGCAGTGTGAGAGTGGGAGCTGGGGATACGGCCGGCGCAACCGTTTGGGACGGCGGCACAGCAGAAGCTCCGCCGGCGGAAGGGGCGGCCGGCATACCCATTTGGGCATGTATAGAATGGAAGTTCTGCCCACAACAAAGACCAAGCGCCAGGAATATGGATCGAACATTCATGCGCGCCGGGGTCTATCCTCGGTCGCCGGAGCCTCGGCTGGATGCATTGAATCGGCGGGGTATGCAACTTTCAGTATCGTTGTCTCCTGCGCCTCGATCACTCCGTCCGTGACTAACTCAAACAGCTCCTCTAACAGTGCTTCGACCTTCATCCGTGTCTCGATAAACTCAATGCGCACCGGCAGATGTTGCCCCCCGGCGCCGGCTCCCCCTTTCGTGTGAACGCGATGGTGCAGTCCGAATCCTGCGTGAGGACGGAAAACGGTTGCGCCCGAGACTTGCTTCTCGAAAAGAAACGACAAAATCTGATTATGAAGAAAATCGGTCTGCGAACCGACATCCTCATTGAGGTGAATGACAATCCGGAGTGCGGGTCCTGCCTTGAGCATCCATCCGTCCTATATCCGCTGCTGCGATCATCGCTATCCGATCGTAGGGCTTTCCTACCTGACGGACGTCTGACAATTACCTGAAGAGATTCTGACGAACCGGTTCAGTCATGCATGAAAAGCTGAAGAAGCCGTTTCGGAGTCCCGCAAGCGATAATGTGGTCATGGCGGAGAGCTGTGAAGCGATAGACCACAATTGGATTCGCGCAGCCCTCGAAGAGGCCAGCGATGCGGCCTGCGCGGGCGAGGTTCCCATCGGCGCCATAGCCGTCTATCAAGGGGTCATCGCCGGGCGCGGTCAGAATCGCGTGCTACGCGATCTCGATCCAACGGCTCATGCCGAGATCGTGGCCATGCGCGCTGCCGCCCGGAAATTGGGTAACTACCGGCTCACCGAGTGCTGTCTCTATGTAACGCTGGAACCCTGCGCTATGTGCGCAGGGGCGATGATTCATGCCCGTTTGGGCCGGCTGGTCTATGCTGCCGCCGATCCGAAGGCAGGCGCGGTTCACTCCGTGCTTCAGGTCCTGAACCATCCCGATCTGAACCATCGCATGGATGTCAGGAGCGGGATCCTGGCGGAGGAGAGCGCAGAACTACTGCGCTCTTTTTTTCGCCAACGCCGATAGCTGAGCCCAAAAATGCTAGTCCAGCTTCACCTATAGACTCGCGCTCTTACGGCTTGACTACCGTTCCATCAATAGTGCGATCGGTTGGATATGCTCCACCGTTTTTGATGGGCCCCAGCGGATTCTTTGCCGCCAGTTCTTCATTGATGTCGACTCCGAGACCGGGTTTGCCGCTGCCGTAGAGATAACCTTTGCGGATTTCCGCCATACCAGGAAACATTTCATGCACTAAAGGCGGAAAATGATTCTCCTCCTGGATTCCGAAGGCGCTGCTGGAAATATCGACATGATAGCTCGCTAACTGGTTGATGGGATCGTTCTCGCCGCCCTCCTGAAACGCCGTCTCTTACGCCACATAGTTCGCATAGGGTGGTGAGCTTGCGGATAGGAGTAATACCGCCGGTAGCGGCCACCCGGCAGCGGATGAAGTCGATCAGGCGCTCCTTGACCAACGGGATCACTTCAAGCGGGTTGGAGAAGACTTCGCCGACCGCCTGCGGCGTGGTGCAGATCTGCCGGATGTTGCGGTAGTAAGCCAGATCTTCGGGCGGAAGGATGTCTTCGACGTAAAACATCTGATAAGGCTGCAACCGTCGTGCCAGCTCGACCGCGTTCATGCCGCTCAAATGCGAGTGCACATCGTGCAGGAGCTTCGGCCCGAATCCCGCTTTGGCTCGCAGATACTCGAAAAGAGGAGGAATCGTATCGACATACTGCTCCTCGTCAAACGCCGGACCCTGGTAGCCGCCTTCGGGGCGATCACCCTCGCCCTTCGGTATGAAACCGCCTCCGCCGTAACCGCCGAGCTGGATGCGCACGTAACGGAATCCGTTCGCGAGCGACTTTTGCAGACTATCCAAACACTCTTCTTTTGTCTTGCCGCCCTGATGGTCATAGACGGGAACGGCGTCACGCGCCTTTCCTCCGAGCATTTCGTAGACCGGCATACCGGCGCGCTTGCCCTTAATATCCCACAAAGCCATGTCCATGGCGGAAAGCACGTTATTGTTAACCGGGCCGTTGCGCCAGTAGGTGCGCATCTGGGCCGACTGCCACAAGTCTTCGATCCGATCGGGATCTTTCCCGATGAGCCAGGGTTTCAGAGAATCTTCGAGAGCGGCGACAACGGCCATGGTCTGGTAATAATTGTTGGCCGTGCCGATCCCATAAAGCCCGGGCTCGCTGGTGATGATTTTCAGGAAGACCCAACGATAGTGGCTGCCGCCATTAGTGGTGATGATTTTGGCATCTTTGATGGTGATTGGAGGGAGCCCGTTCGATTTCCTGGCTATCTCCTGCGCCGTGGCGACAGAAATGAGGGGAAGCGAAACAACGGCCGTTTTGAGGAGGTCTCTGCGATTCATCCTTAGTGTCCCTTCCAGGGAGGTGGTGTTCGCGTAACAATTTTGTCATCTCGACCAGAGCGCAGCGGAGTGGAGAGATCTGCGGTTTCAACCACCCACGCTGCATCCCGGTCTTTGAACTAACGCTGCGAACTTCTGCTCATCACGCTAGTAAATAAGCTTCAGGGCAAACTGAAATATCCTCGGCTGATTGGTTTGCGTACTTACAACGCCGAAGGAGCTGTTGGTGTTGCTACAGCAGACCGTGCTCGGATAGCCGAACTGAACCCGGTTGAAGATGTTGAACATTTCCGCGCGAAATTGCAGGTTGAAGCGCTCGTTGATCGCCGTCCCTTTGAAAAGGGAGAAATCCGAGTTCGCAACACCGCCGGCGCGGAGCTGAGGATCGACCCGGGGCTCGTTGCCGAACCAGGTCTGGGCCGGCTGGCTGAAGCAGCTCGTATTAAACCAGCCGTTGACCTTGGCGACAAATCCCCCCGAAACACTCTTCGAGCAACCTGGAGTCACGATGGGCCTTGGAGCACCGCCGCCGAAGTTTGAGCTGAGATACGTAGGCTGCGCAGTAAGTACGAGAGGAAAGCCGCTTTGCAAGGTTGTGATTCCGTCGACGCCCCATCCGGAAACCGCCTTGTCCACGACCCCGCTCGCAGTTCCCAGGAAGCGCTTGCCCTTGCCCACAGGCAAGTCAAGCACATAACTCAACACGAAGCGTTGGGGAACGTTGTAGCTGAGCTGCGAATACTCGCCAGGGATGTTATTCCAGTCTTGGAATTGCCCCTCTTGTACGCCCCCTTCGAGGAAGCCGGTTTGCGTATCGGCGGTGCCCACATCCTTCGCCCAGGTGTAATCCGCCAGCAGAACCCCGCCCTGGTTGAACCGCTTTTCCACCTTTACTTGCACCGCGCTATAGGATGAGCTGGCGACGGCATTCGCGGGATTGTTCAGGTTGTAGTACTGCGGATAGGGACGCAAAAGCTGCCCCGCGGCGACGGTAGGCCCGGATAGATTCCCTGTGGCAATCTTTCCGTAGAAGGGATTTGGGACCAGTTTCGTTAGCGCCGCAGCCGTTGTCGGGTCGCCATGATTGAGGACGCCATCGGGGAGCTGGTCCATGCCGAAGCCGTTGTCATTTACTCCAGCCGGGGCTTGCTGATGGACTCCATGGACACCGACGTAGGCGATATCGAGCAAAGTCTGGTGTCCGAGATCTTTCTGCAGATCCAGGTTCCACTGCTCCACGTAAGTTGCGGGCTGATTCGGCGTAGAAGTCACGACGGATTGTCCCAGTATGACGCTCTCATAGTTAGGACTCCTGCCCACGGGTTGCAGGACCCCACCGGGGAAGGGATTGCTCAGCGAATTGGATGGCACCCCGATGGGATTGATTTGGGTAAAGGCAAGGTTAAGCGGCGACTGATAGGGCTGCGCATTTTGTTGGATAGCGGCCGTTGGAGCATAGAGGATGGCGAATCCGCTACGAACCACCCAACTCTCCCCCAACCGGTAGGCCAGACCTATACGTGGCGAGAACAAATCGAAGTGAGGCAGCAAGTTTGTCCGGTGGGGGTACGCCGGAGTATTCACCAGCGCAACGTCACCCGTGAGCGGCAGGCCCGTCGGCCCGGCCAGAGGATTCGTCGCATTCGGCAAGAAGACGGTTTGGCGGTCATGCCGTTCCGTCCAGTACCCTGGATACTCCCATCGTATGCCGCCGTTGAGGGTCAGGCGATTGGTCGCCTGGAAGGTATCTCCGAAATAGAGCCCCGCATAATAGGCTCGCGCCGCCACCAGGTTGATGTTTTCCGTAATCGTGCTTTGCGGAAGACCCAGCAGGTAGGATGCGAACGGGTTGCCGGTAAAAGCGTTGTTAAAATTGAAGGCTTCGACGTCGGCCGAATTCGTTTGACCGTAGTTGTTGGGAACCCGGCGAAATTCTCCGCCGAAGCGAATCGTGTGGAGGCCCATAATCTTGGTCAAGCTTCCCGAGATCGCATCGTTGTCTTCTACCGCGGTGATATATTGGCCTCCGCCGCCATTGTTGGAGAGCCCCGATACCTGGATCCTAGGAATCACCGGATTATTCAGTTGGGCTATCTGGTTAGCCGGCCATCCTGTGAACCCGATGTCGAAAGGAATGCCCGTGTTACCGCTCAAATAGGTGTAGCGAAGATAGGAAAGACGAAGATCCAGAATGGTTGTTGGGCTCAACGTATAGCTATCTCCCAGCACCGCTTGATGGGTCGCGATCGAATTCCGGGCAGGGTTAGGGACATAACCGAAGGGCAGGGATCCGCCACTAAAACCAGTCCAATAGGTGTAGCGGCCAAAGATGCGCTGTTTTTCGCTCGCATTCCAATCGAGCCTGGCCACGTACTGATCGCCGTGGGGATGGGTCGTGGTATTTACGACGAAGTTGTTGTTGGTTGCGTTTGGGACATTCGGCAAAGGCCAGTAACCCAGCATAACCTTGGCGGTTGGATCGACCCGGTTGGCGGGAATGGTGTTTCCGGGAAACGTCGTGCCCGGCGGATTGGGAACGAAGACGCCGTTCGAGTTAAATTGGCCTGGATCGGTGACCGGCGTTGAGAAAATACCTGCCCGCTGGGCAGCAGTCGGCACAGTGGATGTGCCGGTTGCACCGAGGGCCGCGCGGACCCCTTCATAGCTGCCAAAGAAAAAGAACTTGTCCTTCTTGATCGGGCCGCCGATAGTTGCGCCGAATTGGTTCTGTATAAAGGCAGGCCGTGGCAGGTGCCCACGATTGGAGAAAAATGTGTTGGCGTTGAGCACGGTGTTACGCAGAAAGTCATAGGCGGAGCCGTGAAAGGCATTGGTTCCACTCTTGGTAGCCATGGTGATCACGCCGTCCGTCGTACCGCCATATTCAGGGCCGATATTATTGGCCTCGACGCGGAACTCCTGAATGGAGTCCTGCGTGGGCACCAGCCCAACCGAGTTGATGTAGCCCGTATTGATAGGAGCGCCGTCAATGAATGTAGCTCCTGTATTGGGAATTCCTCCGGAAATCTGATAGTTCCCCCAAGCGAAGGTCGAGAGGCCGCTGGTTACCGCGTTGCCGTTCAATGCCTGGCCTTGCGGAACTACGCCGGGAGCCAGCGCGAGCAGGTTAAAAACATCGCGCCCATTCAAGGGGAGCTCGGTTACCGCTCTACCTGCGACAGCCTGTCCGACCGTGGCTTGCTGCGTCTCAAGCAGCGGCGCCTGGGAGGTGACTTCTACGGTTTGGTTGATGTCTCCCAGGTCGAGCACGGCATCGACACGGGTAGAACCCTGCACCAGCACCAGAATATTGGTGCGGGTGAAGTGCTTGAATCCAGCGTCCTCTACATCGATCCTGTAATTGCCGGGCGGGATATTGAGAAACTGGTAGTCACCGCTCCCATTCGTAGTGGCAGTCCGCTTATCCCCGGTGTCGACATTGGTCAAGGTCACCGTCGCTCCGCCGATGACAGCGCCGGAATGATCGGTGATGGTTCCGACAGTCGATCCGTAAGTGTTTTGCGCTTGGAGCGCTCCACTGAGCAGGACGGGGATAAGAGCCAGGCAGATCACCCAGCAGGTGAGTATCCGTAGATGTTTGTATTTTGGTAGGTGTATCCAGATGCATTCCGAATGCCTCCAGTTTCTTTGATCGACTTTGTTTGATTGATCCGATGTTCTTTTGTTCTCTAATCTGGTTTTCGGTGAAAGCCCCCGCATTTATGCGGGGGGTAGGAGCGCTTTAGCGCTGGCATCGGCAAGCCCAGGGCTTAAGAGGCTGCGGAAAAACCCGGAATTACAGATGATTAATTGTTAAGTCCCGCAGGGACGACCTGAAAATAGCCCAGCACATCAGTGCTGGGGAAAATTCTGCATGAAGTGAAGTCCCGTAGGGACGGCTGAATCATTTTCTTTGTAAACATTCCGCGCATCGGAGCTACCTATATCGGATTTCAGTCGTCCCTACGGGACTGGAGCCTCTTCCCCCCACCAACCCAGCACTGCCGTGCTGGGCTATTTTCAGGTCGTCCCTGCGGGACTTATTTAACCGCCGATCATTACCATGGTTCCAGAGTTGTTCCGCAGCCTGTTAAGCCCATTTCAAGATCGAAGGCTTTCCGCTGGACTGAAGTCCAGCTCCCCTGCTAAAGCAGGGGGCTTCCACCAGCCCGCTAATACGAGAGCCGCAGTGCAAACTGGATTTGCCGCGGAGCATTGAGCTGGCTGCCTACGACGCCGAATGTGGCATTGGTTGTGCTGCAGCAGGTTGTGTTCGGCTGCCCAAACTGAACCCGGTTAAAAAGATTGAAGACCTCAGCGCGAAATTGCAAATCGAACCTCTCGGAGATGGTGGTTCCTTTGAAAAGTGCGGCATCCCAGTTGGCTATACCTTGCGAGCGCAGTGAAGAATCGACCCGCGCCTCATTCCCGAAGCCGTAATTGGATGGCTGGGTGAAGCAGCTGGTGTTAAACCAACCTGCGAGCTTGGAAGCCGCGCCTCCCGGCATTCCCTTTCTGCAGCCTGCAGTCACGTTAGGCCGCGGAGTGCCGGCGCCGAAGTTCTGGCTTATATAGGTAGGTTGTGCGGTAAATATCAGCGGAAAGCCAAGCGCATAGGTTGTGATTCCATCGACGCCCCATCCGGAAACAGCTTTACCTAAGACCCCGCCTTGAGTACCCAGAAAGCGCCTGCCTTTACCCATCGGTAAGTCATAGACATATCCCGCCACGAAATGTTGCGGAAGGTTGTAGCTGAGCTGCGAATACTCGGCGGGAAGGTTGTACCAGTCCTGGACAAAGCCGGGCGCGTGCGCTTCTGTGGAGCCGTGCTGTGTTTCAGCGGTTCCCATATTCTTTCCCCAGGTGTAAGACGCCAATAATGTGCCGCCTTGGGGGAACCGCTTTTCCACTTTTGCTTGCAGCGCATTGTAGTTGGAGCTGCCCGCGACATCCGCTGCATTCAGCACGTTGTAGTACTGCGGGTAGGGGCGCAAGAGCTGGCCTGCGGGGATAGTGGTTCCAGCGAGGTTGCCTGAGGTGATCAAACCATAAAATGGATTGCGGACCGGTGTCAGCAGGGCCGAACCCATTGAAAGGTACTGATCGGGAATCTGGTCCAGGCCGGAGGCGTAAGACGTCGCCGCCAGTTGCTGATGGACTCCATGATCGCCGACATAGGCGACTTCCAGCAGGGTCTGGTGTCCGAGATCCTGCTGGATATCCAGGTTCCACTGCTCTACGTAAGTCGCGGGCTCCTTCGGTTGGTTAACCAGCACGGATTGCCCGAGAATGACACTTTGATAGTTGCTGCTCCTGCCGACCGGCTGCAGGATTCCGCCCGGAAAAGGATTGCTGAATAGATTAACCGGCTGGTTGTTGGCGGCGAGGATAGTGATCGCCGTGTTGATAGCGGAATTGTAAGGCTGAGAGCTCTGCTGAAGATTGGCTGTCGCAGGGTAGAGGATAGCAAACCCGCTGCGGACCACCAGGTGGTTGGTTGCCCGGTACGCCACGCCGAGGCGCGGCGAAAACAAGTCGTAATGAGGAAGTATGTTTGTTCTGTGGGGGTACGCGGGAGTATTCACCAGCTCCACGTTGCCGCGCAGAGGCAAACCGGTCGGTCCAGCCAGCGGATTGGTCTCGTCCGGCAAGAAGACGGTTTGGCGATCGTGCCGTTCCGTCCAGTACCCTGGGAATTCCCAGCGGATGCCGAAGTTGAGCGCTAATCTACTGGTAGCCTGGAAAGTATCGCCAATATACGCCCCGGCATAGTAGGTCACGGAGGCCGGGATAAGCGCCAGTTCCGTTTCAGTGGTTTGGGGAAGGCCCAGTAGATAGGACGCGAACGGGTTGCCCGTAAAAGCGCTGGTAAAACCGAAGGCTTCGGTATTCGCGCCTACGGTTTGCCCGTAGTTGTTGGGTGCGCGGCGGAATTCTCCTCCGAACCTGACAGTATGACGCCCCAGGATCTTCGTCTCGCTTGCCGAGATTGCATAGTTTTCTTCGTTTATAAAAATCTGTTGACCACCGCCGCCATTGCCGGAAAACCCCGACACCGAAACGTTGGGAATCACTGGGCTGCAGCAGTGCTCTCCCAATTGGGTGATGGTTTGCGCCGGCCAGCCGGTGAACGCAATATCGGCCGGAACATCAGTGTTCCCGCTAAAGCCACTGGAGCGCAAATAAGATAAGCGAAGATCCAGAATCGAGGTTGGGCCGAGTGTGTAGCTATCTCCAAGCACGAATTGCTGAACGGCATTGCGGCTCAGCGAAGGGTTATTCAGGTAGCCATAAGGCAACGCATTGGGACTCTGCGCTTTGTGGTATGTATAGCGGCCAAAAATGCGCTGCGCCTGGCTTGCATTCCAATCCAGCCGCACGATGTACTGGTCCAGGACCGGATGAGTGGTGACATTCACGATGTAGTTGTTGGAGACGCCAGGCTGATTGGGCGGCGCCCACCATGCAAGCATAGCCTTCGATGTGGGATTGATCCGGTTGGCAGGAATAATGTTGTTGGGAAACGTCGTCCCCGGCGCGCTGGGCACGAAGACGCCATTCGAGTTAAATTGGCCCGGATCGATGATGGGCGTCGCGCTGGTTATAACCCCCGATTCCTGCGCAGCAGTTGGCACAGTGTATGTGGAGGTTGACCCGATCGCCGCCCGAATCCCCTGATAACTGCCAAAGAAGAAGATTTTGTCCTTCTTGACCGGGCCGCCAATGGTCGCCCCGAACTGATTCTGTATAAATGCAGGGCGAGCCAAGTGCGCTCTATCGGAGAAAAACGTGTTGGCATTCAGTACCGTGTTGCGCAGGTAATCATACAAAGTGCCGTGGAAGGCATTGGTCCCGCTCTTGGTTACCATGGTGACGATGCCGTCCGTTGTGCCGCCAAATTCCGGTCCGATATTGTTACCCTCGATGCGGAACTCTTGTATGGAGTCTTGCGCAGGTTCATAGCTGAGCGCGTTGATATAACCGTTGTTGAGCGGAGCGCCATCAATGAACGTGGCCCCGGTGTTGGGAACTCCTCCGGAGATTGCATATTCCGGAAAACTATTGCCTTGCATTCCCGCTACTGCGTTGGCCGCCTGCGTGGAACCTTGGGGCACAACCCCGGCCGACAGCTCGAGAAGATTGAGAATATTCCGGCCGTTCAATGGCAGCTCGGTCACCGCTCTGCCGGCGACCACCTGGCCGACGGTAGCTTGCTGGGTTTCAAGCAGTGGGGGCGTCGATGAAACTTCGACTGTCTGGTTTACATCTCCCACTTGGAGAGCAGCGTCGACGCGAGTGGAGCCCTGCACTTGTACAACGACATTGAGACGGGTGAAGCGCTTAAATCCAGGTACCGCAACGTCAACTTTGTAATTGTCCGGCGCCAAGTCTAGAAATTGGTAGTCGCCGCTTCCATTCGTACTTGCTTTCCGCTGATCTCCAGTGTCAACATTGGTCAAAGTTACCGGCGCGTTCGGCACGACGGCGCCCGCGTTATCGGTAACGGTTCCAACAACCGACCCGGTAGCTTGCTGTGCTCTGAGCGTTTCCTTCGACAGCACCAGAAGACAAACCAAGCTGACCGACCACCAGATGGTTTTCCCTAAGGAATTTGGATTCGGTATTCGAAGCGAATACATTTTAGCCTCCTCTAAACAGGCGGCTGCTGAAAGCCCGCCGTTGGACTGCGGCTGAACCGGTTCAAGGATTCATGGGATTGTGATCTTCAAACTTCCTTCGTCTTGGTCCCAGTTCAGTCTGTCGATGTAGTGCCGGAACGTCTCATCCTCCATCCTGCGTTTGCGCCGCTCAGAAATACCCTCGCGCCACAGATGCTGGCTCCATTGCCGCTAGGGCAGATGCGAGACTCATGTCCGCAACATCCGGCCAGATCGCCGCTCGATCCCAGCTCAGACCGGCGGACGAATCGCCCTGATATTATGGACGATCAAACTGGACGACAACGTTAGAAACGTCAACCTCTTCCCATCGAGGCAGTTAAAAGCCGATCGGATTTAGCCAATTGAAAACAGGAAGGTTACGAGTACCTTGAAGAAGCGCGAAAACGTTAGGAAAACGTTAGCCTTGACCCGAGGGGCTTCATCGCCTTATAAAGGTAGCTCGGACTGCGGAGAGCTGAGTTGGCGGGACGAATCGATAATGCGGCGCATGAAGCGGCCGTGGCGAAGGTGTCGGAAGTTTCCGCTTACAATGGCGAAATTCGCTCCCATCTAGACGAGATACTGGCAAGCAGCGCGTTTCGTGGCAGCCGCCGTTGCCAGGAATTCCTATCCCACGTAGTAGACCATGCCTTGAGCGGAGACTTTAACGGAATCAAGGAGCGTATCCTCGGTATCCGTATTTTTGGCAGGGAGGCTAGCTATGATACGAACTACGATTCTATCGTCCGGGTAACTGCGAGCGATGTGCGAAAACGCCTGGTTCGCTATTACAAGGGCGCAGCTTCCTCGGCGCTTCGTATTCAGCTGCCATCGGGATCTTACATTCCGGAATTCTTTTACATCATCGGTGAGCCTGCCTCTTCTCCCGTGACAATCGCCGGTTCGAATTCTGCGCCTGATTCGGATGTGGTCCCCGATCATGGTCTTGAGGTTGTCACCCCATCCGCCGAAAAATCAGCTGTAATTACAGAACCTGGCATCAGAGAACCTGGCGAAGAGGCGACGCGGCAGCCGGGCAGAACGCTTCAACGTCCGCATCCGCTTCCTATTCGCATGCGGTTTATTCTCGTGGCCTGTTTCCTTTGCCTGCTGTGCGTTGCCCTGGGCTGGAGCATCGGCGAACTCCGCGCCAAGACTGCCCTGCACCCTAGTTCCTACACAGTCGCCCAATACTCTTTCTACAAGGAACTGCTCGGCCCGATCGCTACCGATCCGCAGCATGATACGAAAATCGTTCTTAGTAATCCGCCCCTCTTTCTTTATAGAGGAAGCGATTCGCCAACCTCTACTATCGATGCGGATAAAGGGAAGCAAAAGATCCCGATTCCCCAACATTTTGCTCACATTTTCGCCGGTGGAGCGGATTACACGCAAGTTGCGTCTCCTTACCACTACCTTGCGTTGGATACGACTGATTACACGGGATTGGGCGAAGCCCAGGCCGCCTTTGATCTTCGGAAATTATTCGACGTATTGAACGGCTCTGCTCAATTGACTGAAGCGCGGTTTCTGAACTGGGATGAGGCTCGGAATCAGCACCTGGTCCTGCTTGGAGCGCGGCATATGAGCCCGTGGACTCAGACCAATCTCATCGCCGCCAACTTTAAAATGGATCACGATGTCATCTACAACGCCCGCCCAAAACCGGGAGAACAGTCCTTTTACGTGGCGAAGTTCGACGGCAGAGTGTTGGTGGACTACGGACTCATCTGGATGTCGCAATCGTCTTCGGGCTCACGAATACTCGCGATAGCCGGGCTCACTAGCACTGGGACCGCTGGAGTCGGCAACTTTTTCGTCGATCCAAATCGAATGAAGCCAGTCTTTGAAAAACTAAAGGCTGCGTCTCCCCACGGCGCCATCCCGGCAAATTGGCAGGTCCTTGTCCGGATTACAGCTCGGGACGACGTGCCGCTCGACGTTTGCCTGGTCGCTCTTCGCGTTTCGAACGCGAATCAATGAGGGTCACTCAGCGGCCGGTATCGGGCCCTTGTCCTTCCTCTCTTCCTCGGCCGCTGATGCGGCATTGTCCACGTCCGCATCCGTCGTTCCGGGATCGGCCAGAATGGTTCGGGCGTCCGCCTCATCTTGCGGGCTCACCTGCAGCATTAGTCCTCCCAAGCCGGTCCCGTAGAGCATAGCCGTATTTTCGCCAACCAAAAAGCTGGAGATTCCAGCCGAATCGAGCCGCCCCTTGGCCAGCTCCGCTTGCATCGTTTCCCCGTATTGCCCAACTGTGACCAGTTCATCTTCTTCCGCCATCGAGAGCCCTTCCTTCCACGGTTAACGGACCCAATAACCCGCTGTCAAACATCTTAGTTTATTCCGATGCTGCCGTTGAGATCGGCGAACAAATGGACCGGAGCCGCTTCAACCGGAAAGCCCGAGTGGAAAGCCGGCGCAAGCAGACAGGCTGGAGCAGTCTAAAATAAGGAGTTCTTGTGCTCAGGAGGTTCTTCGTTGATAGCCCGCTACACGCGTCCGGCCATGGGCCGCATCTGGAGTGATGAGAGCAAGTACCGTGCTTGGCTGACCGTGGAAATAGCTGCGTCCGAAACCCTCGCCGAGGCCGGCATCGTACCAAAGGAGGCGGCTAAGGCCATCCGCGAGCGGGGGGATTTCGAGTTGGCCCGCATTGAAGCGATCGAAGCCGAGGTCAAGCACGACGTCATCGCCTTTACCACGGCGGCTGCGGAAAAAATCGGACCGGAGTCGCGATGGCTGCACTATGGATTGACGTCCACTGACGTTGTGGATACCGCGCAGGCATTGCAGATTAGGGAAGCATCTCTGCTGATCCGCGAGGGAATTCTGAGCTTGGCCGGCGTTCTCAAAAAGCGTGCCCTCGAATTCAAGCACACTCCGATCATAGGGCGCACTCATGGAATGCATGCCGAGCCTACGACCTTCGGCCTCAAGCTGCTGAATTGGTATGCGGAGTTGCAGCGCAATCTGGTTCGTTTCGACAACGCGGCAGAGGAAATGCGGGTGGGCAAGTTGTCCGGCGCGGTGGGGACCTTCGGGCATCTGCAGCCGGAGCACGAGGAGCGCATCTGCCGAAAGCTCGGACTTAAACCGGCGCCCGTCGCCACGCAAGTGATCCAGCGCGATCGCCACGCGAACTACATCGCCACGCTTGCCGTTCTTGCTTCCACCTTGGACAAGATCGCGGTTGAAATCCGCCATTTGCAGCGCACCGAAGTTCGTGAAGCAGAAGAGTTCTTTTCCGAGAAGCAAAAAGGGTCTTCCGCCATGCCCCACAAGCGTAACCCGATTACCTCGGAACAGATCAGCGGGCTGGCCCGAGTGATGCGGTCGAATGCGCAGGCGGCGCTCGAAAATGTGGCTCTGTGGCACGAACGCGACATCTCGCACTCTTCAGCCGAGCGCATCATCTTTCCCGATTCCACTATTCTTGCTGACTACCTGCTGGCCAAGGCTGCTTCCCTGATCGAGAGGCTGCTGGTCTATCCCCAGCGCATGCTCAAAAATCTGGAGAGTACGGGAGGGCTGATTTTCTCCGGGCAGCTTTTGCTCGATCTCGCCGAAGCAGGCATGTCGCGAGAGGAAGCTTATCGCCTGGTGCAGTCGCATGCCATGCGCGCGTGGAAGGAAGATCTCCCATTCCGCGGCTTGATAGCAGAAGATCCTGAAGTCAAGAAACATCTGCCGGCGGAAAAGCTAAAAGAGAGCTTCGATTTCAACCGGCAACTGGCCAATGTCGATGCTATTTTCGATCGCGTTTTGCATGCTGCGAACTCTGGGGATACTAGAGGATCGGCATGAGCGGCCCATCCAGTGCGTCCGGCAATCTCACCGTCGCTTTTACCGGGGCCAGCGGGGCGATTTTTGGCCAGCGGCTGCTGCTGGCGCTGGAGCGAGACGAGCGCATCGCACAAGTCAACTTCATTGCGTCGGAGAATTCTTTGCGGGTGATGGCGGAAGAGCTGCACTTCAGCGGCCGGAGCGGCTTGGTGGAGAAATTGCTCGGTAAGCCATCCTCAAAGATTCGCCAATTTTCCGATAACGATATCGGAGCATGCATAGCCAGCGGAAGTTATCCAGCCGATGGAATGATTGTCCTGCCCTGCAGCATGGGCGCCTTGGCCGGCATTGCTCACGGTCTGGCGTCCAGCCTGATTGAGCGGGCGGCCGACGTCAGCCTGAAGGAAGGGCGCCCGCTCATCCTCTGCATTCGCGAAACGCCGTTCAACAAGATTCACTTGCGAAATATGACCCTCGCGGCGGAGGCCGGCGCGGTAATCTTTCCCGTGATTCCGGCTTTTTACAACCTGCCGATGGATGCCGCTGAGATGGCGGAGCAGTTCGTCTGCAGGATCTTAGCGCGCATTGGATTGCCGCAGCCCGGCGCCTATATCTGGAAGGGCGGCTCTGGCGGTTAACTCTTAATTGCCACGCTTGCATGGCAACCGCACCACGCCCGCTAGGTCTGTGGGAAATATGCGAGATATTGAGACCCTTCTAAGTCAAGCAGGTTCTCTTCAAATAAATTGTTGACACTAAAGCATTTTAGATTTCGGTGTAGACGAGAACCGCTTTCGACGCGGCCGTTCCATCGAAGAACGGCCGCTCATAGCTGATATAACCAGTTCACAGTAAATTAATATGCTTGATAATAATGGCGTTCAATTTCGCGCTTAGGGCTGCAATTTCTCACAAGAAAGACCAGGGCTACTAAAAGCCCGATTTTGTTTAGCCCAATTGCTTACGCGGGTTCGCCGCGGCGAACCCGCTTTCCCGGCTAAAGCCGGGAACTACACCGGTGGAAGCCCTGGGCTAGTTCAAATTCAAGGGCTAGGTTTAGCCCGGTGCGTGATGTTCAGGATCACGTTTTGTCACGCTAAGAGAAATCCAGTTAGGTCTGCGTGTGACGGCTTTTAACCCAACTGTGGCTAAACACGCTGGTCATGGTGTCCATATGGATTCGATCCAGGAATATCGGGTTATGACCAGAAATTACTCCGCCCAATGCGGAGAGGCTGCGGGCGCGGTGACCGAAGTTGACACAAAATCCGGCAGCAGTGCATTCCACAGAGATCCCTGGGAGTTCCTGCGCAATGACAAACTGGGGTTTGGCAGCGATTCGCGAGAAAATGGGCCATTTAGTCTTCGATCGATCAGGGGCCGGGATAATCACGCTCACTGTTCGCGCAGGGCTTGTACGGGATCAGTGCTAGCTGCGCGTAGGGCTGGGCCTGCACAGGCGATAACTGTCACAAGCACCACAAGAAGAACGATGCCCACATAGGTCTCCGGGTCGGTTGGGGTGACGGCGTAGAGCATTCTCTGAATAAGATGGCTGGCGGCGAGGCCCATGGCTAATCCGGCGGCGCAGCCAACGGCTACGATGCGGAGCCCCTGGGCGAGAAGCGACCCAACAATCTGCAGGCGGGTGGCGCCGATGGCGAGGCGGAGACCCATCTCGCGGCGGCGCATGCGGCCGAGATAGCTGAGCGTGCCATAGAGGCCGAGGCAGGTGAGCGAGATTGCGGTACCGCCGAAGAATGTAAGGACCGAGGTGCGGAGGCGGGTTTCCGTGAGCGAGTCGCTGATGTGGTCTTCGAGCGGGGAGATGCCGAAGACGGAGCGTGCGGGCTCGGCCTGGTGGAGCTTGAGGCGGAGCGTGTGGGCGAGCGGCATGGGATTGTCGTGGGTACGGATGAGGAACCAGGGCGTGGGGTCGGGCGCGCTGAGGCACCAGTAGACGGTGGGCGCGGGCGCGGTGTTGGGGCCATCGTCGCGGGCGTCGGCGACGATGCCTCGGATCATGCCGGTGAGTGGGAAGGCGCTGGTGGCCGGGGTCTGGATGCTGCGGCCGATGGCCGGGCTTTGGCTGAAGTAGCGATCGGCGAACCTTTTGTTGACCACCAGGGTCTGGTTCCGGCCTGGGCGGCAGCCTTCGCCGAGCAGCAGCGGCGTGCGGAGAGTCTGGAAGTAGCCGTCGGAGACGAAGCGGGCGGCGGCGAAGATCTTCTGGCGATCGTTGTTTTCCTGGCCGGCGATGGTGAGCTCGGTTTGCGGCATGCCGGGCACGCCGGGAAGCATGGCGGCGGTGGATGCGGCTTCGACGCCGGGGACGGCGCGGAGCGCATCCAGGTCGCTATCGACGCGCTGGACGAGGCGCTTCATGTCGGCGGTTTCGCCCCAGCCGCCGCTGATCTGCAGTGTGAGGACATGCGAGGCGTCGAAGCCGGGCGAGACGCGGCCGAGTTCCTGGAAGCTGCGGAGGAGAAGCCCTGCGCCGACCAGCAATGTAACCGCAAAGGCGACTTGCGTGCCGACGAGCAACCATTGCAGGCCGCCGCGGGCGGAGACCTGGACGTGGCTGGACTGCGCGAGGGTGCGGGCCAGCTCCTTGCGGGTGCTGCGCAGCGCGGGATAGAGGCCGGAGAGGAGGGTGGCGGTGAGCGCGCTTGCAAAGGTGTAGACGAGCAGACGCCAGTTGAGAGTGATCTCTTGCGCGCGCGGGAGGGATTTGGCGAAGTGATGGAAGAGCTGGACTGCGCCGCCGGCGAGCGCTAGGCCAAGGATGGAGCCGATGACCGCGAGCAGCAGCACTTCACTGAGGAGCTGCGTGACGATGGTGCGGCGCGATGCGCCGAGCGCGAAGCGAAGGGAGATTTCGCGCTCGCGATCTGTGGTGCGGGCGAGCAGCAGCGCGGCGATGTTAATGCAGGCGATGAGCAGCAGCAGGGTGACGGCGCCATAGAGGAGCCAGAGAGAGCTGCCGATGTCGCCGACGATGACGGATTTGAGCGGCTCGATGCGAATGCCGAGGTCGCGATCGGTCTTGGGGAACTGTGCGCCTAGCTGGCGCTGCACGGTGGAGATATCTGCGAGGGCCTGCTGCTGTGTGACGCCGGGCTTGAGACGGCCGATGACATGGTACCAGGTGGAGCTGCGGTCCTGCGCGTAGGGCGCGTCTACGGGGTTTGGCGTGAAGATGTCTACGTCTGAATCGGGAAATCGAAAGGATGCGGGCAGGACGCCGACGATCGTGCGCGCGTGACCGCCGAGGTGAAGCTGTTTACCCATAATGCCCGGATCGGCATGGAAGCGGCGGCGCCAGAGATGATTGCTGATGAGGATGGCGTCGGGACCGCCGAAGTGCAGCTCGGCGGGAGCGAAGTCGCGTCCCAACTCAGGCGCAATGCCCCAGACCTCGAGAAAGCGCGGCGCGACAAGGGCATTTTCGAGGCGCTCGGGGAGCGGGCCGGAGGTCTCGGATTCGTCTTCGGTGTAATAGCCGCTGATGGCCTGGAAGGTGTGATTGAGGCCGTTCCAGTCTTCGAGGCGGGTGGGCGCGGTGAAAGTCCAGGGCTCGTTGGTGCGGGTGTTGTATTGGCGAATGGCCATGAGCTGATCGCCCTCGGGGAAGGGTAGCGGGCGGAGGATGACGGCGTCGATGGCTGAGAAGACGGCGGTGTTGGCGCCGATGCCGAGGGCCAGCGTGAGGATGACGGCGGCGGAGAGGCCGGGGGCTTTGCGAAGGAAGCGGAAGGCGGCGCGGGCATTGGCGCGAATGCATTCGAGGAGCGCGGAGATGTGGAGTTCGCGAAGCTGCTGGGTGATCTGCTCGCGGCCGCCGAAGTCGACGCGGGCCTGGCGGCGGGCGGCTTCCGGGGAGAGGCCGCGGAGTTCGTAGTCGCGGGCGAGGACGTCGATGTGAAAGGCGACTTCGCGTTTGAAATCGTCTCCGCGGCTGCGCTTTGACGAGTTGTGACGCCATCGCATAGCAACCCCCTATCTGGCGGTTTCGAGCACAAGCCCTATGGCTTCCGAGAGGCGGCGCCAGGTGTCCTCCTCCTCGGAGAGCTGCTTTTTGCCTTTGGCGGAAAGGCGGTAGAACTTGGCCTCGCGACCGTTTTCCGATTCGCCCCACTCGGCGACGAGCCAGCCGCGCTTTTCCAGGCGATGGAGAGCGGGATAGAGCGAGCCCTGTTGCACCTGAAGGACATCGCGAGAGATCTGGCGGATGCGCAGCGAAATGCCGTAGCCGTGGACGGCCCCCAGCGCCACAATCTTCAAGATCAACATATCCAGCGTTCCCTGCAAAAGATCGGATTTGTCTGTGGGCATCGCGTCTCTCTATGGTGTTCTACATATAAACATCGTAATATGTAGAACGTCAAGGAGAGCGAACGAGCACGTGCCAGCCAACGCCGCGCAATCCAATCGCATATGGAGTCCGGCTTGGCTGAGTCTCAGAGAGCACAACACAATAAGCTCATTTGTCAGCACCGTTAAGCGCCTTCCAGCCCCCTTCGAGCATTCGGCGCACGGAGGTCCGAGCGATGCCGAGACGCCTCGCGATCCCCGATTTAGTGAGTTTGTCTTTGACGTAGTGGCGTCGAACTTCAGCCAATTTCTTCGCCGCGGACTTCGGTCTACCCAGAACGATTCCTTTAAGCGGGCGTGGTGGTACGTCAGTGCCGACTGGCTTCCGCCATGCGGAATGCTTTCTCGATCACCGTTACCGTAAACGGCTCCAGTTCGTAAGCGCCATGAGCAGTCAATTGCTCTGGTTCCACCCAGCGCGCGTCCACCGCATCGCTGGCGCAGCAGATGGTTCCCCCCGTAACCTCGCAAAGAAAGTCGACTAACACGTAGTGATAACGGATTCTGCCGCTGCCCTGGTCTCTGGTGATCCGGTCGAAGACTTCGACGATCGCGGCAGGCCGGACGTGCAAACCGGATTCCTCAAGCACTTCGCGAATCACGCCCTGCTCGAGGGTTTCACCCAATTCCAGAGCGCCGCCCGGCAGAGACCAGCGGCCCTTCAGCGGCTCGTGACCCCGCCGGACCAGCAGTGCCTTACCGTCATCGATAACCACCGCTCCGACACCCACGACCGGCGCTTTGGGAAACTCACGTAACACAACCGGCTCCTATCAGGAAAATTCGATGGGATTGCCGAACTGTTCCGCAAAAACGGTGCGCGCCATGGCGAAGCGGCCGCCATTGAAATTGTCGGGGCCTTTGAGGCGCCCTATGGCCAGCAAGGCCACTACGGAGTAGCTGAGCGGCAGCCGCAAAACCTCGCTTACTTTATCCGCCTCAAAGCCTTCCATGGGCGCGGTGTCATAGCCCATCACCTCCGCCATCAGCAGCATGTGGGTAAAGGCAAGCATTACCTGGCGATTAAGCCACACGGGGAGATTGGGATGATTGGACAGAAAATTGGGAATGGCGATTTTGGCCTGCTCCGCGTAATTTTCTGTCATCCCTCCTTCGCGTCCCAGCCGCAGCATCTCCTCCATATCTCCTTGCCGCCATCCGTCGGCATCACCACAGGCGACGATCATCACCGACGCCTCTTCCACCTTGGCCTGGTTGAAGCAGGCCGAACGCAGCCTTCTCTTCTGCTCCGCGCTGCGCACCACTATAAAACGCCACGGCTGCAGATTGTAGCCGCTGGGCGCCTGCAGCCCTGCAAGCAGAATTTTCTTGAGATCGGAAGCCGGAATCGGACTTCCGTCAAAACTAGGTGTCGCCCGGCGCTCGGTAATTGCCTGGGATAGCGGCTTCTCCATCGGTTAGCCTTTCAGCACAGCCTGCATTTGCGGCTCTAATGGATCTCGCTCATTGGTTGTTCAATCCCGAAGGGCCGCTGGCCCGGAGCATCGGCAAAGACCCACAGTCCGTGAAACGCTTCTCTTAATCCGGGATGTTGGGCCAACAGCGCCTTCATCAAATCCAGATTGCGCGTACGTGTAGCCACCGGATCACTGGCATCGGGCACAATGTAGTGGACCACCAAATCCAGACCGCCCAGTGAGTCGTCGGTGTGGATATCCGTGATCGGATACGTTTGCCCGTTGGCGGTCAGCGTCAGCGGTTTCTCTCCCGGCAAATCCTGCGCCTTTACGCTGCTTTGCTCCTTCAACAGCTTATCCAAATTGGGTGTGCTTAGAAATTCAACCGGGGAGGCCAGGTAGGCGGCTAGCTGGTAATAGAAGTGAGCACTCCACAGCTCTGACTTTTGGGCATAGGCGCGAGCTCTGGTCCAATACCACAAACTATTGTGACCGGCCACGGTCAAGGGCTTATCGAAGAACCCGGCAAGCTGCCAGGTTCCCTGCTTCGCCAGCAGGAGCCCCATTTGTTGCGGCTGGGCGACTCCGGTGGCATGTGCCAACGCCAGCCCATAGTGGCCCGGAGGCAAACCCGGTATCGTGATCTCCTCGTGGAGGCTGGAATTGGGAGTATCGCAGAAGAACTGTGTCTGGTCCTGCATCGATTTCAAGTCGGAAGCGTCCAGGTCGTAGAGCGCGTCTATGGTAATAGATGCTCCTGAAAGCAGCGGAGCCAGGCGCTGAATCGTATTCGCTATGGAATCGAAATTCGCAGCAACGTTAGCAACGGTGAGAGCGCGAACCGAAGCGGTATTCCCGCTCTGGACCGCTAATGCCACCTTCCTGGCGGACTGGAGCAGCTCGTTGCGCTGGTCATCCGACATTTGACCCTGCATGGTGCAGGAGATAGCAAAGATCTTCACTGGCGCAAGCAGCGCGAGCAGCGTACACACGATGAGAGCCGGGTATGGGCGATGCGACTGTGACATGAAAGGCAGACCTTGGCAATCTTTCAGCTAGTTTTGTCGGCAATACAAGCGGCAGCAGGAACTGAAAACGGGCTTGCCTGCAAACTCGCATTCCCGAACGGCCACTGCTAGTCTAGTACAGAGAGGTTGAAAGCGTACCGGCGGGAGGTAACTAGGATGCTTAACCTCAGATATCTGCGCGAAGCGATCATCGTCGGAGGATTGACAGGTCTTTTGCTGCCAATCCCCAATCCATTTTCCGGTCAGGTCTCGATCCTGAATCCCCCTCTCGAGGCGCAAGCCAGGGTACGCTCGTCTCCCCCGACTCCGCCGCCCGCGGTTCCTTCACCGGCAAGCCCGCAAGCGAATGCACAAGCTGCTCCGCAAGCTGCTAACGGCAGCCCATCAACCCAGCCGGTTCAATCCCCAGCGGCAGTCCCTGCTTTGCCGCCGTCCATGCTCCAGCAACCTGCCAAACCGGCACACATCGAATTCAGCGCAGGCACTCTTTCCATACAGGCCGACAACTCCAGCCTAACGGAAATTCTGCGCCAACTGGCAAAGCAAAGCGGGATGCAGATTGACGGTCTAGGCGCGGACGAGCGCGTCTTTGGAAGCTTCGGTCCGGGGATGCCCCGCGATATTCTTTCCGATCTGCTCAATGGAACTCCTTACAACATCTTAATGGTGGGCGATCTGAGCAACGGAGCGCCTGACAAGCTCATCCTCACCCCATCAAGCCAGACGGCAAGCGCAGCTACCCCGGCTCAGGCTGCACCCCAGCCCGTGCCGGAGTACGACGATGTGGATACCGGGGATGCTCAGCCCCAACCTTTCCCGAGCGGACAGATTCCACCTAGATCCACGCCCGGCAATCCAAGCGATGCTGCAGCACCACCGCCGCCAAAGACTCCGCAACAGATGTTCCAGGAATTGCTGGCCATGCGCCAAAAGCAACAACAGCAACAAGAGCAACAACAGCAGCAGCAGCAACAACAATAGGTACAACCGTAGCGGAGAGACAGTGGGAGCAGGCCGTGAAGCCGAGGGTTCCCCGAAGCCGGTTGGGCGGAAAATCCGCCGGGGCGCTCCACATCTCTCAATGCTGTTGTTGGGGGATGTAGGATGAATGTGAGTTGGCGGGCAGACTCCGGATTCGCTGTATCCCACATCTGGCGCAAAAGAGCGCGCCAGATATGGCGCACCCGCTTCCACCACTTTCCATGTCTAAAAGGGGTTCAGCTTCTACGGGACTGTATTGGGGCGCCTCACAAGCTATGATATGAATGGGCTGCTGAACGACTGAATTCTCGCGTCCTGCTCAGGAACCCATAGTGGAGGCGATACGCGCCTCAGCCCTTTTAGGTTGCAGTGACCGCGCATGAATGCGCAGCAGAGCAAAGATTCCCTTGCAACTCGCATACCCCATCATTACGCCGAACGCCAGGGCGGCGAGAGCGGCGCATACCAGCATTACCATATTGACTTCATCTTGCATGTTGCCCTTCAGTCTCCGGGCTCGCTCATTCCCTGCGCGCCCTGCTCAACCAGCCTCGCCGCACCATCTTCAGCGGAACCGGCGAAAGGCTCGCTGAATGTGATTGTGACAGAACAAACCCTGCGTTGACCCTTGTTTCTATTGCCGAATAAGATACCTAAGTACTCTTCTTCAAAATCGAAGTATGTAGCCCTCCGCGGCCTTGACCATCAGCGCCGGGCAACATACCCGAACGTTCTTCATGAGCCCGGATGCCAATTAGCCACATCACCGTGCGCGGGGCGCGTCAGCACAACCTGCGTGACATCAGCGTCGAGATTCCGCGCGGCAGCTTTACCGTAGTCACCGGCCTCTCCGGCTCCGGGAAATCTTCGCTCGCCTTCGATACCATCTACGCCGAAGGCCAGCGGCGCTATGTGGAGACGCTTTCCGCATACGCCCGCCAATTTCTCGACCAGATCGAACGTCCCGATGTCGATTCCATCGAAGGACTGAGTCCCGCCATTTCGATCGAACAAAGAACCACTACGAGAAACCCCCGATCGACAATTGGCACGATCACGGAGATCTATGATTACCTGCGCCTGCTCTATGCGCTGGTGGGAATTCCGCATTGCCCGCAGTGCGGAAAGCCCATTTCGCGGCAGTCTCCGGAGCAAATCGTTGAACGCATTCTCTCGCTCGCCGCTGGAGAACGGGTCACTATCTACGCGCCGGTGATTCGCGGCCGCAAGGGCGAATTCCGCGAACTGCTGGATTCCCTCGACCAGCAGGGCTTCCGTGCCCGCATCGACGGCGAACTGCGCGACTTGGCCGATTCCATTCATCTGGAAAGACGGAAGAATCACACCATCGAAGCCGTAATTGACCGCGTGATCCTGAAACCAGGCGTGGAGAAGCGGCTGGAAGCCTCTGTCGCCAAGTCGATCCAGATGACCAACGGACTCGTACTCATCGGAGTTTCCGGGGGCGACGAGCAGCTTTACTCTTCTTCCATGGCGTGCCCCGATTGCGGCCTCGACATTCCCAAGTTGGAGCCTCGGAGCTTTTCATTCAATAGCACTTATGGCGCATGCCCCGAGTGCCACGGATTGGGCAGCCTCTACGATTTCGACCCGGCTAAGGTGATTTCCGATTGGTCCAAGCCGCTTCTCGAAGGCGGCCTGGGTCCGGGAGCGAGCTCGAAGTATTTGGCTCGGCTGCTGGAGCTGGCTGCGCAACGCTACAAAATCGACCTGGGGAAACCATTCGAGCAGCTCACTGCCAAGCAGCAAAAACTGCTTCTCTTCGGACCCGGCGCACAAGAGGCCCCACGGACCGGCTTTCATGGAATTCTTGCCTTTCTCCGCAACTCACTCGAAGAGTCGAGGTCAGAGAGCTATCGCGACTGGATGCTGAGCTATATGTCAGCAGTACCCTGCGTAGCCTGCCGGGGCCAGCGTTTGCGGCCGGAATCGCTGGCGGTCAAAGTCGCTTCATTATCCATCGCAGACTTCACTGCCCTTCCTTTGGGCCGAGCGTTGGAGACCGCGCGCGGCATTCGATTCTCCAACCGCGAGGCATTGATTGCGGAACGGTTGCGGCAGGAAATCATCGAGCGTCTTGAATTTCTCGAGGCTGTAGGGCTCGGCTATCTCTCGTTGGACCGTAGCGCCGCCACACTATCGGGAGGCGAGGGCCAGCGCATTCGCCTGGCCACGCAAATCGGTTCGCGCTTGCGCGGAGTGCTCTACGTGCTCGATGAACCCTCGATCGGATTGCACCAGCGTGACAATCAACGGCTGCTGCAAGCGCTTGAAAGCCTGCGCGACCTGGGCAATACGGTCCTGGTAGTGGAACATGACGAAGAGACCATCCGCCATGCCGATTATGTCGTCGACCTAGGACCTGGAGCCGGTAAGTTGGGCGGCGAGGTAGTTGCAGTGGGAACTCCGCAGAAGATCATGGAATCGGATGCGTCCCTGACCGGGCGCTACCTTTCCGGCAAGCTCCGGATCGGGTTTCGTGATGCCCCGCGAACGCCGAGCGGGGAATGGATCACGATCGAAGGCGCCCGAGGCCACAACCTTAAGAATATTCAGGCCCGCTTTCCCTTAGGTGTTATGACTGTGGTCACCGGGGTATCGGGCTCGGGCAAGAGCACGCTCATCAATGACACTCTTTACCCGGCACTAGCAAAGGAGCTGTACAGATCGCGCGAGGAGCCCCAACCGTACACATCCATCCAAGGCTTCGAGATGATCGACAAAGTAGTCCGTATCGATCAGTCGCCGATCGGCCGCACTCCGCGTTCCAACCCGGCGACTTATACCGGTGTCCTCACCGCGATCCGCGAGCTCTTCGCGGTTCTGCCGGAGTCGCGCGAGCGCGGCTATAAGCCGGGCCGATTCTCTTTCAACGTGACGGGCGGGCGCTGTGAGGCCTGCCAGGGCGAGGGCCAGCGGCGCATTGAGATGAACTTCTTACCCGACGTCTACGTGCAGTGCGAGGTTTGCAACGGCAGGCGGTATAACCAGGAGACGCTGGCGGCTAAGTTCAATGGTTATTCCATCGCCGATATCCTCGACCTGGCGATTGAAGATGCGCTGCCCGTACTTGCGGATATTCCCCAGGTCCGGCAAAAACTTGAAACCCTGCTGGACGTAGGGCTGGGCTACATTCACCTTGGGCAAGCGGCGACCACGCTTTCCGGCGGCGAAGCGCAGCGGATGAAGCTGGCGCGGGAGCTCTCCAAGCGGCAAACCGGGCGCACGCTCTACCTGCTTGACGAGCCGACGACAGGGCTGCACTTCGAGGATGTGCGCAAGTTGCTGGAAGTGCTCGGCCGCCTGACCGACCTGGGCAACACGGTGATCGTGATCGAGCACAATCTGGATGTAATCCGCGATGCCGACTGGATCCTCGATCTCGGACCGGAGGGCGGGGAAGGCGGCGGAGAGATCGTGGCCGCGGGTACTCCGGCCCAAGTGGCTGCTACACTGGGCTCACATACGGGGGAATTTCTACGCCGTTATTTTCCGCGAGGGGAATTGAAACCGTTCAGCAGTCTCCCCCAAGAGGCCATTGGCCGTAACGGTAAAGTTGCTGACGGGCGCGGCGCGAAGGCTGCGGTCCGCCGGTCGAAAACCGCTGCTTCGCGGTCCCGGCCATAAAACATCTTTGTTGAATTATTTCCATGTCGATTGAACCGGAAATTCCGCCTCATCAGCCCGCATCTTATCCCGAACCCGGGAAGGCGCCGGATGAGATTGCGCTGGCCGAGCCTGCAGCACCGCAATCCACGATCTCCATCCAGCCCCCTTTCGATTTAACAAATTTTGTTTTGCGGCCGCGGACCGGGGCTTCTGCCAACGCGCGCTCCATCCCGAATCTAGTTCACACGCTCCTGTTTCTGGTTATCGCAGGCGGAACCCTCTTCATCACCGAAATCGCGGCCTTCGCCGTTGCTATGAGCATGCACGTTTTCGGCGCGGAAACCGCCCAGCAGTTGCTTCGCGATCCCCGTTTGCTGGTTCCCACCATGGCTATCAGCTATTTGCTTGCCGGGTGTCTGGCGTGGGCAGTCTTCACCAATTTGTGGAAGCAACCCTTTGCGATAGGCGTTCACTGGGCTTCCACTGTCTTCCGCCACCGCTTCTATGTTTTTCTGGGAGTGGGCGTCCTGCTCAGCGTCGCTGTCCAGCTCCTGTCGAATTTCCTTCCGATTCCGAAGACCCTGCCTATTGACGATTTCTTTCGTACGCCATCCGATATATGGCTGGTCGCTCTCTTTGGCACATTCATAGCGCCTCCCTTTGAAGAGCTCGCCTTCCGCGGCTTTCTTTTTCCCTCATTGGCTTCCGCGTGGGATTGGATAAGGAAAACCAGGCGGCATTACACGCCGGATAATTCCGTTCCGCCGGCCGGCGACGTGAGTGGCGTCACGCATGATGGCAGCGATTGGCAACCCGATACTCAGCAGCGGTACCTGTCCAACATTGCCACGCTCTGGAGCGGCAGTGAACCGGGCCGAATGAATGGAGATCCGAACTGGAGCGCCGGAGCTCTGGTCTTCTCTTCCATCATCACCAGCATCGGTTTTGCATTGCTTCACTCCGATCAACTCGCGCACTCCTGGGCTCCTCTCATGGTGCTCTTCGGCGTCAGCCTGGTGCTTTGCCTGGTGCGCTTGCGCGCTCATTCCCTGGCGGCAAGCACCTTGGTGCATGCCGCCTACAATGGAACCATTTTCTTGCTCATCTTCTTCGCCACCGATGGCTTCCGCCATTTGGATAAGATCAGCCAGTAAGGGAAATCCGAATGACCACTGCCCATCGCGATGCACTGCTCAAAATGCTGGCGCGCAACTCGTTCCGTCTGGGGGAGTTCAAACTCTCCTCGGGCGGGACCAGCGACTATTACATCGATTGCCGCACCACCACCCTCAGTGGAGAAGGCGGCAGGCTCACCGGCTTGGCTATCTTTGATCTGATACGCGAGCGCCAGTTGCAACCGCGCGCTGTAGGCGGCCTTACTCTGGGAGCCGATCCCATCGTCTGCAATGTCGCCGCCGCCAGCGCATGGCATGCTCTTGAGGCTCCGGGCTCATCGGTAATCGACGGTTTCCTGGTGCGGAAGGCGGAAAAGACTCACGGCACGGGGCGCCGCATTGAGGGTTTTTCCCAGGCCGGCGCTCCGGTCGTGGTCGTCGACGACGTCTGCACCACAGGAGCTTCGACCGTTGCCGCGATCGAAGCTGCGCGCGAAGCAGCAATGCGAATCATAGGAGTGATCTGTCTGGTGGAGCGGGAAGAAGCAAAAGGCCGAATTCAAATCGAAGCCGCCGCCCAGGAGGCTCCGTTCTTCAGACTGTTCAGCGCGGACGAGGTCCGCGCTGAACATGTAAAGCACCTTGCTTTATAGTTGATGACCGTTGCCCTTACGGCCGCATCGGGCACACCCACAGTCGAAACCGTGCTGGGCTGCGCGCCTGCCGCCGCATTCGATAGTACCTGGACTTGCACACGGCGGTTCTTCGCCCGGCCGGCAGCGGTTTTGTTCGTCGCCACCTCCTGATCCTTGCCGATACCGATGAGGTAGAACTTGTGAGGGGGCACGTTATAGGTGGCCGCCAGATACTGCACTACTGCTTCCGCGCGGCGCTGGCTCAACCCGTAGTTATATTCTTTGCTTCCGACCGAATCCGTGCCGCCGGTAACTTCCAGAATGTAATTCTTGGTCGAGTTTAACTGATTGGCAAGCTGATCGAGCTGCGCCTTATCGCTCTTGGTCAGAACCGCCTTGTCGAAACCGAAGGTCACCGAAACATCTCCAACCTGTTTGTAATTGTCAAGATTGGCCACCACACTTTGCAATGAATCAGCCCGGTTCACGGCCTCTTTTGCGGTCGATTGCGCCTGACTTGCAGCTTGCGTAGCGGAATTCGCGTTCTGGGTGGCCGTGTTAGCCGACTGCTGCGCCTGTTGAACCCCCTGCTGAGCGCGTTCATCCACGCTGCGGATATCACGATTGTTCTTTGCTGTCGCGTCATCCAATTCGTTGGTCTTTTGTATCAGCGGAGCAGTTTGCGACTGAACGTATTTTTTCGATGAGCAACCGCTGGCAAAAATCAAGCGAAGCGGCTCCCGCAGCCACCACTACACGGAACGCCTCATCTTTTAGATCGTTCATAAGTTATCTCTCCCCAACTCCCGTCCCTAATTTGCTTGGATGCCGCAGTCGGCCTGCTTGCAGCCTCTCATGCCGGGCACACAATCCAAAAATTTGCCGGACAAGTCCGTCTGCATTATATGCACGGTCAATGCCAAAACTAGAGCAAGCTATTAAGCCTAATTTATTCATGTGTAGCTTGCATCATGTTACTTCGCGCAGAACGTTCGCTTTCTACACGGGCCCTGCGAGTAGCTTTTACGCTGTGCAGCGTATTCTCGTAACGGCTCGGCAACCGAAATGCGGCCTGCAACATCGAGACTGGACGGAACGTTTAAACTGAAACCAGGCTCTACGGAATGGATCTCTACGAAAAGATACGCACCCTGCCGGCCCGGCCCGGAGTGTATCTGTACCGCAATGCCGAAGGCGAAGTCATCTATGTAGGGAAAGCCAACAACCTTCGTTCCAGAGTACGTTCTTATCTGCTGGACTCGGCCCAGTCCAATGCCAAGACCGGCTCCCTGATGCGCGAAGCCGCCGACCTGGACTACATCCTGGTCGAGAATGAGCATGAAGCGCTCGCTCTCGAAAACAACCTTATCAAACAGCGTAAACCGCGTTTCAACGTTCTGCTGCGCGACGACAAGACTTATCCGTACATCAAGCTGACCTTGGCTGACCGCCATCCGAAAGTATTCGTCACACGCAGGCTGCGCAAGGACGGAAGCGCCTATTACGGTCCGTTCTTCCCCGGCAATCTGGCTCACCGCGTAGCCGATCTCATTCGCCGCAGCTTTCTGCTGCCAAGTTGCAAGGTCGATCTGTCACGCTATCATCCGCGCCCTTGCCTGCAGTACTACATCAAGCGCTGTCTCGGACCGTGCGTCGAAGCGTTAACCACTCCGGAAATCTACCGCGAGGCAGTACGCGATGCGCAGATGTTCCTGGAAGGCCGCCAAACCGAGCTCACCCACTCGATTGAAGCACGTATGGAAGCCGCCGCAGCGGCCCAGCAGTTCGAGCTGGCTGCCAAATACCGTGACTTGCTGGTCACCCTGAATGAGGTGCAGGAGCGCCAGCGAATGGCCACCACGGAGGGCGACGATGCCGACGTTTTCGGTTACCACTATGAAAAGGGCATGCTCGCCGTAAATCTTTTTCACCTGCGCGGGGGCAAGGTCGTTGACCGCCGGGAGTTCTTCTGGGAGGATCTCCCGGAATTTCCGGCCGAACCATTGGACGGGAGTTCTGCCGATTCCGAGGAGAGAAAAAATACCGAAGAAGGGCAGTCGTTCGATGCACCCTCCTTTTTCTCCGCTCTGCTGAAGCAGATCTACATCGATCAGCAATACGTGCCGCGATCAATCTATACGCCCGTGGATTTTCCGGACCGCGCGACCTTGGCCGCACTGCTCAGCGACCGGGTACGCCACCGGATAGAACTGCTGGCGCCGCAGAGGGGCGAGAAACGCTCCCTGGTTGATCTTGCCGGACAAAATGCCAAGCAGAGTTATGACCAGCGTTTCAGGGTTCTTAAGCCTTCTATGAAGGCCATCCAAGAGACTTTGCAGGATGTGCTGACCCTGCCTGAATTGCCGCGGCGCATCGAGTGCTTCGACATCTCCCACATTCAAGGAGCGGATACTGTGGCCTCCATGGTTGTTTGGGAGGACGGGGTGATGAAGAAATCGGATTACCGCAAGTTCCAGATCAAAACGGTCGAAGGAGTGGACGATTTCGCCTCCGTGCGCGAGGTGGTGGGCCGCCGCTATCGCCGGATACAGGAAGACGGGCGGCCCATGCCCAACCTGGTCCTGATCGACGGCGGACTGGGGCAGCTCCACGCCGCGGCCGAGGCCCTGGAGGAACTTGGAATTACTACTCAGCCGCTGGCGTCGATCGCCAAGCGCGAGGAGATTATTTACCTGTACGGCCAGGAGGACGAGCCTGTTATCCTGGAGCGCCGCTCCCCCGTTTTGCACCTGGTCCAGCAGATTCGAGACGAATCCCATCGCTTTGCCGTGACCTATCACCGCAAGCGGCGGGAGATGCGCGACCGGACATCCGAGCTTGAAGAAATTCCCGGCGTCGGCGTGCAAACACGCCATCGCCTGGTGGCGCATTTTGGCAGCGTGCGCGGCGTTGAAACCGCCGGCTTGCAAGCACTGACCTCGGTCGTGTCAGCCAAGGTCGCGGCGGCCATACATGGCCACTTCCATCCTGAAACGCCGGCTCAAGCCGCGCAAATCACGCCGCTCGACGGGTAATTGCAGAGCGGGCAGCGCCGTATTTCTTTGGACACGGATCCATAATGGACATTAAGATGGCGGGACGATGCCAATCACTCGCCGAGATCTGCTGCAAGGGGGCGTTCTTGCCGCCGCGTCCGCCTGTTCTGTCTCCAGTCACGCTTTCGCCGCCGCGCCTTCGAGCAATTCCGAACCCTCCCCGATCCACCTGGGAGTCTGCAGCTATTCGTTCCGGGACTTCGACCGTGCTCACGTCATCGATTTTATGAAACAGTTGAGAACGCCTTTTCTCAATGCCAAGGATGTGAAAGACCATCTTCCAATGACCCCGCCGGACGCGACGCTGAAAGCGGTCAGTGATTACACGGCGGCTGGCATCAAGTTAACCGCGGCCGGAGCCATTTACTTCCGCAAAGACGAAGACGACGATATCCGGCAGAAGTTCGATTATTGCAAGCGGGCCGGCATTTCTCTTATCGTCGCCGGTGATCCCGCGCCGGAGACGCTGCCCCGTATCGAAAAATTCGTGAAGGAGTATGACATCCGGTTCGCGATTCACAATCACGGTCCCGAAGACAAGTTATGGCCATCCCCGCTGGACGTGCTGAAGGCAATGAAGGATATGGATCCTCGCATGGGTTCCTGCATGGATGTGGGCCATGCCTCGCGCGCCGGAACTGATGTCGTCTCGGCTATTCGCCAAGTAGGCCCGCGTCTATTCGACGTTCACATGAAGGACCTCACCAGCTTCCAAGACAAAGAAAGCCAGGTAGCGGTGGGCGAAGGCATTATGCCGGTTCGAGGAATCTTTGAGTCGCTGATCGCAATCGGGTACAAGGGTTACGTGGACCTGGAGTACGAGATCCATGCGGATGACCCAATGCCGGGAATGATGCAGAGTTTCGCCTACATGCGCGGCGTGCTGGCCGGGATGGGCTACAAGGCATAGCGAAACCGCTCTGCGAGACATACTCTGAAGTATTCAATCCATCGCATCGCGAATCCTTCCGAGTCCACGGAGCTGCCGCGCGTCTTCGGCGTTTCTCATGCCGCCGCGATTGTCGTCGGAACCATTGTCGGGAGCGGCATCTTTCTTGTGCCCCAGGAAATGATGCGGGCCGCCGGATCGGGGTGGCTGGTTTATCTGGCCTGGATCGCGGGCGGTTTGCTCACACTCTTCGGCGCGATGACCTATTCCGAGCTGGGAGCGATGATGCCCCGCGCCGGCGGAGAGTATGTTTTCCTGCGTCACGCGTACGGCGATTTGACTGCCTTCCTGGACATGTGGACGTGGTTCGCGGTCGCCAAGCCGGCTTCCATCGCCACTCTCACCACCGGGCTGGCGCGTGTTCTAGGCGTGTTTCCCTCCTTGCGCTGGCTGGATACTGTTTGGATCGCGGCTCCGCTGGAAGTGCGCTGGTCGCAGGTCTTCGCCATCTGCGTTACATGGCTCATCACCGGCCTCAATTATCTGGGCACGAAAAAGGCAGGTAACTTCCAGCTCATTTTCACCTGGCTCAAGGTTCTGCTGGTCCTGGTGATTGCCGGGTTCTGCTTCACCAGCGCTTTGGGTACAACAGCGAACTTCCACACCATTTTTCACGGCGCACAGGGTGGATTCGCCGGGTTCATGACCGCCCTCATTGCCGCTCTATGGGCCTATGACGGTTGGAATGACCTGACCATGGTCGCCGGCGAAGTTAAGCATCCGGGAAGGAATCTGCCTATCGCTCTGATTGGCGGTGTCGGTATCGTTGCGGTGCTCTACATGACCATGAACGCGGCCATTCAGTACATTCTTCCCGCCAATGGAATCGCCGCGTCTCCTCGCCCGGCGGTTGCGGCCATGTCGGCGGTAAGCGGGTATTGGGGCGCCGCTCTCGTCTCCGCGGCTATGGCGCTCAGCGTTCTGGTCACGCTCAACGGCACCGCGATGTCGGGCGCGCGCATGCCCTTTGCCGCCGCTCGTGACCGGCTCTTCTTCGCGCGCATGGCCCGCATCCACCCTCGGTTCGGGAGCCCCTCCACTTCCCTGGTGGTCCAGGCTTGGCTGAGCACGTTGCTCTTAATCCTTGTGGGCAGATTTCAACAACTGTTCGAGCTCGCTATCTTCGCCGAGTGGCTTTTTTACATGCTCACGGCAAGCACAATTTTTATTTATCGCCGGCGAACGCCCTCTGCGGATCGTCCTTTCCGAGCCTGGGGATATCCGGTGCTGCCGGCGCTGTTCATCCTGGCCGCGGCCACGCTGGTTTACTATTCCGTCGCCAGCAACCTGCGCAATTCCCTGTTGGAGCCGCCATCATTCTCACTGGCCTGCCAGTCTTCTTCGTCTTTCGCATCCTGAATCTCCGATCAAACGGGCATGAGTCGGCGGCGCATAAGCGCTTAAGATAAGCCGCTTGGCTCGACGGAAACCTCGGAAGTTGGGGTCCAATTATGGACGAGGCTTCCGCGTTGCCCCACAAATCACGTGAGCCGGTTCAAGGCCAATGATCGACGAGTGCATTAACC
>CAWDNI010000047.1:0-222537 GCA_963803615.1 uncultured Acidobacteriaceae bacterium
CCGAAGTCGTAGAGTGCCCCGTCGCCGTTCTGCTCGGGGTCCTCCAGCCACTTGAGAAATTCCGGCTGTACTCCAATCTCTTTTGGTCCCTGGTGCCCGTCCTGCACTATGATTTTCCGCAGGTCGCCGAGTTTGCCTTGTTCCGCTTCCTCATACGCAGCGCGATTGCTCGCATACCAGGTCGTCTCGTAGTTCACCAGCACCTGAATATGGTGTTGGCGGGCCACCCGGCGGATGGCCAGAGCGTCGTCCAAAGACATGGTCAGGGGCTTTTCGACCATCACGCTTAAATTGTGTTCGGCCGCTGCCTCGATGACCTGCCGGTGCTTGCCGACAGAGGTGTAGACCAGCAGCGCCTGAGGATGCCGGGCGGCGATCATCGCATCCATCTGCGTATAGAAGAGACTGGGCTCAAGATGATACTGCGCGGCATAGCGCCGGGAGAGCGCAGTGTCCGCATCGGCGATGCCGACCAGTTCCACTTCATGCTGCTGAGGGAACTGCTTCAAAAAACCTCCGATGTGCCCATGCTCCAGGCCGACAATAGCGACGCGGAACGCGGTCCCTGAGCAAACCCTTCGGTGCAACCCAGAGCTCCCGCTCCCAGCAGAATGAAAATCAGAACAAGAACGGCGCTCCGCATTCGTATCCTCCAATGCATTATCTCTGAAGCCGTAGAACAAGGTAACAAGCTTTGCCCAGCTCTTAAGTCTCTCGCGTCGAAACTATCGCTACCTTTGCCGGGGCGTGCCTGGTGGCCGCGATCCGCAGGGTCTTCAGTTCCCATGGGCCGAGAGAAACATCGCTGCTCAGGCGCAGCAAAGAAGATTTGAGATGGGCCGTCGTATGTTTTCCGGAGCGCTCTTGTAGCCTGACGATGACCACCCCCGGCGCGCCTTCCGCCTGTTTCACGCAAAGGACGGATACTGTCTCCGGCGTGATCTCCAGAAATGAGCTCTCCCATTCTAGCGTTCCATGATGCTTGGAATCCATTACATATTCGGCGGGCGTCTGCAATCCAGTGGCAAGCCTATCCAAGTTCTGGTCGGTACACTTACCAGGCTTGGCGACGAGCCAGAAGATTCTTTCCTGCCGTCCCTGATCTTGCCAAGCCTCGATACTATCCGGAGGCACTTGCGAAGGATTGTGCCTTGCGTACGGCGCGGAACGGATCAGGATAGTCCGTAAGGTTCCCCCCAGGCAGTCATAGCTATAGGTAGAGTTATTGATCAGCCCCAGAGTATAAGTATTTCCCGCAGCCTGGCCCTCTAACGCCACCCAATCCTGGTAAGGCTCTTCATTTCCATTGGTCGCCCGTTCCAGGATGGCTCCTGGAACCATCGCGAATACCTTCGGGTCAGCCAGTGCCACGGGAATCTCCAGTTTAAGAATCTGCTCGTGCTCATTCCAGTTGATTACAAAACGTAGCCTGACGATATCCAACGCCGCAAATGTCGCGATCTCAACAGCGATTTTCGATTGCTGCCACTGAAGTATCTGGCGAGTTATCCGAGTTACTGGCCCGTCTTCCACCACTTTGGAGGAGACGAAGGATGGCCGTCCTATTTCCTGCCGGAACTGATCGATTCCATGAGCCCAAGTGTCGCTGGGGTCGGCAATCACAACCAGTCCAAGCTGTGAAGCCAGGAGCTCGGTTCCATCCGGAGCTCTAACAGAAGAGAGTCCAAAGCCATCTTGTGAAACTGTAACAAAAGATGAATGCGGCGAAGCGGGCGGAGGCGCGTCAGACTCTTCGGTGAAGACCCGATAACCGAAGGGAGGAAGATCAACCCATGCCGATAGCCGGGGAAAAAAGTAGGTCATACTGTCCGACGGACGCATTTGGATAGGAATGCTGCTCCCGTCCTTTGTCTTCAGGTGAGTAATCTCACCTTGCCCTCGTCCAGGGTGATACTCCAGAAGCGCTTTCCTGGGCCAAGGCAGGGGATTGAAGACGAAAACAACGCCCGCTTCAGCTTGTTGGGTATCCACCTGCCTCGCAATACTCTCCAAGGCTTCTATCTTCGCTGCCTGTGCCGTCTGACACGCCGAGCCCAATCCGTCACGCGCATCTTGATAATCGGAGTAGAGCGCCGTTCCTGCCAGGAGATCGTGGAATTGGTTGAAAAGAACGTTCCACCATGCGTTGGCAAAGTCTTTGTCCGGATATTTTCGTCCCAGGGTCAGAGACGACAGCAGCGCGATACTCTCAACCTCCACCAAGGCGCGTTCCGATCTTCGGTTTTGGTACTTCTCCTCTGCACAGGCCGAATAGCACCCCCGCGAATGATGCTGCAATTCTCCCTTGATCACAGGCAGGTCCTTCATCGCGGCAGAAGATTCAACCGCATGAAAGAATTCGCCGGCCGTGCTCCAGCGAAGCTCCGGCAGGCTTGTGTTATTTCTAAGCTGCAGCACCTCCTGTATCTGCGCTTTTGTGACGGCGCCGCCATGGTCTCCTACACCCAGGAAGAAGGCTGCATGAGAAAAACCTGGCGCAAAGCTAGCCTGCGCGAGTTTTGGAATTTGCGTGGCGGGGTTGTCATAAGAATGCAGAATCCTCAACGTCAGCACACGGGAGCCGTCCGGCCCTTCCCACCAGAAGAGCAACGGCAAATTCATTTCATGTTCCTGCGGACGCATGAAGACGTAATAGTTGTAACCTGACTGCTTAAGTATTGTGGGAAGTCCGGCAGAGTGTCCGAAGGAATCCGGATTGAAGCCTATCTTCACGTCTACGCCCAAGGTCTCTTGGCAGTACCTCTTTCCGTAGAGCGCGTGGCGAACAAAGCTCTCGGTCGAGGGAATGTTGCAATCAGGCTCTACCGGCCACCCGCCAACCACCTCCCACCGCCCCTCGCGAATCCTTCCCCGGAGCTCCTCAAACATTTGGGGATCGGCTCTCTGGATCCACCGGTAATGCATCGCCGAGGAGTGGCTATACCGGAAGCCTGGCGTCTCATTGATTCTGTCCAGCGCGCTCCGAGCCGTGGTTAACGCCAGATTAGAGCCGTCTCTCCACGGCCACAGCCACGCCGCATCGATGTGAGAGTATCCGATGATATGCAGTACCGGGCGCGATTGCGTATCGCCGGTCTTGGCGAAGAGCTCAGTTGCAGCTAACGCGCCTGCCGCTGCCGTGCTCCCCCGAATAAAATCCCTTCTGGATATTTCGCTCGATTCCAATGTGCGAGTGTCCTTTCCCTGGTTCATTTCACAATACGCCTGTGGGGCTGGATCTACTCGCATATGAGCCGCTGAAGCAAAAAAATGACCTGGGCGGCTTTGGAGAGTTTATGGCCAGCCTCACGGCCGGGGAAACGTGTATTCGACAATCGAAGTTATCGCGAAAAGGAAAACCCCTACTTTGAAGGCGCCTTCATACCTATTTCCACGGTTTGAGCTTCGGCCACCACGATTGGAGGCTAGGGCTCAATCCACGGCAATGATAGATAGGGAAATTCTCATCTGGGCGGGAATAGGGATTGATCGGGTGAGCGATGAGCTGGAAGGATTGGCAATGCTCAGCATATTTCTGCGGAGAATTTTCGTCCATCAGGATGATGCTCAGTCCGGTGTACTGGCGTGGACCCCATATCCAATAATTATTGCTGCCGCTGATCGATTTGGGCAATCCGTATTTCGGCCCGAAGAGGTCAATCGCGCCCGCCTGGCCGTAATTGGGAGCTCCAATCGCAGTCACCCTTTGTTCCTCGGGCGGCAGTGAGTGGAAGTAGTCAGCTACAGTTTTCACACGCTCTTCCCAGCCGACCATGTCGGCATAGATCTGAGGAAGCCGGCTTTCCGGTTCATGTTCGAACCTCTGTTGCTGAATGCCGAGCTTCTCCGTGTAGATAATGTATTCGTTGATTGGAAGCAGAGGGATCGCTGTTGGAGCTATCAGTGCGCCAACCAACAGCATTGCGAAGGCATAGACCGGCCGGAACCATTGCAGCCGGCGTCGCTGGGTCAATTGCTCAAAAAGCACCGCACCAGAAGCAAACATGACCGGGTATGCCGGGGCGACGTAGTAGAACTTGCCTTTGAGCAATAGCATCAGGCCCAACACGCTGAGAAAGCCCCACCCAAGCACCGCATAGCGCCTTCCCTGAGGGGAAATCAGAAACCACGCGGCCAGGATGACGAGTAGGGCTGGGACGAACCCGATCATCTGCGCCTGCTGCGCAAGATAGGGCAGCGGAGGCAGCATCACATCACGTCCGCCTTCCCGAACGGAGTGAATCAATTGGAGGAAGGGAAAGTTCCAATGCATCTGCCATAGAAAATTCGGCAGAGCGATGAGTACGGCCAAAGCAGCACCTGCCCAGAACCACGGACGCACAAAGCCTCGGCGTAATGGCGAAGCAATAATGCCCGCGAGCAATCCAACAACGTAGAACAGGACGCCGTATTTGTTAAGAAGAGTGACGCCGACCAAAGCGCCGATCCACACCCAACGCTGTTGATTGTCCGTCTGAATGATATCCACAATTAGCCACGCGAGCAGTGTCCACAAGAGCGGATCGAAAGCATTCATCGTGAAGAGATGGGAAAATGTGAGGAAGATCGGAGTGATCAGAACTGCCAGTGCGGATAGAAAGATTGCCCATCGACCCCCACCGAGTTTGCGGGCCAGCAGTCCCGTGACGAAGATTGTACCCACGTCCGCCAGCATCGGCAGCAGGCGAATTGCATAGAGCGAGGTTCCAATCGTGTGCTGTAGCAGCCATGCAATCCACGCGATCATCGGAGGCTGGTCCATATACCCCCATGCCGGATGCTCTCCGCACGCGAGGTAGTACAATTCGTCGCGGAAGTAGCCATAGTGCGGGGCAGCTATGAGGTAAACAGCCACGCGCACGAGTGCAAGGGAGAATACAGCAGCAAGACTGTTCGTTAAGCGATCGGAAGACAAATTGGAAGGCAATACGGCGGAGCTTGTCACGGGTATTCTCCTTGCTCAATCAATCGCGGCGCGTTTCTCATACAGTTGGGTTCAGGGACAACCCAGGACTTCATAGCGGTTCAGAAATAGTTAGGAGGCGAGGCCGGGAGAGCGCCACGGTATGGGAATACGGATTTCAAATGCATTGAGTTCCATTGGTAAAGCGAAGGTTCTCGGGCCCATGGTTGGCGATTGGTCAGGCAAGCCAACTTTGCTCGGATTCCATTGATGTCGAGTTCGGTCGTCCACTCGGATGGTCAATGACTTCCGCTTCGGCTGGATCCGCGATTTCTCGTTTGCCGAGCAGCAGGTTGATCAGACCGGTCCGCAGGAAGTAACCAGCCCCTCATCTGCTAGGCGGGGGAAATATCCAGCGGATTATGGCGTCGCTGGTCCAGAAGGATGTGACGCAAGCGACTATCGCAACCACCATGCGGTACGTGGATCGATCTCCGGAGCACAAGCGCAAAGCGGCGGAAAACTGGAGCGATTTAACGTGGAGCAGCTCTTCGCTCCAGGTTGGCAACTTCCAGCTACTGGTAAACTATCGATGATCCTCACGCGGAGGGATGTGTGAGCGGTTGAAACAGGCGGTCTTGAAAACCGCTTAGCCCGAAAGGGCTACGGGGGTTCGAATCCCTCTCCCTCCGCCATACAGTTGTTTCATGCCGTCCAGACAAGTTCTCAATTTACTATCAGAGCCTGATAGACAATGCGTTACGGGAGCAGAGTCGCAAGGCACACCTCTCCAGCCGCTTCATGGTCTACAACGTCGACTGGATCGGGGAATACCGGATTGCCTGGCGACCAGAATTCCACATCATCCGAATGGATGTCGTAGTATTCCGGGCTTATCGTGATGCGAAGCTTCTTTATTCCAGGAATTGGATACTGAAACTCGCTGGTGTGTGTCGCTTCCAATTTGACATCAGGAAGAAACTCCTCATGCCTGGAAAGCACATCGCGGAGACTCGCTAAGCTATACAGCGCCTCCGCTCGCTGATCCATTTCAACTCCGATACCACCAAACTGTCCAGATCGAATGCTGTCGCGTCTGTTGCTGCAATATCTTGTTCAATTCCGGCTGCAAGCTGATCTCGTCCGATAGGGCAGGTGTGCCCAAAACGGCCGCGGCGATCCTCTGGGACACGCTGGAAAGGATCGGCTGGAGCTTGCCCACTACGGAGGTGAAGAACCCAATCCGCTCTTGGAATACCCTATACACCGCCGTCTCGATGGTGTCATCGTATTGAAGGTTCACGATTCGAATCTTTGGGTACCTCTGTCCCACGCGGTCGATTCGACCGATTCGCTGTTCCACCCGCATCGGATTCCAGGGAAGATCATAGTTCACTAAGGCCCCGCAGAACTGAAAGTTCAAGACCCTCAGCAGCGGCGTCAGTGCAGAGCAACACGTCGGCCTCCGCGTTCTTGAACCTACGCTTTGCCTGGTCTCGCGGTATTGCTTCCCACTCAGAATCGCCGATTGGAATCTCTCCGCCCCGTCCCGAATAGCACATCATCTTCAGGCCCGGCGTGGTCCGAAGTTGATCGCGCAAGAAATCCATCGTATCGGTGAACTGCGTGAAGACCATCACCTGGCTATACCCGCCGGCTCGCAGTTCATCGATCACTGTCCGAAGTTCCCGCGCTTTGGTATCAGGTGGGAGGCTACTTACTCGAAGGAGCAAATCCTCGATCGAGGAGCGTTCTTCGAAGTTCAGCGCCTCCCGCTCCATCTCCGTAATCTCGTCCGTATCAAGCAGTTCCTCAGCAAGATCGTCGTCAGGCAGGTCCTCATCCGTTGTGCCGGAGATGGATCCGTCGCCCCTCTTGATCGCAGCCAGGCGCTTCTCAAGTGTTTTGGTCAACGCATAGAAGCTGCTGGCCAGGCGCTTGCGATAGATCGTCATCACGAACCCGACTGCGGTTCTCGCCGATGCTGAAGCCTTGTTGTATGTGTCGCGGATATAGGTCTCGACCAGTTCGTAGATGTGGCGTTCGTCATCGCTCATGTTGAGGAACCGATCATCCACCTCGCGGTCGGCAATCGGCGTGGAGATGGGTCCCTCCTTGTAGTACCGGCGGAGAAGGTCGCGGGTGTTTCTGGAGATCAACCGACCCACTGGTGAGTTCTGACGAAGGATGAGAAGAGCAGTGTCGCGATCCTTAGCCGAGAGCGACTTGCGGGGCATGGTTGCTTCGTCGCGCAGACTCCTTAGCAGTTTCGCGGCTTTCAATCGGCTGGTCTGCGTTTTATCCTGTACCGCCTCGGCAGAGACCTCCCCATACTGCGACTCGAAGGCACGAAATAGCCTTGATAGCGATTCGAATTCCTCGTGCGAAGGCGATGGCTTGGCCAATGCTTCATAGAAGGGGACGAATGCTCGATCCGTCCAATCAGGAGGCATCCCAAGCAAGTTCAATAGGTCCCAAACTTCCACCGGATGGACCTGAAGTGGAGTGGCCGTCAGGAGCACTAGCCCTTGGGTCTTTCCGCGCAGCCCCAGCATCAGACGCAGCAATGCATTCGGACCGCGGCTGTTAGTTGCACCCGGAGACTTTCGGCGCGCATGGTGGGCCTCATCCAAGATCACCAAGTCCCATGGCGCGGCCTGCTCCAATATTTCTCTGGCACGCTCTGCCCGCCGCATGAGTTGGCTCGAAGCCAGCACGATAGGCTCTTCGTGCCATTTGTCAGGATCGGCACTCTTCACGTTCTTGCCCCGCAGAGCTGGCGACTCGTACCACTCCAGGCGATGGCCGTCATAGATCGGCCAGTTAAGGTTGAACTTCTCTCTCAACTCCAATTGCCACTGCTTTAGAACGGCCTTCGGAGCGAGAATCAGAATCCTTTTGGCTCGTCCCGCCATCCACGCCTGCCGCAATAGCAACCCCGCTTCAATCGTTTTACCCAGTCCCACCTCGTCGGCGATCAGGAGCTTAGGCGGCCACTGGTGGTACATCCGTTCAAAAGCTTTGATTTGATGGGGCCATGGCTCGACAGCAGCCGTGGCTTCTCCGACACGATTTGCTCCGGGTTGATCGAATGAAGGGGCGTACTTGATGTACCCCCAAAGCATTCTGCGCTGTTCTGCGAGGTCAAGCTCGGCGCCATCGCCATCGGGCGACGCGGCTGCCTTGACCGGGTGATCTATGGCGGGCACTTTCTCTAGCCGGGCTGGCATGTCGTTTGCAGGCAGGAACTGCAGAAGGTTCTGTTCGATTGCCGAAGGGACATCCAAGGTAAGAAGCCGGGGGCTGGTACCCGACCAGATGCGCACGAAGTTCTGTTCCTCTTCGTCCACACGGCGCGAATCAAGCTCCCAGGATTGGAAAACATTGATGCTTTCCCAATTCACCTGCCAGCCATATACCGTTTCATTCAGGCTGCCATTCCAAGCCAGGCGATGTCCGGCCTTGTCTTCAACGATTCCCGCCTTCTCGTGAAAGATTCCATTGCTGGCAATTGGTTGCCGCTTATGATCGCAGGGTACTGCAACACGTACATCAAGAATTCCCTTGGCCACCATCCATGCCAGCAGCTCTAGTGCATCTTTTTCATCTGGATTGTCGGCCAGCAGTGGCATGTTGCCGAGATGCCCCTCGACAGTGGCCCGAAGCTCCTCACCTTTGCGGATCGCCTCTACCTCGTCCTCATGAAGAGTGCAGCCGACGATGAGTCGCATATGGCCATCGTTGCGAACAAGACCTTCAATGCCGCGTGCTGCAAGAGTCAACGCAGTTGCCGAAAAGTACCCAGTTGAGCGGTCGTACCGGTTGGCACACCGGAGCGCGGGAACATAGAAGCACTGCACGAGATTGCCATCCTCGGGCGTGTATTTCAACTTCCATGGATAATCCGGTAACAGCGCCATACTTGCCTACTCGAAGCCTTCTCTTCGTTTCCAGTCTTTCATTTGTTCCTGAAGACGTTCCCGGTCCTGAGTGGAAGCGATCCGTTGCGCATATTCAATCCATGCTCCGCCGCCGTAATTCTCCTCCCCGGAGATCAACATCCCGATGAAATGGAGGTAAGCTTCCATGCCGACATCCCAAAGAAGTCTCTCCCCTATGTAGTCCGCTTTGGATTCGTACAAGTTCCGATGTATTTGCGAGAACACATGAGTTAGAGTCTCATTTACCTTGGCCCGGGGAAGTCCTGTCTGATCCACGATCTCTTCAACAAGAGTTTTCAAGCCAGCACCTCAGCCTCTTTCCAAAGCTTAAGCTGCTCTGGCTCGTCAACATGTTCCGTGAACGAGAGACGCCGCAGGTTCTCAAGGGCCTCGAAGTCAGTGCCGAAGCCCGAAAGCGCGGGCGTCAGCTCGACCTTGGAGAAAGCCGCCGAGACGGGCAAGACTTCCAGTACCGCTTGGAGCGCAACATGAAAAGACGGATCGCGCAGCCAGTTTCCTCTCTCCAGCAGCTCGCGGGCAGCCTCTAAACTGCGGGAGCGTGCCGCATAAGCTGCGTGATGGAGAACATCGAGCATGGCTCGTGAACCATCCGCCGGCCCCAGAAACATCTTGGCGGCCCGTTGCTGGCCATCCAAGAGAACAATGTCGCTGCCTTTCTTGGTTGCCAAACGGCCCACGATATCCTTTTCAAGATCTACGCCAACAGCCCGCGCCAGGCGCAGGGCTTCATCGTAAGGGAATACAGGTGCCTCGAATGCGTCCCAGGCTAGCACGAACCATGCGGTGACCGGGTCCATGTCGGCGCGGGCTTTGCGATGCGTGAGTTGTTCCAGCCGCCAGTTCTTCACCTCGCGCCGGGCAGCAGTGAGCGCGTCTTCCGGCGTCACCGAGTAGGGATTGATCTCTTCCGGGAACAGATCGCCCTGTTTCTTCCGTCTCTTCTCAAGTTCAGCCTGTGGGCGCGGCGTTCCGCGTTCCAGCGGCCAGAACTCAGAGAACTTTTCGAGCGCAGGGCCGAAGCTTGCAAGGTATAGATCGACCCCGGTGATTCCTGCGTCCTGAAATTTCTGTACGCGCGCTCGAACCGCCCTTGCGACCAGAGGTTCCACATCTTCCCAGTAGAGCTTCTCTGCCGTGGCTGCCCGGCTTTGTCGAGGGCGGCAGGCCAGGAAGATGGTGCTGTTGGCGGCCGACTTATCCTTGATGTGCAAGCTACCCTCCGCTTCGGTATTGATCGGCCAAGAGGCGGTAATCGTAAAGCCGGCCTTCATCAGACCCGTTGTCAATGCATCCCAGGCTCCAGTCGCCTTGTGGGTAAACATCAGGGTAAGCACCCCATCAGGCTTTAGTACGCGGCGGCACTCAGTGAAGATTGCCGCCATCCGTTCCTGGTAGTCGCGGCCAGCCAGCACTTTGGCGCCCTTCTGGCCCTTGAACCGTGCAACGTTCGCGACCGCTTCTAGGTCCTTGTCGGTAAGGAGACGCCGGAAGAGTCCCGGTTCGACATATCCCGCAGTACGCTTCAACCAGACATAGAAGAAGTCCGACAGCTCGGCGTACATCACGTTGTCGTAGTAGGGTGGATCCATGACAACTATGTCGATGCTGTTGTCCTCGATGTGATCGAGACTATCTCCAGATTTGCAGCTGATAGTCAGCGGCGGCGGAACGTGGGTTGAGTCGGTGGTTTGTGCAAGATCCGCAAACGGGAGATTCGCACCCTTTGCGCTACGCTGCTGCGCCCTCGCAGCTACCTTGGCCGCTGTAGCTTCCTCAGGGCGAGCGAGTTGAACCAGCTCTTCAATGCATTTGGCAGTCTGGTCGACAACCCAGTCGTAGTCCAATCCGGCAATAAGTGGCGAGATTTCACAATGGGACCAACAGAATGCAAAATCGTGGCGATTGAAAGTATTTGCGACTACTTCGCGTGTCGGCATCCATACCGACATTCGTGAGTTGTAGTTCAACATTTTGTCAAGGCTCAGAGCCAAGTAGACGTACGCTGCCTTGCGTAGTTCGGTCAGCCTACCTGCGACGCGATCGGTATCAAGCAACTCACGATAGACCCACGCTTGTTGCGTGGCAAAGCAACTGGCGGGGGGAGAACATGATCGCGCCAAGCAGTCATGCCATAGCGAATCGGCTCGGTCGTCTTATTTCCGTCGGGGAGAGCCTTCAATGGGTACGATGTCACTTGCTTCCCACTCAGAAAGTTTCATGCCAAGTTTCTTGGCAACGACTGCACAGTTGTTGTCTTCGTTGCGAGGAGCGCGGAAGCCCTTAACCCACTTGACCTTTTCTACCCCAGCCCTAGTTCTGCCCTTGACGATCTTGCGCTTGAAGACCACAGCATATAGCTGCTCGTTCATGCTACCGGCCTGCGCCTGTCGCTTTACCTCATCGCCATCCACCACTCGGGCGCAGTCTGGATATGGGCAGGTAGCATCCCCATCGCTGACCGTGCCCTCAGAGTGGCTTGCGATCGTGCCCACTATTTCAAAGCGGCACACACGTCCCTGGGTCAGCGGTCCAGCAGCCTTTTCTGGCAGCAGTCGAACACCGGTGCCTTCAGATGAGAGCTTCCAGTTCGGTGAAAGGGGAATCAGTCCGTCACAGTAGGGGCAATGTATGGTGCGGGCGTAGAGAAAGTTCGTTGAGATGCAGTTTTGTTCGGGCTCCGGGGGGTAATAGGAGCTAAGCAGTTCCTCTCGTTTCGCCACGAACTGATCTGCAACCTTGCGATATTCGGGGACCATCGATAAGCCGAACTGCGTTGGGTATCCGATTGTTGCCTGCAAGATCAACGCGGCAACTGGGTTTAGATCATTGGCAAAGGTCGATAGTCCTATCCTCTCCGCTTCAACGGAATACTTCCACCTCCCGCAGTCGGATCGAGAAGAGCAAAGGAACTTGGGCCTTGATGCAACTGCCCGGCTATCCACTGTCGGTCGGCAACGTTGGGAGTGTAGGTAAACGCTCTCGAATATTCATAGGCCTGCCCTTCGAAGCGTTCACCCGAGCGTTTTGCCGCATCGATCCGCTTACGCGACGCGACGGGATCCCCATGAATACCCAATACGTGTAGAAAGCTTGCATGATCGGCATCCGCAGGCAACAAGGAGGCCAATATGGCGGCTCGCGAGGCCACCAGCGGCCGCCGCGCCCACCAAACATGCAAGTAGTAAGTGGGGGGGAAGCGCCGTCATTGAGCGACGCTCACGAACACTCTCTTCACCCAAGGCTGCGATAGGCAACCACTCTTCAATCAATCTTCTTTCGGTCATCAATCCCAATTCTTCTTGTCGCGGGGTCTGCTTGTCGTAACGGATCGGTGAGCAAATAGCGGAGCGCAGTCAGTACCCGCCGGGGGTTCTTGCGGTGGATGGCCATGCTGAGCCAGTAGCTTGCCTCTTCGCGCTCCATGGCCTCGACTCCCTCAGCCACCTGACGCATCCGTGGCCTGCTGCGCATCGGCGCAAGCACCCGAAATAACAGTCCCAGGGTCAGAGCCAGTTCCTCAGGAATGTTGTATGCCTGCACTGGATGTTCCACCTGTTTACGAGTTGGCAGCGGTCGTAGCGAGGAGATGCGCAAGCCGGCACGCTGTAATCTGTCGAAAGACGCGATGCTCGACCAGTTCGAGCGCTTCACCACGCAATCCGGCAAGACGCGTCGGGGTTGTAAGCTGGGGCGTTGCTGGCGAAGGCATACGCCAAACCTCGACCTCGGTATCGCGGAGCCCGTGGTGGCGAATGCGGGTCTCGTACTGCGGTACAGACTGTGGTGTTTCGACCAGGCGAAGGCGGGAAATCCCCGCTGCGTTTCTCATTGCTGTGCCTCTACTGACGCGGTGACGTAGGCGGCGCCCATCGATTGTTGAGTAAGCCTCTCGGTCAGTTTATCTGCGGTGTCTCCTTCTAATGAAAGCCCGCTGGCGAAGCTAATATTGAAGGTCGCTACCAAGCCGCGGTCTACTGCCGCACGGTACTGTGGTCCGAGAAAGTCCTTTACCGGAAGGGCATCTTCGACCGGGCCTTGGAAAGTGAATCTGAATTCTCCGCCGGCCTGAGTGCCGTACTCACCCTCGAACTCAACCGTCACTTTTGCACCAGAGATCGCGCCGACCAATGCGAGCATTTTGAATGCGTCCACTTGTTCGAATGGTCGGATGGTGACCAACCGAATCTGTTTGACTCCAGCAGCGCGGGTCTTCTCCCAAAGAATCCTGAGTGCCTCGCGCAATACGCCCTCATGGGTAAACGGTCCCGGCCCTGAACTTGTACCAGGTGGCTTGGGTGCTGCAGTCGCTCCAGGAGCCGGGGGCTGTTGTACCGTATCGGGGGTTCCCGGTCCGGGAAACTGAATTTGAGGTCCTGTAGAATCTTTGGGCAACGCGGGCTCGGCAGGTCCCGGCTTGGGGCGGGGCCATATTCCGTGTTCACGTGCATAGGTCATCGTAAATACGAAGGCGTCACCATCGATTGTGATGTGAGTGAAGGGATCTCCCGGCCCAAAAAGAAGCTCACGGTAGCGGTACACATACTCCCCGCGTTCCACACCATTTTGAATGCCCCGCGTGAATGGCATGTCGCCGATGAGGATAGGCAGTGCGGGATCGCGCCGGAATTCTGCGCGGAAATCGAAGGTGCTGATTTGGCCCTTGCGCAACGGAGTTCGATCACGAACGAAACTGGGGGAATCGGGAGCATCTTCCGGCAGCCGCAGCTTGTTGCTCTCTCGTAGCACGTAGGTAGGGGGGCGCTGTCCGTTATCGAGGGTGTCATTCTGGTGTACCTCAACTGCCGAATGTGCCAATTCCACGTCGGCCGAAAGAGGTTGTCGCGATGGATAGAAGATGTGGCGATAACAATGTTGAATTGCCGTGTTCGACTCCCCGCCCGCCTTCCGGCTCCACTCCAGCAGCGTGTTCTGCTGGTGTGGCGCCAGTTCCTGCATGCGCTGGGGTTTGATCAGTTCACGCAACGCTAGCAGGCGAGCCATTTTGCGCTTCATGTCGTCGATTTTGGCCTCTTCCGCAACCACGAAGATTAGGTTGTTGCGGAGCTTGCGGAAGCCGCTTCCATCTGAACCCACGTTTTTGTGGATGCGGGCAATCAGGTCCGGTACAGCGTCCACAGTGGTTCCCACGGAAACACTGTCATAAGACATCAATGCGAGTAGGGGTTTGCCGCTCCCAATCTCGTCGGGTAAGTCCACGGGAGCCGCCGGGAAGGGCTTGAGTTCAAAATCACCGTGGAGATAGAGAGTGCGAATCCGCGCCGACAACTCAGATCTGACCTCGCCGGGGTCGCAAAGTTGAATCTGCCGCTCTACGATCTGAGTGAGGTTTGCATCAGTGAGAAAGCGAAGCGGGGCACCCGGCTTGTCATCGAGATACGCGGAACGTTCCTGAAATCGTTTCCGTGCGTCCTCAATGAAGCCAATGTCCAGCGAAGGGGCCAATATGCTGAATCGTAAATGGTCTGGCGCGATCCCTTGGATTTGAGACGGGAAGCCAAGCGAATGGATGAAGACCGTTCGCGCCACATAGCTGGCATATGGCGGCAGGCCGTGATAGAAGCTCGAATCGATCTCTTCGGCCAAGGCGATTCGGGCGCCTTCACCCGAGATGTCATTGCGGATGGCTGGGTTGTAAATTTGCAGATTGAGCCGGGTGACGAACTCCTGATGGATAGGAGGAAAGCCCGGATCGATGTGGTGGACGTGAATTGCCGTGGCATCGGGCGGCTGCGTATTCCAGAGGTGGCCGACCGTTCGGGCCAGAGCCGGAGCATACCGCGCACCCGCTGGAAGTTCACCAAGGTCGCGGTCTTACCCGTGAGAGTGTCAAGAACTTCCGGGTGGAACGGATAGGACGTGCGAAACGAATCAACAATCTCAGGCTTGAGGCCTCGCCGGGGATTGAATCGCGTTGTGCGGACCACAAGGCGCGGTATGCGTCCACCATCTGGGTGGCGATATCTTCGTCGATAGACTCGAACAGGCGCCGCCGCAGGACGAGCACGGTCTCGTCATCTTCCGTTGGATTCAGCAAAGTCGCCTTGCGGGCAGATACGCTCTCCGCCTCCGCCATTTTCTCGGCCAGGAACTGGTTCTCCTGTGTATAAGCGTCCTGTGCCTTGCCGTCGCGCCCGACTGCCAAGGTGTAAACCAGAACCGCGTTGGGTGTGCTCTCGACCGCCTTGAACAGGCCGGTGAGAAAGGCGGTCAACTGGTCCTTAGCTGCCGGCATACTTTGAACTTTGCGCAGATAAACCGAAAGTTCGTCGAGCAGAATCAGCGTGGGTTCGCCACCGAAGAGTTCCCTGAGAGTATCGGCACCGGGCGCAGTGCGGGTTTCATCGCTGTTTCGGACTCGTTCGTAGCCTTCGGGGCCGGCCAACTGGACCGCCAGCTCGCCCCAAGGTGTATACGCCAAGATGGCGCCCTCCATCTTGCGCCCATTCGACGGATCAGCGTTCTCTCCATCGTATGCGGCAATGCGAACTTTCCCTGTCGGAAGAAGCGCCGGGTCCACGAATTCGGAGATATTCGAGATTGTCCGGCCGCTCCGAACGGCATGCACGAGAGCAATCAGACCGTGCGTCTTGCCGCCTCCATAGGAGGTGTCCAGGCGGAAAATTGAGGCTACGCCTTGCCCTTTGCTCAGTCGCCCGCAAACGTTCGAAAGCAGGTCTTTTAATCCACGCGTTGGATAGGTATTCGAAAAGAACCGAGCCGGTTCTGCATATTGAGCAGGCGCAGTGCCTCGGAGTACTTGTGCGAGGTCAGCAGCAAAGTCGGCATCCGCCATTGTGCCCTTTAGGACATCTTCCTTGGGCTTGCAGGCAGAAAAAACGGTAGGAAAGGCAGCTATTGCTCGCGGGAGGGTAGCCATGGATATTCGCGATTGTAGTCCAATGGGTGTTGGCACGTGCGCAAAGGAAGCGCCCTATCCCGGCCAGCGTCGGCTCGGCGACCGCCGCGGCGTCCCGCGCTGGGCCATTAGAGCGTCTGGGGGGCAGGGGATGATCTTCGACCTGCCCCACTGAGGCCCGAGGGGAATGCACAGCCGTCGCACACCACTCCTACCCCTTCGACAAATTAGCTAGCGCTCGCAGGGCGCGTCGTGGGATTTACCTGGAAGGCCGCAGAAATTGAATCTGACCTTCGCGTGTCTCGACGGTTTGCTATTGTATTGTGATGGCTGTTCTGGATTTAGTTGACTGGCAGGCGGTGCGCCAACATTATGATGACCGCGTCAGTGTAAGCAGGACCTTAATACAGCTTTACGAACAAAAGTCCATTGAGAAATTCGCAAATCTCGCCCTCGGTGTCAGCGATGCTGATGGGAACTACAGTGCGGCGGAGCACGGCCTCGGTCCAAGGATTCTTTACCCTGCCTACAACAAGAACGCCGAACAAAGGATATTTGATCTCGCAGGCGAGTTCATCGCTCTTACCGACGCCCGCCGTGTTCCTGAGCTTATCGCGCTGGCGGGTCTAGCCTACCTCAAGATTGGGGTCGGTTCTGAAATCTCCTGCATGGTGAATCCAGAGGTTTGTTGGGTTGCCAATACGCGCACAATCTGGGCACATCTTGTGATCGAGCACGCCGACAGCGTTGCCAAGGCCGACGAACAACTGAATCTTTATCGAAAAGCAGATGGAAGTTCCGAAATGGATTATCAGATGTGGACAGCCATCCATGCAGAGCTTCGTGTGGCCCTGACCCGTATTGCCGAAATGGGTGAACGCAGTGCGAAGATAGACGGTGTCGCCCCGGGTAGCATCAAGTACATCTGGGCCGATGCAATCGCTTCAGCGCTGTACAGTGCGAACCACGATTGAGTCTATTCCTCGCGTATTCGGCAGATTGCGATATGGTGGAAGAACTTCTATTCGGAAGCTAAAACCGAACGGGCAAGATCGCTAATTTGGGTCTCCGTTGCTTGCATGAATGCCGGTCAGTGCGCTCTCTTTGGGGGTACTTTTGGGTATTCCCACAAGTCGGATCAGCATGTAGTGAATATAAAATGGCTTACATCTCAATATAAATCCCTCTCCCGCCATACCACTATTTACACGGCCTTGATGGCGCCCGAAGGTCCCTGCAACACGCAAAGTCTTCATGGAACTCTGCGGATCGCGAGTGCCGCATCCTGATCACCTCGTACCCCGCGCCGGAAAAATTCCTGCGACTCACTGGTTGTCAGCAGATTTCAGCAATCCCATCTGATGCAGATCATCGAAGGATTTGGGCCCGGAGCCTTTGGTGACATCGGTCTTCGAAGGCCATTCTGTGCTGTTGAGCGGAACCAACGGAGGCAGAACCGCCTTCTCCCCGCGTTTAGCCATTTCGCTCTTAATCGCTGCGCGGCCGCCCCATGCGAGGAGCTCGTAATCCATCAGACGATCATTGTTGAAGAAGTATTTGCCCAGTATGCGATCGGAGGTAATCCGTGAAAAAGCTGCCCTCATCTCTTCCGGGGAGGCTTGAAAATCAGTAGTTTCGAGCATGATCAGGCGATTGTTGATGGCATCCTCGCCGCGAAAACCGTTGCACCGCTCCACCGTCAACCTGTCTTTGCGCCGCCGCTTCGCTGTCCCTACTCGCGCATCCTCACATGCTGCGGCACGCTCGCGGCTTTGCCTAGCGGACCAGGGCGGCTTGATCTTTAGCGGCGCCGTCCTGCGCCCACTTCACTGCGACCACAGCTTCCAGAATCCAAAGCGGTCGCAGCTCGACCGTTTCTGTCAGCGCGTTATCGACGATCTCGACAAACTCATCCATGCCGTCGGCTGTCGCACTGGCCTTTGCCCTTAAATCGGGGGCGGCCGTGTACATACATGCCGAACGCCGCTTGGCGAAGGCGGGGGTAGCAACTGCAAGGTGAGGGGATCTCCCACCCTTGGACAGAGCGGAGCGGGAGTGAAAAGGGCGGAGTAAAGCGGCGGGGCTGCACAAGCGAAGCGCGGAAGCCTGGGGAAACTCCTTGCGGGCGCGAGGGGCGGAGCTCCCCTTAAGAGCTTTTGCCGTTTGCCTGCGATGACACTCTCTTTAAGAGGCTGTACTGTCATAGGGTCGTCGAGAAGGAAACTTTCGTTACTACGAATTAAGTGCAGGCGCCACAACTGAAGACGAGCGGATGCCATCTTTCACGTATCAGAGGATCCGCGCTAATTGGCTGAGATGGCCGGTGACTAGTCTGGAAGAAAGCTTTGCGCAGAGTTTAGACTGCCGCATCAAAGGGAACCTGAAAATACAGAATAGCGATACCTTTGTCCTCGGTTTTTCGTAACAGTGTGAGATTTATTTCCCTTTCCATCCGATTCAGGTATCCCCCCAATCCCTTGAGAAGATCCTCCGCTGGTTATGTGCACGCACATCTTCAGAGGATTTTCAATCAGTATTGACAAACATTGGTAATGGCAATTAGTAACAGCGATCGAGCGCGATCCACAGTAATGACCGGCAAGTTGTAGCAACGTGCCCGTATTCAATGCTGTAGTTTATTCCCACGCAAGCAATAATTTCCCAGCCGGTTGGCAGTTTTTTGCACTGTAGATCTTTGTTCCGGGAGGATGGTTGTGAAGCCAACAATTCTAATAGTCGATGACGACGATGATTCCCGCGAGATAACCGCCCTCAGCCTGCAAACGGTCGCCGGTTGGAACGTGCTCGAAGCCTACTGCGGCGTGCAAGGGATTGAGTCTGCCCAATTGAACCAGCCCGATGCCATCTTGCTCGACGTAATGCTTCCCGCGATGGACGGCCCCGCCATTCTGCAAAAACTCAAAACCAGCCGCTCGACAGCGCATATCCCGGTTGTTCTGCTCACGGCAAAAGCCCGGCTTGGCGAGAGAAAGAGGCTCTCCACGCTGCCGGTTGAGGGAATCCTGATCAAGCCCTTTGATCCGCTTAAGCTGGCCAGCCAGGTAGCCGACGTTCTGGGTTGGACGCCAAGCGCCAGCGTCGCCTAATTTGGCATCGGACGCCCGGCGAGGAATGTTTCCATAACCTCTCCCGCTGCTGACAACACCACAATATTGGCCTCGCGGCCTTCCTCAAGAATTCCCCATTGATCTTCCAAACCCATGAGCCGGGCCGGATTCCGGGTAGCCAACCCAATGGCTACCGGAAGACCTGTACGCGTGAAGCGGGCGAAATTACGGACTGCCCGATCCAAAGTCAAAACGCTGCCTGCCAACACCCCTGTTGAGGGTCCGGTCAAGGTACAGCGGCCATTCTCGACATCCACTTCGAGACTGCCAAGCTTATACTTCCCCTCGGGCATGCCTGTTGCGCTGATGCCATCCGTGATCAAAATCGCCCGCTCGGCTCCTTTGGCTTTGAAGAAGAGCCGGATCATGAGCGGGTCAACATGAATACCATCGCAGATGACATCCGCAAAGAGATCCTCATTGTCCAGGACATACGCTGTTATTCCAGGATCACGAGCAGCCAGCTCGCGCATCGCGTTGAAGGTATGCGTCGCCGAGCGCGCGCCGGCGCGAAAGCCGGCCTCCGCTTGTGCAGCGCCGGCATCGCTGTGCCCAAGACAGCACCTTACGCCAAGCCCGGTTGCATATTCGATCAGCGCGATTGCGTCTTCCAGCTCTGGAGCAATGGTCAGCAGCCGGATGTGACCCCGAGATGCCGCCCAAAAGCGATCGAAAAGCGCAATCGATGGCTGCCGGAGCAGCGGGGCGGAATGAACGCCGCGCTTGGAGTGGGAGAGGAATGGACCTTCCAGATGAATTCCAAGCGGCACGGCTCCATTCGAAGCAGAATGCTCAACCTGGCCGGCGAGCCGGTCGAGCGCCGAGAGTGTCTCTTCGACCGGGGAGGTAACCGTAGTAGGGAAAAATGCTCCTACTCCGCGCCTGGCAAGAAAGGCTTCGATAGCGCTGAGGGCCTGGGGAGTTCCCTCCATCACATCATGCCCGGCAGCTCCGTGGATATGGATATCCATGTACGCCGGAACCAGCATAGCTTCGGGAAAATCACGGATGGAGGATCCCGCGGCCATCCGCCCAGGGAGAGCCCCATCCTCCCGGCTCCGAATGGCGGTGATGCGGCCGTCGTCGATGGTAACGATCGGGTGCTCTACGATTCCGTCTCGCAGAAGCAAGCGCTTTGCCGTCAGAATGCTGCTCATGTCATCCGTTCCTGCATGGGGCCGATTTTCATCCCCTTATCGGCTAAAGCTCCTGGTCACGCCGGGCTTTCCTATTGAGCCCAGAAATTCTGAAGGAACAAGTATCTGTCGCGATGTTTATCCGGAGAAGCCGCGGAGTTGGCATCCAAATGCATCACTTGCCAATTACCTGCGGCATCGTAAGTCGGCCAGCTGGGCAGGCCGGAAGCATTAGGATTGCCGGTCTTGGCGAAGTTCGTCCAATACTTTTGCATCAGTTGCGAGAGCTGGTAATCTTCCGGGCGCCACACGGCCCCTTTTCTTGAGTCGAGATTGCCGAAGACGTACTCAATGTCATCGGAGTGGAAGGCGCCGAACGCCGCGGGGTGGTGGAGATCGCCGGGCGACCCAAGATCGAAGTGATACCGGTAGACGGGAGCGTCTCCGGTCTTCACCTGCGCTTCCAGCCACGCCCAAGTGGAGTAGGCGATGAAATTATCGCCGGCGAAGTCTTCGGCCACGCGCACCGCCTCTTGGTCGTTCCCCGCGGCATACGCTTTGAGAAACTCATCGGCTTGCGCGCCGAAGCGATGCTCCGCCATGGCGCGCAGACTCTCGACCGTCGGCTTTTCAGGCGCAGTCACGATCCGGTTGGTTCCTTCATCCTTGTTCCATCCGGCAAGCAGCGGGACGTGGGCCTGTTTACCGGCGGCATAGATGGCGGGAACGCTTTGCGGCAAAAAGAGACCATCAATGTTAGGCCAGAAGCGGGGAACGCCAGGGGCTTTGCTGGTGGATGCCTTGAGCAGATCGCCGGCGCTCACCGCTCTCAGCGCAGCCAGATTACCGCCGCCAAACTCAGCCTGCGCGAAAGCCTCGCCTTGCTTCTCGCTCTGCTCCAGCGTATGAAGGGCCGAAGCTCCGTGCATAAATGCTCCGCCGCTCTCGCCGATAGCATGGGCGAACAATCCCTGAGCGAGAGGCGAGGCCATTTGCGAGCTCACCGAGATAGAGCCGGCCGACTCGCCGAAGATAGTCACGTTCTTAGGGTCGCCGCCAAATTTCGCGATATTATTCCGCACCCACTCAAGCGCGGCGGTCTGATCCATAAGACCATAATTGCCTGCCGCATGCTGGGGAGATTCCGCCGCAAGCTCGGGATCGGCAAAAAAGCCGAAGATGCCCAAACGGTAGTTCATGGAGACGACCAGAACACCATTCTTCGCCAGGTGCTCGCCATCCTGGCGCGGCTCCGACGTGCCACCCGCAGCGAAGCCCCCGCCAAAGATCCAAACCATCACCGGGAGCTTGGCGTGCTTGTCCTTGGCCGGGGTCCATACGTTGAGAGTGAGGCAATCCTCGCTTTGCCCAGGGTCGCGGAAGATCATGTCGGAATATACGGCCGCCTGCATGCAGCGGCTCCCGAAGGCGGTCGCTGCGCGCACGCCACGCCACTTTGCCGCGGGTTGCGGAGGTTTCCAGCGCAACGGTCCCACAGGAGGCGCGGCAAAGGGAATGCCTAAAAACTCTCGCACCTGTCCATCCGCGCTGAGCTTGCCGTCAACTTTGCCTTGTGCCGTTTTAATGCTCAGCCCATCGCTGGCACAGGCTGGCCAAGTGAGCAAAAGTGCAAACAAACCGGCTATAAGCAAACTCCACGGAGGGTTAAAACGCATGCCTCTTTTGCCTCGTTTCATTACTCTTTCTGGGGCGCCCATCTTCTAAATACCCACAAAATTATCTTTCATTCGCGTGCGCGGGTTTGTAGGGGCGGCCCTTGAATGTAACGGCTGGCGAAGGCAAGGAAAGTGGGCCAGTTTGGGGCTGGAGTATGGCCTCCGCTGTGTTGGCGGAAGGCGATGTCCCCCTCAATCAGAGGAGTTCCTGTAAGCGGGAAGACGTCAGTGCCCAGGCCTTTTTTGCCCAGAAGCTCGTAGACCGGGCCGGCAGCGGCGGCGGCAAGGAACATTCCCTTCGCATCGGCCCATCCGTCTCCTTTGGTTGCGCCGCCGCCGATAAAGACAGGCCGCGGGGCACACAATGCAATCAGTTCATGCGCATCCACAGGCAGATCGTTGGCGGTAAGCGGGCCGGCATACCTGAGAAAGTTACCGCTCATCCAGTGATATTGGCGCGCTGCGGCAAGATTTTCCAGCCGTTCGCCCCAGTTACGGCGGTAGAGCTGAGCCCCGCCCATACCTGAGGAACTGGCATATGCAATCGCGAATCGACCGTCATAAGCCATAGCAACCAGCGTTGTCTTGCCGAACCGGGAGTGGCCTTCAATGCCTACCTGCTTTGCATCGACGGATTTGTCAGTCGCCAGGTAGTCCATAGCCCGGCTGGCTCCCCAAGCCCACGCGCGGATTGCCCCCCAGTCATCCGGCTTGCGAGGCCGGCCTTTATTGACAAGTCCGATAATGCCCGCTGTCAGGCCTTCGCCGTTATCAGCTTGAATGGTGGTGGGCTGGAGTATGGCGTAGCCCCAACCCTTCGCGAGAACCTGCTGCTTCCAACTGGGCTCCGCCACCCCACCGAGAGCTGTCAGCGTGGCCATTTTGAAACCGGGATAACCTTCAAAACTCAATTCCAGCATTACCGGGACTGGGGCGGTAACGTCCGCAGGAGTGGTAAGACTGAGCTGGATATCAACGGTGATGAGGGGATACGAGGAGTTATCGACATGGCCGGTGAGCTTCTTCGTAATGACTGGAAAGCTCCCTTCGGTCCCTTTGGTTGTGCCGGTAACCTCCCACGTCACTTTGGGCACATGCGGCGGGACCCGGCCGTAGATATCGTCGTCGAAGCACTCCATGATCTGCGGACGGCGCTGCTTCCACCACATCTCCGCCGTCGTGACCTTTGTTCCATCGTTCAGGACGAGTGGATCGGGCAACTTCGGATACGGATTGGCCTTTGATTCATCGTAATTGGCCGCGTAAGGGGAGGCGGGGTTAGTGTCCGCTCCATGGCGCAGCGACGAAATGTGCAGCAGGTCCATCATGCTTTGATGGCCCTGCTCCGCGGTGATCTGGACAGGAGCCGGCACGGTAGATTGCGCGTGCATGGCATGAGGCAAGACGAGAAAGGCAATCGCCAGCGGAAACGATCTCTTGATCGATCTCGATATGTGCAGAGTTATCCCCTCGCGTGAAAAGGAGGTCAATCTCGTCCGCGAACCTTGGTCAGCAGCCGGAGAATTTCCAGATAGAGCCAGACCAGCGTAATCATTAATCCGAATGCGCCGTACCATTCCATGAATTTAGGCGCTCCGGCACGAACGCCGCTCTCGATGAAGTCGAAATCCAGAACTAGATTTAACGCCGCGATAATCACCACAATCGCGCTAAATCCTATGCCCACCGCCCCGGAGCCGTTTACCGTGGCAAAATGCACTCCGAAAAATCCCAGCACAATCTCCGCCACATAGAACAACATGATCGCGCCCGTAGCCGCGATCACTCCCAGACGAAATTTCTGCGTTACCTGAATCAGACCTGAGCGGTAGGCCAGAAGAAGGACGAACAGCGTGCCAAAGGTCAGGCTCACCGACTGAATCGCGATTCCGGGAAAACGCACCTCCAGCACCGCCGAGATGCTTCCCAGGGCCAAGCCTTCCAGCAAGGCGTACACCGGGGCGGTTACGGGGGACCATTCCTTCTTGAAAACCGTGACCATCGCGAAAATGAATCCGCCGATTGTTCCTATCCACAGCAGGGGAAGCACGGCCGCCGCCGAATGCGATTGCATGAAGAGATGCCATGCCCATGCCGCGGTCGCCACGGTACATAACAAGAGCAACCCGGTCTTGTTGACCGTTCCTTCCAGCGTCATCGATTCGCCCAGCGCGCCGGGCAAGCCTCGAAACGCCCGCTCGTTCAGTGCCGGATTGGATGTCCTCATCAGTTGCGCCATATTTCTCCTCTAACGTGTATCTTCTATGATACGACGTCCGCCTTCTTGAATCCGTGAGGTTCCTATTCCTTCGGCGCGTTGATCTTGTAGGTCAGTTTTTCGGATTCGAATTTCCCGATGGGCGCGGAGATGGATGCATCCTTCAACTTCTGTATATCCTCGTCGTTGGCGGAAGGTCCGTCGTACTCCACTCGCAGGTCATACGTACCGTGAGCGTTAGTGTCGACACCCATGGCTAGCGGCCGGCGCGCCTCGTAATCTTGTCCTGCCTTCAGCACCAGCCAGCCTTTGGCGCGTTCACGAATATCGGGCAGCCCGCTGCCGTCCACCTCCAGGCCGCAGTCAGCGGCCGGATGTGACTCGCTGGAATTCTCCGGAACAAATTTCACTATCAGGGAGAGAGCGCCTGGCGCCGGCTTGCACAGAAGCGGCGGGTCGGGTATGCGCAGCGTATGGTCCGACTGATTGATGATGTGAACCACCAGAATCGGCTGCTGCTCAGGGGCTGCCGTATCGATGGACGCGGTTAATTTGAGGTCGGGTTTGTTGGTCTGCTTGGCGAACGCTCCGGGCCCAAGCAGCCCGGCCAAGAATAACGCCAGCAAAGTTCGCATAGGGTCCTCGAGACACAGTCTCAAGGTCAATCCTAGATCATTTCTTAATCAATTCCCTAAGATTCCCTCGTTCCGCGCGTTCCCCTTCAGGAGCTTCAAAAATAGCTTCGAAGTTGCCTTTCCCGAAGCTCCGGCTGCCCTTGCGCTGAATAATCTCAAAGAACAGGGTCGGCCGGTCTCCTGCCGGCCGGGTGAAGACCTGAAGCAGATAACCTTCATCGTCCCGATCGACCATGATGCCCAGTCTCTCCAACTCCCCGACCGGTTCGTCGATCCTGGCGCCGCGGCTTTGCAGATCCGTGTAATAGGAGTGGGGCACTTTGAGAAATTCCATGCCCTGCTGCTGCATTCTGGTGACGGTGTACAGGATATCGGTCGTGGCCAGCGCGATGTGCTGGACGCCGGGACCGTGGTAGAACTCAAGATACTGTTCCACGGGCGAGTTCTTGCGCCCTTCGGGTTGATAGATGGGAAGCTTCACCCGGCCATTGCCGTCGGCCATTACCTTTGAGTTCAGGCTAGAGTACTTCGTAAAACCATTCGTATCCCCGAGGTGCTGGTAGACGCTCAAGCCCATCGCGTTGGCGTAGAAATTGGACCAGCGGTTCATTTCATTCCAGCCCACGTTCCCGGTCAGATGATCTATGTGATCCAGCCCGGTGGGACGCGCCAGGGGGTCCTCCGCAATCGCCTTGTAGCCCGGCAGGAAGGCTCCGCGATAATTGTGCCGCTCGACGAAGGTATGAATGGTGTCGCCGTAGGTCGCAATGGAAGCCATCTTAACCGTGCCATTGCTGTCCTTGAGCTCCAACGGCTCACGGATGCTTCGGGCGCCGCGCTTGGTGGCCTCTTTCCATGCCTGCCGCGCGTCGTCCACCCACAGCGCCACATCGCGAACGCCGTCGCCGTGCCGGTGAATGTGTTCGGCTATTTCCGTATCGGGCCTAAGAGGGCTGGTGAGAACAAATCGGATCTTTCCTTGCGCAAGGACGAAGGAAATGTGATCGCGCTGGCCGGTCTCCGGGCCCGCGTAGGCAACCCAGCTCATGCCCATGGTCATACGATAGAAATAGGCGGATTGGCGCGCGTTACCGACGTAAAACTCAATGTGGTCGGTATCATTTAAGGGGAGGAAATTCTGTTTGGCGGGAAAAACTTCACGATGCAAAACCGTGGACATACAATCCATGCTCCGGGGTCACAATTAAGGGGACGTTAAAAAGTAGATAACGTTCCAAGCGAGGCAGCTTAAAAAGAGTCTTCAGCCTAGCGATTTAACAACATATACCTTCCCATCGAACTTGACTATGGTAATAAGGATGCGCTTGTCCCACACTACCGTTCGCCCTCGATTGACACTCTAGTTGTAGAGATGCAATCCTCTTGAGTTTTGCCGCTATAGCGTTTTCACAATTACTGTGTCCTGGTGAGAGTTGGCTATGTGCAGGCGTTCTTTGATGGAACGCCTGCGTCGAGAGTAGTTTCTTGGGATACACCATCGTAAACACGCTATAACGTCAAAAGTTTGACGAAACAATAGAGAAAGGAGCACGGCATGATCGGCAGTTCTGCCCGGATGCGAGCGGCAGAGTCCTATCTGGTTCAACAGGACTGGTCTGCCTACGGCGCGGAGCAGCATGCCGTCTGGGCTGAACTGGTGGGCCGCCGGATGCCGCAAATCCGGGAACACGCCTGTGAGGAGTATCTCCAGGGTTTTGAGCAGATCGGTCTACGGGAGGATATGATTCCCGACTTGGCCGAGGTCAACCGCCGTCTTCGGCCACTCACCGGCTGGAGCGCAGCCGCTGTCAGCGGTTTCCTCCCGGCCGCTGCTTTCTTTGAGATGCTGGCGGGCAAAAAATTTCCCACTACCACTTGGCTTAGAGGCCGTGACTCCCTTGAATACACTCCCGAACCGGATATCTTTCATGACGTCTTCGGCCATGTTCCCATGCATGCCCATCCGGTCTTTGCTGATTTCCTGCAACACTATGGGCAGGTTTGCGCTGCCTTGACCGATGAGGATGCGCTGGAGCGAATGGGGCGCCTCTTCTGGTTTACGGTCGAGTTTGGAGTTATCCGCCAAAAGGGAGCCGTTAAGGTTTATGGCAGCGGGTTGATCTCATCGCATCGCGAGTCGAGCTTCGTCATTGCCGGCGGACCCGAAATCCGGGATTTTGATATCGACCAGGTTTTCAATCAGGCTTTTTCTACCTCCGAGATGCAGAGGGTTCTATACGCGGTTGAATCTTTCGAGCAGATCTACGAGGCAACGCACGAAGCCGAGAGGCGGATTGGATAAGCTAACAGGTGACGCCCCGGCCTTCCGCTCGAATTGCCAGGCCGCAATTTATTCAAATTGTCACAAGGCGTGATGCACAATTCTAGGGAGGAGTGGATTCTTTGCCTCGCATCCATTTTCAGCAGCAACTCGCTGAGCTGAAAGACAAGCTGTTAGCCATGGCCGCGCTCGCGCAACAAGCCGTGCAGGCGGCTGCGGATGCGTATCTGCAACGCGACGCGGGACTATGCCAATATGTCAGGGAAAACGAGACTGCGATCAATTTGGCCCAGCGGGAAGTCGATGAAATGGCCTATGAGCTGCTGGCGAAGGAGCAGCCTATGGCCATCGATCTGCGCTTTATCCTTGCGGTGATCAAAATCAACAGTGATCTGGAAAGAATCGGCGATCAGTCGATGAGTATCGCCATTCGAACTCAGGACCTTCTGGAACACGCCGCAATCGAACTGCCGGTGGATGTTGCGGGAATGTCGGAGCATGCCTCGCGTATGATCCGTTCCGCGATTCAAGCGTTGTTGGACGCCGACGCTAAAATAGCGGATTCCGTCCTTGTAATGGACGACGAGATCGATCGCATGAACCGGATAGCTTACAAAGAGTTGATGCAGGGAATGCAGGAGAAGCCTGAAACCACCTTACAGGCTTTGAATGCAATTCTGATATCCCGCAACCTGGAGAGGATTGCGGATCACGCCACCAACATCGCCAAAGATGTTATTTTCTGGCTGCGGGGCGCCGACGTGCGGCATCAGATCACCACCGCCGATTAGGGGATTTGTCCCAGTCTGGTGGAGTGAGATGCGTCGCCATTCCATGGAAGAATGGCGACACACTTGGCCGCCCCAGCCCGGCTCAATGCGCCGGAACCGTTTCAGGTTGGCGGAGCCAGCCGTAGAGCGGGAACTGCTCGACCAGCTCCAGGACCTGTCCCCGGATGCGTTGGATTGCCTGAGCCTCATTTCGCCGGTCAAGGACCTCGGCAATCCATCTGCCGATGGTCTTCATTTCCCTCTCCTTCATGCCGCGCGTGGTCAGGGCCGGAGAACCGATGCGGATGCCGCTCGGCTTTAGCGGAGGGTTGACGTCGAAAGGGATGGCGTTCTTGTTGACGGTAATCCCGGCTTGCTGCAGAGCGAGCTCGGCTTCGCTGCCCAGAATGCCCTTGGCGAAAACGTCCACCAGAATGAGATGGGTATCGGTTCCTCCGGAGATGACGCGATAGCCTTCTCCGGCCAGAGTCTCGGCAAGCGCTTTGGCATTGCTCACAACCTGGGCCGCATATTGGGCGAACGAAGGCTCCATCGCCTCACGAAGCGCGACCGCTTTTCCGGCAATGACGTGCATCAGAGGGCCGCCTTGCTGACCAGGGAAGACGCTCCGGTCGATGGCGGCGGCAAAATTCTGCCGGCACAGGATCAACCCGGCTCGCGGTCCGCGCAGCGTCTTATGCGTGGTGGTAGTCACGATCTGCGCATGGGGTACAGGCGACGGATGCACGCCTCCCGCCACCAGACCGGCAAAATGCGCCATGTCAATCAGCAGCAAGGCCTCGGCCTTATCTGCGATCTGCCGCATGCGGGCGAAATCGAAGGTCCTAGGATACGCGCTGCCGCCGCCGATAATCAGCTTCGGCCGCTCGCGCAACGCGATCGCCTCGAGCTGGTCGTAGTCAATTTGCTCGGTCGTGCGGTCTACACCGTAGGAAACCACGCGGTAAAGCTTGCCGGAAAAATTCAGCTTGTGCCCGTGCGTGAGGTGGCCGCCGTGGGCGAGATCGAGCCCCAGGATAGTGTCTCCCGGTTGGATCACGGCCATGTACGCCGCCGCATTCGCCTGCGAGCCGGAATGGGGCTGCACATTGGCGTGTTCGGCGCCGAAGAGCTGTTTGGCCCGGTCCCTGGCCAGGTTCTCCACCACATCCGCAAATTCACAGCCGCCGTAATAGCGCTTTCCTGGATACCCTTCCGCATATTTGTTGGTGAATACAGATCCGGCGGCTTCGAGTACTGCCCGGCTGACAAAGTTCTCTGAGGCGATCATCTCCAGGCCCTCGTGCTGCCGGCGAATTTCCTGGTCAATGGCCGCGGCGGTTTCCGGGTCGGCTTGGGCAAGCGGGTGTTCCATTCGGTCGGACATATAGAAAGCTTATCCCATTGCCGCGGACAGTTCGGGTGAGCCACTGAATGCTAGCCTGTCTTGGCGAAAGCACGACTCGGGGATACGGCCATGGGCTCGCTGGCCAGATGCTTGAAAGCCGAGTAGACAAAAGAGCCAAGATACCAGCCGTCGATGAATTTGTAAGGAGTCTCGCCGGTCGTGTAGTGACCGCACGGCAGCACCTTCGAGACATAATCCACACCTAGTTCGCGAAAGCTTTCGAGCACCTGAAGCGAGTATTCCTTGAGGAAGGTCAGGTCGTAGGTTGCGTGCACCACCAGGACCTTTTTGGGATGGGCGGCAAATTCGAGCATGTAGTTGGCCGGACTGATGGCTGCCCAGATGTCGCGCAGCCTCTGCCGGTTCATATTCAACTCCGCAAACGCTTCGCGAATGTGCCGCGTGCTCTGCCCGGTCCACACCACGTCGCCGACCGTCATGGAGGCGTGATTGAAGGCGTTCACCCGAATGCGGCTGTCCAATGCGCTGGCCAGGAAAGCGTAGCAGGAACCCAGGCTGGTGCCCAGAATCCCGAACTGCTCATAGCCTTGTTGCGCCAGCCAATCGATGCAGCAGCGGATGTCGACGACTGCCTGGCGGCATGCGGCGATGGTGCGGCCGACATTTGAACTTACCGCGTAATCGGCTCGCTCCAGCTCCGCGGGGCGGCGAATGTCGTGAAAGGGCTTGCTCAGGCGCAGCGCTGAGACTCCAAAGCGGTTGAACGCGGAGCACAGGGCGTTGTGACTGAAAGCGTCAGCATTCCACTGGGGCATCACGACGATGGCCTGCTTCGGCTTACCCGCCATCTTTTCCGGGGGCGCCGGATACCAGCGCGCGTTCACGCGATCGTTCTCCGGGAAGGGCGTGCGAACCGGCGAAGTAAAACGCAGAAATTGTCTTTTTGGAAGCTTGCCTTCTGCCGCTAGCCGGCGAAGCCTGGCATCCCTCTGCAAGGTCTCGGGCCGGACATTGGTGGGAAACAACTGCGGGTGCCGCTCTTCGAGAAGGTAGTCCGTCGGCGTGATATACCCGAAAAATTCGTTCTTATGCTGCAGGATCAGGCCGTTCAGCTCGAGCATCGCGCGTTCGCTGGCTGCATGACCGGCTAAATCCTGAACGTCAACTCCGTATTGCCGGCTGGACTGCTCCAGCCACTCGAATCCCCACTCCACCGGCCGCACAATGCGGTTGGTGTCGCGCGTGGTCAACGCAGTCTCCCAGGCGTACATCCAGCGGGCGTAGTGCTTGCGGAGCATCCTTCTTTAATTTAACAAGTCGCCGCGGGAGGCCACAGTATCGGGAGTAACGCTCGGCAAACTCCGGGGTAATAACGGTGGGATTCCACAAAATGAAGCGGTCAAAGCTCCGCTTAACTTTCCCGTGAGAGCTGGTACCGCGCCTGCTGTTTCGCTTGAATCTCGAGATAGACGTTGACCAGGGAACATGCCGCTGGAGTGACCCCCGGAATCCGGCTGGCTTGGCCTAGAGTTTGCGGCCTTATCCTGGTGAGCTTCTCCTGCATCTCGCGCGACAGGCCGCTGATCCCCGTGTAATCGAAGCAGGAGGGGATCACGCGCTCTTCCGCCCGCTTGAGCTTATCGATCGCCTTACGCTGCTGGTCCAGATAACCGGCATATTTGATCTCCGTCTCGACTGACTTCAGCTCGTTGCGGGTTTTGGCGTTCCTTGGATCGGGATTAGCGAAGAAGGCCAAAGGTCCCACAAAGTCGTCCTGCAATATGGGAAGCAGCGCCTCGACGGTCACCTCAGGACGCTTGAGAATTTGCGCGTAGGTTTGCCCGGCCACGTTGGCCAAGGCCGATGCGATCTCAGGGAGAAGACTGCTCATCCGCGCCAAGTCTATCTTGCGGGCCTCCAGCAGCCCTTTGAGTTCTAGCGCACGCGCCTGCTTCTCCTGATAGGCCTGCCACGCATTATCGTCGATCAATGCCAGCCGGCGTCCATACGGGGTCAGCCGGCGATCGGCATTATCGATACGCAGGTGCAGACGAAACTCCGCGCGCGAAGTAAACATCCTGTAGGGTTCGCTGGCGCCTTTGCTGATCAGGTCGTCGATCAGGATGCCGATATAGGCTTCGGTGCGATCCAAGGTGAACGCCTTCTCTCCTCGCACCCGCAGCGCGGCATTGATGCCGGCCATCAGTCCCTGGCAAGCTGCTTCTTCATAGCCGGAGGTGCCGTTGATTTGCCCGGCGAGATAGAGCCCGGGAATTTGCTTGACGGCAAGACTGCGATCGAGTTCCGTGGGATCGATAGCATCGTACTCAATGGCATATCCCGGGCGGAGCATCTCCGCGTTTTCCAAGCCCGGGATGGAGCGGACAATCTGCCATTGCACGTCCATAGGAAGAGAGGTGGACATGCCGTTGACGTAGACTTCGTGAGTATCGAGACCTTCAGGCTCCAGAAAAAACTGGTGTTGCTCTTTATCTGGAAATCGGACCACTTTATCTTCGATCGAAGGACAATAGCGCGGCCCTATGCCTTGAATCTGACCGGAGTACATGGGTGAGCGGTTGACATTCTCCCGAATAATACGCAACGTCTCCGGAGTGGTATAGGCGATGTGGCAGGAGATCTGTCTCTGGGGCAGATCCACAGTGCGAAAGCTAAAGGGCGTAGGGTCAGAGTCGCCCGGCTGCTCGGCGAAGCGGCTCCAGTCGATAGAACGCCCATCCAGCCGCGGTGGTGTGCCCGTCTTGAGCCGGCATCCTCGCAATCCTAGCCGCTTGAGCGCTTCGCCCAGCAGTAAGCTCGGCGGCTCGCCGCTGCGTCCGGCTGGATAATGCTCCTCGCCGCAATGGATAAGTCCGTTCAGGAAGGTGCCGGTCGTGATGATTACGGCTTCCGCGAGCACCGTGCGGCCATCGCGCAGGCGAAGTCCGCGTGCCCTGCGCAATCCAGGCTGGCCGGGGCCGGACAAGAGAGCCGGAGGCCGGTTCTTCAAAGACCAGGTCTACAACTTCAGCCTGCTTGATAAAAAGGCGAGGTTGCGACTCGAGCACCTGGCGCATTTTTACGCGATATTGCTGCTTATCGCATTGCGCTCGCGGCGACCACACGGCAGGCCCGCGGGAAGTGTTAAGCAGGCGAAATTGAATGCCGACGGCATCGGCAACCTCGCCCATGATTCCGCCCAGTGCATCCACCTCCCGAACCAGGTGGCCCTTGGCGATACCCCCAATGGCCGGGTTGCAGGACATTTGTGCAATCAGGTCCAGATTGAAAGTGAAGAGGGCCGTGCGCAATCCCATGCGGGCCGCGGCCATGGCTGCTTCGCAGCCGGCGTGACCGGCGCCCACGACCGCTATGTCGTACTGTTCGGTAAAAGCCATCTGAGCTCTATTTTAGGGCCTGTTAACCGGCCCAAGCCAACGGACAAGTCAGCTCAACGCAATCGCTCAATAACTTCGGTCCGCACCAGATACAGGAAAAAAACCAGGTTGACTAAGGCCATCACGATCCATTGGCCCTGGTGGAAACGAAAAATGCTATAGAAGCCGAAGCACATGGAGAGAAACACCGCGCCCAGGCTGAGCGCCCAGCCCCAGCGGCGCCTGCGCAATAGCCCTAGACCGGCGACGGCGAAGAGAGTCGAAAGAACGAGAATCGCGATCCTGATACCTCCGGCAGGATAATGGTGCGTGAGAACGCCGATGACTCCGATGAGTGAGAGGCCCAACATCCATAGGGAAATGGCTGCCATCCCGGGCAGAGGAAGGTTGCGCGATGGACCCGAGGAACGATTGAGGGGCGGCTGAGTCATAGAGTGTGCAGGTAAGCCATCAGATCTTTAAGCTGCTGGTCATCCAATCGGTTGCTCATCGCGGGCATCATCCCGCGGCCATGCAGGATGATAGAGCTGACCCGATCATCGTTGGCCGCCAGTCCGCTAGGCAAGTATTTCTCGCGAAACAGGCCTTCCAGGCCGGGGCCGTGCAGTCCCCGTTCGGAGTTGGCGTAATGGCAGCGGGCGCAGTGAACAACGAAAACCCGATGCCCGGCCAACTCCTGCGGCGTGAGTTCGCTGAGTGGTTTGGAGGGCGGCATGGGATGACAGCCTGCAAGGCCGAGTAGGGCCAGCGCAAGAATGGGAACGAAAACCTTCAAGTAAAAAGAATAGCAAGCCGGGATAGCCGATTCAGTGGAGGACAATGCCTTCTAAGTGGCGCAGACGTTTCATACGAAATTTGCGGAACCTGGGGGCTGCCGCGGTGTCTAATCCAAATAGAAGAGCACGAGCGAGACACTTTTGGGTGGGTTACCCGTGGACCGGCTGGAACGGTACTGCCGGCCGTATCGGAGATACGTTTCCCGTACGAACGGCGTGCGCGGATTCGCGCGTTCCTGGTATCTTTAGGGAGAAACTTCGGATGCAAACGGGAATCGCCTTGGGAAACGTCGCAAGCCTGATTGGAATACAACCCGAAGAAGAGTCCTCCATTGTCTCGGACCTGAAGGCCGGTTCAGAGGAGGCTTTTTCGTGGCTCATTGCCAAATATCATCAACCGATTTTCAGCGTGATCGCGCGCACCATCCCCGATCAGGCTGACGCAGCCGACTTGACTCAAGATGTTTTTATCAAGATTTATCGCGGCATCGGCAGCTTCCACGAAGAATCCAGCCTGCGCACCTGGATCTATCGTATCGCGCTGCGCGAAGCATCGAATCAGCGCCGCTGGTGGGGCCGTCATAAACGTCAGGAAATCACTATCGAGTCGGAGGCAGGCCAATCGAGCGAAGGACGATCGCTCTTTTTGAAAGAGACTCTAGTCGATACTCACGAGTCTCCCTTCGACTGCGCCGCGCATGAAGAGGTGCGGGCTAAGGTCGAGGATGGATTGCGCCATATACCGGAACCATTCCGTACGGTGGTAGTTCTTCGCGATATCGAGGGTTTCTCCTATGAAGAAGTCGCGGAGATTCTTGATACTAACCTCGGCACGGTAAAGTCGCGCCTCATGCGCGGCCGTGCCCACCTCAAAGCGCGTTTGGCCGGGTTCGCAGCCGCGGCAGCCAAACGTCCAGTCCGTTCGCTTCATCCTGCCGCGCCGCTGGCGGCGCGTGCTGAGGAGGCAAAATGAACGAGTGCACTCGTATTCGCAATGAATTTTCCGGATATCTGGATTGCGCAATTACCGGCTCCGCTATGCAGAGGATTACCGGTCATCTGGATAGCTGCCCCGGCTGTTCGGCGGAGTTCGCGGAGTGGCGGAATGCTCAAGCGCTGCTCAGCTCGATCGGACCGGCCAAGGCTCCCGAGGATCTCAGTCTTCGTCTCCGCATCGCCCTCTCCCACGAAGCTGCTCATACTGCTCAGGCTAATCTTGCCCGCTGGAAAGTTCGTTGGCAGAATACTCTGCGGCCCCTGGTTCTGCAGGTTTCCGCCGGCTTGGCCAGCACCATTCTTCTAGTTGGCTCTGTCTCGCTTCTGGTGTTTGCCTCACCGGAGCCGCTCTTAGCGCGCGATCAGCCCTTGGGCATGGCCTCGGACCCTCATTTCCTGTACTCCTCTCTTGAACCGGGCCCAATCGGAGATCGTGACAATCCCGTGGTAGTCGAGGCTTTCATCAATGGGGACGGCCAGGTATATGACTACAAGATTGTCTCCGGCGCCACCAACGTCAAAACACGTTCTCAGTTGGAGAGCGCCTTGCTCTTCAGTGTTTTCGACCCGGCGCGAACCTTCGGACAACCGGTTCGAGGAACCGTTTTGCTTTCCTTCTCGGGAGTTTCGGTTCACGGCTAATGGACCATTCCACTCAAATTGAAGTGGAATGAACGCCGGTTTTCGTTCTATCCTTCCCACCAATCAAATGGTGCCCCATATCTCGCCTGCTTTTGGCGAGATGTGGGATGTGCGGACGTCCCAAGACCCCCGCATGCCGCTCGTTTGACCCTGCATCTTGCGCATGCATTAGACTAGGCGAAGGCAGCTATGCGGTCTAATTCCAGGCAGTCCATAACCCCGCGCCGGGTTCGCGCAGACTCTCTCCTAAGGCTCTTCGGCATCGGGATTGCCCTTGGCTTGCTCAGCGCCTCATTCTTGACAGCTCAATCCTCCGACTCGCAAACAGCCGCGGCCCCGGCCCCAAAATCCCCGGCGCTGGTCGATCCTGCCGGTCCTCAAGTCAGTCTGCAAAGCAGCGAAGCTCTCTTCGATATCGCGGCCGCCTTGAATGCCTGCGGGTATGATCAGGGGCTGGAAAATTCCGATCCAGTGCGCATGCAGGTCCGGCAGCAGATGAATCAGGCGCTCCTTACCTCGGCGGAAGCGCGCGACGCTCGCGACCAGATGTGTACCTTCATCGCCCGGCATCGTCTCTCAGATTCCGGCCTCGACCTAGCGCAGTACATCTCGCTCGCTCTCTTCGTTACCCCTCCTCCGGAACTGACTCCGAGTGTCGAAAACGCCGACATGCCGCCGGACTCCACCCAGGTGGAAGATATTCTCCCTTTGCTGCGCAACTTCAGCCGGCTGGTCGACCTGCACCTTATCTGGGTACGGAACCGGCCGCTCTATGATCGGGATCTCGCTCAACTACACGATCCGCTGACCAAGATGATTGTGGATGCCAATGCCTATCTCAAAATGTCGGCAAACATCACTGGAGGGCAGCGCTTCCTGGTAGTGGTTGAACCTTTGCTCGATCCGCGACAGACGAATGCGCGTGTCTATGGCGCCGACTATGTTGTCGTGGTCTCCCCGGTTAAGGGGACGATTCGCATGGACGAGGTGCGCCATAGCTATCTCCATTACGAGATCGAGCCCTTGCTGTACGCGCGCGCCCAGGCGATGGACCGTCTGCTGCCTTTCCTTAAAGTTATTCGCGATGCCCCGATCGATTACACCTATCGCAGCGACGTGGTAGCTCTGGTGGCCGAATCGATGATCCGGGCTATCGAAGCGCGCACCATGAATACCGGAGTTGCGATTTATAAGGTTCCCGGCGACATCCGCCGCAGCGATCTCGAAGCCGCCACGCACCAGCATAATGCGTCGCTCGAGAGTGCCGAGGCAGTGCGGCGGAAGGCCGTCCAGCAGTCGATGGTGCAAGGTTTCGTCCTCACCGGATACTTCTACAACGCTTTTGCCGCGTTCGAGAAACAACCCCAGAGCTTCTCCGAGAGCATTGGCGAGATGGTCTATGGCATGGACGTGCAGGCCGAACTCAGCCGGGTAAAGCACATTGATTTCGCTGCGCAAGTCCCCGTCGATGTCGTCCAAAGATCGCCGCGGCAATTGCGAGGGCTGGATCTGGCCGAAGCCAACCTTATGAAGGGCGATGCCGATACCGCCGGGAAGCTGGCCCAGCAGGCTCTTAACGACAGGGCGGGCGATCCCGGACGCGCCAATTTCATCCTGGCCCGGGTTGCGATTATGCATCGCGATGTGGCCGCGGCCCAGCACGGCTTCGATGAGACCATCCGGGTCTCGAAGGATCCTCGCATGGTCGCATGGTCGCATATCTATCTCGGACGCATCTATGACATTCAGGACCAGCGCGACCAAGCTATAACCGAGTACCAGGCTGCGCTTACGCTGCGCGATGGCCAACAAGATACCAAAAAGGCCGCTGAAAAAGGCCTCAAGCAAGCCTATGCCGTTCCCCAGCAGGCGCACACCGCCCCTGCCGATGATAGCGGAGCTGAGAAGCCGGATCAGGGTGCTCCAGCTCACGATGTCCAGCCGGTACAACCTCGCTGACCGGTCAGCACCAGAATTGCAATACATTAAGGCAGAAACAGGAAAGGTGTGGCTTCGATGAATTCCACAAAGTGGCCTTTTTCTTGAGGAAAAAGGCCGTTGATGGCAGCGGCTTGGGATATATCCATCCTGTTTCTGCCGTAGAAGGTAAGATCTCGAGAAAGTAAGATCTCGAACTGAATGGCGCCGCAGTCTCTCAAAACGCTCCAAATCGCGCTCGGGCATGGCTTCCGCGACGAGCAACTACTGGTGCGGGCGCTGACTCACAGTTCGCTTGCGCATGAACAATCGGCCGAAGCCCGTCATGCGGAGGATTCCTCCCTCACCAGTTCGCTCGATCAGGACAATGAGCAACTGGAGTTTCTGGGAGACGCGGTTCTAGGCCTGTTAGTCGCGGAAATCCTCTTCCGGCGCTTCCCTGATCTGCACGAGGGCGAGTGGACACGTTTGCGCGCCAGCCTGGTGAGCCGGCGGCATATGGCGCAGGTCGCTGGTTCACTCGAACTGGGGAGTTACTTACGTTTGGGGAGGGGAGAGGAAAGGAGCGGCGGCCGAAAAAAATCAGCTTTGCTGGCCAACTCGGTGGAAGCGATTATTGCGGCGCTGTACCTGGATGGAGGTCTTGCTCCGGTCGAAGCCTTCGTCAATCAGCACGTGGTTGCTCCTTATCTCGAAGATTTGCGCAAGGCGTTAGATTCGGGGGTCGCGCTGGGCGATCACAAATCGGCGCTGCAAGAACTGCTGCAAGCGCAGCGGGGCGGCCCGCCCGATTATGTGCTCAAAGCTGAAAGCGGGCCCGACCATCGCAAGCGGTTTTTGGTCGAAGTGAGACTCGCACGAAACGGAACCGGAGCCGCCGCGCTGGCCCGGGGCATCGGAACTACCAAGAAAAAGGCCGAGCAGGAGGCTGCGCGCCGCGCTTTCGAAAAGCTGCGAAAACAGGAGAATGCGAAGCCGGCCCCGGTTTCGTTGGCTACTCCGGAGGAGGGGGATAAGCTTTGAATCAGGAGCCAAGCCCTTCCTTCCGAGCCCTCCCCGCGACGCTGGTACACGTCGAGGAGGATCAATCGACGGAACGCGTTTCGCCGCGCAGGCGCCGGCAGACTCACCGCAATCTGATTTTTCCCCATATTCTCGATACGGTCCGCTCCTCGCTATCCGTCATTGTCGTTGCGCTTTTTTTTCTCACGTTCATCGCGCAGCCCTTCCGCATCCCTTCAGAATCCATGGAGCGAACCCTCCTGGTGGGTGACTTCCTGCTGGTGAATAAGTCTATTTTTGGACCTGCGGGATCTTGGGGATGGCTGCTTCCCTACCGGCGAGTCTCGCGCGGAGACATCATCGTCTTCCATTTTCCCCTCGATCCCTCCGATCATGTTGTCAAGCGGGTTGTAGGGCTTCCTGGCGATCGCGTGCGGCTGGAGGACGGCACGGTCTATATCAACGGGCAAAAGCAGAATGAACCCTTCGCCATTTTTGAGGGGACCTACCCGGATAATTTCCGCGATCAGTTTCCTTCCGCCGCCGATACCGATCCTGGTGTTGATACGCGCTGGTGGATGGAATTGCGGCGCGAGGTGCGGAACGGTGAGCTGACAGTGCCGCGAAACTCATACTTTGTCTTGGGCGACAATCGCAATCACAGCCGCGATAGCCGCTACTGGGGCTTCGTTCCTCCGTCCAATATAGTGGGCCGCCCGTTCCTCATCTACTTCTCCCTGCATGAGCCCTCGACCACGGATGCGTCGATCCTTCCTGATGATAGACTCGGACAGGAGAAGAGCCCGTTAGACGAAATCGTGGACTTTGCCCGATGGAGCCGCATGTTCCGGATCGTTCGTTAACCCTAGACCGTTTGCCTGGCTTCGCCGCTGGTATATGGAAACAGAAACAAGACCCCGTCGATAATTCATGATGCAAGCTACGGTAACCGCGGTTCAGAACCAACACGCCAGAGAAGAGACACCGCTGGAAGCATTCGCTTCGATCTGCACGGTGCTCGTTATCGGACTTTTCGCCCTCACTTTTATATTTCAGAACTTTGAAATACCCTCCTCTTCCATGGAGAAAACCTTGCTGGTAGGCGACCACGTTCTGGTGAACAGGATAGGGCTGGCTCCGTCTACCTCTTGGGCTCCGTTTGTTCACTACCGCGATGTCCGCCGGGGTGACATCATCGTCTTCTTCAAGCCGGGCGAGCCGAACCTCTATCTGGTGAAGCGCGTGATCGGCATTCCCGGCGATCGCATCCATCTGCGTGACGGCATCGTGTATCTGAATGGGAAAGCGCAGAACGAACCTCAGGCCGCAAAGCCGGATTACGGCGATTATTTCCCTTATCGTGATGATTTTCCAGCGGTGCCTCCTTCGCAAAGCGGAGACGTGACTCCGACCTGGGCGCTCGAGTTGCCCAATCACATCCAAGGGGGAGATCTAGTCGTGCCTCCAGGGGATTACTTCGCCATGGGTGACAACCGCACGGTCTCTCTCGATAGCCGCTACTGGGGCTTCGTACCGCGACCCGATATTGTCGGCAGCCCGCTCTTTATCTACTGGTCTTTTATCGAATCGGACGATCAGTACGAGAGACAGAGCCTGGGAGACCGGATTCAGTTCTATCTCCACGTGATCACTCACTTTTTCGATCAGACCCGGTGGCGGCGCACGTTTCGCGTGGTGCACTAACGTGCCCGGCGGAGAGCGGCAGCCTTCGCGCAGGACTTGGATACTTCTGGCAGTAGCTGTACTACTGGTACTTGCCATCGTGCTGCCGCCGCTGGTCAATATCGGCCGCTATCAGCGGATCGTGGGCGCCAGCGTCAGCCGTAGCATCGGGCGCCCGGTGCACATGTCCTCTATAACGCTTAGGCTCCTGCCGCTGCCCAACTTCGAGATCGCCGATTTTTCGGTTGAGGAGGAGCCGGAGTTCGGGGCCGAGCCAATCCTCCGCGCTTCCAGTGTTACCGCCTATCTCCGGTTGTATTCTCTCTGGCGAGGCAAGCTCGAGATTTCCCGCATCGATTTCGACGAGGCCAGTCTCAATCTGGTTCGCGCTGCCGACGGCTCCTGGAATTTTGCCTCCGTCCTGGTGCAGGCGGCGCATAATCCCGAAGCCCCAACCGGGCAACGCCGTCCCGGCAGTGCTCCCCGCTTCCCCTACATCGAAGCAACCAATTCGCGGATCAATTTCAAGGAAGGGAATGAAAAAAAACCGCTCTCGTTTCTCAATTCCGATCTTTCGGTGTGGCTGGAGAACGCGGATGAGTGGGGCCTTCACTTCCGGGCGCAGCCGGTGCGCACCGATCTCGATCTGGACTTGGCCGACACCGGAGTTCTGCGGATTGACGGCACGTTGCACCGCGCCGCAACGCTGAACCAGATGCCGGTCAAGCTGAATGCCGAATGGAGCGCGGCGCCCCTAGGCCAATTGAGCCGGCTCACTCTCGGTGAGGATATCGGTTGGCGTGGCAATCTCAATATCCAGGCTAACGTCAGCGGCTCGGTTAGCTCAGCGCAGATCAAGACTGTGCTCAAGATTCAAGGCTTGCATCGCGCGGAATTTACTCCAGCGCAGCCCATGGACCTTCACGCGGTTTGCCAAGCCTCTTACCGGAATACCTTGTCCTCAATCGAGGGCATCGACTGCGCATCCGGCGTAGGCGGCGGCAATTTGGCGCTCACCGGCTACATTCGCGGCATGCGAACACAGTTGCAGGCCGGACTCGCACTGAACATCCATCGCGTTCCCGCTTCCGCGGCGCTCTCCGGATTACAGGAAGTGCGGGATGGTCTGGGCAGCGGGATGCGGGCGATTGGGACCATCAATGGACATTTCCGCTACTTATCTTCCGGCGCTCAGCCGGGTCAACTCTCCGGCGAAATGGGATTAAGCTCCTTAACATTGATCCCTGCGGATTCCGGCAAGCCCCTCTCGCTCTCTCCCGTGCGATTCCAATTGGAGAATCGGACAGCCTCTCTCACTTTTTCTCCCGCACGTGTGCCCGTCTCAGCGCCGCCGGCCCTGCTGCTCCAGCCGGTGCGGCTCTCGCTCGGTGCGCCCGCTCCGCTCACTCTCGACGGCAGATTTACTCTCGCCGGCTTTGATATCCATTTGACCGGCGCCGGAGCGGTTGGCCGCCTGCGAGGATTGAGCAGAGCCGTCTCCTGGGCGCGGGAGAAGACGGATGGCAGTGTAGAACAAAGCGCCTCCTCAACCGGACCCTATCCTGCCGCCGCACTCGGTACGACCGGTACCGCAATCCTGGATGTCGACATTCGAGCACCATGGCTGTTACCTCTGCCCGATCCCGAGCATCCGGCGCCGCCGTTCAATATCGCAGGCAGCGTCATCCTCAAGAATGCAGAGCTGACAACGTCCTACTTACCTCGGCCGCTTAGGGTTGTTTCCGCCCAAGGAATCCTCAGTCTCTCAGGGATTGCTTGGACCAACGTCTCCGTCGGCTACGGCACGCTCCAGGCCCAGGGGACGCTCGAATACCCGAGGCTGTGCTCCGCCGGAAGCTTGTGCTCCGGTCAATTCGAACTCCACTCTTCCGCTCTCGACGTAGGCGAATTGCAATCAGCATTGCGTGGTGCTGGTTCCAACGGAGAGCTGTTGCAGAAGATCCTGAACCGTATCGATTACCACCCAATCGTCTGGCCGCGGCTCTCGGGAAGCGTCGAGGTCGGAGCCCTCTCCATCGGCAATCTGGTTCTACACAACGCGACGGGCGATCTGGAGGTTGCGGGAAGCTCGGCGACGATCCGCTCGCTCAACGGCCGGATCATGAACGGCGCCGGGCATTTGACCGGCACGCTCAGCACTGCCGGCGGCCAGCCAAAATATGACATCGCGGCAGAAGTTACGAACATCTCTCCACGGGCGCTCGCCGGAGTTTTCAACGAACACTGGGGAAGCGGTACCGCAGATCTTTCAGCTCAATTAAAGATGACCGGCTTCACTGCAGGGGAGCTTGCCCGCTCGGTCACGGGTACTTTGCATTGGGATTGGTTGAAAGGCTCGCTTGGCGGGCAAGTTGCTCTCTCTGGCGCTCAGCCGTTTCTTCATTTCGACGGCTGGAGCGGAGATGCCGATATAGAAGACTCGACTGTAAGAATCGATCACAGCTTACTGGAGCGCGGCGCGGAAGGCATACCGATCTCGGGAACCATCTCTTTGGATCGTGCGATAGACCTGAAAAGCGAGTCCGAGCCGCACGGGTTTTCCGTGACCGGTACGCTTGAGCATCCTTTGGTCACATCCCTGACGGCTGAAGCCGAAACGCATAGTTCCGGCTATGCGCGCTAAATGGCACTACAGGCTTACACCGGCTCTGATAATGCGCAGGAGCTAATGCCGCTTGTCGAGGGCCTTTCCCAGAGCTGCGACAATGCCCAATGTGAACGCGGCTCCGGTAATCACCTCCGGCCTGAATATCAATCCGAACAAGGTCCAGAGGGAAGGCTTCCGCGCGGGGGCGGCGGAGCGTTGCTTAAGGTCCCCGGCAATCGTAGCGCTCAGCGACTGCAGAACCTCCGGATCGATGGCGCCGAGAATCTTAGCCAACGATACTAAGTTACGCATCATTGCTATGCCTTCTTGCGTATTCGCGTATCTCGCAAGTTGTGTCACCGCGACATCGGTTCCGGCGATTGCGCCGCGGGCGGCGTCCAGCCAGCCATGGTCTTCAGCTTGCCGCAACAGGCGATAGAGATTGATAAGCGCCTCGGTATGTTCTTTCGGAGCCCGAGCCAACTCGGTCTCCAAAGCTGACCGCATCTCCAGAGGCTTAGGCGTGAATTTTAGCGGTGGCGCCACGTTCCTGCTCCTATCAAGTAAAAATATCTATACCGTTGTCGTTTCTATTTGAACCAGCTTATCGTCACGTCCTGTGCCGGGTTCGTAGTAGTCGCCACGCTTCCATTTGCGCTCAACTTCCACGCCCTGCTGAGGTGTGGGATGGCCATAGCGGAAATTCCTCCGAGGCAAGGGGTTCTCCCCTGCCTCCGGAAGAACAGCGATTTTTACGGCGGCTTCTTTGAACGCAGGCGTATGCGTAGCCCGGTCGGTATGGCTACTGGTTACCCGATTGACTGGCTGTTCTACCGAATTCATCGGCATGTACAACTGCTTGCCCTTGACCCGGTCCGTAACCAGGGCCCGCACCCGCACATTTCCGGTACGCGACGTAACGCGCAGCCATCGGCCTGACTCGATGCCCAAATCCTTCGCAAGCTCCGGAGATACCTCAAGGAAATTCGATGGGGTTATCTCCGAAATACCCTCACTGCGGTAGGTCATGCTGCCCTGCTCAAAGTGCTCGAGCAGACGGCCGTTGTTCAGGTGCAAGTCGAATTCCGAATCGGCCTCTTCGCAGGGATCCATCCATTCGAGCGGATGGAGTTTTGCTTTCCCGTCCGGAAATGGAAATTCTTTCAGAAACAACGTCGGTTGATCGCTGCCATCCTCCGCAACCGGCCAGTGCAGCGACTTATAGCCTTCCAGCCGCTCATAGTTAACCCCGGCAAACAGCGGTGTCAGCTTGGCGGCCTCGTCCATCACTTGAGAAGGATGATCGTATTTCCAGCCGGCGCCAAAGGTATTCGCGATATCGCGAATAATTTCCCAATCCGGCTTACTGTGTCCGACCGGTTCTAGAGCTTGATATAACCTCTGGATTCTGCGCTCGGTATTGGTGAATGTGCCTTCTTTCTCCAGGCTGGGGCAGGCGGGAAGCACTACATCGGCAAAACGCGCCGTTTCGCTGAAAACAATATCTTGCACAACCAGAAACTCAAGCTTGGAGAGAGCCTCGCCTACGAAGTTCGCATTGGAATCCGAGGTAATCGTGTCTTCGCCCTTCAAATAGATACTCTTTAACTTGCCCTCAAGGACGGCTTCCATCATTTCGTGGTTATCCATTCCCTTGGTGGTGGGCAGCTTGACTTCCCACGCGGCCTCGAATTTGGCGCGGATTTCTTCGTCCTCAACCTCCTGGTAACCGCTGAAATACTTCGGCATCGATCCAAAATCGCTGGCGCCCTGCACGTTGTTATGACCGCGCAGCGGATAAGCGCCTGCGCCATGCCGCATATAGTTGCCGGTGATAAGCAGAAGATTACTGATCGCAGTCGAGGTATCGGAGCCGCCGCAATGTTGCGTCACACCCATCGCCCAGAGGATGCAAACCCCGTCGGCGGCCGTAATTTCCCGGGCCACAGTCTCAAGAGTCTCGATAGGAACGTTGCAGCGTTGCGAGGCAAACTCCATCGAAAACGGCTCCAGGCTCTTGCGGTATTCATCGAAGCCATTCACCCATTTCTCAATGAAGTCCATCCGGGCGAGATTGTTATCGATGATGAATTTCGTTATGGCGGAAAGCCAAACCATATCAGTGCTGGGATTAGGCCGGAAGAAGATATCCGCGCGTTGAGCCATCTCATGCCGGCGTATATCGGCGACGATAAGCCGCTGGCCTCGTAACTTATGTGAGCGTTTGACACGCGTGGCAAGTACCGGGTGGCTCTCGGTGGTGTTGGTCCCGACGCATAGCACCAGTCCGGCCTTGGCGATGTCCTCAATCGTGCCCGCATCGCCGCCGTATTTAACGGTGCGCGACAGGCCCATAGTGGCAGGCGTCTGGCAATAGCGGGAGCAATTATCAATGTTGTTCGTACCTATCACGGCGCGGGCGAGTTTCATCATCAGATAGCTCTCTTCGTTGGTGCACTTCGAAGACGCTATAAAGGCCAACGCATCCGGACCGTGATTTTTCTTAATTTCAGTGAACTTCGAATGGACCAGGTTAAGCGCCTCTTCCCAGCTGGCTTCCCGGTAGGTATCTCCGTCGCGGATGAGCGGCGTAGTCAGGCGATCGGATGCATTGACGAAGTCCCAGGCGAACTTTCCCTTGATGCAAGTAGAGATACCGTTGGCCGGACCCTCGCCCGGTTCTACCTTCAGGATATGGCGGCCCTTGGTCCAGATATCGAAGCTGCACCCTACACCGCAATACGTGCAAACCGTCTTTGTTCGCTTGACCGATCCTTCGCGCATTGCTGCCTCTGTCTGCGAAAGCGCCAGGATGGGACCATAACCCGTGGCCGGTTCGACTCCCTTGACCACGTCGATCATGTCTTCGAGGGCTTCCGCAGGCAGCCCGGTGAAGTATCCGGCGTGCCCCAGCATGGAGTTTTCCATCAGCGCATTGCAGGGACAGACCGAAACACAATGTCCGCAGGAGACACAACTGGAACCGTCGATGGTTTCACCGCCATCCCAGAGGACCCGGGGATGCTGCGCCTCCCAATCGATGCTCAATGTTTCGTTGACCTGTACGTTCTGACATGCTTCGACACAGCGGCCGCAGAGGATGCACTGATCCGGATCATAGCGGTAGAAAGGATTCGAGTTGTCTTTTTCGAACGGCTTTTGCCGAAACGGGCGCGCCTGATGCTGGACATCGAGCAGCGCAGTGGTGTTATGGATTGTGCAATTCCCGTTGTTGTTGTCGCAGACCGTGCAATAGAGCAGGTGATTCTGCAGTATGCGATCGAAGGCGTCGCGCTGCGCGGCATCCGCCTTGGCGGTTTCGGTCGCGACCTCCATCCCCTCCGCCACGAAGGCGCCGCAGGCCCGGACCAGGCTGCCGTTCACTTCCACCATGCAGGTGTCGCACGTCTGAATTGGACCTAGCTGCTGGTGATAACAAACTTGCGGCAGTTTGACCTTCGTCCGGTTGATGGCGTCAATCAAAGGCTCGCCTAGCGGTGCTGTTTGGGGTATGCCATTCAGAAGAAAGGTGCAAGAGATTTCAGGGTTTCGCTGCGGATGAGGCTTAGACTGATCCGGCAGGATGGAGGCGGCGCCGTGACGATGATCGGGCATACACAACGATAGATGCCGGATCGTCTCCAAGCGTCTAGTGTGACGCTACGGCCAAAAAGCCCGTGCCATGCTGCTTTGAAAATAATGCGGCTCATTAGAGCGTGAAATAGAACGTTGCTCCTTGTTCGATGGCGCCTTCGGCCCAAATCCTTCCGTTGTGCCTGGCAAAAATGCGGTGCACCGTGGCGAGGCCAATCCCGGTCCCGGGAAACTGAGCAGCGCTATGCAGCCGCTGAAAGGGTTGGAACAGGCGTTCGGCGTGCTTAGGATCGAATCCCGCGCCGTCGTCGCGCACAAAATATACGGCTTCGCTCTGCGGGTTCAACCTGCCAAACTCGATCCGCGCGGTCGTATGCTGCGAGGTATATTTCCAGGCGTTACGCAGCAGGTTGTCCATCACCACCCGCATCAGCCCCTCATCGGCATGTACTAGGATTCCCCTGGCAATCACCAGGTCCACGCTGCGCGAGGGATCGCCTAGCTTGAGTTCCTCAGCGACCGCACGGGCGAGGTCACTCAGGTTGACGGATTTACGCTCCAGAGCGGAGGTGGTCGCGCGTGAGAGGTTGAGCAGGTCGTCCAAAAGCCGGGCCATATTCTTGGAGGCGTCACGCAAGTGGGCCAGTATCTCGCGGGCCTCCGCGTCCAGCTGTTGCTCATGCGAATGCTGCAATACGAAGATTAAGCCGCCAATGGTTTCCAAAGGGCCGCGCAGATCGTGCGCGACGGTATAAGAGAATGCTTCGAGTTCGCGGTTGGCGGCCTCCAACTCGGAGGTGCGTTCCTGCACCCGCTGCTCGAGTTGCGCGCGGGCCTGCAGCAGGGCGGTATCACGGCTCTGAATCTGCGCAAGCATTTCGTTGAAGGCGTCGACCAGAACTGAAGCCTCAGAATGTCCTGGAGCGGGCGATACTCGAACGGAGTAGTCCTTCTCGCGCGATACCATGTGAGCCGTCTCCGCCAGGCTGACGATGGGCTGGGCCACCAGCCGGCGGAAAACGCCGCCGATAAGCAACGCCGCGGCCATGGAGAAAACGAGAATGATGCCTCCAATCAGCAGATAATGGCGTGCTCGCGGACCGATCTCCGTTAGCCGCGCCGCGATGTAGACAATTCCGGCCGGTTTCCCCTGAAAGACGATGCGGTGGGCGATGATAGTCTCAGCCCCAGTAGTCCAATGGGCAAAATTGGCTTGCGCAGGAAAAGCCATGATCCGCGGGCCCTTATCGCCGCCGGACCGCCGATAACTGGCCAAGGTCGAGCCGTCATTGGTAGTTATGGCGGCGGAGAGAATGTCCGGAGAGCTGTGCAGCGCCCGCAGCGTCTTTGCCGCGCTTTGCGGATCGTTGAAGAGCAGCGCGGAAGCGGAATTGCTGGCGATGATGCGGGCTTCGGCATCCAGATCCCCGATAAGAGCTTGCCGGAAGGAAATCAAATCGTAAGAGAAGAACGCCAGGCCGGCCAGCAGCAATACGCTTAAGCTCACCAGGAGATTCATTCGCATGAGACGCGCGGAAATGGAGGTGTCCCGGAAAATGGATCTCATTGCGGGCCCTCCGTCCCGGTACGCCTATTACTTTGACGGCTAACTTAAGCAGTTCGGATTGGAGGACCAGGCGGTTGCGATTGCACTCATTCAAATTTACGGCAAAGCGGACACGATCGTTTTCAAGAATGAATTGGATCTCGCCACCGTGTTCAAGGAAACCACAGCACCAGGGCTAAAGCTCTTGATTTAACTAGCCTCTTTCGGCGGACCTAAAAGGTCCGCCTCCTTGGGCTTGAAGCCCAGGGCTTCCACCGGTGTAGTTCCGGCTTTAACCGGGAAAGCGGGTTCGCCGCGGCGAACCCGCGTAAGCAATTGGGCTGAACAAAATCGGGCTTTTAGCCCTGGTCTTTCTTGTGAGAAATTGCAGTTAACAGCTTTGCATATAGCTGCCGATTTGCGAATCCTCGAAAGTGGCAGTCCCGGGAACAACCTTCCTGCTGTCAATCGAATCTCAGTAATGTTATCGCGCTGGACGATGGTCCTATGCTCCCCGGATGCTTTAATCCCGATTGCCGCGCAGAACTTCGGTATTTGCGGAGTGGCCGGATTGTCAGGGCAGTCAGAAATGACCAAGGCGTAATGAAGGTCGAACACTTCTGGCTTTGCGGCGATTGCCACCAGGCACTCGACTTCGCGTTTATGGAAGACGGCTCCGTTTACCTGGTACAGAGGAGCAAGCTGCAGCTTGAGCGCAAGGAGAGCGTCCAATTTGAGTCTCTCCAATACGACGCTCAGTGCCAGATCTAATCGATAAATCCAGAGCGGGCGCAGCGCACGTAGTAAGACCCCAAAGAGACGGCGCAACTCAGGGCTGGTCTGAAACACTCCGGCGATGTACGCTGGCGACTGTCTCAGGCACTGTTCCATCGTTAACGGCTACTTCGATTGGCTGGCCCACGAGCAAGAACCGGCGCGTCACGCTTGAGTTTGCCGGCACGTGAAATTGTTGCGTCACCGTCGCCTGGCCGGAGCGCACGGAGACCGGGACGTCGGCGGCGGCGCCCCCGCTATTTGCAACATCCACAGCGACGATAAAAGAACCGGGAATACTCGAGGAGTTGGGATGCACGCCGGCGATCGATAGGTCCGGCAGGCCGCGGTCATGATAGACCCAGTCAGCGAAGAACCATTTCAGGTCCTGATGGCTGGTGCGATCGAGTACCCGTTCGAATTCCACCCCGGAAGCGTCCGCGGAAGGGTCGTACTGACGGAACGCTTCCGCCAGCGCATCGTCGCCCGCCAAACTGCGCAGCATCCAAAAAACGTAAGTCGCCTTAGTGCGATAGTAAACGGCGTCTTTCGCGGCAATCAGGGTTTCTCCTGGAGCTTCCGCCAGGAGCTTGCCCGGCTGCGCATCCCCGTAATGGGCCTGGGAATTCATTGCTGGTTCAACGGCAGCGGGCTCGACCAGGGAAAGGGCGCTGCGCGCATTGTCCAATTGGGCGATTGCCGCGTCTCGTCCGCTGGTTCGCTCCACCCATAATGTCTCCAGGAAATAGGCTACTCCTTCGTCCAGCCAGGGATAAGGCGAAGCAAAGTAAGCATGGGCCAACGAATGGACGAGGACAGCAGTGAGCTTGTCCGGCTCGGTGCTGTTAATACCGGTGAAGAGCACGGTATCTGCTTCAAAGGGAGCATCGCCCGCTTCCGGGAGATCGACAATGTTGAGAGGTCCCTTAGGCCGCGCGCCCAGCCACTGCGTGACCAGCGGCGCGACCATGCTGGCAGCCGTCCTGTAAGCCTGCGCGTTCACCCCGTTCTGCGGCCGCGCAAATATTCGAAGTCCGTCGCCTGCGCTCTCGGTCCGATCGAGGAGAAAAAGGCTCGGCGCGGCAAAGCCAAGGCGTGTCTTCGGCAGCGTACAGGTCGCGATTCCCGGCAGCGATGGGCTGGAGGGAAGTGAGACCTGCTTGACCGCCAAGACTTTTCCATCCAGTACCGCCAAGTTCGGCGCGGAGCCGAGAAATTCTTCCGTAACCTCCATCGAGACCATAGCTCCGCTCTGGCGCTGCTTCTGGTCCGCAACCTCGGTAAAGAATTTGTCTCCGTCTCCAAGCGCCACTGGAACCGAGACCACGGGATACCAGACCACGTTTCCGAAGCCGCGCAAGCCAATGAAATCGCCACTGACGCGATCCCAATCCGAATCGGCGGCAACATCCGACGGAGCGCCAATGTGCTCCAGCCTTTGCGCAGCGCGTTCAATCGTTCCTTGATATGTTGCGTCGACTGCAATGGTCTGCTTTGGGGCGACTGGTTGGGCTAGCGTGATCACCGCCTCATGCAGTATTCCTGTATGATCCGCATCGCTGTTGACCGCCTGCTGGCTAAAAACCGCCGGTTGGCCGTCCACGCGAACCGCGATCCAGTTCAACGACGAAGAGATCTGCAGAGGAAGCCTACGCAATGGCTGGCTCCCGTCATTGCGTAAAATCATGCGCGCCCGCACGGCTATCGCTTGCTGCGCAGGCTGAAGATGGGCCTCGAGATCGTAGGAGAGAAAGGTGATTCCCTGCCGCTCCGCATCCGTTACCGGCTCGGCTGATGCTTGTTCGGCGGTACGACTGGAGTTGGCGGCGGCATCGTCCCAGGAACGGGAAAAGATCACTCGCGGGCCTGTGCTCGAGGCTGCCGGCGGCAAGGCGGGAGTGGATGCTTGCTGGCCGCCGGCAACAGAAACGGCGGCAAAAATAGTTGCGCTGCACGCCAGCCGCAGCCCGGCCGAGAAACCTTGCCGGCTCATGATCCCAATCCCTTTCGCTGCTTGGCGGCGACCGGAACCGCTGTACTCGCTATGGCGCTTCCATTCGCCGCCCGGGCTATCTTCCGGCGCTGCCGCGCGGCTTCGAAGAGCACCACCGCTCCCGCCGCTCCCACGTTCAGAGAAGGCACGCGACCGGCCATGGGGACTCGCAGCTGGTGATCGCAGGTACGTTTGACCAAATCGTGCAACCCAGCCCCTTCGCGGCCCAATACCAGAACGCAGCCCCCCGAATAGTCAAACTGGTCATAGTCCGCAGAACCCCGTTCGTCCAGCCCGATACACCATAGACCGTTTCGCTTTAGTTCTTCCAGAGCGCGGACCAGGTTGACTACCCTGGCGATCTTCATGTGCTCGGAGGCCCCCGCCGAAGCTTTGACGGCGGCCGGGCTCAACGGGGCCGACCGCCGCTCCGTCAACACCACTCCATCCACTCCGGCGCCATCAGCGGTGCGCAGCAGAGCTCCTAGATTTTGCGGGTCTTCCACCCCATCGAGGGCCAGCAAGAGCAGGCCGGTACTTCCCCCTTCAAGCAGGTCCCCTAGATCGAGGAATTGCCTTTCTCGAACCACAGCGACCGCGCCCTGGTGGGCCGGACTTCCAGCTAACTTCGTGAGCCGGGTGCGAGGTTCAAAGCGCATACGGACGCCGGCCTCCCGGCAGGCATCGGCGAGCTTTTGCAGCCGTAAGTCATTACGCTCTTGGGCCAAGCAGATATAGTCGACCCGCCCGGCGCCGGAGCGCAGAGCCTCTTCGACAGGATGCAGGCCGAACAGAATCTCCATGTATTCCAGTTTAGAGCCTGTTGCCGGCTTTTACAGGCGGCGTGCGGGAGACTCCCACGAAATATGGCCTAGCATGCAATGCATATAATCATATATTCTCTAGGATACCCTGACTGACTCTGTCGAGGTCACCAGACATGACCATTCCCGGCAAGCTCAAAAAAATCATTCCAAAAAGCGTCTTTGGCGCGCTAACTGCCGTCTCTGAAGGTGGGATGAGTACAGCTTCCATAACCATAACGGACGGGGCGCAGAGCGAGAATCTCGTGGTTGCTCAAGGTCTTAAGCGCCATGACCCGGAGATACTCGATCATCTGATCGTGCAATATCAGCACCGCCTGCTGCGCTATCTTCTGTACCTTACGGGCGACCGCGAGATGGCCGAGGACCTCTTCCAGGAGACGTGGATGCGCGTGCTGATGCGTGGCGCGCAGTTCAACGGCAATTCCCGCTTCGATACCTGGCTGTTCGCTATCGCACGCAACCTGGTGATCGATATGCGCCGTAAACGGACCATGTGCAGCCTCGAAGATATGAACGATGGAGGGGACGACCGTCCATTTGAGGCGCCCGCCGACGGCCCGTCCCCTTTCGATCTATACCAGGCTCGGGAAAATGGAAAGCGTGTGGCCGAAGCCCTACTGTCACTTGAGCCGCTCCATCGTGAAGTGCTTGTCCTTCGATTCCATGAAGAGATGTCGTTGGAGGAGATTGCCGGGGTTACACGCGCTCCTCTCTCTACTGTGAAATCCCGGCTTTATCGGGGACTTGCCGCGCTGAAGCCTCGCATGGCCGCCGCTGAGCTGGCCCCCGCGAAAAACCTGGAGGCAAATCGATGATTCCAGGCAAAGTGGACGTCAGAACCGAGACCTCGATCCGTGCGGATGCGGTGGAAGCGCTTGCCAACCTCAATTGTGATGCCAATCTCGCGCAGGTGCAGAGGACGCGCCGCGTCATGCGCGAAGTGGCGCTCGGCTTTCAGGAACAGCGCCTTCGGCGGCGCAAGAATGTGGGCATTGCGCTCGCAACCTTACTCTCGGTATTGATCCTTTTGGCTCCGGGTATCTGGAACAGCGTCGAAGAGATCATGGGCGGCGAGCATTTCAATGATTTTCCGCTCCAGTTCGCTCTTCTCCTCCTGATGCTCTTCCCCGCCATGCTTGCGGCTTTGATCGCCCTCTGGAAAGGGCATCGCAGCGTCCATTACGATGAGCGCGGTTCCTAGCATGGAGCGGGTTTAGGGCTGGAGACTCATGACCAAACATCGCTCCAATCTAATCTCCAGTTCTGAGACTTCGGTCGCGGAAGAGGTCAAGATTATCCCCCGCTGGGCAATCGCTTGTGCGGCTCTGGCGTTTGTCTCCATGCAATACCTGTATTGGGTGATATGGCCCGCCCACCGGGTTCACCCCAGCAATGTGCCTTTCGGCATCCGCTTCTATTTCGCATTCTCCGGGAGCGTGCTGGCGGCGCTTTATGTCCTGATGGTGGGATATGTGAGCCGCGATGCGCCCCGCCGCAATATGGGCACGGGATTCTGGACGCTGGTGTGTCTCATTCCAGGCGGTATCGGATCCGTTCTCTATTTTCTATTGCGTCAGCCGATTATCTCGCTTTGTCCTTCTTGTGGCACGCGTATCCAATCTGAATTCCACTACTGCCCGCAGTGCGCCTTCCAGGTTTCAGCAGCGTGCGGCAGGTGCTACCGCAGCGTGCGCATAACCGATCTGTTCTGCGTGAACTGTGGACACAATCTGGCCACGGACAACACGCCGTCGCGGCTCCGCGCCTTTCACTCCTGAATATCCATCCCCTGATTGACCTTATTTTGCGCTCTCCCTATACTCACTGCACTATATTGGATTCCGGGCGCCTGGGAGGCTTACCGGAGATTGCCGTAGCGGCTTAGATCATTTTAGCTTTTGGTGTATGCGCGGGAAACACTGCCCACGTGGCCGTTCCATGGAAGAACGGCCACACAGAGCTGCTCTTGCCAGATCACAGTAAAAGCTAAAATGCCCTTAACTCCCGCCACTGAGAAAACGATTGAACAGATGCTTTTGACTGCGCTCATCGTCGATGATGAACAACTCGCGCGCGACGAACTAAAATACCTGCTGGACAGCGCGGGAGATGTTGAAGTTGTCGCTCAGGGGCAAAACGGCATCGAGGCTGTCGACCTCATCCGCGCGCACCACCCGGACGTAGTTTTCCTGGACGTGCAGATGCCCGGTCTGGACGGCTTCGCGGTGCTGAAGAAGCTGCTGGAAAGAGTCCGCGCCACGAGCTTGCCTCAGATTGTCTTCGCTACTGCATTTGACCAATATGCTGTTCGCGCTTTCGATGTTAACGCAATCGATTACCTGCTCAAGCCCTTCGATCGGGCGCGCGTACTGCAGGCGCTTGAACGAGTCCGGCACCGCCTGCAGGAGGCGCGCCAACTCGAGTCGGAAACTCACGACCATCCCTTGCCGGGAACCGTGCCCGCCGCTCCAGCTCTCTCCTCCGATCTCCGTCTCGACGCCCTGCTTCGTCTGATTGAGCAGCAGCAGGCCGGCCTACGGCCGCACAGCGGAAAAATCGTACTTCAGGCGCAGAACAGGCTGTTGCTGGCGGATCAAAAAGACATCTGCTTCGCATCCATCGACGAAGGCGTGATTTCCGTCTTTACGCCTACTCTCGAAGGCCATTCCAAATGCCGGACTCTGGAAGAGTTGCTGGAGCTGCTCGATCCATCTATTTTCTGGAGAGCCCATCGATCGTTCGTGGTCAACATCAACCACATCAAGGAAGTTGTTCCCTGGTTCAAGAGCAGCTATCAGTTGCGCATGGCCGATCGCAAGCAAACCGAAATCCCGGTAAGCCGGGCGCAGACGCGCCGCCTTCGCGAACTCTTCAAGCTATAACTCGGAACGTAAGGCCACAATGGGATCGAGCCGGGCAGCCCTCCGTGCGGGATACACTCCAAAGAAGATGCCCACAGCGGTCGCGACAAACAGGCCCAGGGCCACGGACCATATTTGAATGTCGGAGGGGAAGCCAACGACAAGAGTAATCGTCTTGGCAAAGATAACTCCTCCGATAACCCCGATCACGCCGCCGATCAGCGACATCAACGCCGACTCGATCAGGAACTGCATCATCACGTCGCTGCGCCGCGCGCCCAGCGCTTTACGTACCCCTATCTCCCGCGTTCTCTCGGTCACGCTTACCAGCATGATATTCATGATGACGATTCCGCCTATGACCAGAGAAATCGCAGCCAGGGAAACGAAGACAGCGGCGAAGCTCGAGCTAATGCGCTGCCATAGTCCGACAAATGTCTGATTCGTATCCAATGAAAAACTGTCGTCCGCCCCAGGCCGATCATGGCGCCGCGCGCGCAGGATTGTACGCACCTCCCCTACGGCCAGCTCGAGCGGATCGCCCACCCCATTTGCCCGTCCGTAGATCGTGAGGCTGCGATTGGAGCCATACGTGTTCAGAAAGGTGGTCAGCGGAATCGCCACCCAGTTATCCTGGCTCTGGCCCAGCGTCTTGCCTTTGCGCTCGCCCACTCCAATCACCGTATATTGGGCGCCGTCAACCCGGATCTCCTTGCCGATCGGATCTTCCTGGCCCATCTGATTGTCGGCGATGTCATAGCCGATGATGGCGACCCGGCTGTGGTGCTCGTCATCGATCGGGACGAATCCCCGTCCCCGGTCGATGTTCATGTTGTAGATAGGGGGCATGGACCAGGTCCAACCGCGAACGTCGGTGTCCGTACTCGAATGATTGTTGTAGACCACCTTGCCTGTCACATTGGTCATAGCTCCGGTGGCCGTGCAGTCCGCGCATCTGGCAGCCACCGCGCGGTAATCGTCAATGTTGATATCTTTGCGCTTCTGGAACTTGGTATAGTCGGCATCGCTGAATACCACAGCCGGCTGCTTGGAAGCAGTGAAGACGTCGGCGCCGTAGCCGTAGACCTTGGTTGCGACAAATTTATTCGCGCCATTGACCAGCGTGATGACCATAATCACCGCCGCCACGCCGATCATCACTCCCAACAAAGTCAGAATGGAACGCAGCTTGTTGGCCCAGAGCGATTGCAACGCTATTTTGATTGCTTCCGCAAATCCCATAAGAGAACTGCCTGGCGCTTTAGCGAGTGTAAGAGTGCAGACGGTTGTTAAGAGTGTAGACGGTTTTGCTTGCAGGAAGGAAAACGGAGCAAGTAAGGGAGAGGCCCCACAGCTCCCGGCGGGGAGATGCGGGGCCACGTTTGCAAGCGGCCTGTAAGCCGAATTCTGTCGTGGACGATCATTCCTCTAGGCGGCGCATTGCTGCGCCGCTCAAGCGACCTACCCGGAGGTTTCCCACCCGCAAATGCGGGAGCCCATCTGGCGCGCCGGACCGGCACGCACCGCAGCCTGGGCTTGGCCGTCGGATTCCCTCCCTATTTGGTCTTGCTCCGCGTGGGGTTTACCCTGCCGCCGTCTTTACAGACGGCGCGGTGCGCTCTTACCGCACCTTTTCACCCTTACCCTCAGACGTAAGCCTGAAGGCGGTATCTTTTCTGTGGCACTAGCCGTCTTTGAGCCTTGACGCTCAAAGCCCGGACGTTATCCGGCACGCTGTCCTGCGGAGTTCGGACTTTCCTCTCCCGAAGCGCCTGAACGCTCCGGCAGCGATCGTCCGGCCTGCCTGCATTCTTATGCTAGACCATTTGAATCCCCATGGCTAACACCAGGGCGGCATCTATGACGCAGTACATATGAGAAGCCGCTACGGTAGATCTCGTCAGGAGCAGCTTGTTCGGAGGGAAGCGCGGCGCAAAATCCTCCGCCCGGCTACAATTGTCTGATTACAACATTTTCCCGGTAGCTTGCGCCTCCAGAAGGGTTCAGCTTCGTGTTTTCAACCCGCCTAGCAGCCGTGAAGCAAAGTGAGAGCAGAGATCAGAAGGATGAATGTGCAGTTAAACGCAGGGAAAGTGCTTAGCATTCAACAGGGTTTGCGCAGTAGAGGATTGCGGGTGATCTTTCTGGGCCTGGCCCTGGGAATCGGCTTCAGCAGACCCGCCGCAGCCACGGTTAATACAGCGGCAACGCGAACGGCCCTGGCGGTATCGACTGACAATACCGGGCCACGGACCATGGTTAGCTTGACAGCGCACGTTGCGGTGGCGGACGGAAGCGTAATTCCCGCAGGCGTGGTGAGCTTCCGGTCGGGTAATAGCGACCTGGGGTCCGCTGCGATCGACAGCAGCGGGAATGCAACCCTGACCACCAACAACCTGGCCGCCGGCAATCATCAGGTGATGGCGGTCTATCAGGGCGATTCAACTCACCAGAGCTCCGCCTCCTCTTCCGCTCAAGTTGAGGCCGAGGCAGTCACCGTTTCCGGTTTCAACATAGCGGCAACGCCTACGGCGTTAAGTATTCCGGCCGGCGCGTTCGCCACCAGCGTTGTTACCGTGACCCCGGTGAATGGCTTCAATGCGTACGTTAGTCTTTCCTGTAGCAATTTGCCTCCGGCGACAACCTGCTCCTTCTCTCCCGTGAATGTTCTCGCCAGTTGTACCGCCGGAGCCGGACAGCAGCAGACCTGCACTCCAGGGTTAAGCACAGTTCAGCTTCAGACTCTCTCGCCCTCGGGCACACAGGCAAAAAATTCCGCGAAGCCCCACTCCAGCCTGCCGGTATATGCCTTTGCGCTTCCGGCGCTTTTTGCCTTCACCGGGGGCTTGGCTGGATGGCGCGGCCGCAAGCATCGGACCATCTGGAACGCTGTTCTTGTGGTGTTTATGCTTGCCGGAGCGCTGGGAATCACAGCCTGTAAAGAGCAATACAACTATTTCAATCACGGCCCGACACCGAATCCTGGAACTCCTGCGGGCACGTACACGATCACGGTCAATTCGGTGTCGACTACCGGATCGCTTATTACCACCCCGCCAACTTCTCCACAACTGGTGCTCACCGTCACTAATTAGCCCGTTAGGCGTAGTGTAACCAGGATTCTGTTCTCGTTGCGTACAGTTCAAGCCGCTTTGATGCCGACGGCATGGATGAGCGGTATGCGCTCGGCGGGAACAGTCCGCGTTCATAAAAGTTTACGTCCAAAACGTGCCGCCCTTTCGTCGGCTTGAGCTTGGCCGTAAATTTTGCCTCGTCGTCCCCGTTGGTCCAGCGATAGTAGTTGCTGAAGTCCTTCTTCACATTCTCATAGAGAGAATTAAGTTCATCCTCAAGAACGCGGCAATAGGTGTCATAGGCCACTTTCGCAGCCGCAGATGCAATTTCCGCCGACTTGCCCCGGCGCAATCCCTCGCGGTAATCGTTACCAATCGTTATCATCTTTCGCAACGCCGGAGCCGATCCAACGACATCTGCCGGAAGGTTCGAGGATATCGCCCCCGCACTCGTCTTTTTCTCATTTGGAGATCGTTTCCCTGCGAAATTTGCCACTCCAAAGTGTCTCAAATTGGGGGTTCAGTTCACACTGGATCGGACCCGTCCGGCAATTAGCCCGAAGAGTTGAAAACCCGCTTGCCCGGCGATACGAGTTCCCATCCGCACCCCGACGTTGGTCCGGAGAATGCTACCTACGACTGCGCATGGCCGACGGGAAACTTCTTATGTTTGTGATTACCCAATAAACCCTAGCGGAAAAGCTGGCTCAATACGGTGGCACAGTGCGAATTTGCATTTGGCCGGTGGGTGTAAAGAATCTCAGGTGTTTGGCGTTCGCGAGCGACCATATCTGCGATCCTATCGAAAGGTTTCCCGCGCTCTGCACGTTTCCTGCGCTCCATGCATAGGGCCAACTGATGCCCCAACCTCTTGTGTTCCGGCTGCGTTGTACGAGGAATCAAAACGGCCACATGGCCGTGGTAGCATGGAGGCTTGTGGTCGGCGGCCTTCAGCCCCGCGATGACGAACTGACGATCGGCCCGCTTCTCGGCTTCTGCCATGTCGCGGATAGTAAACCAGAATTTGGACAGGTGGTCGATCAGGCCGTCTGCCGATAAACCAGGCGGTAAGTGAATGCCAAGCTTCTTCGCGGCGGCGTAAACCAAGTAATTGCAATAATGCCGGTTTCCAGGCGTCTCGTTGTAAACAGATTCGAGTACGGCTCTGAAGGGAAGAGTTTCGAGAGCCATTTGGTCCTCCTTGTTAGAACAACAACCGCTAAACTAAAACGTATTCACGGCACTCGCTATCTGCGTGAGACTCTGCGGAAGCGAAGGATTTTTTGCGCCGAGGCGATTTCCGCCTGCACCGCGCGCAATTCCTCTTGCTGTGGCGGAGAGGCGAACTGGGACCACGGCTGCGCTTCCCGCATGATGGATTCGGCTCGCTCACTTTCCTCCGCTCCTAGCGATTCACGTGCGGAGGCTATCGCGGAGATTACTTTTTCATTGGAGATCTCTTCCGAACGCCGGCGCAATCTTCTGCGTGCTTCCGTGTGCGACTTTGACTGTTCGGAACCCGATTCCTCGCCCAAAAGATTTTTGAGATCCCGAAGACCTGCAGTCGTGCCCAGCACCGCATATACGCGGCCCATTTGGCTCCAGAAGTTTACTTCGGTATCTGCAAACTTTCTAACCTGGACCGTCGCTTCCATTACCTGGTGTAACCGCTTCACGCCAACCGGCTGTTCTTCGAGGAGGCGCAAAGCCTCGCCTGGTAATTCAGCCTGGGTCAAGACGGAGACGCGATCCAATATCTCCCCCGCCTTCTGTTCCGCGACCAAATGCTTTTGTGTGGCTTCTTCGAGTTGCCTGCGCAGAACCGGCTCATCGACCTGGACTAGCGATCGGCGCAGCAGTTGGCACGCTTCCTCATAATTCTCTTGCTCCATGAGCTGTTTCGCCTGGCCGTAGGCGCGCTCAATCAGCTCCTGGGAAATACGCTGGGAGGCCGCGGTTTTAGCGAGTTCGAGAAGACCCTGAATCTCAGGAGAGGAAAGGCCTTGGGCCTGGCAGTGCTCCAGAATCTTGACCGCCTCCAGATAAAGACGGTCATCGATCGCCTGCCGGGCCTGCCAGAGATGCTGGGCCAGAAGGCGATCTTTGTTCTGCTGAGTAAGGCGTTCCGAAAGCGCCGCCTCCAGCGAAACCATCTGTTTGTTTCCCGGTAACCGGATCAGAGCTTCACGTGCCCGAGCGAGGGCTTCTTCCAAGGGAAGCTCCCTGGCGGAGCGCAGGACCTCGCGCACGAAAGCTTCATTTCCAAGCTGCTGAATTCGCGGCTCGAGTTGGATTCTTATACGCAGGAGCGAGGGGTCGGTAGGAAACTCCTTGAGCGCCCCTTCGAGCTCGTTTGAGACTGCGCCGAGCCGTTCAACGGTATTTGCTATCGCTGCTTTTTCTTCAAGCTTGCGGATGAGAGATATCCGCTTTTCATTAGCCTGTAGAATGGCAAGCCGGTCCCGCAGCCGGATCGCATCCGCATCGCCGGGTGAAATGGATTCGGCTTTTTCAAGCAGAACGGCAGCTTCGTCGAGACGCCGGCTTTCCAGAAGCTCTCCGGCGGATATCAGCACGGCCCGAAGCTCCTGTTCGCGCCGCTCCTCCTCGAACTCTTGTTCCAATATCCTGCAAAGCGCCATAATTTGCGAATTATGAGGATCAAGACGATAGGCTGAATCGGCGTGGCTCCTGGCTCCGGTTAAATCGCCGGCTTTGCGCGCTGTCTCGGTTTCGATTAGAAGTTGGGCCACTTCCTGCTGAATCTTTCGATTTTCCAGAGCGGACGCGCGCGCTTCCAACACCATCGCATTCCCAGGCGCGAGTTCGGCCGCCTGGCCGCACAACTCGACTGCTCGATCCCACTCCCGCTCGCTGGCTGCCTGCTTCGCCAGCCGGACCAGATCGAGAGCTTTTCGTTCTTTCTCCTGTTGCGTAAGCTGCTTTTCGACTAGCGATAACAGGCGCCTAGCCCTCAGCGATGCTTATTGTCAAGGTTTGCCAGTTGCCGCAACGCGTCCTGAGCGGCGAGATAGGAGTGCTCGCTAAAGAGCTTTTCAGCTTGAGCCATCAATTCGGCAATGTGCACATGCTTGAGGGTTTCTATTATCTCTCGTAAATCCGAGGCCATTTCGTCCGCGGAAGCGTAGCGCCCGCCGGGGCTCTTTGCCAGCGCGCGTGTAACGATGGAATCGAGGCCCGATGGACAATCCGCGACGACTTGGGACAGAGGCGGCGGTTCATCGTGAAGGATCTGTTGAATGATGGCAGGAAATTCAGCCTCAAATGGGAGTTTGTTTGTAATCAGTTGATAGAGCAGTACGCCGGCGGAAAAGATATCGGCTCGGCCGTCGATCGGCGCTCCGGTAAGGCGTTCCGGCGCCATATAGGCAGGAGTTCCGATCAGGGCGCCGGTTTCGGTAAGGTACCGATCGATGGGAGTTTGGTCCGCGCGGGCAATCCCAAAATCGAGCAGTTTGGCGGTACCGTCGCGCTCTGCACAATTACGTTCCCCGGTTTTACATCGCGATGGATCACTCCGTTCGAGTGCGCGTATGCGAGCGCCAGGCAAATCTGCTCAACAATGCACAGGCGAAGCTCGATCGGAGTTCGCTTCTTGCTCTTGAGAATTTTGTCGAGCGGTTCGCCCTCGATATATTGCATGACGATGTAAGGCTTGCCGTCTTCATCGCCGGCCTCAAAGACGATCACGATATTGGGGTGGTTAAGCGCGCTGGTTTGGCTGGCCTCCTGGTAGAAGCGCTTCAGCATCTCCGGGTTACCACTGAACCCTTCAGTCAACATCTTGATGGCGACGTTGCGGCCCAGGCGAGGATCGCGGGCGCGATAGACAATCCCCATGCCGCCACTTCCCAGGACATCGAGGATCTCATACTTGCCGATTTTCTTCGGGATGTTGGCTGAATCTGGCATGCTCACGCGGCTTTTACTAGCTGATACTGGTTGTGCATTGGCGCATGAGAGAAGTTCCCGTCAGTTCGCCAGATTGTCTGGACGCTCCTGGAAGTTGTAGTTGTCCAAGAGAAACTTGCGCGCTTTCCGGCTTTCTGGCGAGGCTGTACCGCTCGTGCATTCCAGATAGAGCAGATATAATTCAGCGGCGCCGTCGAGATCGCCGTCAATTGCCTTGTGATTCGCGTTCTGTAGAATCACTCCCGGCAACGCCGCAACCTTCTCATTTGTTTCTTTGAGCAGCCGGTCGCGGCCATCGTACTCAACTTGTTCCAGGAACTGATGTTCGTCCGGAACCTGTCCGTGGGCGCGTACTCCAGTAGTGTCTTCAGGCCTGACGCCAATAAGGATTGTGTAATCCTGTTCCTTGATTTCGGGCTTTGGCGCGGGCGTGACGATCTGGTTACCCGTGGTGTCCATCGCCTTGAACTGCAACTCGACGACAGCCCTCAAGTGAGTGGTTCGCTCGGTATAGGTATAGGGTTGCTCGATTTCCTGAAAGAGAGTTTTGGGCAGGGCATCCAGTTTAATATGCGAATCCTGCACTCTTTTCTCGGCAGCCGCGATTTGCTGTTTTGCGTCCTCAATCTGTTTCTTCTTCCCCCGGGCCTCCGCGCCTTCAAGAGCATGTTGGGCTGTCTCAAGATCGAGAGTCGCGCTTTCGTAGACGCGATTGGCCGCATTCCATTCGGGGTTTGAAACCTCGTGTTCGCCGGAGCGGTATTTAGACGATTTCGAATTGTCCTCGAAGGAGTTCGATATTGAGTTTTGCAGCACATCTCCGACTATCTCGAAGTTGGGTTGAACTGAAGTAGTCTCATTCGGGCGGACAACTTTGATATTCAGGCCGGAGGATTCGAGGCCCGTAGCCAGGGCATCCGTGAGTTGGAAGGCGAAGTCCTTCGCCTCGTTCCGTGATGTCTGGTCGCGGAAGTTCACACGAATCGATAAACGCGATCTGATCTGGTGCGCGGCCAGCGCGCGAGTCATCTCGTCGCGGACGGCGTCTTCATTGGAGGCTTTCAATTGCAGCGCCTCCTGCAGGTAGGTCCAACCCACGTTCGCGCCGGTTCCTTCGGGGCGGTCAAGGTAATGTTTCGCCTGCTGGAGATAATAAGTACTGAGGCTCTCGCCCAGCACCGCAATCTGGTCCTGCAGCGCCGGGTCATTGGTCAATTCATAGCATCGGCCAAAGAGTTTATAGGCGCGTTGAATACCGATTTCATCGGCTAATCCTTTGATCGGGGTGTGTATGCGCTGCAGTTCCCTAGCTTGCTGCGAGGCGCTCTGCACATACTTGTCCTTCAGCTCATTGATGCGATCTGTAATCATCGCCCTTTGCGCCGGCGGCACAGTATAGAGGACATCCAATGCTGTAATGTAGTCGTTGCTTGCTTCCGCCTCATTACTCTTTGCCAAAGCCGCGGCTAGAGCGGCTTTATCGGCGCTGGCCTGAGCCTCATCCTGGGCCGTCTTTATCAGGCGGCGAATCTCCGGAGTTAGTTCAATTTCGCAGGCTTTTTGAAACTCGGCCACGGCGCTGCGGGGGTCATTGTTGGCGCTGGCCCTCCTGCCCAACTCGACGTGGTAGAGATAGATGGCGTCCAGGGAACTTTGAATCTTCGGATACTCAGGGGCGAAAGAGCGTACCGGAAGGATTACTAAAGATGCTTCGTCCGGCTGGCGGGCGGCGAGCTTACTGTTGGAGTCTCGAATCCGATTTTCCAGCGCAGTTCGCTCGACCTTGCATGCCTGATTGATAGTAAAGGTATCCGGCGAATCGGGTTGCACGGAGAAGGCGGCTTCAGAGATCGTTTCGGAGGAAACCAGATGAGTATAACCGGCGCCGCCGGCCTTGAGAGCGGCGCGATAGAGATCCAACTCGCTTTTCGCCTTGCTGTCTAGATCGGCGACATCCGCGCCGACCTCCTTGCTAAGAGCATCCACGCCAGCAGCGCTCGAGCCGGTCGCGCGGGCCGAATCGAGGGAGGACTTTGCCGATCGCAGCTTGCCATAGTCCGGCTGAGGACCTTTAAGAGACGACCGATAGGCCTCAAGCGCGGTGTTCCCGTCTTGCACGTAAAGCAGCGCAAGCGAGGATTTTGCTTCGGCGGCATGGGGGCCGCCGGGAAACTTAGAAATGTATGACTGCCAAACTGCAATCCGGCTAGCTCTCTGGGCACGCACAAACTCAGCGAGCTCGGCATCCGGCGCTGCTGTTAAAACTATCTTCACACCGGGAGCAAAGGTGGGAATATCTCCGGTTGCATTCTCGGATTTAGACACAATTTGGCCCTGCACGCTGGCCATCTCGGCAAGGGCGGAAGGTGTGTCGCCTTCGGACCGCTCCAGCTTCAGATTGCCGGGAACAACGCACTCCGGCTGCCCGCCTCGGGTTAGAAGAAGTACGCCGCTCTTATCCCGTTCGATGGCCATGCCGGGCGCGAGCATTATCTTGGGCAGTTTGCCGTAATTTTCCTTGGTAATCCGCCGTGCTCCATTGCACAGCCGTACTTCATTCTTGGCATTCAGACTGAACCCGCCAAGCTGGACATAGGCCTGCGATCCCGCGGCGGGATAAACCTCGATTGCCGACAACCCCGGTCCCTTGGCCAGCCCGGAATCTGACGAGAAAACAAGGAGCACGCCCAGAATAATCGTGCAACAAGACGACAGGTTATGTGGCAAGCAGCTTGACGGCGGCATATATCCTCGGCATAGTTTTGAATTAGCTTCGAGGAGGCCCTGGCCGGGGAGGGGGGAGCGTGTTACTGCTAACCGGCGGCACATCAGAAGCTATCACTTCCCCCACGTAGTTGCAACCAGCTTCTCATCGAGAAAACCGAAGCGGATACCAATGCCGGACACGATCACTCATAGCGAGCAATCCGGAGAGCAGTTTCAGTTGCTGGTGCGCCTATGGCAAACCCGCAGCGGCGGAACAGCTAACTTCAAATCCAGCTCACGGTTGCGAGCCAAGGAGCTGATTGAAGACATACTTGCAGCCAAGTTCGATGGCAAGCCCGAAGCTAGCGAGGAAGGCTATCTCTCTTCCATTGGGATCGGCGATGCTTTCCAGGCGCTGGCCGCGAGCCAAGCCTTGCAGTTGGCGTTTGAAGGCTTTCGCGAAGCGGATCCTCCAGGGCACGCCAGCGTATCCATCATGCTGGCCCAGGCTGCTGAAAGCTCCGTTGAGCAGGTCAGCTTATTGGAATTGGCGAAGCCTTCGCAGGTGTTGATAACACAGTCGTTCTACGACTGGGCCGCCCATTTTCATCCTCTTCGCCTGAGATCGTTTCCTCCTCGGGCGGGAGTTTATGAATTTCTCTGGACCGATGAAGCGCGGCTCGACGAGCTTGGAGCTGAAGCTCAATCTGTACCCGCTCTCGTTGTCCTTCCGGCCGCTCCCAGCGCGCCATTGCTGCCGCCGCCGGTCCCGGCTCCTCCCGCTGCTCCTGTTCCTCGCGAGAGTGCGAAGCCTGCAAGGCTTCTCCGTTGGCTCGAGACGCAGCCCGTCGCCGCGGCAAGCGTGCTGCTGACAATCTTCGCAATGGGAGGAGCAGGCTATGCCGCGTGGCATTTCGAGCATGGGCGGCCTGCTCGACACTTCTCGGTCAGCACTATCCTCTTAGACCCTATCCACCAAGATGTAAGCGAGTTAGTACCGTATAGAGAACTGGCCCCTATACGTCTCGAATCTCTTGACCTCAAGCCGTCCATAAAGCCCCTGCAGCCGAGAGGCGCGAATGCTCTTTTAGTGTCGGGATTCCGCAGTATCTCGGTATAGCGGATAGCAACAGAGCCAGAGGGGCATACGACACCGCGATCAGGCAATATAGTCAGATACTTGCCTGTGATCCCAACAACCGTCCGGCTCGCCAAGGATTGAATTTAGCCATCGATGCAAAACGCATTGACGGCGCGCGCTAGAGCGTCTTCATAGCCATTAGAAGACCAGTAAGAAACGTGATCAGGAGATACACCATGGTGACGCAGTCGAGCCTTAAGCTGCTTCTCTACCGCATTAAGGACCAACTCTTCGAGGTCCTGACCGAAGATCGAGAGCATGCCCTTATTAAACTCGATAATTTGAGCCGGGAGTTGAACTCAATCCTACGAGAACTCAAGAGCCAGCGGGATATGAAGGGTGTTCATGGCGCTGCTTCGGTAAGGGGCCGGCCAGCCGAAGGGTTCGAGGTGTATCGGCTTGCGAAGGAAATACAGGCGCAATTGGAGGACTTGTTAACGCGCAAATCGCAGATGAATGAATTTGAACTTTCGAAGGAGATAGGCGAGAAGGTCGAAGAGCTGTACAGTCAGTTCCTCGCGGGGCATGAAATACACGGCGCTCCGGATCACGCGGCTTACATCCCGGCCGGCAAAAGCGATTATGGGGGAACAATGGAAGGGTGCGCAATTGCTGTGTTTGTGGTGCTGCGAGCGTGGTTCCAGAAATTGAAGCGCGGGGAATCGAAAAAATAGCCAATAGCCGAGGATGTTCTGCTTGCCGGATCGCAGGGACTGCGTAATTCCAGTGTTTCTCGCAACCGGAAGGGAATCTAAGCAAGTTTCAAAGTTAGCGTAAGCCAGATTGCCAAGCTCGCCCTGCTGGAATTAAGCATTCGTCATCGGTTGGAGCGAAGCGGAGTCGAGGATCTGTGACTTATCCGCTCGAGGACATGACCGCGGATCTCTCCACTTCGCTTCGCTGCGGTCGAGATGACAGACTTTTCTATTTTCATCCCGTTGGGTAGAGTGGAAATTCTATTCGTCCACCACTACAATCAAGCTCATTTCACGCGTGGGAATCTCGGCTGGAACGTAGGCTCCGGCCTTGCGGGTTTGTACAATGTGCTCCCAGCATGGTCCAGTGCGGTTGATGACGAAGTATTGGCTTTCTACCTTCGCCGCTATCTCCGCGGGCGGTACCGGCAGGTGAGTTAGCGTGAGGCCCGGGACGGCGCGCTTGACCAGCTCCACGACGAACTTAGCGGAGCAGACCTTCACCAGTTGCGGGACGCGGGCAATCACCTCAGCGTCGCCTCTCGGCGAGCTGATTTCCAGAAGCCAACGCGAGGGCCCGATACAGCGCTCGTCCTTTATGTCGCATGCATACAGAGAGTTCTCTACCGGAAGCAGCGGAATCGTGATGGCCTTGGATGGCATCACGATCTCCAAGTGGCGGCGGATATGCCTATCCAGCGCCTCGAAAGATGCGCCAATGTCATTGTGATCGTAAACGGGAAGCGAGCGGGGATGCGCTTCCAGGCCAAAAGTACAAAGAGCGCCCCGCCAGCCGGGACATTTCCCGAAAAAGCTCCTGGGGATGCACATGCTTCGATAGCAGAAAATGCCGCAGTGTGGAAACGTTTGAATTCAAAGCATGCTGAAACCAGTATTGCGCCACATGCCGCGCCGACACACCCGTCTGGAATTCACCCTGGCGCTGCTCGCGCTCGCGGGCAAAAGCCGCGCTCTTTTCATCGAGGATATCGATAAGGCGGCGCAGCATCCCAGTCAGATAGCCGCTGGCGGTGAAGGAAAGGCATGGCGGCACGAACGAGGAGTCGCTTTCGAAACGTCCGGAGCCGTCACGCACAATGCGGACCAAGGGCAGGCTCGTAAAGCGATCGGTAACCTCAGCTTCGGCGAGCAATTGCAGGTTTTTGCAACCGAGTTTGACCGGTTTAACATCTCGGCCGGTGTTCTCGTCCGGCACTGCCTGCTCCTGGCTGTGGTAGCGAACGGCGGCGCCGTTTTCGTTATCGAGATTCGTGTTGCGGCCCTCGGGCTGGCTGACCGGAACCGCGAGGTGCATGGTCAGATGATCGCCGACCGGGGAAAACAGCTTGGCGAACTCGCGCCGCGGCGGAGCCGGATCGGAGACCGGCAGATCGAAAGCCAGTCCGTCAGGAAATAATCCGTAAGCCCCAGTCAAGGCGAGCGTGCCGTTGCGCAGAGCGTCAAGATCGAACTGCAAGCCGGCGAAGCCATAGGCGTCACGCCAAAGACTCGCGGTGACGAAGTTTAGAGAGTCTTCGAAATAGCGGCTCTGCGCCTGAAAGTGATGGGGCCCAAGGTACATCCCTTCCGCCCAGACCGGCTTCTTCAGCATTGTCATTGGTTTGAACCCGCCTGCGGCAGCAGAATGAGCAACTCCATTTGAGGATTGGGAAAATCCTCCGGTACGTGCGCAGCAAGATTGCGCGCGCGAGTCACCGCGTCCCATGCGGGTCCGGACTGGTTCAGGCTGAAGTACTGGTATTTCGTCTTGATGGGAATTGCGCTGGGCGGGCTGGGGAGGTGACTCAGAACAATACCCGGCAATGCATGGCTGATCAACTGCTCGATCTGGGTCGCCGAGCAGACCTTTACCAACTGTGGAACTCTGCGGATGATGGAGTCTTCGCCGGTGTCGGCCGAGACGGCAAGATACATGCGCGTGTTGTTGAGGTACTTGTCCTGCTCGATAGCCGTGGCGTAAATGGTGTTCTTTACCTGCTTGAGCGGGAGAGATACCACGTTTGCCGGAACAACAGTTTCAAGCAACAGCCGCAGCTTCTCATTCAGATCGGTGAACACCTTGCTCAGGTTGAGGTGATCGTAAAGCGGCAGGTCGCGGGGGCGTATGGCCGGGGAAAATGTGGTGAGCGAGGCTCCGAGAGCGGTAAGCGCCGAGAAAAGCTCTTCCGGATGGCAGCGCTGCCCCTGTAAAAGATGGCTCAGCACGGGTATGTGCGTATTGACGGTATAGAGAAGCCAGAAATTCGCAATATCGGATGCGGTGAAGTCCGCCAGGCTTTGATTTTTCTGGCGGCGGCCGGCGGAAAGCTGCGTGCTCTTCGCCGAAAGAATCTCCAAGAGTCCATTCACCAGTCCGCGCAGATACTCGCTGGCGCGCACTTCAAGCAGCGGAGGGACAAAGCGCGTATTCAATTGGAAGGCGCCGGCATCGGTACGCTGCACGTTGGCGATGCGCAGCGCGGAGCTTCCTTCGCGGGTTTCGCTCGCCGCCAGCAGGCGCAGGTTCTTGCGGGCGATCTGGATCGGCTTTTCACCCGTTCCGGTGTTCTCGTCGAGAACGGTTGCAGCCTCGGCAAGATAACGCGAACCCGCTGCGCTGCCGATGGCCGAAACGTTGACTCCCTTCTGCCGGTAGTCCGGCACGGTGAGATAAATGTCCAGTTCGCGAACACCGGGATCGAAGAACTCGGCCAGCGCCTTGGATGGAGGCGGCTGATCCGAAACGGGGATATCAAAGAGCAGCCCGTCGGGAAAGATGCCCGAGGCGCGGGAAATTGCCAGTTGTCCGTCGGCCAGCAACTCCTGGTCGATCACAACTTCGCTTAAACCCCAGGCGCAGAACTTGAGCGCCTGGAGGCGGAAGTTCAAACTGTCTTCAAGGAAGCGGTCCTGCAATTGGAGGTGCTGCGGTGTCAGCAAAGCGCCTTTGGTCCAGAGAACAGGTTGCAACTGCTTCATAGGAGTGACCAGAGTCAGTGTAAGGGAGAAACTGACTGCGGGGAAAACTACTGCTTCTTGGCAGAAATTGCAATGAATCCGGGTGCACAACTTGCCAAGGAAATGAAGGCGTCAGTTCATCTTGCCGCCTTTGCTGCCGTCATCGGCTTCATCCGGGTCCTTGGGATCTGTAGGGCTCGATCCGCAGCCGGACCCGGCCGCGCCTCCGCTGTTGATCATCACCATGGTCCCGACAATAGACACGCCCATCGAATTGATATCGATGAAGTTGCTGCCAACTTTCAGCGTCAACTCGGTGCCGGCTTCCAGAACGACAGTCATGCCCGCCTTTAAGTGAATCACCTGTCCGGCTTCGTGAGCAAAATTGCTGCCGGATTTCTCATAGAGGTTTTGACCGACTTGCAATGAAAGATTCTGGCCGGCTTTCTGATTAATGTTTCCGGTGACGTTGCTGTGGTAATCCCCGCCTGCCTTTTCCATCTGATCCTTTTTGACGATCAGGCTGCGGTTGTTTCCGGCATATTCGCGGATGTCGTTTTTGAGGCGAGTATCGAAATCCTTCTCGCCGCGAAGGAAGATTTGCTCGCTTCCGGTCTTATCCTCAAAGCGAAGCTCATTGTAGTTATCGGAGCCGCCTCCTTCGGAGCTTCGTGTCATGAAGGTGCTGCGGGTCTGGTTGTCGGGCAGGGCGTAGGGAACGGTCTGGTCCGCGTTGTAGACGCGGCCCGTGATAATGGGGCGGTCCGGGTCGCCCTCCAGGAAACTGACGATCACTTCCTGACCTACGCGAGGAATGGTGATCGCACCCCAACCCTGCCCAGCCCAGTCCTGGGAGACGCGCACCCGGCAGGAACATTTGCCGGCGCGGTCCCAGGGGAAGCGGACGATCACCCTGCCGTAGTTGTCCACCCAAATCTCTTCGCCGTCTCCGCCGCCGTCATCTTCGCTGCTCTCCGGATCGTCGCTTTTGCCGATAACAATCGCAGTCTGCGGCCCCTGCACAAATGGCTTGGGAGTGAGTCGCGCAGGACGGAAGGGAACGGACGCGGGTATGCAGGTGAAGTGGTTGGAGTAAGTGTCGCCGCTTCCATGGGTCGAGGTACTGTAGCTGCCGCCGGTGGACGCTATGTGTTGAATTTCCCTGAGCACATAGGATGTGTTCATCGAATCCTGATAGTGATCGGTCAGATCGAACTTATATCCGGTGGTGAAGGCGCGGCATACGCTGGAGCCGTTGGCGGCCAGGTGGCCGGCTTCTTCTTCCTGCATGCGCAGCTTAGCAAAGGTCGAACCATCTCCGCGCGTGGCGTACTCTCCTGGATAATCGAAGATTTCAAAAGCAGCATTCCCGCCAACGGAGACGATTGTCGCTTCGGAGGCCAGCAGACTGGCGGACGGAGTCTCGAAGTTATAGTCGGTCAGCGTGTATTTGCCCGTCCGCAGTTCCTGCTCGATGTTCCAGGAGTTGATTACGTCATCATCATCCAGGCCGCCGCTCACCAGGTTGTATCCGGCGCTTTCCTGCCCGGGACAGGGTTGGTGAATGCTGGAGGAATCGGCTATCACCATGGTGTGCTTGCCCATCTCATGCTCAAAAAAATAGAAGATGCCGTTCTGCTCCATAAGGCGCGAGATGAAGTTGAAATCCGTCTCCCGATACTGGACGCAATATTCCATTGGCGAATACGAGCCGTTGAGCGACAGTTTGTAGTCGGTATAGCCGCGGTCATTGAAGACCTGTTCGATGATTTCGCCGGCCTTCTTTTTGTGAAAGATTTTGCAATCGGCAAAGCGAGTCAGCATCCACGTCCAGGGAACGACCTCCATCTGGTAATGGGTAAAGCTGGCGTCCTTCCCGCTCTGCGCGAACCGGCTTACCAAGCCATTGAAGTAGCGAGGCGTGTTGTCCGATTGAGTTAAAGAAATCGTCACGTTCTTGCCGATGATCTCGGTAAAGTCGATCGGGCCGCCTTCGGAGAGCAGATCCAAATGAAAGCTGAACAGGCGCGATATTGCCTCGTGTCCGCTGAATCCGGCGAGCAGCAGGACGTTGTCACCAAGAGGCGTGGTGAGAGAGATAAGACGGTTTTCCTGAGAGTACGCCATAGAATACTCGCTAATTTTGTTCTTGGAACAAGTCAGAGTCAGTGTAATCCAGCAGTGGTCGGCGCCTCGCCTCCCGATTTGGAAAAGTGGCTGTACTGGCTAGGTCAACGTTGCTAATGCTAAGATTCCGCTCATCTGGAGATTCAAAAGTATGCCCACCTTTTTGTGCGGTCATGGGAATTGGCATCTCGAGGACGGATTCGCTCGCGTCCCGTCAGGTACACAGGTTACGTTTTACACGCAAAATGCGAAGACTCTGTTCTTGCCCGAAGCGCTGAAGATTCTCGAGGGAACGACGCAGTTCCAGGATAGCCAACTCGACATATACCACGAGGGCCAAAGCGTCCCCAACATGACTCTCTCCGACGGCGGCCCGGAATGGAGAGCCAAGTTCGAACTGTCTGCTAAGAAGCGGAGCGATGCCTACAAACTGATATTTGCCGACAAAGACAATCCCAAGAAGCTTTCCGATGTCATGCAGTTCCTCGAGGGTGAGCAGTTGGTGTGGGTCGCCTGCCGCGCATTGGCTCTGGATAAGATCAGCGGCTTAGTAGGCGGTGAGAAGGTGCTTGTTGGGCCGAGGATTGGCGTAAACGTCAGGGAAAACCCGACTACTCTCTATTCAGCGTATATTGCTTCGAAGGGCGAGGCGCCCAAAAATGTCGACAAGGGGACGTTTCGCGGTTTCATGCCTCCGGGTTGGAACGTAGCTAAGCCTTGAATTCCGGAGTCGAGCCGACGCTACAGATTTTTGATTACCAAAAATTGGGTGCCCCACATCTGGATCTCGGGCGGGGCGCTCCACGTACGATTTCACCGCAATCCACCTCGCAAGCTTCCTCCTGGGGAACTCAATATGTTCTTCGCGGCGTGCTCCGGCCGCGAGGTGTAGAAACTCTAAGCTTACGGGTGCGCGGCAGCCAGGCTTTTATCCTGGTATACAAATTCGCCATCGTCCCCAATCCCGACATGAATGGCGCTCATCTTTTCACCTTCCGCCATGCTACCGAGGATTCTGCGCGAGATATCCGGCAGCAGGGAATTCGTGAGGATGTTATCTACATTGCGCGCCCCGCTCTCTACTTCGGTGCAGCGGTTGGCGACTTCATTCAGGAAGGCGTCGTCGTAAGTCAGTCTAACTTTGTGATTCTCCAGGATTCTTCGTTGAATCTTGCCCAACTTGAGCCGGATGATCTGTTTCAATGCCTCGTCCCGGACTGGGTAATAGGGAATGATCACCATACGACCGAGGAAGGCAGGCTTGAAGATTTTGTTCAGCTCCGGCTTGAGCGCTTCGACCAGTCCGCGCGGGCTTGGTGCGGTCTCCGGGTCGGCGACCAGCTTCATCAGTTGGTCGGTGCATGCATTAGTGGTCAGAATGATGATGTTGTTCTTGAAATCGATCTGCCGGCCCTCTCCGTCCTCCATGTTGCCCTTGTCGAAGACCTGGAAGAAAAGCTCGAGCACATCGGGATGGGCCTTCTCCACCTCGTCCAGTAACACTACTGAGTAGGGCCGGCGGCGGACCGCTTCGGTAAGGACTCCGCCCTCGCCATAGCCAACGTATCCGGGCGGCGAGCCTTTCAGTGTAGAAACCGTATGCGGCTCTTGAAACTCAGACATATTGATAGAGATGAGATTGTGCTCGCCGCCATAGAGCAGGTCGGAGAGTGCCAGCGCAGTCTCGGTCTTGCCCACGCCGCTGGGTCCGACCAGCATAAAGACACCGACTGGCTTATTCGGGTCATCGAGCGACGCCCGCGAGGTCTGGACGCGCTGGCTGATAATCTCCATCGCGTGCGGCTGGCCGATGACGCGTCTGCCCAGGTGTTCCTGCAGCGAGAGAACGGTAGTGATCTCATCCTTGAGCATCTTGCCGGCAGGAATACCGGTCCACGCCGAAAGCACCTCGCCCACAATCTGGGCATCCACGCAGACGCGAATCAGGCCTGTCTCGCCTTGGAGAGCGGCTAACCCGGTTTCAAAGGCCTGTAACTCTGACTTTGAGGTAGCCGAAGCTGCGGCTTTGTCCCCTCCGCCATTCGTGGAGTGGCCTTCTTCCAGTTTGGCGCGCAGTTCGCGAATCTTGGCCACCAGCTCGCGCTCTTTATCCCAACGCTCCTGCAAGGATTTGAGCTTCGCTTCGGCGGCGGTCCTTTGCGCATCGATCTCGGCAAGCTTTTCCTGATGATCGGCGCCGACGATCTCTTCGCGATCAAGTATCCGCTTTTGCACTTCGAGCGCGTCAATCTGCCGGGTGGCGTCTTCGATAAGAGGAGGGGTGGCGTTCTGGCCCAGCGAAAGCCGAGCGCAGGCGGTATCGAGGATACTCACTGCCTTATCGGGCAACTGGCGCCCGGCAAGATAGCGATGCGAGAGACGTACGCTGGCGTAGACCGCCTCATCGAGGATGCGGACGTTGTGGTGCTTTTCGAGAGAGGCCACCAACCCGCGCATCATGATGAGGCATTGCGCCTCGCTCGGCTCCTCGACTTTGACGACCTGGAAGCGCCGTGCAAGCGCCGCGTCTTTCTCGAAGTACTTCTTATATTCCGACCAGGTGGTGGCGGCGATGGTGCGCAACTCGCCGCGGGCGAGCGCCGGTTTGAGCAGGTTGGCGGCATCGTTCTGCCCCGCCTGGCCACCCGCGCCAATCATCGTATGTGCCTCGTCGATAAAAAGAATGATGGGCGTAGCCGAGGCCTTCACCTCCTCGATCAGTCCTTTAAGACGGTTTTCAAACTCGCCTTTTACGCCGGCTCCAGCTTGCAGCAACGCCAGATCGAGCGTGCGAACCTGAACATTCTTTAGAGCGGGCGGTACATCGCCCTGGCCGACACGCAAGGCGAATCCCTCAACCACGGCGGTTTTCCCAACTCCTGCTTCGCCGGTGAGGATAGGGTTGTTCTGCCGGCGCCGGGTGAGGATGTCGATAACCTGGCGAATCTCCGCGTCGCGGCCGAGTACCGGGTCGATTTTCCCCTTTCGCGCATTGCCGGTGAGATCGACGGTGTATTGATCCAGGTTGGGCGTTTTGCCTGAAGACACCTTTGCGCCGTCGGGCGCAGACGCTACAGCGGGCGCCGCAGTCTCGCTGGAGAGGGCAACGATGCCGGGCAAATCCTTGCGCAGCGCATCGGCATTGATCTTCCTGAATTCGCCGCTGATGTCGTTCACCAAGCGCGAGAGCTCCGCATCCGATACCAGGGCGAGGACCGTGAAGCCGGTGCGCACCTGCCCCGCATTGAAGTCGATCGAGCCGATCGTCCATGCGTTCGTCAACATCTTCAGAACCGACGGGCTGATGGCCGGAGTGCGCGCGTTACCGGATTTCAGCTTATCCATGCTGCGGGCTATATCCGCGGCGAGCTTGGATTTGTCGATCTCGGAATGCTTGAGTATGGCGGCGAAGTCGCCCGTGGTGGAGTCGAGCAGCTTGGTGAGATAGTGTTCGATCTCGACATCGTAGTTGGTGCGGGACAGGCAGAGACCAGCCGCACCCTCAAGGGCAGAGCGGGCGGGATCGTTTAGCTTGCCGATAAGTGATTTGAGATTGAGTCCCATACCTTCCCCTTACAAGTTCAAAATGGTGTCGTCCGGGTCTGTATCGATGGCCGCGCTTTTTACCCAGGAGATCCAGCCAAGCCGCCCGGCATTCGGAGAATCCTGGTCGAGCTCAATTCCTGGAGTCTGCGCGCGATCAAGCACTAGTTGTAGCTCAAAGTCGAGGAATTGGTTGCTGAAGAAGCGGGTGATGGCGCGCAACTCGGCATGGCCGCTCTGCTCCGGCAGAAAGCTGCAATACTGTTCCATGCTCAGCGGCCCGAGCCGGATGCGCACCCTCGCCTGCCGATCCCAAACAGCGTCGCCCACTACTGCTCCGAGGCCCACCTGATCGGAGGCAGTCTCCTCGCCGCTCATCGTGCATTGTGCCGGCGCGTCCAAACCATACCACGCTCCGATGAACTGCTCAATCTCAACCGGGATTTCAAAGTAGTCTTCCAGGATTTGCTCAAGAGCGGCCGCCGATCGCGATTGCATGGCGATAAGCGAGATGTAGTGCAGCAGCGCTTCATCCTCAATCTGTTGGCGGTTGCGCAGACCCCCCGTTCCCAGCCCCACCAGGTCGAGAAGGTAGTGCGTGAAGAAATCGCGCGGGCCGGCAGAATAAGTCACTGGAAAACGGGATTTTTGCCAAGCGCGATAGAAGAGCGAGATAACGCGGTGATTGAAGATATCGAAGAAGTTGGCCAGGCTATGGTCCTTGGCCCGCGCGCGCTCCAGGATCAGCTCGCTATAAGGATAGGGAAGCACGCCCGAGGGGCCGGTGAGTCCCATGAAGTTCACCGTCATCTCGGGCGGAGCATCCTGGGGAAACTCTAGCGTCTGAATCTGGCTGGCGGGAAAACCAAGCCGCCGATTCACGCGGAAGCGAACAGCTTCCTCCTCGGGATTGGAGAATGCTCCCACGGATTGCGAAGCGGCACTGAGCCGGTGCAAAAGCGTGACCGCCTGGAAGAATTCGAATGAGCATGCGTCCTCGGCAAGCTGCTCTTTGAGCAGCGAGTCTTTCAGGCGAGCAGCTTCCGGCCCGATCTCGGTTGCCATTCGTGCAGGGTCCCCTTTCTCTGCGGAGTACGCACGCTGAGCTGAGTAAAGCTGTTGAGCGACGCGCTCAGGCCGAAGAACCTTTCCAGCACGCCGGCGAAAAGAAAGGCCCCCCCGCCGGTGAACTGGTCCTCATCTAACTCCATCTCGATGCGCAACCCGCGCGCGAAGCAGACTCCTTGCTCCGAGATCAGGCGCGTGAAATGCGGGCGGCTATCAATGCGCAGAATACTCTGAATTACATTTTGCGAGTAGGCCGTGCGGCCAATATCGTACAGGCGCAGGATCTCCTGCAGAGACTCTTTGCCTTCCCCGACCAGCGACAGATAATTCAGCGACAAATGAGAAACAAGGCGCCACAAAGCGCTCTTGCCAAGAGCGGGGCGGACCGGCTGTGTCGGCTTGCGTAGCGCGGCGATCCGTTTCATGGCAGCCGTGCCTTCCATCTCGAAATCGCTGTCCTGGTTGCCGAAAGGCAGCCGCGACGGCAGGTCGCGATTGGTGCACGTCGTCCGCACTGAGAGCACGGAGGCTTCGGGGTTGACAGCGGCCATAGAAAGATCGACCAGCGAAAGGGACATCTCCGTGCCCTCGTCATTGGGGCGGTTTGACGGACGGCGGCGGCCCAGCCAAAAGCAGGAGCGGTCGGGGTTTCGCGCGGAGTGGCGGAGCGAGTAGAAGGGCTCATACGTGGTGATCTTCTGGTTGGTGGAATCGATCGCGCTTACTTCGTCTATCGAGAAGACCTCCATCGAGTGCGGCCGCCTGACATCAGGCGTAAGTGGATACTCGTACTTGCGCTGATTGAGTTGGATAGGCTCCGCGGTCTGGGGAAAGAGATTGACTATTGGAGAGCATCCCAGCCGGAAGGTCTTCTTCGAGAGCTCGAGTTCAAGCCGCTGGATGCGGCTATCGCCTTCGATCTCCGATATGAGGAAGATAACTTCCACGGCGTTCTTGAAACCTGCGCCGGCCAAACGATCGAGTCCCGAAAGATCTATGAAGAAAAACTTCTCAGGAAAGGCGAAGTACTCCATCAACAAGCGATGGCCGGAAAAGGATGAGGGCGAATAGGGCAGCATGCCTTCGTTCGCGGCAAAGCCTACGGCGCTCAGCACAGAAGCCGGTAGCGTAACTGGGGCGAGGCGTGAATCCACCGAGAGATCACGCACTACGATGCGATTGAGGCGGCTGAAAAGCAACTCGTAGAGGATGTTGACCAATCCGCTTTCGCCGTCCAGGTAAAAGCGAAGTTTTTCCAGCTTAAGTCCCGCGAAGCTGACATCGGCCGCGCAGCGCAGTTCCAGCCGTATTGCCCAAGCCGAATCGCTCGTTTTAACCGCCGGCTGCAAACGGCTAGGCGCGCGCAGTTCCGCGGCGCTGACGGTGAGCGGCCACAAGACCGTGTCATAGCAGGTGCGGAAAGTGCAAGGAGTGCCGAGAACTGGTTTTGAATACAACGCCGAATTGCGGTCGATTTTCAGTCCGCTGGTGAGTTTGCCCTTCTCCGGATCGAGCTCGAATTGAACTACCGACATGGAGGGAATAGGCCGGGTCAACTGCGGGTAGACGATGGTGAGAAGGGACTCGGTGATCTCCGGAAACTCGTCATCCATCTTGAGATGGACACGGGCGGCAAGGAACGCAAACGCTTCGAGCAGCCGCTCCACATGCGGGTCTTCGCACTTTGTGGGTTCGAGCACCAGGCGGGAGGCCACCTTAGGGTGCTTTTCGGCAAATTGGGCGGCTGACTTGCGTAGATAATCCAGCTCCCGCTCGTAGTAAAGAAGCAGCTCATCGCGCATCGCCGGCCCCGGAAAGCCGGCAATTGCCGCTCTTTAGATCGATGATTGTGTCGAAGGAGATAGGTTCGGGCACCGGATCCATGCGGAGCATGGCCTCGATGCGTAAATGCACATCGCTCTTCGCCGCGTCCGGAGTTCCAATCGGCGCCAGGCGAACATTCGCCAGCCGCGGCTCAAAGAGATTGATGGCGGTGACGATCTGGCGCGCCAGTTTGTTGCGGTCCCCGGAAGCGCTCATGGTCAGAGCGGAGAGGTCGGGCAGCCCGTACATATAGGCGGAGCGGTTTACTTCCTTCAATGCTTCGTCGGGAAGTTCGCAGATTCTGCGCGAATTGAGAAGCCACTCCAAGTCGCGCCGTACCGCGTTCTTCAGCAGCCGCACCGATTGCGAGCGGCTGGGTGGATTCTCGACCCGGCTCTCAGGCTCGAGATCAATGAGCCGGTCGAGGACAGAGACAGTGATGGTGGTTTCGCCCAGATTTCTGGCCATTGATTACTCCGTCGTCCCGGCGGTTAGCGCCTGGACTGGGTCAAGGCGGCAGATGCGTTCGAACAGCTTTTGCTTTTCGCCGGAACTGCCCTGGATCTTTTTGCTGTAACGCAGCAGCTTGACGAGGTCGGCGGCGACCAGCTCAGGGTCTTCCCAGGCGTCGAGCTTGTGAGTTTCGATCATAGCCGCCGCATCCTCAAGCAGGGGTTGAGCAATAGCATCCCTGCCTGCCGTCACAGCCAGCTCGATCAACTGCATGTTGCGGCGGAAGCGGCCGCGCCCTGAGCGTTGGCGGCCAATCTCCGCCTGCATGATGGCGAACGCCTTATCCTCGTGGCCGGCATCCAATGCTTCTTTGGCGAGGACATAGGCATCTGCTGCTTGAGCGAGCCAGGCCGGCGCGCCATTCAGGCTAGCTGCGGAGGATTCAGTATCGCCGCTGTTAGTGCAGGATGGACGCGCCCGTAATCCCAGCAGCCATGTTTTGGTTTCCGGATTTGCCGCCGGCGTATCGTCCAGTAGCATCACGTCAAGCAGTTCCGGGCGATCGTTGAGCAATGCGCGAAGTTCCGACTGTATGGCGGCGGCAATCGGCTGGTATTCCGCTCCCAAAGCCGAACAGGCGGTTACGGAAAGCCGCTGCAGGTCGAGCCACGCCCGGCCACACGGCATGGCCATGGCCTCTTCGCAGGCTTCGAGTAGCTCATCCCATTTCTTTGCCAGAGCCAAACGCTTTACTCTCTGGCGAAGATCGGTGGGAGGCGCTTCGAGCATTGTGCTGCCGCTCAAATGCGATGCGTTTCGCAGTTCACCCCAACGCAGACCGCGCAAAATGAGATACGGCGCAGGGCTGAGCGGTTCCTGCTTGCGCAGGAAAGCCGCCGCTACGGCAATGCCGGCGATCGCTTGGCCTGGATTCGAGAGCTCCGATAGCGAAACAGCGGCGCCCGGTACATGAAATGACGTGGGGATTTGTTGAGCCTCCCCGTCTTGCTCTTCCCACGCCGGCTCTAAAATTTGCTTAACTTCAACTGGCGTAGCTTCGATTGGATCTGGTTCCTGTTCGCGCTTCTTGTTGAGCAGGGTGTGGATCGTGTGCCGGACTTCCGTTAGGCCGGCTTTCAGTTTGTTGAAGGCGGGCGCATCGCTTTCGAACTTTTCATCGCAGAATTTCTCCAATCCTTCTAATTCCTGAAGACAGCCGTCCAGGTCCTTTTCCGCTTGGAGATAGAAATTCTTGGGTGTTTCGGCGAAGGCTTTATCGAAGGTTTCAGGAGAAATTTTGCCCTCTTCGATCAGCTTGGATCGGGTCTTGCGATCCTTATCGGTCTTGGCATGATCCTCATAGCCGACGAGACGGGAATCCTTATAAGCAAACCAGGAATATCCGGCGCTGACCAGCGGCGCGGAGCGCAAAGTCAGGTCGAGCGCCGATCCGATCCAGGAGAGCGGCTTGGCGCGAAGCTCGCGGTCTCCGTCCTCGATCTCGGGATAGATAGTGTCCCAGAAATCAGTTAGCAAACGATGGTTCAGGACGATTCCCTGCAAGAGGCCTGCAAAGCCCTCGGTTACCAGCAGAGCCTCGGTTAGCCAGGCGGCGAGTTGGAGATCTTTCGAAACAGTTGCGAGGGTTTCCGCTGCAAGCATAATCACGAGCGGATAATTTGCGATCTTCCGTTCGCTTTGCCAATCGCCCTGCGCCAGATCGTCGTCTTTGCGGCGAGCTTCCTGTATTTTGTCGAAGACCAGCAGCCTGGTGTCGTAGCGAAGATCTATTCCGCTGGGATTGTCACCGGGGATAGGAGCGAGGATATCTTCGCGAAGAGGCATATTCATTTTGGTAAAGATTGGGCCCGTCCAGATGGAGCGACCCGTTTGTCATGCCGGCGGTAGCAAATTCATTGCTACCCAGACCGATTCTCTGAAACGGACTTCTGGTCGAATTCGAGTGAGCGGACTTCGAGGAAGGGAACTTCCTCGCCGTCCGCCAGCAGAATTTTTTGCCCGGAGGGATATTCCCGGCCCTCGTCATCGGCTGCCCACTCCGTCGTTCTTCCCAGCCAGACAGCTTCATCCGGACTCTTCCAAGAGAATGGATAGACGGCCGGAATCAGCACCTCGCCGAGATCCATGCCTTGAAAGGACGCCGCTGTTTGCACTACTGCCGGAGCCCAGAGCGTATCCCGCAGCCGTTGCGGCGGGGCCATTTCGAGCGAGGCGATGTGCTCGAATGGAATCCACAGATAAGCCCCGGCAGCAAAGACTTCCAGCCGCGCCCCGATATCGGGATCGGCATCGCGCAGTTCGGAGAACACCTTTCCGTTCAGCCTGCCTGATGGCGATGCCGCAGCATGTTCCGTAAACGCCTGCTTTTCGAAGGTCTCGTGCCGGGTCTTCTCGGCGTGGAGAGCCGCGTAGTAAACAATAGCCCCGGTCTCCGCTTGGGCGGAGCCGCCCGCAAGTACGCTCAACTGCTTCTCCGCCCGGGCATAGTCTCCGGCGAAGCAAAGCAATTCAAAAAGAAAAGTGCGCTGCGCGGTATCGGCAGGGTGGTCGCGCAGATGCGCTGTCAGGCGTTTCTCAGCCTCGCGAACCTTCCCTGCCTTGAACAGCTCCTTGGCGATTACCAACCCCGGAGTCCCTGCCTGTCCGCCGATCACCACGGCTTCAGCTTGAGTGCGTCGAATCCCTTATCGATGAATCCCTTCAGGCTGCCGCCCTCTTCGGGGTTATAGCTGACTTTGATTTTGCTGTAAGCGAAGCTGACTGATTCCATTGGGTTCTCTTGCGAACCGGAATGTTGGATGGAAGTGATCAGCGCATTTTCCATATGAATCTTGTAGTAGTCCTGCTGATCGTCGCCCATCGGCTTGTCGTAGATGATGTCTACTGTTTTCAGGAGATTTCCGGTGACGCAATCGTCGAAGAGCAAAGGGGAAACCTTATCCACCGTCTTCATAATGCTGACATCCGCCAGATTGGCACGGCCGGACCGCGCCTCGCCGCCCGACGATGGCGCGCCGATGACTGAGGTCTGAGACGCCCCGAAGCTAAAGGAAAGAATGTCGATCGCGTTCGTCTTACTGGTGCTCGGGCCCGGACGGCCATCGATAATGAGATACGCATTGACTGCCATTTCTTCTTCTCCTTACAAAAAGTTATTCATCAAAACCCGCTAAGGGGTAACAGTAGGGGGAAAGGGTTACTTTGCCGCCGCGGGCAGCTCAGCTACCAGCCGGAGGGAAACGGTAAGTTCGTCGAGCTGGAAGTGTGGGCGGAGGAATGCCACGGCGCGGTAAACACCCGGCTTACCCGCAACCTCAGCTACTTCGATGCGCGCCTCACGCAGCGGCCGTTGTGCCTTGGTCGCAGGAGATGCGGAATCATCCGGAGTAACGTAGTTCGTTATCCAGCGGTTAAGAAATCTTTCCGCCTCTTCGCGAGACATCACGCTGCCGATTTTGTCGCGCATCATCGCCTTTAAATAATGGGCGAAGCGGGACACTGCCATAATGTAAGGCAACTGCGTCGATAGCCGGGCATTTGCGTTGGCCGAATCGCTGTCGTAAACCTTCGCTTTCTGGCAGGTCTGCGCGCTAAAGAAAGCGGCATAATCGGTACCTTTGCAATGAACCAGGGGCACGAAGCCCAGATCGGCCAGCTCCTTTTCGCGCCGGTCGGTTATGGGGACTTCGGTTGGGCATTTCAACGCGATATCGCCGCCCTCAGTGGCGAAGTTATGGGTGGGCAGACCTTCCACCAGGCCGCCGTTCTCCACGCCTCTCATGGCAACACACATACCGAAGAGAGCAAAGGATTGGGTCATCTTGGAGCCTAGCGCATAGGCCGCATTCATCCAGAGGTATTTCGAGTGATCCGTGCCGTCAACGTGCTCTTCGAAATTGAACTCGTCTATAGGCTTGGTTTCAGCTCCATAGGGAAGACGGGACAGCGTGCGCGGAAGAGTAAGCGCGACGTACCGGGAATCTTCGCCCTGGCGGAAGGATTTCCACTTAGCATATTCGGTGCTGTCGAATATCTTCGCCAAGTCGCGCGGAGCGTCCAGTTGCGTATAGCTTTCCAGGTTGAGCAGGTCCGATGAGGCGGCGCTGACGAAAGGTGCATGCGCCTGGGCGGCGATATGAGAGACGCCTTCGAGCAAAGCCATGTCTTCCGGATGCTTGCCGAACTCGTAGTCGCCAATGAGCGCGCCGAAGGGAGCCCCCCCGAAGACGCCGTATTCTTCTTCATAAATCTTCTTGAATAGAGCGCTCTGATCGAACTCCGGCGCTTTCTCGATATCGCGAAGCAGTTCCTTTTTGGTGGCGTTGAGGACGCGGATCTTCAACCCTACGCCAGTCTCGCTGTTGTCCATCAGGTACTTCAAGCCCCGCCAGGAGCCCTCCAGCTTTTGGAACTGCGGGTGATGGAGGACTTCATTCAACTGCAGTGATAACAGATGATCGATCTGCGCGATGCGCGAGTTGATCATCATCTCCGCGTCTTTGGCGACAGTCATCGAGCCGTCGAGCACCTGGGCGACGAATTCCTTCACCAGGTCCTTGCCGCGTTCGCGGGATGCGGTCTCGTTGCCGAACCGACCCTGCTCGACAATCTGATCGAGCAGACTGGATTCCTCGGTCGCCGCCGCGGGCGCCTTTGCCTGTGCGGTTGCAGCTGTTTCAGCCATTGGAGCCTCCACCGTTTGGGCCAATCTCGCCCTTCAGCTTCTCCAGCTTTTCCGTATTTCCCACCGCTTCGAGCAGCAATTCCTCCAGCTTGTCATTGCCCTGCAGCGAACTGCGCAAATTCGCCAACCGGGTGCGCAGATCGAGCAGCTCTTTCAGCGGCTTGACTTGTTTGGCAACATTGGCCGGCTCGAAATCTTCGAGCTTACGGAACTTCAGGTCGATCTTCAATTGCGCAGCGCCTGGGTCGTCGTTCAGCTTGTTCTCCACTGCGAAGGAAAGATGCGGCTTCATGCCTTCCAACACAGTATCGAAATTGTCGGGATTCACCTCAACAAACTTGCGGTCTTTCAACTTGGGTAGCGGCTGTTCCGGATTGCCGGTGAAATCGCCCAAAACTCCCACGACGAACGGGAGTTCCTTCATTTCAATCGCGCCGCCCACTTCAACGTCGTAAGTGATTTGTACGCGGGGAGGGCGCACCCGGTCGAGTTTGTGCTGTGCGCTTTGTCTAGCCATGTCAGTTTCCTTGGATTGGAAGTGTAGCCTGCTGTTTGGCTGGATATCTCCGTGAAAATCCACAAGCTGGATACGGAGCATCCGCTGGGAATAATTAGCGTTCCGGCAATAATACTCTGGTTTGGGCCCGTTCGGAACCGTGATCCTACTGCGCTACTCTTAATAACATGCGATCCGCCGCGGGTCAATCGAAAATCTGAGGAATCCTACGGGCATTCATCTCGTTCTTGCTGTGTTCGAGATGACAGATGTTTCGCCTGGGCGCCCCTATCTCACGCGCTCTTTTGCGCCAGATATCGCATTTCAATTAAAGGTGAAAATCGCATGCTAACGCCTCCAACCATCGAAGACGCCCGGCGGCTTCGCTCCTCTTTCGAAGAGGCGGGTTACAACGAAGCTAATATTCTCAAGCAGCTCGGCGCAGCAGAGTTGCCCTCGCGGCATTTGCGCAATGAGCCGCGGCTACTGGACCGGACTCGCGAACCCACTCTGCTCAATGCGCTGCTTCGCTGGTTCTGGCTGGGGCGCGGCCAAACGGAGGAGTTTGCCGCGAAAATTGTGCCGGAGACTCTTTTCCGTTTGCTGACACAATCGGGTCTCCTCAAAAGAGAAGGGGATCTGCTGACGCCACAGGCCATGCTTCTCGAAGTAGAGAAGTTCCTAATCGCCTCGAATCATCCCGCCGCCATCGCTTGCGGCGATTCAGGTATGGTGCTCTGGCCCAACCCGACCAGCAAGCTTTTGGCCAGATTCGCCGTGAGGCGCCACGCTCGCGCGACTCTGGATCTGGGAACTGGAAGCGGGATCCTCAGCCTGGGCGCTGCGAGCCATAGCGATACAGTAACGGCTACCGACCTGAATCCCCGAGCCGTCTCGTTTGTAAACTTCAATGCGCGTCTGAACGGAATAGAGAACATCGAAACGCTCACAGGAGATGGCTTCGAGCCGGTTGCCGGGCGCATCTTCGACCTGATTCTTTCCAATCCGCCCTTCTTCATTACCCCACGGCTCGACTACCTGTTTTGCGATAACTCGATGGAACTCGACCGGCTCTGCCGCCGTCTGCTTCGAGAAGCGCCAACTTATCTGAGCGAAGGCGGCTATATGCAGATGTTATGCGAATGGGCGGAGGTAAGCGGAGAGCGTTGGGAGGATAGGATCGTCGAATGGCTTGACGGCACCGGCTGCGATGCCTGGGTAATGAAGGGATTAACCCAGTATCCGGAGGAATATGCGCAGCATCGGATTCGCGAAACCACGCAGGACGCCGGCCGCGATAGCGAACTCTACGATGCTTACATGTCCTACTACCGCGAGCATCAATTAGAGGCCATCCATGACGGCATCATCGTGTTGCGCCGCCGCAGTGGGAAGAACTGGATCCGTATTGAAGAAGTCCCCAAGACTCCGAATGGCGACTTGGGCAATCTGGTCCTCTCGACCTTCACAGCCCATGATCTGCTGGGTGGTTTTGAGACTGATGCAAAGTTGCTCACAGTCAGGCCCAAACTCTCTCCTCATGTGAGACTGGAGCAGGTTTGCCGGCAATCCGGCGATCGATGGCAAGCCGAATCGCTGGTATTGCGGCTGGTGAGCGGCTTTCCGTTCCACATGAACGTGCAACCGCTGGCAGCGGAATTTTTGGCGTCCTTGGACGGAGTTCGGACAGCCGGCGAGGCCATAGACATTTTTGCCGCCGGCGCGGAGGCGCCAGTTGAGACCGTCCGGCGCGAAAGCCTGGCGATGATCCGAAAGCTCATCGAGCGCGGTTTTGTTGTGGTCCCAGAAGGAGCTGCTCTATGACAAAGGCCGCCGGTACCATACGGATCACTGCAAATCCAGGGACAAAAGGCGCCGGAGCCCATTTCGAGGTTGTATTCCTTCCCTACGCCGGCCGGCTGAATACGATTCCGGTGAAGGTAAGCAATCACGACGACCTGGTCGTTCTGCTAATGGATTTGAAGATTGATGAGGATGAGGCTGCGCGATGGGCAGGTAAAGCGCGAGCACAGGGCATCGTGCTGATTTCCGGTGTCGAAAGAACCGAGATTTTATTGCGTGAGAAAGGTCTGTTGGCCTGAACCGGCGCCCTACTTCGCCCTGAGCGCAAGTATGACCAGCACGATAAGAACAACAAGCAGGAAGGCATTGAGCACCAGCAAAATCGGTAGCATCTCCTGCAATTTGCTCTTGGGCAGGGTAGCGGGCGCGGGCAGAGGAGCGGGTTTCAGCGGCTCTGCTTGAGCGATCTGAATCTTTGCCGGTGCAGGTGCGTTAGCGGCCGCCTTGATCTCATTACCGGAGATGATGCGGGTGTACTCGCCAGGGCCGGAAGGGCTGAATTGCTGCTCGGCAGGTATCTGCGGAACCGGAACTGAAGCCGGGGAGGCGCCTGCGCGGTCCTCCGACAGCTTTTGCATCAAAATAGTAGGGCTGTTCGAATTGTCGCCCGCGCCCATTCCGGATGGCATCGGCCATTCTGACGGAGTGCCCGTGTCCCGTGTAGGAAATTGAGTCTCAGAGATCGGCGCGGGTACGGAAGGGGCTGCTCGGAATAATTGCGTAAAGCTCCCGTCGCCCGATGCCGAATCTGAATTGCCGGGCGAAGAAAACCCCCTCATCCGCGGGGGATTGCTTGCAGGAGCCGGAACCGCCGCTTTCTCCGGCGCTGGGGGAGACTTCGCTGCCGAGCCCACAAAGATCCGCGTGAATTCTCCGGTTGCGAGTTTTGAGGTTTCTCGAGACGGCTCACTCGGCGCTCCAGGCAGGGGTCCGGCGGGGTTCAGGCTCTGAAACAATTGCGTGAACTCGCCAGGGCTGCCTTTGCCTTCCTGCGAAACAGGTTCCACCTGTGGCTGGCTCGATGGTGGGGAACCGGCTCTAGAAAACATCCCTGTAGCGCTCAACGGATCAGGCTGGTCGCCGGAATCTGTTCCAGGTTTGTTCTCTCTCTCGCCCATAGCTTCGCTTTCGCAGGATAGTATGTGTCAAGCCTACACTCAATCCGAAATGCTCTGGAACCGGTGTATCGCTAAACAAAGGTCCTGAACGCCACCCCCGAAGTTTTCCTCCGCCGGGCGCGTCGTTAAGATATTCTCAGCGTAATTTGGACGGCATGCATGAACGATCTTCCGCCTCGCGCGCACAGCCTTGCGTCGTGCTTTGAAAACTCCTTTACCACTATCTTGCGGCTCTCTTCAGGGCAACAGGCGGTACAGGACTCCCAGGTTTTTCGTAGCAACATCCGGGCCGCTTTAAAGGCCGCAATCGAGCAGGCCAAAAGCCGCGGCTACTCCCCGGAATCAATCCAACTCTCCGTTCTGGCAGTGGCGGCTTTCCTCGATGAGAGTGTGCTTAAGCTGCAAAGCGCGGCGTTTGCGGAGTGGCCGCAGCGCCCCCTACAGGAGGAGCTCTTTGGCCACAATCGCGCGGGCGAAGTTTTCTTTGAGAATATGCGCGGCCTGCTCGCCCGCAACGATTCGCAGGAAACCGTCGAGAGCCTCGAGGTCTATTGCCTCGCTCTTCTGCTTGGCTACAGAGGCCGCTATGCGGTGGCAGGTGGAGGAGAAATTGACAGCCTGGTTCGCCAAGCGCGGGAAAAGATCGGCCGCATCCGTGGTCAGGCGCTCTTGTTTCGCGCAAGCGTTGCCCCGCCAGAGATAAAACGATCCAGGGCAATTGACCGCTTGAGCCGCGGGCTGGGTATTGCGGCGCTCTGCCTGCTGCTGAGCCTGCTGCTTGCCTATGGCGGCTTTTGGATGGCCCTGAACGCCGGTATATCCCGGTTGGGATAATATGCCCCTCGTTTCGGAGGATTCTTGCTGATTTACCTGCTAGCTGGGCTCGTGGTTCTGGTGGCCGTGCTTTTGGCGTATGGCGCCTTCGCGCTACTTCATCTGCACGGGACCCTGGCAATTGCACTCGCGATGCTGATTGTGCTTGCCGGAGTAGCTGCCGCGATCGCGATCCTGCTAATTCATTTTCGTGCCAAAAAGCGGCAAACTCAGGAAGGAGAAGCGGCCGGCGGTGGGGGTGACAGGGAACTCGATCTTCTACTAAACGATGCCAATCGAAAGCTGCGCAACTCGCAGCATCAGGGGCCGAAATCGCTCGACCGTCTGCCGCTTCTGTATTTTCTAGGTGAAGCTGGATCGGCGAAGACGACCCTGATTTTGCGCTCCGGCCTGGATCCGGAGCTTATCGCGGGCACTGCGCCGCGGGAGGGTGACGTCGGCCCAACCCCGCTGATCAATCTTTGGTTTACCCGGCAATCCGCAATCCTTGAAGCCGGAGAAGCCGTGCGCCAAAGCGCTGGTCTGTTGAACCGGCTAATTGCGCGAACTCGTCCCAAGACTTACCGGACGGCCTTCGGACCGGGCGCTCCGCAGCGGGCGGCGGTGGTATGCGTGAACGCGGAGCGATTCCTGGCGGCCGACGCTCCTGCGTGGTCACTTGCTTCGGCGCGCGCCACCGGCGCACAATTGCGCGAGATCAGCCGGGTGCTCGGCGCGGCCCTGCCGGTTTATGTGATCGTTACTAAGCTCGACCGCATCCCTCACTTCGCCGAATTTGTGCGTAATCTCTCGCATGACGAGGCGCGCCAGATTCTGGGAGCGGCGCTTCCCAGGAGCGAGGCTTCAGCCGGTGTCTATGCTGACCAGGCGTCACGTGAGATAGGCAGCGCATTTGACTCGCTCTGTTACGCGCTGGGCGAGTTTCGCGTCGAGTTGCTGGATCGCGAGACAGAACCGAAGAACCTCCCGGGGGTATACGAATTCCCTCGGGAATTCGGCAAACTGCGCAAGAACCTGAATCAATACCTGGTGGAGTTGTGCAAACCGAGCCAACTGAACGCCAATCCTTACCTGCGGGGTTTTTACTTTACCGGAGTGCGGGCGGAGCAGGTCGAGCACATCGTCGGACCGGCATCCGCGCCTGTCGAGAGTGCACCTCAGGAAATCGAGGCGACGAGGATATTCTCCGCGCGAGAGTTTCAGGCTAGCCGCCCTGCTGCTCAGCCGGCGATCATCTCAACGCGCGCGCCGCAATGGACATTCTTGCCCAGGCTGCTCCCCGAAGTAATTCTCGGCGACAGGAGCGCGCTTACAGCCACGCAACAGACAGCGCCCGCGCGTCACCTGCGTAGACTTCTCTTCGGCTCACTTGCAATAGTGTTCGCTATTTGTACGGCTCTTCTGGTGATCTCGTATCTATACAACTCAGCGCTCGAGCGCAATGTTTCAGACGCTGCTGAAGCATTGCCGGCCAACAATACCGGCTCCGGCGCAGCGCCCAGCTTTGACGATCTGCAGCACCTGGACCGGCTACGTCTTACGATCCTTCAGTTGGAGAGCTACAACCAGAATGGCGCGCCGTGGACTTACCGCTTTGGCCTCTACCAAGGCGGAACGCTCGGAGAAGTTGCGCGACGGATCTATTTTGATCGTTTTCGGCCTATGTTTCTCAATCCGGCGCAAGCGAATCTCGTCAGATATCTCACCGGGCTGCCGGATACGCCCTCTCCGGGCGCCGATTACACGGCCGCCTACAACCCGCTCAAAGCATATCTGATCACGTCCAACTCGCTGCCGGCTTATCTTAATACCGCCGGCGATCCCAAGAAGAGCCTGCCCGAGTTCCTGACGCCTGTTCTTCTTGAGTATTGGATTGGATCAAGGGTTATTGACCCGGCACGGCAAGAACTGGCCAAGCAACAGATCGATTTCTATGCGGCCGAACTTGCGCGCCAGAACCCCTATGCGATCACCCCAGATGCCGCCGCCGTTGATCACGCACGCTCCTATCTATCGAATTTTGGCGCCGTGCCGCGCATTTATCAGGACATGCTCACTGCGGCGGAGAAAGTCAGCCCGGGCATCGATTTCAACCGGCAGTATCCAAACTCGTCAGCATTCGTGGTTGAGCCGCACTTTGTTCCGGGTGCATTCACGCGCTCCGGATTCGCTTTTATGCAGAAGGCTGTTCAAAACCCCGGCCGCTATTTTCAGGGTGAAACTTGGGTGCTGGGCAGCCAGGCCGCGCATTCGCTCGATGCCTCTAGCGTGAGCAAGCAGTTGGCGTCTATGTATTCGGGCGATTTCATTAAGCAGTGGCACACGTTCTTGGTTGATGCGCGAGTCGCCGGTTGTGGATCTCTGCGCGAAGTTCCTAATAAGTTGAACGCGCTCGCCGGACCGGATTCGCCCTTGCTGGAGCTTTTTGCAACTATCTCCTACAACACTGCGGTGCCCGACCCCCAGATCAAATCCGTCTTCCAGCCGGCGCAGGCGTTAGTCGATCCCAACGCCACGGCCCGATTCATTGGTCCGGGCAACACAAATTACGTGAACGCGTTGCTGACGTTAGCCGGGGCAGTGAATCAGTTCAACCAGACCCCGGACACTTCGAGAGATGCTCTTAATTCGGCAGTTTCGCAGGCGGGGATTTCGGTACAGCAGACCGCGCAGCCGTTCAATGTCGATTCACAGATGCACACCGAAAAGACGGTGATTTCCTTGCTGCAATCGCCGATCCGGTGCGCTGTTCCACCCCCGCTTCCGCCGCCTCCAGGGCCGCCGGGTGCGGTTTGTTCCATCTTAGATAAGTTCCCGTTTTCACCCTCCTCCAAAGTTCAGTCCAGCCTGGACGAGGTGAACGCGGTCTTTGCTCCAAACACGGGACAATTGTGGACCTACTACAACCAGAACCTTAAACAGTGGCTTGTCCAGCAAGGAGCGCAGTATGTGCTTGCTCCCAATGCGGCCGGCCACGTCGGTCCCGCCTTCGCGCAGTTCTTCAACCGAGTAGCCACAAACTCATCGCTGCTCTATTCCTCCGGCGGCAATAGCCCGGCCTTCACCTTCACTCTTCGCGCCATGCCCAGCAAAGGCATCGAAAATGCAACTCTGGTAGTTGACGGCCAGCGAATCCCTGGCGGGTCGGCGATGCAGCAATTTCATTGGAACGGTGCGGCAGCAAATCAGGCATCGCTTGCATACAATTCCTCCGAGGCGCTGCAATTTCAAGGTACTTGGGCGCTCTTCGAGCTTATCGACGCGGGCCAAGTCACGCGGAGCGCCGGGGGCCTGCAGCTTGAATTTCCTCTTGAGATCTCGGGGCGGCAGATCAAGCTGCCCGATGGCACTCCGGAAGTGGTTCGGTTTGTACTTTCGGGCCCTGGAGCGGAGGCGCTCGCGCCGCGAGGGTTGTCGGGAGGGCGATGTGCCGCGCCCGTAACCAAGTGATACTCTACGCGGCCAAGTTCTGAACTTCGAGAGCGCGCAGCACGATGCAAGTGATATTGTCCGCGCCTCCTCGCTGCTTGGCAGATTCGATCAGATTCTGACAAATCGCAGGCAGCTCAACACCGACCGACGCGAACGAGGCAATCTCCGTGGGCTGAAAGTAGCGGGTGAAGCCGTCGGAGGCAAGCAGGAACATATCCCCGGATTGAAGCTGGGCGGCGAAGAAGTCGGGATGGACGGTCTCTGCTGCGCCGATGGCCCGAGTGATCACCGATTGCAGATTTGAGGCCTCGGCCATCTCGGACGTCAGCATGCCGCCGCGAATTTGCTCATCGATCAGGGAGTGGTCCTGCGTAATTTGCAGACAAGCGCCATCGCGAATCAGATAAGCGCGGCTGTCTCCGACGTTTGCGATCAGCATTCGCGCGCCGTCCAGGCAGGCGCATACCAGGGTTGTACTCATGCTTTCAAACAGCGGATTGCTCGCGGCGGTCTCGCGAACCACCCGATTGGCCTCCTGAACGGAGTGCAACAGTCTGACCTCGACCGGCAATTCCGGTCCTTCAGTTGCGGCCGAGCTTTGCGCTTCGAAGGATTCGATGAGCACCCGCACCGCCATGCTGCTGGCGACCTCTCCGGCGGCGCGGCCGCCTACTCCATCGCAGACCACGTAGAGATGCGCAGCATTGTCGTACCCGAAACTGTCCTCATTGTTGCCGCGTAGGCAGCCGATATCGGTCGCGGCCGCAAAGGCCAGGGAAAGTGTGGCAGTTTCGTTCATGGCGAATCGTTCCGTGAGGCGCAAGACGCTGCCTGGAAGCTAAACCATTTTATGCAGAAAATCGACAGGATTCGCTGCGGCTTTTGAAGTTATCACTTTCAACAACATGTCAGCGCCATGGTTTATATCACACTCTGCAAGCACCAATGGGGATGTAGGATTTGTGGTCTCTCACCCTTCGCACGGAACAGCGCCGTGCGAAGGATGGGGTGCCCTTGAGTCGTGGTGGATAGCAGCGGCCGTATGAATGCAATCAATTAGTGGACTTTACAGGCTGCGGAAAAGCATTGTTTTGTGTCAGGATACGGCTTCACTCGTGCCCTAAGGGATTGAAGAGTCGATCGGCTTTAGCGGCTGAGTTCTACGGAACTTCGACCGTTTCTTCGCCGGCATCGGTAAATGCGATGACGCCACCCCAGATGCACATCAACTGCGACACGTTATCGAGAGTGGGGAAGTTGCCAAGTAAAACTGTCGGCGCTCCGCTGACCCACGGCGCTGGCGTCGCCGGGACACAGGGCATGGGCGTGAGGACGCCCAGTGCGGCGGCCGTGGCTGCGGCGACCTCCGGATTGGAGGGTGATTGGCACATGCCGAAAGGCATGATGTTGGTCATCGGAATATGGTCCATAATATTGGCGTCCGGCACATCGTTGGTCATTACCTTATTGTCAGGCAGTACCACGAGCGAACTCGGCGCCATTCCGAAGCTGCATTGCATCATCGCTCCCATGCAGACCTGTAGAGGCATGAATCCGGCTCCTTTGAATCACTTTCGAGTTTACGCTGAGGGTATCCGGTCAAGTTCTGCCCATATCATAGCGCCTCCTCGGTGAGCTTTCTGCCTCAGCGGGATCGAATAAGATGCGGCCGATGGTCCTCTGGGTCGGCGTGGCATACAAGCTAAATGTTCCTCAGCTAAGGGCCTCCAGCAGGTACGGCGGTATTATCAATCGATGACATTTCAGCCCGGCCAGGTCGTTGGAGAATACAAGATCGTACGCGTGCTGGGTCGCGGCGGCTTGGGCGCTGTTTATGAGGCGATGCATCAGATCTCGCAACGCGCAGACGCCCTGAAGGTGTTGTTGCCGGAACAGACCGGGACTGCGGAAATGGCGGAACGCTTTCGCCGGGAAATTCAGCTTCTTGCCAGCCTGAATCACCCTAACATCGCCGGGCTCCACAATGCCTTCTACTTCAACGACGAGCTCATTATGGTCATGGAGCTGGTGGAAGGCGAGGATTTGCGCACTCGCAGCCGGAGTGCCCGTATTCCACTGCCGTTGCTCCTGGATTACGCCGCTCAAGTGCTCACCGCGCTCGATTACGCGCATGCCAGGGGAGTGGTCCACCGCGACATCAAGCCGGCAAACATCATGGTCTCTCCCGCGGACCTGGTGAAGGTGCTGGATTTCGGCATTGCAATCACGAAGGGATCGGTTGACCTAACCATGGCGGGCTCGCTTATCGGTTCGCCCATGCATATGTCGCCTGAGCAAATTCGCGGCGAAAAGGCGACTCCGCAGTCCGACATCTACTCGCTTGGGGTGACCCTCTATGAACTGATCGCCGGCCAGCCGCCGATCAACGGCGCCACCACCTATGAGTTGATGATGGCCCACCTCGAACGAATCCCCACGCCGCTGGCGAAATTGCGCCTGGAGATTCCCGCGCAGCTTTCCGAGGCCATCTCCAAGGCGCTTGAAAAGGAACCGGCAAAGCGATTCGCTACCGCAGCGGAGTTTCTCGCCGCAGTTCGTTCTCAGAGTACTGCTGACGCTGCAAGGACGGTCATGACAGGCCCTGCGAGTTGGCAGCGTGTCGATACTGACGAACTGAACAAACCTCCCACCACACCGCTTGCTCAACCTACCGAGCAGCTTGTGCGGCACCTTGCTTCATTTATCGGGCCCATTGCCAAGGTAGTCGTCGCCCGGCTGGCCAAGCAGTACAACAGTCTGGACGAGCTCTATTCCGAAGCGTCAAAGCAGATCGAGAACGACGCAGAGCGGCGGAAATTTCTGCGCACCCGGCCGCCCGCCTAATTCGATTCTGCGAAGGCGCGCCTATGCCGCAATTATCCCTTCAGGAGTTCCATAGCCTTTTTCAGGCTGGTGTGCATCCGATTGAAGGATCGGGTTACCTGCGCGACCTCATCATTGCCGTGGATAGGGAGCTGCTCAAGATCCATTTCGCCTTGGCTGACCCGGTTCGCCGAGTTTGAGACTCTGCGCAGTCGTCGGATCACAATAAAATACAGCCCCGTATCGATCAGCAGGATTGCCAGAAAGAAAATTGCCGAGAGATCGATCAGTAGCTGAGTGAGTCCCTTCTTCGCCATCTCCAGGGGCACGGATGTCGGGACCGCTATGATCTGAGCTCCGACGATCTCACCCAGATTCCAGCCGAATCCGTGCTGCGATCCGTAACGCTTGACGAGTGCCCGGGGCGCCACTTCTGGCCGGCTGTGGCACGCCAGGCATCCGCTCTCGACCCGGATCGGATGAGCCAGATAGAGGGTTGGCCCGGTCGCTGCGTTCCGCGTCCGGATCAGCTCTGTCTCGTTCGGGGAATTCCGAAAATAGTCGATAATATCCGCTTCCCAATCCGTAGCGCGATCGTTGAGATTGGTCGGATTCAAGGCCGCTTCTTTGTAAGTGTAGTCGGGATATGTCTGGCGAATCTGGCGAAAAGTAGTCGTCGAGGCAAAGAACGGAATCACCTGCGGCAGAAATGTCATGGTGTGTTCCGTCGTCTTCTGCAGAAGCGGTGAAACGTACGTCTCTGTGTAATTTCGAATAGCGGAGGCGTTGGCCGACATCAGTCCGGCCTCGCGAAGCACCTCGGCCTGCGCTTGTTTTTGCAGGAAGATTTGGGCTTCGTAGGCGATTAGCAGAAGGCCCAAGCCGAAAACAGCGATCAGCAGAAGGTTGAATTTTACGAGCAGCTTCAAGCGAATGCTCCTTTCTGATAATCGTTACTCACTTCCGATATCATGCATGAGCAACACTCCGCCAGCAAGCCTAAGCTTGTCCAAACCATTTATTGACAGATATTGACAGAAGGCCATAAGCGCGAGATGTTCAATGCCAACTCACTGTTACACCAAACTTCATGCTGAATTCGTACGATTTATGCCTGCATCACCACGAAAGTGGAAAGCCATATCGCGCCAAGAATTTGCTCACTATTTTAGAATTCAGAGATATTAGTTGTGAGGAGAAACATGCCACGATTTGACAAGCAGGAGAATAGAGCAAAGAAAGAAGCCGAAGCGGAAGCCGAAAGGATTTTGCAGGATAAGATTGATCGCAAGACGTCGAAGGCGCCCACCCTGGACGAGGTTTTGGCGGCGGACTTTAAGTACGGTGGAATCTTCAAAATGAACGATCTTAATGTCCACTATCGAATCACGATTCCCCAACTTGGAAGAGTGATCCACTGTCACACAGAGCATGGAGGAAAGGTTCTCACCAAGGCCCATATGAAGCCCAAAATTCGCGAGACCGGACTTGAGGAGCCCGTCATTCGTGAGGCAGCAAAAACAGGAAAACTGACCAGACACGATTTTGATAAAAGCCTGGTCAAGGTTGAAACGACTTATTTAGACAACAACTTGAACGAGGCAGTGCGGCAAAAACTTATCAATGGCAACTATGCCCAAGCCTTGATCGACGGTGCGTTCAAGCTCGGCGAGTATGAACTGAATTTCTACTCAGTGCATCGTGAGGGCAATTTTTGGGGAGGATATCCGGATAGAGCAAAGCACAAGCAGATAGTCCAAAAGATCATCGATCTGTCTGACGAAATTCTGTTCAAGCTTCCTGGGTAAAAAGATGTGCGCCGTGCTCAACTTAACTTCCGTACCGTGCTCTTCGCGATCCTGGAATCGGTAATTTGCGCAGTGTTCTTGGTGTCGCATCCGCCGATTTGCCCGGTTAGGCCGAATTCGATTGCGTCAATGACACCGCTTCTGCCAGACCCATTCGGCCGAGATGAGTGGGCCCCCGAAATCTCAAACGGAACATTTCGGGCGCCAAGATAACCGGCGGATCACGATCTGCTTCGACGGCGACGCGGCGACAAATCCAGATGTAAGGAGCTGTCTCCAAGGATCTTCTCGTTCCTCAGAGTGCCTGTCAAGCTAGGTCTTGCTCAGAGGTGCGGCTGTTGCTGGGAAGAGAATGTAGTGCGTTTCGTCCTACCATAGGAACGCAGTCCGGCGACCAATATCCCGTGACAAGCATTCGATGGTGTTCCCGAGCCGAATGCAGCCATCTCAGAGGGGCGTCTTCCCACCGGTCGCTCCGTAGATCTCCCCGGTGACATAGCTCGCGTCATCGGAGGCCAGGAACACGTATATCGCCGCCTGCTCCACAGGCTGCGCCGGCCGGCCGAACTCGCTGCTCTTACCAAATGATTTGACCTGTTCGGCAGGCATGGTCGAGGGAATCAATGGTGTCCATACCGGCCCTGGGGCGACGCCGTTCACCCGGACTCCATGCTTCATACATAGCTTTGAGAAGCTCTTGGTCAGGCTCACGAGAGCCGCCTTCGTCGAGGCATAGGGCGCCAACTGGTCTTTTGGCTCAAATGCCTCAATCGAACAGGTGTTTAGAATGACCCCTCCGGGCTTCATCTTCGGAAGCGCCGCTTGGGTCAGAAAGAAGGCGCCATAGACATTCGTCCGGTAGGTAGCATCGAACTCCTCTTCCGGGATATCTTCCAGGTTTTCATAGGTCCGCTGAAAGGCGGCGTTATTTACCAGAATGTCCAACTTGCCAAACGCCTTGATAGTCTCAGCGACGAGCTGTTGGCAGAATGCCTTCTGACGAATATCTCCGGGCAGCACGATCGCTCTGCGGCCGATACCTTCGACGGATTTCAGAGTAGCGTTTGCATCCGCGCGCTCTTCCGGGAGACAGGTGAAAAAAATGTCGGCGCCCTCTTTGGCGAAGCAGATAGCCACGGCTCGGCCTATCCCGCTGTCTGCACCGGTGATGAGGGCAACCCGGCCGGCAAGCCGGCCATGACCTTCATAGCTCTTGATCCCATGGTCGGCCGGCGGTTGGAGTTCGTGTTCTCCGCCGGGCGCGGCCTCTTGCTGTTCCGGAAAAGGCGGCTTGGGAAAACGCTCGCGAGGATCCCGCAAAGGTTTGGAGGAAAAAGCATCAGCCATATAATTCTGATTCCTGTAAGTGGATTGCTTCAATTGGTTCTCAGTAGTAGAGATGCAAACTTCGCGCAGCAGGACTAATCGATTCAGGCGGTGTTCATGACGGCAAAGATCACCAGGCCGTATAGCAGGCTGCCAATGCGCACAGTCCAATTGAGCGAACGACTGATCGAGGCGGGGCAAACTGTGGCTGGCGGGTCAGCCTCGGATTCGACTGCACAAGACTCCCGCCTTTGCGCTAGACCGCGGCGCTGACGAAAGCCCATCCGGTTGGCTCAATTACATTGCAAGTGGCGTCGGAGACGGGAGCATGTCGCTTCCTGGATATCGCTTCGAACGCAATATCGGCTAACCATTGATCTCAGATTCGCTTCGTGATCCCAAATCTCCAACGATAAACCAGTAGCACAACAGGCCCGCGAGCAGGGTGATAGCGGCCAAGGCGAATCCGGGCGCGTAGGAACCGGTCCGGCTGATCAGAAACCCGGTGAGCAGCGGCGCCAGAACGCCCCCCACATTGCCCGCGAAATTCTCGAAGCCGGTCCACAGGCCCACGTCCTCGCCCGGAGCGCAGGACTGTAGGATCACCAGTAGATTGCCGGTCGCCAGTCCTACCAGCGAAGCGCCGGCTATCAGCGCGACGGCCATGTTGGCGCTGTGCACGCGGGACGCGGGAATCAGCAGCAAGCCAGTGAGGAACGCCACTGTCACAATCCCTTTACGCGTTCGCGTTTCGTTCCAGCCGCGCCGGATAAGCCAGTCCGCAAGCCAGCCACCCAAGGGTTCGCTGGCGCCAAATACGAAAAAAGGAAGCGAGGCGAAAAAGCCGGCGCGCAAGATAGTGAAATGCCGTACCGTCACCAGGTAGTCCGGAAGCCAGGTGACAAACAGATACCAGTAGTAATCGAAGCAGAAGAAACCGAGGCAGATACCGATCAGGTCTCGATTGGTAAGCAACGACCGCAGATGCTGCGCCGTAACTCGTGCTGCCGAAGCCGGGCGGGCGCGAGGAACAAGACGGCGCCTTGTGGCCAATAGCCAGGGAATAAGCCACAACAGACGCCGCAAATCCGATCAGCCGGAAGGTGAGCCGCCAGCCCAAATGGACCAGCAGCCACGGGACGGTCAAGCCGCCGAGCACCAGGCCCATGCGCGTGCCAAAATCGAAGAGGCCGCACGGCAGGCCGCGCTCTGCGGGCCCGAATAACAAGCTCACAATTTTCGTTCCGCCCGGCAGGTAGATGGACTCGCCCACACCCAGCAGCATGCGAAACAAGAGCAGCACTCCAAGACTTCCGGCAAAGCCCGTCAAACCCTGGCCTAGTGACCACAGAACGAAAGCTGCGGCGTAGAGCCAGCGGAGATTGAAGCGGTCGGCCGCCCAGCCGACCGGGATTTGCATGAGGGCGTACGACCAGAAGAAAGCCGAAAGCAATAGCCCCTTGCTCTCCGGGCCCAGCACCAAGTCTCTGGAAACCAGCGGCAAGGCTAATGAGATGGTGGAGCGGTCCAGGTAATTGATCACAGAGGCTGCGAATAGCAATCCCACGATCGTCCAGCGGCCGGACTGGAGGGGCAGTGGGCGGCGAACAGCGGCATCGTCTCCGCCTTGGCGAGCGTCTATCGTCATCGATTGTCAGCATATCGCGATTGGCTAGGATGCCAAAGGCGCATTCTTATGCTTTAGGGATGCAGGACAAGAGTTCGTTCCAGACGGAAGGTTAATGCAGTTTCAGCCGGCACCTTGATCTGTTTACCGCGGGTAAACAACTGAGTAAGCGCACCGCCGCCGGCGCCCGCCGCGGCTCCGATACCAGCGCCTTGACCGCCTCCGAAGACTGCGCCCAAAAGAGCGCCTATCCCAGCGCCGCCGCCCGTCCATTCGGCCGTGCGGCGGTTCAGACCGAGACCGCTCTTATTGTTTTCGGTTACGGAAGATGTATCGACCCGATATTGCTCGCCCCGGATCTCAACCGAGTAGAGGTCCAGAACAAGTTCCGGACTGCGCACCGCTCCACCCCCACGAATATTGCTAACGACCAGCTTCGCATGCGTGCCGGCGGGGATGGCCACTCTGCCGGAGCTGTCGATCACTCCTCGCTGAATGGTTGCGGGATAGAGTTGACCCGAAGATTTCGATCCGGAATCGATGGAGTTGGAAGTGAGGACAACGATTTCTGTGCCCTGGGGAATCACTAAGGAGGGGATGTGATGCGCAACGGGATCTGGCGCCGAGCCGGTGAGGACCAGCGAGCTAACGTCTCGTAAGGGGAATTTATAACCGATGCCCCCGCTGCCCTCGAATGATAAAACATCAACTCCGTTCAACTCGCCGGAATAGGTCCGCCCATTGCGCAATGTGATAGTGTCGGCCGTGTTGGAGAATACGAGCGACTGTACGTCCGATATAGGCAGGCTGTAGTGTATTCCCTGGTTGTCGGTGAAGGAGAGCTTGCTGCCCGCGGGAGCCGTGAACTGTCCGCTATAGCTGACGCCGTCGTGGAGAACAATAATATCCGCGTTTGCGAGCGCGATGACGGAGAATAAGGCGCAAAGTAGCCAATACTTCAAGAGTTTCATCTAGTCAGTTCCCCCGGTGACGGTAAGCGTACTAGAAAAACTGAACGATCCGTGAACAATCTGGTCGTATATCAATTTATATATGACTTTTTGTCCTCTATAGACGGATCCCAAAATGAGCGGCATGCCGGGGCCTCTCCCATGCGGGGACGTCGGGTTGGACAATGCGTTACTGTAGAGGCTGGATGATGTTGAGGCTCATTTATTTCGCCGTGTTGGGAATGGCTTTCTTCCCATCGATTTATTACGCCATCGCTCTCTACAGCAGTTGGCGGTTCTTTCGCTGCTCGCGCAACTCAAGCCAGCCGGTGAATAGCACCTTTACGCCGCCCGTGAGCAATCTGAAGCCGGTCCGCGGGCTCGATCCGGAAGCCTATGAAAACTTCGCTAGCTTTTGCCGGCAGGACTATCCGGAGTATGAGATCGTCTTCTGCGTTGGCGAGACTTCCGATCCCGCCTACCCAACGCTGCAAAGGCTGATCCGCGACTTTCCCGAGCGCCAGATCCGTGTGCTGATCGGTTCCGGCCGGGTTGCGGCCAATGATAAGGTCGCCAAATTGGCGCGAATGACTGCTGAAGCCAAATATGAAACCCTGGTGATTAGCGACAGCGACGTTCGCGTCCGGCCGGATTATCTCAGGTCGGTGGTTGCCCCCCTGAGCAACCCCAAAGTAGGTGCTGTGACATGCATGTATACGTCCTCAAGCGATGCGACGTTTACGCAGCGGCTCCAGTCCATAGGCATGATTTCCGATTTTTATCCGGGAATTCTGGTTGCTCGTCAGCTCGACGGAGTGAAATTTGCTCTCGGGCAGACTATCGTTACGACACGACGGCATCTGGAGGGTTTTGGAGGCTATCAGGCAATCGAGAATCGTCCAGGGGACGATCTCCTCGTAGGACGCTTGATTGCAGAGCAGGGATTCGAAATTGTACTGCTGCCGCGCCCGGTTGAAGCCGTTGCGGATTTTCAGTCCATGAGAGATCTTCTTGCCAAGCGCATGAGATGGATGACGGTGATGCGCCATATGCGGCCGTGGGGACATCTGGGATTAGTCTTCACCCAAGGACTGCTGTGGGCGGTTTTGGCAGTCGCCCTTCACCCTACACGTGGCGCCGCACTGGTCTACTTTGGATTGTATTTGGCGCTGCGAGCCGCCATGACGATGAGCATTGGTTCCTGGGGTCTGCATCAAAAAGATCTTTGGAAGAGGATACCGCTTATACCGATTTGGGACGCGACCGCGTCAATCTTATGGCTGTTGAGTTTTTGCCGCCGGAGCATAACCTGGCGCAAGGTGCGGTACCGGATCCGTGAAGGAATGCTCGTGCCTGTCCAATAGGGCATCCCCTCCAGATGGTCGATCCCACTTCTCCCCGCAAAAACGCGGAGAGATACGCGGCATCCGGTTTGAGGTGTGGACTTTAGACTGCCATCCCACCCGATAGCTAGGGGGCGGCTTTGGCAAAGGCCGGCAGAGCAGTTTGGGATTGAGAACGCCGCTCATTGCGCGGCTCCCGCCATCTCACCTGGGGCATGAAAAGCGCCGGATCGATTCGATCCCGATACTGAACGGAGATATCGATCAGCGAATCGAGCAGAGATTCAGAAAGAAGATGCGGCTTAAGCCCGAGATCGATCAGCCTTGAGTGCTTCGCGTTGTAATAGTGTTCTTCCGCCTCAACCCGAGGATCAGGCAGGTAATCGATCTCCACACCCAGGCCCATTTGCCGGCCGGCCTGCTCCACCAGTTGAGCTAATTGCAGAACGGAGAATTGCTCGGTGAATTGATTGAAGACGCGGAATTCGCCACGGGCGGCGGGGTTCAGGCAAGCAAGCTCAACACAGCGCACGGTATCGCGAATATCGAGGAAGCCGCGTGTCTGACCTCCTCTGCCATACACAGTGAGGGGATAGTTAAGCGCCGCCTGCGCGCAGAATCGATTGAGCACGGTCCCGAATACTTCGTCATAATCGAAGCGATTGATGAGCGCCTCATCCATTGCAACTTCATTGGTGACCGTACCGTAGACCACTCCCTGGTTCAGGTCGGTGGCGCGCAGGCCCCAAATCTTGCAACAGAACATCATGTTGTGGCTGTCATGCACCTTGGAGAGGTGATAAAACGACCCCGGCTGCTTGGGGAATGGGAGCACGTCCTTACGGCCATTGTGCTCAATCGCGATGTAGCCCTCTTCAATGTCGATGTTGGGCGTTCCGTATTCGCCCATGGTTCCCAATTTGACCAAGTGGCAATCGGGCTGAAATTCGCGAAGAGCGAAAAGCAGATTGAGTGTTCCAACCACGTTGTTCACTTGCGTGCCGACCGCGTGTTTGCGGTCAATCATGGAATACGGAGCGGAGCGCTGCTCGGCAAAGTGAACCACAGCTTCCGGTTCAAAGTCTTTGATGGTAGAGGCGAGAAAATCATAATCGGTTACATCGCCGACGAAGAGCTCTATGCTCTTGCCGGTAATCTCTTGCCATACTCTCAGGCGGTCCGAAAGGGGCCGGATAGGGGTAAGCGTCTGTACACCCAATTCGTAATCCCACTGGCGGCGCACAAAATTATCAACGATAGCAACTGAATGGCCCTGGTTCGACAAATAGAGCGCTGTCGCCCAGCCACAGTAGCCGTCTCCGCCCAGCACGGCAATCTTCATAGACTCCTCCATTCACAAATGCAGCTTGTAAAGAGACGTAAGCGGTGAGCTTCCAGTTGCAAAAACCCTAAGAAAGCTGTTTGGTTGCGCCGAGATGGCAGCAGTTGCCCTTTGAATAAACATGCTGTGCGGCTCAATGAACGTTCAATTGCTGTGCATTGAGGGAGCGATCGCTGCCTGCTACGGGATAATTCGTATAAACGACCTTGCCTCCGCCTCGGGCGATAAAATCAAGATTCCTGGAACTGACCAGACGGTCCAGCCGTGGTACGTCCGATTCATTCGTTACCAGATAAAACCGGGCGGGCTGGAACCATAGACGCTTGAATTCTGAATCATCGATGAAAACGCGAGGAGCCCCCGGAGCGTAGGAGCCATATACGAGATTGTTGAAGCGCCCGTTCAAGAGCAGCTCAGGACGATCCGTATAAAAAGCGATCGAGGAATATGTGTAGTATTGGCTATCAAAAATAAGAGCGCCCGGTGGTGACTTGAGGATTGCTTCGGCTAATGGCCGCGAGGAGAGGAACGGGTCGAAAGAGACCATCGCCAGCCGCGCCGCTTGAAAAAATATCACCATCATCACCGCGGCGGAGAGAAAAGCGCGCCGATTGCCGGCTCGGATGGCGCCCGCTGCGCCGACAAGAAAGGCAAGCAAGGCAAGCGCGAGAGGCCGGCGCAGATAGGCAAAAGAATCCAGCGTCAAATCTTCCATATGCCCCAAGGAAAGCTTGTACGCATTAGGATGATTGCTAAGCGCGGCGGAGATATCGCCGGGCACGGGAAGATGGCGCACCGCGATCAGAATAGCGATAGTGGCAACGGCGCAAGATGCGGAGATTGCTCCGAGCGCCCATGTTCCCCACCGGATCGGTCTTCCTCCCATTGCCATCGCTGATCCCAGAAGCAGGGCCAAAGCGGGATAACAAGGCATGGAGTAGTACTCCTGGGTGGTGGAAAAAGTAAAGAACACCAAAATGAAGCCGGTCCAGCAAAGCGCCAGCAGCCGGGTCTGTCCGGCGCGATCCCGCGGCTTAAAGGAAAGCTTGGCCACGGCGGGGAAATACACGCTCCAGGGAAAAAGCCACACCAGATGAAAGAGCCAGAAATAGAGGCGGGGAACAGTGCTGTAGTCGCGCGGGTAGCGCAAATTCAGAAAACGCAGGAGCTGCTCGTTGATGAAATAAAACCACAAAAAGCCGTGGTAGTCGCCCGGACCGCTGTGCAGTGAAAAAGCAAAGAACGGCGGATTGCCAAGAGCCGCCAGCACGTGCCACGGAACGGCTATAACAAGCGCGATGGCCGTTACAGTCAGCGGATGGAGACGCTTCCAGGTCTCGATTGACAACAGCCTGCCTGTGAGCAGCAGGTATAGCGCGGCCGCGCCCAACGGAAACACCAGGGCTATCAAGCTCTTGAGCAACAATCCGATGCCCAGGCTCGCCCCTAGAATGGACGTCCAGAGGCGCGGGTGAGGCTCATCGCCGTCCAATGCCCGAAGAAACGCCCACATAGCCAACGCGATGGTGAAGGTGAGCATGACATCGGGGATGAGAATGCGCGTGAAAAGCCATAGTCCGACGCAGGTGGCCATGCACAGCCCGGCATAGAAGCCGGCTTTTCTGCCAAAAGCCCAGTTTCCGAAGGCCGCGGTCAGCCAGGCGAGAGCAATCGAAGAGAGCGCAATCGGGATGCGCGCGGCCCAATCATAAACGCCGAACACCTTATAGGAAATGGCCATCAGCCAATAAATGAGGGGCGACTTCTCGAGGTAAGCCACCCCATCCAGACGCGCCGTCACCCAATCGCCGGAGGTGAGCATGTTGCGCGCGATCTGCGCCTGCACCGAATCTACGTCGTCCATCAGCGAAGGAGGAGAGAGGATGCAGCACAGGTGCACTGCAGCGGCAAACAAGAGCAAGACAATTAAATAGGTATACCAGCTTCTTCGGCCACCAATACGGGCAGCCTTGCTGTCGACGAGGAGGTCGACTGAATGCGCCATTTTTTCATCCATAAAAACAGGATCATTAAACCCCATAGGTGATATCCAAGATTGGCTCTCTTTTCCAGGTGGAGGCGCAAATATCTTTCGATTGTGTCCGCCCGGAAGAGGCCGGCATACTCGGAAAGGCCCTCTCTCAATGTGTCTACCAGCAGTGAGCGCAAAGGTCCGCGAAGCCATTCGTGAGCAGGGATATCGAAGCCGACTTTGCGGCGGCCGAGGATCTGCGCGGGAAGTTTGTGCCGCATTAATTCCTTGAGCAGGAACTTCTGCCGCGAGCCTCTTATTTTGAACGAATCAGGCAATGTAGCCGCAAACTCGACGATGCGGTGGTCTAGAAACGGCGGCCGCACTTCCACGGAATGCGCCATACTCATGCGGTCCGACTTCACCAGGATGTCATCCGCCAGATAGTACTTCTGATCGAAGCTGAGATAAGGACTGAGATTGTCACCCATCGAAACTGAGTCAGCCAAGGTTTTAAGAATCTCGTTTAAGGAGCCGGGCAATGGCCGTTTGAGCATCGCGGCCTTTTCTGTCTCAGAGAAAGTCCCATTCCAATGGATATGAGCGCGTTCGGGAGCGAGCAGGCATCCCGATAAGAACCGCTTCAGCTTGTACTCCAGGCTTATCTTCTCGTTGGAAGCCGGCCAGAATTGTAAGCCCGCAAGCGCCATGCGGAGAGCGCCGGCGGGAATTGGACGCAGGGTTCGCGCGAACTGATTAGCACGGTAAGTCAGATAGCCGGCAAAGATCTCGTCGGCTCCCTCGCCACTCAAAGCCACTGTCGCATGCGTCTTCGATAGCTTAGAAAGGAACCATACGGGCAAAGCCCCGGCATCGGCATTCGGCTCGTCCGAGTAGTACGCAAATTCCGAAATAGCCCCCGCCAGGTCTTCCCCTGGGTTCAGGTCCAGTTGTTCGTGTTCCGCGCCATAGCGCGAAACCACCTGCTGGATTTGTTCCGTCTCATCGAAGCTGCGCCCGCGGAAGGAGATGGAGAACGTCTTTAGACGTGAGTGATTGGCCTGCGCGGCATAATGCAGAATGGTGGAGGAATCGACTCCTCCGCTCAGCCATATTCCAAGAGGAACGTCGGATAGCAGATGCTCGCGAACCGACTGCTGCAGGAGGAAATCGAGTTCCTCCTTAGCTTGATCCAAGGGGACTTGGTCCGGGGTGCGGCGAGTCTCGCCAGGAACCGGCAGCCGCCAATAAGGCTCGGAGCGCACCCGTCCATCGCGCCATTCATACCAATGGCCGGGAGCAAGCTTTTCTACTCCGTCAACCAGGGTCCAGGGACAGGGAACGTAATTCAGCGAAAGATAACAATCGAGCCCCTTCATGCTCAGATTGCGGTCGATTTCGGGGTGAATGAGAATCGCTTTCAGCTCCGAGCCGAAAAGGACGTCGTCACCGTACCTGGCGAGGTAAAGAGGCTTGATACCCATACGATCCCGGGCCAGCACCAGCCGGCGGCTTGAGCTCTGCCAAAGAGCGACGCCGAACATGCCGCGCATACGGCGAAAGCAGTCTGTATCCCATTCAAGAAACGCGCAGAGAACCGTCTCCGTATCGCATTGAGTATGAAAGCGGTGGCCGCATCCTTCAAGCTCAGCCCGCAATTCAAGGTGGTTATAGATCTCGCCGTTGAAGACGATAACCGTGCCGCCATCGTCGGAGACGATCGGTTGATCCCCTGAATCCAGATCGAGAATTTTCAAGCGCGCGGCGCCGATGGAGCATAGCCGTGATTGAAAAACTCCTTGATGATCGGGGCCGCGGTGGGTCAGAGTCGCGGTGGCGCTACGAATCCGGCCGGGATCGGGGGTCCAACCCTTTTGGGTAAATCCAGCAATACCACACAAGGTGGAATACCTCTCGAAAACTCAGATTTAAGCCGCGGCTGCTTGATATTGGATTGCACCGTTGCGCGACAGGGTGCGAAAAACTCTAATGAGGGCAAAAATCCCATCCCTCAGCGGCGAAAGGCGATCCAATTTTCAAACACTTAAGGTCCGGCTAAAGTTGTGCTCCTGATACGAAGCCCAGTTTTTCCGTAGCCCGGGACCGGCCGAATGAATGCGGATCGCACTCACTCTACATAATGATATAGCCAGCCCGGCAAAGTCCTTGAATTAAGCTTGCCAGATCAGGATAAAGGCCACCCGGCAATGCTCCTAACGGGATCTAAGCCTAAATTCTACCTATATATGCGTTCCCGATCGAATGCAAGGGCGGCTTCGATTGTCTCCAACATGGAGAATGAACAATCGACACCTTGTACAATCTAAAGAGAGGCATTTGCAGGTATACGGAATCTTGAACGCCCTGCGGCCGGCTATAAAAACAGCCTGATTGTTTCCGCCATAAATGAAATCTGAGAGGCCGCTCCAGCTCAAAACTGTTCTCTTCATCCTGATCATAGTTGTGGCGGCTCCCTTGGGAAACGTCCTGCTGGGGAAGGGCATGAAGCATCTCGGCACGGTCGCCGCGTGGCCGCCGGAAGCGCTGCTTCGCTCCGGAGTGCGGATTTTCACCTCGGGCACAATCTGGCTGGGGATTGCCTCGCTTGCCACATTCTTCCTCGCCTATATGCTGGTCCTTTCCTGGGCCGACTATAGCTACGTCCAGCCTTCGTGTTCGTTCTCCTACGCGGTGGTAGCCATTCTGGGATATCTGATGCTGGGGGAATCTGTTCCGCCGCTGCGGTGGGTGGGCATCGGGGTTATCTGTTTGGGCGTGATGGTGGTAGGCCGTACCAATTCACAAACCAGCCCGAGGACGGGGGAGCATAGCTAAGATTTGCGCGAGATCATCCTATTTGCCCTGATCATCGTGATCGGCACATTCGGCGAGTTGTGCGTGTCGCGCGCCATGAAGGCGGTCGGAGAAGTCAAAGACTTCCGTCCCCGAGCCATATTGGTCGCCATCTCGAGCGCTTTGCGATCCGGATGGATGTGGGTGGGCTTGGTCATGATGGCCGTCGCCTTCTTCGCTCTGCTGGGCGCGCTCTCGGTCGACAGCGTAAGCTTTGTTGTGCCCGTAACCGCCCTGAGCTATCTGATTGGCGCTTTCGGAGGCAAATTTTTCCTGGGCGAGCAGGTGACTAAACAGCGATGGATAGGGGTGCTGTTGGTGGCGCTTGGCGTTACCCTTGTGATCTTCAGCCGCAGATGATCAGGACAGAGTGTCAGTAGAGTCCACCGGCTGACGCGATTCTCCTGCGCCGGCGGCAAGCAAAGGAAATCGCGAAAACTTCGCTCCTCTACTGACCGGTAATTGTGGATTGGATGCCAAATTCCGCTCAAACGCCATCTGAATCTAATGCGTAACCGGAGCCGGCCGCTCGGTTGCGCTGTCGGTCCGGATCTGTCCTGTGTTTTTTTCCAGAATCGTTTGGACTTCTCCCGAGCGGTCTCCCGCTTCCACCAGTATTAGAAGGCCATTCGCTCCCACGATTCTGTTGAGCAGTTGAATTCTGTCTTCAGCTACTCCCATGTCGCGCAGAGTCTCCTGCAAATCGACCTCGATATGCGAGTCGACCACTTCGTCGGCCGGATCCTTTTGCTTTCCGGCGAGGACTTCAGCGCCATGATGATGGAGATCCTCGTTGAAGCCACGCCTCAGCCTCCAGGCCAGAGTGTACTTGCTTTTCGAGAGATCTTCCGGTCCCGCTCCGTGAATTTCAAATTCTCCCCGGTGAGCTTGCCTACCCTCCGCCGAGAACGCAACCGCGATCCTGTCTCTCCGAATGCCGGCGCTCCTAAGGTCGGCTACGGCGCCGTGAGCGGATTTTCTGTCGGTAAAGAGAGCCACAACCAAATCTGAATATGTCGATACGCTCGCAGCACGGTCCGGGGGCTCAATTCGCATTACCATCCTCCTGTTTTTGCTAGCAGGCCATTCTATTCTCTTTTTACAAAAGATGGTGGGTTTCATAGTTAAGTTGCCGAGTTGACGGAAAAGCCTGGAATCGAAGCTTGTACCTCTTTGCGGTACGGTCTTCTCCCTTTTTGCCGGTTCTGACGATGTAACCATTGACAACCGATCCAGTGGACGCGAAATCTATCCTTGGCCGGTTCGCATGGGAGTAGGCCATACCGCAAAAAGGGACGCTTTCCTTTACCGGTCGGGTCAACCCACGGACTGTTGTTGGAGGACATTTCAATGGATAATTCCATCGCAGTCCCATTTGCCGTACCCGTTGCTGAAGCGCTGACCAAGGCCGGAGGACCGTATCAGCTACACAGCCTGGACCGTGCCGTCGCCGTTCTGGAGATGTTAGGCGAGAGCGATATGCCGCTCAGCCTTGCCGAGGTTTGCCAGCGCATGAGCTTACATAAGAGCACCGCGCACCGGTCGCTGATGGTGCTGGAACGCAGTGCGCTGATCGAGCGCACCCCGGAGAACCGCTACCGCCTGGGCCTGAAGCTCTACGAGCTTGGCAATCGAGCCGTGGAACAGATCGACCTCCGCACCCGTGTGCACCCCTATTTCCGGAGGCTTGCCTCGCAAGTGGGAGAGACGGTTCACCTAGGCGTCCTGCAGAAAACCTCTGTTGTTTACCTGGATAAAGTCGAACCGAACCGCAGGGTGTGCATCAGCTCGAAGACGGGAACGTCCAATCCTGTCTACTGCACGTCGATGGGTAAGGCGATGTTAGCCTTCCAGCCGGCGGAAGCGATCGAGCAGATCGTTTCGACGATCCGCTTCGTGCGCTACACACCGAAAACGCTGGCGTCCAAGGAAGCGCTGTTGAAGGCGCTCGAACGAGTACGCCGCCGCGGATATGCTATCGACGATCAGGAAATCGAGGTCGGCGTTCGCTGCATCGGGGCTCCGATCTTCGATGACCGGCGCCGCGCCATCGCCGCCGTAAGCGTATCGGGACCTACCTCGCGAATTACTGCGCAAAGCATGCCGGAGATCGCAGAGCGCCTGCTGCTCTGCTGTCGCGAGATCTCCGCGTCTCTGGGACTGCGCGGGAAGAAACGGCCGCACCTGGTATCGGCGTTTGAGCGGCACTATCATAGTTAGACGAGTCCGTGCCGCATCAATGCGGGCCGGCAGAACTGCAATCCAAACGCGCACCCTCAAAGCAAGCTGCCTATCGAGAGAGCGTCCATGTCGGCGTAGTCCTGGTTTTCTCCTCCCATACCCCAGCAAAAGCTATAGGCTTGAGTGCCCACGCCGGCATGGATCGACCATCCCGGCGAAATCACCACTTCCCTGTCCTTCACGAAAATGTGGCGTGTCTCCTCCGGCGGCCCCATAAGATGGAATACTCCCGCATCTTTGCCCAAATTGAAGTAGAAATAGACTTCAGAACGCCGGGAATGGGTGTGCGGAGGCATAGTGTTCCAGACGCTTCCCGGATGCAGATGTGTCACACCCATGACCAGTTGGCAACTCTTTGGGCCGGCTAGATAGACATACTTGCACACCGTGCGCAGATTTGAGCTCTCTCCGCTGCCTAATGTGGTTGGGCTCGCTTCTTCCTTGCGCACCAAGGTGACCGGGTAAGCAGTATGTGCCGTATAGCTGAGAAGATAGAAGATGGCCGGTAAGGATGGCTCCTTGGACTCAAACACAACCTCCGCATTGCCCCGGCCTATGTAAAGGCAATCGAGGTTCTCCAGCGCATAACTATTGCCATTCACCCGGATGGAGCCGCTGCCGCCAATATTCAGAGCTCCCAGCTCGCGGCGCTCCGTAAAATACTCCGCGCGCAGACCTGCGGCTGACGGTAGCGGAATCGGATTTTCCTTGGGCGCGGCTATACCCACGATGGTGCGGTCCAAATCGATATATGTGAGTTGGAGGGCGCCCGGTTCGTATAGGGATTCCATCAGGAACGTCTCCCGAAGCTGCGCGGTCGTCATCTGCGGATATCGGACGGGATCTGCTAAAAGACGGAGCTTCATTGGTTCTCCTTGACTGAGAGATAAGTCTTCATTTCTCGCTTGTCATTTGTTGCTGGTGTGCCCGGTGGCTGGACGAAAGACGGGCGCTTCGCGGAAGCTGTTGCAGCAGCCACCGCACCAACTCCTCGCCGCCCGCGAAATTGTCATACTCAGGGGGAAGGTTCCTCCCATCGGTATATTCGTTGTAAACCCATGGATCGACGACGGCGAAAACAGTTCCATTTCCGTACTTCGCTGTGGCCATCAGGATATCTCCACGGTCTTCGAGCAGCGAAACAGCCTTACCTTTCAGCGATATCGTGCACGTGTCCTTCATAAACAGCGTATGAGGTTGATGAAAGAGAGGCCCGTCGCCGGCAACGGGTATCCGGCCCATCGCATGATCTTTGCCGATCACATGATGGCTGAGCACTTGATTGAAATGGATCCCGAAAACATCCGCAAGCCGGTCCAGATGTTCAATGTCGGCGTCGGCCGGATCGTTCTCCATCATAAGCAGCACGCCCCCGCTCTTTACCCATTGGGCTACCGCGACGGCATCCTCGGGCTGCAGATAGTGAGGATGCGGATTCTTGGACGGAATATCCGGCGAGACAATGATGTAAAACTGCGCATTCTTCAATTTTTCTACGGTTGGCGCGCTGTAAAGCGTGCCGGTATCCACCCCGTAGTTACGAAAAATGTGCCCGAAAAGAGAGAATCCATCATTGCTGAGATCGTCCCACTTGTAATGGAAGTAAACCGTGTGTCCCGCGGCGTTGGTGCGCTGCTGACTATTGAACCAGGCATCCACTATGACTCTTTGACCGCGGCCTAGAGTTGCGGTAGGCGCCACACCCATTTCGCTGCCGGCCAAAAGAAATGCTCCGACGCCCTTTGGATCGTTGCTGACCACCGGAGAGCCTACATAATAGGAGTAACTTCCATCGCGATAAGGAACGCCTCCCAATCCGATGCCCTTTACTGTTCCTGTAATCGTTACCGAGTTATCCGCGTCAACCCGGACAAAGCGCTTTTGGATTCCCTGCCATGCCCGCGACGCAGGTTCAGAATAGCTTGCCGGCAAATATCCGAGGCGGACACCTTTGGCCAGAGCATAGGTGAACATGCACGCGGCTGAAGATTCAAAGTAGTTACCCTTGGCTCCCGGTTTATCCAGCACCTGATACCAGAGCCCCGTTTGCTTGTCCTGGTAACGCACCACCGAGGCGGCCGCGCGTTTCAGAATGCCGACCAGCATTGCGCGGCCGGGATCGTCCTGGCTGTAATACGGCAGCGTATCGACCAGCGCCATCATGTACCAGCCCATGCCGCGGGCCCAGAAAATCGAGGATAACCCAGTCCTCTTGTTTGCCCACGGCTGTTTCCTCGATGCATCCCACGCATGGAAGAACAGCCCAGTCCGCGGATCTCGCGCATGCTCTTCGATTAGCACAAACTGCCTGGTTATATCCGCAAAGTCTTGCGGCCTTTGAAAGGTGGCGGCGAATTCGGCATAGAATGGCTCGGCCATGTAGATGCCGTCGAGCCACATCTGATCGGAATAGATCTGCTTATGCCAGAAGCCTCCATAAGCGTTGCGCGGCTGAGCGGAGAGCTGCTTTCGCAATAGCGTTGCCGCCTGATAGTACTTGGGCTGGCGGGTCACACGGTAAAGCAGAAGCAATTGCCGTCCTAACAGAATATTGTCCAACGAATATTGATCAGGGTGATAGGAAGGAATCGATCCATCCGGCGCAACCAATCGATCGATCGCTTGCTTCACATATCTGAAATAGGCGCCGTTCGCGGTGTTATACCAGAGCGCATCCATCCCATCGAGAAGGGTGCCCGTTTCGTAATTCCATGCGCCGGGTGCGCCAGGCGGGATGGAGCTGCCCTCGGGCCACCGGGCCATTGCTGAATTCGCGGCCTTGATGGGCAAGGACAGTTGCTGCGCATCCCCTCTCGAAACGAAGACGGGAAAAGCGAGCGCGAGGCAGAGAATACATTTCGTCCAACCGCGGATGATTTTAGGATTCATAGTCCAACAGATCTCGGGGTGTGCCCCATATCTCCAACGCTTTCTGTTGAGAGATATGGGACGGATGATAATCGATTCAACGCAACAGAGCGGTAGCCGCCCACATGACGGGAGCCTGACCATGGAAGTCGCCCGTTAGGCGTTTCCGCATGAGGTAGTACTCTAAATCGTCCTTTTTATTTGTGCCCTCGCAGACGCTCGTCACGTTGTCATTCTGGTCGACATAGCCCGCCAGCGCGATCCAGGCTCTGCGCGCTGCCGGGCCGTACGTTGCACCGTCCAGCCAGCCTTTCTTGACACCGGTTATCATTGCGAACGTAAACATCCCCGTGCCCGAGGTCTCCGGCCATGCTTCGTCGTGATCGATTAACTGGCGCCAGGTTCCATCCTTGGCTTGATATTGCAACAGGGCCTTCATCATCTTTCGATAGCCCTCCAGAATGTGGGCGCGATTGGGACTATCCTGCGGCACGGAACTTAGCAATTCGGCCATCCCAGCCGCCACCCAGCCGTCGCCGCGGCCCCAGAAAAAAGGCACATCCGGTGCGTGATAAAAAAGTCCATTCGGCTGCTGCAGCTTATCCAGATAGGCGGCCATTTCCAATGCCGCCCGATCGATGTACTTGCGATCTCCGGTCGCGCGATACGCCTCCACCTGCAGCATCGTAAGCATGTACATATCGTCGATCCAAAAGCGTGATTCGCTGGACAATCCATCGCTTCGCGGAGATTCCCACTGGCGGTCCGCGAAAGTCTTGCCCAGGTCGAGATATTTTCGATCCTTCGTCTGCCGGTAAATCTCCAGTGGTACAACACCGAAGATTTCGTCGTCGACATGACGCCGGGTGGGAATCAATGCGCTCTCCGCGGGAGTCATCAAAGGATCGAAGCGTTTTATCAACTCGGTAAGCAAACCTTTGTCGCCCGTAGCTTCTGCGAAAGTAAGCGCCCCATACCAGGCGCATACTTCGGGATAGATGATCTTGTTGGGGTTCTGGTGCGGGCTTGCCACAAAATGTTCGGAGACGCGCTTGCCTACCTCCGCCGGCGACAGCCCTGCGGGCCAATTCGAGAACGGATCTGATTGTGCACTGCTCGAACGCGTGCACAGCAGCAGCAGAGCGAGGGAGACGACTGCCGCGATGCGAAAGCACGGATATATTTCTTTCAATTTCCTGTCCCCTGAAGAAGTTAGCTGTTGGTTAGCTGAATACAGTGCACCGAATTGCCGTTCGCGGTCGAGTACGCATGGCATGAACTGCGCTATGCTTGCCTCGCCTTTCGGCTTCTGCAGCCCCTATACTTATAGCGGATCAACTTTTGGAGTGCTTAAGTGATTTCCCCACACCCAAGCTTCGACCCGGAGCTTGACTGAAGGTGAGATTCGTCTTCGTCTTTTTTTTGAAAGTGACATAGACAAATCCTCGGCGCCAATCGCGAAACTCTTCGATCTGACGCGCTGTTTGCGTCAGATGTGGGAAACCAAGAATTAGAGGACCGTATTGTCAAGAACATAGCAGCCTATTTTCAGAGCAGGTAAACCCGCGCGCTAAGCCCCGCGGCTCCGCGCACATCAGATGTACCAGAATTGAATTTGTCTAGCAATATAGATAACGGGATGTTCAGCATAAGTATGCGTTTATGTCCCTCTTTCCGGTACAAGCCGTCTTCTAGCTGCAATTTCTCACAAGGAAGACCAGGGCTAAAAGCCCGATTTTGTTTAGCCCAATTGCTTACGCGGATTCGCCGCGGCGAACCCGCTTTCCCGGCTAAAGCCGGGAACTACACCGGTGGAAGCCCTGGGCTTTCAGCCCAGGGAGGCGGACCTTTTAGGTCCGCCGAAAGAGGCTAGTTAAATTGATGGCTTTAGCCCTGGTGCTGTGATGTTCGGGTCACGTTATGTCACGCTTATGAGAAATCCCGGCTAGTTCCTTTGCGACGCTTCCGGTATCCGTCGATTGGCTGCTGTAAATGGAGTCACTGAGAGGATAGGACTCAACCAGCATTTGATCCGCTCTCCGGTGGTGCACACGCTCAGCAATTTATCCTCAAACTTAAAAGGCAACCCGGTGAGCGGATCGAAGATCCTGCCGATCCCCGTAAAATTGCCTGACCGCTCGGCCGCAGTCGGCATCCGGCTGTTGACATTCGAAGCCTGGATCAGGCGGAATCCTTCATAGTTGAAGAAGAAGAAAGAACGGCTCTTGCCATCATAAATTTTGGGGATGAAAACGGGGCCCGAGAGATTCCCGCCAAACTCATTCCGAATGTATTGCGGTTTCGGCAGCGCGCCCGCCAAATAGCTTTTTGCCGCTGTGGCAGCGACCCGGTTGAATTCCAACGTCATTCCGTAAAGCTGGTGGGCGTCGCTTTTGCTCACAACGACCACTTGGCTAGGCTGGTTGAATTCGGCGGGAACCGCGGAGGTGATGACCTTGAACTCGGCTATGCCATCCAAAGGCGAACCTCGCCCCTCACCGCGCTCCAAGGGGAGGCAGAGTATAGGCGTAGAGGCTGTCACCAGCGCCGACGAGGATCCATTGCTTGCCGTCCAGCATGTAGGTGATGGAGAAATGCTGTCATTCTGAGTGCAGACGCTGCAGGCGCTCGCCGCGGGCAACGCGGTGCTTTGGAAGCCTCCTCCAGGAGGGACGGCAACGGCCTGTCCAATTGCGCGGAATGCTTGTGGATTGCGGTCTCGATCCGTCACTATTGCAGATCCTGGATGAATCGCCCGAAGCAGATTCAGCAGCGATTTCTGCCGAAGTTGATAAATTATTTCTCACCGGCTCGACTCCCCACATGCCGTGATGCGCTAGCTATTCGAGCACGGTATCTCTTCCCGCGATGGAACTCTCCGGTTGCGACGTGGTTCTTGTACTCCCGCCGCCAACATCGGCCGCAGGGTCGAAGCCCTCGCCTTCGGGCTGCGGTTCAAACGAGTTCGTATTTTTCTCATCGCTGTTGACAGTTCACGTCATGCGGCGGAGATCTGGGCCCCTCTCTCCTCGAAAACGTTGTGCACTGACGCCGCGGATGAGAATAGCGGTATGAGACCCTCGGCCAGCGTTGGGTGGGTCAGGACCGCATCGCGCACCGCGGTGTAGGGTAGCCCTGCGATCATCGCCATCTGGACGGCGGCCAGGATCTCCCCTGCACCGACACCGAAGGCCGTGAACCCGAGGATGCGATCGCTACCAGCCTCCACCAGGGCCTTCGCGAACCCGCGGGTCTCCGAAAGCGCGCGTGCACGCAGGTTAGTTTCCATCGGGACCTTAAACAGGCGATACGCTATCCCTTGAGCCTGCGCTTCGGCTTCACTCAGGCCGATACGGGCAAGTTCGGGGTCGGTAAACAGACAATATGGGACTTGCCTGCCGGTGGTCACACGGTTGCCGCCGGTTAAATTGGCATGAACTACGCGGAAGTCGTCGACGCTGATATGCGTGAACTGCGGGCTGCCTGCGACTTCTCCAATCGCCCACACTCCCGGTGCTGTCGTCTGCAGCCGCTCGTTGACTCTGATGTATCCGCGATCGGTTACTTCGACGCCGGCTGACTCAAGTCCCAGCCCTTCGGTATTCGGAGTGCGTCCCGTTGCGACCAGCAGGTGACTGCCGGTTATCGACTTCTCGGTTCCATCTTGGTCAAACGCAATAGACACTGAGTCTCCAGATTTCCCGGATACTCGTTTCATACGCGCGTTCAGAACAATCTCGATGCTCTCATCCGCGAGCAGATTGCCAAGAGCCTCACAGACGTCTTTGTCTTCTCGAGACATCAACCGCTGGTTACGGTCGATCACCGTCACTTCGCTGCCGAATCGCCGTATCGCCTGTGAAAGCTCTACTCCGATGTAGCCACCGCCCATTACAAGCAGATGGTCGGGAACCCTGTCCAATTCGAGGGCCTCAATATGCGTGAGTGGTTGCGCTTCAATTAGGCCCGGAATTGGTTTCAAGGCCGCGCGGGTGCCGGTACTGACGATCACGTTCTCCCCGCGGAACTGACGGGTGGTCCCGTTGGGCAGAGTGGCCTCTATTGTTTTTGGAGCGATGAATCGTCCAGTTCCGAAAATGAACTCCGCACCGGTCGCCTTGTAATTCTCCAGATACATCTCGTTCAAGCCGGTCACCATCTTGCGCTTATGCTCCCGGACTCCCGACATATCAACTGTGAAGCCATCGTGCACTATGCCAAATTCCTTGCTTCGGCGAAAGTAAGACGCGACCTTCGCGCTGTGGATGACATTCTTGCTAGGCAGGCACGCTATGTTCGGGCATGAGCCGCCAATATATTTGCGATCGACGACAATGACACTTTTGCCCTCGGCGGCGAATGTCCATGCAGCAAGGGTTGAGCCCGTGCCGCCACCGAGAATCACTATGTCAAAGTCCTCGGGTTGCGACCTCTTAGATAGTTGGCCAGATAAAGTATTCTCCAGGCTGTTCATGCGACTCTTCCTTTCTGACCGCGAGGTCAGTACATTGCATTCAGGTAGCCACAACGAGACCGCCTGCGGCACGAATGACCTCCCCGGTGATCCAGCCTGATTCGTCTGACGCTAGGAACACAGCCAGCGGGGCGATATCCGTGACGCGGCCGAGCCGGCCGAGCGGCGTCTTCCCAGCCAAAACGGCGCCGGCACCATCCTTGAAGGTCCCGGCGGCTAGATTGCCTTCGGTTTCTGTATGACCGGGAGCGATGGCGTTGACGCGTATCTTGCGCGGCGCCAGTTCGAGCGCCAATCCCCTGGTCAGCGTTTCGATGGCGCCCTTTGTGGAAGCGTATAGCAGGGCTCCCGCCACGGGGTGCGAGCCGACGATAGAGCTGAGGTTGATGATGCTCCCGCCGTCGGGGCCGAAGCGCTTGATCGCCTCCTGCACGGTGAGAATCGTCCCGAGAACGTTGATATCGTAGTGGAAGTGAAAGCTCTCTTCGGTGATCTCCGCGAAGGGGCCGAGGCGGAATACCCCGGCGTTGTTGACCAAGACGTCCAGTCTTCCGAACGCAGAATTCACTTCTTCGAACAACCGCGCGACATCTGCGGTCTTGGACACGTCTGCCCCGACCGCGATCGCCTCGCCCCCGTTGCCGGTGATCGCTTGAGCGATGCGTTGGGCGCCCTCCCGGTCGGAGGAATAGTTCACAGCCACGCAGGCGCCCGCGGCTCCCAAGGCCGTTGCAATCCCGCTGCCTATGCCTTTGGACGCGCCCGTCACTATTGCTACTTTGTTAGAGAGTCTGCTCATACGAAACACCGCATCGATATTCAATTTTGCATCCTGAACCAATCGTCAGCAACTCGGAGGTAATCCGGCGGAGCGCCGCACCAAATCCTAAAGGGAAGTCGTGCCGTAACTGATGAAAAACCAAATCGGGCGGAAAGCCCTGCATTTAGGCGGAGGAAGGAGCGCTTTAGCGCTTCGGGAAGTTCGACCCTGAACATGGCGCGCTTTAGCGCTGGCATCGCTAAATCCAGGGCTTTGAATTTCCCTTTCTTGTCCGTCTTTGTCTTTCTTTCTGTCATTCCCGAAGAGAATCTGCTTTTCGTATTCTTTTTGCCGTCCGAGACCTGGGCCACCCGCTCAATGACGTGGGACACCAGACCTAATTTGAATCAGGCACCTCAGGTTGCGTTGGCTTACTTCATCCCTTCAACTCACGGTGAAGTTCATCGCCGAGATGAAGCATCTGTTCAACAATCTCGTCACTAACGCCAATTGCCTTAAGCAAATCTTTCGAGGAGGCAGCGTCTTTCCGGAGGACGGGGATAGTCATCGAAGTTTTCTTGGAAAGACCGATCACCATGTCCTCCATATGCCATCTGGGAAATTCACCGGCCAACTGAATGGGCATGATCATCTGGTTTATGAGGTCGGTTGGCGTCGGTGAGGTGCCTTCCCAGAGCTTTTTGACCAAGTGCTTCACTCGAACGCATCCCTCGTCCGTCTTAATGGGCTGGTCCACCGAGATGGTGCCATCGAAGAAACGGTTCAGCGCGGAATAGTCATACAGATAGACTCCATCGCGCTGCTCATCCGTAGAAAATGGTATTGCGTTAAGAACAACCGGAACAAACGTCAGATCCTCCGGCACAGTGTCAAACCGCTTCATCAGTTCGCCTCGTCTATCTCGGAGTGCAGAGGTCAAACGCTGCACTTGTTTTACCGCATCGTTCATGCTCTCCATAAAATAGAATTCCTGCGCCGCACTCTCAGACGGAAGCAAGTAGTTTTTACACTCGAATATGAAGACGTGACTCTCCCAGAGCACCACGCAATCGAATTGATACTCGTCCGACTCAATCGTGAACGTAAATCCTTTTGCGGGAATCCCATGATCTACGAACTCACCAATAACCTCAAGCTCGAACCGCGCTCCCTTGTTCTCGAACTTGCTCCTCAAGGAGGTGAGCCGGGACACGATGACACGCGGTAAGCTGGCAAATTGCGAGAAACCGCGAAGCAAGTAAAGCTTACCCTCATCCGAGGTGACAATCGGGCAGTCGAATAAATCTCTGCTGTCTTGTCCGAACATGACTGTCTTTAGAAAAGCATCCGCCTCCGTTTCGGAAAGCGAACCATTGTGGAGTGCTTGCGTAAGCTTCCCCTTATCAAGCTCAATCATGCTCAGGTTGGCTTTACCAAATTCCTGATCATAGCAGCGTTTCAACACTGCGTATCCGCGAGTCATAACGGCGGGATTCAGGCTATTAACCGTTGTGCCCTCGCCTAAATCGAAGTGGTAGAGCATGTCAAGCGTTACGTGCGTAGCCAATTCATCGAACGAGACGTAGCGGTGAGGAGGAAGTGGAATAACCTCAGTTTGGACATCACCATAATCGGGCTCAGGCAGACCAATCGCGTACATGTGCATGTCAATCTCGATCTGCATAACCCGAAGACGAGAAATAGCGAAATAGAGGTGTGTTCCTAGATGTAAATCGAAGGTGATCTCAGTAGCTTTTCCCTCCGTTGCTACAGCAACAGGAGCCGACGTCATGTCTACGGAATCTCCCCAGAAACGAAGTACCTCACTCGCGCCAAGAACGAGATCCCAAATGCTCGCTAGATAGATATGAGATCCGGCGATATTCGCATTGACGCCGGGAGGAACGCTGTCCTGCGGAATGACCAGCGTGCCGTGCTCGTTCCACCATCCGTTTTCATAAGCAAGCATGCTTAGGGTCATCCGAAGAAACTGCTCCGTGCCCCCAAGGATTTCGTCACCGTCGAAGGTGCGCCCCTCCGCTCCTTCGATGGTGTTGGCACCTGCACGCATTAGGATCGGTGCTTCTTTTGGAGAAGCCGGGGCTTTCTCCTGGATGATCGCAAGATGAGAACTCGCCCAATCAATTACCGCCCATGCTTGTTGTGCGGGGGGTAAAGCAGAGACATCGAGCTTCTTCACAGCCTCTTTAATGAGCCGGAAAATCAATGTAATAGTCACGGCTTCGGCTAAGAGGGAGGAGAAAACTTGCGAGAGTTTTAGTGGCAATTCGGAAAGGAAATTTGTTAGGACCTCGACGAGAGCGTTCAACCAGTCAGCCCCTTGGTAGCCGCCGTATATGTCGATGAGGCAGCCAGTGTGTCTTACGAGAAGGAGCAGTTCACGGCCAGTGTCTTCGTTCACGGCTCCATCAAGCAGTTTGCGGAGACGCTGTACATCACAGTTAGACAGCGCCTTCCTAATCTCAGTCTTCCGAAACATCTCTTCACCTGGCTTCGTCAGTTGGTAGATAGCCGCTCTATGCGATCTCTTGCTTTGAGCAGCATTTCATTGACCGGAATCTACGATCAGCTTCTCATGATCAAACATCGGAGTGGCAGAGTCGAGATCTGTTGGGCGGGTGGGCGGGTGGCCCACTCAAGCCTTATGTTGGCTTGAGTGGGGTAGTTTCTCTGTTGGGGACTAAGTCTCCCCGCAGAACCGGAAGCTCCGCCTAACGCCCTCAAGCGCAACTTCAAAGGTAAGCTTTGCCGACGCATCGATGAACGACTCTCGGCGATGGTAGCAGCAGAAGCTTATAAAGTGAGTCCGCCCAGACCTGGAATCTCTTCGGTCCACAAGGCATAAAGGAAACTTAGGTGCAAATTCATCCCACTCAAGCCAAAAAGCGGCTTGAATGGGCCACTCGACCTGGAATATGCGCCCGCCCTTACCCTCCTGGAAAGAGCGGGGCTTATCCCGCCGGATAACTTATTTGGGCGGCAGAGTATAGGCGTAGAGGCTGTCACCAGCGCCGATGAGGATCCATTGTTTGCCGTCCAGCATGTAGGTGATCGGCCCATTCGACTCGTTCGCGGCCACTGACGATGCCAAAGCACCTGACCTTTATCGGCACTGTAGATGATCAAATTCTTCTGATCGTCACCGGTAATGAGCAGATTGGCTGCGGTCGTGAGAATGCTTGGGCCTAGAGTAGTCGGCGCATTGTTCAGATTCGGATATTCATGGGTCCAGACAGGCGCAATCTCCGCCTCTACTATACGGCACAATCAGAGGATATCAGTCCACAATCATCGTACGGCCTAAGGATTAGGGCTAATAAAGAGGTTATGGGCTGCTTCTCCTAAACCAAATGCAACTGCGGAACCGCGCCGTACTGAAGGCATTAAAACTCATGCGCTGTCTTGCCGACGGTGGATTTTCAGCTCTCGTGGACTCAAGCTCGGTTCTGTACTTCTTCTCCGCGTCTCGATCGCCCAGTTTTGCAAGTTTCACAGCGCTCTCAAATGCGATTTCTTCACCTTCACGAGGAACAATACGTTGCTGTCGTCATCCTCGTTAATTTGCTTAGAAATCTCGTCGAGCAGGGGATCAAACTTCTTCAACGCGCCTTCTGGCCGCCTGTTGCGTTCGGCTTCTGCTCCTTCGAGCTTTGACAATCTCTGCGAGACACCGGCTGCCGTGTTTTCTGGGTGGTCAGCACGTTGGGACAGATTGCGGCGGGTGGCCCACTCAAGCCTTGTTTCGGCTTGAGTGGGGAAGTTGTTGGCGTGTAACTGACCTCGTGCCTTGGGGCCCTGAAACGATTTCACGAATCCGGACAAACCCATTTCGTTACGTTCTGTTGAGAAATCTCTCGATCCCGCCGTCTCTATCAGTGGGTGAGGTCGTCGATAGGCGCAGCAAGCGGGACAAGTCAATGTTGAAATGATCCTGCGTAGAAAAGTGGGAGCCTACTTGATATCGCCCAGATACGCTGATCGCGAACCTGGGGCACCCTCCATTTCACTTCCCATTCAGACCCGGGCCACCCGTCCTTCAGGAACCCTAACCCCGGGGCTGCCACGATCCAGCCCTCCTCAAGGCAACACGTGTATAGGCGGCGGGACGTATGTATCGGCGTCCTCTGGTCCGTAGGCGCGAAGGATGATGTTAAATGGGCCTTTCGGGATCGGCAGCCAATTAGCACGGGGGACGCCCACCGGCTTGTTTACTGCCATCACGATGCTCACCGACCCATCCTCAGCCGTTACCAGTCCTGGAGTGTAGCTGGCTACTAAGTACTTGTTCGCAGAATTCGGTACGAGCTCGATCGAGACCGGGAGGTATGCCGTCACCGACCAGAATCGCCTCACCACAGGTTGCTGTCCCTGCTGAAACGTCAGGACGAAGTTATGTGCGCTGCCGTCGAGTGGGATGCCGCTGCCGTCAACAAACGCATGGTAATAAGAGGCGGCACTAAGGTTGTTTCCGTACTGTATGTAGTCGGTGACAGAGGAGCGGTCGAGGTATTGCGATGGCTGGACCCACTCGGCGATATCGGTAAAGTGGACCCAGTTCGTGTCCTGCAAAGTGGTGGTGAGATAGTTGTGGTCAATATCCGCATGAGCCGCCTTCGTGGCGGCAGCCATTTGCGGCCAATTGCTCGGATCGCTGAAAAAAGCGTTAAAGTTGTCCGAAAGCGTCTGCTCATCCGGCGTGAGCGGCTGAGTGGTTGGGCTCAACACCGCTGTCTGAAGCGTTTTGAGAAACAAGATAGGTTGCTCGGCGATGAGTGCTACCGCGAGCCCCTTGTAGGGAACAGCGAATACTACCTCGGGAAGGATCTCTGCGAGTCCGGCATCGGGACACGGCTGGTATTGCGATAGGGGAACCAGACAAAGGCTCCGACGGAAATTGTTTGCTTCCTGCCGCATGTCTTCATACACGTTCCCATTTTTTACGTACTTGTCGGCGCGGAAGATTATTGAGCCGTTGTTAACGCCAGGTTTGATTTGAATTACGTCGTTGGGAAGCGTGCCGCTCCAGCTCGGTCCGGTGAGCGCGTACACCGCGCCAGGTTCTCCAGGTTGCGCGGCTGTGATTCCCGGCACAGCGTTTCCGTACTCGTCCAATAGAAGAACGGAATAGACGTCATTGGTCGAGGGGACGGTTACGATTACGGGCTGATCCTTGATAGAGAAGAACGCGCTGGCATAGAACGTGTCCTTGTTGATAGCTACCACGGCGTGGTAGATGGGACTGATGCGGTCTGGCCCAATCAGCCGGTTCGTCTGCACAGCCTGAAAATATGTAAACCAGCGCGGATAGAAAGTAACGACATAGTTGAATGCCGTGTCAAACGGATCAGCCGAATCATGGGAGGCCTCCCTGGCTGTCGTCCCAGCGACACCTGCTGTCTGGGAAAGAACCAGTTGGGACACCCACAGCAGAGACAGAAACAACGTACTGAAAAGGCGGCGCTTTCTCACAGTAATCTCCTTTGCGATCTGACTCTAGATACGCCCACGAGGGTCAACTCTGGGCAGCACATGGCCGGTCCGACGAAGATAACCATGACCACACAAGCGCTCCAGCGGAATTCTTCGTCAGGGAATAGCGGGTCGACGTATGCATCGTAGGGTTGGTGCGGATGAAAGCGGCCGGTCAGAAGAAAGTAGATGGTTCCCGAACCGTAGTCGGGAAGATCCTGACCTGTGCACGCTAGAGCGACCGCCACCAACGGGGAGAACAGGATGGCAATCTTCCGTAGCAAGGTTGCACCTCGCGGGCGAACTAGCCGGGGCACTATATCCTAGTTCGGCGCCTCTGTTCAGCCAATAAAATCGCAATGCTGGCACGGGTCAATGGTACTTTTGTGGGAGTGCCAGATGACCATCCGGTATGCACGCACAGCGGGTCGACCGCTGGGAACGGAGGATCTCATCCGTGCTTTCGAAGAGGATGTCCAGGAGAGCCGCTTGAGGATGAAACCAGAGCGAAATCTTTTTCGACCCCGAGTAGATTGCTCGTAAGTGTTGGGCGGGTGGCCCACTCAAGCCTTATGTTGGCTTGAGTAGGGTAGCTTCTCTGTTAGGGACTAAGTCTCCCCGCAGAACCGGAAACTACGACTAACGCGCTCAAGCGCAACTTCAAACGTATGCTTTGCCGACGCATCGATGAACGACTCTCGGCGATGGTAGCAGCAGAAGCTTATAAAGTGAGTCCGCCCCAGACCTGGAATCTCTTCGGTCCACAAGGCATAAAGGAAACTTAGGTGCAAATTCATCCCACTCAAGCCAAAAAGCGGCTTGAATGGGCCACTCGACCTGGAATATGCGCCGCCCTTACCCACCTGGAAAAGAGCGGGCATATCCCGCCGGATAACTTATTTGGGAGGCAGAGTATAGGCGTAGAGGCTGTCACCAGCGCCGATGAGGATCCATTGCTTGCCGTCCAGCATGTAGGTGATCGGTCCATTCGACTCGTTCGCGGCCACTTGACGATGCCAAAGCACCTGACCTTTATCGGCACTGTAGATGATCAAATTCTTCTGATCGTCACCGGTAATGAGCAGATTGGCCGCGGTCGTGAGAATACTTGGGCCTAGAGTAGTCGGCGCATTGTTCAGATTCGGATATTCATGGGTCCAGGCAGGTTTGCCGGTGAGCGGATCGATTGCCTGCAGCACACGCTTGGAAAGCCCGATACCAGCGCCTGTACCGCCGTATCCGGAGGGATGCGCGCTATTATCTGTCAAATAATAGATTACCTTTCCCTCGACCGAGTTTACGTAGAAGAGACCGGTGCGCGGGTTATACGCGGGCGCCTGCCAGTTAGTGGCGTTCACTATGTTGATCGAGCCGCCGACAGTGGGATCCTTGTCCGGGATCGGGATAGGTTCCCCTTGCGGCGACAGGCCCGAGTAATAGTCCAGTGGCACAAAGGGCTTGACTACGAGACATTTGCCGGTAACGCGGTCAAGGGTCACAAAGAAGCCATTACGCGCCGCTTGTGAGACTAACTTGCGCGGCCTTCCCTCAACTACCTTGTCGATCAGGATCGGCGTAGTCGTATTGTCGAAATCGTGTGTGTCGTGCGGGGAGACTTGAAAATACCATTTCAGCTTGCCGGAGTCGGCATCGAGCGCAACGATAGATTCTGTCCATAGATTCGCTCCGGGACGCCCCTGACCGGCGAATACAGGATTGGTATTGCCCGTCGGCCAATACAATAGGTTGAGCTTGGGGTCATAGGTTCCCGGCATCCAGGTCATACCGCCGCCATGATCCGAAGTGGCTTCGTCGGGCCAGGTCTTGAGCGCGGGATCACCCTTGCGCGGAGTAGACCACCAGGTCCATTGCAACTCGCCGCTCGCCGGATCGAACGAATCCAGGAAGCCGGGCATGTCCATCGCGTCGCCGCCCACACCGACGATCACGTGGTTTTTCACAACCAGAGGCGCAGTGGTCGAAAAATATTGCTTGCGCGCATCGGCGAAATTCTTGCGCCATAGTTCTTTGCCGGTGCCGGCATTGAGAGCGATCAGCCAATTGTCCGGTGTGAGGAAATAGACCGTGGTTTTCCAGATGGCGGCCCCGCGCTGGCCAACCAGATGGCCGCCATGATCGATCCAGTCGTAGTGCCACAATTCCTTGCTGGTGCGCGCATCCAGCGCCCACAGATGATCCGGAATGGTGATGTATAAAACGCCGTTGACCAACAGCGGCGTGCATTTAACCACGGGCTCCGGCGCTCCGCGCTGGGCGCCGACGCCGGTAATTTTGTAAACCCACTGCTGAGCGATTTGGCTGACGTTGGCGGGCGTGATTTGCGTCAGCGTGCTGTAGCGCCGGCCGCTATAGTCGCCATTGAAAGTGGGCCAGCTATTGACCGGCGGTTGGCCGATGGCGTTGGGATCGAGCGAGACGTTGGGAGCGGCAAATGCGGGAACCACTAAAGCTGCGGCTACAACGGCCGCGTAAAGCGTAGTGGCAAATCTCATTTGAGCGTCTCCAGATAGGCAGTGACGTTGTGCATGTCGTCGTTCTTGAGAGTCATGATCATCGCCTGATGAGGCGCCAGTGGATCTTTTATCTGGACATCCACTCCGGGGCCACGGTCAATGACATGCGTCAGATTATTGCTGTCCACTAGCGTGACGCCGAAATCGCTGATCTGAGTGACCCGGCCGGAGATCGCGGCGCCGTCTGCCATCTTTATGTTCGCGGTGATGGCGAGCGAGTCATTGGCGGGGCGGGACGGCCATACCCAGCCGCGTTGAAGCTGGTCGGGCGCGCGAAACTTGCTTGCGATATGGGCGAAGCTATCGGCGGTATGGCATGACATGCAATTGGCCGCGACATAGGCCTGTCCCTTGGCGGCGTTGCCGACCAAAATGTTCAGCACATGATAGGTGCCGCGGTTAGCGACATCCTCGACCTGCAGATGGAGGAACTCAGCGATGTCCTTGAGCTGTTCGTCCGGCACGCTCGCGAAGGATGGCATGCCCTTCTCCGGGCGGCCCTTCTTCAAAAACGGAACCAAATGCTCGCCATGATCGTCGCCGAGCACGACGTCGGAGGTGATCAGGCTGGGACCTTCCGCGCCGCGGGCGTCAGGTCCGTGGCAGAAGGCGCAGTTTTGCTGGAACAGCGGCGCGCCCCGGGCCGCGGCCGCCTTGTCCGGCGCGGGGCCAAGACCAAGAAAGACACGGGTGGCAGCGGCTCGTTGTTCCGGCGTGCCGCGAAAGCCCGCGCGGCCCGCTCCAGGCCCATTGTTGGCGGGAGCGCCGTTCGCGCCAGGCGCATTGCCGGCCGGTGGACCGTTCTGCACTTGCTGAGTGATCGCTGTTCCCGCAAGAAGGGTTAAACCTCCGGCGAGAACTGCATTAAGGAGCCGACGGCGCATGCAAAAGAATCCTTCCGGAATCCATGGATGAATTGGTCACTTGGCAAAAGCTACTCGTACGGCAGAAGCAGGAGAATGAAAACAGATGATCCTAAACAAGCAATCCATTTCAACCAATCCATGAAACCGCCAGGTTATTTCTCGCCCACTCAAAGCAACGGCGATTGTTGTCTGCCTCGCGCGCCGACAACTCGTCGTCCGATAGCTGGGCGGTCTCGGGCATTTCTTGTGACGCGTACTCGTCTACGAGTTTTAAAATAGCCGGCAGCGCGGTAGCACGACGCTCCGGAAAAGTAACCCAATAGACATCCGTTTCCACGGGAACCTTCAGAACATGGTCGGTAATCATCTCCAGGTTGATATGAACCTTGGGATTCGAACGGCGGCACAGGGCGGCCATGCCTTTCACGTCCAAAAAGCCTCGCCCGCAGATCACCTCGGAAAGCAGAAAACCCTCATCGTAGCGCTTTACTGCCATGTCCTTAAGGTGCAGGCTCTTGACATACGGAGCGAGTTTTCGGACCACGCTCATTGGCTCTTCGCACAGAGCGATATTATTGCCAAAGTCGATCAACGATCCATAATACTCACTGGATATCTTCTGCAACAACGACGCTAACTCATCGGCTGTCCGGTCTTTGTGATTTTCCATGGCAAGGATGACCTTGTGCTTTTCGGCCAGGGGTACAACCTTCTCGACGACCGCCGTACTGCGTCTCTTCCAATCCTGGTAATCCGCCATCGTTTTGAAAAACTCGTAGCGTCGATGGCTGGTGCTGGTGACCCGCATACACGTCGCCCCCACCGCCTTGGCATCTTGCAGAGACTTCTCAAAGCCGGACAGATCCTCATCCGGGCGGTCGGGCAGCGGGCACTCATACTCTACGAACATATTGAGATCTTCGGCCCGCCGGCGAAATTTGGCTAAATCCCCTTTAACCGCCATCTGGACGCCGATAGCGCCGAGGTTCTGGCAATATTCAAGGTAGGCGATGGAATCGTTTCGCAGTGGGCCTGCCGGGTGGCGGTAGCCGCCCAGGTGAATTGCCATGCTGGTAGAAGACATGCCCATCCCGCCGCTCGTCCAAGGATCGATCGTTGAGGTATCGGACGTTGATTGATTGGCGCTATCGGCAGGAGAATCGTTTTGAGCCAAGGCCGGCAGCCTTGCTATGCCGGTTGCCGCGGCAAGCCCCACCGCTGATCCCGCCTTCATGAATCGCCGTCTTGTTATCACAATTTGCTCCGTCGCCGGACACTTGGGCGCCACGCTCGGCGATTGCCGTTGTTCTCTACTCAGGGAGGGCAAAACTGTAAAGCACATTGCCCGCGGAAATTGCTACAAACTGCCTTCCTCCTACCGAATAGCTTATCGGAGACGAAGCGATGGTAGCCCCTGTCTGGAAATGCCAAAGAGATTTGCCCGTCTTGGAATTGAGTGCGATCAGATTTTTGTCTCCTGTGCCGAGAAACACGACCCCGCCGCCGGTGGCCAGCGAGCCTGCTGCGTAAGACCCCCGCACGATCGGGAATTCCCATTTTACGTCGCCGGTCTTTGTATCGATGGCCAGCAGGCCGTTCTTGCTTGCCTCGCTCGGATTACTGATGGGGAAGGATTCACCGCCTATGTATTCCCGCCCTGGCTCATACCTCACCGGTGTACTCCGATAACCTTGCCCGCGGTTGAGCGCAACTACGTACAACCAGGAACTGGCGGGATCGTAGGAAGGATTTTGCCAATTGGAGCCGCCTACGGAAGTCGGATAAACAATAGTGCCTTTAGCCGACGTTTTCCACCCGGGCGCCAGAATGGGACGGCCATCCTTCTGGAAACCGCGATTCCACGTTTCTTTGACAAAAGGCTTGGCAGAGATGAACTTCCCATTTGTCCGATCAAGAACGTAAAACATTCCGTTACGATCTGCCTGCATCATCAGCTTGCGCATTTTGCCGTCGACCATGCGGTCTTCTAAAATCAGATCCTCGTTGGCATCCCAGTCGTGCGTGTCGCCGGGCGTGAACTGATAATGCCACTTGAGTTTGCCGGTTTCCGGATCCAATGCGACCACCGAGCAGGTAAACAGGTTATCTCCTCCGCGGAGATCTCCATTGAAGTCCGGCCCTGGGTTGCCCACGGTCCAATAAAGCAGGTTGAGCTCCGGATCATAGCTGCCTGTCAGCCAAGTGGCGCCGCTGCCCTGTTTCCAGCTTTCTCCGCTCCAGGTATTGTTCCCGAATTCGCCCGGGCCCGGAATTGTATAGAACCGCCACAGTTTCTTTCCCGTGACCTCGTCGTACGCGTCTATAAAGCCGCGGATGCCGAATTCCCCTCCCGCAACTCCGAGAAAAACTTTGCCATTGACCGCCAGAGGAGCGCCGGTAATCGTGTAGCCCTTCATCGTATCGGCGACTTGAGTTTCCCAAAGCACCCGGCCCGTGCGCGCATCGAGAGCAACCAGGGCGGCGTCCAGCGTGCCGAAAAATACCCGGTTACCCATAACCGCCACTCCGCGGTTAAACGGATTTGTTTGATATGGGTTCACCACCTTCTGCCGCCGCTCATATTTCCAGATCTGAAGCCCGGTTTTGGCGTCGAGAGCAAATACCTGTCCCGGCGGACCCGAGGTGTACATCGTGCCGTCCACGACCAGCGGCGTGGCCTCCAGCAGCGAACTTCCCGGCATCTGCACAGCCCATTGCGCCTGAAGTTGGCTTACGTTATTCGGAGTGATCTGGTGTAGAGCGGAGAAGTGATCGCCTTGGTAATTTCCCCAATAGGTCAGCCAATTTTGCGGCTCTCTTTGCGCGTGGCATATCCTTGCGAAACTCAAGCCGCCCGGCAGATCGGCCTGGATTGTCTTGCTCAGATCGCGGGTCTTCAGACTCTTCAAATAAGCAATCAGGTTCTGGATTTCGATTTGTGAAAGAATTTGGCCATAGTTGTCCGGCATCAGGGACTCGGCGTGTTCCTGCGATAGATCCTGTCTATCGAACCGGCGCAGCCTTCCGTTTTCGTCTGTCAAGATGAGCGTGTAATTATCTTCCGCCCGTTTGATTCCGCGGATCTCTTCTCCCTTGCGGGTCTTTACGCTGACGCCGCTTGGTCCAAACCAGCGCGCCTCAGGGGAGGTCGAGCCATTCGGGTTCAAGATCATACGGCGCAAATATTCGGCGGAACTAGTTCCGGCGGCTGACAGATCGGGCCCGATCAATCCCGCCGCGGCCGTTCACCTCGTGGCATTGGGTGCAACCGCCCTTGCCCCGGAAAATCTCTTCGCCCGCCGCGGCATCACCAACGACCGACTCATTCGCTACGGCGTTGTTGCCGCTGAGGCTCCGCAGATAGGAAATGATGCGCCAGAGATTGTCTGTAGAGAGAGCAGGAAAAGCCGGCATCTGAGTACCCGGAATGCCATTGCGAATGTTCTGGAACAAATCGCTGTCTTCGCCGCCATGACGGAAGGTTCCCGTTGCCAGCGCCGGAGCGCGATCCCCCCGCGCCTCTCCGCCGTGGCAAGATTGGCATGTCTGCTGATACAGTGCCGCGCCGGAAGCGACAGCCGCGCTGTTGCCTGCAAACGGATTCTTTTGTACGTCCGGCATATCGGTTCGCTGCGCAAGTAACAGTCCGGCGCCTAAGTACACCACCACAATCACAAACCGGGTGCAACTGTTCAATATGATTTTGGCTGGTATCGCATTGTCTCTGCTATTTCTTTGCATCTGTCTCGTCGGATTCTTCTTGGGCGGGCTTGAGGCGCATCTCCAGATATAGGTTCCGTAGCTTATCTTTTGTCTGCTTGTATTTCAGGAATTCCTTCATCTCCCGCTGCGCATCCGCGGTACGTCGTTGATCCCGATAGATGAGGCTTAGCCGGTAATGCGCCACGGCAATCGTCGGATCCAACTGAATGGTTTTTTCAAAAAGAACTTCTGCTTTCTGCGGCTGGTGCATCGAAATCAAGGTTTTTGCCAGGCCGAGATCGGCCTCTGCATCGTTAGGTTCAAGTTGTACCGCCCGCGAATAATATTCGTACGCCCCCTTCTCATCGCCTGTTCGGGTGGCAATATCCCCTAGTCTGCGCTCCGACTGCTCGTCGAATGGGTTAACAGCGAGAGCCGCTTTGTACTCGCCTTCAGCCGCTTCTTTCTCTTGAGGAACGGACGATGCATTCAACACCTCGGCCAGCTCAAAATGAAGTCCAGGGAGTTGAGGATTAAGCTTAAGAGCTTCGCGGTAATTCTTGATCGCTCCTTCAGTGTCTCCCTGCCTCTCCAGCTCGTGGGCCATAACCTGGTGCATCCGCGCGGAGTCGGGAGCCACTATGGACAGGCTGAGCATGGACTCAGCAGCAAGGTCGGAATAGATCCGGTAGGAGGCATAGAGAACCTCGGCATTGGTGGGATACAAACCGCGAAGAATACTGATCGTCGCCGCTGCTTTGTCGAGATCTCCAGAGCCGGAGTAGATTCCGATCAACTCCATGCCTGCTTCTATCTGGACATTTTGCTCCTTCAGTTTGGGGAAGGCCTCCTCCAAGTCTGCGCGAGCGCTTTCAGTCGCGCCCGTCCGCTTCTCAGCGATACCAAGCAGGGATTGAATCTTCCATAGATTGGGACGGAGGCTGAGCGTCGCCCGAAGTTGAGGAATCGCTTCGGCATAGTTATTTTGGAAAAATAGCAGCACGCCAAGATTGCCGCGGGCGTCAACGTTGTTCGGATCGAGCGAAACAATAGCGCGAAACTCTGCTGCGGCCAGATCAGGCCTATTTTCCTTTAAGAACTCCTGCGCCTGTTGGCCATGTAACTCGATTTGCTGCCGGCGGTCGGGGACCGATTGGCTCACACATTGCAGTGACCCTAGAAACAAGAGGATGGTCCCGGCCCAGCAAATGACTTCTTTTTTGGTCATCAACGCTTCATGAATGGCTAATTGATACAGCCGGAAGTGCCTGCCCGGCCGGCGTAAGGAGGACGGCGAAGGCGCCCTCCTCCTTATAGTTCTCAAAAGTACCTTCGCATCCGCTCTTCTTAAAAGGAAAATCTGCCATAAAGCTGAACTACGCGGCCGGGAGCTCCGGAGGCGGGATTTGATGTCTGCGTAATCTGTCCCACGCTTGGATTAGCAACACCCGACGCTAAGGCCGCCGCGCTGAGCTGGTTATTTGGAGGACCAAAGCTGGGATGATTTATGAAGTTCGTGGCATCCATGCGAATCTCAAAGTGCGCCGATTCCCACCCCGGAATACCGAAGCTCTTGCCCAGAGAGAAATCGATGTCGGTGAGATCCGGTCCATAGAGCGAGTTCCGCCCGTTTGTACCGAAGGTGTTGGTTGCCGGAGTGGCATACGCGAGCTGATTGAACCACTCGTTGATCGATCGATTTTGTACATGCGGGTTGCCGACCCGGTTCGGATACCAATACCCGTCCAAGGCGCCGGCATTAGTAGCAGAGGCCATGATTACCGTGAATGGAGTACCGGACTGGGCGAGGAACATGGACGAAGCCTTCCAGCCTCCAAGCACCGCATCTCCGATTCCGTGGTTCATGAGTGAGTGCCCGCTTCCAACAGGCAGGATATACACCAGGTATCCTTTGAACATCTGCGGCGTATTGAAATTCGAAGGTGCATAGTTGGCTGACGGATTATAAGCATCCTGATAGTATGCGTTACCGTAGTGGCTTCCCCAGCCCGAGGTATCCTGGTCGTCCAGCATCTTGCTCCAGGTGTAATTGATGTCACCCATCAGCCCGAAACTTGTTTGTTTCCTCAGCTCGAGCTGCAGAGCGTTGTAATTCGTAATGTTGTTATACAGGCCGGTCAGGGCGCCGGGGACAGAGGGGCCAATGCCTAGATACTGCGGGTAGGGCCGCGCGGCCTGACCGCCTCCGAGTTTATTTGCCGGCACCTGGTTGATATCCGCCTGGAACTGCAGGCCGTATCCGTGGCTGCCAACGTATTGCGCATCGGCCGCCATATTGTAGGGCAGCCGCCGCTCCACTCCCAACGACCACTGCCAAATCTTGCCGACGGGAGTGTGATAAGGCATGTAAGGTATGTTCCCGCCTCCTTGGCCATTGTATCCGCCAGGGTTTCTGTTTGGCCCGACGATATAGGGCAGGTTGGCGCCCGAGCCGGAAAGCTGTACCACCGGCGCCTGGCCGGGATTGGCGGAGATGCTGCCTGTGCTGGCGCTGCCGAAACCGATCGGGGAGCCATCAACGTCCATGCTCCACAGGGTGGCGTATTGGCCCACTCCGCCGCGCACCGACCAGTCGCTCTTCGGCGCCCAGGCAAATCCAATCCGGGGTAGCACGTTACCGTAAACAGTTGCGATAGCCTGGGTCCGTCCATTGTTGCCCGCAAACCAAATGGCCCCCGGAGTTTTGGTTATGGGGTTGGTGATCGTTGGATCGAAGCTCCCCGCCTTGTTATTCTGCTCGCTAAACCCGCCATGGATTTCCCACCGGAGGCCGAGGTTTATCGTCAGATTCGGCATAAGCTTGATGTCGTCCTGAACAAACAATGCCGGAAGTTTGGATCGCATCCCTTCCGATCCCTGGTCCAGGGCGGACCATGCCTGTACGTCCCCCAGCAGGAAGTCGGCATAACCGACATTGGAGTTGGGCGATGTGTATTGGCCATTGAAGGTCAGGGTCGCTCCGTTGATGTTTCCCCACGGCGTGGAATTATCCTGCTCGAACAGGAGATCGCCGCCGAAGTGCAGTATGTGTTTGCCTCGAACCAGCGTCGCTACATCCGATAGATCGAAGGCGTTCTGGATATAGATCGCGCTTGTTTGCGGGTTAAGGGCTCCATTGGTAGGGCCGCCAGCCGCATTGGCTCCGCCAATCCCATTGATCTGGATATTGGGAAACATGTTTACTTTGGCGAACTGCAAACCGATCTTGCTGGGATAATCCTGGTTCAGGCTGCCCGGGGTTTCCCAATTGGCCTGTCTGACATACGAATATCGCAATTCGTTTACTGTTTTCGGTCCAATGGTGTATACGTCCGAAACCTGCGCCGAATATCCGTCGCCTGCAGCGATTTGACTATCGATGGGGGGCATTGAGTTGAGCTGAGGATGGCGAGGATTGGTGTGCTCAAGAATGGTGAAGTCGATCCGGTTCTTTTCACTCATGGCATAGTCCAGCCGCCCAAACTCCATTCGGCTGGGATTGCTGCCAACTTGCAGGTAGCGGTAGTTATTATTCACCAGACCTGGGATATTAGGCTCTTGATAGTACTTCTGAATGTTGACAGCGACGGGATCGAAACGGCTGGCGGGAATCTGGTTGCCGGGAAACGGCTTGCCGTTCTGAGGGTCAATAATGGTCCCGAAGATTGCAGGGTCGAAGTAGCCCTGCCTCATTGCCGCAGTCGGTACGGTGATCGTCTGCGTCGATTGATTTGGGTTCACAATCTGGTCGTAGTCAAAATAGAAGAATAACTTGTCCTTGATCATCGGTCCGCTGAACGAGCCGCCGAAGTTGTTGAAGCGGACTCTCGCCTTGGCTCCCGAGTTAAAGTAATTCCTCGAATCCAGGTCGTCGTTCTGGAAATATTCGTAGGCAACGCCGTGCCACTGGTTCGCCCCCGTTTTGCTGATCAGGTTGAAGACATTCCCGCCGCTCCCATATTGGGCGGAAAATGACGTCGCCACCACGTTGACTTCAGCTATGGACTCAGGAATCTGGCTGTCGATATTGGCGCTATGCGGCAGCCTGATCGTGCCTCCGTCAATTAGGTAGCTGGAGTAATATGGCAAGGTTCCATTGATGGACATCCCCACTCCGGGATTGGATACTCCCGCGTTCGAGTTAAAGGTGCCCGATGCGCCGGGGAGAATCTTCATGAAGTTCTGCCAGTTTGGGGTAACGTTGGGCAGAGACTCCAGGGCTGTGGTTGTCAAAGTATTAGACACCTCGGGGTTGTCGGTATTCAACAACTGCACATCGGACGTGACCACGACCTGCTGGTTGGTTGAGCCGACGTTCAGCCTGCCATCAATAGTCACCACGCCGACCAGTAGCGGAATCGGGCCGTGCACGAGCGTCTCAAAACCTGCCTTGCCAAAGGTAATGGTATAGTTTCCCGGCAGAGTGGAAACGGTATCGTAGATGCCTTGGCCGTTGGTGATGAATTGTCTGCTCACACCCGTATCGTCGTTCCTTACTGTCACCGTTGCGTCGGGCAACACCGCTCCAGTTGAGTCCGTAACTGTGCCTCGGATATCAACCGAGTTGGTGTTTTGCGCACGGCAAATTGTGGCCGCGCAGAGCACAAGGCAAGATGCTAATACGACGCAAACTGGCTTTTTCATTACCGCCCTCCCCAGAATTGAAATGAATACTGCATACTATTGGCCGCAATTCCCGATCCGAGGGGTTTTACCCAGCCGGCAGCCTCTTTGAGCGAACGATATCTCCTCTAAAGCCGCCCTGCTCCTAGCTGGTTTGAAAATAATCGCCGTTTCCTACGAAAACTTCGGGATCTCCGGCAGGCCGAACAATAGTCCGTCTCCCCACTCGCTGTCAAGCGGAAAATTTGGCCTTTTCGCCTAAGACAATCGGTTGTTCTAATTAGTGACCCGTCCAGCGGGAGCGCGCTCTGCATACTATATTCATTCAAGCGCAGTCAATTAGATTTTTCTTGCCGGAAATCGCGTTTGCACGCATGATGGTGTGTTCAGCGTGGAGTGCCCCGGATCTCTCACCTAGCAAAGGAAAATATGCCTAGCGACCCTCCTTTACCTTGGCGTATGCTTGGCGGCCTACGACAAACTGGAGCCGGCAGCTACCGGTCAACTCTCCAGGCGGTGGGATACAGCCAAAGCCGGACGTATCTATAAATGCCAGTTCAATATGCATGAGGTAAAAGCAGCGCCATGGGCAGGCCAAAACGCGAACCTAGCATTCCTGCTGAACCCGTCAGCCTTAAGACCCTCGCGGCTTACCTCAAGCTCGACCCGGCCACTGTTTCCGTCGTCCTGAATGAGGTGCCCGGGCGTTCCATTCCCGAAACTACGCGGGAGCGTATCCGCGCAGCCGCACGCAAGTTCAACTATCAGCCCAGTTTTCTTGCCCGGTCCTTGCGTAATCGGCGCACCATGACCGTCGGCATTCTGGTTCCGGTACTCGCCGATGGTTATCACGCGGAGGTCATGAGCGGAATCGGCGACCGGCTCCTGGAAGAGAAATATTTCTACTTGATCGCCCACCATCGGCACCGTGCTGATCTTATCGAGCAGTATCCCCGCATGCTGATCAGCCGCGGCGCCGAAGGCCTGATTACGATTGATACGCATTTGGTGCACAAGCTTCCGCTGCCGGTTATCGCCATCGCCGGCCATCGGCGAATCAGCGGAATCACGAACGTGGCCCTCGACCATCATCGGGCCGCGGAACTAGCGCTTCGCCACCTTTACGATCTAGGTCACCGCCATATCGCCTTTATGCGCGGCCAACCTTATAGTTCCGATTCAGATGAAAGATGGCAGGGCATTGTGAAGGTGGCAGGCGATTTCGGACTCTCCATCCGGCCCGAGTTGACCATCCAGCTGAATAAAGACTTAACATCGCCTGAGCTGGGCTATCCAGTGGTTCAGCAACTGCTGGCTCATCATCGCAGCTTCACTGCGGTACTCTCCTTCAACGACATGGCTGCCATCGGTTCGATTCGCGCGCTTCACGATGCGCGGCTTCGTGTTCCGGAGGATGTATCTGTGGTCGGATTCGACGATATCAAGGAAGCAGCCTACCAGACACCGAGTCTCACCACGATCCGGCAGCCTCTCCATCATATGGGCGAGTTGGCCGTCCAAATCCTGCTCGAACGGCTTCGCTCGCCTGCCGCAACTGCTCCTCCGGAAATCGCGGTCGAGCCTGAACTCATCATCCGCGAGTCTACTGGTCCATCTCGAAAGAGAATCGGCAAAGCAGGTCCAGTCAAAGCGGCCAGGCAAAGTGTCTAGAATGGGCCGAAGTCAAGTCTTCCAAAGTCACCACCGGTTGGCGATCGTCCTGCTCTATCTCGGGTCTGTTCTAAGCGGGGCGTTAACGGTCTTGCTCGGCTGCATTCTGCCCCGGCTCTCTGCACTCGATCACTTGCCGGATAAGGATGCGGGGGCGTTGCTCATGGTCCAGTTTGGTTGTTCTGCATGCGCTGCTCTTCTCGTGCGCCGCAATTTCCATCAAACTCTCGCGCGCGGATACGGGCTCATTTCTCTCGCGGCCCTGGCGCTTTACCTCCTGCCGAAACAGTTTGCCCTCTTGGCCATCGCGATCTACGGTTCGGGACTTGGCTTAGTCATGACCTCGAACAGCATGCTGGTCGGGCGCATCTTCACCGAGCGAAGAGGCTCGGCGCTTTCCGTTCTCAATCTCTGTTGGAGCGTGGGCGCCGCTTTAATGCCGCTGCTCATAGCGCAGGTATTCGACAATTTTCCCGTCCGGTCAATGGTCGCTTGTCTGGGTCTGCTCTCCGCTCTATTTGTCTCGGTTCCATTTATGGGGAGTTTCCGCCAATTCGTTGAAGACGATCAGCGCGTCCCCATTCCGCGCGAGTCGCCTACCGGCGCCATCGTTTACTTTGGCCTGCTCGCTTTCCTGTACGTAGGAATTGAGTCGGCGACCGGGAATTGGATGAGCACCTATGCCTCGCGCGTGGTCGCCTGGAATTACTCTAGAAGCGTTCTGGCGACGGGCTGCTTTTGGGGGGCATTGCTGCTCGGCCGCACCCTCACTCCGGTCGTCCTCTTCCGCCTCGAAGAGCAGAAGCTCTACTTGATTTCTGCCCTCGGCACAGCCGCCGGGCTCTTCTTGTTGGTGGCGGCCCGTAGCGCGTCCTTTCTGTTGCTGGGCGCTGCGGTTTCCGGGATCAGCTTAGCCCCTATCTTTCCCTTGACCCTCTCTCTGTTCATGGCCAAAGCGGGACAACCACGGAATTCCGGCTGGGTGTTTGCGGTTGCCGGCTTCGGAGGCGCCGTTCTGCCTTGGATTGCAGGAATCCTCTCCTCCAGCGCCCGATCTCTTCGTATCGGGTTGCTGGCGCCGGCCGCCGCCGCCCTGCTTATAATCCTTTTGGCGCTTCGATTGAGTTCAACATCAGCTTCCGGCGCGCTGAAGCCTGTATCGCCGAAGCCTCTCCCGCGGCAAGTCTGAAGTTGTTCTCAGGAGCGCTTTCGTAAAAAGGAGAACCAATATGGCGCAATGGACCACGCGCGACATTCCGTCGCAGTCCGGAAGGATGGCGATCGTTACGGGCGCAACCGGCGGGCTGGGATTTGAGACAGCGCTGGGCCTTGCCCAAGCCGGCGCCGAGGTCGTTCTCACCGGACGCAACGAAGGCAAAGGGCTGCGCGCGATCGAGCGGATCTCAACGATATATCCCGAATCTCGAGTTGCTTTCGAGATACTGGACATGGCCGATCTCAACTCGATCGCTATCTTCGCCAAAAGTTATCTCCGGGTGGAACGGCCGATCGATCTGCTGGTGAATAATGCGGGCGTGATGGCGGTACCAACCCGGCAAACAACCGCCGACGGTTTTGAGTTGCAGTTCGGCACGAACTATCTCGGCCATTTCGCGCTCACCGCGCAATTGCTGCCTCTGCTTCGCGGCGGCCGTAAAGCAAGAGTGGTCAATATAAGCAGCATCGCGCATAAACACGGAGCCATACATTTCGACGACCTGCAAGCGGAGCGGCGCTATGTTCCGTGGGAGACCTATAGCCAGTCCAAGCTGGCAATGCTCATGTTCGCTTTCGAGCTGCAGCGGAAAAGCGACGAAAATGGATGGGGCCTCATGAGCAATGCCGCACATCCCGGATGGTCCCGCACCGATCTGATAGTGAATGGTCCTGGAAAGAATTCGTGGCAGGCGAGGATGGGGGGTCTAGTTGCGCCTCTGATGAGCCAATCGGCCGCGCAAGGGGCCCTGCCCATTCTGTTCGCCGCCACATCCCCGGAAGCAAAAGATGGAGGATATTACGGGCCTAAAGGCTTTTTTGAATTGAAGGGTCCGGTGGGTCCGGCGCATGTTGCGCGCCAGGCGAAGGATGTGAACGCTCAGCGGAAACTCTGGGAGATCTCCGAGCAGCTCACCGGCGTCTCGGCGTGAGCCGGGCATCACTCAAATGCAGGCCAGAGCCTGTTCCAGGTCCTCAATAAGATCGTCGGAATTTTCCAGCCCGATCGATAGCCGCAGCAGATTCTGCGGGGCTCGAGTATCCGGGCCCTCGGTCGAGGCTCTGTGCTCAATCAAGCTATGAGCGCCTCCAAGGCTGGTTGCGCGGGTGAAAATCCGCGCGGCCGCGGCAACGCGCATCGCGTCCTGGGCGGAACGTCCGGCTAAGAAGGAAAGCAAGCCTCCGAATTGCTTCATCTGCCGCGCGGCGATGGCGTGTCCCGGATGATTCGCGAGTCCCGGATAGAAGACCGCTTGCACCGCTTTGTGGCCGGTGAGAAACTCGGCAATCTTCAAGGCCGAGGCGGACTGAGCCCGCACTCGAAGAGGCAATGTAGCGATGCCGCGCAATGTCAGCCAGCAGTCGAAGGGCGATGGAACCGCTCCCCCCGCCTGCTGCGACTGCCGCGCACCCTCGAACAGAGCGTTGTCTTCGCGCGTCACCAGAACTCCGCCCACCACATCGCTGTGGCCGGAAATATATTTCGTCGTGGAGTGAGCCACCATGTCGATGCCGTGTTCGAGCGGAGATTGCAATACCGGTGTGGCCAGCGTGCCGTCGCACACGGTAGTTACGCCGGCTTTTCTGGCGAGCCGCGCGATGGCCTCAAGATCCACAATCTTTAACAACGGATTCGATGGCGTTTCAATCCAGATGAGCTTCGTGCGCGCTTCAAGAGAAGCCGCCGCATTCGCGGGATCGGTCATGTCTATATACGAAGTTTTGAGTCCCGCATTCGCGAATACTGTGCTGAGAAGCTTTTTGAATCCGTGATAAACATCGGTGGGCGCCAGGATGTGATCGCCCGGCCTGAGTGTCTGAATCAGCGCCGTCGCCACGGCTATTCCAGAGGCAAAGGCCAGCGCGCGATTTCCGCCTTCCAATGCGGCAACACATGTTTCGAGCGCGCTGCGATTTGGGTTATCGCTGCGTGAATAGGAGAACCCGCGCTGATATCCGCCGTCCGCGTCGCGCTCATAAGTAGTGGATAGATAGATCGGCCCGGCAACAGAACCCGTGGCGGAATCGACTGGTTGTCCGGCGTGCACAGCGAGCGTTTCCAACCGTTGTTTGGAGGACATGGGAAATGATAACAACCAGCGGCGAGAGTTCCATCCCATCCGTCGCGCCAATCAGCGCCGCGCATAGCGGAAAGGATGGAGTGCATCCGATTCGCATTCGCTCTCTGGATCACGTACAGCATGTCGGTCTCGAACTATTCCCGAGCATGTATGCTGAAACGGATTACTATCCCTTGTGCCATAATAATGGCATGGCAGTCCGTACTACCATCGATATACCGGAGCCTCTCCATGAACGGCTGCGCCATCGCGCAGAAAACTCTGGCGCATCCATCCGCTTATTGATCATATATGCGATTGAGCAAACCTACCCGGGACCCACAAAAGGGCGACTCGTCACTGGCCCTCTGATTCGCGGCTCGGGCAGACGTGGTCCGCATTACCCTACCGACGAGAACCCGCATGACCTTGTTTTTTCCTGACTTGAATGTCTGGTTGGCCCTCTCCGACACCGGCCACGCTCATAGCGCCGGCGCATGGAAATGGTTGAATATTCTACCGCACCAGGGACGCCACCAGTGATTGGACTCGCTCCGGAATCGTTTGCTCCATTAGATAGCGCTTTGAATCTTGATTGATAATAGAAAGAGGAGAGATTTATGGGCGCGACAACGCAGATCCAGGAAACACAGCAAAAAACACCGCTAAGATTTGAAGAGAAACTCGACCGGCTCGCCGCGGTTGCCGTGAATGCAGGCCTGGGACTGGCGCCCGGCCAGGAGCTGGTAATGACCGCGAATCTCGATGCGCTGCCTTTGGCGCGTCTGATCACTCAGCATGCGTATAAGGCGGGATGTTCGCTGGTGACTACTTTGTTCGCGGACGAGGAATCGGCCCTGCTGCGATACCGTTATGGCGCCGAGGAAAGTTTCGATCGCGCGGCGGCTTGGCTTTACGAAGGAATGGCCACGGCCTTTCGCAACGGCGCAGCGCGCTTGGCGATTGCCGGAGGGAACCCTTCGCTGCTCTCCAAGGAAGATCCGGAAAAGGTTGGGCGGGCAAACCAGGCGGTTTCCAAAGCCTACCGTCCTGCGCTCGAGCTCATTACCCGGCACGATATCAATTGGACGATAGTGGCCTCCGCCACACCGGCGTGGGCCGCCGCGGTATTTCCCAATCTGCCGCCCGGCGCCGCTCTCGACAAGCTTTGGGATGCCATCTTCGCAGCTTCACGCGCGGATCTGGACGATCCGATTGCCCAATGGAAACGGCATGACGCGGGGCTGCACCGCCGCGCCGATCTGCTGAACGCAAGGCGCTACTCCGCTTTACAGTTCCGTGGTCCGGGAACCGATTTGCGCGTGGGACTGGCGGACGATCACCGCTGGCTGGGCGGCGGCATGGAAGCGGGCAACGGCGCCTATTGCATCCCCAACATGCCAACCGAAGAGGTCTTTACCACGCCGCACAAGTATCGCGTAAACGGCACCGTCACCAGCACCAAGCCGCTTTCCCACCAGGGCACGTTGATCGAAAAGATCGCTGTGCGCTTCGAGGAAGGCCGCATCGTCGATTTGAAAGCTGCCGAAGGACAGGCAGTGTTGGAGCGGATGATCGATACGGATGACGGCGCACGTCGTTTGGGTGAGGTTGCCCTGGTGCCGCACTCCTCCCCTATCGCCAAAAGCGGGTTGCTCTTCCTGAATACGCTGTTCGATGAGAATGCTGCCAGTCATATCGCCCTGGGGCAGGCATATAGCAGTTGCCTGATCGATGGAGATCGGCTTACTCCCGAACAGCTGCTAGCGAAAGGCGCGAACGACAGCTTGATACACGTGGACTGGATGATTGGATCGGGCGAGATCAGTGTGGACGGGATTACCGCCGCCGGAGACCCGGAGCCTCTGATGCGCGATGGCGAGTGGGTGTAGGAAGTCCGGCGATAGACGCAGCGATTCGGCGGGTCAGTAAACCAGGCGAGCAAGCTGCGAAGGCCACGTCTCGAAATCGAGACGTGGCTTTCGCAGGACTAGCTGACCGGCTGACTCGCTGGCTCGTTGACTTGCTGACCTGCTGCCGCTCGATCGACCACTTCAAAGCGCAGTTTATTGTTCAGCGGATCGGCATCGACACGCAGCTTGTCCCCGTTGCGCACCTCTCCATCCAGGATCTCGATCGCCAACGGATCCTGGATCAGATGCTGGATGGCTCGCTTAAGAGGCCGCGCTCCATACTGCCGGTCATAGCCGCTGAAGAGCAGTTGCTGCCGGGCTGCGTCGGTCAGCTCGAGCGTGATCTTGCGCTCCGCCAGAAGCTTACGGAGATCGGTCAAGCGCAGATCCACGATACGCGAAAGCTGCTCCTCGCCCAGCGGACGGAAGATCACGATATCGTCCACGCGATTCAAAAATTCCGGCCGGAAGCTTTGCCTGACGATATCCATCACCTGTTCCTTCACCGCGTCGAAGGCCGATTCGCTGTTCAGGTTTTCGCCCTGCAACAGATGCGCTCCCAAATTGGACGTCATGATCAGCACAGTGTTTTTGAAATCCACCGTGCGTCCTTTGGAGTCGGTAAGACGCCCGTCATCCAATACCTGAAGCAGCACATTGAAGACATCCGGATGCGCCTTCTCGATCTCATCGAAGAGCACGACGGAGTAGGGACGCCTGCGCACCGCCTCCGTCAATTGGCCGCCTTCGTCATAGCCCACGTAGCCCGGGGGCGCGCCTATCAGCCTGGCCACCGCATGCTTTTCCATGTACTCCGACATGTCGATGCGGATCAGCGCCTGCTCGTCATCGAAGAGGAATTCAGCCAGAGCACGCGCGGTTTCCGTTTTGCCCACGCCTGTCGGTCCCAGGAAAATAAAGGAGCCGATGGGGCGCTTAGGATCGCTGAGCCCGGCGCGCGAACGCCGGAGCGCATTGGCTACAGTGGCCAATGCCTCGTCTTGGCCGATCACGCGCTCGCGCAAGCGGCTTTCCATCTCCACCAGTTTGCGTACTTCGCTCTCCAGCATCTTGGCTACTGGGATACCGGTCCACTTGCTCACAATCCGGGCAATGTCTTCTTCGTCCACTTCCTCCTTCAGCATGCGGCCCATGGAGCCGTCATCCTGGACACCGCTGAGCCGCTTGAGTTCCGCTTCAAGTTTCGGCAGCTCTCCGTACTGAATGGCCGCGGAGCGCTCCAGATTGCCTTTCCTGGTCTGCTCTTCCATTTCGAAGCGCAGCGCTTCAATCTTTTTCTTGAGCTCGCTGATGCGGGTGATCGCCTCGCGCTCTCGCTGCCAGCGTGCGCGCAGAGCAGTAGTCTGCTCCTTGAGAGCTGCCAGCTCCCGCTCGATTGCCTCCCGCCGCTCTTTGGAATTCGGGTCCTTCTCCCGCTTCAGCGCCGTGCGCTCGATTTCGAGCGAGGTCATCTGGCGCTCCAGTTGATCGATTTCCGTCGGCACCGAGGCAATTTGAATGGCCAGTGAAGCAGCAGCCTCGTCAATCAGGTCGATAGCCTTATCGGGCAGAAAGCGATCGGTGATGTAGCGATGCGACAAGGTTGCCGCAGCCACGATCGCTGAGTCCTTAATGCGGACGTTGTGGTGCGCCTCATATCGTTCCTTCAGGCCGCGCAAAATGGCAATGGTGTCTTCGACCGTAGGCTCATCCACCAGCACGGTCTGGAAGCGCCGCTCCAGCGCCGCATCCTTCTCGATGTACTTGCGGTACTCGGTCAGAGTGGTCGCGCCGATGGCTCGCAGATCCCCGCGCGCCAGCGGCGGCTTGAGCATGTTCGAGGCGTCGATTGCGCCCTCCGCGGCCCCCGCCCCGACAAGCGTGTGCAGCTCGTCGATAAATAGGATGATCTTCCCGTCCGACTCCTCTATTTCCTTGAGCACGGCTTTGAGGCGGTCTTCGAATTCGCCGCGATATTTCGCGCCTGCGAGCATCGATCCCAGATCCAGAGAAATGACGCGCTTATCGCGCAACAGGTCCGGCACATCTCCGGAAATGATGCGCCTCGCCAAACCCTCGACGATGGCGGTCTTGCCTACACCCGGCTCGCCAATCAATACCGGGTTGTTCTTGGTTCTGCGCGAAAGCACCTGCATAACGCGGCGAATCTCTTCATCTCGCCCGATCACGGGGTCGAGTTTGCCCCGCCGCGCCAACTCGGTCAGATCGGTAGCGTACCGCTCTAAAGCCTGGTATTTGGCTTCAGGATTCTGATCGGTCACCCGCTGGTTCCCGCGAACCGAGGTCAGCGCCTTGAGAACCGAATCGTGCGTTGCCCCGACGGACGCCAGCAGTAATTGGGCCGGATCGCTTTTCCGCTGGGTGAGGGCGAGCAATAAATGCTCGGTGGAGACGTATTCGTCTTTGAAGTTTTGCGCCTCTTTGAAGGCTTGGTCTATAACTCCCTGCAAGCTTGCGGAGAGCGCCGGCTGTGCGCCTGCTCCGGATACTTTGGGCAGGCTTGCAATAGCCTCGCTAGCCCGGATCAGCATCTGTCCGGTAGGCACCCCGAGCTTCTGCAGAAGAGCCTGAATTACTCCTTCCGTATCCTCCAGCAGCGCGGCCAACAAATGCATCGGAACCAGTTCGGGGTTGCCATTCTCCGATGCCAGCGAACTCGCTCTTTGGATCGCCTCCTGCGACTTCACCGTAAGCTTTTCCCATCGAATTGCCATAATCTCTATTTCCTATTCTCGAAAGCGTGCGTCTGGCTAAGTGTCTTCGCCGGTCAGTTGAAACATGAAACGAAATACAACGGGAGCAGCTCATCGCTTTGGGCTGCTCCCCCCTGGAAAAGCGCTTGCCTGTGCCGCTTACGCAACCTTGGTTGTTTCGCTCGCAGCCGGCTTGGTGCTCTCCACCGGTTTGCTCTCTATCTGCTTACCGCTGCTTCCTGAGCCGACATTCACCTGGATCTGTTTCGGTTTGGCTTCCGCACGTTTTTCAAGGGTCACGCGCAGTACGCCATTTTCATAATCCGCCTTGACGTTTTCGGTATTCACCGTGTTGGGCAGCGTAAAGGCGCGATAGAAGCTGCCATAACGGCGCTCCACACGGTGGAAGTTCTCTTCCTTCTCTTCTTTTTCGAACTTGCGTTCACCGCGAACCGTCAACGTATTGTTTTCTACCCGGATATCGAGGTCCTCCTTCGAGATACCTGGAACCTCCAGCTTCAAGACGACCCGGTGCTCATCCTCATAAATGTCAACCGGCGGCACAAAGCCGGCGGTGGTCAGCAGTTCATTGTCCCCCTGGTTGCGGGAGAAATCCTGAAAAATCGAGTTCATTCTGTTTTGCAACGCTAGAACATCACGAAAGGGATCGAAGCGAGTGATTGCCATACCTTCCTCCTTGAGGTTGACTACAATTGATCAGATGAAGCATATAGCTTAAGGGATGCATGAAATATGAGCGAAATATTGTCATATTTAAATATATTTATAATGTTACACTTAGGCGTTTGGGAGCTCAGGAGTGGCCTGAATCAGCGTCCTTGTATAGGGATCTTTGGGGGCCGCGCAAACCGCCTCGCATGCTCCCATTTCCACCAGCTTGCCGGCTTTCAACACGGCAATATTGGTCGATAAATACCGAACCAGCGGCATGGAATGGGAGATGAACAGATAGGTCAAATGAAGGCTCCGCTGTAGATCCCGCAGCAGATTCATAATCTGCGCTCCCACGCTGACATCGAGGGCCGAGACCGGCTCGTCCAAGACCAGCAGCTCGGGTCTGAGCGCCAACGCTCGCGCGATGTTGATCCTCTGCCGCTGCCCTCCGGAGAATTCGTGGGGATAGCGCGGAAGGGCCGAATCGTCCAGCCCAACCGACGTCAGCAGCGAACGCACTTCACTTCGGGTTGAGTTTTTTTCCTCCGCCGGCCGGTGGATCTTGAAAGGCTCCGCAAGAATAGCGGCAACCGTCATCCGCGGGTTCAGTGCCGCGAACGGATCCTGGAAAACGGGTTGGAATCTGCGCCGCAGATGGCGCAATTCGTGAGCGGAAGCTTGAGTGACGCTCTGCCCGTCAAAGCGAATCTCACCCGAGGTAGGGGGAATCAGTCCCAAAATCATCCGCGCGACGGTGCTTTTTCCCGATCCCGATTCACCTACCAACCCCAACGTCTCGCCCCTGTGAATGATGAAGGAAACACCATCCACGACGCGGTTCTCATTGAGCCGTGTGCCCAATGCTCCGCCGTGGCGGGGATAACTCTTGGTAATGTTCAGGACTTCCAGCAACGCCAAGGCGGGACCGGGCATTTGTCCTGATGGTATAACGAGTTTTCGGCAGCCTGAAAAGCGTGCCGGATATCGCCCGTTAAGCCGAATCTCCTATAGGATTGGTAAGCCGTGAACGCCGGATCTCAAGCGGATGTAGTCGTAATCGGCGCCGGTGTCGCCGGCTTGGCGGCAGCCAGTGCACTGGCCGAGGCTAAATTACAGATCGTGTTGCTCGAGGCCCGGGATCGTATCGGCGGCCGCATCTTCAGCCTACGGCCGGACGGAAGCACTCTGCCGGTGGAATTGGGCGCAGAGTTCGTACACGGCAAGCCTCCCGAGCTATTAACACTTCTTCAAGACGCCGGTTTGCGCTGCTTCGAGATGAAAGGAACCAACCGTTGCTTTGAGCACGGACAGCTACAGGAGTGCTCTCAAGACAATGCATTTCAGGTGCTGGAGGAATTGGACTCCGCCGGAGACCTTACGTTTGCGGAGTTCCTATCCGCGAAAGGGCTTGCTCCGGCGGTAGCAGACCGGGCACGGCGCTATGTGGAAGGGTTCAATGCAGCGGACGCCAATAGAATCGGCACCGCGGCGCTCGCCTGGCAACAGCGGGCCGAAGATGCGATCGACGGAGACCACGCCTTCCGGGTGGAAGCAGGGTATGACCGGCTGCCCGCCTTTCTGCTGGAGAAATTTACCGCGGCCGGCGGCAGGTTGTTCCTTTCCCATGCGGTTGAGGACCTAAGCTGGCAACCGGGAGCCGTTCGAGCGAAAGCGAAGGTTCTGTTGGACACCTGCCCGGGTACAGCGCAGTTTCACGCCAAGCGGGCAATCATCAGCGCACCGCTGGGAGTTTTGCAGGCGCGGAGCATTCGTATACAACCGGAACCCTCCGGCATCTTCAAGGCATGCGATCGTCTGGCCATGGGAAGCGCCATGCGCATTACATTTCAGTTTCGCCGGCCCTTCTGGAGCAAAGATCAGCCGGATATGCGATTTCTGTTCTCGTCAGAGACCGTGCCATCCACCTGGTGGACGACATGGCCCAAACCGACGGCGATGATTACCGCGTGGGCCGGCGGTCCGCAGGCTGTACGGCTGATGGCCTTGGATCAAGAACAGCTTGTTTTCGAGAGTCTCGACGCGCTGGCCACAATTTTTGCTCTCAAGAGGGAATGGCTGCGGGAGCAGCTTTTAAGCTGGCACATGCACGACTGGCAAACCGATCCGTTCAGCCTGGGAGCCTACAGCTACGCTCCAAAAGGAGCGGCTGGTGCTTCACAAGAGATGACGGTGCCTGTGGAAGATACGCTGTACTTTGCCGGCGAACATACGGATGTTACAGGACATTGGGGAACGGTTCATGGGGCGCTGCGGTCGGGCTATCGCGCTGCTCGCCAGATACTATCCACAGTAAAAACGGAATAGCATGCCCGAAGTATGAACAGGCAAAGGTGGAAGCTCCGGACTTCAGTCCGGAGAAGTGGGCCTTTTAGGCCTGGTGGCGTTGATACTGCCGTGTAGGTCAACACGGGATGTGCGGATCTTGTTTCGCAAAAGTATGAAGAGCCACTCTGAGCGGGCGGAGGCGCACTCCAAGAGAACTTAAGACGTATCTCCGAACGCGGTGAACACCAGGGTTAAAAGGCCTCGTCTGCTTGAATCCCAACCATATTTCCGCGGGTCTGAAGACCCGCTACCCTGGACTGAAAGTCCAGGGCTTCCACCGCTTTCTTGTGAGAAATCCGCTCTAACGCCCGAAGATCGAATCCCGGCGGAGCGGCGGATTTCGGCGGACGATAGACAATCCTGCCCGCTCCAGGATTTTATGCGCCTGCGCACGAGCGTGGTTCGCCCAGGGTCCGGCCGGATCCAGCTTGACATAGGAGGTCCAGTGACGGAGAGCCTTGCGCGGCTCGCCGGTGCGTTCGTAAGCGAGTGCAAGATTGTAGTGCGCATCGGCATACTGGGGCACGAGCTGGATGGCTCGGCGGTAGGCTTCAACCGCTTCAGGCAGGCGTTGGAGTTCATCGAGTACATTGCCTAAGTCGAAGAAAGCCAATGCATACTTTGGATCGCTGACGGTAGCCCGGCGATAAAGCTTTTCGGCGCGCGAAAACTGGCGCTGATTGTAGCAAATGGTGCCTAAATTGATGCAGGCGGGCGCGTGCTCTTCATCGATGGCCAGGATCTCCTCGTAGAGAGCGGCGGCTTCGCCCATCCTGGCCAGTTCTTCCTTGCGCACAGCCTCAAGGAAAAGATTTGCGATTTGCGCCCCACGGGCCGCATGGTTATTGGCTGTACCGCCTACTTCGGCAATCCGCTCGGGGCGCGGAGAGTCGAAATCGAAGACAAACTGGCGTGCGATGGGTTCGACCATCGCCCCCTTAAGCCGAAAAGCCACCCGTGAGCCATTGCGCACCGCGCTCGACTCCAACAATGGATTGGCAACACCGGAAACCGCCCGCATGGCGTGAACCGACGCCCGGATATTGGCCGCCGAAATCCGGGTAGCGCGAAGATCGCGCAGCTTTCGGAGTTGGACCATGTCCTGGAAGGAGTAGGAATCGCGGCACGGAATCAGTTCAAAGCGCTCCCACGCGCTGAGCTGATTGGTTCGAATATGCAGAATGCGAAGAACATCCTGGCGGCTATAGCGAGTCACTATGATTGGCTCATTCGTGACCGTCATGTGTTTACCTCAACTTCTGTGGCGATTATGCGGATAGATGCGTGTTATCGCAAGAGGCGACTGCAAGAAAGCCGTGGATAAGGGGGTACCAAACTGGGTGCTTGCAGGACGGGAGCAGCTCGCCGAAGCCGGAGACGTGAAACGGCGGAATCAATGGAGCCGACGATCGGACTTGAACCGATGACCTGCTGATTACGAATCAGCTGCTCTACCAACTGAGCTACGTCGGCCTGATATCAATCTTAGAGCATTTTCGCTTCGGGGTTGATTCGAGCTTCCCAGTTTTGCCAACCCAATGAAACAAGAAAGCCGAGCCCAATACCATGGCGTAGATCCTAACGGTTGTAGAGAGGGGCAGGTCCGCGCAGCTTGGCCCACACTTCATCGCACGCGGCCAGCACCTCCGCAGTTAACGGTCCAGCCTGCGCCGCCTTGAGATTCTCCACTAGCTGATCTTCGCGGGAAGCGCCTAGGATCACGCTGTCCAAGGCCGTATGGTGCAGCATCCAGGTCAGCGCCAGGCTGACCAAGGATCGTCCGGATCGTTTCGCGATGGACTTCAGCTCGTCGACCGCGGCGAAATCCTCCGTCCGCCAATACCGGTCCTGATACATTTTGTTGTTATCGAACCGCGTGCCTTCGGCAATACGCGCAGGATCGTGCTTTCCGGTCAGAAGTCCCCCGGCGAGCGGGTTATAGGCCACCGTCCCAACGCCGAAATGGCGAGCCATCGGCAGGAACTCCTGCTCCAGGCCTCGCGCCAGAAGGTTATACATGGATTGAGAGATCGCCGGCAGAGCCCAGCCATTTTTTTCGGCCAGCCAAAACATCTCGGTCACCTGCCAGGAGCTGTAATTGGAACTCGCCGGATAACGCACCTTGCCGGCGCGCACCAGCGCATCCATTGCCTCGAGCGATTCGTCGATAGGAACGTTGTAGTCGGGCTGATGCAGATAATAGATATCGACATAGTCCGTCCGCAGCCGCTTGAGGCTGGCATCGATCGCTTTTTCGATCGCGGCCTTGGACAAACCGGCATCGTCGGGCCCCTCTCCCATGCGGGCGAAGACCTTGGTGGCAATAACCACTCGATTGCGCCGCCCTTGAAGCGCCTGCCCGAGCATCTCTTCGGCTGCACCCTTCTGGTAGGCGTTGGCCGTATCGAAGAAGTTGATGCCGTCACCGATCGAGATCTCTACCATGCGCGTTGCGGCATCTTGCGTGGCAGGCTTGCCGAACGTCATAGTCCCAAAGCACAGCCGTGAAACGTTCAGTTCGGTATGCGGCAGCTTGCGGTATTCCATTCGCTTTGTGTCCTCATCGACCTGCTCTCAACAGGACACTGAAAACGATAAAAGGTCCGGCGCGCAACGGCAAGCCTGGACGGGACAGATCCATCTATTCTGGATTGAACCGGCGCCCGGAAAATCTATGCCGCGGAGTTGGGGTTCCGCTTGAACTCTTCAAACTTCGCCACGAACCGGTCGATATCTGGTTTCTGTATATAGTACGGGGTGGACAAGCGGATTCCGTTGGGCACTCCGCCGCCGCCGCGAATGCGGATCTTGTATCGCGACCATAAGGCCGGCTCGAGAAGATGGATCGAAATTGGCGGCACAGCTACCGACACCATGGCGCAGCGAAACTTAGAATCCAGGCTGGTTACGTTTTCGGCGCCGCACCCCTTCATCTTCGACCACATATAGTCACTGAGCTGGCGATGGCGCTTTTCGATGCGGTCGATTCCGATTTGGTTGGCAAATTCGACCGCTGCCTTTAATCCGTAGAGCTGGCCCAGGTTTGATGAACCGACGTGCTGAAATCGCTCGGCGCGAATTGCGGTATTATCCCATTCCCCGCTGGTTATGGTGCTCCACATCCGATCGATCATTTCGTCGCGCACATAGAGAAATCCCGAGCCTTTCGGAGCCATCAGCCATTTGTGCGGGCTTGAACCGTACATATCGCAACCGATCTCGCGGATATTGAGCCGCATCGCTCCTGAAACCTGAGCACCGTCAATCATGGAAACCAATCCCTTGGTACGCGCCAGATCGCAGATCTGCTTGACGGGTTGAACCACGCCTGTAGTGGTCGTGATGTGGCTGGTGAACAGAATCCGTGTGCGCGGCGTGATCGCATCGTTGATGCGATTGAGTAGATCGGAAGCATCAGTCAACGGCTTGGGGATTTCGTACTCTTTGATGACGATGCCGTACCGTTTCGCCCTCAGCCTCCATGGCCCTTGGCCGCTGGGGTGTTCCTGATTGCTGATTAAAACCTCGTCTCCCGGCTTCAGATCGAGACCATTCGCCATGTAGCTGTTGGATTCGGTGGCATTGCGAGTGAGCGCGAGCTCGTCTCGCGTAATTCCTAGAAACTGCGCCAGCGGATCGCGCACTTCGTTCGACGGGAAGTATCCCCAAATCGGCCAGTCCTCGGGATCCACGGGATCGAGCGCTTCGGTCTTGTAATAGGTATCGAAAACCGTCTTCAAAACCGGAAGGGGACAGGAGCCGATAGTACCGTTGTTAAGGAAGATCTCGTCTGTGGGAATAATGAATTGCCGTCGAATCTGCTTCCAGTATTCATCTTCGTTCGTGTCGAACAGGCTGTTGTCCGGCATCGGCGGGGTGGAAACGTGAAGTTGTTCGGCAAAAGCAGGAAGGCTTGGTGTTGAAATGCTGGCAGCGCCCGCAAGCGCGAGCGCGCTTTGCAGGAAGTTTCTACGGTCCATGAGCAATACCTCCAGGCCACGTTCCGCGGCATCAGAAGACGGGCATCAGAAGCGCGAATGACCTTGCTCGCGTGCGGTTTGCGCGCCAGCATGTTGACTATTATTGTAAAGCGAGCCGCTGAGCCCGATGCAGCCGTTCTATGTTTCCCCATTGACGGCGAGGGGAAGCGCGGTGTTGTACCTCACCTGTTTCAGCGCGACGCTTGACTGAATGTTGCCGACTCCCGGGATCTTTGATACGGCCGTGACAAACATTTGGAACTCATGCAGGTCCGATACCACAACCCGGAGCAAATAATCCGAGTTGCCAGTCATCAGGTAGCACTCCATCACTTCAGGACGTTTCGCGACTGCCCTCTCAAACGCCACCAGACTTGCCTCGACCTGCTTTTCCAGACGAACCTGGACAAAGACGTTCACTCCAAGGCCCACCGATTCGGGATCCAGTAGCGTGACATAACGGCGGATGAAACCATCGCGCTCTAACCGCCGGACCCGCGCCAGACAGGGAGATGGGGACAAGTTGACCCTTTCCGCGAGGTCGACGTTGGCGAGGCGGGCGTTCTCCTGTAATTCCGTCAGGATCTTCCAATCGATAGAATCAAGATTCGCAAAATGCATTTGCAGGCTTCGAAATCAAAGCGGAAGAGATTTCCGTTGAGATCCATCCAAAATCAGCCTCCAATTGTATGCTTCGATTTAGCGGCCCGTAAAGCATGGCGTGCTCTTTTTACCCATGAATGCAGCAGAATCGGCATCAGGAACAATTCCATGGGTCACGGAAGATCAACTCCGATAACCCTGGGCAAAGGCCTGAGTCAGAGAGTTGCTCGCATCCATTTAATTTGAGTTATGTGCAGTTGTGTTTCCTCTCGTGCGGGTCAGGTTACTCGAAGAGATAGGAAGCGCGAAAAGATGTAAAGGTTCACCTCCACGCGCTTCAACCTGTAAACAACCTAAAAATCCTAACCCTTTTGCGCCGCAACGGGATGCTTAATTGGCGTATTAATGCACCGAATGACGATATGTCATGCGGTAAGCACTCCAGCTTATAGCATAAGCTGCCAACGGCTGCGTTCTTGAGGCTTAAGAATCGAATACCATACGAGGCCGGGCGGGGAGAACGCCCTACGGTCCGCTGCGGAACAACCAGCAAACGGCATGCGGATGAACCGGAAACGCAAGAATGCAGCATGAAACCCAATTTTTGACTAACCTATGCCGGTAAATGATTGAATGGCAGCATATTATTCTGTGTCATGCACTCTCGTCACACGGAATAAGCATCCTATTTCGCGGCTCTCGTATAGTATTTCGTTCGCTGGCTTATTCCTTGAACGAATTTGGGGTAAGGTATTGGCGATATTGCAGACCATCGATCCCAGAAGCGTTGAAGAAAACGATGCGGTGGAGACTTGCGAGTGGCTCGAAGCTCTGGACGATGTCTTTTGCCTGCGTGGTCCAAAACGCTGCGAAGAGTTGATTCGAAGTCTGCTCACCCATGCCGGACGCCGCGGCATGGATCCACGCGTGCCTCTCGATACCCCATACTGCAATACCATTAGCCCGGAAAACGAGCCGGTATATCCGGGTGATCTGGAGATCGAGAGCCGGATTACCGCAATCGTGCGCTGGAATGCGCTGGCGATGGTGGTTCGCGCCAACCGGGCGAGTTCGGAGCTTGGCGGCCACCTCGCTAGTTATGCGTCGGCGGCGAACCTGTTCGAAGTCGGATTTCAACACTTCTTCCGCGGTGACGGCGGGAATGGCGAAGATCGAAGCAGCCAATCAAGAGCTGACCTGGTTTTCTTTCAGCCTCACTCATCGCCCGGCGTCTATGCTCGCGCCTTTCTCGAAGGAAGGCTGACGGAGGATCAACTCTCGAACTATCGGCGCGAGGTGGGAGGGAAGGGTTTGTCTTCCTATCCGCATCCCCGGCTCATGCCCGATTTCTGGCAATTTCCGACCGGATCGATGGGACTGGGCGTCATCAATGCGGTCCATCAGGCGCAATTTATGCGCTATTTGCAGAACCGGCGGATTCTTGAGGCCTCCGGCCGCAAGGTGTGGGCCTTCGTGGGCGATGGAGAAATGGACGAGCCCGAATCGGTCGCGGGGCTGACTCTCGCGGCGCGAGAGAACCTGGACAATCTGATTTTTGTGGTGAACTGCAACCTGCAGCGCTTGGATGGACCCGTCCGCGGCAATGGCTCGATCGTGCGGGAATTGGAGCGGCTTTTCGCGGGAGCGGGTTGGAACGTCATTAAGCTGTTGTGGGGCGCCGGCTGGGATGATCTCTTCGCTCGCGACAAGAACGGCACAATTCTGCAAACCCTGCACGAAACAGTTGACGGAGAGTTCCAGAGCTACGGGGCTAACAATGGAGCCTACAATCGTGAACGATTTTTCAGCAAGACGGCGGAGCTGCGCAGCCTCGTATCCCATCTATCGGATGAGCAAATCGACGGGCTGACAAGAGGAGGGCATGATCCGGTTAAGATCTATTCGGCATTCGACGCCGCCAGGCGGCACGCCGGCCAGCCGACTGTCGTTCTGGCGCACACAAAAAAAGGTTACGGGCTGGGACGCTGGGGAGAGAGCCGGATGTCCGCCCATCAACAGAAGAAGCTCGATGAGGAGGGGCTGCTGTGGTTCCGGGACCGTTTCGCTCTGCCCCTGAGCGATGAGGATGCAATCGGCGCTCGTTTTTATCGCCCTTCTCCTGACACGCCGGAGATGCGCTATCTGCGGGAGCGGCGGCAGGCGCTCGGCGGTTGCTTGCCGGCAAGGACCACCCGGGCACACAGCGTGAGCGTGCCCAGCCGCACTGAGTTCGCCGCGTTTGCCTTGCAGTCTGAACCGCGGGTAATGTCCAGCACCGTGGCCCTGGTTCGGATCTTGTCCAGTCTCCTTAAGAGCGCGCCGTTCAGGGACGCAATTGTTCCCATCGTCGCCGATGAGGCGCGGACCTTCGGCATGCAACCGCTCTTCCGGCAGGTTGGCATTTACTCGCCGTGCGGGCAGCTTTACGAGCCACAGGATCAGGCCGAGCTGCTTCACTATAAGGAGTCACGCGACGGCCAGATGCTGCAAACGGGCATCAATGAAGCGGGGGCGCTTTCCTCTTGGATCGCAGCGGGCACCTCCTACAGCAATCACGGGATCTCGACGCTGCCCTTCTATCTTTTCTATTCGATCTTTGGTTTCCAGCGGGTGGGCGACCTGATTTGGGCTGCAGCGGATTCCCGGGCCCGGGGCTTTCTAATAGGAGCCACATCGGGGCGCACCACTTTAGCGGGCGAAGGGTTGCAACACCAGGATGGGACCAGTCACCTGATAGCTTCCACCATACCTAGCTGCCGCGCTTATGACCCTTGTTTTGCTTATGAGCTTGCCACCATCGTGGAGGCGGGCATGCGGTCCATGTTGGAGAAACAGGAAGACGTGTTCTATTACCTGACCGTCATGAATGAAAACTACGCTCATCCGGCGCTGCCGGATGGAGCGGATGAAGGCATTCTGCGCGGAATGTACTGCTTTCCGCGAAAGCCGGGAGAGGAACGGATTGCATGTCCAATTGCTGAGCTCGGGAGCCATTTTGCGGGAAGCGATCGCCGCCGCTGAGCTTTTAGAGAGTGATTGGAAGATCGCGGCGGATGTGTGGAGCGTAACCAGCTTCACCGAGCTTCGGCGGGACGGCCTCAAGGCGGAGCGGGAACGGGAACTTTTCCCGGACGATCAAGGACGGCAGTCGTGGATAGAGCGATGTCTCCAGCCGACGGCGGGACCTATAATTGCCGCCAGCGATTACGTGCGCGCAGTTGCGGATTTGATCCGAACCTGGATTCCGCGGAGGTATATCACTCTGGGCACCGACGGGTTCGGGCGAAGCGACACACGCGCCGCGCTGCGCAAATTCTTCGGGGTCGATCATCTAAGCATCGCCTTCGCTGCGATCCGAGCGTTGGCCGAGGATGGATCGATGAAACGCTCGGCAATAGATGACTTCAAAAAGCAATACGGCTTAACTCTTCCGCCCTCTCCTTCGAATAACTGAGAACGGCGCTGCTTTCATCTGTCTTGTCCAACTAAGTTCGGATGGTTTATGCAGGGACAGAGGAAAACTGGCGCCAAAATCTTGAAACTCAGAATCTACGGAGGAGCACATGAAATTATTGGTTGGTCTCGCAAATGGCTTCTTAGCCGGGGCCCAGCCCCGCATTCGGCGGGGACTTAAACGCGCAACGCTGGCAATCCTGCTATTTGCGGCGATCACGCCGCAGATACTGCTCGGCCAATCCTACTATGGAGGTCTTAGCGGGATCGTTAAGGACCAGAAGGGCGCTGCGGTGCCGAACGCAAAAGTTTCTCTGACCGATCAGTCTACCGGCATCAGCCGGGAAACGGTGTCCTCGGCCGACGGTGAGTATGTTTTTAACGACGTAATTCCATCCACTTATTCTGTTGCGGCTGAAGTTACAGGATTCGAAAAGCTGGTGCACACCAATGTGTATATTCCCGTTCAACAGCAAGTCAGCCTCGATCTGACGCTTGAGATTGGCAGAGTGGCGCAGACCGTCGAGGTCCAAGGAGGCGCTTCTGTGATTGAGACTGAGAACGCGTCGACGGGTCAGGATCTCAGCGGCAGGAATCTGGAGGCCCTTCCAAATATCGGACGCAATCCATTCATTATGGCCAAGCTGGCGCAAAATGTGATCATGTTTGGCGATCCCGTCATGAACCGCATGGAGGACCAGAGCACAACAGCTCTGACCTCTGTGGGCGGTGGAATGTCAAACCAGGGTAACTATCTTCTCGACGGAGTGTCTATCAGCGATTGGGACAATCGCCCGATCATCATCCCAACTATAGAAGCGGTGGAGGACGTAAAGCTTCAGGTCAACACCTATGATGCCGAGATGGGACGAACCGGTGGAGGCGTATATAACACCATTTTAAAGTCCGGAACAAATCAACTTCATGGAGCCGCGTACGGCGCCATCCGCCGCAACGCCATGGATGCGAACCTGTTTTTTAACAATGCAGCCGGCATTCCCCTTGGTTCCATACCGAACGATAATTGGGCAGGCTTTCTGGGCGGCCCAGTTTGGATTCCAAAGATTTACGACGGGAGGGGCAAGACATTCTGGTTTTTTGCTCTGGAAGGTTATAACGACGGTTCGGCAGCCTCAAGTAGATTCTATGTTCCCACCCAGGCAGAGAAGAGCGGCGATTTTTCCCGCTCGGTGACCGCCAGCGGAGCGCCGCTGGTCATCTACGACCCCTTGACCACGGTACAGAATGCAGATGGCTCCTACACCCGCCAGCCTTTCCCGAACAACAAGATCCCAGCCAGCAGAATCAATGCTGTCGGCAGCAATATTGCAAGCTACTATCCTGCTCCCACCACGGCACCCAGCTTCTACGGACAGAACGATATCACGGGCAGCTCTTCAATTTCCGATCGAGCGAGGCAGTACGTTTATAAGGTGGATGAGCAGTTGTTCAGTTGGTGGCACGCCAGCGTGAGCTATCTGCATTGCGTAACTTCAGAGCCCGGCGCCAATTATTTCGGCGGACCCGCGGCGCCAGACCAATGGACCCTGGGACGCAAAGAAGATGTTACCGCCGTGAACAATCTGATTACGATTTCACCGACCGCGGTATTGGCTATTCGATATGGTCAGAACCGTTTTCCGAATCATTTCTACACCACGAGCGAAGTTGAGGGCTTCGACCCGACTACCCTGGGTTTCCCCGCTTCTTACGTTTCCCAGATGCAGGGACATGCCTTCCCGAACATCTATACCTCGACAATCCTGGCCGGAGACTCACTCGGCAATTCAAATCACTCCAACGTGAATCTTTATAGTAAGAACTTTTCCACGATGATCTCGAAGACTCGCGGCCGCCAAAATCTCAAAGCGGGCTTCGATTTCCGGCTCATCGCGGTGACCGGATCTTCTTATGGCGATATGTCCGGTTCTTTTACCTTCAACGGCGTCTTTACCCAATCCACCCCTACCAAAGCCATTTCGGGCACTGGCGCGGATCTGGCGGATATGTTGCTCGGCTATCCGGAGCTAGGGGACACGATACTCGTTGAGAAGCTGACGGATTATACCCACTATTACTCGGTCTTCGGTCAAGACGATGTTCATGTGAACCCACGGCTTACTGTAAATCTTGGCTTGCGCTGGGAGAGGGAGCTCGGCTTCAGGGAAAGTCAAAATCGGAACTACGTGAATTTCAATGAGCAAGCTATCAATCCCTTGTCATCGCTCAGCGGATACACCACGTATGGAGTGCTTGGATTTGCCGGTCAAGGCGCGAATCCGGTGGGCGTTGGCGATCCCAACCTGAATAAATTGGGGCCACGCATTGGCGCCGCGTACCAAATAGACGAAAAGACAGTCCTCCGCGGCGGCTACGGCATCATTTGGGCGCCGCAGTCGACTCTTGGCAGTCCTTATGCCCCGGCGGCTTTTTCTGCAACCACACCATACGTTGCCACAAACAACGGCTTTGCAACCTCGGCGAATTCGCTTTCCAATCCCTTCCCAAGCGGCCTTATCGGGCCGGTCGGTACGTCGGCAGGCGCCCTCACTGGAATCGGCCAGAACGTCTCGGTCTGGTCTCCGACTGCGAAGTCTCCTTATATTCAGCAGTATTCGTTTGATGTCCAGCGTCAGCTCCCCAGCGGAATCGCCCTCTCGGTCGGGTATCTGGGATCGCGCGGGACCCATCTCCCTTGGGACCAAAACCAAAATGTGCTGGGTACGACGTTCTTTTCTCAAGGCACTCAATTGAACAAAGCGGTTGCGAATCCCTTCTACGGTAAGGGAGGCACTGGCGTGATCGGAAGCGCTACTATCCCCGCCTATCAATTGCTCCTTCCTTACACCGCTTTCGGCAACGTAACCTTTTCTGCTACTGACCTGAACCGGTCCCGTTACGATTCGCTGGTGATTAAGGCGCAGAACCGCATCAGCCACGGAGTTACCTTTCTCGCTACGCTGACATGGGCGAAAAGCTTCGATTATGCCAGCTCCGGGAATGTGTTGATGCCCAGCCCCTCCGGAGTTCAAAATCCGTTTAATCTCGAGGCCGAGCGCTCGTTATCCCAGTTCAATGCCCCGCTCGTCTTCGCTACGGCAATCACGTATGCACTGCCATTTGGCAGAGGCCAGGACTTTCTGAACAACAGCAATGCGGTGGTGGACGGCCTGCTGGGTGGTTGGCAAATCAACGGAGTTGCGATTTACCGCACAGGGTTTCCCATCCCCATTGTCCAGAACCAGAATTTCAATTCCGCTTTTGGCTACCCTGGCCAGCGGCCCAATTTCACAGGAGTCTCACCAAAAACGCCGGGCGGCCTCAACTCAAAACTGGACCACTTTATCAACCCGGCCGCATTCTCCATAGCCCCTCAGTTTACTTTCGGCAACGTTAGCCGGTTTCTCCCAATGCGCGGCCCCAACGAGTCAAATTGGGATCTATCACTCTTCAAGACGGTGCCTGTTTATAAGGAGTACTTGAGGGCCCAGTTCCGGGCGGAGGCGTTCAATGCCTTCAACACCCCGGAGTTCAATGGTCCGAACAATCAGTTCGGTACCTCTACCTTTGGCCAAATTACTTCGCAGGGAAACTCGGCGCGGCAGCTTCAAATTGCGCTGCGCTTCATGTGGTGATGTCATCTCGAGAGCATTTTCACAGTTACTGTGATTTTGTTAGATTTGGCTTTCTGCAGGCATTCTGTGACGGAATGCCTGCGCCGACAACTGTGAAATGCTCTACCCCCACCATATCTCCCCGGGGGCGAGATGTCCGCGTACATAGTCGGGGTTCGGTTCCACGCCGAGCCCCGGCTTATCCGGCACCAGAATTCTACCGTCCTTGACCAGCGGGCCGTCATGGATGACAAATTGTTCCCAGGCTTTCGATGGGTCTCCCTGATAAAAGCCCCACGTCAGCTCGCCGGTTTTTGAGGCTGTTGGACCAATCGAGGGACTAAGAGCTAGTTCGTGAGCTTTGAAATCGCGCATGGAAGCCGCGCAATGTGCAGACGCAATGCAGCCTAGCGGCCCAATTGCATTATGGGCGCACACAGGCATATCGAAGATATCGGCTAAGTCCGCAATCTTTTTCGATTCGAGCAATCCGCCGGACTTGGGTATATCGATCTGAACTATGTGGCAGCCCTGATGGACGATAAAGGGCATGAAACCCCGGCGGGTGTAAAGATTCTCACCCGTGAGAATGGGCGTGGGCGATTCCTCCGTAAGCTTGACCCAGGAATCGGAAAAATCGGGAGGCAGCGCATCCTCAAGCCACATGGGCCGCATGGGGGCAACCGCGCGCGCCAGCTTCAGCGCGTCGGACCAGTCCAATTCCCAATGCGTATGTACCGCGATCCCAAAATCCGGTCCCAACGCTTCCCGGACATTTGCGAAGCCCTTGGCGTTATTGTCCAGATCTTCATTCGTCAATTGGCGGTTATAGCCATGTGGACTCTCGAGCACAGTCTCGTAAAGATTCTCGTTGGGATACCCCAGGCGCCGAATGTCTGTCTTGACAGCCGTAAAGCCATACCGGTGTTCCTTCACCATGGCCGCCCACTCGCGGCACGACGCAGAGTCAAGAAAATCCGGGGGGCTGCTGGTGAGATAGGCCAGCACACCGGTGCGGTATTGACCGCCCAGCAGCTTACACACCGGCTGGCCAAGCAGCCGGCCGGCCAGGTCCCAGAGCGCAATTTCGACGCCGCTGATCGCGGTGATGGTTACGCCGCCAATCGCGCCCGCTCCCCCGGTCCGCACAATCATCTTGGTGTAGAGCGGGTCGATGTCCAACGGGTCCTCGCCCATGATAGCGTCGCGCAGGTAGCCCATCATCACGTCTTTCACGCCGGGGCCCCAATACGCTTCACCGTATCCGGTGACACCTGCGTCGGTATCAATGCGAACCAGGACATTGCCTCCGGGCCTGCCTACAACCATCGCTTTTAAATCGGTAATCTTCACCTTCTTGTTTAGCGGAGCCGCAACAGCCGAGTAGTGGCCCAGCACCGACGCTGCTGGGACCAAGGCTGCGAGCCCATGCAGGAACGATCTTCTCTTCACAAAGGACCTCCTATTCGGCATGTCTTGCCTGGGGCTGACTTTTGACATGTAATCGCGACCCAGGCTGCGCCGGCTTTGTGAGCCGGGTTCTCCGCTCTTGGTATCAACGCCATGAGCGACGGCCACCCTACAACTCTCTGCGAGCTGAAAGGATCGGCTTCTCGGAAGGGGATATCATGGCCCTGACTGTTGTCAATCCGGATATGACAAAATCCCATCTCACTCTAATGGTTTTGCCCGAGCCAAATGATAGTGTGGACCGCGCCGTCATCGTCGCCGATGACCTCACCGGCGCCTGCGATGCGGCGGTCTATTTTGCCGAGACGGGCAGGCGGACCTATACCGGATTGCATTTCGACGCGCATCCTCCAGCGGACTGCGAGGTATTTTCCATCAATAGCGATACCCGTTGCAGCAGCCCTGCAGAGGCAGCCGCGCGAACCGCGCATGCATGTGAAAATGCAAGGAAATGGGGTGCGAGACGCATCGTCAAGAAAATCGATTCGATGATGCGAGGCAATATCGCGGCGGAACTGGCGGCCGCGCGCGCCGTGCTTCAGCCGAGGATCACGTTATTGACTCCGGCATTTCCCGCGCTGGGCAGAATCGTCCGTGATGGCAAGCTCCACATCGATGGAGGCGGCCTGCCGATCGGGATTGCCGGGCATCTTGCAGGTTTGCGCTGCGCTGCGATTCCGGCATTGCCAAAGCAGGAACTCGGCATTCGCTTCGCACAAGCAATTGAACAGGGAATCGAGGTTCTTATTCCGGATACCTTAAGCGAAAGCGGTCTGCGTACCGTGGTTGAAGCTTCCGCCGGAATCGATGGTCTGCTTTGGGCCGGATCCGGCGGTTTGGCGCAGGCGATCGCCTCTACTCTCGGGCCGGTCTCTAAGAGCAGGACTGCCGTTGCCAGCACGCGAAAGCCGCTACTGCTTTGTGTCGGATCCGATCACGTCGTCACCTTACAACAGTTGAGCCATCTTAAGAATCAGGAACACGCCGCAATCGTAAATGCCGGCTGCGATGGCTATCGAATGGCCAATGCGGCCCTCGACAGGCAACGCAACGTGGTCCTGCTGCTGGAACGGAAGCAATTGGAGACAGCGACCCTGCGGGAGTTCGCGAAGTCGATCCGCATAGATTTATGCGGGGGACTAATCCTGACGGGAGGAGATACAGCCCTGCACATTCTGGATGCTCTTGAGACGAAGAGCATCCGTTCCTGTGCCGAGGTGCTTCCGGGAATTCCTCAGGGTGAGATTTGCGGAGGAGCAGCCGATGGCCTTCCCGTGGTCACCAAGTCCGGAGCCTTTGGCGCCCCGGACGCACTTTCGCACTGCATCCGGAGGCTGTCAGCCGCGCCGGAAAACACGGTACACGATAATCGAAAGAGATTACAAAAGGAAACGATTCGATGAAGCCCACCTTGGCGGTTACGATTGGAGATCCGGCAGGCATTGGTCCGGAGGTTATTCTGAAGTCGCTGGAGCATCCAGCGGTTCGCGCGCTCGCGGAATGGAAGATCGTCGGCAATCAGAGCGTGCTTGTTTCCACCGCTGCGCAGTGCGAACTGTCTCCGGATATCCTGACCGGCCTGGAAATTGTCGATGCAGTCGATCCGGCTCTATTAGGCGCCGGTCCGGTCCAAACCGGCGCGTTGCGAGCCGAGTACGGCAGGGCCGCGATGAACTATGTCCGCGTGGCTACGGAAATGTGTCTGGCAGGCCAAGCGGATGCGATGGTTACCGCACCTTTAAACAAAGAGGCCGTCACCCTCTCCGGTGAGCACTTCTCCGGACACACCGAGTACATTGCTCAGCTCTGCGGCGCCAAAGACTCCCGCATGTTGCTCTGGAACGACCGGCTGTCTGTGATTCATGTCAGCACGCACATCCCTCTGCGTAAGGCGGTGGATCTGAACCGGGATCGTATCGTGAGGACAATTGAGCTGGGCTTCGAAGCAATGCAACTGATGGGCAAACAGAGCCCCCGCATCGCGGTCTGTGGCCTGAATCCCCACGCCGGCGAGAATGGCCTCTTCGGTTCGGAGGACATTGAATTCATCCGGCCGGCGGTCGAGCAGGCGAAGGCGAGGGGAATGCTCTGTGAAGGACCTGTCGCGCCGGATACAGTCTTCCTCAAGGGAGCTCGCGGCGCTTTTGACCTCATCGTGGCCATGTATCACGATCAAGGCCACATACCCATGAAGCTGATCAATTTTGAGGAGACCGTCAACATCTCGCTTGGTATCCCCATCATCCGAACCTCGGTCGATCACGGAACCGCGTTCGATATCGCCGGCAAGAATATAGCCGATGCCCGCAATATGACGGCGGCCATGAAAGCCGCAGCTTCGATGGCGGTGGGCAGGATTGCACGCCTACGTTCAGGAAAAGCGCCGTCACTGAAGATGTAGATGGCAAAACCTGCCAAGATTTCCGTTCAGCCGTTATCGCCGGGCGATCGCAACGCGCGGAATCCCCTGGAGATCGTCGGCGAAGCTCACATCTGTCCAACCTTCAAGCAGGTGCAAAAGCCCGGCGCGCTGGCCTTGGCCGATCTCCATCATCAGCCACCCGCCGGGTTTCAAGATACCCTTTGCCTGGGGAATCAGCCGCTCGTAAACCTCCAGGCCCGTAGGTCCGGCAAACAGGGCGGAGCGCGGTTCGTAGTCGCGGACCTGCGGCTCGAGCACTTCACCCTCGGCGACGTAGGGAGGATTCGACAGCACGGCGTCGAAACTTTTGCGGGCTGGATCGGTAGATAAACCAGTCAATAGATCAGAATGCAGAAAGCGTATCCGCTGGGAGACTCCGTGGCGATCCGCATTCTGCCGGGCGACAGCAAGCGCTGCCTGGGAGATATCGAGAGCCACCAGCTCGGATCGAGGCAGCGCATGCGCCAAGGCGACAGCAATGGCGCCCGAGCCTGTGCCCACATCCGCAAGCTGCACAGCCGCATCCCGGGGAACGCGTTCGAGCAAAGCTTCCACCAGATGTTCGGTCTCAGGCCGGGGAATCAGCACGTCCGGCGTCACACGAAAGCTTAAACCGAAAAACTCCTGCTCGCCGACTATGTACTGGATCGGCTCAGCGCGAACGCGGCGCGTGACCGCGGATTCGTACTGATCCAATTCAACTGGGGAGAGCGGACGATCCGGATGGGTTAGAAGCACAGCCAGGCTGCAGCCCAAAATGTGCTGAAGAAGCAGCTCGGCATCGCGCCGCGAATTGCGCGAACCTGGCTCCGATACACCGCGAATCCGTCCTGCAGCCGCATCGAGCGCCTGGTGAACCGTCACCGCCACGTTATGCCGCAGTGACTGTATCGGCTTTCAGAAGCTCAGCCTGAAAATGGGCAGTGAGAGCATCGATGGTGGGCTGAAGCCTGCCCTCCATGACCTCGGCGAGCTGGTGATTTGTCAGCCCGATGCGATGGTCGGTGAGGCGATTCTGGGGGAAGTTGTACGTGCGGATCTTCTCGCTGCGGTCGCCGCTCCCCACCTGCTGCTTACGTTCCTTGGCCAGCGCCTCTTGCTGGCGCTCCATTTCGACCTCATAGAGCCGGGCGCGGAGGACGCGCATCGCCTTCTCGCGATTCTTGATCTGCGACTTTTCATCCTGACAACTGACTACCGTATTGGTGGGCAGGTGGGTTATACGCACGGCGGAGTACGTGGTATTCACCGACTGGCCTCCCGGACCGGAAGAGCAGAAGGTATCGATGCGAATGTCCTTGGGCTCGATCTTGACATCGACCTCCTCGGCTTCAGGCAGCACGGCAACAGTAACGGCCGAGGTGTGGACCCGTCCTTGGGTCTCCGTAGCCGGCACGCGCTGCACACGGTGTACTCCGCTCTCGTACTTGAGCTGCGAGTAAACGCGGTTGCCCTCGATGATGGCGATAACTTCCTTAAGGCCGCCAACTCCCGATTCGGACCGGGAAAGGACCTCAACCTTCCAGCGGTGCTGCTCGGCGAATCGCGAATACATACGGAAGATCTCAGCGACAAAGAGCGAGGCTTCATCCCCGCCGGTGCCGGCGCGGATTTCCAGAATGACGTTCTTTTCGTCATTGGGATCGCGGGGAAGCAGCAGCACTTTGAGTGAATCCTCAATCACCGCAAGCTTCTGCTCGAATTGTTCAAGCTCTTCCTGGGCCATCGCGACAAGCTCCGCATCGCCGTCCGCAAGCATGCTTTTTGCATCTGCGATCCCTTGCTGCACGCGCTTGTACTCGCGGTATTTGTCTACAATCGCTTCCATGTCGCGATGCGCCTTGGCCGTCTTCTGGTATTTCTGTTGGTCGTTGACAATATCAGGTTCGGCGAGCTGGCGGCCAAGCTCTTCGTAGCGCGATTCAATCTGCTCCAGTCGATCCAACATGTTAGGTTTCCTTTTACGGCCGTATGAGAGGCGGAAGTATCTTGAGTATTAGAAAGGAATGCGAAGAGAAAAAGGCAGTACGCGGCGGGAGCCGCTAGAGGAGAGCGTGCTGGGAGAAAACCGGGTTATGGCGGCTCACAAGCATCTAAACCTATTTTAGCAGGGCGCCTGCTTAGGCGGCGACGAAACTTATCGGAGAAGCACGAATGGCTGGCGCTCTAATGCAATTCGCGGAGCTATGCGAGCAACTGACGGCAGCCAGCGGCAAGCTGGAGAAGCGGGCTCTCATCGCCCAGTATATCCGCTCGCTGGATATCGAGGATGCGGCAACGGCAGTGTTATATCTAGCCGGCCTTCCATTTACGGAGACAGACGTTCGCCGGTTGAATGTGGGAGGGGCGCTCCTGTCGCGGGTTTTGGCTGAACTTACCGCGGCTGGACAGGCGGCGATGCACGCGGCTTATCTGCGGCACGGAGATTTAGGCGGAGCTGCTGTTGACCTGCTGAATGAAAAGCCGGCAACTCGCTCTGTCCCACCTACGCTCACGCTTTCTGACGTCAGAAGCGCATTTGCAGAGATCGCCGCGGCATCCAAACCGGCTGTCAAGCAGCGTCTGGTATTCGGACTCTTCCAGCGGGCGGCACCACTCGAAGTCAAGTACTTGATCAAGGTCATTCTGGGCGACATGCGCACCGGTGTTCAGGCGAGTTTGGTGGAAGAAGCAATCGCCGCCGCCTTCGATGCCGGAGTAGCGCAGGTGAGATTGGCAATGATGCTGACCGGCAGCTTGCCGGAGGTTGTCGCGTTGGCGTCACGGCACAGCTTGGACCAGGCGCGAATGAAGCTCTTCCATCCTCTAGGATTCATGCTGGCCAGCCCGGTCGACACAGTAGAGGAGGCGCTGGAGAGATTCTCGCAACAAAAGACTTCGCGAGGAGGAAGTCGCAAGAGCACGGAACCCACCCTTGAAGTTGGCCCGCAAATGGCGATTCAATTGGAGGCGCAATTAGAGGACAAGTACGACGGGATCAGGGCGCAAATTCACTGTGGCGATCCGCAGCAGCCGCAGCGGGTTGCTATCTTTTCACGATCGCGGGAGGCTATTGGCGTGAGCTTCCCGGAAATTGTCCAGGCATTCGCAGGCTTTCCCGAGCCGCTGATTCTGGACGGCGAAATCATCGCCTGGGACCTGAACTCCGGGCGTGCTCTGCCCTTCACATCTCTGCAACCCAGGTTGGGACGAAAGCGGGTAACGGCCGAGATGTGCGAGGCCGCGCCGGTAGTTTTTATGGCCTTCGACCTGCTCTATCTCCGGGGCGAACTCACACTGCAGCAGCCTCTGAGCCAACGGCGGCTGGCGCTCGAGGAGTTGGTGTTGCGCGATCAGTCAAGAACCAGAGCCGCAAGCCGGCCACTCCTTCCCGTCTCCCCATCCCAGCAGTCGAGTCTGCAGTTCGAAACGCCGCCTGAGACCGCATTTCCCCGGCTGCTGCTTGCCCCGGCTATTCAACTTGAGAGCGTGGAGCAACTGGAGCAGACCTATGTGGACGCGCGAGCGCGGGGGAACGAAGGCGTAATGCTGAAAGATCTCCGCAGCGTATACCAGCCGGGGCGGCGCGGTTTAGCGTGGCTGAAGTTGAAACGCGAACTCGCCACCCTGGACGTGGTCGTGACCGCAGCCGAGTACGGACACGGCAAGCGAGCGGGCCTGCTGAGCGATTACACCTTCGCGGTGCGCGATGGCGACAGGCTTAGAAATGTAGGTAAAGCCTACTCCGGCGTGACAGATGCCGAGATTGCAACATTGACTGCATTCTTTTTAGAACACACTACGGAAAACTTCGGCAGTGTACGCTCTGTGGAGCCGCGGATTGTGCTCGAAGTCGCCTTCAACAATGTCATGCGCTCGGATCGGCATGACAGCGGCTTCGCATTGCGCTTTCCACGCATCGTGCGCATCCGCGATGACAAACCTATAAGCGAAATCGATACCCTGGATCGTGTTGCCGAGATCTACCGTTCTCAATAGGAGCTTCCCAATCGACCAAGTGTGAATTCTAGAATCACCACAAGATGAGGGCGCCACATCCTTCGCACCGGCTCAAGCCGGCGCCGTGATGCCGGAAGAAGAGCGGGAGTGGTTTGCATAAGTGTCCCACGTAGGGGCATAACTACCGTCCGCCTGATGGCCCCAACTCGTCCAGTTCTTGCGTTCGCCCCGGGCAAATAGCTCCAGATACGGGCCTGCGCTGCAGGATTCAATAATGGAGTACTGTTCATCCGGCTTGCGGGAGTGTTCGCGTTTTCGGCTGGAGAGATAGTTAACCTGGGTGCGGCCTGCCTGCAAGGTTCTCGCATTCTTTCCGCGGACACCAAAGAGAATAATCTCAGTTACGTTACGGAAATAGAAGCCGACGCCTCGGCCATCGGAGCCGCCGTCCTTGCGAATCTTGTGCCATATCAGATTGCTCTTGTAGCGAAATCCCCAGGCCCGCATCACCGCAATTCCCTCCGGCAAAAGGGCGTTGGGAACCCACAGATACAGATGAGCAGTTTCCGCCGCAGCAAGTGAGACTGGAAGCGCCTCGATCTCTTCGAGACTCATCGTTCCATAGCGGGAAAGCCGCTTATGCTCGGGCGCGATCTTGCCCGTCCGGTTCTGAAACTGCCATGGAGGATCCGCCATAATAGTTCCAAAATAGTGACCCGCGAGCGAATTCGAAAAATCCTGTGCCGCTGCTGAGCTGAGCTGATCGTTCATCGATGAATCTCCGGGAAACTGCAGGTCCGACGCCAGCTTACGGCTTCGCACTCAGGATCGCCAGCTCTTTTTGTACCCTCTTCCATTGCCGCGGATGCTTCTTCGTGGTAATCGGCGCGTTCGGATCGGAGTAATAGTCCAGCACGTTCTGCCGCAACTCCGATGGGGTATGCCGATACGGATCCTTCCGTGTCAGTCGATCGAGCAGCTTGGCATAGGTCTCGTCCGTCAGTCTGTAGGTTCCAGGGCGGATTTTATAGCCGGTATCCAGATCGACATTTTCCAGGTGAAATCCGTCCTGACCCTTCTGCGCCACCTGGGCTATCAGCTTTGAATATTCGTCGACACAGCGATTTACGCTCTCTACATATTTCGTCCCGGTGTCTTCGTTGGGGCCCTTGATCGCGAGATCGGAAAGTGCGCCTACTTTAGGCAGGATGAAGATCAACCCGGCCATCACTCGCGTCGAAATGCTTGCTTTTTTGCGGCGGAATTTGTACCACCCATTCTCCTGGTCCGCCTGCTTCAGGCGCCCGTCGAACTCTTGAAACGCGGTCGTAGGCTGATCCGGAGGAAATCTCTTCCGGTGCAGCAGGACCTCGGCATAAGCTACCTTCGGCAGCAGCCTCCGGACCGAGAATTGATAACTGTGAAAGGCCGCAGTCTCGTTGCCAAGAATGTCGTGCAGCCGCAGCCCATAGCTCTGAAAAAATGCCTGCTCCAGCACGCGCCGCGGCACCAGCAGTCCAACGCTCCGCAGGTACCCCGAAGGGGCAAAACGCTCCCGGCTTAGCTGGTTGATATCGAATGCAAATTCGGTACGGATATGGCCATGCGGGCTCTCATCGTAAGTCACTACCGGCCCATATTTTTTTTCAAGCTTGGGAAACTCAATCGCCGTCGAGGGATTGACCGCGTCCTGGTGACCGATAGTGTCGCCCGAGTAATGCGATAGCGCGCCCAGTGCGAACGCGAGCTCGTTCACGTTGCGCGCGTCGTGAATCATGAATGTGATGAAGTCTCCCGTGCGGATATAGTGCGTCAGATTGCTGAACATCTCATGGCCGAAGGGATAATAGCCCGTATCCTGAATCGCGGAACCGCCGTATGCATAAGCATGCGCCAAGCGAAGTTCCGCCGGAGTTGTCTCAGGATATTCGGCCAGCAATGCCGGCTTAATGGCGCGCTGCCATGCAAGGTCGATAATCGTTTCATGCGTCAGAAACGAATATGCGATGCAATGCCGGCCGGCCAGTGACAAACAAACGAGAATGACCAGAGTTCTGATCCGGCCGAGCCAATTGACCTCGATATCGGCACCCATTCGAAAATGATCCTACCCAGGAAGACCCGCAAAGTTCAACTTCCGGCAAAGCATATCCAGAAAGGGCGCCTGACTTTTCAGAATGCGTTCTCTCGCTGCGCTGATGGAAAACCAGTTTCCACAATCCACTTCCGGAGCTTCGATGAGCCTGCCGGATCGCGGCGGCCACTCTACTTGGAAGCGATTGCTGATTAGATTGCCGGGATCCAAATCTCCCTCAACAGCCCAGACAACAACGATCTTCCCGCCTGTTTGTTTCACTGAGCCGAGGTCGATGAAATCGCCCTGCGGAGCAAAGCCGGTTTCTTCCTTGAATTCACGTCGGGCAGCTTCCAGAGGCTGCTCGCCTTCGGCATATTCACCTTTAGGAATCGACCAGGCCCCTAAATCCTTTTTTGCCCAGAATGGGCCGCCGGGGTGAACCAGGAAGACCTCCAACTCGCTGTTACGACGCCGGTACACCAGCAGACCTGCGCTGCGCTTTGGCATGTGTGTTTACGAGTTCAGAATAGGCCGGGTCCCCATATCCGGCGGTTGCGCCGGATATGGGGCGGCTCAGGTCATTGGCTGTCGAGATTGTGGAAAAAGTCGACTGCGCTGCTGATGGCCGGCGCATCTGGCGCGTAGCCATTGTAGTTGAATGCGTAGGGCCCGATGGCGGATACATTGATACTTTGGTTGAAGCTGCCTCCGACCGTATAGTTCACGCCGTCGGGAGAAGAGCTAAGCACCCACATGTCGCCGCTTCTCTTGACCTCCAGCCATATCGAGGAACTGGCGCTGGGGAGAGGAGTGCTGAAGTAATTGGTCTCGCTTCCGCCGCTGACGCTTGCGCCGGTTAGGCTGAGTTGCTGGCCGTCCGTCGCCACCTCGAAGCGCAGATAAGTTCCATCGTCCTGCTGCACGAGAATTCCCTCGCCCTCGTATGCCGAGCTAAGAACTGAGTCGAACTTAGCGGCCACATCGAAGTCAACATCCGAAATAGGCTGCAGTATGCGTACTGCATTATTGCCGCCGATAAAGGGATCATGGTTGGCGCCTGCAGGAAGAGTAAGCACGGAATGGCCATCCACCGCCGCGACAACAGCGTCAGGCGGCGCCGCAACCGTCCATAGACTTGCATTCAGGCTGGGCGCCGTGAAGTCGTCAGAGACGGGTAGCTGGCTGCCCGGCGGTGTAAGACCAAAGGTCTCTGTAATGTCGCTTTGGATCAGACGAGCAATGAGCTGATGCATCTTCGTTGTGGGATGCAGATTGTCCCAGAAGATATATTGATCGGGATTGACAGGGTAATTCTGCGCCTGCGTTGTGACATTGGTGATTCCATATTGCGAGGGGTCTTGGATGACTTGCTTATATAAGGAATAGATATCCACCGGAATGATAGTAATACCGGGATACGAAGCGCGCAGCGAGACGATGGCTTGCTGCATGTCCGTCGCAAACGCGGCGGAGGCTGCCTTGAGGGCGGGGCTTCCGGCGCCACGCGGGGTCAGGTCAAGTGGGGGCAAATTCAGCCAAACGAAATATCGCCCTCCGGCATTGGCGATCGCAGCAATCTGATTACTTATGTTTTGCACCGAGCCTTGCTCCGCCGTGAGCGCATCCGGGTAATCGAATAGATCGTTGGTTCCACCCCAGAAGAAATGCAGCGCTGTAGCAATTTGCGGAGGTTTCCGATCAAGGTAATTCTGCACCTGCTCAGCCATTCCATAGGGGCCGCTGACGGAGTTAGCCAGGTTGCCGGTTTCGGCGCCGCTGAAAGCAAAGTTCAGATTGGCGGTATTGACCAGATACGGCTGCGGAACCGGAAGGTCGAGCGCGGATGCCAACTGCTCTTCCCAGAGTCCATCAATGGTAGATGCCGGGTATGTGACCGTTCCATCCGACGATCGCCCAAGCGCGTAAGTGGGAGGAGCCGGCTGGTTGATCACGGCATACATGTTGCCGATATCCGATAAGGAGTCACCGAAGACTACCATGTGATCGGCTGGGAGTGCAGCGGCAAACAAGGGTGAAGAAGTGAGAAATACCGGAAGTAAGACACACAATACGCCTATGCCGGCAATCATTTTTGACATGAACCGTTCCCTTCGACCATAAGGGTTAGAAATTATGAGACAAACTGTTTTGTGCGATGATTAGAGGCCCGGGAATCTCTATTGAACCACGATGATGACAGCGGTAGTGCCAGCGCGATAAGGCTAGCCTATTCAGGCGTTCGTGCAATCCGGCACGAAGTACCTTTATTCTACATTGCCGGGAGGCGTTCGACGATGCGCATCCTTAATCCAGAGTAGAAAATTCGCAGCCGGTATAAATGCCGTCACTTCGGAGAATTTCTTACTTCTCGTGTGTAGTTTTGCGCTATTGCGATACGAGATCTAAAGCGTTTTCACATCTCCGGTTACGCTGCGCCTATTTTTATACGCAGAGTTAGTGGCTATGGCTATGACTGTGCCCGTGACGGTGGTGATGCTCCTCGGCCTCGACTGGCGGCGCGCAACCGGTTTGCGCGACATCGCAATCCACGTGCTCGAACTGGATAGTGGCGTGATAGATGCGGAACTGCCGGCGAAGCGTACCGCATATCTTCTCCAGGATGAGCCCGCTCTCCGAAGGTGGTATATCGGCGATGGTGACGTGACTGGCCAGTGCGTGGGTCTGCGAACCCAGACTCCACACATGCAGGTCGTGTACGTCTTCCACTCCTTGGATGGCTTCCAGCGAGCGGCGGATTTCGGAAATTGAGACTCCGCGTGGAGTGCCTTCAAGCAGAATATTGAGGGTCTCGCGCACAATGGAGATTGAACTCCACAAGATCAGTGCGGCGATCAGAATAGAGAGCACCGGGTCAATCCAGTTCTGGCCGGTGAAAAGAATAGCCGCACCGCCGGCAATGACCGCCGCGGTCGATAGTGTGTCCCCCAGCATGTGAATAAAGGTGCTGCGAATGTTGACATCGCGGGAGGTAGTCCACAGAAGCCCGGCGATGACGCCATTCATCAACACGCCGGCGGCGGCGACGATCATCATGAGCCGGGGCTGGACATGGACCGGAGCGCTGAGGCGGCGGATGGCTTCAAGCGCGATCCAAATGGAAAGAATGATTAGCGTGAGCGCATTGAGAAACGCTGCGAGAACACCGGCCCGTTGGTAACCAAAAGTCTTCTCGTCGGTCGCCGGCCGGGCCTGAAAATAGACCGCGACGAAAGAGAGAAGGAGAGCCAGGAAGTCGGATACATTGTGCCCAGCCTCGGAGATCAGGGCCAAGGAATGAGCATGCAGGCCGGCGATAAAGGTCAGCGCAACATACAACAGCGTTGCAGCCAAAGAAAAGCGCAACACACGCTGGGTTTTCTGTGTCGAGCCGTGCACGTGCATGCACCCAGTGTACCGGGAGTGCTGTGTGCCCGGCGAGCACTGACCGTGCACTTATATCGATCGCAATGTTGAATCCGACGCGCTCGGCTTTTCCGAGGGGCGAAGTCTCACGATCGGCTAGGGGAGCGCAACAGGTGGAAACGATTGATCAGGCATCTGCCGAGTTCTATCTTCCAATCGATGCCGACGCGCGAGCACTCACGCCGTGCAGGGGCACCGAATTGGCGGTGTTGCGCAGTCCGCTCCATGTCTCAGCCACGATCAACGAGTTGCCCGGATTATGGGGATCATAACGAACGGAAGCTGGGAAGCCGAGCCGGCAGTCATAGATATTGACGAGATGGGCCAGCATGGTGACGTCTTGTGAGCATTCATAAACGACACCCGCCACATCGTACTTATAAAGGATCAGTTTTAATCCGTTGCAACGGCCGCTCTCCTCAGGGCTGAGATCGGAGATGTCGATCACTGTCCCATCGATGATGCGCCCTTGCGAAACCAGCATATCTCTCCGCTTATGCTCAAGTTCATCCGGGCTGGAGCGGCGGCGGAGAAGCGCATAGGCGGCAAAGGCTCCGATACAGATTCCGCCTGCAGCCAACGTGACGAACATCTGCGGGTCACGTGAAGAGAAATTGTGCATTGGTCTCCGCCGGTGTCAAACAGAACTGATAGCAAGGATAGCGCAGACCGGCGGGTCAAGGGGAGCAACCAAGGCGGCATTGACAGCACTTGTTTGATTCCTCCGGCCCGCCTGTCCCCCTCGACCACGCGAAACGCCCGGCGCACACGGCAACGAACTTGCCTGGTTTCCGGCTTGCGCCGCTGCTGCTTGAGCAGGCGGCGTATACTTAGGTTCAGGCATGTTGATTGACTTCTCTCGAAAGCGCGGCGCTCCTGCAGCCGCTGCAGGACGTTCTCCCGGCTACAAACCAGATTCCGCAGGGCCGCCGCGGCGGATCCGCTCTACCACCGTGCTCTGCGTGCGCAGGAATGGCAGCGTGGTGATGGCGGCGGATGGCCAGGTGACCCTCGGCGAAAGCGTGATCAAGCACTCCGCGCGCAAGATTCGGCGGCTCTATCAGGACAAGATACTGGCCGGTTTCGCCGGTTCGACCGCCGATGCATTTTCTCTTTTTAGCCGTTTCGAGACCAAGCTGGAGCAATATGCCGGCAATCTCGGGCGTGCTGCGGTGGAACTGGCCAAGGACTGGCGCACCGACAAGATGCTGCGCAATTTGGAAGCCTTGCTGGTGGTCTCCGATCCGCAGCAAATCTTCCTGATCAGCGGATCGGGAGACGTAATCGAGCCGGACGAGGGGATCGCCGCCATCGGCAGCGGCGGCAGTTTCGCCTTGGCCGCCGCCCGCGCGCTCATGGAGAATACCGATCTGCCGGCGCGGGCAGTTGCCGAGAAGTCCCTGCGCATCGCCGGCCAGATTTGCATCTATACCAACGATCAAATCACCCTTGAAGAATTGCACGCATAGTCCGTGCGCTCGGCGCTCAGGACAAGCTGCCGCCCAGAAGGAGCAGGCATATGGCGATCTTTTTACCAGGAACCGCGGAAGAACAGGAACTGACTCTGGAAGACCTGACGCCGCGGGAGATTGTGGCGGAGCTGGACAAGCATGTTGTCGGACAAAGCGCCGCCAAGCGCGCTGTGGCCATTGCGCTCAGAAACCGCATGCGGCGGCAGAAGCTTCCGCCGGATCTCGCCGAAGAGATCATGCCCAAGAACATCATCATGATCGGCCCGACGGGGGTTGGTAAGACGGAGATCGCGCGGCGCTTGGCGAAGCTGACCAATTCTCCTTTTCTAAAGGTAGAAGCCTCCAAATTCACCGAAGTAGGTTACGTCGGGCGGGATGTGGAATCGATCGTCCGCGATCTGGTCGAGATCGCCATCGACATGGTGCGCGAGGAGAAGCTCGAAGAGGTGGAAGACCGGGCCGAGCTGAATGCGGAGGAGCGGCTGTTGGATTTGTTGCTGCCACCCGCGCCCGCAGCCGCGCCCTCTGCATCTCCCGCCTCGGGACCCCAAACCATCGACGGGGGCCCCATCGCTCTGCCCGCAGCCGGCCAGGACAGCCATAACCGCACGCGAGAGAAGCTGCGGCATCAGTTCCGCGAGGGCAAACTGGATGAGCGCATGGTCGAGATTGACGTGCGCGAACGGAACGCTCCGTCTTTTGAGATCATCTCCAATCAGGGTGTCGAGGAAATGGACATCAATCTCAAGGACGTGCTGCCCAACATCTTCGGCCAACGCACCAAGAAACGAAAGATGAACGTCAGCGAGGCTTTCGAGTACCTGGTACAGGAAGAAGAAGGACGCTTGGTCGACATGGACCAGGTCACCCGGCTCGCTGTCGAGAGAGTGGAGAACTCCGGGATCGTTTTCCTCGACGAGATCGACAAAATTGCCGGGCGCGAAGGCGGTCATGGACCGGATGTGTCACGCGAAGGCGTGCAGCGCGATATTCTGCCCATTGTCGAGGGAACTACCGTAAACACCCGCTATGGCATGGTGCGCACCGACCACATTCTGTTCATTGCGGCGGGGGCCTTCCATGTCTCGAAGCCAAGCGATTTGATTCCTGAGCTGCAAGGGCGGTTTCCCATCCGCGTAGAGCTTAAGTCGCTTACGGTGGAGGATTTCATCCGGATCTTGACTGAGCCCAAGTCTTCCTTGACCAAGCAATATACAGCCCTGCTCGACACCGAGGGGCTCAAGCTCAGATTCACCCAGGAGTCGCTGGAAGAGATGGCGCGGTTCGCCTTCCGTGTCAATGAAACAACGGAAAACATCGGAGCACGGCGTTTGCACACGATCATGGAACGGGTGCTGGACGAGATCAGCTTCATGGCTCCGGACCTGGTGAAGGGCCGCAACTCCGAAGGCGCCGATATGGCCGCATCCGCCATAAAGAACGGCGCGACAGTTCCGTTGCCGGTAAGCGAGCAGGAGTCCGAGAATGGCCTGGAGCGCGTGGTGTTGATTGACCCTGAATATGTACGGGCAATGGTGGCGTCGATTGTCAAAGACCAGGATTTGTCGCGATACATTCTCTAAAGCAGTCGTCACAAAGCCGGCGTCCCGCCGGTCAGATAGATCCGAAGTATGGGGCAGTCTCAGATCTTCAGACAAGATCCTGCGGGGAATAACCGTGCTGCTCGCCTTCCTGTGGGCAGCGCCGGCACACGCCCACCTTGGCAGCCCTGATGTCTATGCCGAGGGCAATGCCGGACCCTACAAGCTATTTGTCACCCTGCAGCCTCCTGCTGTTATCCCCGGTGTCGCTCAAGTGCAGGTACGTACCAGCGCCGCTCAGATCGAGCAAATCCGCATCGTGGCCATGCCGCTTACAGGCGAGGCCTCGAAGCATCCTCCCATCCCCGAGACTATGAAGCGGTCGAGCGAGGACCCGGAATTCTATAGTGGCAATCTATGGGTCATGGCCAGCGGCTCCTGGCAGGTTCGCTTTCAAGTTGATGGGAGACGAGGCAAAGGCGAGTTGTCGATCCCCTTGGCGGCGATGCCCACGGCCACACTGAAAATGCAGCCGGTGCTGGGAGCGGCTCTTGCCCTGCTCGGACTCTTCCTGATCGTGGGAATGGTGGGAATTGTGGGCGCCGCCATTCGCGAAGCGCAACTCGCGCCCGGCGTTCAACCGCCGTCCGAGCGGCGCAAGCGCGCTAACTTAGCTATGACAACCGCCGCTGGTGTCCTGTTGCTGGCCGTTTGGCTAGGCGGCAAGTGGTGGAATGCGGATGCCGCCGGCTATTCCAACAACGTTTACAAACCGCTTGCCATGCGGGCCGAATTGGACCCCGGCAACATTCTAAATCTCAACTTGGCCAATCCGCCTTCCGGACCGGCCGGTTGGATGCACCTGCGCAAGGTGAACGACTTTATTCTTGACCACGACCATTTGATGCATCTGTACCTGATCCGTGAACCGCAGATGGACGTGGTTTTCCATCTTCACCCGGCTTTTGTAGCCTCTGGGGATTTTCGGCTGGTGTTGCCATCGATGCCCGAGGGAACTTACCGGCTCTATGCCGATGTCGTTCATGCCGACGGTTTTCCTGAGACCTTGGTCGCAAACGTGAGACTGCCTGCAATCACCGGCCGTGCGCTCGCCGGCGATGATGCCGAAGGCATAGCGCCGCCTTTGGGCCAAGTGACGGATGGCGGGAATATTTTCCATTTGCCTGATGGCTTTGCGATGGTGTGGGCTCGTCCTCCTATTCTCAGAGCGCGCCAGCCACAGATCTTTCAGTTTTACTTGCTTGACCCGCAGGGAAAGCCCCCCAGTGACATGGCGCTCTATATGGGCATGCTGGGCCATGCGGCCTTTGTGCGCAGCGACGGCGAGGTCTTCGCGCATATTCATCCCTCGGGCAGCCCTGCGATGGCGGCAATGATGCTTGCCCAGCAAAACACCGGCGCGGAAAAAGCGATGACCATGCCGATGGGGGATGGGGCAGAGCCATTGCCCAATCGCGTAACCTTTCCTTATGGCTTTCCTACTGCCGGAAAGTACCGCATCTTCGTTCAGATGAAGCACGGCGATACGATCGAAACGGGCAGCTTCGATGCCCATGTGCTTCCGTAACTAGAGCTAGCTAAGCTCAATGCTGTTCACCTACAGAATGCGTTGGGAGAAGTGGGCGCCCTAAAGCATTTTAGGTTTCGGTGTAGTTCTTCGATGGAACGGCCACGTGGGCAGTGCTTGCCGCGCATATACCAAAAGCTAAAATGCTCTATCGCTCGACCGCCATGGCTACGGAATTACCGCCGCCGAGACACAACGCAGCGACTCCACGATGAGCGTTGCGGCGGATCATCTCATAAATCAAATCGACCAACACGCGTGCTCCGCTGGCGCCGATTGGATGACCGATAGCAACTGCTCCTCCGTTGACATTGACTTTCGTACGGTCGAGACCCAGTTCCTTGATCACGCCAAGCGCCTGCACGGCGAAGGCCTCATTTAACTCATAGAGGTCGGGGTCATCTTTCGACCAACCGGCTTTCTTGAGCACCCGCTGAACGCCTTGAACCGGCGCCAGCATCACCCACTCCGGTTCAATGCCGCTGGTGGCTTGTGCGCGGATATGCACCATCGGTTCAAGGCCAAGCGATGTCGCGGTCGACGCCGCCATAACAATTAACGCCGCAGCGGCATCATTTACTCCGGGAGCGTTGCCGGCGGTGACCGTACCGTCCTTCTTGAATGCGGGTTTCAATGCACGGAGAGCCTCAATGCTGGCATCGCCACGTACCGATTCGTCCCGGTCGAAGATGACGGAAGGTTGGCCTTTTTTCTTCGCCGGGATCTCAATCGGCAACACTTGGGATTGAAAGCGGCCTTCGCGCCATGCAGCAGAGGCCTTGCGATGCGAGTCGAGCGCGTATTGGTCCTGCTCCTCGCGCGTGATCCCATGCTTCTCGGCGACGTTCTCCCCGGTCACGCCCATGTGATAGTTGTTGAAGACGTCCCAGAGGCCGTCATGCACCATGGAATCCACCACCACCGAATCGCCCATGCGGAAGCCGTTGCGGCCTTGGGGCAACAGGTAGGGTGCATTGCTCATCGATTCCATGCCGCCGGCCACCACGATCGCTGCATTACCGGTTTGGATGGCCTGCGCGGCCAGCGAGACCGCCTTCAATCCCGAACCGCAGACCTTGTTGATTGTCATTGCGCCAACCTGAGGAGAAAGGCCGCCAAAGAGTGCTGCTTGGCGCGCGGGATTCTGGCCGAGTCCCGCGGAGACGACGTTGCCCATGATGCACTCGTCTACTTCTGCCGGATCGATCCGCGCGCGTTGAACGGCTTCGCGTACTACCAGCGCGCCCAATTGCGGAGCGGAAAAACCAGACAACGAGCCTTGGAATTTTCCCACCGGAGTGCGCACCCCGGAGACGATGACGACATCTTCCATAAATCAGCCTCATGAAATTAGATACTGAAGAGAGTAGCCGTGCGCCTGAAATCTCACAATAAATTCTCGTACCGGGGCGAAACCTCTTACAGTCAAATTACGAAGTAAAGCGGACCAGGCGGGCCCCGATGAGGGGCATAGCGAATAACTTAATCAAGGAGCGCGCGACAGATGATGCAATCGACGGACGGAGCGAACGGCGAGCAAGCGCCGGGTACTGCGCGAGATACGCTCATAGCACCTTGGTGGCATACGGCGCTCATGATTCTCTTGATCATTGGCCTCTCAGCCATCGGAGCCCGGCAGATACACAGTTGGGGGAATCGCCCCTTGCACCTTATACCCAATTACCTTCTTACCATTGCCTACGAATGGACTCTGGCGGGCTTGGCGTGGTGGGGGATTCACCTGCGCAAGGTTCCAATCAGCCAATTGGTCGGTGAGTGGCGGCCTACGCTGCGCGGATGGTTGACCGATATAGGCGCCGCGTTGATTTTCTGGATTGCTGCGCTGATGCTGCTCTCCGCAGCAGCTATAGCGCTCCAACACGGGTCCGGTTCCCGCCTCGATCCGAGGAAGATTGCCGATGTAACGCAGAAATTGGCCCCGGCCAGCGGCATGGAGATGGTATTGTTCTTGGTTCTCAGCATCTCCGCCGGAATCTGCGAGGAGTTGGTGTTTCGCGGTTATCTGCAGCAGCAATTTTCCCGCCTCGTAGGACGTGTATGGCTTGGCGTGGCGCTCGCCGCCTTAGCGTTCGGCAGCGCGCACGGCTATGAAGGAATTTCCGGAGTGTTGCTGATCGCCGCGTATGGAGCGATGTTTGGCGTGCTTGCGCTGTTTCGCCGAGGATTGCGAACGGGAATGATCGCGCATGTATGGCATGATTCGGTCAGCGGTGTCGCGCTCCTTTTGCTGCGGCATCACGGTGTTCACTTCGCCGCGAAGTGAGACATTTCCAAGCCGGGGATTGACCTCAGCGATTCCAAAGAGCGAACTCTGCGTTACGATTTGTAATTTTTCTCTTGACACTGTTTTTGTAGAACTCTATACATTCGTTAACTGCAAGCTTTCTTTTGCAGGTCGATGTCAGAATCAAACAAAGGGAGAATAGAACAATGGCAACTAAAAAAGCAGCAGCGAAGAAGCCAGCCAAGAAGGCAGCCAAGAAGGCAGCCAAGAAGAAGTAAGCAGGCAACGTAACAGGCAACACATTCGGGGGGCGCCAAAAGCGCCCCCCGAAGTGTTTTCACCCGCAACCAACAAGCAAAGAAGAAGGACGATATCAAGCGATGACACGGCGCCGCTGGATTGCCGATAGCTGGAACCACGCCACCGCCTCGCTTAAAGGCGAACAGGCTGAGCATTTGATTCGCGTTCTGCGCGCCCGGACCGGGACGGAGTTTGAGATCGTGGCTGGGGATCGAGTCTGGCGCGCGGCCTTCACCGGCATCAGCGGTGATGCGGCGCTCTTCACGTTCCTTTCGGAGGTAGAGGCGGACGCGGCGTTGCCCTTAACTCTGCTGCTCTCCATTTTTAAGTTCGATCGAATGGAATGGATCATCGAAAAGGGCACCGAATTAGGCGCGGAGCGGTTTGTTCCCATCATTGCGCGGCGCAGCGAGAAGCATCTTGCCCAGACCGCGCAGGCACGAGTCGAGCGCTGGCGACGTATCGCACGCGAGGCTTCCAAGCAGTCGCGGCGATCGGATGTGCCGCTGATCGAGGATGTGACCGCGTTGAAGGACGGAGCCCGCTCTCAACATCACGGCGAGCTTCGCCTGCTTCTAGCCGAGCAGGAAAAATCCACCACTCTGCGTTCGGCGATGCAGGCAGCGATTCAGGACAGCGCTGAGCGTAGACCGCTCGTGCGTTTAGCTGTAGGACCGGAAGGCGGATGGACGGCGGAAGAAGAAGCGCTGTTCGCGGTGGAGGGTTGGAAGCCGGTCAGCCTTGGCCCGCGCATTCTTCGCGCTGAAACAGCGGCTATCGCCGCTGTAGCCGTCGTCGCAGCGCTGTTTGACTAAAATTAAATGGAGATACCGCAGCCCCAGCACTGGTGTGCTGGGCTATTTTCGTGTCGTCCCTGCGGGACTTTTTTCAGAAGCGATTTTCAAATCCGGGGAGAGATTCCCTAGCTGAATAAATCCTTCATCTTGCCCAACAAGCTGCGCGAAGTAGTACGGTTGTCGACCTGCATGGTGTCCCCAAGCTGCTGTAATAGCTCGCGCTGCGCTTTGGAAAGCTTCTTGGGGGTTTGCACGATCACCTGCACCACTAGATCGCCGCGGCCGTGATTGTTCAAATGCGGTACGCCCTTGCCGCGTAGCCGGAACTCCTTTCCGCTCTGCGTGCCTTCGGGGATCTTGAGCGGAGCCTTCGCATCGAGAGTTGCGATCTCAATCTCGGCGCCCAACGCCGCTTGTGAGAAAGAAATAAATACGACGCAATGCAGATCGTTGCCCTCGCGCTCGAAGAGTTCGTGCTCTCGAACGCTAAGCACGACGTAGAGATCGCCGCTGGGACCGCCAAAGCGTCCGGAATCTCCTTCGCCCTGATAGCGAATGCGAGTGCCGTCTTCGACCCCGGCAGGCACGTTCGCGGTGATGGTGTGCCGGCGCTGGATCCGTCCCTCAGCTTTGCAGACCGGGCAGGGATCGACGATAACCTGACCGGCGCCATTGCAAGCTGTGCAGGTGCGCGCGATGGAGAAGAAGCCTTGCTGGTAGCGCACTTGTCCCCGGCCGCCGCACTGTTGGCAGGTCACCGGGCCCTGCCCTGAAGCGGCGCCTGTGCCGCGGCATTCACCACAAACTTCGGCGCGGCGAATCTCGACCTCTGTCTGTTTGCCAAAAACAGCTTCTTCGAATTCGAGTCTCAACTCGTACTGCACATCGCGCCCACGTTGAGCACGCGAGGCGCGGCCAGTACGGCGGCTGCCGCCCACATTGAACATCTCGCCGAAAATGTCACCGAAGATGTCGCCGATATCGGAGCCCGCAAAGCCCTCGAAACCGGAGCCGCCCGCACCGTTAAGACCGGCGTGACCGTAGCGATCGTAAACGGCGCGTTTTTGTGGGTCGGAGAGGACCTGATAAGCCTCACTCGCCTGCTTGAACTTCTCTTCCGCCGCCGGATCTCCGGGATTGCGGTCGGGGTGGTGCTGCATGGCAAGGCGCCTGTAGGCGGTCTTCAATTCCTGGTCGCTGCAGTCACGCTGCACATTTAGAAACTCGTAGTAATCGACTTTTTCCACGTTAGATGATTGACTCATGCTCTTTTCTGTTCCGGGTTGTTTACAACACGTACAAGCGCAGGGCGAAGAAGCCGCTCGCGAATGCGATATCCGCGGCGGACCTCGTCCAGCACCTGATTGTCGGGCAGATCGTTGCGCTCGACCGTCTCCAGCGCCTCATGCACGCGCGGATCGAATCGCGTTCCGGCGGCTTCCACTGGTTGGACGTTGAGAGAACGCAGAACTTCCTCCATCTGCTTCACAATCAGCCCAACTCCGGCGCGCAACTGTTCGGCCGAGCCCGAGGCGCCGAGCGCGAGCTGAAAATTGTCGAGCACAGGAAGGAACTGCTCAACCGCATTGGCAACCGCGAAATCGCGGAAGTCGGAGCGTTCGCGAGCTTCTCTCTTGCGGGCATTCTCGAACTCCGCCTGGAGACGGGCAAGTCTTTCAAGGAGCTGATCCCGTTCGGTTTTGAGCAGATCGAATTCTTCCTGAGAGACGCCGCCATTCGCCGCCTGTTGCGAACCGGTATCGGCAACGTCTCCGGTATCCGCGGGCGGCGGGTTTTGATCCGTGGTTTGTTGAACTTCGATAAGGGCGTCAGTAGGTTTTCTTGAAGTTGCCATGGTGAATCCTAAAAAGCCTTTTTAGATCCCTGAATTGAATCGGGGAAAAGATGAACTGCATTTGAAATCTTCCATTTTCGTCCTGTACTGCGGCGGGCGTTATTGCGGTGCTTGCAGAATCCGCTCCGAGAGCTGGGCGATGAAAGAAACGGCGTTGATCGTTTCTTGATACTGGATGCGAGTGGAACCGATTACGGCTACTGTGCCCAGATTTTGCGTGCCCAGGAGCGCAGGCGCGCCAATCAGAACAAGATTGCGCATCTCCGGAATGGTCTCTTCCAAGCCCACCACCACGCGGACTGTCTGCTGGCGAGCATCTACATAGGCATCGAGCAGCTCAATGAGGCGCCGTTTGGCCTCAAGTGCGCCGAGCAGCTGGCGCAGGCGCTCGCCATCGATTTCCCCCGCGATAAGGTTAGCTACGCCTTCGATAAACACCGACTGCTCTGCGTTATCCTGCGCCAAAGCTCCTTTACGGCAAAGTTCCTGCACAGAACGCATGAGCCGGTCGTATTCATTGCGCTCCCGTTCCAGCCGGTTAGCAATTTCGCTGCGCACCCGCTCGATGGACCAGCCGCGAAAATTTTGGTTGAGGTAAGCGGCAGCCGCCTCCAATTCCCCAATCGGGAGATCCTGGTCCAAACTCAACACACGATCAAGCACCACACCGCTTCTGGTGATAACAACTGCGAGCACGCGGCCAGTGGACAATCGAGAGAAATGAATATGATCCAACAGGTGCGTTTGCACGTTCGCCGCTACAGCCAAACCTACCCCGCTTGAAATCAACGCCAGCACATGCGAAGTTCTTTCCAAAAACTGCTGCCGGCTGTTTACTCCGGCAAAACTGTCTTCAATTTGCTCGCGGAACTCCTGACTTAGCGCGTTCGGCGAAATGCGCGGAGCAGCGGTGAATTGCTCTACATAAAAGCGGAATGCCTTAGCAGTGGGAATCCGGCCCGCACTGGTGTGCGGCTGCTCGAGCAACCCGGAATCGCCCAGAGTGGCCATAACATTGCGAATAGTCGCCGAACTCATCCCGTCCTTATTGTCAAAAATGCGAGCCACCGCCTGCGAGGCGACAGGTTCTCCGGTCGCGATATAAGTTTCGACAATAGCGTTCAGGACCAGGCGTTCACGCGGACTGATCCGAAGGTCGGAAGACATAGTCCACCTGCCTTTAAACCATTTCACCTGTGGGAGTCCGCCGGGAACCGGAACTGGTACTCAATTCCCAAACAACTGGCGCCAAGTAGGAAGCCCACACTGAAGCATGCCCGCGGGAGATCCGGGATAAGCTGCTCATTTTGCGTCGTTTGACGGCAAAATTACCAATATAGTGCATAGCTCATTGTAGAAATGTTAGTGCGCTACTGTCAAGAAAGCCGAGATAGTGGGTCAACCGCATGCCCTAATCAGTGGGAATGAAAGACGGAGATTTGCAGTATCCCAACCGGATCTTGGGTTCAGCATCCTCGGGTGTAGCAAGCGGTATAGCAAGGTAGGAGGTTTCTCAACTGATTTCCAGGATATTCTCGTTCTTCGCTGCCTGGGCCTGAGCACGCTCGGCGACCTTGCGAGCTACCTCGAAGAATTGCCGGGCGTGCCGGTTGCCTTCCCCGGCAAGGACGACGGGCAGACCATGATCGCCGCCGTGGCGGATTTCGGGATCAAGCTCTATGGAGCCGAGGAACTCGAGCTTGAAGCGTTGAGCCGTGCGTTCCGCGCCCCCCTTGGAAAAGATATCAATGACGTGATTGCAGTGAGGGCAGGTGAACTGGCTCATGTTCTCGACGATGCCGAGAACCTCGACATTCACCTGATGGAACATCTCGAGCGCCTTGCGCGCATCCTGGAGGGAGACATCCGATGGCGTGGAAACGACAACGGCGCCCGTAAGCGGAACTGTCTGTACTAGCGAGATGACAACATCGCCGGTTCCCGGAGGCAGATCGATGAGCAGAAAGTCGAGTTCGCCCCACTCCACCTGTTGCAGAAACTGGCGAATGATCTGGTGCAGCATGGGACCACGCATAACCAGCGGCTTGTCGCCGGGCGAGATCAAGCCAACCGAGATGACTTTTACTCCATGGGCGGACAAGGGCTCGATCCTATTGTTTTCGAGCACCCTCGGCTGTTGGCCGACGCCCATCATGATGGGAACATTGGGCCCATAGATATCGGCGTCGATAAGGCCGACCCGGTAGCCAAGCTTAGCCATGGCGACTGCAAGATTCACGGCAAGCGTGGTTTTGCCCACGCCGCCTTTGCCGGAGCCGATAGCGACGATATTGGCTACGCCGGGAAGCGGCTGGGGAGGTTGCGGTGTTTGCGGATGCGCCATGAAAACTCCTTAACTTTTGCCGTCAGGTGAGAGCCTGTCAAATTGCGAGCGGCGCCGGCGCTCGAGCTCGCGTTGCCGGTACTCGCGGCGGCGGCCGGCATCTTCATAGCGGCGTTTATCCTCCTCTGACTCCGGCGCGAGCGCAGGCACCCGCACCCGGATTCCTTGCGAGTCAATCGCGACGAAGGTGAGGTAAGCGGAGGCCACGTGGCGATACGTCCCGCCAATCGTATTCTCCACCCACACCTTTACTCCGACTTCCATCGAAGTTTTAAAGGCTCGATTGAGGGTGGCTTTGAGGATGAGCAAATCGCCAACATGGACAGGTGCGATGAAATCGATGTGATCCATGGACGCCGTAACCACATGGTTGCGCGCGTGGCGGTAAGCCGCCATAGCTCCCACCAGATCGATGAAGTGCATCAGCCGGCCGCCCTGCAGGTTGCCGAGTGTATTCGTGTCGTTCGGCAGAATCAGCTCGGTCATCTCAGAACGCGAATCGCTCACCTTGCGCGCGACTGCGGAATGGCCTTCAAGAACCACGTTGAACCTCATGCGTTCGAACTGCTAGGGCCTGTCTGACAAACGGTTTTGTATCAGGACACGATTTCAGTCGCGCCGCTTCAAAGGGCCAATTTGAGACCAGGCCTAGTAAAATCTGGCTTGGCCTAGGCGTTAGTTCAAGTTTCGACAATTGCGCCGTTGAAAGCAAATCTCGCAAGCAAAGAGGCCCTGGAACTGGCGAGCCGTCATGAATACTTCAGGAGAACACTATGGATAAAATTGCGACCCTCAAGGAAATTTTGACCGTAAACCCCACCGACGCCTTCGCCCGTTATGGATTAGCTATCGAATATGCCAATCAGGGACAGATCGAGTCCTCCTTGGCCGAATTCAATCAACTGCTCAGTGCTCATCCCGATTACACCGCCGGATACTTGATGTCCGCACAAACCCTAATCAAGGCCGGCCGCGAAGCTGAGGCGAAGACCACGCTCGAGGCCGGCATCGCCAGTGCAGAGCGGACGGGCAACCGGCACGCCTCAAGCGAGATGCAGGCGCTGCTTCTCGAATTGGAATAGAGCAGGCGGTCCAAGGCGGGCCGCTAGGAAAAGCCTCCAAACCGCCGGCCTGCCCTGTCATCCCCGTTCGGCCGATATTCATAGCTTGAACAAGAACTCCCGAAGAAAGACTCTAAACAATTGCAAACTGCTTTAATAGCTAAAGCATTGTCGGCGCAGATTACGTGCAGCTCTTCCTGCCAGGAAGCTGCATAGACGTGCTCCGCGATGAGTGCTCTCGGACGAAATCGATTATCTTGCAGCCGATTCACAGCTTCGAGCAATATCGGGCCATACGGTTGCGTGCGCGCAAATGCGCAGAATGAGGGCGACATGAAAATACCCTTGTTCCCGCTGGATGTAGTGCTGTTTCCCGAAACGGCGCTGCCTCTTCACATCTTCGAAGAACGATACAAAGAGATGATTGGCGAGTGTCTCGCGCAAGAGAGCGCCTTTGGAGTGGTGAGGGCGCAGCGCGAAGGGCTCGCCGTCATCGGCTGCACCGCCAGGATCGTTCGCATACTGGAGAGGTATAGCGACGGGCGCCTGGATATTCTGTGCCAAGGACGCGATCGCTTCGAAATTGAAAACCTGGATAACTCGCGTAGTTTTCTGCAGGCCGAGGTGGATTTCTTCGGCGACGACGGTATAGCCGCGGGCCGGACGCAGCGCGAGCAATGTGCTGCGCTTTATTTTGAGGCGATGGAACTCTTGGGGGGAGAGCAGGCAAGCGTGAGCCTCGACCTCGATCAACCGGTCTCATTTCAATTGGCGGCGGCGGTCCCGTCGGACCTTGGCTTCAAACAGGAACTGCTCGGCTTGCGATCCGATAGCGAGCGTACCGAGCATCTGCTTGCCTTTTACAGCACGATGCTGCCCAAGTTAAGGCGGGGAGTGCAGGCCAGCAAAGTGGCCAGCGGAAATGGTCACGTGATGTAGATCCTCTTCATTGTTGAAACCGCCGAATTGTTTCAGAGTTGGTTTCGTATCGCTATTGCTTTGTTCCCTTGGGCTTGGCGGACTCGAGGACGTGCGATGCACGCCGCAGCCGGGAATAGCGGGAAAAGGTTTTGCTGTTTGTCTCATTTACAGTAGATACAGGCGGGCTTCACCGTTGAACGGCTAAGGCAGAAACAGGAAAGGTGCGGCTTCGATCAATTCCACGAAGTGGCCTTTTTCTTGAGGAAAAAGGCCGGCTTGGGAAATGTTCATCCTGTTTCTGTCGTAACCTTTGCGTCTGCAGCCTGCGCCGGCAGTTTTTTCAAGGAGCTACTCCATGTCTTCATCGAACGGCTTACCTCAATCCCTGGCTGACCTCAAAAAGAGCAAAGAATTCGGTGAAGCACGCATCAAGCGGCGCAGCGTTAAAGACGAGCTGCGGGAGAACCTGATGGCGCGATTGCGCAAAAAGGAAGCGGTCTTCCCCGGCATCGTGGGCTTTGAGGATACGGTGATCCCTCAGATCGTGAACGCCGTCCTCTCGAAACAGAACTTTATTTTGCTGGGTTTGAGGGGTCAGGCTAAAAGCCGGATTCTTCGCGGTTTGGCGGAAATTCTGGATGAGCGTCTGCCCTATATTGCCGGCTGCGAGATTCGCGACAACCCTTACCACCCGCTGTGCAAGCGGTGCCGCGATTTGATCGCGGAAAAGGGCGATGCCACGCCAATTGCTTACCTGAGCCGCGCCGACCGTTACGTGGAAAAGCTGGCTACACCGGACGTAACCGTAGCAGACCTGATAGGAGATCTCGACCCGATCAAGGCGGCCAGGGCCGGTCAGGATCTGTCCAACGAGCTGACCATGCACTATGGACTGCTTCCCCGGGCTAACCGTGGCATTTTCGCTATCAACGAATTGCCGGACCTTGCCGGCAAAATTCAGGTGGCCCTCTTCAACATCATGCAGGAAGGAGACGTGCAGATTAAGGGCTATCCTGTCCGGCTCGAACTCGACGTGGCGCTTGTCTTCAGCGCCAATCCTGAAGACTACACTGCCCGCGGAAAAATCGTAACTCCCCTGAAGGACCGCATGGGATCTGAGATCCGCACACATTATCCGGCGACCCTGGAAGAGGGCATGGCTATCACCGCCCAGGAAGCATGGAGCGACCGCGGCGCCGCACGTATTGAGATACCGCAGTACCTGCGCGAGATTATCGAACAGGTAGCCTTCTCCGCGCGCGAAGATAAAAAAGTGGACAAGCGCAGCGGTGTAAGCCAGCGTTTGCCCATCTCGACCATGGAGCTGGTGGTTTCCAATGCCGAACGCAGGGCGCTTATTCATGGAGAGAAGTTGGTGCTGCCCAGGGTGAGCGATATCTATGCCGCGCTGCCCGGCATCACCGGCAAGATCGAACTCGAGTATGAGGGCGAAATGCGGGGAGCGGACGTGGTGGTGCGCGAGCTTATTCGCATCGCGATCGGCAAGAGCTTCGATAAGTACTTTGCGGGGGCCAATACCCAGCAGATCGAGCAATGGTTCAACTTAGGAGGTACAGTCAAGATCGACGATGACCAGTCGTCGGAGGACACGCTTGAGGAGCTTAAGGAGATCCAGGGTCTGTTTGAAAAGCTGTCGCCGCTGGATATAAAGGCTTCCTCCGCTCCCGAAACAGCAGTTGCTGCTGCGGAATTTCTGCTGGAGGGTATGTACGCTCACAAACGCTTGAGTCGAAGCGAAGAGCGCGGCTTTGCGGCCCAGGAACGAACGCAGCGCAAGCCGGAGCGGCAAGAGCAGGAGCGCGAGTACGACGAGTACCAGGAGCGCCGCTCACGCCGTGGCTTCAACTGAGCATCCGGAAAACGAGACACACATGAAACGCGTACGCTATACAAAATTTACCGGCGATCCGGCCTCCGAGATGAGCCTGGAAGACTTGCTCAAGGCGCTGTCCGAGTATTTGCTGGACTCCGGCTTCTCCGACCCTTTTTCGCGCTTCGCGGAGCTGGACGGCGAACACACGATGGATAACCTGCGCGAGGCGCTGCGCCAGGCCTTGGAAGCAGGCGGCCTCTTAGACGAGCAGATGCAGCAGCAGATCGACCAGATGACCGAGAATGGCGAACTGGACCAGTTGATAGAACAGTTGATCGAGCGCATGGAGCGGGAGAACTACATCTCGATGGAGGGTCCTCAGGATCCGTCCCAACCGTCAACCATGCCAGGCCACACCGGCAGCCAACAGGGCCAAGTACGCTTCGAGGTTACCGATAAGAGCTTGGACTTTCTCGGCTTCAAAACCCTGCGCGATCTGCTTGGCTCGCTGGGAAAGTCGAGCTACGGCAGGCATGATACCCGCCACTGGGCGACAGGCATTGAGGCCAGCGGGGCATCCAAACATTATGAGTTCGGCGACACGCTCAATCTCGACACCACGGCAACGTTAAGCGCGGCGATCGCGCGCGAGGGGATTCGGCTGCCTCTCAATCTCGAATATTCTGACCTGCAAGTACACCAGTGCGAATATCAAAGCTCATGCGCCACCGTCGTGATGCTGGATTGTTCGCACTCCATGATCCTCTATGGCGAGGATCGCTTCACCCCTGCCAAGAAGGTCGCGATGGCGCTCTCGCACCTCATCCGTACGCAGTATCCCGGCGACTCCCTCTCCCTTGTCCTATTTCACGACTCGGCCGAGGAAATGCCTATCTCCCAGCTTGCCCGCGTGAAAGTGGGGCCGTACTACACCAACACCCGCGAGGGCCTGCGCGTGGCGCAGCGGATTCTCGAACGGCAGCGCAAAGACATGAAGCAGATCGTGATGATCACCGACGGCAAGCCATCGGCTCTGACTCTTCCTGACGGGCGCATTTACAAGAACGCTTTCGGACTCGATCCGTTGGTCGTAAGCGAGACGCTGGAGGAGGTGGCGCGCTGCAAGCGTTCCAATGTAATGATCAATACCTTCATGCTGGCATCGGAGTTCGGCCTGGTTCAATTCGTTCAGACGGTGACCAAAATGTGCCGCGGCAAGGCCTACTTCACCACTCCGGACACACTCGGCGAATACCTGCTGATGGATTACATGTCACGTAAAATGCGGACCATCCACTGAGAAGTAAGATTCTGGAATGACAATTTAAGGGCGCCCCATGCTTCGCGCGGTGCTGTCCGTGCGAAGCATGGAGAAGCGCAGGCCTTACACCGATCCTGCTTCGCCTCTATTTAGACTCGTCTACCTTGACGATGAAATAAGTGAACGTTTTGCCGGCGGGAATAAGCAATTGGTGAGGAACATCCGCAGGGACATGCGCCACGCCGCCCTTGCTCAACTTTACCGAGGTCCCGCCTTGCACGGAGTCGCCCCGCACTTCCCCAGGGGCCGTATCCTTCGGATTGACGATGCTGCCGCCCGTAACCAGAGTGGCATTGCCCTCGAGCACAAACATGACGTCTGCGGTCGTCTTGTGAAGCTCGGCCTGTCCATCTTTTTCACGGAAGGCCAGCATCGTGTAATGATCCGGATATTTCTCCAGGTTCTTGGTTGCCAGACCGGGTCCCTTATCCGCTTCTTCCTTTAGAGTCTTCGCATATTGCATTAGCTGTTGAGGCGAATAGGTGTCGATCTTCTGTGCCCAAACGGCGAACGGGGCTGACATCAAACCTGCCGTAATGGCAAGAGCGGCAACATGAAATTTCTTCATTGAATTGATCCTCATAGTTCTATGAGAGCAGAATATGCGAAGTCTTCCGGCAAGACTACTGGAAATGCCGTCTTCTCTTGCTGGGTGGCAGTTTGTACCGCTTATTGGTACATCCCGAGACCGTGTTTCCGCAAGCGAATTCAAGCAGATAGCGAGCGTGATATATTTGTGTCGCAACAAAACTCCTAAACGGTGAGGCGAATGCCGCTTCAATTGTCCTCTTTTCTGGCAGAACTCCCATGAGCGCTCGCGCAAAGGTCAAAAAGCCCCATATCTATCGGGTACAGGTACTCGACAGAGCATTTCAGATCCTGAATTTGCTGGCAGATGAGAAATCCGGCGCCGGTCTCATGGAGATTGCGGAACGTCTCAAACTACACAAGAGCACTGCGCATCGGCTGATCATGGTGCTTGAACTGAGCCGCTTCGTCGAGAAGAACACTGTTACCGGCAAATATCATCTTGGCTCGCGGTTGATGGAGCTGGGGCTTTCCGCCGTATCCCGGCTGGATGTCTATGAAGTTGCAGGCCCCCACCTTCGCACTTTGGTCAAAGAGACTGGGGAAACCGCGCATATGGCTGTCTTACGGGACGGACAGGTAGTCTCGCTGGTGAACGTTGAAAGTAGCCAGACTCTGCGCACGCCGGCTACCGTCGGTACGCGGACGCCGGCGCATTGCACATCGCTCGGAAAGGCCATGCTGGCGTTTGCCCCGCAAGAGCATATCGATGAATTCCTGCATGAGCGGAGGCTCGAATCCTACACCCCGCGGACCATTACCTCGATCCCAAAATTCAAAAACGAGTTGCGCGCCATTCGAAAACGCGGTTACGCGGTCGATAATGAGGAACGTGAGCAGGGGCTGCGATGCATCGGTGCTCCATTATGGGACAGCGCGGGTGAGGTGGTTGCCGCGATCAGCATAGCCGGCCCGGTCTTCCGAATCGGAGATGACCGGGTGCCCGCTCTTTCTGCCGCGGTCATGAGAATTGCCGCGCGGATCTCCGCATCGCTCGGCTATCGCAGCGGCAGAGCAAAGCACGAAAACGGCTCGTACACCGATTAGCATTCAAGCACCACAAACTCCGGGTTCGCTGACCGCTTTTTAGCTAACCGGACTTTAGCTCTCCGTTTCCGCAAAGACTTTCGAGTAATCGCGGAACTTGTAATCCTTGCGATGCGATCGGCCGGATGACCAATTTGCCCTTGCCTGGAAATGCTTGGTGCGCGAGATATGGTCGGCGAGAATATCGGCTGCTTTGGATATGTTTCCCGAGCTTAGCAGTTCGACGATCTTCTGATGCTCGTCGAAGGCTCGGTTGCGATACACAGCGGTATCCATGAACCGATAACGCAATGCTTCGACGCTGTGCCCGATAGTCCCGTAGGATCGAATCAGGTAGCGGTTGTGGCTGTACTTAAGAAACGTTTGATGAAAATCGGTGTCCAGCACTTTGCTTTGAAACAGATCGGCAGCCCGGTAAGCCTTCTTCATCTCCTCGACGATTTTCTTGAGCGCGCTCAGCAAAGCGCGAGCATCGTGTTCCATTGAAGCTCGTAAAGCTCGCTCCTCGAGCAGAAGACGAAAATCGCATAGCTCCTCGATCTCCTCCCGGGTAGGGCTGAACACATAACTGCCGGACTGGGGAATTACGACCACTAATCCATTCAGGCGAAGTTCATTCAGACTTTGACGGACCGGGGCCTTACTGACTTCCAAAGCCTCGGCCAGATCATTCTCCGAAAGTGGCTCGCCTAAATCCAGCCGGCCGTAAACGATGGCTTTGAGAATCCTTTCGTACACCACCTGGGTTAGCTTTTGAGTTAGCTTCGCATCGGGCAAAGACAAGCGGGACTTCTCCGGAGAGGAGCGAGTATGAATAGGAATTTGTGCCACTTTAGCAGTCATAGCGCACTTACGATCGCCTTTCCAAGTTCGCTTGTAGTCGCTTTGCCTCCGAGATCGGGAGTTAGCTGCCGGCTTGGCGAGGCTAATACCGTCTCGATCGCTTGCAGGATGCTTCTACCCGCCTCCGGCTCTCCCAGATGTTCCAGCATCATCGCTGCTGACCAGATCTGACCGATGGGATTCGCAATTCCTTTACCGGCAATATCGGGAGCCGAGCCATGCACCGGCTCGAACATGGATGGGAATATCCGTTCCGGATTGATATTCGCGGAAGGAGCAACGGCAATAGTTCCTGTCACCCCTGGGCCGAGGTCGGAAAGGATATCGCCGAAGAGATTGCTGGCCACGACAACGCTGAAACGCTCCGGAGACAGCACAAACCGGGCCGCCAGGATATCGATATGGTATTGATCGCAGCGAATGTCAGGATATTCTGTAGCGATCGCGGCAAAGCGCTCGTCCCAGAAAGGCATGGAATGAAAAATTCCATTGGACTTGGTTGCGGAGGTGACGTGACCGCTTCCCAGACGGCGCGCCAGCTCAAAAGCATAGCGGAGAATGCGGTCCGTTCCTCGCCGGGTGAAGATAGCTTCTTGAAGGACGGTCTCATACTCCGTGCCGGCATGCATGCGTCCGCCAACCTGGGAATACTCTCCTTCAGTGTTCTCGCGCACGATCCACATATCTATGTCTCCCGGGCTACGATCGCGTAGCGGCGGGATGATCCCTGGCAGTAGCCGTACTGGGCGGAGGTTGACATATTGATCGAACTCGCGCCGGATGGGAATCAGCAGACCCCATAAAGACACGTGGTCCGGCACCCCGGGGAAGCCGACGGCGCCCAGAAAAATTGCGTCGTGATCGCGCAGCTGGGCGATCCCGTCATAAGGCATCATGCGGCCAGTTGCCTTATAGCTCTCGCAGCTCCAATCAAAATGCCGGAAGCGAAGTCCGATGCCAAATTTGGCCGCCACTGCTTCCAGAACACGCAGGCCCTCCGGCACGACTTCTTTGCCGATTCCATCGCCCGGAATCACGGCAATCGCATAGTTCTTCATGATCTTGAAACGGGCCTCACGGGCTCTGCTCCCAACAATAGATTTGCCATTCCGAGAGCTTCGAGCAAGACTCGGTCCTCGGAAGGAGACCGGCCTCATTTTCATCCATAGCTAGGATAGATCCGGTGAGTCCCGCGAGGGACGGCACGAAAATAGCCCAGCAGGAAGTGCTCGGGCTATTTTCATGCCGTCTCCTGCGGGACTGTTTTCCAGATCGATCTCAACTCGTCTCTCCAGTACTTCGACCGCGTGATTTTATAGGTATGTGATATTTAGGGTGCCCCTCTATCTCTGGCGCGCTACGGCAGAAACTGGATGAACCTTGTCGCAAGCAGCTAAACGCAGCGGCCTTTTTCATCGAGAAAAAGGCCCCTTCACAAAATTCATCGAAGCCACAATTCCTGTTTCTGCTTTTTTTGCGCCAGATGTGGGGAAATACAAGCCATCTCGAAAAACTCAGGTTGCTTCTCACCCCGATTCGCGAATCTGGGGCACCCACCCCGATACCAGATCATGCAGTCAAAAGCTAGACGCAGCGGCCGCCATCGACCTCCAGACATACTCCCGTGATGAATTCGGCGTCGTCGCTGGCCAGAAAGGCGCAGGCCTTCGCTATGTCGATAGGCCGGCTAAGGCGCCCGAGAGGAATTGTGCTGACAACCTTCTGGCGCGCAATCTCGGGGTCGCCGGCGGGCAGAAAATGTCCAAGAAGACCAGTCTCTCCCATCACCGGGTTCACAGCATTCACGCGAATTCTATCCGGCGCAAGTTCCACCGCCATGGACTTAGTCAGGATGATGGCTGCGCCTTTCGAGCCGTTGTACCAGGTCAGCCCAGGACGGGGACGGACTCCAGCGGTTGAGGCAACATTGATAATAACTCCCGAGCCTTGCCGCCGAAAAATTGGGACTGCGTGTACCGCGCCGAGATAAATACTTTTGACGTTTACCGCATAGACGCGATCGAAGGCAGCCTCATCAACATCGAGCATCGGCTGGTTTTTGTGTGTGGTTCCGGCGTTATTAATTAGAATGTCGAGTCTTCCGAATGAACTCACTGCGAGATCGATCATGCGGGCGACTTCTGTACCCTGCGTCACATCGGTGTGTGCCGCCACGGATTGGCCGCCGCAGTCTTTGATCTCTGAGGCGACTCTGTCAGCCTCCTGAGCACGAATGTCCGCGACCACGATCTTAGCGCCCAATTCAGCGAAATGTTTCGCGATGCCTTCCCCAAACCCGCCCCCAGCTCCCGTGACGATTGCAATGCGATCTTGGAGTTTCATTCTTCCTTTCGATGCGTCAAAATATTTCCACTGCCGATCTATCCCGGAGAGATCGGGCGGACGCAGCTTTTCCCTTAAGAAAAGCTGCATCTAGCTTATATTTCAAGCAAACAGTAGCAGTGGGAGGGCTTCATATCCCGCCCATGCAGAGATACTTCACTTCTAAGTAATCCTCAATACCGTATTTGGATCCTTCCCTGCCTATTCCGGACTCCTTGACTCCTCCAAACGGAGCAACTTCGGTCGAGATCAGACCTTCATTGATGCCTACAATTCCATACTCCAAGGCCTCCGCAACCCGCCATACACGTCCGATATCTCGGGTATAGAAGTAGGATGCCAAGCCGAATTCCGTGTCGTTGCTCATCGCGATGACTTCCTGCTCGGATGAAAAACGGGTCAGAGGCGCAACGGGTCCAAAAGTCTCCTCTTTCATTAGCTTGGTTCCGGAAGGTACGTCCAGGAGGATGGTGGGTTCAAAGAATCTGCCGCCTAATTCATGACGTTTACCGCCGCAATAGATCTTCGCGCCACGCTCGACGGCATTGGCGATATGCTCCTCGACTTTTTCAACCGCTTTCTCGTCGATGAGGGGGCCGATCGTCACGCCGGAAGTAAAGCCGTCGCCGACGACTTGCGCGCGCACAGCATCCAGCAGTTTCGCCGCAAATGCCTCATAGATGCCGTCCTCGACGAAGATGCGGTTGGCGCAAACACAAGTTTGGCCGCCATTGCGAAACTTGGAGATCATCACGCCGGCGACGGCTTTATCGAGATCGGCATCCGCGAAGATAATGAAAGGCGCGTTTCCGCCTAATTCCATTGAAACCTTCTTGATGGTGCCTGCGCATTGCTCCAATAGAGTTCGCCCCACTTCAGTCGAGCCGGTAAATGATAGTTTGCGGACGACCGGATTGGAGGTGAGTTCGCCGCCTACGACGCTCGAGGGCCCGGTGAGAACGTTGAGCACTCCCTTGGGAACACCAGCCCGCTCGGCTAGCTCGCAGAGAGCAAGGGCGGAATAAGGAGTGTAAGCCGAAGGCTTGACCACGATGGCGCACCCCGCCGCCAACGCCGCTCCTGCCTTACGCGTGATCATCGCGTTGGGGAAGTTCCAGGGCGTGATGGCGGCGACGACGCCCACCGGCTGCTTCAGCACAACGATGCGCCGGTCCCTCGACGTGGCCGGGATCACGTCGCCGTAGACTCGTTTGGCCTCCTCAGCAAACCATTCGATGAATGCCGAGCCGTAGGCGATCTCGCCACGCGCCTCGGCCAGCGGCTTTCCTTGTTCAAGCGTAAGAATGGCCGCCAGATCGTCTTGATTCTGCATGCACAATTCAAACCAGCGGTGGAGGATTTGGGATCGCTCCTTGCCGGTCTTGGCTGCCCAGCCCGGAAAAGCCGCTTGCGCGGCATCGATGGCCCGGCGGGTATCAATGGCTCCGAATCGGGGAACCGTGCCCAGCACGCTGCCATCGGCTGGATTGGTGACGTCCGACACGCCTCCATCGGCGGCGTCAAGCCAAACGCCATCGACGTAGCACTGTTGCCGGAAAAGACTTTCGTCTTTGATCGGCATCTGCGTTCCATGCAAAACGGGTGTTGTCAGCATAAGCGGTTGCTCGCATTCTGGCCTGCTTCAAACGCGTGCAGGCCATCTAATAGTAGGAAACCCATGGCGTTGCGGGTGTCTTCTGTTGCGCTGCCTATATGAGGAGTCAGGAAGACATTTTCCAACGCGAAGTAACGAGTGTCGACCGCCGGTTCCTTATTGAAGACATCCAAACCGGCAGCGAATATTCTCTTCTCCTTAAGAGCTTCAATCAATGCATCATCATCGATCATCTCTCCCCGGGCGACGTTGATTACGATAGCACCCGGCGGCAGGAGCGCGATGCGTTCGCGGCTGAGAAAGCCGGCTAGATCGGGTGTAGCGGGGGCGGTAATGACAAAGATGTCGCTCACCGCAAGCAATTTTTCTGGAGTATCGTGAAAGACCGCGTCCTTTTCGAGTTCAGCCGGCAAACACCGCCGGTTGTGATAGTGGATCTGCATCCCAAAGCTTCGCGAGCGATCGGCGACCGCCCGCCCGATTCGTCCCATTCCCAAAATGCCGAGCCGTTTACCAACCAAGCCTATTCCCAGCAATTGCGTAGGCGCCCAGCCAAGCCACTTGCCGGAGCGCACCAGGGAATCTCCTTCGTGGCCTCGCCGCGCGGCATTCAAGATCAACAGCATGGCGATCTCTGCGCAGGCATCGGTCAGAACCCCGGGAGAATTGAAGACCGCCACCTGATGCTCGCGAGCCGCATCCAGATCCACATGATTGAAGCCGACTGAAAGCGTAGCGACTGCTTTCAAGGTTCCGTCCAGTCTCTCGAATACCATGCGCGATACCGTTTCAGTGGCGGAGACAAACATATAATCGCAATCTCCGGCATTGTTCGCCAGCTGTTCGGCGTTCATCGCGCATCCTGAAGGGTTTCTAACGACTTGATACCGCTCTTGAATCCTGGCCTCCAACAAAGACGGAAACGAGCGCGCCAGGTAGACTTTCAAAGCGCCTGACCGGGAATGACTCGGAACCGGCTGCATAAGTCAACGATAAATTGGAATGTCAGTTATTAGCAAGATCCAATCGGCTCCAGATCGCAGCGGTATGATCTGACCGGACGAGATCGGTTTTGTATCAGACCACATGACCTGCGGGCCACCACGAGGGATGAAAATCCGGGCCATTGTGTTTTCGTTGAAAGTACAACAAATCCTGGGTGCCCCATATCTGAACGCGCTGTTTGCGTCAGATGTGGGAAACCACAATTAAGAGGACCGTATTTCCAAGAACATAGCAGCCTATTTTCAGAGCAGCGCATCGCTTTAGCCCTCAGCATCTCAATACCCGGCACGCAAGCGTTTCTGCACGCATAAGTCGGGGCTTCCATCGATACCTCTTCGTGACATACGCTTTGCCACTTACTGCAACGGAGCGGGCGGGCTTCCCACAGCGCAAGCAAGCTTGCCCTGTCCCCAGGGAGCGCCCCGCTTTACCCATTCGGTAAGTGTGGCGATGTCCTGATCGGAAAGCTTTGGCCCGGGCGGCATCATTACCGGAGATTTCATCTGTCCGCCATCCCGGCGGATCGCATGGATCAGGATGCTTTGCTCAGGATTAAAAGGGATGATTGCCGGTCCTCGGTCTCCTCCCGTGAGCAGGTCTTTCCGGGTGCGAAACGATAGGTCGCTGGCCTGCATCTGGTCATTGTGACAGAGGGTACAGTGCCCACAGAGAATCGGGGCTACACGGCCGTCGAAGAATGCGGCGCCTTGTAACTTCGTATGTTGCGCCATGCAGCGGACGGCGGGAATCAGGACAGCGGCCAGGCACCCCACGAGAACAGGTAATGACCTGCCAGTCGGGCAGAGCCTATCGTACTTGACCAATTCCGAGCTCCTTCACATAGGCACAGGACTAGGGGCCTGTTAACAATAATAGGGCGAGCAGCGTTGCGAGCGAAAATGGGGCCAGACGAGGCGGAGTCCGCAGCTTGTGGCAGGTCCCCATGCAAGGACGACGACGAAGTATGGCCCCATTTTCGCCGCAACCCGGAGGGACGGGGCCAGTTTTCCCGGCTTCGTTGTCGCTCGGCGCTCGAAGATGCCAGATATTCGTCGCTTCTCGCTCCTAGTATCCGAAAAAACTGGCTCCCGTCGCTGTCGTCCTATTAGTGTTAACAGGCCCTAGTGCGGGTTTTTCATTTCACCAATGCAGAGCCGCCTCCGCTAATCCGGACGCTGCTCAGAGCGGATCATAAATTCGACACCATGTTCGCGATTCACCCGCACGGTCCTTGCAAGATCGAGCGCTTGAATCGGAAGAATTCCCTCCGCTCCGCCATAAGCGTGGTATCGAATTCGCTGTCCGTCTTCGAACCAGTAATCTCTGACCAGCAAACCTCCGCCATTCCTTAGCACCAGCGCCGTGCCCTCTTCCGATGCTGTGGAAGCGGGTGGCTCTGCCGCAAAAAGTGCGTTCGGCGGCGTCGCCGACATGGCGTCACGGTAAACCGGCGCTGAGCTGTTCGGACCGGGCCTAAAAGCTCCCGGCTTTAGTTCCCGCCGCTCCGAGGGAAATCCCGCGGCTTGCTCAGGAATAGAAAGATCCTGCATAAGTTTCAGGCTGATGCGAGCTTCACCCTTGAGCGTGGGACGAGGACCGCGCATGGGAAGAGTAAGAATTTTTACTGGCCATAAAACGGGAATTGCCCACTCGACGGCGTCCCGGCCGGCGTGGCCCTTGCCATGGATCCTTCCCTCCGCATCCACTGGCAAATGCGGGGCCGAGCTTATCTTGCTGGACAAAGGAATCTCTGCGCCGGGCAATAAAATCCGATCGAAATCAAGCTGCATCCAGCCCTTTCCCCAAAAATGTCCAGGGCTGCGAAAATCCGCGAAATGGCCCTCCAGATATGCACCGCGTGGCAGCACGGGGATCCCGAACACATAAAGCGGCCCGGCATCGCAAAGGACGGGGTCACCAGGCGCTACTGTCTTGGAGGAAAGATTGGGTTCATCAAGTGTGCACTGCAGAATGGTTCCGGCTGGGACGATAACTTCCTGCCCTCGAAGGGTTGTGGAGGCCAGAAAGGCGATTGTAGAGAGGATCACTGCGAAGAATCGACCCGTCATTTGCCACCTCCAGACGGGATTTGCCACCGCACGGGCAAGTTGGAAGCAGAGCCAACTTGATAACTCGCAGATGGCAGTTTGAGGAAGAAATGAAGTGCCTACTCTGGTGCGAGGCGTCTGCTTTCGTATCATGATGGATCTGGAAATCAGGACCGTCAAGCCTCATTCTTGGTGTCTTTCCACAGGCCCTAGGAGCCCAAAACGCGCCCCCGCCGCTCATGGCCGGCGGCTGCCATAATCGCCGCCAGAATGAAGACGCTTACCGCCATCAATGCCATTGCTGTTGCATAGCTGGTCTTCTGCGCGTAGACAGCCTCCAGGTACACGGCTGAACTTGAAACCGTTCCGGCACTCTGATAAGCGAACCCCGGCAGGAATGCGCGTACTGAATTCGGAGAGAGTTCCGCCAAGTGGGCGGGAATCACACCCCATGCCCCCTGAACCATGAACTGCATCAGGAAAGCGCTTATGATGAGCAGAATCTGGTTAGGCGCATAGGCCCAGACCGGAATCAGCAGTACACCTAATACGAAGGCGAAGATGATCGCCCGCCGCCGGCCCCACCTGTCAGAGAGATGTCCAACGACGACGCCTCCAAGGATAGCTCCAACCGCGGAAAATGCCGTGATAGCCGAACGCCTGGCCGGCGAAAAATGCCATTCCCGCTGCAGGAACGTTGGATACATATCGAGTGTGCCATGCGATGCAAAAAGCATCATGGTCATAAATGCAAGCAGGTATAGGAAGAGCTTCCAATGGGAGGCAACTTCCCGCGCGTGTTCTATCCAGCCGACCTTCAGCCGTTGTGTCTTTTGCCAGACCTCCGACTCCACAACGCGAAAACGAATGAATAAAACCAGGAGAACCGCGGGAAGGCTGCCGATAAAGAAAAGAGGACGCCAGCCGACGCGGCCGTAGAGGCAGAAGTAGCAGATAGCCGCTGCAACATTCCCAGCCGCGTAACCCTGTTGCAGCAGCCCGGAAAGCATTCCTCGCCTGCGAGCCGGCGCCTTCTCCATAGCCAACGATGTGCCCACACCCCATTGGCCGCCCATCACCACGCCGAAAAGGGCGCGCACGATCAACAAGATGGTGTAATTAGGCGCTAAGCCGGTAAGGACCTCCGCTACCGCGAAGACTCCTATATTGATCATCAGCGGCAAGCGGCGCCCGTAACGATCCGCCATCAAGCCGAAGACGAATCCGCCAACCGGCCTGAACGCAAGTGTCATGGTGATGACCAATGCAATCTGGGCATCGGATTTGTGGAAGTCTCTTGCGATAGCCGTCAGGCAAAAGGTCACCAGAAAGAAATCGAAGGCATCCAATAGCCATCCGGAAAACCCGGCGATAACTGCCGCACGATGTCCGTCCGCGGCTTCACTCTCCGCTATTTGCTCCAAGAAACTTCCTTACGCCGCAGTTGATCACGTTGCGCTCTATCCCTGCCGGCCATCAAAGGGGCGCTTCACATCCCGCCCATTTTTGCCTGAATGTGGGATAAGTAAACTGAGCCCGGTGTTCTGATTTATCGCTTTTCTCCAACGCCAAACTGATCGTTATTGCTCACCGGCTTTCCGTCCTTAAAATCAATCTCAACAAGCTTCTCGCTCTGCAGTTGTGTGCCCGTTTCATCCCGCAGAGTGTAGACGATTTTTCTGCTCTTGAGATTGATGACATCTCCGCTCGATGGAATCATGTATCTTCCGTCAGCGGTCCTGAAAATCCAGCCTGGCATCTCGGTCAACTTGATGTCTGCGATCTGCTTCGGAGGCATCACGGTCGCGTCAAATACATGGATGTAGTTGTTGTGTCCATCCGATACCCAAAGCTCCTTTTCATCGGCCGACAGCGCGATACCGTGGCTGGGGCAGCCATGGCGTTTGACCGGCCCTGGATCGAATCCCTTAACGGTAACCTTATACAATTGTTTTCCCGTCTTAATATCACCCACCTCAAACCCGAGCAGCCCGTTGACGTTGACATAGCATCGCGAATTGCTGCCATCCACAGTGAATGGGCGAATCGAATTGGAGAATGGCCCGATCTTTTCAACGACTTTATTGGTAGAGGGATTTGCCACCAAAAGATAGTTGTAATGCAGCCCTGCCAGATATACCCGGCTTCCATCGGCGGCATAAATGGTGTTATGCGAACCCGAGTTCGTCTGCACCTTGGTGATCAAATCTCCATTGGAAGCGCTGATGACGTCCCAGAATGGACCTTCCAAGGACGGCACATAGAGCGTTTTGCCATCCGGCGAGATTGCCAGACGGTCGAAGCCTCCTTCATAGGTCTTCTCCCAAACCTTTTTGCCTGTGACAATGTTGAAGGCGGCAATCCGGTTGATGGTGGTGATATACAGTCTGTTTGTCTTCGCGTTGGCGGCGATCCCTTTCACGTTTTCGGCAGGCTTTCCCGGAACTACCGGCCAGGTCGGAATCCTTTTGACAAACTTATACCCGTTATCCATGTCGAAGACGACAATCCCAATGCCGCCATCCTCGAGATAGTTTCGAACGCCGGGGACAGCCGCATAGAGATAATGATGTACCTGTGCATAGGCCTGCCCGCTCAGAAGCGAGACGATAAACAGGGCCGACATGCAGCATGTGCGAACCAACATTCTGCGAATACTCAAGAGTGGAATAGGCACGTAACTCAATCTCCTTAAACGTCTGTCTCTCAAATACATCTTTCGCCTACCAATATAACTTCAATGCAAGTTGAATCTCCCTGGACGTCCGCTGGAAAAGCAGCGGCGCGCCTGCGCTGTTAATCGTCCCGGCAGCGCTGCTACCGATCGAGGCATTGGGATTGTTGAACTGGGGCGTGTTGAACAGATTGAAGGTTTCGGCGCGGAATTGCAGACGGCGGCTTCCGTCGCTATTGAGGTCGATGTCTTTGAACATCGATGCGTCGAATTGCTTGGTGCCGGGCCCGAAGAGGATGTTGCGCCCCGAGTTTCCGAAAGGAGGCGGCTGGTTCGGCACAGGCGCTCCAGGCGACTCAAAATCTCCCGGGTTGAACCATTCTTTCACCGTGGGGTTGATCAATCTTCCCGGTCCAATACGGTTCGGCCACTGCACGGCGGTGCCGGCGTTTAGCAAGCTGGTTGCCATAACGGGAGTAAATGGGGAACCGGTCTGGAAGGTATCGATACTGTTCAACTGCCATCCGCCGACCGCGGCTTGCTTGAGGCCGTGCGCGCCGCCGGCAAACCTTTTGCCGCGGCCGAAGGGCAAGGCATACGACCAGCTCAGGACGGCACTCTGCCGGGTATCGAAATCCGAATTCCCGCGGAAAGCCCGCAGGTCCAGGGGATTCTGCGGAGCAACAAGGTTTCCCTGCCCGCTGGAGTTATCGATACTATGTCCCCAGGTATAGGCGCCCTGGAAATCGAAGCCGTTCGAGAGGCGGTTTTGATAAGTCACCTGAAGAGAGTTGAAGACCGAATTGGCGCACATGCAATTGTTCGATCCATCGGACAGGTTGGGATACGGTCTGCGCGGCGCAACCGCACCCAGCCCTGGATATGCCTGGTTCATGTTATAGGTCAGCAGAATGTGCGCGCCGGTCTGGCCGACATAGGCTATCGAAAACACATCGTGGCTGGTCAGCTGCCGTTGGAAATTCAGATTCCATTCGTTGGCCGATGGATTCGGGTACCTGCGCGAGAAGACGTTGAAGGTAGATCCGGCGATCGGAAAGAGCGACGGCCGAGCGGCGGGGAAACCCGCGGAGATGGGAGCAGCCGCGGCGAAGCCTGCTGTCCCTGAGCTATTGGTCTGAATGATGGAGCCATTGTACGGCGCGTTCTTCACTTGGGGATTTGAGTTGTTATTTTCAAACGCATAGAAGATGCCGCCTCCGCCGCGAATTACGGTCTTAGGATCCAGGCTATACGCGAAGCCGAAGCGCGGTCCCCAATTCGTGTAGCGCCCGCGCGTGATTGTATTCCCATAGTAGGGCGGAGTTCCGACCAGAACCAGCGTTCCTCCATTGACAGGCACAAAGCCGGAGAGGCGGTTGTGACGCTCCACCCAGGGAGTCACTAAGTCGTCACGCAGTCCTATGTTCAGAGTCAGCCTGGGGGTAAGACGCCAGTTATCCTGGATATAGGCGCTCGGTTGAAAGCGCAACATGCCGAAAAACTGGGTAACATCCAACTCCGATGTAATGGGTTTTCCATACAGAAAATCTGCTAAGCCGTAGTTGGTATAGGCGCCGGTAAAGGAGAAGGTTCCCACCGGATAACCGGGAGAGTAGAAGGCAAAGCGCAGACTGCGCCAATTGAAGCCGGCTTTGAGCTCGTGATTGCCCTTGACCCAACTGAACGCCTGATCGACCTCCCAGTTATTGTTGATCTTCTCCAGGCTTCCGGAACCATCACCCAGGCCAACGGTAGGCGCGCCAATGACGATATGGGTCAGGCCTTTTGCGCCGCCAAGGTTGGCATTGGGAATGCCAAGCTGCTGCGATAAGTCGCCCCGGGTAGTGTCCTCATCGATAATGAATTCGTGCAGACGGGAGTATCCCAGGCGAGCCTCGTAGTACATGCTTGTACCGAGGGAGCGGCCGTAGCCCAGGACAACCTGGTTACCCGGAATGGGAGTCTGGCCCGGACGCGAGGGACCGCCTCCGATCGCCGGAGGGGGCAGGTAACCCGGCGTGATCGTATTCGGGTTCTCTTTACTGAAGCGTCCGAAGATACTTGTCTTATCTGTTTTGTAGTCGATCCGTATGTCGCCCTGGTCGATGGTGTTCTGCACGGAACCGTTGTACAGGTAATTGTTAATAGTGCCCGCGCCAGGGATATTTGGCGCGGGAAATAAGGCCATTAATTGGGCCGATGTCGGATCAATATATTGGACGGTGTTGTTGGGGAGCAGCGTCTTCGTCCCTGGATAGTAGACACAGCCCGTCGTTACTTTGGTAGTACAGGTCGACAGAAGCTCACTGAAGTTGCCGCTGTGCATCAGCGGCGTAGGTACCGTGCTCACGTAGGTTTGAGCCTGGCTCTGGCGCTTCCCCTCATAGTCCGCGAAAAAGAAGAGCCTGTCCTTGCCATTGAACAAACGCGGAATGATGATCGGGCCGCCCACGTTGGCGCCGAATTGGTTCAAGTGGAAGGGCGGAATCGGGTTCGTCTTCGAGTCGAAGTAGTTCTTGGCGTCGAAATCGGAGTTGCGAAGGAATTCGTAGAACACGCCATGAAAATTGTTGGTCCCGGAACGAAACGTGAGATTGATCATGGTCGGGTTGCCGCCATAGGAAGCGGGCGCGCTGCTGGTTTGAACTTTGAATTCCTGGATAGAATCGACCGGAGGGAAAAAGAATATATCGCCGGCATCGTTTTCCGTGCTCAGAATGCCGTCGAACATGTAAACCGTGTCTTCAGCCGGATTGCCGTTGATGACCGCCCCATTGGTTCCCCGTCCGCTGGTATAGCCCTGCTGAATGGAGTTCGACGCGTTGCCGCCATGGTTGTTTACGCCCGGGGCGAGCTGCACCAACTGGGTGAAATTGCGCGCGTTCAATGGCAGGTCCACCACCTGCTGGCTGGTGCGCAGGTTACTCACTTCAGAGGAGGCGGTCTCGATGGTTTCGACGTTGCCGGTCACCGTGACGCTCTGAGTCGCCGATCCAACCTGCAGGTTTATATTCAGCTCCAGCCGCTGGCCGACCACCAGCTCGAAACTTTGCGTCTCTTCTTTGAATCCCTGCTGCTTGACCGTAATGGAATACTGGCCTGGCGGCACGTTGACGAAATCGAAGACGCCGTCCGCGGATGTGGTGGATTGGCGAGCCACATTCGTCGCTGCATTTTTGATTTCGACGGAAGCGTTTGGAATAACCGAGCCGGACTGATCTTTCACTACGCCCACTACCGATCCCGCTTCAAACTGCGCCAAGCCTGTCGTGCAGGCAAGAACCGCAAAACCTGCCAAAAAAATCGCTCGCTTCAACATACAATGCCTCCCAAAAAGATCAATCGGCTTGGGGCGGACAGAAGTAACTCACTGTCTCGCGATACAAGACCAAGCCGCTGATGATGGTAGTTTGCGATTCCAGTGAATGTCAAGCTAAAAACTCCCTGATGGCCGACAACTGACATCTCACTATTCAATGGAGATTGGGCGCGGATCCTCCGCCGCCGGTTCGACGCCTGTTCGTCCTCCTTGACACATACCTTGTGATTTCATAGATTTGGAAGCCTGTGCCCGTGATCTAATATCCCAACATACGGGAAGTTGCGACAGAGTTGCTGGGAGCGCCGGAGACGCCGGCCGTATCCGATCCTCGCAGTTTGAGCAATGGAGCCAAAGGGCAAATAACACCATGAGAACAGTCTGGGAGCAGGGCTACTACATCTGGGGGCAAAACCTGGCAGTTTCGGCTGTCATCGCCGCTATTCCGATTCTCGTATTGCTTTTCCTCCTCGGAGTAAAGCGCAAACCGGCATGGGTCGCCGCCCTCGCCGGTCTGGGCGTGACTTTGGCGGTTGCCTTAGCCGGATACCACATGCCGGCCTTGCTCACCTTCAGTTCGGCGGCCTATGGCGCGGCTTTTGGGCTTTTCCCCATCTCATGGATCGTATTTTGGGCGATTGTGCTGTACAACGTCACGGTTGAGACAGGGAAGTTTGCGATTATCAAGGACTCCGTCGGATCTTTGACCCCCGACCTGCGGGTGCAGGCGATCATCATCGCCTTTGGCTTCGGCGCATTTATCGAGGGCGCCGCGGGCTTTGGAACTCCGGTCGCAGTGGCGGGAGCCATGATGGTCGGATTGGGATTTTCGCCATACTACGCCGCCGCCCTCTGCCTGCTGGCGAATACCGCGCCTGTCGCGTTCGGATCGATTGGTTTGCCCGTGATAACGTTGGCGGGCATTACCGGACTGCCGCTGGACAAACTGAGCGGTGCAGTTGGAAGCCTTTGCGCGCCCATCTCCATCATCCTGCCCGCTTACATGATCCTGACCATGGGAGGTCTCGGCTGCACTCTCGAGGTCTGGCCCGCCGTCCTGCTGGCGGGGGTAACGTTTGCCGCGGTCCAATTCTTTGTTTCTAACTTCATTGGTGTCCAGCTCACGGTCATCCTGAGCTCCATCGCCGCAATGGGAGCGTTGGTGCTCCTGCTCCGATTCTGGCAACCCCAGTCGAAGGCGGAGAAAAAGCGCATAAAGGGCGCAGCGGCGGACGAGTCGGGTCCTTTTGAGCTTTGCTCGCCTGCTTCGGAACAATCATCCGCGGCGCCCGTCCATACACCAGGGCAAATCCTCACTGGATGGATGCCCTACATCTTTCTAGTGCTTCTCGTTCTTCTTTGGGGATATAAGCCCTTTCAGTCCGTCCTGAACTTGGCGACTTTCCCGATTCATTGGCCGGCGCTTCACAACCTGGTTCTCCGCACGCCTCCGGTTTTGCCGGCCGCCTCCCTCTATCCGGCAATTTTCAACCTGAACCTGTTATCCGCCTCCGGAACATCGTGCATGCTCGCCAGCTTACTGGCCGCAGTCTTTCTTAGAATGGCTCCCGGCGCCTTCCTTAGAATCGTCCTCGCATCGGCGCGGCAGTTAGCATTCCCGATCCTCACTATTTCCGCCGTTCTCTCCATGGCTTTCGTCATGAATTACTGCGGAGCGACCGGAACTCTCGGCCTCGCATTTGCCGCTACCGGCGCTGCTTTTCCATTCTTCAGCCCATTCCTGGGCTGGCTGGGCGTGTTCCTGACCGGGTCCGATACCTCGTCCAACGCCCTCTTCGGAAGCCTGCAAGTGGTAACCGCGGGCCGGCTTGGATTCAGTCATATCCTGATTGCCGCCGCGAACTCTTCCGGAGGCGTGATGGGCAAGATGATCAGCGTGCAATCGATTGCCGTAGCCGCGGCAGCCACTGGAATCACAGTCCAGCAACAATCCAAATTGCTGCGCTTTACGCTGAAACACAGCATCATTCTCGCCACCCTGGTCGGCTTCGAAGTGCTGGCGTATGCGTACTGGTTTAAGGTGATCTGAGGTATCGTATTCAGCCACAGGGGAGCGGAAATGAGTTCAGTCAGGACAGAGGACGCCAAGAGCTTCACGCCCGAGCCGGGCATGAAGCGGCAGGTGCTCGCTTATAACGACCAGCTTATGCTGGTACGGCATTATTTCGAGCAAGGCTGGGTCGGTGCGCGCCACAGCCATCCTCATCACCAGCTTATCTACGTGGTGCGAGGAGCAATCCGCCTCGAAATGGAAGGCAAGGCCTTTGATGTACATGCGGGAGACAGCGTCGTAATTGACGGCGACGTGGAGCACCAGGCCTCCGCTCTGGAACCGTCTGAGGTTCTGGATGTTTTCACGCCGGCGCGCGAGGATTACCGGGAGATGGTGAAGCCCGGGTAAGGGCTGAGCCGTTCAATCGCTACACGGTTCATTGCGATCCCTTGAGGGTGCCCTATCCTCTGCACGGCGTTGTTCCGCGCGGAGGACGCGGCACTGCAAATCTCCGTCGTTTTCATCCCCAGTGGAAGCCCGTAGGGCATGTGGATTCTCTTCTCCGCAGCCGCGTGAGCGCGCCGGCACGATCCATTTGCTGTGCTATGGTGAAGAAAAAGAAGCGTGGATCGAATGTCTCGTGACCTGCCAAAAGCCTACAATCCTGGCGCAATAGAAGACCGCTGGTCCGAGTATTGGGTCGAACAAGAGCTATTCCATCAGCCCTCGCCCGGCGTTAAACCGGATGCGCCGCTCTTCACCATTCTCTTGCCCCCGCCCAATGTTACCGGCCGCCTGCACATAGGGCACATGCTGGAACATACGGAGATGGATATCCTCACCCGCTGGCATCGTATGCGCGGGGATATGGCTCTTTGGATTCCAGGTACCGATCATGCGGGGATCGCGACCCAGCTGATGGTGGAGCGCCAGCTCGCGGAGGAAGGCAAAACGCGTCAGCAGCTTGGCCGCGAAGCCTTCACCGAACGTATTTGGCAATGGAAACAGCACTACGGCGGCGCCATTCTGCAGCAGATGAAGCGGTTGGGAGTGAGCGTCGACTGGTCTCGCGAGTACTTCACCATGGAGGCCGGCCTCTCCTCCGCCGTGCGTGAAGCCTTTGTCCGGCTCTACGAGCAGGGGCTCATCTATCGAGGCGCATACATCGTCAACTGGTGCCCACGCTGCCAAACGGCGATCTCCGATCTGGAAGTGGCGCATGAGGAGCAGCAGGGCAAAATCTGGGAGATTCTCTACCCCATTGCCGGCGAATCCGGCTTCGTCGCCGTCGCCACAACCCGCCCCGAAACCATGCTGGGCGATGTCGCTGTGGCCGTTCACCCGGAGGACGAGCGCTACCAGGGTGTTCACGGCAAAACGCTGCGTCTGCCCCTCGCTGATCGGGATATTCCCATCATCACCGATCCCTGGGTCAGCCGCGAGTTTGGCACCGGTGCGGTGAAGGTCACGCCCGCGCACGATGCAAACGATTTCAGCCTGGGAGAACGTCACGGCTTGGCTGCGATCAGTGTGATGGATGAAACCGCGCGGATGAATGATTCCGCCGGACGCTATGCGGGAATGGATCGATACGCTGCGCGCAAGCGGATTGTTGAAGACCTGGAAGCACTGCATCTGCTGGCTGCTACCCGCGACCATATCAATACGATCGGCAAGTGCGACCGCTGCAAAACCATCATCGAGCCGCGCCTTTCCAACCAGTGGTTCCTTAAGATTCAGCCACTTGCCGATAAGGCGATTGCCGCCGTGGAACAAGGCCATATCACCTTTACGCCGGAGCAGTACACCAAGACCTATTTTGAGTGGATGCGCAATATCCATGACTGGTGCATTTCGCGCCAGCTCTGGTGGGGACATCGCATTCCCGCATGGCACTGCGCGAATTGCAGCCGCATCACCGTGGCCCGCGAGACGCCTCAGGTTTGCGCTCACTGTGGCAGTGACAACATTCAACAAGAGACGGACGTTCTCGATACCTGGTTCTCTTCCGGCCTGTTGCCAATCTCGGTCTTCGGATGGCCGGCGCAGACGCATGATCTTGAAACCTTCTATCCTACTCAACTGCTGGTGACCGGCTTCGATATCTTGTTCTTTTGGGTAGCGCGAATGATCATGCTGGGTTGCCACTTCATGCTTGATCTTCCCTTGCTGGACGGCAGCCGGCGGACTCTTAAAGATGCCGTCCCCTTCCGTAAGGTCTATATCCACGCGCTGGTTCGTGATGCCGAGCGGCAGAAGATATCCAAGACCAAGGGCAACGTCATCGACCCCATTGAAATCGTCCAGCGCTTCGGTACCGATGCGGTCCGCTTCACCCTGGCGGCAATGGCCTCACCCGGTACTGACATCGCCTTCAGTGAAGAGCGAACCGATGGCTACCGCGCGTTCGCCAATAAGATTTGGAACGCGGCCCGCTTCTTATTCATGCAGATGGACCGGGCGGCCGAAGCGGGAATCGTTATCGACCCCAAAGCTCTGCCCCCTGAGCCCTTCGTAACTGAAGGCGCTCCATTGGATTCCCGCTGGATTGTAGCCCGCCTGAATGGCGCCGCTGCTGAGATCAATCAGGCTCTGGCCGAATACCGCTTTCACGAAGCCGCCAATCTGGTCTATCAGTTCTTCTGGGGAGATTTTTGCGACTGGTATCTCGAAGCAGTCAAATTGCGCCTGGACTTCGCCGAATCCGCCGGCAATGACGCCGCGCGAGCCGCACTTACTACGCTGATTGGCGTGTTCGAGGCGGCGCTCCGCCTGCTCTCGCCCTTCATGCCCTTCATTACGGAAGAGATCTGGCACGCCCTCTACAATGGCGCGCCTCCGGTGAAATCCATTGCGCTCTCCCGGTTTCCTCAAGGCCGGAAACACTTGGACGATGCTGCTGAAAACGAAATGGGCGTGCTGCAGGAACTCATCGTAACCCTGCGCGCTTTGAGAAAAGACCTAGGAGTGGAGGAGAAACTCGCCGTGCCCGTGCGCCTCAGCCGGTACATCATTCCCCCCGATTGCATGCGGATGGTCGAGCGCCTGGCGCGTATCTCCGAGGTCATTCCCTTCGACGGGCCTCTACAAGGAGCGAACAGCCGCAGCACATTCAACTTTGATGTTGCCGTTCTCTACGAGCGTAAGATCGACATTGCGGCGGAACGGGAGCGCCTCACGAAAGACCTTGCGCGATTTGAGAAGGAAATGTCGAACGCCGAGCGTCAGTTGGCCAATGAAGGCTTTCTGTCCAAAGCGCCGCCGGATGTAGTCAGCGGGCTGCGCCGCCGGGCGGATGAACTGAGCGCGCTGATTCCCAAGACGCGTGAAGCTCTCGATGGCCTTACCTCCGAAGTGAAACAAGGCACGGCATAGGGAAACGCCCATGGATTGGAAGAGTAAGCGGGTTGAGGCGATCTTGGAACAGGCCCTGGTCGAAGATAAGACGACCAGCGACGTCACTACCGCCGTCACTATCGATCCGGGGCTGCGCGCTTCAGGCACAGTGCTCGCGAAAGAAGATTGCGTGATCTGCGGCTTGGGCTCTATTCCCCGTTTCCTGGAGATCTTTGCCAGGCTTGACAAGCGGAGCGTCAACCGTTTCGAGGTGGTCAACCATCCGGAAATGTTCGATGGTGTCCGCGTCAAGAAGGGCCAGGCGGTCGCCGTCATTCGTCACAATGCTCGTGCCATATTGGCCTGTGAACGAGTCATACTTAACCTGATGCAGCGCATGAGCGGTATCTCCACTGCCACCAGGGCCTACGTGGATGCGGTGGCTGGAACCAAAGCGAAGGTGCTGGACACGCGCAAGACGATTCCCGGGCTGCGCGTGCTCGATAAATACGCGGTTCGCTGCGGCGGCGGCCAAAATCATCGCCTTGACCTTTCCGATGGCATTCTCATCAAGAACAATCACATCTCGCTTGGCGGCGGTCTCCCCAAAGTTCTCTCGCGCGCGCTCGCCGAGCGCAAACCCGGACAGGCTGTGGAATGCGAAGTCCGCACCTTCGCTGAGCTCAATCAGGCGCTTGAGGGCGGCGCCGATTCACTGCTGCTCGACAACATGACGCCGGCCGAGATCAAGAAGGCCATTGTCATCGTGCGCAACCATAGCGATTCGATGCCGATTGAAGCGTCCGGAGGCATTACCCTGGATAACATTCGCAAATACGCGCTTGCCGGAGTCGACTATATTTCAGTCGGCGCGCTGACGCACTCCGCCGTTGCCGTCGATCTCTCCATGCGCATCACCGCCGAGCTTTTCTAGGGACACAGGTTGACATATGCTGAACCCTGCAGGGGAGGACGGCTACAACCTCGACGACCTCAACGCCTTGCTCGCAGCCACGCCTTTCGCCGGCAAGCTGCGCTATTTTCCTTCTATCCATTCGACCAATATCCTTGCCATGCAGCAGGCGGAGGAGGGCGCGCCGGAAGGCATGGTCTATCTGGCAGATGAGCAGACGGCGGGCCGGGGACGAGGCGGACACGGCTGGCATTCCGCTCCAGGCGCCGGCCTGTATGTCAGCATCCTGCTGCGTCCGCGCATGGCGCCCGCGGATATTCTGTGGCTTTCGCTTGCTGCCGGCCTTGCCGTTCGCGAAGCGGTTCAACGAGTGACCTCGCTCCAGGCAGACATTCGCTGGCCGAACGACCTGCTCTTCGGAAAAAAGAAATTCTGCGGCATTCTCACCGAGTTAAACGCAGAAGTTACCCGGGTGCGCCACTCCGTCATAGGCATTGGAATCAATGTTCACCAGGGGAATTTCCCCGCCGGGCTGAGCTCCATCGCAACTTCCCTGCATATTGAAACCGGGCGCTCCTGGCCACGCCAGGACCTGCTGCTCGCTTTGCTACAATCGCTTCACCAGGAGACCATTGCGCTGAATGCGGATACGGCCGGCGCGGCTTTGAGTATTCTTGACCGGCTGGGAGCGGCGTCCTCTTGGATTCGCGGCAAGCATGTGCATGTGGACGAGGTTGAGGGGTATTCGGGGGTTACAGCCGGGCTGGACACCCGCGGCTTCCTTCGCGTTCGTACGCCGGATGACTTGCGGACTGTGATTTCCGGCGGAGTTCGTGAAGCCACATGATAGAGACTATGCTGCTCGCACTCGATGTCGGCAACACCAACACGGTCCTCGGCCTTTATCGTCCATCCTCCGGAGATCTGGTAGCGCACTGGCGCACCACCACGCAGAGGATCCAGACCGCGGATGAATATGGCGTCCTTTTCCTCAATCTTTTCGCGCTCAACAAGATTGACGCGGGCGCGGTTACCAGCATCATCATCGCCTCGGTAGTGCCGCCGGTCGAAACCGTGCTTCGCGAGGTTTGCGAGCGCTACTTTCATCTCAAGCCGATTTTTGTCGAACCCGGTATCAAGACGGGAATGCCTGTTCTGGTGGACAACCCCGCCGAACTAGGCGCGGATCGGCTAGTCAACGGAGTTGCCGCATACGCTCGTTATGGAGGCCCTTGTATCGTCGTCGATTTCGGTACGGCAACGACCTTCGACGTTATCTCAGCCAGGGGCGAGTATATCGGCGGAGCAATTGCTCCCGGTATCGGCCTCTCGGCGGAGGCGCTGTTCGCCCGCGCAGCGCGCCTCTCCCGTGTCGATATTAAGAAGCCGGCAAAAGTGATCGGAACCAACACCGTCGCGCATTTGCAGAGCGGCCTCTACTATGGCTACGTCGGTTTGGTAGACGGGATTCTCGATCGCATGCTGCATGAACTCTCCGAGCGGGAGCCCGCAAGCCAAGCTAATTCGATCAAGGTGATTGCCACCGGCGGGTTGGCGCGCATGGTTGCGGCGGATTCCAAGCATATCGCCACCATTGACGATTTGCTCACTTTGGAGGGGCTGCGCCTGGTCTACGAACGCAATCGTGCCGCCAAGGCCAAGCACGGTGGAACCGCCGGTTCTCCCACCATTGCCCATCAAAGTTAAAGGCGCAGGCGTCCTCGAGATCCGTGCAAAACTACTTCAATTACTTCACTGAAATCGAAGACCATTTCCAGCGCCGCCGAGGGTCGCTGCTGCTGCTTTCCACTTTGGACTGGGCGCTGATCGAAACCTGGCGTGAAGCCGGCGTCCCTTTAGAGGCTGTTCTCCGTGGCATTGATGCCGCCTTCGACAAGTACGATGCGCGCAAAAATAAAGGCCGAGTCCGCCGCGTCAACGGCCTGGCATACTGCGCGCAAGCTGTGATCTCGGCGATCGAAGATATGAGGGAGGCCTCGGTGGGCGCCGCGCGAGCCAAGCCTGAGGCCAACCAGGGAGCCAACCAGGGGTTTGAACAGGAGCGGGTTGCCGCATACCTGGAGACTTGCGCGCAACAACTTAGGGCCTCTCCGCGGGCCGCGTCGGTTGCTGAAATATCTCACCGCCTTGATTCGTTGGCCGGCGAGATCCGCGCCGCCAAACCTGATCTCGAGGAACTGGAAGCGAAGCTCACGGCGATGGAAGAGAAACTATTCGCCATCCTCATCTCGACCATGCCTGAGACGGAACTTTTCGCATTGCGCCGGCAAGCAGCCGGCGAACTCGCGCCCTACCGCAGCCGCATGCAGGCGGCGCAGATCCGCCAGATCGAACAGCAGTTCCTGCACAAGCGATTGCTTGAAACATTCTCGCTTCCGCGGCTCAGCCTCTTCTATATGAGCCAATCATGAAATTACGCATAGAAAAAGCAATTTACGGCGGCGCGAGTCTGGCCCACATTCCGGAGAGCTCTTCTCAAACGGATACCGCTGGTTCTGCTTCGGCCGGCAAGGCGATCTTTGTCCCATACGCCTTGCCTGGAGAACTCGTCGAAGCCCACGTCGCAAGCGAGCGGCGCAGCTTTGCGACTGCGGAGCTCGATGCCGTCCTAGAGCCTTCCGCTGAAAGAGTCCGTCCGGCCTGCGAGTATTTTCCTGCTTGTGGAGGCTGCCAATATCAGCATGCGAGCGCTCAGTATCAGTCGCAATTGAAACTTGCTGTTCTCCGGGACACGCTGGAACGCGCCCACATAGCCTCGCAGGTACGCAGCATCGGCAGTCTCGAGGGCCCAGCTTGGGCCTATCGCAATCGCGTCCGCCTGCAAATCGCGCGCAAGAGTGCAGCGGATGGCTTTACGCTCTGTTACCGCGAGCGGGGATCGCATGCCAATCTTCCGGTCACGCATTGTCCCATCGCTGCGCCCCTGATCGAGCGAGCCATCGCGGCGGTATTGCGCATTGGAGCCGAAACCGGCGTGGGGCAAGTCTCGAATGAAATCGAATTCTTCGTCAATGGCGAGCAGGATGCGCTTCTTGTCTCTCTCTGGACTGCCCAGGAACGCCAAGCCCCGGAAAACCAAGCCCAGGGTGAAGCGCTCTCCGACAGTCTTCTGAAGAATTTCTCTGAGCGCCTGCTCGGCCTCGTACCTGAACTGGCCGGCGTAGGAGTCTTTTCATCCTCGGATCGCAGCGAGGATCGCAGCGACCGGCTACTCGGCCATTGGGGCGAACGCTCCATACTCTACTCCGTCGCGGGACACAGATATCAGGTGAGCCTGGGTTCGTTTTTTCAGATCAATCGCTTTCTCATTCCCGGTCTGCTTGATCTGGTCGTGGGCAATGTTCACCGGGGCCAACGCCGCGAGCGGTTGGCCTGGGATCTTTACGCCGGCGCAGGTCTCTTCTCGCTGGCTCTCGCGTTTGAACATGTAACCGCCGTAGAATCTTCTCCCTCCTCCTTCGCCGATTTGCGGCAAAACCTGGCAGCGACACCCCATCGCGCAATACAGTCCGGCACGCTGGAATTTTTGAGAGCGGAAAGACGCCGCAAACCTCGGAAAATACCTGATCTGATCGTGCTCGATCCGCCACGCGCCGGTCTGGGCAACGCGGTCTGTGCCGAGCTGGCACACATAGCGGCCCCTGAACTGGTCTATGTATCGTGCGATCCCGCTACCTTGGCGCGGGATTTGCAGGCACTGTTACGATCCGGGTATTGTATCCGGACGATGGATATGGTGGACTTGTTCCCGCAGACCTTCCATCTGGAAACTGTAACGGCGCTTGCACGGAAATAGGCTATGAGCACAACGGCCTTTGCCGCCGCGGTCCAAACCCGGACTTCAGCCCGCGTTCCGACTCGCAAACCCGGCAATGCTCTGGACAGGCTTTCTGCCGAAAGTGTCCCCGCGCTCTTTGCCTGCTTGTTTCTCTCCGCCGGCATCCTTCTCGCGCAGCTTACCTGGGTCGTGCCTGGCGTGCTGTTGGTGGCGATCTTATTGGCCGTCGCATTGACCCTGCTGGCGGCGCGTGCCGCATGCGGTGTCGCATGGCTGCCGCTCGCCTGCTGTTGGTTTCTTCTTGGATTCTTTCTCAATGAGGTGCAACTCGCGCCGGATGCACAACGGAATTTGACCGTCCTCGCGGACAATGGCGGTATGCATTCCATCGACGGCGAGATCACCCGCACCACTCCAGTGCGCCTCACGCGCTCGACCATGCCTTTCTGGACAAAGGTGCGGGAAGAACAGAGCGAGAGCATCGATATTCGCGTCGCCTCCGTTGATGGCAAGCCGGTTGCCGGCGGCCTGAGAGCTTCCATCTACGCCCCATCCCATGAAAGCTTTCCGGCAATTCGTTGCGGTGACGCAATCCACGCCAGCCTAGCAATGCACGCGCCCGAGCGGTACTTCGATCCGGGAGTTTGGGACTCGAATGCGTGGCTCTTAGGTCAGGGAATAGGCGTGGTCGGCGCGCTGAAAGCCTCGGTTCTCAACATCACGCATGCCGGCGCTCACGCCACTCTGAGTTGCCGCTTGCACTCTCTACAGCAGACCGGAACCCAGCATCTGCTTGACTTCGCCAATTCGAATGCTTCCCTCCGCATGCCTGCATGGCTGCGGCTTAGTCCGGAAGATGCGGGGATGCTCGGCGCGATGATCCTGGGTGACCGCACTTACCTCAATCGCCAAGCCCGTCTCGGATTCGAGCGTACCGGCTCGTTCCATTTGCTGGTCGTCTCCGGCATGCATCTGGCGCTCTTCGCCGGGTTCATCTTTGCCCTCGCAGCCTTGCTCCGGCTGCCCGGTTTGGCGGCCACCGTAATTACCATCGCATGCTCGTTTGCCTACGCCGTGCTTACCGGCTTTGCGGCGCCGGTTCAACGCTCGTTCTGGATGGTTACTCTCTTCCTGATCGCACGCGCGCTCTTCCGCGAACGCAACAGCCTCAACGCCATTGGTTTCGCCGCGCTCTGCCTGCTGGCTAAAGATCCAAGGTCCATCCTCGACGCCGGCTTTCAGATGACGCTGCTCTCGGTGCTGGTAGTCGCCGGCATCGTTATGCCCGTGACGGAGCACACATTTGCGCCCTACCTGCGCGCCATGCGCAATCTGGAGCAGATCGTACTCGATCCAACTTTTCCGCCGCCGCTCGCGCAGTTCCGCGTCACGCTGCGTCTGATCGCAGATCATCTCCAGCCATTTCTGGGCCGCCGCCTTGCGCAATCCTGGTTTCCCTTATTTCTCCGCTGCTGTCTGCGTCTCTGTGAGCTGCTGCTGGTCTCGGCAAGCATTGAGTTGGCCATGTCTCTCCCTATGGCCGTCTATTTCCACCGGGTCACCTTGCTCGCGCTGCCTGTAAACATCTTCGTGGTTCCTCTCATCGCAGCGGCTCTGCCGGCAGCACTGGCCGCCTTCGCAGCTATTTTGATTTCTCCTGCGTTGGCCATCGCTCCCGCCGCTATCGCTGCCGCCCTGCTGCATTGCATCACCGCCATCGTGCGGCTCTTCGGCAGCATGCCTGCAGGGAGACATCCGCATTCCCTCGCCCGGCATGCTTGCCTCGTTGACGGCAATTCTGCTGCTGGGCTTTGCGGTCTGGGCAGCCCGCAACAGCCGTTTCCCTGTCAGCCTCTCAATGGCTGCTCTCGCTTGCTCGGCAGTCTGTGTTCTTTATCCTCGCCCGTTTGACTATCGTCCCGGCAGACTTGAAATCACGGCCATCGATGTCGGCCAAGGGGACTCGCTTCTGCTCATCTCTCCTCAGGGCAAGACACTGCTCATCGATGCCGGAGGCCCTATTGGTGGAGCCCAGGATTCGGCCTCCAATTTCGACATTGGCGAGGATGTGGTCTCGCCCGTGCTTTGGGCCCGCAACATTCGCCATCTTGACGCTGTCGAGCTTACCCACGCGCACAGCGATCATATGGGCGGAATGCCCGCCGTGCTGAGTAATTTCCGCCCTAAAGAGCTCTGGGTCGGCAAAAACCCGCCGATTCCCGCCTATGACGCTCTGCTCGAGGAAGCGCATGGTCTTAAGGTCCAAGTGCGAACCTGGGCAGCGGGAGATGCCTTCAACTTCGGCGGCGCGCGAATCCAGGTGCTCTCCCCGGCGCGAGACTACGTACCCGGCCGTGCAGCCAGCAACGACGATTCCCTGGTTATCCGCATTGTCTATGGCCATACTTCGGCGCTGCTTGAAGGCGACGCGCAAGCTCACAGCGAAGTTCGCATGCTCAGCGAGTATCTCCATTCCGATCTGCTCAAGATCGGCCATCATGGCAGCAAGACATCCACCATTCCTCCGTTCCTGGCCGCGGTCGATCCCAAGTACGCGATCATCTCCGTAGGTCCCCACAATCCTTATGGCCATCCCAAAATCGAGGTCCTCGACCGCTTGCAAGACGATCATGTCAGGACGTTTCGTACAGACGCCCTCGGCGCTTCATCCTTCTACCTCGATGGTGACACCGTCACTGGTTACCCTGTAGCGGCAAGGTAACGGGCTGCTCACCTTTTGTGTTTCTGTTGCATCTCTTCAGTTGTAGGATCGGATAACAGTGTCCGCTCGATCCATTCGATCTGGAGGATAGCCTTCCATGGGGCCACGCGAAGCCGACGATAGCAGCAAAGTTTCCGAACGCAACCTCGATGCGCCTATTCCATCTCAGGCCTCTGGCCCAACAGCTCAGACCGCCCAGGAAAAGTTGGATGAGCAGCGTAAGATTCGCCGGCTGCAGATGATGATGAATATGGTGATCTCGGTCATCAGCCAGGACGAGAAACTGACGGTAGAGGAAGCTGCTCAGATGGTTGCAGATTGCAAAAAGGCCGCGCTGGCAATGTTTCCCGACAAGGAGCTGGCCTATAACCTGATCTACAAGCCAAGGCTTCAGCGCCTGATGCGCGAGCGCTACCGCATCCAGTAGGGAAAAAGACCTTTACTCTCTCATCCCCCGGAGCGCAGCGAAGTGGAAGGATCTGCGATTGCGCACTCCGCTCACCTGGCCAGCTTCGGGAAGACTCGCATTACTGATCAAATCGCGCGTTCCAGCGAAGTGCGATCCCAGTTTGCCAGCTTGGCCGCCGCCGCATAGGACGTTTCAAGGAAGGCAAGCAGCGCTTCATCAGGGGAGGGCTGCGATCGCAAATCCTCATACTTGAGGATGAACTCGCCCAGCGTCGGATCGTAGCTCGCGGCTGCGGGCAGTATCGTTTCCTTGTCGAGTCCGGTAGGAGCGGGCGCGGCATAGCAATAGAACGCGCCTTCCCCAAAGCCGCCGTTTCCCGGCCAAAATCCGGCGCTGATCACCTCATGGGAATAGGCCTCGCGGGTAATCGGGTCCGCGCCCTGACGCTCCGGCGCCTTCCGTCCGGAAAAGCGTGTGACCGCAAGATCGAAACTGCCCCAGAAGAAATGAACCGGGCTCACCTTACCGATAAAGCGAGACGAGAACTGCTGAAAGACCTGATCGGCGTCCACTAAAACGCGCCAAAAGCGGTTTGCATACTCCCGGTCATAAGAGGAGTGTTTGGTGTCTTCCGCGAAAGGAATCGGGTCCTTCACCTCCACGGGCACAGGATGGATCGGAACGGAGACGCCCAGCGCGGCCAAGCTTCGCTGATATTCGCTGTAGAAATCGGCGACGGACTGCGCTCGCAACGGCGTGGACAACATCGCTCCGGAGCTGATCCTGAAGCGCAGGTCGTGGCTGACGAAGTCAAACTCGATCTCCAGCAGCTCATCGCCAAACGGCATTGCCGATGTACTCAGGCCTCGCGCACTGACGTAGAGCGGGACATTCCACCAATGAGCCTGTAGAGGACTGAGCGCCAGCCGTGTCTTGCCGACGATCTGCGTCCACATGTGGAGCGTGTCCGCGGTTGCTTCCCATTCCCGCCATATCAGGCTGGGCCACCTGCTTCTGCCGCTCTCTGGAGTGGTCAAGATCACGCCTCCAATAAATCATTTTCTGCGCCTGGTGATAAGAAGGCTTTCAAGCGCTGCTTCTGAATTTAAATCCCGGGACGACCCCAAAGTAAACTACGCTGCATTGTAGAATGGCGCCACGGCGGAAAGTGAGGGTTCGTCCATGCCCAAGTTTGTGATTGAGCGGGAAATTCCCGAAGCCGGTAAGTTCTCGACCGAGCAACTACAGGCGATATCTCAAAAATCGTGTGGTGTCCTGCGAGAATTGGGTCCCCAGATCCAGTGGGTGCAGAGCTATGTCACCGACGACAAAATTTATTGCGTGTACATCGCTCCTGATGAAGATACCGTCCGCAGGCATGCTCAGCAGGGCGAATTCCCGGCCAATCGGATCTCTCGAATTCGCGCGATCATCGATCCAACCAGCGCCGAGTAAGCGCACATCCCGGAAAGGGCGAGAAGAAGTCTCAGTTTACGAGATGCCTTTTTGTTAATAGCCGGGCCTCGACTTCCACTTGATCCTATTCGGGACGCTACAGTTGCTCGTGTTGCACGCGGAGCTCCGGCAGGCTAATTTCGACTTGCAGGCCATGGGGAGCAGCATTCTCTGCGCGGATTGTTCCATGGTGCAGGCGCACAACCCGTTCGGCGATTGCCAAGCCGAGTCCGGCGCCCCCTGATTGGCGATCGCGGGATTCGGTTACGCGATAAAAAGGACGAAAGATGTTGGCAAGTTCCGCCTTTGGCAGGCCGGGGCCATGGTCGCGGACGATGACTTGAACCGACCGTGCGCCGCCGGCGTCTTGGGAATTCATCCGAACTTCGACCGAGGTGCCGGCGTCGGTGTAACGGATCGCATTACGAATGACGTTTTCGATTGCGCTGTGCAGCAGCTCATGATTTCCCTGCACCCAATTCTCCTTTTCCCAGTTCTCCTTTTCAATGGTCAAGCTGATCTGAATCGGGCGTTTATGCGACTCGAATCGGGCGTTGCGAACGATTTCCGATACCAGCTCCGCCAGATTGACCGCTGAGAATTGGACCGGCGCAGCGCATGCGTCAAGCCGGGCGATAGTGAGGAGCCGTCCGGCCATCTCGTCCAGAGATTCGAGATCCTGCTCCATGTGAGCAAATGCGAAATCGCCGCCCTTACTTTCACGCGCCAGATCGAGGGCTACGTTCAATCGGGCAAGCGGAGAACGCAACTCGTGCGAGATATCGCAGATAAGCTGGCGTTGTCCGGAAACAAGCTGTTCGATGCGTCCGGCCATCGCATTGAAATCGCAAACCAATTCCCCAAGTTCATCGCGCCGGCCTTCCATTTCCGCTGCGGCGCGGCTGCTCAGATCTCCCTCTGCCAGGCGTTTCGATGCTTCCCGGAGCCGCAGAATTGGACGGGTGATGTAGCGGGTCAGCAGATAGCAGATACATCCTGAAACAAGGAGAGCTACACCCCATTCGAGCAGAAAGGAGAAGTGATTGGCGCCAAAAGCCGCGCGTGGTCCGGCGGGAAGTTCCGTAGCAAATATATAATCGCGGCCATCGCTTCCCTTCAGCATCATTGCCGCCCGGGCGATGCCGAACCTCATGCTCAGTATGCTCGATGTTGGATTCGCGCTGGCCGCAACCCGCCGGGCCATATCCTGAAAGGTAGCGCAATGATCGCCCGCAACCGCCGCACCCGCGCGATCGAACAGACAAGCGTGCAGCTGCCCTTCGTTCTCCAGCCGCTCGATATAAGAAGATACGGCCGGCACTCCTCCACGGTCCATCTCCGCGATAGCAATATTGCCGGAATAATGTGCCGTATTGCTCAACATTCCATGCCAGCGGTCGGGAATCGAGCCGCGCTGCAGCATAAACGTGAGAATGAGCGCAATGCCGGTGACAATTACCGTCATCCAGAACCATAGGAATATTCTGAGAAAAAGACCGCGCCGGATCAACCGCATCGCTCGCCGCCCCGCGCGGCAAACAAATACCCGTTCCCTCGTATGGCTTTGATCCATTCTCCTTCCTGGGCTGCCCCCAGCTTCTTGCGCAGGTTGCTCACGTGGACGTCGATCGCCCGGTCGAAGGGACTGGACTTGCGTCCAAGCACAGTTTCGGTCAGAGACTCGCGGCTCAAGATCCGGCCGGCATTGTGAAGAAAGGTTTCCAAAAGCGCGAACTCGATGCTGGTCAACTCCAGCCGTGATCCACTGACCCAGGCCTCACGCAATGCAGGATCGAGTCGCATCACTCCCACGGCAAGCGGGTCGCCGGGCAACCCGGAGGCCGCAGCCCTTCGCAGAATCGCGCGGATACGGGCAATCAATTCACGCGGATTGAACGGCTTCGGCAGATAATCGTCTGCTCCGAGTTCCAATCCCAGAATTCTGTCCACGTCCTCTCCGCGCGCGGTAAGGATCAGCACTGGAATCTGAGAGTGCGCGCGGAGACGGCGCAGCACCTCAAGACCATTCAACCGGGGCAGCATCAGATCGAGGATTACGAGCGCATGTTCCCGCGACAGCGCGCGTTCCAAACCCCGTGCGCCATCGTGCACGGCTTCCAAAGTAAGGTCCTCCGTACGCAGCCGTTCTGCCAGAAGTTCGCAGAGGCCTACATCATCGTCGACGATAAGAACGCTTTCCATTTCCCCCGAATCCGATTCCCCTGAGTCGATGCTATAGCGTTTTCACGATTGGTATATCCCAAGAAACTACTCTCGACGCAGGCGTTCCATCAAAGAACGCCTGCACATAGCCAACTCTCACCAGGACACTGTAATTGTGAAAACGCTATAGAGCATGACTTCTCTCCCCGTGAGGTCTTTACAAAACTTTACGCGGCTTAATCAATCTTTATCGCAAAGGCTCGATCGCAGTGTTGCAATCGAATTGGAGCAGACAAGAGGCATATCCATGAAGCATTTTCTTACATGGGCAGGTGCGGTTCTTATCGTTTTGGGGTTGGGCTTCGCGATCGCTCGCGCGTATTCGCCGCTTCGTCATCCGTGGCGACACCACGGGCCTCTGGGCGGAGTTGCGCGCGAACTTAATCTGAACAGCACGCAGAAGTCACAGATCAAAACCATCTGGCAAGCGGAGAGACCAACTGTCGCAGCATTGGTCCGCGAACTGGTTGCAGAAAATAAGGAGATGGACTCGGGGACCGCACAACGCAATTTTGATCAGGGCAAGGTGCAGGCAATTGCGGATCGGCAGGGAGCCACGATCGCTAAGTTGATGGTCGAGAAAGAAAAGCTGAGATCGCAGATCTATACCAGTGTTCTGACTCCGGCTCAACGGCAGAAAGCCGACAGGTTGCAGGATCGTTGGCATGCTCGGATGGCTCGGATAGCCAGCCGGCTGGAACAAGAGAGTGGTTCGGCACACTGAGCCCGTTTCACAAGCGCTTGTATCAGCCGCACGGAGGGATCAAAATCCGGGCCATCTTTTTTTGTTGAAAGTACAACAAGTCCTGGGTGCCCCATATCTGACGCGCTGTTTGCGTCAGATGTGGGAAACCAAAAATTAAGAGGACCGTATTTTCAAGAACATAGCAGCCCATTTTCAGAGCAGCAAGGTTAGTTCCGGGCATCCTGAAGCACGCCGCGCGCCGGTTTCTCTAAGAAGAAAGGTTGGCTCAGCATGATAGCTCCCCAGGCCGATATTTTTATCCACTCTCCCGCTGGCCTGGATTCATCTGGTTTATTGCAGCAAGATTTGCGCTTCCAAACAGCGCTGGAAGGCTTCAGGGTTCCGCATGAACGCCGCCCGCGAACGCAACCTCATCCGCGCACTGCATCTGATTCTGAGCATACCGATCCTGGGCTTTCTTTATGGCCCGGTATCCAGAATCCCGCCGGCCGCATGGTTTACGCGGTTCGTTGCGATACCAATAGTCACCCTCAGCGGAATCTGGCTGTGGCAGAGGCCACGGCTGCTGCGCTGGCTGAAGAAACATCGCTAGATCATGAGCAATGCACTATTGCTGCGGTGGGGGCGTGGGCGCCGGTTTCTTCTTATGGTGCTTCGGCTTGGCGGCTTCCGGTCCATCGTCGACCACGATCTTCGCCGGCGGAGGGGCCGCAGGCTTGGCGGCCGCGGCGCGCTGAGCGCGAAACCGGGCTAATTGGTCGTCCTGCGAGGAGACGCCGGCCAAGAGCGAATTGGCAAGTTGGGCTCGGGCCGCCTCCAGAGACGCGCGCGCGTCTTCAAGATGGGCTGCCTCCGCTTCTGATCCCGCTATATTCGCCATTTCGGTGATGCGAAGAAGCACGTCGTACAGTGCATCGATGTTGCGAAAAACGGCGAAGGAGGGCGCCAGCGGGGACGAAGGCGAGCCGGCCGCTTGGGCCTGCGCCAGCAACGGCGGAAGTGTGGCGCTTAAATCCCTCTGGATGGAACCCACGTCCTCCTGGCTGGAGTTGCGGACATCTTCCGGCGCCTTCCAGTGAGCGATCCTGAGATTCGCCACCGCTGCGCCCACCTGATCCAGAGCCGGGCGCAAACCCGCGATGGCTGGAGCGGTGGAGACACCCGGGGGAACGGGGCTGGGAGCAGGGACGGCAGGCTGAGGCGTTTGAGCGGCTGCGAGCGCACCGGAGGCGAGCAAGGCGAAAACAGGAAGGGCCGCGCTGAGCCGGTAACAGGCGATTGACATACTCTCCTTGGAAGCAAACTACCTATAGGGTAGATTGCCACAAAACCGCGGGGTTTGACGGATCGATCCCGCTCAAAGAAAATACAAAGAGTCGTCGTGGGCCTGTGGCGCAGCTGGGAGCGCGCTTCCATGGCATGGAAGAGGTCGTCGGTTCGATCCCGACCAGGTCCACCA
>CAWDNI010000048.1:0-169823 GCA_963803615.1 uncultured Acidobacteriaceae bacterium
CCAAATTCGCCGGACACCGAACCAATCCAATTTCGGATCGTTGCTTAGTACGGGTATATCGCTGGCCAGTGCCTGAGCGGCGATGATGCGATCGAACGGATCGCGATGTTCACTGGTAAGCCGGCCCGCGCGGAGCGCATTCTCGACTGCAATTGGAAGAAGCTTGTAGCCGGCATCCTCCATCACATCGAGAAATTCTCTTTCGAGTGCTTCCGCTCCGGGAAGTTTGCCCAGGCGCACCTTGGTTGCGATTTCCCACGCAGAGGCTGCCGAGACAAGAATCACATTGGTTTCATCGGCGATGATCGCCGAGGCTTTGCGGCTGAGAGATGCGGGGGAAAGAGTAGCCCAGAGAAGAGCATGGGTGTCCAGCAGTGCCTTCACTCTTCTTGGCCATCCCAGAGCCGCAACTCTGTTTCCGGCAGCGGTTCAAAAAATGCTTCCGTCAAAACGAATCCCGGAGTTTCGAGAGCGCCAAGACGCCTCTTCCCAACCGGATGGATCGCCTCCAGTTTGGCTACGGGAATCTTATCCCGGCCAGAGGTAATGATCACAGTCTCACCCTTCTGCGCCTTCCGGACGAGATCCGATAGATTCGTTTTCGCTTCGAAGATCGTCGCGGTAATCATGCGCTCGAACCTTTAGCTGCTAAGATAGCTTAGCTAGGATGATAATGGCCGTCAAGTTTCGCCGTGGGGCGATACTTGCATCCAACCTTCCTGAGTATCACCAACAAAAGTGAGGCACGATGAAAATGGTGGGTATTCTACTGATTATTGTCGGAGTTGCCGCGCTGATTTATGGCGGCTTCTCTTATAGCAGCCAAAAGAGGGCTGTCGACCTTGGTCCGGTTAAGGTGAACAAAACCGAGCATCATTCGGTCCCCATCCCGCCAATCCTGGGCGTCGTTGCTATCATCGGCGGAGGCGCGCTGGTGTATTTCGGAGCGAAAGAGGGCCGCTAGAGCATTTTAGGTTTCGGTGTAGACGAGAAAACCGCTTCCGAACGCGGCCGTTCCATCGAAGAACGGCCGCTCATAGCTGACATAACTAGTTCACAGTAAAACCTAAAATGCTTTGATGCTTATTCGGTCACCGGATAAGGCTCCAGTTCATCGAAACGCCGCCACTTGTAAAAGGCAATCGAAGCAATCCAACTGACGGCAAAAAGCCCTACAACGAAGAATCCAAGAGTTCCGAAATTGCTGTTGATCCGGCCCACCGCATCCCAGAACTTTCCCCGCAGATGGAGTTGTCCGACCAGCAATCCCAGCGCCTCCACCCCGCCAACCATCAAGGCGACAACGACGGAGATAAAGGTGATCGTCATGTTGTAGTACAGCTTCCGAACGGGTTTGACAAAGGCCCAGCCGTAGGCGCAGAGCATGAGGATATTGTCCGTGGTGTCGACGAGCGACATCCCCGCGGCAAAGAGCGCGGGAAAGACGAGAATCGACCAAAGAGGGAGCCCTTTAGCAGCTTCGGCTGCGGAAAGACCCAAAAGCCCGATTTCCGTAGCTGTATCGAAGCCCAATCCAAAAAGGACGCCCAGCGGATACATGTGCCAGCTTTGCTCAATCATTTTAAAGACGGGACGAAACAGACGGGCGAGCAACCCTCGACCGCTCAGCAGCAGATCGAAATCCTCCTCGACGTAGGGCTCGCCGGCGCGAACGCGAGCGAAGGCGCGGTACACCGAGCGCAAGATAGCCAGATTCACCAGCGCGATGGCGAAAAGAAAAAGACTCGAGACCAGCGTGCCTACGACTCCGCCGATCTCCCGCACCGCTCCGATGCGATGTTGCAGAGCGAGCGTCGCCGCGGCGATCGTGATCGAGCCCACTACCACCACGGTCGAGTGTCCCAGGGAAAACATCAACCCAACCGCAACCGGCCGCTTGTCTTCCTGCATCAGCTTCCGGGTAACGTTGTCGATAGCCGCGATGTGATCGGCATCGACCGCATGACGAAGGCCAAAGCTGTAGGCCAAAAGCGCGGTCCCCAGCAGCAGAGGATAGCGATGGAACGCGGCGATTGCCCACAGCCAGGCTGCGAGGTTGAAGACCAGAAGCCCGGCATAGATCGCCAGGACTTTGGTCCGGGTGTTTCCGCTGCGGTCATCAAACAGACTGCGCAACAAAGTTTGCTTTCCGCCGCCCATGCGCTTGGCCATTCCTAACGTCAACACCTGTAGGTGAGGGTACCGCCATCCAGTCCGGCGCCACAACCCTCAAAGCAAACAGATATTAGCCTGAACTCCGAACTTGAGCCTATCAGTAATTGTGATTCGCCTTTTCCTGGGCCTTTTGCCGCGACAAAGCAGTTCCTTGTAACAGGTATGGCCTTTTAGGCCATACGACGAGGGTCTGAAGACCCGCTACCCTGGATTCAAATCCAGGGCTTCCACCGCGGCTCTTGTGATAAATCCAAATTAATCCGAGCGTGTAAGCCTGGCATCTGCCTTCACATTAGCCAACTCTGATTCTGTTGTAGATGCGGCAGCAAAAAAGAAAGCGCGCCTGGTTGGGCGCGCTTTCTGCTCGGGTGCGCTTGCTTCGCACCTTCCCCTTTGGGAGAACGTCGAATCAACTCCCTTGATGCACCACGACTCTCTTGCGTTTTGCTCTGTGCTTGGGGGGAGCCGGCGGTGCGGGAGGCGGAGCAGGCGCAACGGTGCTCGCTACCAACCAGGCCTGCGCGGCAATGACCACAGGGTCGCTTGCTTCCTGCGGCATGGCATTGACAGAGGGAAAAACCTCATCCGGCGTAAGGCCGTCGGGGAAGGGCTTGCCGGTACGATCGGCATCGATGGCGGTGGTCAAGTAGAGCTCGGCGCCATCGGAAAGCCTGAAAGGTTGTACAGCGGTCGATTTTCCGGCAGTGCGCTGGCCAAAGAATCGTGTTCCTTCACGGCCGTGGAAGGCGATACTGACGGCTTCCGCTGAACTGGCGGTACTGCTGTCGACGAGAACGGCTACAGGCGCCAGCGGGGTTACGCGCAACGGCGTGTCCTGCAAATTGAGCGAGACGGTTTCCAGGCCGGCTGTGTTGCGCGTTCCGCTCTTGCCATCCTGGTAAAACCATGGGATTTTTCCGTCCGCGGCTAGGAAAGAGCCGACAACACCTTCGCCTAAAATCGGGCCGATCCCGGTAAGCATGGGCCACATGTTTCCGCCTGTGTTGCCCCGGAGGTCAACAATCCAGCCGATCGGATTTTGCGCGGAAAGGCCGGTCAGAATACGGCGCACATCCGCTGCGTAGAGAAGCAGCCCATCATCGTCCTTGGCGGAGCAACTAGGCAACACAATATAGCCGAAATTTCTACCCTGGACGGAATCGATGTGACCCTCGGGCAGGTGGCGCGTGGTGAAAGGAGTGGGCGGCTCAACCGGGCGGGCTCCCGCCGGGGCGGAGTTGCGCGCGTCCTTTTCGGCTTGTTCGAGCAGCGCGATCTGGTCTGGATAAAGCCCTGGCGGCAGCCGCAGATGACTTCCCGAATCGTTCAGTTGCACCAACGCCCAATAGATCGCAGGGTAAGTATCGATGGGATTGAAAGCGCCGGCTGCGTGCTTAAACGCTTCTTGGCGAAGCTGAATCCAATCCATGGATTGGCCGCTCAACGCGTGCTGCTGCATCACATCCAAGGCGCTATTGAGGAAGGCTGCTGCATCCGCTGTGAGAGCGGTGGGACTATTCTGCGGCCGAGGCGGAGTCTTTTTGCCAGCCAAGCCGGTGAGCGGGCTTAGGAAGAGAAGAGTGCAGGCGATTATGTGAACGGAATACTTCATGGCAGAGCAAGGCTAGCATCGTGTAAGTTACCATTGGATCGCACAAAGGTTGCATGATTAGGGGACAAGCTGAGGTTTCCATCCGCCCGAAAGTTGTAGATGAAGCAGGCATTACTTTACTCGCTCAGACTCGGCATCCGCGCTGAGGCGCCGCCCTGATCCATGCAGTTAGCTCACGCAGTTGAAGAGGCTTAGCTATCGAGTTGTTTCACATTTCTCGAAAAGTATCTGGCGCGCCGTTTGCGCCAGATGACGAGAGACGACGGAGCTTCGCCGCAAGCATACATCACATATCTTCCCGCAAAGAACGCGGGGATATGGGACCCATGGTCCTCGTGGTCTTAGCATCCAACCGGCCCGGAAATCAGATACCCACAAAATTATCCACTCGAAGCACTGGATTGAATCCGCAAAAACGGTCGCCAACCCAAGCCAGCCACTTTGCCGTCCAAACGGAAATGGCACTGGATCCGGACAAACTGCAGAAACCTCCCCGCGAACTGCGTAAGCTGCTGAAAAAAATCTCCAAGCAGCCCTCGCTGAAGCAGGTACACGATCTTCGCACCAATACCCGCCGTCTGGAAGCGTTGATGGAAGCTCTGATGCTCGACCAGAAGAGAAAGGGAGTGAGGATTTTGCGGGCGATGGCGCCCATCCGCAAGCAGGCCGGGAAAGTACGAGACATGGATGTCCTTGTCGGGTTCGCTTCTACTGTCGCGAGCGAAGGCGAAACCGAATGCCTCGTTCAGTTGATCGAATATCTTTCCGCCAGGCGTCTGAAGTCCGCTCGAAAGCTCGGTAAGATCATCGCGGAGGAGCGTCGGGAAACCCTCCCCCGGCTGAAGAGCTGTGGGACCCGCATCCGGAAGGGCTTCAACTCGAAGAGGACCGCTGCTGCAAAACCCGAGTGGCGTGCGGACGCGACGGCGACCGCTATCGAACTCTCAAGGGAGCTAACCGCTTGGCCGGCGCTCGACAAAACCAACCTGCATCCCTTCCGTTTGAAAGTGAAAGAGCTGCGCTATGTTCTCCAGTTCTCCGGCAAGGATCAGGACGAAGAATTTACGGAAATGCTAGGCGAAGTGAAAGACGCCATTGGAAAGTGGCACGACTGGACTGAATTGAGCGCTATTGCCGCCAAAACGATTGAGCACGGACCAGGATGCCATCTGCTTAAGGAGATTCGTTCCAAGGCGACGGAACACTTCGATCACGCGCTCTCCCTTTCCAATGCCATGCGGAAAAAATACCTTGACGGTAATCCTCATCGCGCTGGACGTCCCGCGCCGGTTAAGCTCCCGCAACCCGTTTTGACGGCGGCTGCGAGACTGGCATGAGGAGCCTCTCAGCACAGCAACGCGCGCGCGATACCCGGTCGCTCCCGGCAAGCCGCGCATGAATTTCTTAAAAGACGTTGCCCTCAATGGTGTTTTGATCGCCATTATCGCTCATGGGCTGATTGGATTGTCTCTGGTCTGGGACAAGGTTTTGTTACAGAGGAAGGAGACGCAAAATCTGCTGTCTTATGTCTTCTGGCTGGGCGCGATCAGTATCTTCGGAGTCGTGCTGATCTTCTTTGGATTCAAGATGCCGAGTTGGAAACTGGCAGGCATCGGCTTTGCCGCAGGGTTGCTCGACCTGATCGCCTCTTATTTCTACTATTCGGCGCTCAAATCGGGAGAGGCATCCGAAGAGCTGGCTGTCATGGGCGGTTTCTCTCCTGTCGCAACTGCCCTCATTTCGGTCCCGCTGCTTGGGCACGCGATCGGTGGAAGCCTGACAGGTTTCGCCGCAATGACCGCCGGCGGCTTTACTATGTTTTTCGCCGAGAAACGGCCGCTGAAGCAGATGCTGCCCAAAGTTTTATTGGCAGCGGCGGGGTTCGGGCTGGCTACGGTGCTCGAGAAGATCGCGTTCAACCGCACGAATTTCGTTACTGGTTATGTATTTTTCACTCTGGGAACGACCGCCGGCGCATTTGCCTTGTTGATCCCCCCTTCCTGGCGGCGCCAGATTTTCGAGCACTCCGAACAGGCGCCGCCGAGAAGCAGGTTCTGGTATATGGTCAACCGCTTCATGGCAGGTGTTGGCTCGTTTCTGGTGGTCTTTGCGGTCAGCCGCACCAGCCCGGCGCTGGTTTCCGCAATTTCGGGCGTGCGCTACGCCATCATTTTTATCGGAGCTTACGCTATCACGAAGCTCAAACCTTCCTGGTTCCGCGAGGACTTCCGTAGATGGGTTCTCGTCGCCAAACTCGCAGGGACATGCCTGGTTATCGCCGGCCTGACGCTGATTGGGCTGCACGGCGGCGGCGCCGGGAGTGGTCCGTAAGAGAGTAATCGGCCTACGGGACCCAAGAGGATAGATCGTTCAATGCTCGATCCCTTCTTTCAGATAGAGCATTTTCACCAGCACCAGTCCTGCCGCTGTCATCGGAGTAGCGATGGCTACCCCCAGCACTCCCGTCAAAATCCACATCAGGAATTGGGAGAGGATAGTGAGAATCGGCAGCAGCCGCACGGCCCGCTTCTGCACCAGAGGAGTAAGGAAGTAGGCCTCCGCCCCATGAATTGCAAGATACAAGATCAGTACATAGATCATCGTCGTGGGACCTACTTTCAAGGCCACAAGCACGGCGGGAATTTCCGATAACAGCGCGCCCAGATAGGGAATGAAGATCATCACCGCTGTGAAAAGGCCAAGGGTGAAGGCCAGCGGCACGCCTAATATCCAAAGACCTATCATGCTGAAGATCCCGAGCACCGCCATTGGGACCAATTGGCCTAGTAACCACCACCGAAGCGTGTACACCACCTCGGAGCCTACCCGCATGGCCTCCGCGCGGTGCTCTTCGGGCAATAACCGGAGCAGCGCTTGGATATAGCCTTTCGGATTCAATCCTGCGTAGAACCCGACGATTACAACCACAATTGCCCCGGCGAGCGCGTCCAGCAGTCCCGTTGCGACAGCTTCAATTTTGGGGGCAAGATCAAGGGTTTGAATGGCGCGCCCGGCGAACTGTACCAAAAATCTGCCCCAGTTGTATCGATCCAGATCATCTTTAGCCTGCCGGAGGGAGCCGGGAATGATCTGGGCAATCTGAACCGCCTGCGAGAGGACGCTGGGAACAATAAGCCAGGCAGCCAATCCGACGAGCGCGACAACTCCTCCTACGGTTGCGGCATAGGCCGCGCCCTGCGAAAGCCGGGTATGCCGCTCGATCCAGTCGGCGAAGGTGTGCAAGATAATGGCCAGCAGCACGCCGGCGAAGGCCAGGAAGAGAAGTTTCCATGCGTACCAAATGAAGAGAAAAGCCAGCGCGATGCAGGTCAACCAGAGCAGCGCATACCTGATCTGGCGAAAGGGATCGTTCCGGTCAGCGAGCATGTACACGTTGGATCAATCGCCGCAAGTTAAGGATGCTTCAGGAGATGCTGGACGCTGGTTCCTTTTAAACTCCGGTTGCGGCCTCAACTTTCGCGAGCGCCTGCTCGAAGTCGGCAATCAGATCGGCCCGCCCTTCTATTCCGACGGAGACGCGCACCAGACCGGGAACGATCCCTAGCTTCGCTGATTCTTCCAGGCTCAAATAGTGCAGGAAATTAGAGGCTGGATGAACGGCGAGCGATTCAACTCCTCCGAGGCTGGAGGCCCTGGTCACCAGGCGCAAACTGCTCAACAAACGGTCGGCCGCGTTATAGCCGCCGCGGAGCTCCAGGCTCAACATGCCGCCAAAGCCGGACATTTGCCGGCAGGCCAGATCGTGCTGGGGATGGCTCTTGAGCCCGGGATAAAACACCCGCTTGACCGCGGGCCGGCCCTCCAGGAAATCAGCCAGAGCGAGGGCATTTTCATTATGTTGATGCACGCGCATAGGGAGAGTTCGCAGCCCGCGCAGCAGAAGCCACGCATCAAAGGGCCCAAGAGCCGCGCCGATGACCACATGATTGCTCCAGATCTTTTGCATGAGAGCGGACTTCCCCAGAACTACACCGGCGATCAGATCCGAGTGGCCGCCGAAGTACTTAGTCGCGCTGTGAAACACCAGATCGATTCCCAAATCGAGAGGGCGCTGGTTCAGTGGCGTGGCGAACGTATTGTCGGCCAGAGTTAGAATCCCACGGGCGTTCGCGATCTCCGCCACGGCGCGCAAATCGGTAAGGGTCATGATCGGGTTGCTGGGGCTCTCGACCAATATGAGCTTGGTGTTCGGCTGAATGGCGCTTTCAAATGCGGACGCATTGGTTTGATCTACTTGAGTTACTTCAACGCCGAAGCGTGGCAGCAGGTCACGCAACAAATTCAGTGTTCCGCCGTAATGCTCCCGCTGAGCCACAATGTGCGCTCCCTGATGAACAAAAGTCAGCACGGAGGAGGTAATAGCACCCATGCCCGAAGCCGACAATAAAGCCGATTCCGCTCCCTCAAGCGAAGCAATCACCGCTTCCGCCTGGCTTAGAGTCGGATTGCCATAGCGGGAGTAAAACTCCGGATGCCGCGGCTCTCCGGCACGCGTGGCGAAGTCTTCTGCCGATTGGCTCTGGAAAGTAGAGGTTTGATAGATGGGAGGCGCGACCGCGGAGGTCGGGTCCAGATGCCTGGCGGCGTGGATTACCTGCGTCTCCGCCGAAGCTCCAGCGAGATCGAGCTTGTCCTTTTCCGCACTCATGAGTGTTCCTTTTGATAAGTAAAGGTCTAGGTCTCTGACCGGATGAATCCGTTGCTCTGTATCAGGTATGGCCTTTTAGGCCATACGCTTGGTCGATGACAATGGCCGGGCTTTACTGGCTGCGGAAAAACTCGTGCTTTGTATCAGGTATGGCCTTCAGGCCTTACGTTCTATCGTTGAAAATTGATCCGGCTTTAGCCGCTGCGGGATCTTTCTGTCCGTAGATGATATTGCCGCAGGGGCTAAAAGCCCTGATTATCTTGCTGTTTATGGCACGACTGAAGTCATGCCCTGATACAAAGCTGTACAGTTTTTCTATAGTCCTATAACGCTATTTTTGATACCTCTCCGACGAGAGGGCTTTTCCGCAACCTGTGCAGCCCAGTATTCTTGCGCCATTTGCAGCACGACTGAAGTCGTTCCCTGATACAAGGCCATGGTTTCCCGCAATCTGTTAAGCTGTTTCATCTTTCTCTTCAGTTTCTTCAGCCCTGCGCCCCCAATGACAACTTTACGTACAGTAACAAACATTCAAAGGCCTAGCTGATACCAAGCTTACGCTGCAGCTGTTCGAGCGAGATACCTTTCGTCTCCGGATAGAGGAAGAGCACAACAAAGAACTGTAAGACCATCATGGCGGCAAAAAACGCGAAGGGCATTCCTCCGGAGTATTTCGCCAGGACGGGAAAAAGAAACGAGATGATCGCATTCATAATCCAGTGCGAAGAAGATCCGAGGCTCTGCCCCTTGGCGCGGACGCGGTTGGGAAAAACCTCCGCAATGTAGACCCAGATCACGGCGCCCTGAGAGACAGAGAAAAAAGCGATGTATGCGACCAGCAGCCAAACCAGAGCTTCCGGGTGGGTATGCGTGAAGAAGATAGCTGCGACTCCGGAGAGGCAAAGCGCCGTACCCACGCTGCCGATAAGAAGCAAGGCCTTGCGGCCAAGCTTGTCGATCAGCGACATGCCAATCAAGGTCGCAACCAGATTCATTGCCCCTACCAGCACCGTCTGGAAAGCACTGGATAGCTGGCTAAAACCGGCCTTGGCGAAAATGTAATTCGAGTAGTAGAGGACCGCGTTGATTCCCGAGAGTTGGTTGAACATCCCGATGGTAATAGCGAGAAAAATGGGCAAGCGGTAATTGAGTTTGAAGAGCGGCTCGGCTGCCAGGCCACGCTCCAAATGGACGGAATCGACGATCTCGCGCAACTCGGCTTGAGGGTCCGGAGATCCAATCATCTCTAACACGGAGAGCGCCTCATCCGTTCGGTCTTTGGTTACCAGCCAACGCGAGCTTTGCGGAATCCCATACAGCGTGATGAGGAAGATGAAGGAGGGGATTGCCGCGACCCCAAGCTGCAATCGCCACTGCAGCAGGCCCAGGTTGAGCATTGCGATGAGGTAATTTGAAAGGTACGCAAGCAGAATGCCGGCGACAATGTTGATTTGGAAGAGACCTACCATCCGGCCGCGCCACTTTGCCGGCGCAAGCTCAGCGATATAGACGGGGCCGAGCACCGACGATCCTCCAATTCCCAGTCCGCCAATGAGGCGGAAGGCCATTAGCGCGGGCCAGTTCCAGGCAAGGGCGCAACCGAGAGCGGAGATGGTGTAAAGCAGCGCCATGATGCGTAGCGCCTCGCGGCCGCCCATGCGTTGGCCAAGCACGCCGGCGGTCATTGCTCCGATGACTGTACCGATCAATCCGATAGAGACCGTCAGGCCTAGAGTGAAAGCTGTAAGGTGATAGACAACGGTCAACTGCTGGGTCGTGCCCGCGATGACGGCGGTATCAAAACCGAAGAGAAGGCCGCCGAGCGCCCCCACAAAGGTACTTTTCAGCAGGCTTGAGGTCATCTTCATCCGAGGAGCGTCTCCTGGGGTGAGTCGCACCCCCCGAAAAGCATACATTGTCTTTGCCGCTCTCACGCGAACGCCGGCGCCCCACGTCTCGATTTTGAGAGGTTGGTCCTATGATCTGCGAAAAACTCTCCCTTCTCCGTCGGGCCGTGTAGAGCAAGTGTGAGTGCCGGTTTCCAGAGAACCGAATCAAGTGCAGAAGGTGTGCCTGTAGCAGAAGGTGTGCCTGTATAGGTTTCTTATCTTCGATCAGCGATCTGCGATTCTCTCTCGGCTGTGATCAAACAGACCCATAGGGATTTGGGTGAACGAAAACCCGATCCACCCTGCCAATCCACAGGGTGCGCGGGGTTTGCCGAGGCAAACCTTTGCACTAGGGGACGGGTGATCGCAATGGCCGCCATGCGAATGAGGTTGGCGGCCACACACGCGTGAGGGCCAGCTCCCAGGGTGAGATGCCTCGCATCCCGGCGCGCGAAGTCGACCTGGTTCGGGTGAGAGAAGGGCTCGGGGTCGCGGTTCGCCGCGACGATCCTCAAGACGACACGCTCGCCCCTGCGGATGCAAGCGCCATTCAGATCGATGTCGGCAGTGGCCGTCCTGGAGAGAATGCGTACAGGACCGGCGTATCGCAGCAGTTCCTCGATCGCCTGCTCCGTCAGTTCCGGCTCTCGATGCAGCAGACTCCATTGCTGCGGATATTGCATCAGGGCAAACCAGGCATTTCCCAATATGCAGGGCATGGTCTGCGAGAGCGCAACGAATCCGGACTCGCGCAAGGCCTCGGCTTCGGAATGAAAGTGATTGCGAAGGTCGGCGCTGGCGGACTTCGCGCTGTCGCGCAGAGCCGGGTCATAAGGCTCGGCGGCAGAGGCCGATATCCGTTGGGCACGTTCATGGAAAGCTTCCGCATCGCCTCGGGAGATGCCCGTCACATTCGCCGCCAATGAGAGACAAAGTGGCCGTGCGTACCCATCCATCAGATCTATCGGCTCTTCGATACGCAGCGTGCTGGCCAGTGCATAGGCCTCGGGAGTGAGTTGCTCGCGCCACGCGCGTAGCCGTGCAGGAGAGAGCGCCTCGATTGCCTCTGCTCGCATCTTCAATCGGTCACTCTCGAATTTGGCACTCACGTCGGATGGGTCCGGAGTCTCCTTGCTCGTGGGGTTAGCCGGAGAGAGGCTCCGAGCGCGAAATGCGGCCAGGATATCTGTATAGCTGCTGAGCACCCATGCTTTGAGAATGTCGTCAAAATAGGGAGCTTCAATTTTGGGCGGAGAGAGGGAGTCGAGTTGATCTTCGCTCCACGCGGGTATGGAAGGATCATTTCGTCGGGTATGCATCGCAATCGTCGATAAACATCATGTCGAGCATATCGCAGGGCTCACACCGAATTGTCAGCGGCATGTCATTGCTGCGCTTGAGGGTCTGTCCTGACGAGACGCAGCGATAATCCGATGACAGAATTAAGACAATAGGTTGACACACGCGCGCTCTCAACAGGACATATTGGTGAAGAGAGGGAGCGATGCCGAAATCTATTTCTTCTTCCCGGAAGGTGATCTTTTTCTTTCCATCCTTTGCAAGTTCTGAGGCCACAGCCCCACTCGGTGTTCTGGCAGTCGCGACTCCACTGATTCGTGCCGGATATCAGATTGTCCTTATCGATTCAACCATCACGCCAGACTATAAGAAGCGTGTCCTCGAAGAGGTTCGCGATGCAATCTGCCTCGGCATCTCGCTGGTCACGGGGCCCATGATTCGCGAGACGGTCGAGATCGCGCGAGCGGTCAAGGAGTGGAACCCGGAGTTTCCCATCATTCTCGGCGGGTGGCATCCTTCGTTGCTGCCCGGTCAGACCTTGCAGGCTGAATGCGTGGACTACATCGTGCGCGGGCAGGGTGAGGATGCGCTGCTGGAGCTGGTCAAGCATCTCGAAACGAGGTCCGCGCCGGATCTCATTCCGGGTATCGGCTTCAAGCGCGACGGAAAACTTATCCTTACGCCGGAGCGACCGCTGAAGGCGTTGGTAGAGATGCCTCCGAAGGCGTACCACATCGCCGACTTCGATGCCTATGAACGTGGCTGCGGCAAAAGATGGGCCATGTACACCTCGAGCCTGGCGTGCCCCTTCAACTGTGCGTATTGCACCAACGCGGGCGTCTACGGACGCAAATGGAACGCCCTGCCGCCCGAGCAGTTCGTCGAAGAGACTATCGATCTCACGAGACGCTATCGGCTCGAAATGCTCTGGGTGGTCGACGACAACTTTCTCGTGGATCTCGATCGCGCACGCGGCATCGCGGAAGGACTGGTGCGCGGAGGCTCACAATTCAAATGGAGCATCCAGGCGACGACCAATATGGTCGCGCGGCTCTCGCCTGAAGATCTCAAGCTCCTGCGGCGCGCGGGGCTGCACCAGGTCTGCCAGGGCGTCGATTCGGGATCACCCAAGATTCTGCAGCTGATGAATAAGACCTTTCAGGATTTCGATCAGATCTATGAGAGCGCTGCCCGGTGCCTCGCCGCCGATATCCGGCCGTCGTTCAATATCATCTTCGCCTTCCCTGGTGAAGGCGCCAAGGAACGCCGGGAGACGGTGAGCTTCATGATGGACGTTTGCCGGCGTTTTCCTGGAGCCGAATTCTGGACGAATATCTTCACGCCCTACCCCGGCTCTCCGATCATGGAGCGAGCTAAAGAGATAGGGATCGAAGTCCCGGCGACGCTTGAAGGATGGGCTGATTTCTTTCCTCGCTATACGACGCTGCCGTGGCTGCGCGGCGAAGATCACGAGCGGCTCCAGGTCACACGCGAATATCTCCGCATCGCCTTTGACAGGATTCCCATCGCGGCTGATACTCGCGGTCCCATCACACGAATCGCGCAAAAGAGTATATCCCTGCCGGCGCGCTGGCGTCTCGACCACGATGTCTACAAGTATCCCGTCGAGATATGGCTGAACAACAAGCTGAAGAAACGGATAGCTTCCAGTAAACCCGCAGTGGACGCGAAGAGACTCGCCAACACACCGGCGGAGGCAGCGTGCTGACACGGGGCAAGGTCGTCCTCTTCTACCCGCCATACGACGGGCCTCCGCTCGGCTCACCGCTCTCGCTGCTGTCGCTGGCCGGCACTCTGCGCGAAGCCAATTTCGAGGTGGCGCTGATCGATGCCGCGATTGAGCCGCAATATCTGGAGCGCATTGCAGAGGAGTGCAAGTCGGCACTCTGCCTCGGTATTTCGGTGCTGACTGGTCCCATGATCCGGGGAGCTATCGAGGCGGCCAGGTTCTTGAAGAGCCACGTACCAGAAGTATGCGTCGTGTTTGGCGGGTGGCATCCCACTCTGTGTCCGGAATCGACCCTGCGTGAGCCCTATGTAGACGTTGTGGTGCGCGGGCAAGGTGAGATCACGATCGTCGAGCTCGCAACCGCACTCGCCGGCAAACAACCCCTGGATCTCATTGCGGGCATTTCGTGGAAAAAGCAGGGGCGGCTGATACAGAATTTCGAACGGCGCGTTCAACCCGTCGACACCTTCGCTCCGCCGGCCTTCGACATGACCGATTTCGACGCGTATGAGCGCGTTTCCGGCAAGCGTGAGCTGGCATACGCCACGAGCATCGGCTGCCCCTATGCCTGCAACTACTGCACCGATATGGTCGTGTACAAACGCCGCTTCAACGCTTACACCGCCGAGCATGTCGTCGCGGAGCTGACCAGTCTCGTCACACGCTATCGCATCACGCATGTGGCCCTGCTTGACTCCAATTTTCCCGTCGATCTGAAACGGGCAATCGCAATTGCCAGGGGCATACGCGACTCCGGCGTGAAGTTCACCTGGACCTTCCAGGCATCGACGGATTTCATCTGCCGTATGAGCCAGGAGCAGGTTCAGCTGCTTGCCGACAGCGGCGTAAGTTACATGGGCTTTGGGACCGAGTCCACTTCGCAGTCCGTGCTCAAGCTGATGAACAAGCGTCACCAGCGTGTCGATGAGATGTACGAGACCGCGCGCAAGGCCAACCTCGCCGGTATCCGCATCAACTTCAATCTCATCCTCGGCTATCCCGGCGAAACGGAAGCTGACCGGCTTCTCACCTTCAGGACCATGAGCGACATCGGGCGCCAGTTCAACAATGTCCGTTTTTCGCCGAATATCTTTACACCGTATCCCGGCATTCCTATCTGGCCTCAGCTTCGCGAGCTCGGAGTCGTCGAGCCGCAGACCTTGGAGGACTGGATGTCGATGCCACTGGGAGCCAACCTGCTGCCCTGGCTAAAAGGCCGCGAGCTTGTCCGGCTCGATCGGATGCTCGCGTATTTTCTGCTGCTCAACCAAACACGTCGTTCGCGGAAGACTACGTTCGCGCAAAAGCTCACCAGCTTCCTTGTCCAGACGCCGATTCGGTGGCGCCTGGACTCCAGCTTCATCTCCTTTCCCTGGGAGATCTGGCTTGCGCAACTCTCGGAGCAGCTCGTCAAGCGTCGCTCTCTTGTCACCGGTGAGGCATTACCTGCGGAGCCAGCCAATGTCTGCTGAAACATTTTCGCCCGGAGGTGCCCAATGGCAGATGTACTGCTGACGCACTCCTACCACCTTGCCCGCGATGCAAAACAATTCAGGAAGATGCAGCCTTATCCTCCGCTCGGTACGCTTTACGCGGCGACAGCGCTGCGCTCCGCAGGTATCTCGGTCGCTGTCTGCGACACGATGTTCGCCGAGCCTGTCTCCGGCTTCCGAGCGGCACTCGAAGAGCACCGTCCGAAGATCGTCGTCATCTATGAGGACGATTTCAACTTTGTAACCAAGATGTGCCTGACACACATGCGCGAACTGGCAAACGAGCTTGCCGCCACCGCCCGCTTCGCAGGAATCACGGTGATCGCGCACGGATCGGATGCTACCGATCATCCCAGAGACTATCTGGACAATGGCGTCGACTTCATTCTGAATGGCGAGGTGGAACAGAGCCTTACCGACCTTTGTGACGCACTTCTGCAGTCGCGGCCTTTGCCCCCGATTCCCGGACTGGTGCGCTACTCGGCTGCGGATGGCAGCCTGGAGAACTCGTTGCCTGCTCCTACCAATCCTTCCTGGGCGATTCTGCCGCGAGGGGCGAGAGACCTCATCGACTTAGAGCCTTACCGACGTGCATGGATCAGAGCGCATGGCTACTTCTCTACCAATGTCGTGTCGAGCCGGGGCTGCCCCTATCACTGCAACTGGTGTGCAAAGCCCATCTCCGGCAATCGATTCCAACTACGCGCGCCTCAAGAGGTTGCGGCGGAAATTCATGAACTCAAGACGCTCTTCGGTGTCGAGCACATCTGGTTCGGCGATGATGTGTTTGCACTGGATCGCCACTGGGTGCAGGAATTTGCACATGCCGCGGAATCCCACGGTGAGGTCGTTCCCTTCAAGATTCAGTCGCGTGCCGATCTGATGAGTGACGCGACCGTTTCAGCCCTCAAGCGAGCGGGCTGCGCTGAGATATGGATGGGCGTCGAATCCGGTTCGCAGAAGATTCTCGATGCGATGAATAAAGGTTTGAAGCTCTCCACTGTCTACGCCGCTCGAGAGAGGCTCGCAGCTGCCGGCATACGAGCGTGCTACTTCCTTCAGTTCGGCTACTTGGGGGAGGGGTGGGCCGAGATCTGCGAGACAGTACAACTGGTGCGGCGCACACGCCCCGACGACATCGGCGTCTCGCTCTCCTATCCTCTGCCGGGCACCGGCTTCTTCGACCGCGTGCAAGCGCAGTTGGGGAGAAAACGCAACTGGATCGACAGCGACGATCTCTGCACGATTCACATCGCCAGCTACAACGACAACTTTTACCATGCTCTCCGCGATGCATTGCACGCCGAGGTAGCGGCATGGCATGCACCCTCAGACTCCGTCGATCCATCGACCTACGGATCCCTATGGAACCGCGTACTGGAAATGGAGCCTGTGTGCAGAAACAGGAACGCACTGTCACTGCCTCCCGAAACCGATCATAGAAGCACGCAGAGCGCATTTCTACCGCTGGAAGGACTGTTGGCGGGGGCGAGGAGATCCTAATGCCAGATCTGTTGCTTACGCACGCTTACTTTCTCTACGAAGACCCCAAAGAGATGCAGATCATGAAGCCGTATGCGCCCTTGGGCATCCTGTATCTCTGTTCCCACCTGCGGCAGCATGGCTTCGACGTAGAGGTCTTCGACACAACGTTCTCGAGCCGTGAGTCGCTCTTCCGCCACATCCAGACAGAGAAGCCATCTGTGCTTGGCATCTACGCCAACCTGATGACGCGGAGCAAGGTAGTGGAAATCATCCGCGTTGCTCGTGAAGCCGGCTGGCGCGTCATCGTCGGAGGGCCGGAGCCGGGCGCTTATGCGCAGGAGTTTCTTGAGTCGGGCGCGGAGTTCGTCGTCCTGGGCGAGGGCGAGGCCACGATGCAGGAGTTGCTGACCGCCTTCCGCGACGGCTCCAACCAATCCAGCAATAGATGGAAATCGAAGATCGCGGGCACGGCATATCTTGATGACGAAGGAGTGTTTCATCAGAATCCTCCGCGCACACAGATCGCTGACCTTGACGCGCAACCCTGGCCGGCGCGTAAGGCGATCGATCTGCATCGCTATCTCGATACCTGGCGAACCCACCATCAGCAGGGCTCGGTCAACTTCATCACTGCGCGCGGATGTCCGTACAAATGTCGCTGGTGCAGCCATCAGGTCTACGGCCAGACTCATCGGCGGCGGAACCCGATCAAGGTGGTGGATGAGCTGGAGTGGCTGCTGACCGAGTACACGCCGGATATCGCTTGGGTCTCTGACGATGTCTTCACGATCAACCATGAATGGATACGCAAGTACGCCGCAGAGATGCGCCGGCGCAATCTCAGCATCCCTTTCGAATGCATTTCGCGCGCCGATCGACTCAACGAAGAGATGCTCGATCTGCTCGCGGAGCTTAATTGCTTTCGTATCTGGATCGGCTCTGAGAGCGGTTCGCAGAGACTGCTCGATTCGATGGATCGCGGCGTGAAGGTGGAGCAGGTGCAGCGGGCCGTCGAGATGAGCCGCGCGCGCAAGATTCAAAGCGGAATGTTTCTAATGTGGGGCTACGAAGGAGAGGAGATGGAGGACATCGAGGCCACTATCCGCCATGTCAGCAGGAGCAAACCCGACATCTTCTTCACTACTGTCTCTTATCCCATCAAAGGTACCCCGTACTACCAGCAGATTGAGAACAAGCTGGTCCAGCTGAAGCCCTGGGCGCAGAGCTCCGATCGCGAGATCAAGATCGCGGGCAGACACTCGCGGGCGTACTACGCGCATGCAGATAAGCTGCTCCGAGATGAAGTTCAGCTAGCGAAACTGAGCGAAGACCCAGGAGTGAACTCGGCGCTTCTGGAGGACCTTAGAGGAAGCATTCGAGCCTCCCGGAATGGACTCCTTGCCACGCAGAGTGAGGTGGAGGCATGAGCGCCGAAAGAACGATTTCATTTACCAGCTATGCGGACTCAACTTATGCGGGATCGGCTTATCCGGGATCGGCTTCTGCGGGATCGGCGGCCGGCGCAGCCTTCGACCGCATCGCGCAGGACTACGATCGGAGATTTACCGATTCGCTCATTGGCCGAGCGCAGCGCGACGCCGTATGGAAGGTGCTCACAAGAACCTTTCGAACGAATGACAAGATTCTCGAACTCAACTGTGGCACCGGCGAAGATGCAATCTTTCTGGCCGGCAATGGCATCTCCGTATTCGCCCTTGATGCTTCGCCGCAGATGATCGCCAGGGCCGAGCAGCGCCTTCAGCACAATTCGCCGCACATTCCCGTAGTCTTCCGCGAGCTGCCGACAGAGCGCATTGGGGAGCTTCATCCGGAGACGCAATTCGACGGCGCATTTTCGAACTTCTCCGGATTGAATTGCACCGCTGACCTTGGCTCGGTCGCCGCTTCCCTGGCGGGCCTGGTAAAGCAGGACGGTCGACTCGCCCTTTGTTTTTCTACACGCTTCTGCCTGATCGAAATCCTATACTACCTGGCTGGGGGGCAGTGGCGGAAGGCGCTGCGGCGCTGCAAGGGATACACCGACGTAACGATCGAGGGGGCGCAGTTCACGGTCTACTATCCGACCCTTCGCAAGATTCGCCGATCCTTTGCGCCGGATTTTCGCTTCTACTCCTGCACTGGAATCGGAGTCACCGTGCCGCCCTCTTATCTTGAATCATGGGCTCGCCAGCATCCCCGCGTCTTTCGCTTACTCCGCCGCTTGGAAGAACGATTCGCCACCCTGCCTGTTCTTCGCAGCACGGGCGATCATGTCCTGCTCTGCTTCGAGAAGGTGTCCAGATGACTGCGGCGCACGTGAATGCAATCGATCGAATCGAAGAGTCGAGCGCGAACCGGGCGGTCACGCTCCTGTGCTGGCAATGCGGCGCGTCGCTCGCAGAGATGACCCCGGAGACCCGAACCGGTTCCGGAATACGTGTGTGTCCCAGTTGCACGACGACAACGCAATACAAGGACGGCATCTGGCACGCACTCTCTCCCGAGCGGATCGATCACTTCCGCAAGTTCATCGCAGAGTATGAGTTGATCCGTGCCGCCGAAGGGCGCGGCAGTACCCAGTCGGAGTACTACCTCAACCTGCCCCTTAAGGATATCTCCGGACGTAATAGCGAGCAGTGGGCGATACGAGCACGCACCTTCCGCGCGATGGAGCATTCCATCGTGGCGCCACTTGCGCAGCTCAACAAGCGTCCTTTACACATTCTTGATCTGGGTGCGGGCAACGGCTGGATGAGTTACCGGCTGGCGCTTCGTGGACATCTGCCCATCGCCGTCGATCTGTTGACGAACGATCGGGACGGTCTTAGGGCGGCCATCCACTACAACACACACATCCATCCCTTGTTTCCTCGCCTCCAGGCGGATCTCGACCGGCTCCCCTTTGCCTCATCCATTTTCGACCTGGTGATCTTCAACGCATCGTTTCATTACTCCGCGAAATACGAGCGAACCTTTGCGGAAGCCCTGCGATGCACACGCCCAGGCGGCAGCATAGTGATTGCAGATACGCCATGGTACGCAGAGGAAGAGAGCGGCAGGAGAATGGTCGAGGAGAAGCGCAAGCGTTTCTTAGCAACATACGGGTTCGCGTCCGACTCCATCGCCAGCCTCGAATATCTCACTCCAGACCGTCTGCATCGGCTACAAAATGCGTTCGACTTGGAATGGAGCTATATAAGCCCGTTCTACGGGATTCGCTGGGCTCTGCGGCCGCTCCGCGCGAAGCTCGCACATCGTCGCCCTCCATCGCAATTCCGCATCTATGCGGCACGGGTGAGAGCATGATCATCCTCTATCATCCCCGTGCTTCGCGCCCTCGCAACCGAAGGCTGCCGCTTGCTGTCCTCGCGCTTGCTGCTGTGCTTGAAGGAAGAGAGGAGTACGAGATCGTCGACGGGAACCTCGAGGACAACCCGACCGTTCGCATCCTGGAACTCATCGAACGGCACAGGGTTGAATTGCTGGGCGTCTCCGCCATGCCCGGTCCGCAGATGGTGGCGGCGATGGAGACCTGTCGTGAGGTTCGCCGTCTTCATCCGAAAGTCCCCATCTGCTGGGGCGGCTATTTCCCATCTATCTATCCCGATGCCGCCCTCAACGCGCGCTACGTGGACTTTATTGCTCGCGGACAGGGCGAGGATACCCTCATCGAGCTTCTCGATGCGCTTCGCGGCAAGCGCTCCGTCGACTCGGTAAAAGGCCTTTCCTATAAGGACATCTTTGGCCTGCGCCGCGACAATGGGGAGCGGCCGATGAAAGGGCCGGATGAGTTCCCGTGGTCGCCATTTCATCGTCTTCCTGTCGAAAAATATCTACGTCCGTCTTTCTTTGGCAAGCGCACCGCCGTTCATCATGCGAGCATCGGCTGTCCGTTCAACTGTAGCTTCTGCGGTGTTCACGCAGCCTACGGCAACAAGGAGAAGATGGAGTCCCCGGAGCGAACGGTCGCCATCCTGAGTCATCTTGTCGACAGCTATGGCGCGGACTCGGTTCAGTTCTATGATATGAACTTCTTCCTGCGCGAGGATCACGCGCGGGAGCTCTGCGACCGCATGGCGCACTTGAACCTCCGCTGGTGGTGCGAAGCGCGCGTCGACATCATGTCCCGGTACTCTGATGAAACATTTGGCGCAATCAAGCGGGCCGGCTGCGCGATGATCTTCTTCGGAGCCGAGTCCGGGTCGGACTGGGTGCTCGAGGAGATGCAGAAGGGTATCACCACACAACAGACCCTCGAAATCGCCCGGCGAACCCGTCAGTTCGGCATCATTCCCGAGTTCTCCTTTGTCATTGGCAATCCCAACGACCCTGACCGTGACACACGCGAGACGCTGCGATTCATTCGCCGGATCAAACAGATCAACCCGGATTCGGAGATCATCATCCAGCACTACACTCCAACACCTCAGCCGCACGATGCCGGCGGTGAGATGTACGGCAAGGTCGATGTTCCATTTCCAGATTCGCCGGCCGGGTGGGCAGCAAAGGAATGGATGAACTTTACTCTGCGTATCGATACAAACGCCCCATGGCTCAAGCGTCGGACCAAGAAGCTCATCGACAACTTCGAGATTGTCGTCGGTTCACGCTGGCCCACAGTTCAGGATATTCGCGCTCCCCGCTGGAGCCGCCGGCTTCTCCAAATTCTCAGTGCATGGCGCTATGCCTTGCACATTTATAGCTTTCCTTTCGAGCTTTATATCGCCAACCAGTTTATCGCTCTGCGCAAGCCGAAGCGGGAGAGCCTGTGAAAACATACGCAGCGCCGACGATCTCCTCTCCGACTCAACCCGACGCCAGTGTCTTCAGCCGCTGGGCGCGGGTCTACGATGCACAGTCCAATCCCTTGCTGCTGCTGGAAGAGCGCAGAGCTGCGCCGCTTCTGCCACCCGTTCGTGGCGGCAATGTCTTGGATGTGGGATGCGGGACCGGCCGCTGGCTCACGCGCCTGGAAGCACTTCACCCAGCCTCGCTCACGGGCATGGATTGCTCTGTGGCCATGCTGGAGCGCGCCAGCGAAAAGGTCCTGCCTACAACGACGCTCGAACATGGCCACAGTTCGGCGCTGCCGAATGAAGATGCCTCGCACACCTTGGTCATGGCTTCTTTCCTGCTGAGCTACGTCAAGGATCTGAACGCATTTGCTTTCGAGTGTGCTCGCGTCCTTCGGCCTGGGGGTTGGATGCTTATCTCCGACATGCACCCCGTGACAGCGGCAGAGCGAGAATGGACACGAAGCTTCCATGTGGATGGAGCAAAGGTGGATATAGCCGTTCATTCACGGTCTTTGGCAGAGATCGTCGCCACCTTTGAGCGGAATGGATTCGAGGTTCGCGTCCTCATCGAGCCGGCATTTGAAGAACCAGAGCGGCGGGTATTCGAGGATGCCGGAAAGCTTGCAGAGTACGAAAAGTTAACTGGAGTGCCGGCAATCTATATCTTAAAGCTGCAAAAACAAAGGCCCCGTAGGCTGCTGCAATTTCCTGCCCAGGGCAAGGCGCTTCAACTTACGAATGCACGTATCGGCAGCGGCCCCATCACCTGGAGAGACGGCGCCGTCTCGATAGATGACGGACGCATCGCCTCCATCGGTGACAATGCCGACCCAACAGCGCTGACACTCAACCTTCAGGGCTATGTACTTCTGCCAGGGCTGATCAATTCGCACGAACACCTTGAGTTCGGACTATTTCCAAAACTGGGCCGCCCTGCAGGTGCTCCCTCGTATCGAAACTCGACAGAGTGGGCTAACGAGATCCATGAGGTCCATTCCGGCATCATCGAGCGATACAGACAAATCCCGAAGACCACGCAGCTATGGTGGGGAGCCATACGCAATCTTCTGTGCGGCGTCACAACCGTTTGCCATCATAATCCGCTCCATGAGGATCTGACCCTTCCTAATTTTCCCGTGCGCGTCCTCTCTCGCTTTGGCTGGTCGCACTCGATCGCATTTGACCCGGATGTGAAGCAGAAATTTCAGCGCACGCCGCGGGAGCAACCATTCATTCTTCACGCGGCCGAGGGCGTTGATGAAGAAAGCAGGAACGAGATATCCCGGCTTGAGCAGATGCAAGTGCTGGATGAGCGCACGGTGCTCGTCCATGGGCTCGCATGCACCGCCGAGGAGATATCGCTGATCAGCCGGCGCGGTGCTTCGCTGGTGGTATGCCCGACGTCAAACTGGTTCCTCTTTGCAAAGACTCTTTCACGCGAACTGCTGACTTCTATCGAGCGAGTGGCAGTTGGGAGCGACTCACCGATTACGGGGGCGGGCGATCTGCTCGATGAGATCGGTTATCTTTATGCGCAAGCCGGCCTCAACCCGGGCATGATCTACAGCATGGTCACTACTAGTCCCGCGGAGATGTTTCATCTCAAAGATGGCCAGGGACGTATCGCGGAATCCGGCGTCGCCGATCTGATCGCAGTTCGCGGCCAGTACGATACCCCTGCATGCGCCATCTCGGAGCTCACCTTCAGTGACGTGGAGTTGGTTTTGCTCGCCGGTCAAGCCCAGATGGCATCGCCTCATCTCTACGCACGCCTGCCGTACCATCTGCGTTCCGGCATGGAGCTCATCGAGGTGGCAGGTCATCAACGCTGGATTCGGGCGCCCTTGCAGGCCCTCTTCGCGTCTGCGGAGTGCGTTTTTGGCCGGCAGAAACTGCTGCTCGCGGGAAGGGAGGCACGTTATCTCGGCGCTCTATGAAATTCAACCTGCGCTGCCGGCGCATCTTGAGGGATCGCGGATTACCACGCTCCCCATTCTGCTGCTCAGTATTCACAGTCAATGCAATTGCCGCTGTGTGATGTGCGACATCTGGAAGCGGAAGGACGGACGCGAGTTCCATGCCGCCGATCTCGAACAACATCGGGAATCGATACGAACGCTCGGAGTGAAGCACATTGTGCTGACCGGCGGCGAGCCTTTGCTTAATCGTGAGCTGGGCGCGATCTGCGAATTCTTTTGCGATCTGGGCCTTCGCGTTACACTCCTCACTACCGGGCTCCTGCTGCAGAAGAAGGCAGATATCGTTGCCCGGGGCTTCGACGACATCATTCTCTCGATCGATGGGCCGCCGGAGATACATGATCGAATTCGGCGCGTCTCCGGGGCCTTTCGGACTATTCAGAGGGGCGTGTCGGAAGTGCGCGCCCGCAAGCCTGGAATACCGATATCCTGCCGCACTACAGTACAGAAGCTGAACCATAGACATCTTCGCGCCACCGTCTCCACTGCCCGGTCTCTTGGACTCGACAGTATCTCCTTCCTCGCCGCGGACATCTCGTCAGCAGCTTTCAACAGGGAGGAGCGCTGGCTGCCCGAGCGTCAGAACGAAATTGCACTTAGCCGAGCCGAGTTGAACGCGCTGGAGGAAGAGATCGAACTCCTGATCCAGATACACCAGACAGACATCGATCAGGGCTTCATCGCCGAAAGCGGTGTGAAGCTGCGAAGGATTGGAGCTCGTTTTCGAGAACACATCGACGGCACGCCGCCAACGGCTCCGATCTGCAATGCTCCGTGGGTGTCTGCGGTCATGGAAGTGGATGGGAGTCTGCGCCCCTGCTTCTTCCATCCCCCAATCGGCAACGCACATCAAGTCACATTGGAAGAGGCGATCAATACCGAGACTGCGCTCTCGTTCAGAAGCGGCCTGAAGATCGCCAGCAATCCCATCTGCCAGCGTTGCGTTTGTTCCTTGAACTATGCTCCATGAGCGGGGCCGCGTGAGGGACGCAATTTCAGCAAATTCGATCGGCTATGGGTCACCCGTGATTTGTTGAGCGATCTGCAGCTTGGAAGATTTTCGACCGGAGCGAAGCAAAATGGACAAATCCGCGGTTACGCCGAGGAACGGATAAACCACAGATATTCGAGGGACCTCGGCTCCTATTTCTTGCGACTCCTACTTCTTACGGCTCATGGGGACTACTTGCACAGTGGTATCGCGAACCTCGGCCAGAAAGCGGTTGATCACCGAACCGCGCAGGAGAATGTCCATCCGGGAGCGGGCGGACTGCCCGAAGATTACATGCGAGATGTTCTCCTGTTGCGCAAACTCGATCAGTGCATCGGCGATCTTCTTGTCTTTGAGTATCACCACGCGCGCGCCGAGATCACGGGCTAGACGCTGGTATTCCTCCATGTGCTGAACCTCTTCGGGACTGCGGTGGTGGGCATCCTGATCCGGGTCTTCTACTCGCACGGCATACCAGTTGGTTGCCAGGCGGCCGGCGATGCGCGCGCCGACGCGTAACAGCCGGTCGGTTCCAGAACGCGGAGAGATGCACACCATCACTTTCTCCGGCATCGGGGCTTGTTCCAGTCCCTGACTCCTGCGGTACTCGGCGGCGCGTGAGCCAACCTCTTCCGCCGTAGTGCGTAGGGCAAGCTCGCGCAGCATGTTGAGATTGCCCTTGCGGAAGAAATTGGCCAGTGACTGTTCGACTTTATCCGCGGAATAGATTTTGCCTTGTTTGAGCCTGGAGCGCAGCTCCTCCACCGTGACGTCGACATTGACAACCTCGTCGGCCCGCTTAAGGATGCTGTCGGGAACTGTTTCACGAATGGTTGTATTGGCGGAACGCGATACGGAATCGTTAAGGGTTTCCATATGTTGGATATTGACGGCAGCCATCACGCTGATGCCGGCATCCAGCAGTTCCAAAACATCTTCGTAGCGCTTGCGATTTCGCGATCCCGGCACGTTGGTATGGGCAAGCTCATCAACGATGCAGATTTGGGGATGACGCTTTAGGATCGCATCCAGGTCCATCTCTTCCAACGTGACCGAACGGTAGGGAATAGCGCGGCGGGGAATGACTTCGAGGTCCCTGATCAGAGCCTCAGTTTCTTTGCGCCCATGCGGTTCGATCAGTCCGATCACGATATCGAACCCCTGTTTCTTCAACAGGTGGGCATCCTCCAGCATCTGGTACGTCTTGCCAACACCGGGCGCTGCGCCGAGATAGACCCGGAGGGTCGCCTCTGGCTGAGGCTCATTGGCGAGGGCGGTCGATAGGTCTGTCATGCCACAGGTTAGCCGATCTCGATGGGATGACGCGTGCTGATTGTGGTGGCGACGGGTAGAGTGAAGCTGAAAGTGGTTCCGTGACCCAGGCGGCTTTCGACCGAGACCTGGCCGCCGAGCAACTCTACCAGGCGGCGTACCAAGGCGAGTCCCAGTCCGGTGCCTCCGTCGAAGGTTGTGTTGAAGCGGCCAAAGATGGTAAGCAGGCGCTCCGCCTCGATGCCGCGCCCCGAATCCCGGACAAAGAACTGCACCTTATCCTTGTGTTCCTGCGCCTGGATCAGAATGGTTCCTCCTTCCGGGGTATATCGCAATGCATTGCTCAGCAGGTTATCCATGATGCTGCGCAGAGCCCGCCGGTCGCCATTGACATAGGAGAGATCGCTGAACGCCTGGATCTCGACGTCGATGTTCTTTTTGCGTGCCTCGTCGCGGTGCCGGTTATAAGCATCGCGAAGAATATCGATCGGGCGCAGGCGATCGATGCGAATCTCCCGGTGTCCGGTTTCGAGCTCCGAAACTTCGATTAGATCGGTCATCAAATCGTTGAGGCGTTCTGCCTCTTCTTCCGCCCCGTGGATCAGGTCGGTTTGCAAGGGCCGCATTTCACCAGCGAAGCCCTTGGTCAGCGTGTAGAGACTGAGTCGAAGATGTTCGAGAGGCTCGCGCAGCTTTTGTGAAGCAATGGTGAGAAATCGGGTCTTGAAGCGATCGATGTCCTGCATTTCTGTAATGTCCTCGAGGACGCTGACCGTTCCCAGCAACTTTCCGTCAGAGTCGCGCATGGGTGTCGTGCGCAAGCGATAGCTGCGCTGTGCCTGTCCGATCTTCATCGGCAGCAGGGCGGCCTCGCCTTCATTCGCGATCGGCCGTTGCATGGAGACCGCCTCGCGAACAGCGTCGAGAATCTTTTCTCCGCCTGGTGTATTGGTCAAGGCCATCCGATCGCCGGCGGCCTCTCCCAGAATATTGTTTGCCGCCTGATTAAGCTTCAGCACGTTTCCGGTTGCATCAGTGACGATCACCGGTTCAAAGATAGACTGCACTACGGCATCCGAAAGTTGATGCTCTAACTGTTTGTGGCCGGATTCGGTATCGGCCAGATCGCGGAGCTGAACGGCCATTCGATTGATTTCAGTAGCGATGATACCCAGGTCGTCTTTGGCTCGCCAATCCACGCGTTGCCCGAAATCTCCGTGACTGATGCGCCGTGCCGCTTTTGCCGCGCGGCGCAAGGGGCGGATCACGCTGAAGAGCAGCCCGGCCGAGAGCAAAACTCCACCAATCGCGCTCGCCGTCACCAGAGTTGTGTTTTGCCGGGAAGTGTGCACGCCAACGACCACCAGCAATGCTAAAAGCAAAACGTATCCGAGAATCAGCCGCTGGTAGATGGTGAACATAGATAATCTTCTACTTTAACCCGAGCCTGCAAACCATCACGGTCCGGTTGAGATAGGGGCAAGGCAGTCCGGTTGTCGCTCCAACTGGCAGCACGATCCAACTCGCCCCAAGCGGGATGACCTTGGCTGCCCGCTGCACATCCGGGGCTCGATTGAGGTTTTCCGTTGCCTGCACCTGGTGCCACCAAAGTTCTTGCGCGTCGGGAAAAATGGAAGCTATGCCTCCATCCTTATACCAATCCGCAAGAGCGCTTCTTTCCGCTGTCACTCGAAAACCTTGGGCATCTTCCCCGCTATTTTCGATGTAATCGGAATCCATAGCGAAAACGGCATTCTTCGGGGTATTGGCGCGAATCCACAGGAATGCCTGCTCCCACTGGTTGCGCGGCGTTAGCCCCGGCCATTCGATTGGGTTAGATGCGGGATAAGTCAAGCGCTGACCGAAGAACATGGAGAGGAGCACTGCCAGATAAATGCCGGCGGCGGATCGAAGATGCCGCCGGGCGAAGTTGCCTAGCAGACCGCCTAAAAGCAAAACGCCTACCAGATAGATGAAGTGAAAGGCGCGCAACACCTGCAGCCGGGCAAGCATCAGGCTTCCATCGCGATGAACAAAGCAGACAGAAAACAGGAGCGCACAGCTTCCTACGAACGCGCCGGCGATCGAGAGCTCGCCTACGGCGCCCTCTTCGCGGGTCCGCCACGCCGTGGCCGCCAGCAGAAGAAGTGGAAAGATCAAGCCGGGATACTCATACCACTGCCAACTCGATAAGAAGAAATAGGACCGGCTCAGGGCGGCACGGCTGGAAGCAAGATCGAGCGGCACATGACGCGTCACTATAAAAATTGCGGCGCAAGCCACGAAACCGAAGCCGCCAACCATTGCCAGCCCACGCCATTTGCGGAGCTGCACGAGCGCCAGTACAAGGAGGAAGACCATCGCAAAACCGGCCATTAAAGGGTGCAGGGACGCCGCTATCAGCAGCCATAACCCTGCCGCGGCCCAGGCTCCATCGAGTGCAGCCGCAAGCGCGAAGAGGTTGAACGGCGTAGAAAAGGATCGCGCGGTTACGTAAGGATCCATGATGAAGAGGGAAGTACCGGCGACGGGCAGAGTAAAGCAGCAGGCGGCGAGCAAGACCGCGCCCCAACGAGAATATGGAGAGGCGAAGACCCGGACAGCCACTCTCCAGCAGCCCAGGAGGAAAAGGAAAATCGATACCAGGTGGCAGGCCAGCAGCAAAACGGAAAGCGGTATTTCAAGATACCGAACCAGACTGGCGAGAACATGGGCGAAAATGGAAAAGCGCACATGCGATAGGACGAAGACTGCATCCGGGCGATAGAGATACGGATGAACCAGCTTCTTAATTCCCGCGACATAGATGGCGCCATCGTCGGCCCATGGGTGATAGCCGTGAACCCCCAACACGATTGGGGTGAGGATCGCGATGATTAAGAGCGGATGCCTGGCCAATAGACGGGCCTTGCTTGGCATTGCATCCTGCTCGGCGATGGTTGGGCTAAGTACGGAATCGACTCCTTACGCTCTAGCGTCCCTGATAGCGGCGAAGAACGTCTTCGAGCGTGATCATGCCTTCCAAAGCGCCCCGGCTGGCGCGATTTTGAATAGGCAAAACGGGCCATCGCGACAGGTAAGGAATCGCGCTGTCCAGGGGCAGATCCGGAAACAGCGTAGGCGTCCGCTCGGGTTTCAGGACGCTTCCGAGAGGCTGCTCCGCATTGGACGTTGCCGCGGCGGAGATGAGTTCATCCTTGGTCATTGCATACCAGGAACCATCCCGCAGCTTGACCAGCAACGCCGGGACTTCCAACTTGGAAAACTCGCCCAAAACCTTGCCCAAACTCTCCATGCCGGAGAAGACAGGAACGGTGACGGGCCTCAAGGCATCCTCGAGGTGGAGAACGCTTTCCTCGCGCTGCTCCTCCATCGAGGGCAGGTCCAGTCCATCCTGATGGGTGAAAGTTTCAAAGATAGGAACGGGCTGCAGAGAGCGCGAAACTAGGTAGGCGATGGTATTGGCGAGAATAACCGGAAGAATGATGCTGTAATTGCCGCTGACCTCCAGAACCATGAAGACAGAGGTCAGCGGAACGCGGAGAAACCCCGCAAACAGAACCCCCATGCCGACGAGCGCATAGGAGCCGACAGGCACAGTGAGGTGAGGAAAGAAGGCCTTCTCGAAGGTTCCGATCGAGGCGCCCAGCATAGCACCGATAAAGAGGGTCGGTGCGAACATACCGCCGGGGGTGCCGCTGGAAAAAGAAAGGGTGGTAGCAAGAATTTTGAATAGCGCTAAGGCGAGCAGAAATTTCCAGGCGAATTGCCCGTGCATGGCTTGGTCGATGGCGCCATATCCCGCGCCCATGACCTGCGGGAATCCTGCGTAGGCGATTGCTCCAACCAACAACCCGGCGACCGCGGGTTGGCAAAATAGGGTCCAGCGGGGGAGTTGGCGCAGGCGAGGGCGCAAATAGGCCAAAGCCTTGGAAAAGATCAGAGCGGCGCCGCCTCCTACGACACCCAGCGCCGCATACGCCACCAGTTCGCCGGGCCGTTGAAGGTCTATCAAGGGAATACGGAACATCGGCTGGGAACCCCAGAAGGAACGCGCGACTACCACGCTGGAGACGGCGGCCAGCACAATGGATCCCAGGACGGCCGCGCTCCAGTTCCCAATGACCTCTTCCACGACAAAAAGGATCGCCGAGATGGGCGCATTGAACGCAGCCGCCAACCCGGCAGCCGCGCCGATGGGAGCAAACATCCGCAGCCGCTCGCGCGAAAGGCGGAGACGCCGGCTGATCATGGAAGCTACCCCCGCTCCGATTTGCAGCGAGGGATCCTCCGGCCCTAAGGAGAATCCTCCTCCAATAGCCAAGGCGGAGGTAATGAACTTGCCAATCACCGTTCGGAAGGAGATGAAGCCGTTGTAAATATAAAGGGCCGCCTTGGTCTGGTTGACGCCGCTGCCGCGAGCTCCGGGAAAAACAAGCTGAACGAGCAGGCCGACCAGAATGCCCACCACTGCAGGAACTAAAAGCAAGCGGAGCTGGCCCGAGTGTGGAGCGGATCCGAGGGTCAGCACCTGAAACCAGCCGATGGCCATGCGGAAGCAAACCACCAGGAGACCTGAAATGACGCCGATGAAAATCGAAAGCACCAGAAACAGGCGTTCGTCGCGGTTGGGCGCGAGCTTTTCAACATCCGGCGGGTTGGGGGTATAGGCCTCTACCGGCTCAAGTGCTTCGACATCTACTCTGGGCTTTTCTTGCGTCTGGCTCATTCCTGTTCCACGGCATTCGGTGCTTCGGCGATCTTCAGCAGCAGAGCATCGTCTCCGCTAGGTTGACCGCATACCTGCGCCGTGACCTTTTCTGTGTCATAGATGAGCTGCATCTCGGACTGGAAGAGGTCCGGATCGTTCTCCAGGCTGGAAAGAGTGATTTTAAGAGGTTCAGCCTTCCAGCGTGCTGCCAGAGCCGCAAGCGGGTCGGGCGCCGCTGCCGAGGGGATGGCGCTTTCCGACGGTTTGGTTGGGTGTCCGCCGAGTCGGGAGGCAAAATTTTCCAGCGAATTTCGCAAGCCTCCTTCCTTCGTGACCGGCGGCGTGTTTACCGGAGGAGTGAGACCTGGGCTGATTGGAGCCGAAGTGGACCCTGCTGGGGCCGGCGCCGGCGCCGGGGTTAGAGGTAGCGGAGCCGCAGCGATTGGCGCGGCCGGCGCCTGACTTGCCATGCAGGAGGCGAGGCGAGCCTGCGCAATTTGGCGATCCTCCAGAAGGCGCGCGCTTCGCGCAGTTAATCCAAGCTGCGGGGCGGGGTACAGCGCAAGCAGGCGGGTAGCGTCGCGAAGCATAGCACGGGATTGCGAAAACGCCTGGGAATCCCGGCCGGCCCCCGGAACGCTCACGGCGCGTTCGAGATAATGTCTTGCTTCTAAAAAGTGGTTGAGTTGGAAGGCGGTGCGCCCGGCTCCTTGCAAGGCTCGGACCGAAGCCGGGTAGTGCTGCAGGATGGTCTTATAGATCCGCAATGCGTCGCCGGGGTCGAGGGCCCTCTCCATAGCGTCAGCGATCCGCAGCAAAAATTCAGCGTCGGTATTGGGCGAATTTCCGGCACCTACCAGCAATTCATTGCGGGCTTCGGTGTAGAGTTTGCGGGAAATGAGAAAGTTGACCAGCTCCATGCGTGCCTCACGCCGCCGGATATAACCGTTGCCCTCCCAGTTTCCGTAAATCGCGCGGTGGTAATCCTCCAATGCCTGGGCCGTGTTGCCCTGCCGCGCCGCCAACCGGGCTAATTGGAGATTGATCATGCCGTTCCCGGGTTCGCTTTCCAAAAGCGTATCGAAATACGAAGTCGCTTCCTGAATGCGGCCGGCGGAGGCCAGCGCTTCCGCCAAGGCAATTTCGATATCGCGCTGGCCCGGCTCTCCGGCTAGCGCAGAGCGGAAAGCGTCGATTGCGGCCTCAGGTTTGCCATTCTTTAAGGCCAGCTCTCCTCGCGATGCCCAGCGGCGGGCCAACTCAGCCTGGTGAGCGGTGTACGATTTATAGAGTGCATTGGTCAGAATAGCTAATAGCACGGTGGCGGCGAAGAGAGCGCCAATTGAGACCGTGTCGGTCAGGATGAGCCGCCGCCGCTGTACGCGCTCCTCTGCGTTCAATGGAGGTTTTGTCGCGAGAGAGACCATTAGATCCAGTTTAGCGTAATGAAATCGAGAACGAACCTAAGGGCAAACCGGTAGGGCCCGCTCAAAAAGGCATTCGGCGGACCAATTGATGAGAAGCAGCATGAGGTTGGCAAAGCCGTATCCAAAGAGTAGATAATCTTGCATCCAAATAAGGAGGGCACTTATGAAGCGTCGGGATTTTCTCAAATCGGCGGCTTTGGCCGCCCTCGCGTCGGCCGCCGAAAGGCCGCTACCTGCCTATGCATCTGAGGATAAGCAGATTCCGTATCGAACCCTGGGTCGAACCGGCGCCAGGACCTCGCTCCTGGGCATTGGCGGAGCCCACATCGGCCTTAAATCTCTATCGGATGAGCAAGCAATTGCGATCGTGCGCAAAGCACTCGATTCCGGAGTGAACTTCCTGGATAACTGTTGGGACTACAACGGCGGCAACAGCGAAGTTCGTATGGGCAAAGCTCTGCGCGACGGCTACCGGCAAAAGGCCTTCCTGATGACCAAGCTCGATGGCCGCACCCGGGCCGCGGCGCAGCAACAATTGGAGCAGTCGCTCAAGCGCTTGCAGACGGATCACCTGGACCTTATCCAGATCCATGAAATCATTCGCATGACCGATCCTGAGCGGGTGTTTGCGCCCGGAGGATGTCTCGAGTATCTGGAGCAGGCGCGAAAGGACGGAAAGGTGCGCTTTATAGGATTCACCGGGCACAAAAGTCCAGAGATCCATCTGCACATGCTCGCGACCGCCAAGCAACACAACTTCACGTTCGATACGGTGCAGATGCCGTTGAATGCGATGGATGCGCATTTTGATAGTTTCGCGAAGAAGGTTATACCGGTTGCATCGAAGTTGAATATGGGTATCCTCGGGATGAAGCCGATGGGCAGCGGCGTTCTTTTGCGGAGCAACACTATAACCCCGGTCGAATACCTGCAGTACGCGATGAATCTGCCGATCACCACGGTGATTACGGGCTGCGATTCGATGAAGGTTTTGAACCAGGCTCTGGATACGGCCCGCAACTTCCGGCCGTTGAGCCAGGAACAAGTGGCGGCGATCTTGAATAAGACGGCGGACGTGGCCAAGGCTGGGCAGTACGAGCTCTATAAGACTTCGCACACCTTCGATGGGACCTACCACAACCCGCAATGGCTGGGATAGAAATGAGTCTAGAGTGAATCTTGAGGACAAAAAACTGGCGCTAAATCGAAGACTGAAAGAATTAGGCAGTGTGATTGTTGCCTATTCTGGCGGTGTCGATTCAGCTTACCTGGCCTATGCCGCGCATTCGGTATTAGGCCCCGCCATGCTGGCCGTGATTGCTGATTCGGCAAGCCTGGCGCGCTCGCAATTAAGCGATGCGGCGAGTTTTGCCGAGGAGCACGGCATTCCATGGCGCGCCGTGCGAACCCATGAACTGGAAAACGAGAGTTACGCGCAAAACGGGGCTGACCGCTGCTTTCACTGCAAAGACGAGCTTTTCAGCGTACTCGAGCAGGAGTTGGCGCGAGGCGAGTTCCGGGCATTAGCTTATGGATTGAATGCCGATGATCGGAAGGACTTTCGCCCCGGACACAAAGCCGCGGCGCAGCATCGCGTAGCCGCACCCTTGGCCGAAGCCGGGCTGACCAAGAGCGAAGTAAGAATGCTGGCCCAGCAGGCGGGTCTGCGTGTCTGGGACAAGCCGGCGTCGGCATGCCTCTCCTCCCGCATGGAATATGGGCGGAGAGTGACAGCCGAGGATCTGCGCATGATCGAAGAAGCAGAGGAGTCCCTGCGGCGATTGGGGTTCAGGCAATTCCGTGTCCGTCACCACGGGTCGATCGCCCGCATCGAAATTGCCGAAGAAGAGATGGCCGCCGCGCTTTCAGTATCCATGCTGAAGAATATGGCCGCCGCGGTTCGCGCCGTGGGCTTCCGGTATGTATCCCTGGATTGTGAAGGGTACAGGCTGGGCTCGATGAATGAAGTGCTTCCGGTTGAACTCTTGACGGGGGAACCCCGGCGGTGAGCGATATACGGATTGGCTACTTGGAGTGTTTCGCCGGTATCAGCGGCGATATGTTGATGGGCGCGCTGGCAGATGCTGGCGCGCCCCTCGGGTTGCTGAGGGAAACTGCCGTTTCGCTTGGCTTGGGCGCGGACCTAAGGATTTCCAAAGTCATCAGGAGCGGAATTCAGTCCACCAAAATCGATGTGCTGGTGGACGGTATCCCTGAGATCGCCGCTGTCACCGGACCACACGGTCAGGAGTCTTCTACTTCCCATCACCATCCTCATCACCACCCTCATCACCACGATAGTCACGATCATGGCCGTGGCCAACACGGCGACAACGATCATGCGGGCGAGCATCACACACACGGTCACGGCCGCAGTTTTCTGGAAATTCGCAGCTTCCTTCTAAGTGCGCCCCTCAGCGACGCGACGCGAAACATGAGCTTGACGGCGTTTGAACTGCTTGCCCAGGCCGAGTCGGGGATTCATGGGAAGCCTGTTGAAGAGATTCACTTCCATGAAGTTGGCGCGGTGGATGCTATCGTCGATATCGTCTGCTGTGCTGCCGCGGTGGATGCTCTTGCGCTCGATCGTTGGTATTGCTCTCCTGTGAACGTTGGCGCAGGCTTTGTGAACTGCGCGCATGGACGTTTCCCCGTGCCCGCTCCTGCTACAGCGGCGCTGCTGCTTGGCGTACCTGTTTACTCCGCCGGCCCGCAGGTTGAAATGGTCACCCCCACGGGCGCCGCGTTGCTCCGAGCGCTGAACTGCCGGTTCGATTCGGTTGGCGTGATGCAGGCCCGCTCCATTGGTTACGGAGCGGGATCCCGCGATCCCCACGAATTTCCTAATGTGTTGCGCCTGACCGTTGGAGAGATCGCGGAGGCACGGAAAACGAAGAAGGAGGAGAAAGTCGCAGTGCTGGAATGCGCCATCGACGACTTGAGCCCGCAGATTCTCGCCCGCGCCGCCCAGTTGGCCATGGAACGCGGGGCACTTGATGTGATGAGTGCGCCTGTGACAATGAAAAAAGGACGATTGGGAACGCTTCTGACGGTGCTCTGCAAACCGGAAGATGCTGCTCATCTGGAGGAGCTGCTTTTTCGCGAGACCACCACTTTGGGGATGCGCGTGCGGGAAGAGAGCCGCCTCTGTCTCGACCGGGAGACCGTGCCGGTGGAAACGGAGTTTGGGGTTATCCGGATCAAGGTCGGTTCATGGCAGGGGAAAGAGTTGAATGCAGCGGCGGAATTTGAGGACTGCCGCCGAGCCGCCGAAGCGCTGAACGTTCCGCTGAAAACTGTGATGCAGGCAGCTCTCGCTCAATGGCGCCAAGGATCTGCCGAAAAATCCTTCGCCGGACCAAGATGATGACCCGCGAAGCCATTCTGGAGATGCTGGGGCGCGTGCGCAGCGGCGAACTTCATCCCGAAGAAGCGGTGGGCCGCCTGGCCAACCTTCCCTACGAGGACACCGGCTTTGCCAAGATAGACCACCATCGCTCGCTGCGGCTTGGGTTGCCGGAGGTCATTTACGCGACCGGCAAGACACCGGCCCAAGCGGCGGAGATCTTTTTTCGCATGGCCGCAATGGGCGGCCGGGTGCTCGCCACACGCGCGGATGAAGCGGTCTTTGCGGCGGTGAAACCGCTGGTCCCTCAGGCTCAATATCATTCATTGGCGAAGGTCGTGGCGCTCTATCAAGGTTCCCAGCAAGCTCTCGGTCCTCTCGCCGTGCTCTGCGCGGGCACCAGCGATCTGCCCGTTGCCGAAGAGGCCGCAGTGACCGCCGAATGCATGGGCGCCTCGGTCGAGCGTTTCTATGATGTCGGGGTTGCCGGCTTACATCGCCTGCTCGCCCAACGGGAGGCGCTGCAGGAGTGCGATGTGGTAATCGTGTGCGCCGGGATGGAGGGTGCGTTGCCCAGCGTGGTTGGCGGTTTGGTAGGCGCGCCCGTCATCGCCGTGCCTACGAGCGTCGGTTATGGGGCCTCATTCGGCGGCTTAGCTGCTTTGCTGGGAATGCTGAATTCCTGCTCGCCCAACGTGACGGCGGTAAATATCGATAACGGGTTCGGCGCGGCTTATGCCGCCTGCATGATTCTGCGCAGAACTCAGTTGAGGCTCCGGAACGCGCAACCGCCGGCGGCCAACGAGCCCCAGTAGGCCGTTACCATTGCTTGTTACTCGTGATGAAAGCCAGTTAGGTCCGGTGTCTTCCGGTACGAACGCTGCGCTAGGTCTGAAATGCCTCGCCTATGTAGACTGTGAATACCTCTAGCTGATTTTTCTTGCAAAAAGGCGTACGCTGATTTTCCCGGCTCCCCTCAGACGCTCGCAGTAGTTTGCCCCGGTTATAGCAGATCCCGGTATGCGGATCCGGGATACTTTAGAGTTGGAGAAGCTTAGGAGAGCTATGGCATCTACCGTTTGGAAGGGATATATCTCGTTCGGACTGATTTCAGTGCCGGTGCGCCTCTTCGCGGCGGCGCGTGAGGAACACGTCAGCTTTAATCAAATCCATCAAGTATGCGGTACGCGCATCAAACAGCAGATCTATTGCCCTACGTGCGAGCGCGTGGTCGAGCGAAGCGAACTGGCTAAGGGATATCCCATCGACAAAGATACTTATGTTTTAGTGAGCAACGAAGAGCTGAAGGAACTTGAAGCCGATTCTTCCGAAGTTATGGAAATTCTGCAGTTCGTCAAGCTCAGCGACGTGGACCCTATCTATTATCAGACGTCGTACTACTCTGTCGCCGAAGCGCCCGGGCAGAAGGCCTATGTCCTATTGATGCAGGCGATGGATAGGTTGGGAGTTGCGGGGATAGCGAAGGTCACTCTGCATCAAAGAGAACAGATCGTCCTGATCCGGCCCTATCACCACGGTATCGTTTTGCATACTCTTTACTATGGAGCCGAGGTCCGTGAAATCAGCGAGTACGGCAAGAATGAAGATTTAAATATGCAAAAACCGGAAGTGCAGCTGGCTGAGCAGTTCATCCAGCAACTTACCGCGAAGTTCGATCCGGAAGCCTACAAAGACGAGTATCAAGACAGGGTGCTCAAGCTGGTGGAGAGCAAGGAAGCGGGTCATGTTGCGGTGAACGGTCAGCCGCAGCGCCGCAAGTTGGCTCCTGTAATCGATTTGATGGACGCGCTCAAGAAGAGCATCGAACAACGCAATGCCGGCGCCCAAACTACGACGGAAAGCGTAAAGGAAGATGGCGGCCGGAGAAAGCCGCCGCAGAAGGCGACCGGGACCGAAGGCAAGCCGGCGCGCAAGCGAAATGCGGGATGATGTATTTCTCCTCGATAACCAAGACTGCGTGAAATGCAGGAGGATATCCCATCGCGAACCGCGCTCCGTGTAACCTTGCGTCGCGCCGCTCATCAGCTTCATGACTCGCCATCGGCCTTCGCCGATTCTCTTGCTGTTCCGATTCTTGAGCCCGGTTATGCCGGGGAACTGGAGCAAACTCCTCAGTGAAATTGCTCTTTCAATGCCTGGCGAGCGAACCGGCCATTCGCGAGGGCATGGCGAAGTGTTGCTGGACGAGATCGCGAAACAGCGGCAAAGCGGGGTTATCGTTCTCGCTGCTCCAGACCAGAAAAAGCCGGGCAAAAACCGGTGGGCCGGCCAACTCCCGGAGTAAGGCGCCTTCAAAATGGAGCCTTTTTGCCGTTTCAGGGACCAGAGAAATCCCCAGCCCGGCGCTCACCAGTGCGATGATGGAGTGAACCTGACTGACGTGCTGAACATACCTGACAGAAATCCCCGCTTTGCGGAACATCTTCTCAATCAGTTCATAGAAGTAACGCCCGTCAACCGGCGAGAACGTGATAAACGGCTCGCCCGCCAGATCTTTCAGGGATGGCGCCGGGCCGATGGCGAAACGATGATTCCTGGAAACAGCCAGCAGCAGCGGCTCTCGCGATACGCAGATGGCTCCCAGTCCTCGCTGATCGATAGGAGGACGCACCAATCCGAAGTCGATCCGGCCCGCGTGGAGCGCTTCCATCTGCTGCATGGTGACCATCTCGTTGAGCACCACGCCCACATTTTTCAGCGTAGCGTGGGATTGAGCCAGCAGCCGCGGAACAAAGCTATAACTCGAGCTCGCCGTAAAGCCCATCCGAATCAGTCCGGATTCGCCTTTAGCGATTCGCTGGGTGGCGCCGGCAGCGCTTTCGGAGAGAGCAAGGATGCGGCGCGCTTCGACCAGGAAAAACCGTCCCGCGGGCGTCAACCGCACCGACCGGCTGGTTCGCAGAAGCAACTCGGCATTCAGCGCATGCTCCAGCATCTGGATCTGGCGGCTCAGCGGAGGCTGGGTCATGTGCAAATGCCTGGCAGCCCGGCCAAAATGCAGTTCCTCGCCGACCGCGACGAAGCAGCGAAGTTGTTTTAAGTCATACATCGATGCACTTCCCGTATCAATCAATCCAAACTATAGTTCAAACGAAGATGGATGTTGAACTATAGTCCTCTATTCCAAGTACTTCAGGAGTTGAAAGCGTATGAAATTGTTTAGTGGGAAGCTCTCAAGACGAACGCTCGTTCACAATCTCGGCCTGGCCGCAGGCGCTGGTCTACTCGGTCTCGGGAGTGACAAAAGCCTTCACTCTCAATCCGCCCAATTCAACCGGGCCGGGGGCAAGCCGCGTGCGTTGGCCCTGATCGGAGATCGATTTCATAATCCCGATTACATTCGCGTGAGTTTGGACAAAACGTTCAAAGACCTGAATATTCCGATCGACTACACCATCCAATACGACCAAATCTCGCGCGACTTGCTGAAGAACTATCAATTGTTTCTTATCTTGAGGGACGGCATGATCTGGCCTGGGGGCTACCTCGGTCCCGACGCATGGTCGTTCTACGCCAAAAACCTGGAAAACGCGAAGGATTTTCCAGACGTAAAGCCCGTGAGGTGGATTACAGAGGATCAGGGCGCGGCGATCAAAGAGTTTGTTAACGCGGGCAACGGCTTTTATGGGCTGCATAATGCGAGCGATATAGCGCTCAGCTCTAAAAACTACCGCGAGGTCGTTGGCGGCGCTTACGGAGGACATCCTCCGCTCCGTCCGTTTCAAGTCCAGATCTCGGAGAACAAACATCCCATTACGCAAGGCATCCAGAACTTTATGGTCAACGATGAGCAGCACTATGTAACCTACGATAAAGACCGGAAGTATGTTCTTATGGACGCGGTGAATCTCGACGGTTTGGATTTCAAAGGCTTAGGACCGAAGTCGGTTTCCGGTTGGGCTTACGACTTCGGCCAGGGCCGGGTAGTATTCACCGCGGTAGGCCACACCATACATGCTATGTGGAACCCTCAATACCTCGAGGTGCAAAAGCGATCGATACGATGGCTGCTGAAACAGATTTAGCGTTAATCGCCAATTCTGGAACATTTGTCAGAGTCACGAGACATGATCTTTATAGATCATGAAAGACTCTCCTTGTCTTTTGTAGGGGCCGTGTGCAATGCCCGGGAGTATCAGCTTCTAAACCGTTATAAGCAAATCACAGTAACTCTGATAATTCTCTAAACCGCAGATCCCTCTACTCCGCTGCGCCCGATCGGGATAACAGATCAGGAGCAATTCCCGATAAAGCCTTTGCAGTCCCACGCCGAATCCAGCTGGGCTCGCTCACCTGATTGCTATTGCCTTGACTGAAGTGCAGGTCCGTCAACACCCCGTCAGATGACCAATGCCTAACTCGAGCCGGGTAGGTATCTCAATTCGACTTATACCAATTATGAAAATGCTCCAAAACAAACGTAGCTCCTAACCGCGGCGGCAGAGCGGTCACACTTTTAGGGAATAATACATCGATGCGTCTTTTATATCGATCGATACAAACTCTAGTTCAAATGAAACGTTCCTTGACAGCAATCACACTCGGATCGATGATTAGTCCCGACATTCCGCACACTTAATTTGCGCTCACCACTGATGAAAATGCGTGCGAGTGGAGGATGCTATGAAGAGCGGCGTTGTCTCTTTCGTTGTTGTCTCAATCGTCGGGGTATTGTTAGCGTTTCAGCCATGCATGGCGCAAATCACCAGCGGCCAGATCAGCGGGCGAGTGGTTGACCCGGATGGCAATGCAATCGCAAACGCCCAGGTATCGCTGGTGAACCAGCTCAACGCGGGGCAGCGGTCGGCGCCTACCGACTCTGAAGGAGCGTTCGTTTTCGCCTCGGTGCAGCCCGGGACCTACAACATATCGGTAACCGCTTCGGGGTTTAAGAATTTCTCCAAGCGCGACGTGGTGGTGAACGCGTCCGACCAGTTGTCGGCGGGGACTCTGCAAATGCAGATCGGAGCGGCCACTCAGTCCGTCAGCGTCCAGGCGGATGTAACGCCGGTGCAGACGGAGAGCGGCGAACGCTCCGCGCTGCTCGAACAAAAACAAATTCAAAGCCTTCTCGACCCGGCACGTAACTTCCTGAATTTGACCAGGGTGCTTCCCGGAGTGGTTGCGACCGGCACAGTGGGACAGGATCAATTGGGCATTTACGGCATGGACACGGTGAATGGACAGCGCAGCGAATACAGCACGGTGAGCATGGATGGAGTGCCGGGCAACGTCAATAACAACAGCATCAACCAGGTGCAGACGCCGTTGAACACCGACGCCATCTCTCAAGTGAAGATCCTATCCAACAACTATCAGGCGGAAGATGGCGGAAGCTCCGGTTCGTCGATCAACGCAATAACCAAAGCAGGCACGCGGGACTTTCATGGCACCGTGTATTACTTTAAGCGCCACGAGGAATTTAACGCCAACGACTATTTCAATAGCGCGTATTGGAACGGGACTGAGCAGCCGAAAGGGATCAACCGCTTTAACACCATCGGGTATAACATCGGCGGGCCCGTTCTGATTCCCAAAACAGGTTTCAATAGGAACAGGGACAAGCTTTTCTTCTTCTTCTCGCAGGAGATCTGGCCCACAGTTCATCCCGGCGACGGCAATCCCCTAAGACTCCGAGTACCGACCGCTCAGGAGCGGCAAGGCATTTTTTCCACTCCGGTTGCCGACCCCCAGAAGACCGCGCTGGGGCTGGTCTGCAAGAAGACCAACGATCCCGGCTGTTTCCCCAACAACACAATTCCGTCGGCGCGGATAGATCCGAACATGAAGAAGCTGATCGATTTGCTTCCCGAGCCCACGCCCGGTTATGTGGATCCATCCGGCATAACGAACTATATCCTGAACCTGACCGAGCATAACCCGGTAAACCAGCAAGTGCTGCGCATCGACTACAACATATCCAATAAGTGGCGCGCCTATTTTCGCGGTTTGAATATGTCGGTGGGGTCCAAGGGAAACGCGGCTGCGGACGCGGAGATGACTTATCTCGGCAACTTTCCTATCGACTACCTCAACAGCAGCCCCAACGTGGTGGCGGACCTGACCTACATCGCCAGCCCGACGCTGGTGAACGAACTTACTCTGGGCTATTCCGCGTGGTCGGAGAAACAGTCGTTCCCCAACGGGGCAGGGCGAGCTGAAGGCTGTGCAGAAGAGCGCGCTCGGCATTTCGCTGGGACAGTTCCGGCCGCAATTGAATCCGCTCGACCTGATTCCGGCAATCACTTTTGGGGGCGGGGGATTGAGCAAGCTCCCCAGCTTCGGTTTCTCCGGTTCGAACGGCAGCAGATTCCCCATCGACTCCCAAGCGACCTCCTATGGGCTGACAGACGGATTGACCAAGGTGTGGCAAGGGCATATCGCAAAGGCGGGAATATATGTCCACATCGACCGTTTTGTGCAACTTCATACCGCGGGCGATTTTGCCGGACTATATAACTTCAGCGTGAGCACACAGAACCCCTTGGACAGCGGCAATACTTTCGCCAACACCCTGCTGGGCAACTTCCTGCAGTATTCAGAGAGCACCAGCCGTCCCGATTCCGATCCTTTCACGCGCGTCTTAGAGTGGTACGCTCAGGACAACTGGAAGATCACCAGGCGCGTCACGCTGGATTACGGGCTGCGCTTCAGCTTTGACATACCTCAGTCCCTGCATGCCGGAGCTAACTTTGTCCCCGGGGCCTATGTTCCCTCGCAGGAGGCGGTTCTGTACCAGCCGGCAATCGTGGGCGGAAAGAAAGTAGGCGTGGATCCGAGAACCGGGACCGTAGTAAACCAAGTCCTGATTGGAGCGGTAGTTCCTGGCTCGGGCAACGCCTTCGACGGCATGGTGACCCTGAACAATAGCAATCCCATCCAAGGCCAGGGTCTGTTGACCGCTCCGCGCCTGGGCTTCGCATGGGACGTCTTTGGAAACGGCAGCACCGCGGTTCGCGGCGGCGGCGGAGTTTTTTACAATGCGCGCTCTCCCTCCGCGCTGGCGGGAGCTTTGACCACCAACCCCCCCATTCTAGCCAATCCAGCCCACCCTTTCGGCTCGGTCAGTACGCTCTTCAGCTCTCCCGACAACAGCGTGATATTTCCGTCGAATTTGAATTCGTCGCTCCAGTCGGACGGACAATGGCCGGTCTTCTACAATTACAGCTTGGGATTTCAGCGTAGCCTTGGCTTTAGCAGCGTGCTCGATGTAGCTTACGTGGGAAACCTCGGGCGGCACCTGGGTCAGACTTACGATCTCAATGCATTGGCTCCGGGGGCTCGATTCATGGCGAAAAATCAGGATCCAACCTCTCCGGGCAAGCCTCTATCGGATAATTTTCTGCGTCCCTATATCGGTTTAGGGAGTATCCCGTTCGTGGAATTCGGGGGGACGTCAAACTACAACTCGCTGCAAGTTTCGCTTACCCGGCGTTTCACCCGGGGCTTTTCCGTGGGCGCGAATTATGTATGGTCTAAGGCGCTGGACTACACCGACACTACCACCCCAAGCAGCACCTCGCCTGAACTGCCGACTTTCGCTCCGCGGCACGCCTACAACTATGGCCTGGCCGGTTACGATCGCGATCACTCGGTCGTGATCAACTGGTTATGGAGCATACCCAAGGCCAGCAGCCTGTGGGACAACGTCTTCGTCCGCGCGGGATTGGATAATTGGCAACTTTCCGGCATCGCGTCCTTTATACGTGGGGCGCCTCAAGGCATCATTTTGGACACCGGCGGCGTGGATCTTACCGGCGGTACCGATGGGCCCCGCGCCCTGCTCACGGGTAAGGCGATTCTTCCTCATGGAAAACGTAACGTGCTCGGGTATTTCAACACCAGCGTAGTCAACTTGCCGCCCATCAACACCGTCGGCGCCAACGGCCAGTATTCAAACTTTGTCGGCAACGCGGGCAAAGTAGTATTCCGCGGACCGGGCATCGACAACTATAACGTCGCGCTGTTTAAGAACATCATCGTTAAGGAGAGAGTGACCATGCAGTTGCGGGGAGAATTTTATAACCTGTTCAATCATCCATCGTTCAACAGCGTAGACAATACCGCTGTATTTACCACCGGCGGGCAGCAGACGAACGGCACCTTTGGAGAACTCAATGGCGATACCGGCGCGCGTCAGGTCCAACTAGCCGCTCGTATCAGCTTTTGATGCGGATGAGCCTTGTGGGACACCGCAACCCTCAGTTCGTAATGGTTTTAGAATCCATTTCCACAGAGCGATCCTGAACACCTCATTCGTGCCGGCACATAGGATAGGAGAATCGAAATGCGGCTGACAAAAATTGTAGTGATCGCGGCTTCAACACTGCCTGTTCTCGCGAGTTCTCTGCCTGTTCCGGCGCAGACGAACTGGCAAGTCGAAAAGACATTCAAGATCGGCGGCCAAGGCGGATGGGATTACCTCACCGTCGATCCACGGACGCATCGGCTCTTTGTTCCGAGGAGTACGCACACCATGGTGATCGATGCCCAATCGGGCAAGGTGCTCGGCGATATTCCCGGGCAGAAGATCGCTCATGGTGTGGCGATCGTGCCCAAAGCTGGGCGCGGCTTCATTACCGACGGGGGCGGGGACGGACAGATTGTAGTCTTCGACCTTAAGACATATGCCGTTCTGGGCAAGATCGCCACTGTGCCTGATTCGGACGGTATCATCTACGACGCTACCCTTGGGCGCGTCCTGGCGGTTTCGGGAGATAAAGGTGTGTTGATGTCATTCAAGCCGGACATCGATCTCGCTAAGGGAAAGATCGACACGCCCATCGATCTGGGCGGAGCGCCTGAATTTCTTGCCTCCGATGCGAGTGGCAAGGTCTACATCAATCTTGAGGACAAAAACCTAGTCGCCGTCGTGGACATGAAGCAGCGAAAGGTGGTTGCGCGCTGGCCGGTGGCGCCTGGAGGCTCGCCGGTTGGAATGTCGATAGACGCGAGAAAACACCTGCTTTTCATCGGGTGCCGGAAGCCGCAAAAACTTGTCGTGATGAGTACCCAAGACGGCAAAGTCGTGTCCGCTCCGCCGATCGGCGCGGGGGTGGATGCGACAAAAGTTGATCGTGGCGAGGCGTTCGCTAGTTGCCGCGATGGTTCGCTGTCTGTTGCCAGTGAAAAGTCGCCGGGAAACTTCGAGATTGTGCAAGTGGTGAAAACGCCGCCTGGGGCGAGAACGATGGGTCTCGATCCCGAAGCCCGCAGGATCTATTTGCCTACCGCGTCATTTGAGGAGGCCACTCCCGGAGAGGCCCGGCGGCCCAGGATGAAGCCGGACAGTTTCATGATTGTGGTGGTTGCCCCTAACACCGCAAGTAAGGCAAATTGAAAGAGGTAATAAATGGATCGCAGACAGTTCCTTTCCACCGGCGGAGCAGGATTGCTTATTGCCAGCGGGTTCAATCCGGATCGCGCGTCAGCTGCTGCTTCACCCCAACGCGCGCTCATGAAGCTCGGTGACCAGACTGCGCCCACCAACGATACTCATTTGAAATACCTGGCCCGCTATAGCGTGCGGAATATCTGCGGTTATCCGCAGATCGAGGGAGATCGCGTTGACCCCACCGTCGAAGAACTTAAAACCATGGTTGACCTCGCCGGTAAGTACGGCATCAGCGTCGATTGTCTGGGGCCGAAGGTTCTGACTTCAAGCTACATCGACCGGGAAAAACATCCTGCGATTATGTTGGCGCAAAGTCCGGAGCGGGACCGGGACATCGAATCGATACAAACCATGATTAAGAATTGTGCCCAGGCCGGCATCCCAGCGATTAAATACAACATGAGCATTCTGGGTGTTTTAAGGACCGGCCGCACTCCAGGCCGCGGGGACGCGCTGTATAGTACATGGAAACTCGAGGAAGCACACCCCAAAACTCCCCTGACGAATGCCGGACATGTGGACGCCGATATGTTCTGGGAGCGGATCACCTATTTCCTCGACCGCGTAATCCCGGTCGCGAATGAATACAAGATCCGCATGGCCTGTCACCCCCAGGATCCTGGAGTGCCGCCGGAAGGCTATCAGGGCGTGGACCGCGTGCTGGGCACGGTCGACGGGCTGAAGAAATTCATCACCATCCAAGAGAGTCCCTATCACGGCTTGAATTTCTGCCAGGGCACGGTCTCTGAGATGCTTCAAAATCCAGGCGTTGAGATCTTCGACGTCATTCGTTACTTCGGCTCACGCAAGAAGATATTCAATGTGCATTTCCGCAACATCCGAGGTCATCGCAACGATTTTATTGAGGTGTACCCGGACGAGGGCGACGTCAACTTCGTGAAAGCCATTCAGGTCTACAAAGAAGTCGGCTATCCCTATATGCTCATGCCGGATCATGTTCCACTGGCTCTCGATGACCCGAACGGACTGCAGTCGTTTGCGTTCTGTTACGGCTATATCCGTGCCCTGATCCAGTCAGTGGATTCCATGTGCTGACCGATTCCTCTTTCAGTCGCGGAGCTTCGAGCCTGACGCGCCGGGAATTTGTTGCCGGTATGTTAGCCGCAGTTCCTATGATGGGCGTGGCCCGGCCTCGCGGCCCGCTGGTGGATAGCCACGTCCATTTATTTTCGGATGACCCGAAGCGGTTTCCGTATGCGCCGGACGCGCCGTACAAACCGCCGCCGCTGCCGGTCGAGCAATATGTCCGCTTTGCCGTATCGGTGGGAATCGATCATGCGGTGCTGGTGCAACCGGAACCTTACCAGGACGATCACCGCTATCTCGAATACTGCTTTGCGCATGAGCCTTCTGCAAACTTCTTTAAAGGGACTTGCCTCTTTGATCCTATCGCGCACGATACACCGGAGCGGATCTCAGCGCTGGTGAAGGATAATCCAGGCCGGATCGTCGCCTTGCGTATTCACGAGGTGCATAAACCGGGTACCCCTTCCCTGACAGCGGGCCCGATCAAAGATCGCGATATGCATTCACCCGCGATGAAGGCCACTTGGCGCCGCGTCCAACAATTGGGCCTAGCTATCCAGATGCATTTTCTCCCATACTATGCGTCGCAGATTGGCGAGTTGGCCGGGCAGTTTCCCGAGACGCCTGTGATTCTGGACCATTTGGGACGTGTCTCCGAGGGCACGCCGGCGGATTTTGCCGCCGTTCTAAAACTGGCGAAGCTGCCTCGCGCCTATATGAAATATTCGAACGCGAGTAGCCTGTCCCTCAAGCCTACGGTACGAAAATTTTATGATGCATTCGGGCCCGATCGAATGATCTGGGGATACTTTGGGCATGACCGCCCAAGCTTTGACAAGCAAGTGGAGCTATTCGATGCGATGTTCGACTATGCAAGCGAAGCCGACCGGGAGAAGATCCGCGGCAGAAATGCGCTGAAACTATTTAAGTGGTCGAGTTAGCGTGGCGCCGTTTTGCGCTCTATCCCTGCCACAATCAAAAGTTGCCCCATATCCCGCCTGTTTTTGGCGAGATGTGGGATAAGCAAACATCCAAAGATCCCGCAGGCGTTTTGTTTGTTTGGATACGAGAGGAAAGCTATGAGCATGATGGATGCCGGGGAGATGGCGAAGCATATCGGCGAAGGTCTTCTTTCATTTCCCGTCACGCATTTCTCCAAGGAGTATGAGTTCCAGCCAGGGCCCTATCGCGAACACATAGCCTGGCTGCTCGAACATAAGCCCGCGGGCCTATTCGCTGCCGGAGGTACAGGCGAATTTTTTTCGCTCACGCTGGACGAGTTTTCTTCGGTAGTTCAAGCTGCCGTCAATGAAACCGCTGGCCGGACCCCTGTTCTGGCCGGTTGTGGCTACGGCACATCGATGGCTAAGCAGTTTGCCAAAGCCGCCGAACGAGCTGGTGCGGACGGCATCCTACTTTTGCCCCCATATCTTGTCGGATCGGAACAGGAAGGGCTGGCCGCGCACACAGAGGCGGTATGCGCGTCGACTAACCTAGGCGTCATCTTCTACAACCGGGACAACGCCATTATCGACGAGGCGACGCTCGAGCGCTTGTGCGATCGCTGCCCAAATCTGGTTGGTTTCAAGGATGGAGTGGGTGATATCGAGAGAATGACGCGGATCTATGCGCGGATGGGCGACCGGCTGACTTATGTGGGTGGCCTGCCGACGGCGGAGACCTTTGCATTGCCCTATTTGGAAATGGGCGTCACCACCTACTCTTCGGCAATTTTCAATTTTCTGCCAAATTTCGCTATGGATTTCTATGCCGCGGTGCGGGCGCGCGATCGTCACAGTGTTTTCGCCGGTCTGCGCGAGTTCGTGCTGCCCTATATCCAAATCCGCAATCGCCGGAAAGGATATGCGGTGTCGATTGTCAAAGCGGGTATGTGCGCCATAGGCCGGCCTGCCGGTCCAGTGCGTCCTCCGTTGACCAGCCTCGATTCAAGCGAATTGGAGCAATTGACCAAGCTCATTGCGGACCGCTCCTGATGAGCCTGAAGCCATCTCCAATGCTCGATACCAAGCAGACCCATGTTCGCTATCTGATCATCTCCATACTCTTCGCGGTGAGCTGCTTCAGCTATGGGGATCGAGTGGCGCTTTCCATCGCTGGGACGGCAATGTCCAAAGACATCGCCCTGAATGCGGTGAAGCTGGGCTATCTCTTCTCCGGGTTCAGTTGGGCTTATGTGCTGGCGCAGCTGCCTTCAGGTGGATTGCTCGACCGCTTTGGATCGAAGAGAGTCTATGGGATCAGCATCGTCGTGTGGTCGATATCCGCGTTCCTTACGGGATTTGCCGGGTATCTTACGGCGTCGCTCGCATTCTCCGCGGTTTTCGTTCTGAGGCTCATTTCGGGGTTTGCGCAGGCGCCCGTCTTTCCTGGTAACGGTAGGATCGTGGCTGCTTGGTTCCCCGCCACCGAGCGAGGAAGGGCCTCCGCGATCTTCAACTCATCGCAGTATTTTGCCTTGATGATTTTCGCTCCGGTCTTAGGTTGGATTACCCATGAGGGCGGTTGGAAGAGCTGCTTCTGGTTTATGGGGGCATTGGGCTTCGTCTTTACCTTGCTGTGGTTCAAGAATATCTATGGCGTCAAGGAGCACCCGCGCATCTCGACAGCCGAGATCGATTACATTGAGCAGGGCGGCGGCCTGATAAATACGGATCGCGCAGGCAAAGGGAAGATAAAGGGCAGTTTACTTACCTGGGCTGCGGTGAAGGAGCTGCTAAGCCACCGCATGCTGGTCGGCATTTATCTCGGCCAATATTGCATCACCACGCTCACCTGGTTTTTCCTCACCTGGTTTCCTATCTATCTCGCGCAGGCCAGGCATATGTCGATCCTGAAGGTCGGGTTTGCCGCCGCTGTGCCTGCTCTCTGTGGTGGAACCGGCGGCATCCTAGGCGGAGTCATTTCGGATCGTCTGCTGCGCGCGGGGCATTCTCTTACGTTTTCAAGAAAAGTCCCAATCGTGGCTGGAATGTTGTTATCGGTGACGATGATTGGATGTAACTATGCCAAAGCGCAAAGCGTCATGCTGTTGTTGATGTCGCTGTCTTTCTTTGGGAAGGGTATCGGAGCATTGGGATGGACAGTGATTTCCGATACTTCGCCGAAAGGAATGGTTGGCCTGAACGGGGGATTGTTTAACCTTATCGGCAACATGGCGGGAATCACAACTCCGATCATCATTGGCTATCTGGTGAAGGAGACAGGTTCCTTCGACGATGTGCTCATCTTTGTCGGGGCCACGGCGCTGCTCGCCATTGTGGCGTATTTGCCGATTGTAGGCGAGATCAAGCGAGTCGAATTAAAACCTCAACTGGCCGGATCAGCCGGTTGAGGTCTGGGAAAGAGACGAGAGAAACGAGTATGGCGCGTGCGCAATCTCCATCTGTCACCAGCATGCGTGTGATTCCCGTAGCTGGATACGACAGCATGCTGCTGAATTTAAGCGGGGCCCATGCGCCGTTCTTCACGCGCAATCTCGTGGTGCTCACAGATAACGCCGGCCACACCGGGGTAGGCGAAGTTCCTGGCGGGGAAAAGATTCGCCTAATCCTTGAAGATTCCCAAACATTAGTGGTGGGCCAATCGCTGGCTGCGCAGAACGAAATCCTGAATCGGGTGCGGGAACGTTTTGCCGAGAGGGACGCGCAAGGCCGGGAAGTCGAGACCCGGGGAGTTCAAACATTCGATTTGCGCACTACCGTGCACGCAATTACAGCGATTGAGAGTGCGCTCCTGGATTTGATGGGGCAGTTTCTCGGTGTCCCGGTGGCCTCTCTGCTCGGCGAGGGGCAGCAAAGAGCAAGCGTTGAGGTGCTCGGCTATCTGTTCTTTGTAGGCGACAGAACGAAAACCGGCCTTCCCTATCGCAATGGAATAGAAGGCAAGGAGTTCTCCGATGATTGGCTACGTCTCAGGGATGAGGAAGCTCTAACCACCGAGGCTGTACTGCGTCTGGCCGAGGCTGCGCAGGCCCGCTACGGCTTCAACGATTTCAAGCTCAAAGGCGGAGTGCTGGCCGGCGCAGCGGAGATGGAGACGGTGACTGCGCTGGCGGAAAGATTCCCCCATGCCCGGATAACTCTTGATCCGAATGGCGCCTGGTCTCTGGATGAGGCGATTGACCTTTGCCGGAATAAGCGCCACGTTCTGGCCTACGCGGAAGATCCTTGCGGTGCAGAGCGCGGATATTCCGGCAGGGAAGTCATGGCGGAATTTCGTCAGGCTACGGGGTTGCCGACCGCGACCAATATGATCGCAACCAACTGGAGGGAGCTGAGGCACGCGATTCAACTCAACGCTCTCGATATTCCGTTGGCCGACCCTCATTTCTGGACCATGCAGGGTTCGGTGCGAGTGGCCCAACTTTGCCGCGAATGGGGACTCACCTGGGGATCGCATTCGAACAATCATTTCGATATCTCGCTCGCCATGTTTACCCACGTGGCGGCGGCCGCTCCGGGTAAAGTAACTGCCATCGATACGCATTGGATCTGGCAGGACGGCCAGCGCCTGACCAAAGAGCCTTTTCGGATTACGGGCGGAAAGTTGAGAATTCCGGAGCGCGCCGGCTTGGGCATCGAGATTGACATGGAACGTGTAGAGCAGGCGCACGAGCTATACAAAAAACTGGGCCTGGGTGGCCGCGACGATCGGACGGCGATGCAGTTCCTGATTCCAGGTTGGAAGTTCAATCCCAAGCGGCCGTGCCTGGTCACCTAGACACGAAAGAATCCGTTGCTCTGTATCAGGTATGGCCTTTTAGGCCATACGCTCCGGCGGTGACAATGTCCCGGCTTTAGCCGCTGCGGCGATTTCTTTCAAGGACTAGAAAAAGTATTCGCCAGGGGCTGAAGTTCAGTATTTTTGCGCCCTCCGCAGCACGACTGAAGTCGTCCTCTGCTCGAAAATAGGCTGCTATATTCTTGAAAATTCGGTCTTCTTGATTTTTTGGTTTCCCACATCTGACGCAAACAGCGCGTCAGATATGGGGCACCCAGGATTTGTTGTACTTTCAACAAAAACACGATGGCCCGGATTTTTATCCCTCGTGGTGGCCGGCAGGCCAGAGTACTAATACGCGGCAGCGCCTGCCTCGGCGACGGCTTGGTCCTGTGCTCCCATGCCGCCGCTTACCCCAATTGCGCCCACTACCTTTCCGTCTTTCTTAAGGGGGATGCCGCCGGCGAAGATCATGATCCTGCCGCCATTGGAAGCGTGGATGCCAAAGAACTGACCTCCGGATTGCGAATGGGTTGCGAGATCTTTTGTCGCGATATCAAAGGCGCGAGCTGTATATGCTTTGTTAATCGCGATGTCTATGCTGCCTATCCATGCGCCATCCATCCGCACGTGGGCCACTAAGTTTCCGCCCCCGTCGGCAACGGCAATGTTCATGGGTTGACCGATTTGCGCCGCCTTCTTCTCCGCGGCGGCAATAATTCTGCGTGCATCTTCGAGATGAATCACAATTCCTCCAAGTTAAAGTTCGTTCTGAGTTGCAGGCTGCCTGGCTACGCCGCCTTGAGGAGTTGGTGAGGATCAAGCACAAACTTCTTGGCGACGCCCGAATCAAAATCCTTATATCCCGTGGGCGCTTCCTCCAGCTTGATTACCGTCGCATTCACAATCTTTGCGATGGGCAGGCGGTCATGGAGGATTGCCTGCATGAGCTGCCGATTGTAGCGAAGCACGGGTGTTTGACCGGTGGCGAAGCGGTGCGATTTGGCCCACCCCAAGCCAAACCGCAGGCGCAGATTGCCGGTCTTGGCTGCCTCATCTTTCGATCCCGGATCTTCGGTGACATAGAGACCGGGGATTCCGATGGATCCGGCGGCACGGGTAATGGCCATCAGAGAATTCAACACGGTTGCAGGAGCTTCGTTGGATGAATCTGCGCCATGTCCGCGCGCCTCGAATCCTACTGCATCCACTGCAGCGTCCACCTCGGGAATCCCCAGCACCGCCTCAATCAGTTCCCCCAGCTTGTCGCTCTTACTCAGGTCGATAGGCTCAAAGCCTACCGATTTGGCATGGGCAAGCCGGTCCTTGTTCATGTCGCCGATCAGCACCACGGCTGCACCCAGAATTTGCGCCGATGCTGCCGCAGCCAATCCTACCGGACCCGCGCCCGCGATATAAACAGTCGAGCCAACGCCAACCCCCGCATTGAGCGCCCCATGAAAACCGGTAGGGAGAATGTCGGAAAGCATGGTGAGATCTTTGATTTTCGCCATCGCTTGAGCTTTATCGGGAAATTTAATCAAGTTGAAATCGGCATAGGGAACCATTACATAATCGGCCTGGCCGCCCACCCATCCGCCCATATCCACATAGCCGTAGGCTCCTCCCGCCCTGCCGGGATTTACTGTAAGGCAAACACCGGTGTCTCCTGCACGGCAGGTGCGGCATCTGCCACATGCCACGTTGAATGGGACTGTAACCAAATCGCCGATGTCCAGCATTTCAACGTCTTTGCCTTTTTCAATAATCTCGCCGGTAATCTCGTGACCCAGAACCAGGCCTTTGGGAGCCGTTGTGCGGCCTCGAACCATGTGCTGGTCTGATCCGCAGATATTGGTCGAGACGATTTTAAGAATTACACCGTGATGAATTTCCTTGCCTGCGGGATTTTTCATTACCGGATAATCGATGGACTGCACCTCGACTTTGCCCGGTTCCAGATAAACGACACCGCGATTGCTAGCCATACTTGCTCCTTTCTGACATTGGGATGCATATTCCCGCGACTGAGAAGCGGGATAGATGGAATCCGCGTGCCGCCATCAGTTTCCGGCCCGGATATTTGCGATCGGCGGAGCTCGATATCCAAACTCACATTCAATGGCGGCGGCAATCGCCAGTACGGCCTCATCCTCAAAGGGACGCGCGGCAACCTGCACTCCAATCGGCAGTCCGCCGGACGATCTTCCCACCGGGACGACCGCGGCCGGCGATCCAAGCAGGTTGAACCACTGCGTATAGCGCATGGCATCCCAGTAATTTATTTTGCGGCCTTCGATTACCCACTCCCGCTCGCCATGCCTGAAGGCGGGGACTGGGCAGGCCGGGCAGAGAAGCACGGGACAATCCCTGAGTTCAGCCAATAGCCTTCCCCGCACAGCGTCGCACTCCGCCCACGCTTGCAACAAGGAGTCAGCCGTCAAGCACGGCTGGATGCGAGCAGTGCTCAAAAAATCGCGAAATATGGGACTCAATTGCTCTTCGCGTTCTTCAATCATCCGTTCCAGGAACATGTCGCCACACTGCACAAAGAAGATCCACCACAACTTGCGCGCCGCTTCGAGAGAGGAGGAAGGGCGAAAAGGCTGGAGCTTGAATCCTTGCTTCGTGAGCGATTGAACAGTGTCACGCATTACCTGCCGTGTCTCCGCCGTTACCGGGATCAGCCCGTCGTCTTCAAACCAGCCGATCCTGATCTGCTTGGCATCGGCGAGCGAAACCGGCCGATGGGTTACTGGCGGGCTGGTTGGGTCCAATGGATCCTGGCCCGACAACGTTCGGAACAGCAGATCGACATCGGCAATTGTGCGGGCCATCGGTCCGATCGCGCCGAGGACGGAGAATGGGCCCAAACAGGGAGGGATGTGTCCCCGCGCAGGCACGCGGCCAGGTGTAGGCTTGAGCGAACAGATGCCGCAAAAATGTGCCGGCTCGCGCACTGACCCTCCACTGTCGCTGCCCAGGCCAACAGCCGACATCCCGGCGGCAATCGCGGCTGCCTCGCCGCCGCTCGATCCTCCAGCAGAATGGTCGAGGCTATATGGATTGCTGGTCCTTCCATAGAGCAGGTTATCGGTCTCATACGCCATCAGAAACTCAGGACAATTCGTTGTACCAAGAAGTGTGGCGCCGGCGCTGCGCAGGCGTGCAACCGCCTCACTGTCTTCGGCGGGACGGAAACCACGATGGAGCAAGCTGCCAACTTCGCAGAGATAGCCTTTTGCGGCGATCGATGATTTCACAGTAATCGGCAAACCGCCGAGAAAACCACGCGTTTCCTGACGCGCTTGCGCGCGAATTCGTTCAGGATCAAAATCGACGATCGCATTGAGCACCGGATTGAGCCGCTGTATTTCAAGAATGTATTCTTCAGCCAATTCCAGGGGGGAGATACTTCGCCGGTCTAGGAGCGCGAGCTGTTCGACGGCGGAAAGCAGAGTGATGCTCATGCTCGACCGATTATAGAAGGCGCAATTTCAGAGGCTGTGGACAAGCCGGCGAGAGAAGAACCGGCGCCCCGGAGTTGCCGGTTCGCTGGGCTGCCACGCGGATCAACATAATTACATACTCGTGCTTTGAAAGCTCTAGAATATACAAGATGTCAAAGACCGGCCTTCAAGGACTGCGTGTCCTCGCACTCGAAACCCGGCGCGCCAAAGAGATTGCCGTATTGATTCGCAATCAGGGCGGCGAACCAATCTTAGCTCCAGCATTGCGAGAGGCTCCGCTCGACTCGAATCGTCCGGCTCTCGATTTTGCCGCCAACTTGATGCGAGGCGAATTTGATTGGGCCGTTTTCCTCACCGGTGTTGGAGTACGTGCGCTGGTCGGCATCTTGGAAAAGCAGTATGACCGTGAGGCCTTTCTCGATGCGTTGCGGCGCGTCAAGATTGCAGCCCGGGGTCCAAAGCCTCTGGCTGCTCTGCGTGAGATTCAAGTCCCAGTCGCGGCGGCAGCCGCCGATCCCTTCACCTGGCGAGAGCTCATGGCGGCGATTGAAAGCGCGCCGGGCGCAAAATTTGATGGTCTTCGTGTCGCAATCATTGAATACGGGGCTCCGAGTCCAGAGTTACTTTCAGCCTTCGCCGCAAGGGGCTCCAAAGCAACCCGCGTGCCGGTATACCAGTGGGCCCTTCCGGACGATCTTGAACCTCTTCGGGAGGCGGTCCTTGCCATCTCGCGGGGACAGATCGACATGGTGTTCTTTACGAACGCCGCGCAGGCTGCTCATCTTTTCACCGTGGCGGGACAGATGGAAGATGGAGAGAAGAAGCTGACCGCCGGCCTGCACTCGACAGTTATCGTTTCTATTGGGCCCACTACGTCAGAGGAACTGCGTCGCCTGGGTTTTGTTCCCGATTTCGAGCCTTCCCACCCCAAAATGGGCTTTCTGGTCAACGACGCGGCCCAAATTGCCCACCAATTAGTCGAACAGAAGCGCGCTTCTTAGAGCATTTTTCCTGATACTGTGGAATGGCTAAGTCGGGTTTCGCTTTTTCCTCTTGACGGGTCAGAAATCAAGAGATTGATCTCGTTCAGGCAGAATGGTTACGGCGTCGGGCCGGCGGCTGCGGTAAGCAAATACGCGGGCGCGCTTGCTCGCTTCTTCCGGCCAGCGCGCTCGCCAGCCCACCCCGAATTCGCAGAGGCTGACCACGCCGGCGCCGAACACGGCCGCAAAGATGAGAAGGCCTCCGCCATAGCTCCCAGTCAAACCTCGAATCAGTCCCAAACCTGAGGGCAAGAAGAAACCGCCAAGTCCTCCGGCTGCGCCGATGAGTCCAGTCGCGATACCGATCTCCCGCGGAAAGCGTAGTGGCGCCAATTGAAAGACTGCGCCGTTGCCCATTCCCAGCATGCCCATGACAAGGAAGAAAAGTGCAAGTACTAATCTTGCAGACGGTAATGTGCTGATGCCTCCAAGGCAAATCGCGATCAGGCCAAATAAAAGGAGCAGCAGACGGTACCCGCCAAGCTTGTCGGAGAGCCACCCTCCCACAGGCCGGAGAAAGCTTCCAGCAACAACGGCGATCGTTGTGAAGTCGCCTGCCTGTACTTTGCTGAGATGGTACTGATCCCGGAAGAAGAGGGTAAGAAAGCTGGTGAGTCCAACAAATCCCCCGAAAGTAAGACCGTAGAGAAAGCAGAGTTGAAAAGTATCTGCCTGGCGCAACAATTGTGAGTAGTCGCTCCAGGCCGGGGGTTTTGTCTGGCGTGGGCTGTCTTGCGCCAGGAAGAAGAAAGCAATGAGCACGCATGCGACCGGAAGTATGGCAATACCGAAAGCAGCGTGCCAGCCGAAATTTTGCGCCAGTCTAGGTACGAAGAAGGTGGCCAGCAGCGTCCCGGCGTTCCCGGCGCCGGCAATACCCATAGCGAGTCCCTGGTGTTCCGACGGATACCACCGGCCCGCCAGCGGTAAGGCTACCGCAAAGGAAGCCCCGGCGATTCCCAGAAGAAAACCGATGGCATAGAGATTCCAGAGATGATCGGCGAAGCGCCAGCCGAGAAGCAAGGGTACTAGAGTAAGCGACAGACCCAGAAGGCCTGCCCTGCGGCCGCCCGCGTGATCCGCCAGTACGCCCAGCACCGGGCGAAACAGCGATCCGCCGAGCAGAGGAATAGCAATCAATAAACCTTGTTGAGCCGCGCTGAGCTTCATCTGCTCAGTAATGAACGGCGCTAGTGGACCGAGCAGCACCCAAACCATAAAGCTGATATCGAAATAGAGAAATGCAGCCAGCAGAGTGGGCCAATGCCCGCTGCGCATAAATTGCTTGTTCGTCATAAACTCTCCCGATAGGCGCGGATGGGTTGCGCTGTTTTTGCATTCTTTCTCTTTGTAGCTGCCGCGCTCCGCTCAACTCTGACCGCACATTGCTTATAGTTAGGCTCGCGCGAGATTGGGTCGAACGCGCTTTGAGTTATCTGATTGGCATTGCTCTCCACAAAATGAAAAGGAAGGAAGACTTGGCTTGGCGCCACGATTTCGGTGATGCGCAATTCCACGGCGTTCACCCGCCCCCGTGCGGAAATCACATCTACAGCATCGTGGGGACGCAAACCAAGCTGTGCGGCATCCGCGGGATTCATTTCCAACCAGGCACGAGGAGACATTTGCCGGAGGATTGGAACCGTCCCCGTTTTCGTGCGGGTGTGCCAGTGCTCCACTGTCCGGCCCGTATTCAGAATGAGTGGATACTGCTTACTCGGCTGCTCGGGGAAAGGCTCCCATTGCACCGGAAGCAGATGTGCCTTGCCATCTTCAGTGGGAAATTCTCCGCCGGTGTAGAGCCGCCGCGTCTCTCCGGCCTGCGGGCCGTCATTTGCCGCCAATGGCCACTGGATACCGCCATACTTCTCCAGCAATTCATAGCTGATGCCTGAATAGTCACAGAGCCGGCCGGAAGACACGCGCCGCCATTCGTTAAAGGCGTCTTCCGGTTTACTCCAGCCCGGAAAGAGAGATTCCCTGCAGTTGAGCTTTTCCGCCAGGGACAGAAATATGTCGAAATCCGCGCGTGCTTCGCCGGGCGGATGGACGGCGCGATTCACCTTGCTGACGCGCCGCTCGGAATTGGTATAGACGCCCTCCTTTTCACCCCAGATTGCAGCGGGTAATACCAGGTCCGCGACTTCTGTCGTCGGCGTGGGATGAAAGCCATCCTGCACAACCAGAAATTCAAGATTGCCGAAGGCGTGGCGCAGCACATCGATATTCGGATAGGAAACCAGCGGATTGGTAGCGATGATCCACAACGCGCGTACCTTCTTGGCAACGGCGGCTTCGACGATATCCGGATAGGCAAGGCCGCGCGCTTGTGGAATGCGAGCGGCAGGGAGATTCCACAGGCGCGCCAGTTCTTCGCGATCGGCTGCGCTTTCAAATTTCCGGTATCCGGGAAGACTTGACGTAAAGCCCGATTCCCGCGTTCCCATGGCATTGCATTGTCCTGTAATCGAGAAGGGAGAAGCTCCCGGTCTGCCGATTTGAGCTGTAATCAGCGCCAGGTTATTGATCGCGTTGACCGTCTGGGTACCTCGCGTGCTGTGATTCACCCCCATCGTCCAGCCGATAAACGCAGCCCGCGCGTTGCCGTAGAGCGAGGCTGTGCGGACGATTAGTTCCGGAGCAAGGCCGGTAATGTTTGAAACCAGTTCCGGGGTGTAACGCTCGACCGAAAGCTTGAGTTCCTCGATTCCGCTGGTATGGTTGGCTACATACTCGCGATCGTATAAGCCATGCTTCAGCAGGAGGTGAATAATTCCGTTGAGCAAGGCAAGGTCGGATCGCGGCTTGAGGGGCAGATAGAGATCGGCCATCATCGCTGTCTTGGTCACTCTCGGGTCGGCGACGATCAGGGTCTTTTCATGGTTGGCCTCAAGCCGGGTACACAGAATGGGATGATTTTCGGCTACATTTGCGCCGATCAGAAAAATCACATCCGCGCGTTCGAGGTCTTCATAAGCGCCGGGAGGTCCGTCGCTTCCAAAGGAGCGTTTGTATCCTGCCACTGCCGTGGACATGCAGAGCGTCGTGTTGCCATCGAAATTACGCGTTCCGAATCCCAACTGGACCAGCTTGCCCAGCGTATAGAACTCCTCCGTTACTAACTGCCCGGTGCCGATAACGCCCAGCGAATCGGGGCCATACTTTTTCTGCACATCGCGGAAACTCCGCACCATGGTCTCCAGGGCCTCGTCCCAGGGGACACGCGACAGCTTGCCATGTTTGCGCAGTAGCGGATACTGCGCGCGATCACTAGCAGCGATGGTGTGGTGCTCCGCGAGTCCCTTGGGGCACAGCTTGCCGCGGTTTACCGGATGGTCCGGGTTTCCCCGGACGCTGACCGCGGTTCCATCCTTGACTCCGACGAACATTCCACATCCCACCGAACAATATCCGCAGGTCGTTGCAACCCATTTGTCGGCATGTTTCTGCTGCGAACTGAAGCCAAGCTCCGGATCGTCACCGTAGGTGTACTTTTCCTGATATGTGTCCAGGCCGATCCAGTTCCGCAAACTCACATAGTCTCCTGTCCCGCCAGATAACCGGCGGCAATATTGGTAGGTACGACGCTGACAAAAAACATGTAACGGCCAAGAAGCTCTGAGCCTGCCGCGAATAAGAACGCGGCCAGAGCTTGCTGCTTGGTGGACGCCTGAAGAACCAGTAGAATTGCCGCGCCCATGAGCGCCACTCGGCATAAGATTCGCTTGGCAAGAACAGTAGTAAGCAATCGAGCCGTAGCTTGGAGTTCATGCTCTTGAGAACGAGATAGCCAGAGGAACTTACCAGCAGAGGCAAGAAGAACACAGATGGCGGAGGTTACGGCCGCGAAGCGCGTATAAAGTGCGCCACCAGAGAGCGCCGCTGCGAAAAATGCGCCGAGAACAAGTGCGGTAAGAGCAAATTCAAGGACGGTGTATGTGTTGTTCCAAGCTGGACGGCCGGGGACCAGGTAAATGCGCGCGCTCGCGCCAATGCCTGCCGTACCGGCGAGAACAGTCAATGCGGCGAGCAGGACCGCGATGTGCAGGTTGAGGAAAATCGTGGCCGCGCAGAGCGAGGCCACGATGGCAAAGATGGAGAAGAGCAAAACCTCGCGGCTGAGCCATGACCGGCGCCACATCATGATCGCGCGATATGCGTGAATAGGACGGCCCAGATGCAGAGTGGAAGCGGCCATCGCGACGAGCGCGGCTGCCAGCGAGGCTGCCCCCGCCATGCGCAGTCCCACGCGAAATCCTATGCTCTGGAAAAGCCATAAAGCAGCAAATGCGCCCACGGAAAACTGCGTGAGGATGGTCATGAAGACCAGCGGCCAGTGAGGTTGCTCCAACCGGACCCAATTCAGATTAACCTTCTGTATATTGCGCGGGAGATGTTTCGGTTGCGTGATCCTGGTAGTCGAGAGGGTATCATCGGCGCAAGGCATACCGGGCGCATTCGCGCTGGAAGTATATTCGTTGCGCCATTGATCGATCTTGACGATCTCAATTTGAATGGCGCTCTCCGGACATGCGAAGGCGCAAGCCGGCTCCTGGCCCTGGGTCAGGCGCCCATAGCACATATCGCATTTACCCACGACTCCTCGTTCGGCGTTGTATTGCGGCACTCCATAGGAGCAATTCCATGTACAGTACTGGCAACCGATACAGGCATCCGCATTGTGACGAACGATTCCGGTGACTGGGTCTTTGGAATATGCATCGACGGGACAACCGGTGAGGCAGGAGGGATCCAGACAGTGATTGCAGCCCATGGAAAGATAGTGGCGATGGGTCTCCGGATAAAAGCCGCCTTCGATTTCGCCCACCCGCCGCCACTGAATCTCCGCGGGATTGCCATTCTGCTCATTGCAAGCCACCACGCAGCACTTGCATCCGATGCACTTCGTCATATCGAAGTGGAAGCGGTATTGTTCACCGGGTCCAGGAGTTTCCAGCGGAATCGTGCTTCCGCTCGAGCCGCACGACTTTACGCCGGTCTTTTCCGTCGATTGTGCCGAGCTCAGGTGGAAAGCCAGATCGCCTTCCATAACCTTTTCAAGTAACGGCAGGTTCAAGATATAACTCCACTATTCACGAAGAAGGCCATTTCATAGAACTCATCAAACCCACACCTATCCTGATCTCGCCCTAGGCGCAGCATTCCTAGCAGTGTCAAACACAACTTCGCACTGCTCGGAAACTGCAGAGACTATGAACTGTGGTCACGACGCAGTCGCATCCGAACCGCGGGGGCGCAAAATGCGGTTGCGTCTCTTGTGAAGACGTGTAGAAAACCAGCTCTGAAATGGCGTCGGGGACTTGGCGGCTCGTCTGGGAGCCTGATCCTGGCAGTCTGCCGGGAAACTCAGCACGGAGTGCGGCGAGACTACGCGAAAGCGATGGCACAGCCTTCGATCCGGAGATTCACCCATCTCGAAGTTGCGAGGAGAGTAGTTACCGGATAATTTGCATACTAACCTCAAAGCGGTGACAAATGCAAGAATGAACTGCAAGACCGCGTTGTGGATCTTTGAAACCTACGATTTTCTCGTAAAGAGAACTCGACGAGGTCTCTCCCCCTTCATCATGCCTGGGGATTAGAAATGTGGCAGGGAAATCGTGGTGAAAGATAACATAGAGCAATTTCCTGCTGAAATTTTCTTGTCTCGCCGGAATGAGCTGTGTTACATAGCTATTACAGGTTAGTTCCAGTGACACCCGGAAGTGCCATTCGGACGCGCCGCCTTTTCCTGAATCTATCTAAATCCCTCCGCTCATTGCCTGAGCACATAGCGCCTTGCAGCCTAAATAGCTACTTTGTCCGGTGTGCGAATCCATGCCGTACTCTCGCGAACTTAACTGCGGAGAATCGCGGCCCGCGAGAGGTAACAAAAACCTGCCGCAGCGGGAAATGCAATTGCCGCTTGCGTCCAGACCAAGAACGACAGTATCATCGAACCAATCCGATGCCGTCGCTGCTTAGACTGATGCAGTATACGGCGTTCGATGGCGGAGCAGCGGCCAGGATGCCGCCCGCAACGCGCCGAGAGACATGCCCTGGAGCTTTGCTCCATGTCTCCCCAACTGGTACCTTGCCGTGCCTTCTCAAGCACAAATCTAATCGCTCCTCGACGAGCGCCAGAACCGCACTTTCGCCCTTGGCGGGAGTTCGATTTTGTTCCTTTGCGTTCCGCTTCAAGATTTCAAGAAGCCGGATGTCACTGGATTTGAATAGCGCGTCGAATACCGGAGCGGAGAGGTGAGTTGCATGGAGAGGCTGGTCGTCATCGGGAATGGGATGGCAGGCATGGGCTGCGTCGAGCAGATCCTGAAGCACGCCCAAAAATTCGAAATCACCGTCTTCGGCGACGAGACATACGCAAACTACAATCGCATTCTGCTGTCTTCCGTGCTCGCCGGAGAAAAATCGGCGGACGAGATCGTCCTGAATGAGTTGAGCTGGTATCGGCGCCACGGCATTACGCTTCGCCTCGGCGTTCGCATAGTATCCCTCGATATCGCGCAAAAGACCGTCACCGGGGATGACGGCAGCGTAGTCCCCTTCGACAAGCTCGTTCTCTCAACCGGAAGCTCGCCTTTTATTCCGCCGATGGAGGGCTTTGAGCGCGACGGAGTTTTTGTTTTTCGCACTTTGGACGACACCAAGCGTCTGCTTGAGCGCGCCGGTCCCGGGATGAGGGCGGCGGTAATAGGCGGCGGCCTGCTTGGCCTTGAAGCGGCGCGGGGCTTGCAGGTGCAAGGCTGCACGGTCTCTGTGATCCACTTGATGGATACATTGATGGAGCGGCAACTGGATTCTACCGGCAGCGCCTTGCTCGCCGCGCAAATGGAGCGCATGGGCATTCGCGTTATGCTCGGGCGCAGCACCAGCGCGATTCTAGGGAATGGAAGAGCGGAGGGGCTTAAGTTCAAGGACGGCAGCTCGATAGAAGCTGACTTAGTGGTGGTCGCCGCCGGCATCCGGCCCAATGTTGGGCTCGCTCGCGAGGCCGGCCTCGCCGTGAATCGCGGCGTCCTGGTCAACGATTACCTTGAGACCTCTCATCCTGGCATCTACGCTGTAGGAGAATGTGTCGAGCATCGCGGCATCTGCTATGGACTTGTCGCGCCTTTGCTTGAGCAGGGTAAGGTGCTGGCGGCCACGATTACGGATAATCGTGGTCCTATCTTCGAATCGGCGCTGCAGGCTGCAAAGCTCAAGATCATGGGCGTTGAAGTGTTCTCCGCCGGTGAATGGGATGAGAAGAAAGATCCGGCGGCCGAAGTGGTGCGCTACGAAGATCCATCGCTTGGTCTGTATAAGAAGCTTGTCCTCCGGCATGGCCGTCTTGCCGGCTTCATTCTGGTTGGCGACACCACGGAGAGCCCGCGATATCTCGACTGGCTTAAACGCCAGCACGACCTTACCTCGAAGCGCCGCCACATCCTCTTTCCGCCGCCGGTTGAAGACGCCGGTATCGAGATCGCGCGCATGGCGGAAAGCGAAACTATCTGCGGATGCATGGGCGTAACCAAGGGCGAGATCATTCATGCGGTCCATGTAACTGGTGTAGCCACCCTGGCTCAGCTTAAGGAATGCACCAGGGCGTCGACCGGCTGCGGAAGCTGTACGTCGCTTTGCCAGCAATTGCTCAAGACGGTCGTTCCGGATTTTGAAGAAGAGACTCGCCGGGTGCTTTGCAAGTGTCTTCCGTTTTCCGAAGAGACGCTTCGCGAGATGCTTCGCAGCCAGCAACTGCGCTCCGTTCACGAGGTGTTGGAGATTTACGGGAACGGTATAGGTTGCGAAATCTGCAAACCGGCGCTCAGTTACATGCTCGACGTAGTCTGGTGCGGCGGTCACGATGAAGACCGTTCCGCGCGCTTTATCAATGACCGGGTCCATGCCAATATCCAGAAGGACGGAAGCTTTTCCGTGGTGCCGCGTATGCGGGGTGGAGTTACATCGGCCCAGGAACTTCGCAAGATTGCCGACGTCGCTGACAAGTACAACGTGCGCATGGTTAAAGTCACCGGAAGCCAGCGTATTGATTTGCTGGGGGTCGATAAGTCTGATTTGCCCAAGATATGGGCGGATCTTGGCATGCCTTCCGGTCAGGCCTATACCAAAGGCGTACGCATGGTGAAGACCTGCGTCGGTACGGATTTCTGCCGATTTGGCGTCCAGGATTCGACCGCAGCCGGCATTGAACTGGAACGCCGGTTCGAGAACCTCTTCACTCCGCACAAGGTCAAAATGGCGGTTGTCGGCTGCCCGCGTAATTGCGCGGAGGCTACGGTGAAAGACATCGGATTCGTCGGTCAAGAAGGTAGTTGGCAGGTGGTTGTAGGCGGCGCGGCGGGCAAGAAGGTTCGCAAAGCGGACCTTCTAGTGACGGTCGAGACGACGGAAGAAGCGTTGGAAACGGCTGCTATTTTCTTCCAGTATTACCGCGAACACGCCAATTACCTGGAGCGCACCTACGACTTCATTGAACGCGTCGGTATCGATCGGGTGCGTAAGGAAACGGTCTACGCGCCCGAGGAGCAGAAAAAACTTCTGCTTGAGCGTCTCCGCAAGGCAAAGAATTTATCCCGCGATGCTTGGCTCGAGCGCGATACGCCGCGCACCGCGGCCCAGTTTGTTTCTATCCAGGCTCTGGAAAAGGTGATCCAATGAAGATAAATGGAAAGTGGATCTGCGTAGCCTCGCAGGACGGCATTCCGCTCCGGGAAGGACGGAGGCTCGATCTGGGTGGCCGCGAAATCGCAGTATTCAACCTAGGCGACCGCGCCATGGCCGTCGAAAATCGCTGCCCTCATCGTGGCGGTCCGCTGAGCGACGGCATCGTCGCGGGCGATACTGTTGTCTGCCCCCTGCATTCCTGGAAGGTTTGCCTCTCTACGGGAAGCGTAGTCAAACCATCCGAAGCCGCCTGTGTATCGACATACCAGACCCGGTTGAAGGATGGCCATATCTACGTGGCGTTGCCTGAGGGCCTCAGCAAGCCCGAAGAGCAATCTCACGATCGGCTGCCCGCGCCGCCGCCCCAGGCAATCGATGAGTGGGCGCAGGTAAAATCGCAATAGACCCAGGGATTGTGAGATCCAGGAATCGTGAGACCCAGGGATTATGCCGGCGAATGGCAGCCATTCGCGCCGGCCACGATTTTTATCGATGCCGGAGAGCGCATTCCGCTCAAGTGGAGTGGGAAAAGCCAATGCCACAGACGAGTCTTCAAGGCTTGCGTGTACTTGCACTCGAAACTCGGCGCGCCAAAGAGCTTGCGGCGCTGATCCGCAATTACGGCGGCGAACCGCTCATTGCGCCTGCACTCCGGGAAGTTCCACTGGAGTCGAATCATCGCGCTCTCGATTTCGCCGCGACTCTCATGCATGGCGGATTCGATCTGGTTGTATTCCTTACCGCGGTAGGGTTCCGCGCTCTCCTGGCCATCGTCGAGAAACAATATGAGCGGGAAGCATTCCTCAACGCTTTGCGTGGCGTTAAGATTGCAGCGCGTGGTCCGAAGTCTTTCTCCGTGCTCCGGGAATTCAAAATTCCTGTCGCCATCATGGCTCCCGAGCCCTGCACCTGGCGCGAACTCATGGCGGCGATTGAAAACGAACCGGGGCTGGAACTCGGCGGACTTCGCGTCGCGGTTCAGGAATATGGAACCCCGAGTACCGATCTACTTGCGGCATTTGCCGAGAGCGACGCCGAAGTTACACGCGTGCCCGTTTATCAATGGGCCCTCCCTGACGATCTGCAGCCGCTTCGCGAAGCTGTGCTCGCCGTCTCTCAAAGGCAGATCGACATGCTGTTGTTCATGAACGCGGCCCAAGTCACCCATCTTTTCAAGGTCGCAAATCAGATGGGCTGCGAAGAAATGCTTATCCAAGGGCTGCGATCCGCCGTGGTCGTTTCCATCGGACCAAGCACGTCGGAAGAACTTCATCGTTTCGGCATTGTTCCGGATTTCGAGCCGTCGCATCCTAAAATGGGCTTCTTGGTCAATGAAGCGGCGCAGATTGCCCAGAGCTTCGTGGAACAGAAGCGATCGGTCATTGTGGCCGACGGCTACACGAAACCTGCGGCGATCTCACGCGCCGGCGCCGCTCCCAAACCAGGTGTTCTTAATCAATGGAATGACCGGCTTCCTACATCTTCAGCTTTGGCGCAACACAAAAATTACGAATTTCTGCACGAGATTGGGAGCCGCATGGCGTCGAAGGACGAATTCCATACGGTCCTGCAGCGGATCGTTGAATTTGTCGCATCGGTCGTCAAGTGCGACTCCTGTTTTGTCTATGTATTTGAGCAGGACCGACTGGTGCTGCGGGCCTCTAAGAATCCTCATGCCGATGTCGTCGATCATCTTGGCATCCGTCTCGGTCAGGGCATCACGGGCTGGGTCGCGGAGCATCGGGAACCGGTCGCAATCGGCTCCCAGGCCCTACGCGATCCGCGCTTCAAAATGTTTAAGGATTTACCGGAAGATCTCTTCGAGGCCTTCCTTTCTGTCCCCATTCTGTGCCGCGGCAAGCTGGTCGGCGTCATCAATCTGCAGCATCGGCAGCCTTATCGTCACACGCGTGAGGAGGTACGTCTGATTTCGATGATGGGTTTTCTGGTTGGCGCAGAAATTGAACGTGCCCGTCTGGAGTCAGAAAACTTTGAGCTTTCTCAGCAACTTGAAACGCGGAAGGCGGTCGAGAGAGCCAAGGCAATTCTCCAGCGCGACTTTGCTATGAGCGAGGCGGAAGCTCATCGCACACTGCACCGGGAAAGCCGGCAACGGCGGAAATCCATGCGTGAAATTGCGGAAGCCATCATCTTGAACGATGACTTACGCCGCAGCCAGGCGTCGGCCGCGGAGGCGCCACAGTCAAAATAAAATAAGCACGCGAGCGGGTCATTCCACTAGAGCAAAGCACAGATAGTGTAAGGTGACACGCGACTCTTGCCACGTTACACTATCTGTCCTTTTGCTTGTAGAGGTTCTGCCGCCTCCCCGCAGCGGACGCACAAAAGTACTCGGCCGATGTGCTGCCGTCGGCCTTTTTCCGTCGCCACCCATGGCCGCAATTCCCAAGGGGGCCGATGGCGCACATGCTGGGTGTGTCCGCACGCGAGTTCCGCGATCCAGTCTCCCAGATCGTCTTGATGAAAGCCGATGATTGGCTGCGGTCGAGCTTGATTCGGCATCTCCTCTAAAGCATAGTTCACGCATGTTCGCCTGAATGCACCGAAAAAGGGTCGTGCTGAGGTAGGTACGCCTTTGTATGCTCATAAGCAGCGTGCAAGGTTGCCGCAAACTGTTGGAGGAGGATAGCTTGAAGAAGAGCGTTCTTAAACCGTTAAACATGATCACAGCGACGGGCATGGCAAAGCCGAACGAAGGACGACGTCGGGTGGTGATTGAGAACGTAGATCCTGAGTTGAATTGCGGCCGATTTCCCATTAAGCGCATTGTGGGAGAGACGGTTCGTGTGGAGGCGGACGTTTTCGCCGATGGGCATGATCAAGTCCGAGCCCGGCTGCTCTGGAAGCGGCACGGCGAGAGCGATTGGCAGACAGTTGAGATGGCGGCGAAAGGAAACGATCGCTGGCAGGGCGAGTTCGCCGTCGACCGGATTGGCCGCTATCTCTATACGATCGCCGGCGAAATCGACCGGTATGGCACTTGGCGCAACGATCTAAAAAAGCGCATCGAGGCTGGACAGGATCTGAAGGTTCCGCTCCAAACCGGCGCTCTCCTGCTCGAGCATATGGCGGTGCCGGCCAGCAAAAAGGACTCCGCACAATTGAAACGGTGGGCAGCGGCGCTCAAGGAAGGAGCCGGCGATTCCCAGGCGGCTTTAGAAGCGGCGTCGGTTGCACTCCAGGATGAGGTTAAGGATACGGTCGACCGTTATCCCGACCTGGAGCTGCAGACGTTGTATGGAAGGGAACTCGGCGTGGTAGTGGACCGGGAAAAAGGCGGCTTCTCGGCTTGGTACGAGCTTTTCCCCCGTTCCTGGTCAGATACTCCAGGGAAACACGGTACCCTGCGCGACGTCGCCGCGCGGCTGGAATATGTGGCCGAAATGGCTTTCGATGTCCTCTATCTGCCGCCCATTTTCCCCATCGGCTCGAGCTTCCGCAAAGGCAAAAACAATGTTACTGAAGCGGGTCCCGGAGATGTGGGCAGTCCCTGGGCAATCGGATCGAGTGAAGGCGGACACACCGTGATCCATTCGGAGCTGGGTACGATGGAAGACTTCGATCGGCTGGTCGAACGCGCCAAGGAACTGGGAATGGAGATCGCACTCGATATTGCATTCCAAGTCTCGCCGGATCACCCTTGGGCTACGGAGCATCCCGAGTTCTTTAAGAGGCGGCCCGACGGGACAATACAGTACGCGGAAAATCCGCCCAAGAAGTATCAGGATATCTATCCTCTGGATTTCGAATCGTCCAATTGGACCGAGCTTTGGGACGAGCTGAAGGGAGTCTTCACCTTTTGGATCGACAAGGGTGTGTATATTTTTCGAGTCGATAATCCGCATACCAAGGCATTTCCTTTTTGGGAATGGGTCATCGACGAATTGAAAACCGAACACCCCGAAGTGCTCTTTCTCGCGGAGGCTTTTACGCGTCCGCGAGTCATGGAGCGGCTGGCGAAGTTAGGCTTTTCGCAGTCTTACACCTATTTCACTTGGCGCAACACCAAGGAAGAGCTGACCGAGTATATGCGTCAACTCACGGATTACCCTGTGCGGGAGTTTTTGCGGCCCAACTTTTGGCCGAATACACCCGACATATTGGCCGAAAGCCTCAAGGGTGACGGTTTAGCCGCATTTAAGAGCCGGCTGGTGCTTGCCGGGACGCTGACAGCAAACTATGGAATCTACGGGCCTGCATTTGAATTGGGAGAGAATACGCCGATCACGGCAGGCAGCGAAGAATATATGAATTCGGAGAAATATGAGATCAGAAGCTGGGATTTGAAGGCCCCCAATAGTCTCAAGCCGCTGATCACCAAGCTAAATCATGCCCGGCGAGCGAATAGAGCGCTGCAAAGCAACAACGGGCTACACTTCCACTCGACCGATAACCCCGAAATCCTCTGCTACTCGAAGCGGGCCCCAAAGCGGGCCTCGAAGCGGGACTGGAGCAGGCCGGCGGCCGGGCAGACGGAAGAGGAGAACACCATCCTGGTGGTGGTCAACCTGGACCCCTTTCATGTTCAGGCGGGCTGGATAACGCTGGACCTGGAGGCATTGGGGCTCGATCCGGAAGACCGGTTCGAGGTGGATGATCTTCTCGCGGACCACCAGTATCTCTGGCAGGGCGATAGAAACTATGTTGAGTTGCGGCCGCAAGAGATTCCGGCTCATCTCTTCCGTGTCCGCAAGCGCACTTGAATGCATGGAAGACTTAAATATTCCCTGCCATCGGACCAGAGCATTTTCCAGTCTTGTTGTAGGCTAGATTTTTGATTGCATCTCTGGTATGAGTGCGGGTGCTCCAGGTTCGCGAATCGGGTCCCCCGCAAGCGAAGCTTGCTGGGGTGAGAAGCTAACCTGGGCTTCTGCGTAAGATGAAGCCTGTATTCCTCCCACGTCTGGCGCAAACGGCGCGCTAGCGGTAGAGGGGCGTCCCAGACACCACTTACCCATAAAAGATACGGTCAAAGACCCAGGGCTGGGGAGGCAGAATTGAAACAATCGGGTAGCACTACGGATCCGCTATGGTACAAAGACGCGATCATTTATGAGTTGCATGTCCGCGCTTTTATGGACAGCAACAACGACGGTATCGGGGATCTCCCGGGTCTGACCGAGAAGCTCGATTATCTGCAGGATCTTGGAGTGACATGTCTCTGGCTGTTGCCGTTTTTCCCCTCTCCTCTTCGGGACGATGGCTACGATATCTCCGATTATCTGAACGTGCACCCGAGCTATGGAACCATCGCAGATTTCAAGCAATTCCTCGAGCGGGCGCACGATCGCGGTCTACAGGTGATGATCGAGCTGGTCATTAATCACACTTCAGATCAGCATCCATGGTTTCAGCGGGCGCGGCGGGCGCCCAAAGGATCGCCGGAGCGCGACTTCTATGTCTGGAGTGAAACGGACCAGAAATACCAGGGCGCGCGCATTATTTTTACCGATACCGAAAAATCCAACTGGACCTGGGACCCGGAGGCCCAGGCCTATTATTGGCATCGTTTCTTCTCCCACCAACCCGATTTGAACTATGACAATCCCCAGGTGATCGAAGAGGTCATCAAGATTATGCGCTACTGGCTTGATATGGGAGTGGACGGGCTGCGCATAGACGCCATTCCTTATCTGGTGGAACGCGAGGGAACCAATTGCGAGAACTTGCCTGAGACGCACGCTGTGATGAAGCGCATTCGTAAGGCGATCGACAGTGAATATTTCGGCAGGATGCTGCTGGCTGAAGCTAATCAATGGCCAACCGATGTGCGTCCATATTACGGTGACGGCGATGAGTGCCACATGGCATTTCACTTTCCTCTCATGCCGCGTATCTACATGGCGCTGCGTCAGGAAGATCGGTTGCCCATCACCGACATAATGGCGCAAACTCCGGATATCCCCGAGAGTTGCCAGTGGGCATTGTTTCTGCGCAACCACGACGAGTTGACGCTGGAGATGGTCAGCGATGAAGAGCGCGATTATATGTATCTGGCCTACAGTGCCGATCCGCGGATGCGGATTAACATCGGTATCCGGCGCAGGCTGGCTCCGCTGGTGGATAACAGCCGCCGGCGCATCGAACTGCTCAATAGTCTGCTTTTCTCGTTTCCCGGCACTCCGCTGATCTATTACGGCGATGAGATCGGGATGGGAGACAACATTTATCTTGGCGATCGCAATGGCGTGCGTACCCCGATGCAATGGAGTGCGGACCGCAATGCCGGCTTTTCCCGCGCTGTTCCGGCCAAACTATATAGCCCCGTGGTAATGGATCCCGTATGGGGCTACGAGGCGGTCAATGTGGAGGCGCAACAGAGCGATCCCTCATCGCTTTTGAGCTGGATGCGCAACATGATTGCATTGCGCAAGCTCTTCCAGGTCTTCGGACGCGGAACGTTGACTTTCCTCAACCCGGAGAATCGCAAAGTACTGGCGTATATCCGGGAATATGACAATGAACGAGTGCTCTGCGTAGCCAATCTCTCCCGCTTTGCCCAGCCCGTCGAGTTGGATCTGGAAAAATATGCCGGAATGTCTCCGGTGGAGATGCTGGGGTATGTTCAATTTCCCATAATCCGCAAACAGTGCTATCCCTTGACTCTCGGGCCATATGGGTTTTTGTGGCTGGAACTGCAGCCGGCCCCGGAAAACGAGAGTGCTCAGAGCGTTATCGAGCCGGAAATACAATTAAATGGAGCGGCCGACTGGAAGAGCGTGCTCGAAGGCAATGGCCAAAGGGAATTGGAAGAGACGGCGCTCATGGATTTTCTTCCCCGCCAGCGATGGTTTGGCGGCAAAGCTCGCCAGATTAAGGCCGTCAAGATCGAGGATTGGGCGGCGTTTAACGACGGCTCAACCGCGCTGGTATTGATAGAAGCAGCCTATGCGTCCGGCGCTCCGGAGAGCTATCTGCTGGCGCTCGGATTGACTTTTGGCAAGGCATCCGACGAGTTGCGTGCACAACATCCCGGCGCCGTGCTGGCCAGGATCGACTCTGTTGAAAACGAAGGCGTACTGCACAATGCCCTTTTCGACGATAACTCGGGCGATGCGCTGCTAAAGTTGGTTGGAGAAGCCGGGGAATTGCCATCGCGAAACGGGATGATCCGCGGCGTGCCAAGCAGCATCTTCAGCGAACTAAGGGGAGATACGGCCCTTGCGCCGCGGCTCGGTTCCGCGGAGCAGAGTAACACATCCATTATCTTTGGCGACAAGCTCATCTTGAAACTGTTTCGCCGCCAGCAGGAGGGGCCCAATCCCGATACCGAGATTGGACGCTATCTTACGGAGAAAACGAGCTTCGCCAACATCGCCCCGTTTGGCGGATCGATCGAGTATTCGCGCGAAGGCCGCCAGACCTCGACGCTGGCGATGCTGCAGGGTTTGGTGGCCAACGAGGGTGACGGCTGGCAATGGACGCTTGAGGAGTTGGATCGATACTATGAGTCCAATGCGTCCCAGCTTCTTCCTCCGGAACATATGCCGGATTCGCAGCCCAGCTTGCTCAGCCTGAGCGAGGCGGATGAGCCGCTATTTGCGCGTGAGCGTATGGGAATTTATCTTGAGGCAGCCGCATTGCTGGGAGCCCGGACCGCGGAGATGCATTTGGCCTTGGCCCAGGAAACGGAAGACCCGGCATTTGCGCCAGAGCCCCTCAGCCCGGAGGATCTTAACAGGTTGCGCGAGAATTTGATCGAGCACGCCACCAGCGCATTTGACGCACTCAAGGAGAATCTATCGCATTTGCCGGATAATGCGGTAGAACTGGCGGGCCTGGTGTTAAGCCGCCGCCGCCTGGCGATCCACCGCATGCGCCAGTTGGCCGCGGGAGAAATGCAGGCGCTGCGCACTCGCATCCACGGAGACTATCATTTAGGGCAGGTTCTACGAGTGAAAGGCGATTTCGTTATTCTGGACTTTGAAGGCGAGCCGGCGCGATCGCTCGAAGAGCGCAGGGCAAAGCAATCGCCCCTGAAAGACGTGGCCGGAATGCTGCGATCTTTTAGCTATGCGGCTTTTTCAGCGACGATGAGGTATTCATCCCGGCGTCCGGAAGCTTACGAGCAGTTAGAGCCGTGGGCACGTCTATGGGAGCAGTCCGCTTCATCGGCGTTTCTACGCCGCTATCGCGAGGCAATCAAAATCGCTTCCATAGTGCCGGAGCAGCCGGCGCAATTTGAGCGGCTTCTAGAGGTCTATATGCTCGATAAGGCGCTCTATGAATTAGTGTACGAGTTGAATAACCGTCCGAACTGGGTGCGCATTCCGCTTACCGGAATGCTGGCGCTGCCGATGGGACGATAAATACACATGGCGAAATTAGAGCTTCCGGAAGAGACCAGGAAACGAGTGCAGGAAGCAGGAACAGCCGACCTGCTGATCGCGATTCCAACCGCCGTGAACGTGGAAGAGTTGCGGACTGCGGCTACTGAGACCGTGCGCCGCTTGCCGGCCGTGACGGAGCCGGGCGTCGAGCACTCTCTTTCCGGTATGCGCGCCGCGGTTGCTTATCCCGGGGTGATCGGCGCACGCGAGACGGATCCGGATATATCTGTGCATCTCGACCCGGCCGGGAGCGGTAGCGAGGTGCGCTTTCTTCCTTTTGCGCCGCCCGGCGAGCCATCCGTATTTCCATGGCTCGGCCTTTCGTCCACCTATCAGGCGCTCTTCGGGATGGCGCGCGAGTTGGGTGTGGGCGCTTGCGCCGTGGTCGCCTCCGATCTGGCTATGTTGAAAGGCGATCTGCTGATGCAATTGCTCGCGCCCGTCCTTGAAGGACGCTGCGATCTCGTACTGCCCCTATATCCAATCGGCAAGTTCGAGGGCCTGTTGAATTCCGCCATCCTGGCGCCGCTGACCCGCGCTCTGTATGGAAAACGAGTGCGTTTCCCGCTGGCGCCGGACAGCGCCATCTCGGCACGATTGCTGCCCGAATTAGAGCAGCCGTTGCAGCGGGTCAACTCTGAGGGGCAAACGCTTTTCTGGCCGGCAACGGAAGCCGCGCTGCGCGACCGGCGAATCTGCCAGGTATATACCGATGTGCATCACGCCGCGACAACGGAGGGCCTCGACCTGAGCACGGTATTGACGCAAACAGTGGGGCCGTTGTTCTTAGAGATGGAGACCAAGGCCGCGCTGTGGCAGCGCGTGCGCGGCTCGCAACCGGTAGAGACTTCAGGCGTTCAGCCTACGCCCGCGCCGGACAGCGCAGCCGTGGATGTGCGGCCGATGCTTGAGACTTTCACGCTGGGCTTTCGCAATCTGCAGGAGATGTGGTCGTTGATATTGCCTCCGGTCACCTTGCTTGAATTAAAGCGGATGACGCGCATGGCTGCGGAACAGTTCCGCATGCCCGACGAGCTTTGGGTTCATATCGTGTATGACTTTGCCTTGGCCCACCGGCTGCGCACGCTCAGCCGCACTCATTTGCTGGGAGCGCTCACACCGCTCTATCTGGGCTGGGTTGCCTCGCATGTTCTCGAAGTAAGCCGCATGCGGGCTCACGAGGCCGAGCAGCGAGTGGAAAGGCTGGCTCGCGCCTATGAAGAAGGCAAGCCGTACTTGCTCTCGCGCTGGCGTTGGCCGGACCGCTTCAACCCTTAGGGCCTGTGATCGAAGGCCCAGAATTACCGGCTCCATTTTGAGACCGGGGATCTGAAGCAGGAGGAAAGATTATGTGGGATCAGGTATTGCAATCGCTGCACGATTCGATGGCCCGGGTGACCAGCCGGATTGCCATGCTGCTTCCCGGAATTCTGGCGTTTATCGTAGCCATCTTGTTCTTTATCGGGATCGCTTGGCTGCTTGCCCGGCTGGTTCGGGCCTTTCTTGTTGCCGTCCGCTTCGACGAGCGGCTCGCGCATGGCACCCATGCGATCGCGGAGTGGTCGCCTACCTACACTCCCACTGTCTTGATTACGCGAATTGTCTTCTGGGGCAGTATCCTACTGGGCTTCTTAGTCGGTCTGGAGGCTTTTGGAGCCTCGTCGGACGCGGTGATCTCCGGCCGGCTTCTCGCCTATCTGCCGAATATTGTGGGTGCGGTGGTTCTGCTGATCCTGGGCAACATCATTGCGCGCTTCCTTTCGCGCAGCGTATTGATCGGCGCAGTCAACATGAATCTCCATTACGCGCGTTTGTTAAGCCAGGGGGTAAAGTGGCTGGTTCTGGTGCTGACTATGGCGATGGTTCTCGACCATCTGCAGATAGGAGGAGCTATCGTCGATCTGGCCTTTGGCATCCTCTTTGGCGGTATTGTTCTGGGTTTGGCCCTGGCTGTGGGTCTAGGATCGAGAGACCTGGTGAGCCGCTCGCTGGAACGGGAAGCAGCCCGTCCCAGCCCCGAGAGCCTTCCGGAGGAGCAGATTCGGCATTTCTAGCGTAGCGAAGTGGAGGGATCTGCGGTTTGGAACTTTCGAAAGCAACTGGACGTACGGTGAAGATTGCCATTTTGGGCTTCGGTACAGTGGGCAGCGCGCTGGCCCGCATACTCTCCGAGCGCGTGCCGCCAGATGTGGAGCTGTGTGCGGTTTTGAATCGTGGGGTCGAGCGCAAGCGCGTATCCTGGGCGCCTTCCTCCGTACTCTGGACGGAGCGTTTCGAGGATGTGTTGGCAGCCGGTCCCGACATTGTTATAGAAGCGGCAGGCGGTTTGGAACCGGCACGGGAGTGGGTGCAAAAATCTTTGACCGCGGGTAAATCCGTGGTGACGGCGAATAAAAAGCTGATCGCGGCGCACGGCCCGGCATTGGAAGAACTGGCGCGTTTGTACGGATGCCAGCTTCTCTATGGCGCTGCGGTTGCTGGCGGCGTTCCCGTAATTCCAGGAGTACGGCAAGGTCTGGCAGGCGATCGGATCGGTACGCTTCGCGGCATCCTCAACGGGACCTGCAATTTCATCCTCAGCAATATGGAAGCAGGACTAAGCTTCGACTCCGCTCTGCAGCAGGCGCAGGCTCGCGGATATGCCGAGGCCGATCCTACCGAAGATGTCGACGGCTTCGATGCCCGGGCCAAGCTGGTGATTCTTTCCAGAGTAGGATTGCGCATGGAAGTGCGGCCGGAGGAGATCGCATGCCGAACGATACGCGACTTGGCGGCGATCGATTTCGCCTATGCGGCAGAACTTAATTGCACCATCCGGCAAATCTCGAGGGCGGAGGTTCGTCACGGTGAACTGCTGGCAAACGTTGGACCAATGCTCGTTCCGCGTAGCTCGGCGCTCTACTGGTCGCGCGGCACGGAAAACATGGTTATTTCGGGCGGCCATTACGGCGGGGAGACTGTCTTCTCGGGACACGGCGCCGGGGGAAACCCTACGGCTGTAGCCGTCCTTTCCGATGTTCTGGCGATTGCCCATGGCGGCTGCCCGGTAACCATTACCAGCAAACGAGCCAAAGTTGACAGCGACTTTATTGTGCCCCATTACATTCGCTTCGTGGTAGACGATCAGCCGGGCATCATCGCTCGAATTGCGGGGGATCTCGCGCAGGAAGGCATCAATATACATGCCATTTTGCAGAAGCCCGGCTTTGACAAGCTTCGTCTTCCCTTTGTCGTAACGGTGGAACCATGCCCCAGCTCGTCTCTCAAGAAGGCGCTGGCAAAGATCGGGAGCCTGGATTTCCTTCAAGAGCCGCCGCTCGATTTGCAGATGCTGGAAGAGGCGCCAGAGAATATTCCAAGCCTGGTAACTCCTTAGCCGGTGAGGATAAGTACGATGACAGAACCGAGCACAGCCACGCTCTTTCTCGAATTTTCCCGTCACACGTTGCTGGAGCAATATTGGCCACGGCTGCGTGCCTGCGTCGAATCTCTTACCGATGAGCAAGTGTGGTGGCGTCCCAACGAGGCCAGCAACAGCATAGGAAACCTGCTCTTGCACTTGAACGGCAATGTACGGCAGTGGCTGGTCGCATCCTTCAACGAACAGGAGGATACCCGCGATCGGCCGGCGGAATTCAGCGAGCATACACCGATTCCAGGTGCAGCTCTCCTCCAACAACTTGGTGCGACTATCGAAGAAGCAGGGAAGGTTCTGTCCCGCCTTACTGAGGCCGACTTGCAGACTCGCATGGAAATCCAGGGCTATAACGGTACCGGCATGTCCACGGTGTACCACGTCGTAGAGCACTTTGGGTTGCATTATGGCCAGGTTCTCTACATCACCAAAGCCTTGCGCGGCGAAGATCTGGGTTTTTATCGCGAACTGAGCAAGAGCGGGCGTATTTCGGGGAGATCAGGCGCGGTCACGCAGCAGAAATAGGGCGCTAGACTAGGACCGGTTCTGAGGAAGTGTCCCGCTTGGATTCATCGATCTTCCGCTTTATTTGCTTATCCCAGTGCCGGCTGATCTCCTCTGTGCTGGGCTGCTCTTTATTTGTACTTTCCGGCGCTCCTTCGCGCTACCGTACATACCTCTTGCCGCTCTTGACCTCCCAACGAGTTGATTGTGTGCTTCAACCAAAAGGGTTCGTTCGAAGGCAGGAACGGATCTTGCATAAGATTCAGAGGTACGTTCGGAGGTACTATTTGGATTCGGCACGCACCCGATCGCAAATTTTAGCGCCACGCTGGGAAACCATTCGGGCTGACTCGCATTCTTAACAACGGCACCAGTGCTGTACATGCGGTTCAGGCAAAGAGTCTCCCCTGGGGCGGTCCATAGCATTTCGAATAGAGAGGATAACTATGCACGGATTCATCTGGTGGATCATCGTTGGCCTGATCGCAGGCTGGCTAACTGGAAAGATCATGAAAGGCGGCGGTTACGGCGTATTGATGGACATTATCATCGGCATTATCGGCGCCCTGGTGGGCGGATTCATCATGTCCCATTTGGGCTTTGCCGGGTCGGGCGGTCTTCTTTACACCATCCTCGTCGCCATTTTAGGCGCGGTGATCCTTACCTGGTTGCTTCGCCTGGTCACGCGAGGCCGCGTCCGGGAACTTTGAGGAACGGTCGAATCCTATCCTTGCTCTGCAAGGATAGGGCGCCCAATCCGCTCAAAATTGCACTCTAAAATCAGCATAACGTGAAAGTGCCCCATCCTTCGCATGGCGTCGTTCTATGCGAAGGGTGGGATATCGCAAAATCTTCATTATTTTCATCCTCGGTTATAACCCCCCACGAGGGACATTGAGCCTCCGCAGCAAAGCATCACCTTCCTCACGGCGGCGCATCACAATACAACGTTAGTTAGGCGGAACGGATCGGAGGTATTGACATCGAAGATCAAGCGCACGACACTCTGCAATCGGCCACGCTGGAGGAGAAAATCTCCGAACTTGGGCCCTGGTTCCACAACATGAATCTGGATGGAATCTGGACTGCGCCACACCACTTTCTGGGCAATTATCCCGCGGTGAAATGGCAGCAGTTTCGCGATGCGATTCCTCTGGATCTTACCGGCCGCACTGTTCTGGACATTGGTTGCAATGCGGGTTTCTACTCAATGGAGATGAAGCGCCGTGGGGCCGCGCGAGTGCTGGGCATAGATACTGACGAGCGCTATCTCGCTCAGGCAAAGTTTGCCGCGGAAGTGCTGAACATTGATGTCGAGTATCGCAAGCTTGCGGTTTGGGACGTGGCTGCGCTGAAGGAAAAATTCGATCTCGTAATCTTCATGGGCGTCCTCTATCATCTGCGTCATCCTCTGCTGGCGCTCGACCTTGTTCACGAACATGCCGCGGCCGATCTCCTTCTCTTTCAATCTATGCAACGGGGCGGCAAGAACGTGACGGTGATCGCCCCGGATTATCCCTTCGAGGAGGAAAATATCTTTGACGATGCCGGCTATCCTAAGATGCACTTCATTGAAGAATCGTACTCTGGCGATCCCACCAACTGGTGGGTTCCCAACCGCGCGGCGGTCGAGGCTATGCTGCGAAGTTCAGGCTTTTCCGTACTCAGCAATCCGGAGGAGGAGGTCTATCTTTGCAAGTGGCAGGCACTACCGCCAGATAGCGAATCCCATCCCATTTATCCATCCGCGCCATGAAGGCCGGTTCGCCAGGGCCTCCTCGCAGTGTGGAGATTGCGCCAAATTCCGCTACCGCCGAGCTCGACCAAGCCGAGGACCTGCTCCGCCGGCGGCGCGTGGTCGAAGCCATTGCTCATTTTGACACCGCAGAACAGATAGGGGCCGACCCGGATGCTTGTTGCGCCGGAAGATGGCAATGTTTTATGTTGCTCGGAGACTTTAGCCGTGCATGGCTCGAGAGCGATTCGGTGGGCCGCACGAAACCAGAGTTCCTTTGGGACGGTTCTTCATTGCACGGCCGGAGGATCATCGTGCGTTGCCTGCACGGCCTGGGGGATGCGATTCAGTTCCTGCGTTATGCGCCGCTAATGCGCGAGCAGTGCTCCAGTCTGGTTGTTGAAGTACCGCCTGCAATGCTCGAACTCGCTCCTTTTTTCGATGGCGTCGAGCAAATCATAACCTGGGGGAAACGAGCTCCCTCTGTTCCGCCAGAATGGGATGCTCAGGTCGAAGTGATGGAGCTTCCATATCTCTTTCGCTCCACAGTTTCCAGTCTTCCCGCGTCCAAATCGTATCTCCGCCTGCCTGATGCGATAGTGCGCGAGCCGCAGCCAAGCATGAGGAATAAGCCCGGTCTCCGGGTCGGCATCGTCTGGTCCGCCGGCGAGTGGGATCTCTCGCGGTCCATACCTTGCGAGATGTTGGAGCCGCTGCTTTCGATCGGCAGGGGAGTCTCTTTTCTCAGCCTGCAGAGAGTGGAAGACAATATCGCATGGTTCGAGAAAGCCCGGGAAATAGGTTTGGAGACCCATGCGCTTCCCCGAAATGGGCTATTGGCTGTCGCCCTCGCTATCGCCAATCTCGATCTTGTGATCACCGTAGACACCATGGCTGCCCATCTTGCGGCAGCCATGGGCGTTCCTACCTGGGTACTCTTGCAACACGCTGCGGACTGGCGCTGGATGCTGGAGCGGAGCGATAGTCCCTGGTATCCGTCTATGCGCCTTTTCCGCCAGCGTATTCAAGGTGATTGGACGGAGGTTTTGGAAGACGTGCGAGGCAGACTTCTATCTTGTTCAGGCAGCTTTGCGCACCTGGGAGAGAACCTTGCGGCGTTGGGATAACTACGACGTCTACTTGTTCGACATAGACGGCACTCTGCTGAATTGCACCGACGCCGTACATTATTTCGCGTTTTGTGATTCGCTTACCCGGATTGCGGGCCGGCCGTTGAACCTGGACGGTGTTACCGCTCACGGCAATACGGACGTGGGAATTCTTCGCGATGCTTTTTGCCTGAATGAGATCGATGAGTCGGCATGGCGGCCGTCACTTGCGGAGATCAGAAGAACGATAGGACGCTTCGTCGCAGACCGTAGGGAAGATATCTGTGCATCGCCGCTTAGAGGCGTGACGGAAGTACTCGAATATCTGCGGGCGCGCGGTGCGACACTGGGCGTCGCCACCGGTAATCTCGAAGAAATCGGTTGGATAAAGCTTGAACACTGTGATCTTCGCCATTACTTTCACTTCGGCGGATTCAGCGACGATTTCGAAAATCGCGGCGACGTTTTCCGGGCCGCTGTGGCGTTAGCCCGGCGGCACACCAGCGCGACAGCTTCAATCTGCATAGTTGGAGATACTCCCGCAGATATCCAAGCCGCGCGCCAGAACGGTATCGATATCATCGCGGTCGCCACCGGAATCTTTTCTAAAGAACAGCTTCAGGCCGAAGCTCCGGCTTTTTGTGTCGATTCGCTCAGTGAACTGCTGCCGGTATCCGCGCTATAAACAGCCTGTACAATCCGCTCAAACTCGATTGCGCGATATTCCGAAGAATGCGCGGTGAGTACGCGTTCGCGGGCGCGCCGTCCCATGATGACTGCTTCCTCCCGGCTCATTTGCGTAAGGATGCCAGTTATGCAGCCGGCGCTTCTCGCGAGCAGGATTTCATCCCCTGGACTGAAGAATTCCTCCAGGCCTGGCCATGCGTCTGAGATGATCGCGGAGCCGCAGGCAGCCGCTTCAAACAGGCGCACCGATGGTGAGTACCCGGCCATGATCATATCTTTGCGAGTGACGTTCAGAGTGAACCGCGAGGAGGAATAGAACGCCGCATGATCGGGCGGAGAAACATGGTTGAGCCTTCGCACGTTGGATGTCCAGGTAACATGCTCGGGATAGAGCGGTCCGGCTACCAGGAACTTCGCTCGGGGCAACAGCCGCGCCGGCCGGTTCAACAGTTCCATCAGCTTGACCTGCCGGTCTTTGGCGTAGGTTCCCAGATAGCTGAGGTCACAGCGAAATTTCTCGCGAATCCGTGTCCTTGAGTGGAGTTCGGGATCCACAGAACAATAGAGAGCCGTAGCAAAGGGCGATCCGAACCGCTCCCGAAGTTCTTTGAGAACAGGCCCCCCGGTGAAGCTCATATAGGCCGAGTAATGGGGAATGGATGAGGCTTTCAAATACTCGGCTTGCCCTTTGGCGCAGAGCGCCGCCATGGTGATTGGCGTGTCGATGTCGTAGAAAAGCAACGGGGCAATGTGGGCATCGAGCAGCTCCTCCGTAGCTTGAATCGCGTCAGGGAAGTACGATCCGACCACAACTGCGTCTGCCTTGCGGCTTTCGCGTAGCACTCTCGCGGAAATGCCGCTCCAGTCTTGGTAAAGTACGGCATCGCAGAACTCAGGATGCGGCATATCGCGGTGGCTGCGATACCACTCTACGTCCTTCTCGAAGAAGACAATACGATGTCCGCGGCGGTGCAGCGCCTTGAGCAGCGAGCGGTAGGTTGTCGCATGCCCATTGCCCCACGACGAGGTAATTGTCAACCCAAGCACCACGATCTTCATGCCAATTCTTCCTGAAGGAGAACGCTCCGCGATTGCATCGCGGAGCGCAGCGCCGCGTCAACCTGCACAGCTCTTTGCGCATAGGTGTGATCGCGGAGAGCGCGGGCACGAAAAGCCGCTCCGATGCGCCGGGCGGCGGAATCATCATAACTCCGCAGCGCTTCGACGACATCCTGTGGGCTGCGCACGACAAGGATTTCCTTACCTGGCTCGAAACAGTCTTCGATGCCCGGCCAATCGTCGCATAACAGACACGATCCGCTGCCGGCGGCCTCGAATATCCTGGTTGGAGGAGAGAACCCGGAGTTAGCCATCGATGCCCGGTTGATGTTCAGGACCATCTTCACCGAGCAGTTGAGAGCATTATGATCTGCTGTGGGAACGTGCCCGATCCAGCGGATGTTGGGCGGCATCGGCTTATCCGCCCACCCTTCGCCGCCGAGAAGAAACTGTATCTCCGGCGCAAGCTCCGCCGCTCTTAAAAACAATTCCTCGACTCGCGCCTCGCGATCCGGCAGCCGGTTACCGAGAAAGGCCAGGCCGGCAAACTGGTAGCCCGCTTCGACCGGATAATGCGTCTCCGGGTCCAGTCCGTTATAGATACTGGCGTAAGCACGGGATCCGTAGCGTTGGTACCCTGCGCGTATGGCGGGGCCGCCGCCGTAGGTGAGAATAACGTCGAATTTCGGGACTGCGAGCCGGAACGCGTCGTCGGAATCCGCATCCATGCGCGCCAACGTTGCCGGAGCGTCCACGTCCCAAAAAGCAACCAGGCTGCGCGGCTGACACTCCAGAACGCGCCGCTCCAGCTCCGCATCATCCACGCCTACTCCGCTGTGTTTTATTACTACATCCGCCTCGCACGCCAGGCTGAGCATCGCGTCGATATCTTGCCCTGGCCGGTAGACAATGGACGTCACATAGGAGAAGTCTTCATTATCACGATGTTGCTGCCGCCCATAGGCATCGGGTTCAGCAACGGTTATCGTATGGCCCATCCGCTGTAGGTATTTATAACAACCGCGATAGTAAGTGGCGGCGCCGTTCCAGTAAGAGGAGACGATACTCGAAGCGAATACGAAGATCTTCATAGCTTCAATCCAGTACCTCTTCTAAGATAGATGTAAGCTGCTCGGCGCGATGGCGGCAGGTATGACGTGCAAGCACGGTCTCCAATCCTCGCTGTGCCTGACATTGCGCTATATCCGGTTTAGAAAGTAGCATCCTGATCGCGGATGTCATCTCCTCTCCGCTGTGAACGGCCATGAAATCGTTTGGCCGGAACAATTGCTCGACATCTCTCCACGGGGCGGAGAGGAGAGGTATCCCTGAAGCCAATGTTTCAAAAACCCGTATAGTTGGGATACCCGTCATGGCATGCGCATACTGCTGCCGCGGAACGTGAGCGGTTAATCTTGACGCGGCGTATGCCGCCGGCGCTTGAAGATTGGGCAAATAGCCTCCGTAACGAACACCAGCCTCGCGCAAGGCTTCAAGTCCTGCCGCGGGATAGCGCACGCCGTAAATTTCGAAATTCCGGTCGCGCAGCCTCCGTGCCGGCTCAAGCAGATACTCGTCGATTTCACTGGATCGCTCGTCATCTCCCCAATTGCCGATCCATATCAGATCTGCGGACTTCTCGTGTTCGCGAGGAAAAAACATCGAGGTATCGGCGGCTTCGTGGAAGGTCCAAACGTTGCTGATCTCGAAAGCGCGCAGATAGATTTCCCGAAGAGCTTCGCCGAACGCGAGCACGCCGTCAAACCGGTCTACTTGAAGCAGACGGATCTGCTCCGGACTGCTTGAGGCCCGATGATGCGTGTCATGAAATAACATGCGAAGGCCCAGGCTATCGCGTAGCGCAAGGAGAACTTCAATCATTCGCGGAGTATGCCATTCATGGACGATGGCGACGTCAAAGCCGGTTAGAGCCGATTGCAAGTCTTCCGCTTCACCGGAATACGTCCGTACCGTAATATCCGGATAGACCTCATCGAACTGCTGCAGCGAGCTTTCGCCGCGCACCTCCATGCGCAGGCTGTCGATAGACCAATTGGTAGATTGCTCGAAACAAATCACCCGATGTCCCATGTTTCCCAATGCGCGCGCAAGGCCGCGTAAGAAATGCGCATGGCCATTGTTCCAGTCGGAACGGATGGAGTGTACGAACATGGCGATGCTTAGCTTACGCGGCATATTTCGCTCTATCCGCGGCGAGTTCCCGATATAAGTCGAGATATTGCGCCGTCATGCGATCACCCGAATAGATATCCGCGGCTCGCGTGTACGCAGCTAGGGATGCCTCTTGGAGTTTCATAGGCTCCCGGCTCAACTCCGCTAGGGCGGCTGAAAGCGAGGCTTTATTGTTCTGTTCGAAATAAAGGGCGGCTTCGCCCCATACCTCCCGTAACGACGGTATATCGTTGGCTAGGATAGCGCACCCGCACAACGCCGCCTCAAGCGGCGCGAGTCCAAAGGGCTCGTAGCGGGATGTCGCGATGTAGACGGCGCTCTCGCTGAAGCGCTGAAGCAGTTCCTCCTCCGTGAGCTTGCCCAACAGTTTTAGTTTATGCGGCCGCCAGTCAACCTGTTCTTCGAACTCTGTCTCTCCGGCAATCATCAGAGGCATAGCCAAATCCAAATCCTGCAGGATACGGATATTTTTTCCTTCATCCCACAGGCGTCCGCATGTAATTGCCTGGATCTTTCTCGGGCCCGCTGGGCCCGTGACACTCCTGCCGTTCGGGATGACGGTCGATCTGGAAGAAGGCTGATAATGCCGGAGTATTTCCCGGCGCATCCATTCGGTAGGGCAGACAATGGCGTCGGCAGCTTCTAAACCGGAGAGCACCATCCGCCGGTAAGCATCACTCCAGGCGGAGGGAGCCGGAAGATGGCCGCGGCACGCAATCGACCAACTCAATACGTCGCTATGCGCTACTACGATTTTCGGAATGTCCAGTGGCAGAGAGCCATAGCAGAACTGATTGCTGTGCAGAAGCTGCGCGTGCGAAGCGGCTGCGCACGACAGCACAAATGCACTTGACTCCTCGTAACATCCGATTCCGTCCTGCATCCACTCCAGTTTGAAATCGGTCGGTATGCAGGTAAAATCATCCGGCCAAAGCGCTGCTGTCTTCGAAACCCAGCATTTCTGGTCTGACGAGGGTTGGCGTCCCATGCTGAGCAGCGTTACCTTGCATCCTCGCGCTAATAGTCCCCGGGTGAGTTCTTGCGAATAGGTCCAGACCCCGCCGACGGTATCCGTCGTCATCAGGACGCGCATTCAAGTTCCTCAAGCGCGACGGGATGCTGCTCCTGAATGTCGCTATAACCTTTCTCCGCGAAGAGATTAAGATAAAAGGCGTGTGCGCGCTCCCATGCGTTATCGTCAGGCGCCACGCCAAAGGTCTCCACATATTGCGGGCTCCCAGGGAAGGGAAACATGGGCACGGGCTCGCTCACCCAGACACCTGCGGCCTTCAGTTCCGTCTGCCAGGACAATACCTCCGCAGGATCGTCATTGGCCGTTTTAATCAGATTAGCTTGGACCCAAGGGATTCGGCCGCGCGCGTAAATCAGCAGTTCTCCTATGCGGTCGGTACTCAGTCTGCAATTCTTGTTCAGCTCGTCGCGGCCCGCTTTGGTAATCGATTCGATGCCACATTCCATGGAGATGCAATGAGCCCGTCCGAGGGCGTCCAACGTATCTTCATTCCATAGATCGATGCGTGATTGGAATCCGATGGAGAGCGGGCGCTTGGCGATCTCATCGAGTAAGCGCAGTACGTTCTTGCCTACTCCAAAGATCTCATCGATAAAATAGACGTAGCTCACACCGCGTGCGATCAGGCTGTCGATCTCAGTCAGAACGGCGGTTACATCCCGTTCACGGAACTTATTGCGAAAGAGAGTTTTGTTGCAGAAGTTACAGGAATAAGGACAGCCACGAGCAAACTCCACCTCGGCCCCGATCCCGCCGGCTTCACCGAATACATGATGCTTATGGGAGTGCAACTCTATCGGATAATCGCTGTAATCGAGCGCTCTCACGGCGGTCATGTCAGTAGCGGCGACACCTTGAGCCATTTTCATCCCGCCGTGCTCCATCCAGCAGCAGCCGGTTATATCCATCCACGGCTTTGTAGCCAACAGCGGTAAGGTCTGGTCCGGCTCGCCGCGCAGGACGATATCCGCGCCCGTTTTCAGCAAAGTCGCGCGGGGCGTCACCGATCCATGGGGCCCGATCGCCACCTTTGTCGAGTCGCGGCCGAGGGCTTGAAACCATTGCCGTGGAACCCGCAACTCGGGCTGCGGGCAACGCCAAAAGAGATAGGACGGAGCCGTGGGAATGACGAGAAAATCTTCGTTGAAATCTCCCAACCGGCGGCGCACCTGTTCGGGCGTCATTCGCTCGATGTTTGCATCGATTAGCCTCACCTCGCATCCGGCGGCCCGCAGCATCTCCCGTGCGCAAAGCAGTTCAATCGGTATATGCGCTTCCTGGCAACCGAAATATGTTGAACCTTCAAAGCTCCAGACTGGATTTACCAGCGCAAACCTCATACTGCCTCCTGCGCGATCTCCGCGGATACCGCGTGCTGCATACGGCGCTCGTCCGCAATCAATTTTCTGTTTTCCCTCCAGAATCTATGGATGGCTCCCAACGTTTCATCGATCGAACGCTTTGGTTTCCATCCTGTATCTCTGGTCAGCTTGCTGAAATCGGTGATGTAGAGCGGCTGGTCGCCGGGACGCATATCGTAGAAGTTCAGCCGGCACTTCTGACCAGTCTCCCGCTCGATCAAGCGCAACATGTCGAGCACAGAGATCGCACGCGCCATGCCGCCGCCCAGGTTATAGACCTGACCGCGGGTGACGCCGATGTGCGCCCTCACCGCCTGGATAGCATCCAGCAGGTCGTAGATATGCAGTACGTCGCGAACCTGGAGTCCGTCTCCATAAATGTTTATGGAGCGCTTGGCAATTGTCGAGTAGAGAAAGTGCGCGACCCAGCCCTGATCTTCGGTGCCAAACTGACGGGGTCCGCAGATGCATGACATACGAAAGACGATCGTGGGCAGACCATAAATGCGGGCGTAATCGTGGACGTACTGATCCGCGGCCCCCTTTGAGCAGCCATACGGAGAATGAAAATCCAAGGGTGTCTTTTCGTCGATGCCGTTGAAAGAGGGATTCACCGCCTCGTACCGGCGGCCATTCTTCTTTACGTTCACCGACTCGAGACCGCCGTAAACCTTATTGGTCGACGTAAAGAAGACGAATGGCCTCCTTGGGGACCGGCGCGCCGCCTCCAGCACGTGCAGAGTTCCCTGCGCGTTGACCTCAAAATCCGTAAGAGGATCGTCCACCGAAGTTGTTACCGCGACTTGGGCGGCAAGGTGATAGATTTCCGTAACGCCCTTTGCGGCTTCCATAACTTGGGCATAGTTGCGGACATCGCCTCGAATCACAGTTAGCCGCCCCGAGGTTTCCGGGGACTTTAGCCATTGCAGGTTGTGTTCGACGCCATTCCGGGAAAGATTATCGAAGATACGCACTTGCACATCCGGTTCTCGAAGAAGCCTGGCCGCGAGATTGGAACCGATGAACCCGGCTCCTCCCGTGATCAGGATGGTACGACCGTATCTACTCTGCATCCTCGTTCCTTTCTTTCCCTTTTGCACCCCTACGTCTTTTAACAAATAACAGTGCCAAGGACATTTGCGCTGCCGGTGAAGCAATCTAAGCAGTCAGTCCGTAGGCGTCGAGCTCCCGTAACATGGTCTCCGCGTGGTCCACGGCTTGCTGTGACTGCAGCCACTCCGCCAGCTCCTGAAAACCCTCTGCGTGCGTGACTCTGGGTTCGTATCCCAGCAGGTTGCGCGCGCGGGTGAGATCGGCATAGCAATGGCGGATATCGCCGGCCCTGTATCTCCGGGTGATAACCGGAGAGATGTCCTTACCCAGCGCCTGAGCCAGAATTTCGGCCACTTCCCGGATGGAAATTGGTTGTCCGCAGCCGATATTGATCACCGCATCATCCGATTTCCCGCTCTCCATCGCGAGCATGTTCGCGCTGACAATATCGTGAACGCTGACGAAGTCCCGCATCTGTTCGCCGTCCTCGAAGACCAGGGGAGATTGGTCATTGATCAGCTTGGACGCAAAGATTGCCGCAACCCCGGTATACGGATTGGAAAGCGCCTGCCGCGTTCCATAGATATTAAAAAAGCGCAGCGCGGTGACCGGCAGTCCATAAGTTCGGCCGTAAATCATGCACAGTTCTTCCTGATCGCGCTTGCTCAGGGCATACATTGAATTAATTTCCGACGGCTTGTCTTCGCTGGTAGGGAAGGGGGAAAGCGGACCGCGGCAATACTGACAGCTCAGATCCCACCGGCCCGCCTTCAATTGCTTTGTGGGCCGAACGGGCGGCGCCGCATCACACTCGCACGCCATGCACCTGTAGCGGCCCTCGCCATAAATCGACATGGAAGAGGCGACCACGAGTTTTTCCAGTGACATCTTGCTATCCAGCACGCCTTGCAACAACTCCGCCGTGCCCTGCGTATTCACGCTCATATAGCGGCCGATCTCGTACATCGACTGTCCTACGCCGACTACGGCGGCAAAGTGAAAAATCACATCGATCCCGCAAAGAGCCTTTTGGACCATTTTCGGATCGCGTATGTCGCCAATTACCATCTCTACATGCTTGGATAAGTAGTCTGGAATGCCATCGGAATGGACCTGGGGCGTCAGATTATCTAAGACACGAACCGCATGGCCTGCGCGCAGCAGACCGTCCGCCAGATGCGAACCTACGAAACCTGCGCCGCCTGTGATTAAAACTTGCTTCCTCATAAGATTCCAACGGCCTCCCTGTTCCTTGGCGCGCCCCCAAATGCGGCATTCTCGTTTCCAGCCGGCCCATTTAGCGGAGCGTACCGTCTAACAGCCCACTCGGCGAAATGAGCAAAGGTGTTGGGATCTTTTGGCGGACTGGTATGGTGCGCCTCCAATCCGAGATCCTCCGGCGTGAAGCACAATGTGAGCGATACCTGAAATGGAGCAAGGACCTTCATCTGCCGGTCGAACCACGCGGTCGCATTTTCACGGTACGAGTCCGCCCAGCTCAATCCGGTGCGTAGATAACGAACGCCATGCTTCTTCATCCAGGCCGCCGCCGCATCGAGCCGATGGTCCTCATAGTGGAACCATTGGCACAGCCCGATGCTTCCATCCTGCGGAAAATGCGCGGCTGCCAGTTTTGGCGATCCGTCATGACGTAGAAGCCCCAGATAATAATGCCGGTAATAAGAGCTGCCCTCCGCCTCTTTGTGGCGTGTCTCCGCCGGCCAGCTTGGGGGCAGATCATAGAGGCTATACCAATGAACTCGCTCCGCCTTGCCGCGAATCAATTCAAGCGTTCTCTGCAGCCCGAAAAGTTGCACCTCCTCCGCCCCGAAGGAAGAGGCTCCAACCTCCGCCACCCATACCGGCCTACCCGCAACGGCCCGTGCCTCGGCAATACGCGCAGGCCATTCGTTGACACTCCAATGATTCCAGTCCAAGGGAAATCCATGGACCGCCACGGCATCGACTGCATCTAGAACGCCAAGAGCCTTCATCAAACGCACGAAATCGCAATCGCAGGACGACACGCCGCCGAGCACAATAGGCAAATTGGGATTGACGCGCCTGATCGCTGCGGAAGCAGCCTTCACCATGGCGGCGAACCGGGTCCAACCTGGATCCAGATGGAAGTTCCAGTGCGACAGATTGTTAGGCTCGTTCCATAGCACAACCGCTTCTACCATGCTCTAGCCTCGACTTACGCGCTGTGGCGAAAGGCTGATCTATATTGAACGTGTACCGATTCGCAGCGCCCTAAGAAGCGGATTCACCGATCAAGACATTTGGCAGCCGGTGTGGCAATTGCCGCCAACTTGCGTTGCTGCTTCGTGTTGTGAAGCAACAAAGAAGCTGTGGGTTGTCCGAATGCAAGGTAAGGAGGCGGGTAACCTGGTATTTTTTGAGCCAAAATCTGAGTTACTGTAAGCCGAATGCTAAGCGATACTTTGTCATTCCGGACCGAAGCGCGGCGCAGTGGAAGGATCCCGGTCGTGGCAGAACAATCCGAGCTTTAGCTTCCGGAGGATTATTTGCTCTCAATTTGCGAGTTTTCCGCCAGAGCGCAGCGAACTAGAGGGGTTTCCCCGTCGAGATGACAAAATCGTTTATGTTGGTTGCTTTGCGGGTGAGAAAAACTCGGCTTCGTATCGAATCCCATGCGGATCCTGATCACTGCAAGATGGGATATCGCGAATCTCCGTCATCTTCCTCCCAGGAAACGCGATAAACTAATGATCGCCGGAAGCGATTTTATAGTGTTTTCACAATTGCTGGTCCTGGTGAGAGTTGGATATGTGCAGGCGTTCTTTGATGGAACGCCCGCGTCGAGAGCCGTTTCCTGGGACACGTCAATCGTGAAAATGCAATAGTGCCGAGCTTGGTTTATGGAGGAGGAATTTTCAATGTTTGAAGTTGTTGGAGTTATCGTTATATTTATGGCGGCGTTTGTCAGTATGATCCTATGGGCCTCCTCCGGTACTACGGCGGGAAACACCGGCCATTAAGATTTCCGTTCCACAGGCATCTATTTGTTGATGGGCAGCATCACAGTGAATTCGGTTTCGCCGGGTACTGAGTTAACCTCGACGTGACCGCCAAACTGGCCCACCACAATCCGCTGAACGATGTCGAGCCCTAATCCGGTGCCTTCGCCTACCGGTTTAGTAGTAAAGAAGGGCTCGAAAATACGACTCTTGTTTTCCGGAGGGATTCCCGGTCCGTTATCCGAGATGCCTACGCATATGTGGTTCTCTTCAACCTTGGTACGCACGGTGATCGTACCCTTAGGGGGAGCCGCGTCGATAGCATTGTCCAGCAGATTGGTCCAGACTTGGCTCAACCCTTTTCCGCAAGTGGAGATTGGCGGAAGTCCCGTCGAGAACTGCTTGGTCACGGTTAATTCCTTCTGCCGGAATTTGTGGCCAAGGATCAGAAGCGTGCTTTCAATGCCATCGTGGATATCGATCTCATGCCGTTCCGCTTTGTCCTCGTAGGCGTATTTTTTAACCGCCCGCACCAAGTCGGTTACTCGTGAAATGCTTTCTTCTATGGTGCCCACCAGTTGCACGCTGGAAACCAGCGCTTCCACCCAATTCAGCGGGTCCGATAAAGCCCCCCCCTGAAATTCCTGTTCCGCGCAGCGCAGCGCGCACTGATCGAGACCAATCGCAGTCAGAGTCGGAGCGATTTTCCAGGCATTCTCTATGCCCTGCGCCTCAAGCCATTCCGAGAGTCTCTCTTCCGCGTCGGATTGCTCAAGAGAACTCATCGCTTTGGGCTTGACTGGGCCAAGCGCCTGCTCTTGCAGCTCCCGGAGACATTCCATCTGGCCCACGGTCTTGCGTTCGCCGGTGCAAAGGCGAAGACTGATCAATTGCAGCCGGTTCAGGTTCTCTCTAAGCTGAGAGGCCGCGCGGCGCGCGGCTGCGCCGGGGTTGTTCAACTCGTGCATCAGGCCGGCAGCCAGCGTCCCCAGCGAAATCAGCTTTTCGCGGTGCAACGCCTGCGACTGATACAACTGCAGCCTGAGCGCCATGTTTCCTGAAACCACCTCGCGAACGCGCGGGCAGCAGAACATGAGCTGCCAGAAGGTGTCTTCCTTTATATAAACGATAGTGCTCGGCTCGAGCACCGTGCAGGTCACGCCCTTGGGATCTTTTCCTGCAAGCAGCGGAGTCTCTCCAAAGCTGTCTCCAGCCGTGAAATTACCCAATGGCGTGATTAAGCCATCCTCCTCGCGTTTCGACAGGCGAAGCTGACCTTCCAGCAACACCCAAAAACCGCGTCTGATTCCCGCAGTGTCAAAAAGATCGGCCCCCGCCGCCGCGTGAACCACCAGCACATCGCCAAGCGAGCGCAGGTCTTCAGCTCCCACGCTGGCCAGTGCCGCTACCTTCTTAAACTTATCCGCTAGATCTATGGCCGGGATCGTTTCTATTGTCGCGGGTTGCTGAACGTCAGTCGTCGTTGGTTTCATCTCGTTATGCAAGCCTAGAGTTTAGCCAGGTACTGGTGCATGAACTGCACTGAAATCGATCCCTCGCCAACCGCCGACGCTACCCGCTTAACCGACCCGTGGCGCACATCGCCCGCCACAAAAATTCCGGGCACGCTGGTCTCGAGCAAATGCGGGTCGCGCGGTTGGGTCCAGCTTTTGGGGAGTTTCCCATCGATCCTCACGTCGGAACCGGAGAGGACAAATCCATTTGCGTCCCGCATAACCGGCTCCGGGAGCCAGTCCGTATTAGGAGCGGCGCCGATAAAGATAAACAACCCGGAAGCAGGCGCGATCTCCTCGCCGCGAGGTCCACAAATGCGCAATTTCTCCAGCCGGGTCTCGCCCATTGCTTCCACAATACGGGAATCAGTCTTCACCATAATGTTCGATGTTTCAGAAATCTGATCGATTAAGTATTTCGACATGCTATTTTCCAACGAGCCGCCCCGAACCAGCATACTCACCCGTTTGGCGTATTTCGCAAAGTACATTGCGGCCTGCCCGGCGGAATTGGCTCCTCCGACGATGTAAATCTCCTCGTTGCTGCACGATCTGGCCTCGGTAATCGCGCCCCCGTAATATACCCCCGCTCCCGTCAGGCGATCCACGCCGGGTGTATCCAGGCGGCGGTAGCTGACCCCAACCGCGATCAGACATACATGACACGACACTTCCCGGCCATCTGCCAATTGCACAAAGTTGTAAGTATTCTCCGAACGCAGCCCGGTAGCCCTCTGGGTAAGGAATTCCGCTCCAAATCGTGAGGCTTGGGTATAAGCCCGGAGGCCGAGGTCGGCGCCGCTGAGCCCCGAGGGAAAACCCAAGTAGTTTTCGATTCTTGAACTTGAGCTGGCCTGGCCTCCCGGCGCGTCGCTCTCAACTACCAGTGTCCGCAGGCCTTCGGAGGCCCCATAGACTGCGGCCGCAAGCCCAGCCAGCCCGGCTCCGACAACGACGAGATCGTAAAACTCCTTAGCCGCCTGCGTGCTTAAGCCGACCTTCCGGGCGAGTTCCGGCTGGCCCGGCTGGACCAGGGATGAGCCGTCGGGGAAGAAAACGACCGGCAGTTTGTGGTCGTCCAGGTCGTGTTTGCGGAGCAAGTCGACTCCTTCGCTGCTCTGTTCAGGATCCAGCCATTGATAGGGAACGTGGTTGCGCGAGAGGAAATCCCGCACCTGGTGGTCGCGAAGCGTGTATCTCGGACCCACAACCCGCAACCCCTCGAATGGGGGGACATAGCCCTCCTTCCAGCTCTCCAGCAGATCGTCCAGCACCGGGTAGAGGCGCTCCTCCGGCGGGTCCCAAGGCTTGGTCAAGTAGTAGTTGATTTTGGCCGCGTTGATGGCGCGGATGGCTGCCTCCGTGTCCGCATACGCAGTTAAGAGGGCGCGCTTGGCCTCAGGGAAATGGGCGATGGCTTTGGACAGGAACTCCACCCCGGACATGCCCGGCATCCGTTGATCGGAGAGAAACAACGCCACCACATCGCCCCGGGTTTCCAACTGATCGCAGATGTCGAGCGCCGCCTGGCCGGACCCGGCGCGCAGGATCCGGTAATTCGCGCCATAGCGCCGGCGCAAATCCTGGACGACGGCCTCAAGGACGCTAATATCATCGTCTACCGCAAGTATGACTGGCTTGGCCATGCTTCTCTAGTCTATTTCCTTGCCCCCGCTGTGTCTCCGCGTTTCGATTAAGACGCCCAAATCCCGCTGCGACAGCAACTTGCGTGAGCCAACCTGCCACTTTCGTGGAGTTCTCTTTCCTGTCTGACTCGCTAGGCTGGATGCAAGGAAACAGCATTTCCGGGCACTGCGCCAGAGCGGAAAACGTACTGCGGTTGTTGCAAATATTGACACTTCTCATGCCTGGCAAACGCAGGCCGATAGTGTCTTTGCACGTTCACTGCCCGCCCACTGCTTTCCCTAAGAGCAAGGCAGCGTCATATTCTGCACAAATGGGTTTCCTGCCGGGCAGGCGGTAATAGGAGAGACGGGATCAGAGGCCAAAGTCAGATCGATGAATAAAATTATTCTAGCCGACAATCAGGCAATCTTTCGCGCAGGTATTGCCAAAGTTCTGGCCAGCGAAGAGGATTTTCGTGTAGCCGCACAGTGCGCGGATCTCGAGCGTCTGATCCTCTCGGTCGATGCATACCGCTCCTCCATTGTCCTTTTTGCTTCCGGACTCAGGCCCGATTATCCGGATCTGATCTCCCATGTAAAGGCCGCCGGCAGCCGCGCGGTCGTAATCGCGGAGAACGGCGAGGCTTCCCAAGTCTTCACTGCGCACGATATCCGCGGGGTGGTCTATCGCAATACTACGGGGCAAGCCTTGGTGGAGTGTGTGCATCGAGTCATCAAGGGCTATTCTTCGGTTCAGCGTCCGGTCGAAGTCATCGGTTCGGAGGAAGAGGATTCGGTGGGCGCCCGGGTTCGCGACCGGCTTACTCCAAAGGAAATGAAGATCGTCGCTTTGATCGTGCAGGGTTGCAAGAACAAAGAAATCGCTCTGCGGCTCGGCACCACCGAGCAGGTCATCAAAAACTACCTGCGCAGCGTGTATGACAAAACCGGCGTCTCCGATCGTCTGGAACTTGCGCTCTTCACCATACATCACAGGATTCTGGCCGCAGCCGCGGCCGAGGCGGTCACCTCGGTCCAGGTTCAGACCAGCGCTTAAGATATCTCGCTTGTAGCTGGTTCCCACCCAGCTTTTGTGGTGATTTCACAATCCATACCCCGATAGATTTGTCATCTGGACCGGAGCGCAACCGGGGCCCCCGACAAGCGAAGCTTGATCGGGCGGGCAGCGGAATGGAGATCTGCGGTTACGCCGCTCGCTCCGGTCCCCATAAACACTCCGCTCCAGTTTTCAACATCCCATCAAATATTTTCGCCTTCTGCCCGTCTACAACTCCAGATCAAGGAAATGGCAATCCTTCATGAGATGACGATCGATCAGGATCAGCGGATTTCCGAGGCGATCGAGCGTGAGCAGGCGCGCCTCAGGAACTTCATCCGCAAGCGTGTTCCCGATCGGGAGGATGCGGAAGACATTCTGCAAGAGGTCTTCTACGAGCTTATCGAGGCCTATCGCCTGATGAAGCCGGTGGAGCGGGTAAGCGCGTGGCTCTTCAGCGTAGCGCGCAACCGGATCACTGACTTGTTCCGCAAGAAACGGCCGGAGTCCTTGAGCGCCCCGATTTCGGCATTCGAAGACGGAGACGAGTTTGTGCTCGAAGATTTGCTTCCTTCCGCAAATGCCGGACCCGAGGCGGAATATGCCAGAAGCGTGCTGTTCGATGCGTTGGACGAGGGATTGGAGGAACTGCCGCCAGAGCAGCGCGACGTGTTCATCGCGCATGAGCTGGAGGGCATGAGTTTCCGTGAAATAGCGGCGCAGACCGGGGTGGGGATGAACACTCTGCTCACCCGCAAGCATTATGCGGTCCTCCACCTGCGCCGGCGGCTCAAAGCGATCTATGACGATTTCATAAAACAATGAGGCGAAGATGAAAAAGAATCGGATTCTAAAGGTGCTAAAAGTAGCGTTGATTGTGGTTGTCGCTTGCCTGGTTTTCGGATTTCTGGTCAGAGGTCTATGGAACTGGCTGATGCCGGGGATCTTTGGCTTGCATTTGATCACCTTCTGGCAAGGGCTGGGACTCTTTGTGCTCGCCAAAATTCTTTTCGGAGGCTTTCGCGGCCGTCCGGGGTTCGGCGGCCATTGGCGGCATCGCATGAAGGAGCGATGGGAAGCGATGACTCCTGAGGAACGCGAACGTTTCCGTCAGGGCATGAAGCGCGGCTGCGGCCGCTTTGGACCTCCCGCCGAGCCTTCTGTTTGAACTGGCGGCGAACCGGCTATAGCGTTCTCAATTATCCGAGAAACTACTCTCAACCCAGGCGTTCCAGTAAAGAACGCCTGCACATAGCCAACTCTCACCAGGACACAGTAATTGTGAAAACTCTGTAAGGCAAGAAGATCAACGAATAAACCAAGTGGAATTGTCGATGAATGACAGAGAGAGCACTTCGAAACCAAATGTCACTGCGCCGCATGGCCGGATGAATACCGATGCTTCGTCTTTTGAGCGAGTCGCTGAACTGGAGTTTGAGAATCGGCGCCTGCAGGGCTTGATTGCGGAGCTGCTTCTTAAAAATCAGAAGCTGCGCGCCGCGCTGGCGGCAGATAGTCATTCAGTTTCAAAGGATAGGGGCAGTTCTCCCGATTGGCTCTCGCTGTGATACTGTTGGGTTAGAACTCTGGGGGCCGCTCCAGCCCTACTCCAACGAGAATGCCGTATCAGCCGAACCTGTTTTCGTCCAGTTCTATAAGCGGCTCGGCCGTGCGTGACCGGAGACCAGTGCTACCCCCTCCTCGCCGCGTCCCTTTATGGCTTCGCCGCTTCGAACTCTTTCTCTATGTGGTTCTGCGTATCTACATCGGGGTCATCGTTCTGGTGCTTCCCTGGACGCCGCTCTGGACTGAAAACCACCTACTCAATTATTTTCCTCGCATGTCCGCGCTGCTCCTATACGGCGCGGTGCGCGGAATCGTCTCAGCCCTGGGTCTCTTGAATCTTTGGATCGCAGTCGACGAGGCGGTGCACTACCGCGAATCCAGTTCCTGAAAAACATGAAGAAGAAGACCGAAACCCCGCCCGCCCTCGCGCGTGCACCCCTCGCCTATCTTAATCCGGGCTTTCTCAACAGTGCCGACGGCCGCATTGTGCGCATCCTCTCGGAATATTCCGAGCCCCTCGCCCGATTCCGCAGAGAGCGTATCCAGGACACTATCGTCTTCTTCGGCTCGGCGCGCTTTGGCGCTCTCGATCTGGCAAATCAGGCGCTTGAGAACCTGAATGGTAAGCACGACGCTGACGTTGTTACTGATTCCGGGGCGGCAAACGATGGCGGCACGGATGGTCAAGCGGCCGCTTCACGTCTCAGCCAGGCTCAAGCGGCGGTGGAAATGGCGCAATACTATGAAGATGCGCGGCAGCTCGCCTACATGCTCACCGAGTGGTCGCAAACCCTCAAATCGCGCCGGCATCGCTTCGTTGTTACCTCTGGCGGCGGCCCCGGAATTATGGAGGCCGCTAACCGCGGTGCTCATGAAGCCGGCGGCAAGACCATTGGTCTCAATATCCGGCTGCCCCTGGAGCAGGCGCCGAATCCCTACATCACCCCGGCATTGAACTTCGATTTCCATTATTTCTTTATGCGGAAGTACTGGTTCGCGTATCTCGCCAAAGCGCTGGTTGTTTTCCCCGGTGGATTCGGCACACTGGATGAACTTTTTGAATTGCTCACCCTCACGCAAACCGAAAAGCTTGCCAAGCGCATCAACATTCTGGTCTACGGTTCGTCTTATTGGAACAGTGTTTTCAATTTGGATGTGCTGGCGGAAAAGGGCGCCATTTCTCCTGAGGATCGTAGCTTATTTCGAATGGCCGACACACCGAAGCAGGCGTTCGACATACTCAAGGAAGAGCTGACCCGGTATCATCTGGAGCCGGAGACCAAATTTCATCCACAAGACGAGAGTTTGCTCAATCCGGAGATAGCGCGCACCCGTTAAGAAGATCGGTCGTTATCCCGCATGAGCCACACTGCTCTCTACATCGGGATCGATACTGAAGAGTGGCGCGGTATGGGTGATTTGCAGAATCTGGTTTAAACGCGGGCCTACGGCGGCAAGGCGCACCGCCGCTCCTACATCTTTGGCCGCGCCGTTCAAAAAGAGCAGGGTCCCGAGACCCGCGCTGTCGGCATACTGCACTTTGCCCAGATCGAGGATGAGGGTAGTTCCAGGCTTCTCTACAAGGAGCATGAGCTTCGGCTTGAGTGCTTGCAGCGCAGCTCCATATTCCAGGCGGCCATCGAGCACGGCCACGGCCACGCCCTCCTTGGGATACTCAATAGCAAAATCGATCGGCATCGTCTCATCACTTTAGCATGTTGGTCAAAGTTTACAGGTATTCCCACATTTGTTTCGCAAGTGGGATCTGGAGTTTTTCGGCCAGATTCATCTGGGATTAAAGAGGCGTTCACTTGACCATAACCGGCGCTTCCTAGCATGGCAATCATCGCGCGCTCAGCCGCGCAGTTTCGTATCCCACAAGAGATGAACTCAATGGGGTTCAAGTTGAAGCCAATGACGTACCGAATGTCCCTTCCACTTCGCTGGGTTTCGCTTCTGGCCTTCCCGTTGATGTTCTGCGCTTTTCTGCCTCGGACCAGCGCGCAGACGGGCGGAGCCATAGGCGGAACAGTTACCGATCCGATTGGAGCAGTTCTGCAAGGCGCAGAGATCTCCGTACAGTCTCCAGTCCTCACCGCCTCGACGAATGAGCAGGGGCGGTTCTACATCAACGACCTCGCGCCCGGAACCTATAATCTCACCATTACTTACGTTGGCCTGGCCCCGTTCACTACTACGGTTACTGTCAACGCGGGGCAGACCGCAAACGTCGCTGCTCAATTACGCGTCGCCAATCAGGGCGAGACAGTTGTCGTAACGGCTGGGCGTGCCTCCGCTGAGGCTGAAGCCATCAACGTGGAGCGCTCAGCGGACAATCTTCTGCAGGTAATGCCGAACGAAATCATCACCAGCCTCCCCAATGCTAACCTTGCCGACGCGTTAGGGCGCCTGCCAAGCGTTACGCTCGAGCGAGACGAGGGTGAAGGCAAATACGTGCAGATCCGCAGCACGGAACCACGCCTTACCAACACCACCGTGGACGGCGTCAACCTCCCCTCAGAAGAGCCCGGTGTCCGGCAGATCAAGTTCGACGCCATTCCGTCCAGTCTGGTTGACTCCGTCCAGATCAGCAAAACCCTGCAAGCAAATATGGAAGGTGACGGCATCGGCGGGTCTGTGAACCTCGTCACTAAGACGGCGACTGACACACCCACGTTTGAAATCACTGGCATAGGCGGCTATACGCCCATCATCCACGGCCGCGGCAACACCACGGAGACCGCGACCTTCGGCCGCCGCTTCGGCGCCGGCAAGAAATTCGGTTTCATCGTGGGCGGCTCGTATGACTGGGAAGGCCGCGGCATCGATGACTTCGAGCCGACCCCCGACGAAAATAAGGGTTCGACGTGGTTCGATGGCGCGAGCCTCCGGCAATACCAGTACTTCCGCCCGCGATACGGTGGCGCCGGCAGCCTCGACTACCGCATCCGCGATGGCTCGAACGTCTACGCGCGCTTTCTCTATTCGGATTTCAAGAACTACGGCGACCGCTGGGCCTACCAGCTGCAGGACAACACGCCCGGCCTTTCGTTGCTCGCCCCCCACAATCAAGGCGGCGTTCCTTCCTATGATGGAGAGCTTCGAAACCCGGATATCCAGGTGGGCAGCCTGATCCTTGGCGGCAACCACGTTCTTAATACGACGTGGTACACATGGGAGGCCAACATCGGTCGTTCTTCCTACGGCAATTCGCCGTATTCGGACGCATACTTCAGCTCGACGCTTCCTTCGAGCAACTGCGAGTTCAACCCCGGCGCGACCAAGAACAAGTACCTTCCGCAATGGAACCAGGCCTGCTTCACCGAGATCCAGAATCCGGCCAACTTCACGCTCAACAACATCACCCGCGACCTCGGCGACGCTGTGCAGTTGAACCTCGGCGTCGGCGGATCGGGCGCCAAGCGCTATCACATCGGCAACCGGTCGGCAGTGTTCGAGTACGGCGGCAAGTTCCGCAACGAGCACAAATATGCCGATACCTACGTGCTCACCATCACGCCCAACAGCAACGTAGGCATGTCGCAGTTCCCGAACCGCATGATCAACCACAACTACTACAACGGCGGCAAATATCAGCTCGGCTACAACGTCTCGCTTGGAGACGTTCTCTCCTACGCAAACAGCAACGCCGCATCCTTCACCTCCGACAGCACGCAGGGGCAGGATCCCTCGCAGTTCAACCTGGTTGAGCAGGTCAGCGCGGGCTACATAATGAACACCATCGACTACTCCAACGGCGTGCGTCTCATCGCTGGCCTGCGCGTGGAGAACACCTTCGACGGCGTTCACAACCTTGCCTTCGGCGATAACGGAACCGTCGCGCCCAACGCATTCTCCGGCTCATACTACACCCTCCTGCCCAGTGCCTCGCTGCGCTTCAATGCCGGGCCAGACAGCTATGTACGCGTCATCTACGCTCGCGGCATGTCGCGCCCCGACCCGCAGGACATCGCCCAGCCGCTCAGTTGGACGGTTTCCGGCAACGGCGCCAACCGTTACTCCGTCAGCTTTGGTAACGCCAACTTGAAGGCCGAAACCGGCGACGACGTGGATGTCCTGTTTGATCATTACCTGAAGCCGCTCGGCATCATCTCCGTCGGCTACTTCTACAAATCACTTCACGACCCGATCGTTGCGAGTACCTATCAACTTATTAACTATCTGCCCCCAGGTGCGCCGCCCGAGGATCGAGGAAATTATCTGGCCACCCAGCCGGTCAACGCCGGCAGCGCATGGTTGAGCGGCTTTGAGGCGTCGTATCTCCAGCACTACACCGCGCTGCCAGGCCTCCTGGGCGGACTCGGAATATCGGCAAACTACAGCTATATCGGCTCCAGCACAAATGGCATTCCGGGCCGTTCCGATCATCCGCGGCTGCTGCGCAATTCACCCAACATGTTCAACATCAGTCCGACCTATGACCGCGGCCGCTACTCGTTGCGTATGGGTCTTTCCTATAACCAGGCGAGCATCTTCGGCTATCAGTACCAGGACGGCATGCCGGGCGGCGTCAACGGACCGCTCAGCGATATCTACTTCTACTCCCATTTCCAGGTGGATGCGCAGGGCATCATCGGGATAGGGCACAACCTGAGTATGGTGGTGTCCGGCCTCAACCTCAACAACGAGGTGTTTGGGTTCTACCAGGGCAGTTCGCAGTACATGATACAGCGTGAGTATTACCAGCCGACGTTCTCCGCCGGCGTGCGCTGGACGCCAACCAGGGGAGAGAAGTAGCGCCTCTGCGCCCAATCATCAACGGCCTGTGCACCGGCACAGGCCCCGTCGTTTAGTCTTCGCCGGTCCATGCTTCCCCCAGCATTCATAATCTTCCCTCTGAGAATATTAGAGCGTTTTCACGATTGGTTTATCCCAAGAAACTACTCTCGACGCAGGCGTTCCATCAAAGAACGCCTGCACATAGCCAACTCTCACCAGGACACAGTAATTGTGAAAACGCTATAAGGCTTGAGCCGGCTATTCGCTCCTAAGTGCGATAACTGGATCTACCCGCGCCGCTTGACGGGCGGGCACATAACAGGCCAAGCCCGCGACCGCGAGCAGCACACAGGCTACTAAGGCGAAAGTAACCGGGTCAATGGATCCTACCCCGTAGAGTTGCGAGGCAAGCGCGCGTGAAGTAATCAGGGAGAGTAAGAGGCCGAAGCCGGTCCCGGCGAGTACCGGGCGCATCCCTTGCCGCATAACGAGCAGCAGAACGCCGGCGCGAGTTGCTCCCAGGGCCATGCGAATACCGATCTCTGCCCTCTGCCGGTCGACAAAATAGGCAACTACACCGTAAATCCCGGCTCCGCTAAGGACCAAACCGCAGAGGCCCAGAAGGGTTAAGAGAAGCCTATAAAAGCGGGCGGCGGAGATGGATTCGGCGACTCTTTGGTTCATCGTGCGAACGTCGCCCAGCGGCAGTTCGCCATCCATCTTATGTAACGCCGATTGCAGGATCGCGCACGTTCTGCGCCGCTAAGGTTTCAAGGGGAAGAAATACTGCGCTGGTCGGGTCACAAGACCGGTTGGCGGCAGAGCTTTGGCCGAGGAGGTCAGTGTCAAAGGGAGAAACGCGTGGCAACTCCATTCGGTATTCGCGCCGTCCCAGATGAGGAGAGATTAGTAGCATGGCCAATCAATCGAAGGATTCCAATTCAGCCGCGAAATCGCCAAGCCAAGCGCCGGCATCCTCTAGCGTGAATGCTGCGACACGGCATATCGGTCCGACCCTCGAGTCTGAAGGCAATTTTGCAGACGTTCTCGGTACCGAACTGCCGCTCAACCAGTCACCTTCCTCAGGGGCGGAACAGGAGGGCGCCGGCGGTTTGGATCTGCGCACGTTGGCGCAAGATCGTGCAGATCCTGATGCGTCCGCTGTGGGGCCTAACTTGCCCGGAAACGAACCCGAGCCATTGAAAACTCGCCTGCCTGGAGACACCAGTTCCGATCCGCACACGGATTTGGGTCCGGACAATGCCACGACCGCGCATGGCCGTAAGTAGGGACACATTCTCTAGTTTGGATTTCTCACAAGAGAGGCGGTGGAGGCCCCCGGACTTCAGTCCGGGGGTAGCAGGTCTTTAGACCCGCGGGAATACGGTTGGATCCAAGCAGACCGGGCTTTCAAGGCAGAAACAGGAAAGGTGTGGCTTCGATGAATTCCACAATGTGGCCTTTTTCTTGAGGAAAAAGGCCGTTGATGGGAGCGGCCTGGGATATATCCATCCTGTTTCTGCCATAGCCCTGGTGTTCACCGCGTTCGGAAGTCCGTGTTGAATTGTCTGGAATGCGCCCCGCCTGCTCAGGGTGTCTTTTGATATCTTTTGCGAGACAGGATCCGAATATCCTCTTTCAACCCACGCGGCAGCGTTAACGCCACCACGCCTAAAGGCATCATTTAGAGTACAAAGCTACCCTTGGGCCTGGAAGGCCCACTTCCCCGGACTAAAAGTCCAGGGCTTCCACCATTCTCTTTCCTCGCGGAGCGTGGAATCTGTGCTCAAGAGCGAACCCTTGTCCGGGCCTCAAAATCATTGGTCCAATCGAGAAAGCGGAGCAACTGTATTTTTTCTCGCCACAAGAACTCGAAGAAGGCGCGGGTGTCGATGGTTTCGGCTTTGCGACCGGAATAGGTTTCGATCCGCCACTTCAGGTATTCGCTGCGCCAGGGCGTTAGCCGATGTCCTCTGGTCGCATTCCATAGAAAGCGAATTGCCGCCCTCATTGCGCTCCCTCTAATGAAGTATATCGGAGCGGCGTTTTCTGTTCGCGCCAGATCGTCCGCGCACCTGCACAAATCCTGCGAGTTGAACCCCAAGGACCGTGCCCCCAAGCATCGCGAAGAGAAGTACCCAGGGAAAATGCCGCTTCTCGACTATCTGATAACCGATTCCGTGCGTAATGATTACACCGTCGAATATCTCCGGCAGAGCGCCCGCACCTGTGCGACTAACTTCGGCACTCCTGTCTCCGCTGGTTCGTTGTTTTCGTATTTGCTCTCGTACTCGATGGACATGTAACCCTTGAATCCCGCCTCGGCGAACATCTTCCACACACGGTCCATATCGATCGGCGTGTGATCGTCGAAGCGGTCCCGTATATGGGTATTAGTCGCGTACGGAATACACGCCGCAATCTGCGCATATTCATCCTGTTCCGGCTTGGGAACGAAATGCGTGATGTCCAGGTTGATTCCGGCATAGGGCGAGTTCACGCGGTGCATTACTTCCAGGCATACATCCGCGCTTTGTGAGACACCCTGATGATCTTCCAGTCCAAGCATGATGCCTTTCTGCGCGGAATAATCAGCAGCAGCCTTCATGGTTTCGACTACCCAGCCGATCGCCTGCTGCAGAGTGGCTCCTGGTGGAAGCTTGCCCGCGAATACCCGCAGGTGCGAGGCTCCCAAACGATCCGTCACGTCTACCCACTTCTTGATTTCGTTGAGCGAGTCAGCGCGCTTGGCCGGATCCGCCTCCACCATGCTGACTCCACAGGCAGTCCCCGAGAGGGGGACGCCATTTTTGTATGCCAGATGGCGAAGGCTATCCAGATATGCGGGATCTGTGGATTTGTAATAGTAGGTGGTCATGTCTACCCCGTCCACGCGCAGTTCCACAGCCTTGTGGATGAAATCTTCCAAAGTCATTTGACCGTGGTTCAATTCCTTGCCATAGGAGTAAGCACAGCATCCTGTGAAAAGGCGCGGCAGCTTCGCTTGCAAGAGAGCCTCATCCGCGGAGGCGGCTTCTGCCGGCGGTGTTCCGATCAGTCCTGCGCTCCCCGCCAGGGCGCCCATTCCGGCTGTCTTGAGAAACTGGCGGCGAGCTACTTTTTGCTGTTTCATAAAATCCTCATTACTCAGCGAAGGGAGAGGTCGGGCGCCGCTCCGTACCGCTACTGCGGCGGCGGGGCTGTCGACGACGGAACGGGTTTGCCGCTTCTGGTATTGGGCTCCATCAGCTCCACGCGCGTTCCGTCCGGATCGAAGATATTCACCTGCCTTCGTCCGTTCACCCCTACCTGCATCTTAAGGGGCTTACCATAGGTCTGATAGACCTTATAGGCGGGGCGGCTCTCCAGAGTCTCAATCGCCTTCTGCACGCTTGGCGCCATCAGGGAGACATGGTTCTTTACCCCCCACTTATCCGGCGGCGGCATGTTCTTGTACAGCATAAATTCTACATAATCCTTGCCGTCCGGCACTCGCATGTCGATCCAGTTCAGCTCCTTACCGGATGTGCTCCCTCTCCAGAACTCTCTAAAACCGAGTATGTCTCCGTAGAAATCCATTGACTTCCGGCTATTCCCAACCAGGAAGCCAACGTGCATAATTTCTTTTGAAATTCGCGCTGCCGGAAGGAACTTACCCCTGTTCTGAGCCTCCATCCCGTCAGGCTCAGGTTGCACAAACTCCACCAGATGCCCATCCGGGTCTTTGATCTCGAAATTAAGATCGCCCGTCCGGCCTTTGCCTACATGAGGTTTCACTGGAATGCCCCGCGAGGCCAGGTATTCCCGCATCTGCTCTGCGTTATCCACGATGAAGGCGAAATGGCTCAACATCGAACCCCCCTCTGGCGGGGCTTCGTTGAATAATTCAATGTGCTGATGGTCGTTGATCTTGATGAAGGCGATCCGTACCGTGCCATCCTTTTTCTTCAGGTCATAAGGCTCGGCGTATCCCAGAAAGTCGTCCCAAAAGGAGATCGATTTCGGCAGGTCGCTTACGAAGAACCCAACGTGAGAAATACCGAGAATCTTCGGCCTCTGTACAGACCGTTGGGCAAAGAATTGCGTGGTTGTTAGCCCAATGAACGCCGCAATAGTTACGAATATGGTGGCCGTATTGCCTGCCGTTTTCCAGGACATCGTGTGTTTCCTCAGTTCTTAAATAAATGATCTCCAATGAAAGCCCCAGCTGCTGACTCGTCACACCTATGGTAAGCGCCAGGTTGGCACGCACCGTGCTGTTCACCACCACATCGATATCCCTGCTTTCGGCGGTCTCAAATCCCGGCCGCGCGACCTTCACGCTATATAAACCGGGCCGGATATTGGGAAATTCATAGTTTCCGCTGGCGTTGGTCTGCTTGGTGTAGTTGATGCCGGTTCTTTCTTCCTGAATTGTCACGGCCGCCTCGGGAACAACCGCGCCGGTCTGATCCGTGATGGTTCCCAGCAAGGTCGCGCTGACTGCCTGGCCCCAGATTTTTGAGCTGAGGCTCAGCGCAGTAAAGGCCAGGAGAAATATGGTGATGAACTTGAGCTGCCTCATTACAAATCCTTCGTTTGGGAGGGACGAGCCCCCAATATGCTGCGGCAAAATTCTTTTGCTGGAAGTCCCCGTAATTTGTTTTGGAGGAGCGCTTCAGCGCCCCAGGAGAAGTTGCCGGGCCTTTCATGCCGTCGTCACGAGTAAAGTTCCACGAGGGGAACAGCGCCAAGTTAATTTACGGTTAAGGTGGATCCGTGCCTCGCATAACCTATTTATTCCATGGATTTGCGAGGTTCGTTCTTTACGTAAAAAACCGGAAAACCGGCTTCGTTGACTGGAGAGGTTCGTCTCAGGTAGCGTTTTCACTGGGATGGTTGAGAAGAATTCGAACCCGTCGGAGGATGCCCGGCGGTTGCTGGTGCAACGGGTCGTCTCCAGCAGTTACCTCAGTAAGTCCGCCCGGTTAAGCGAGATGTTCCTTTATCTCTGTGGCCGGGTTCTTGAGGAGTCCGTAGACGATATACACGAACAGGAGGTCGGCCGCGAGGTATTCGGCCGTCCTGTTCACTACGACACGATGGCGGATAACATCGTCCGGGTTCACGCCTCGATGCTGCGCAAGCGCATTGAGCGGTATTTTTCCGCCGAGGGCAGCCAGGAACCTATCGTTATAGATATCCCGAAAGGGAACTACGCTCCGGTTTTCCGGCCCCGGCCCAATGCTTCGGCTCTGGTCCCGCAGCCCTCGCCGCTGCAATCTTCAGCTCCGCAGTCTGCCGGCCAAGTGCTCCCTGTTTTCTCAGTTTTTTCCGGAGCTCCGCCTGGGCATGGGCTTAATTGGAAGATGTGGCTCCCGATCGCTCTCGCTGCCTGCTTCGCGTGCTCAACACTTTATTTGCTGGTCCGCCGAGCCCATTCCGGCAGCAACTTGATGGCAGGAGAAACTGTACGTCAATTCTGGTCCCAGATATTTCTTGCTCACGTCCCGACCGATGTGGTGCTTGACGACGCCGGCCTCGGGCTTTACCAGGAATTCACGGGTGGGGAAATTGGCCTCCCCGCATATTTCGAACGGAGCTATCGTCCCACCATCTCCTCGGGCGATTCCGGGCAGATCAACCGGGATCTCACCGGAGCGTTGCTTCTCAGGCGTCAGTCCAGTTTTGAAAATGTCTCTCTTGTTCCAAAACTGGTCCATATTGCAGGCGAATTCCAAAGCAGCGCGAACGTCCGGTTCGCACGTGATCTCTCTTTCCACGAAGTGAAGGATGGAAACGTAATTTTGTTGGGTAACAGCCATTCAAATCCTTGGATCCAGCCCTTTGAGAGACACCTCACTCTGCGGTGGGATTACGACACATCCGCTGGCGCCTACTATCCCGTCGATTTGAATGCCGCCAATCCGGCGAAGTACCACACGGCTGCCGATTCCACCAGGCCGCACGAAAGCTATGCCTCCGTTGCCTTTCTCCCCAACCTGGATGGGAACGGCAACGTGCTGATCATCTCCGGCACGGGTGGGACCGCTGTGAATGCCGCTCTCGACTTTCTCTCCAACCAGCAATCTCTCGCGCGACTTCATTCCGAATTGCCGCAGCACAGGGGAAGCGGATTGGCTTATTTTGAAGTTCTGCTGCGAGTGGAGAGCCGCAACAGCCTGCGCCGCTTAACCAGCATTGTTCTTTGCCGCCAGCCTCAGGCCTGACTAAAGTCGTGCCACATCTCGACCGGAGTGGTGATGGGCCTGCGGCCCGCCTATGGCTATTTTCATGCTGTATCTGCGGAACTGTTTTCAAATCGATCGGGGGCGGCATCGCCCTGATACAGGCGCGACGGAACTCTTTACGTAAAGACCTCACACTCTAATGCATTGAAAATACGAGCCGATTCCACAAACCGGTCCGGGGCCAGCCGCTTACGGTGAATTTACTTGGCTAGCCCATCTCTATCCGTCTAGCTTGAAACACCAAGGGAGAACCCAAGTGAAGAGCGAGAGGGTAGAGCTGTCCACAACCGGAAAGACCGGCAGGAGATCTTTTTTGAAGTGCGCCGGCCTGGTTTCGCTGGCGGCCGCAACTGGTTGGGGTCTCCGGGACGAGTCCGCGTTTGCCGATATACAGCCCATTCATCGGTCCGGCAGCTCCGAGTTGAAAATCTCGCTGAATGCCTATTCGTTTGCGAAACTGCTGAATGCCAAGATCAAGCATCACCGCCAAGGCATTGATCTCTTCGATTTGGTAGATTTCTGCGCGAAGTACAACATCGACGGGTTCGACGCCACAGGCTATTTCTTCCCTGGTTTTCCAGCCGTGCCGGACGACGATTATGTCTATCGGCTCAAGCGCAAGGCCTTTGAATCGGGCATAGGCATCAGCGGTACCGGAGTCCGCAACAATTTCACCCAGCAGGATAAGGCGAAACGCGCCGGCGACGTGCAGACGATCAAAGATTGGGTGGTCGTCGCTTCGAAGCTTGGGGCGCCCGTAATGCGGGTCTTCGCCGATACCCAGATGAGGGGGCTGAGCTGGCACGATGTCGCCAAAGGCGCTACCTGGGATCAGGTTGCCGCTTGGGAAGCGGACGATCTCCGGGAGTGTGCCGAGTTTGGCAAGCAGCACGGCGTTATCATCGGAGTCCAGAACCACGGTGACTTTCTCGAAACAGGAGCCAATCTGCTCAAGTTGCTCAACCTGGTCAACTCGGAGTGGTGCGGCCCCATTATCGACACAGGCTACTTCCGCTCGAAAGACCCTTATGAGGACATGAAGTTGCTCGCGCCCTATGCCGTCAACTGGCAGGTCAAACAGAGTCCCTTCGGCGCGGCAAGCGATCTGCCGCTTGATTTGAAAAAATTTCTTGGTATTGTGCGTTCTTCAGGCTATCGCGGCTACCTGCCTATTGAGACCCTCTCGGTGAAAGGAAAGCCCTACGATCCCTACCAGGTGGTGCCGCATTTCGTCGCGCAGCTTCGCCAAGCCATAGCGGAAACCGCGTAGTTTTTAACCACAGATTTCTCGCTTGAGAACGGCTACACCCTGGCTTGATGTTCACCGGGTAATCCAGAGTCACATCCTCCTCTGTTGGTTCGTGCACAGGGATGCTCATCATAACTAAAAAAACGCCATCGTTGCAGTTGTTTCGACTGTCCTGCATCAGTAAACGAAGGGGATCAGCTTCCGTGTGCGTTGCGCATATTCGTCGAATGCGGCGCCGTAGTGCTGGTGGAGGTGCGCGTCGAGTGCGGGGATATTGACAAAAATGAAGCCGGCGAACATGAGTATTGGAATGATGCCCGTGAACCAACGGGCCGCCATCAGACAAAGACCTGAGAAGGAGATCAGGTCGCCCAAGTAGTTCGGATGACGCGTGTAGCGGAACATTCCCAGTATGTAGAGCTTTCCCCGGTTTTGAGGCTGTTGTTTCCACGCATAGCGCGCATACTCGGCATGGGAATTAATCCACGACCCCAGGACAAACAGGAGAGCGCCCGCGCTGCTCCCAATTCCGAATTGGTCCGGGTTCGTTCCGCCGGAGACGGCCAGCAGCAGGTATATGAAGAACACCCATGGAACGATGGTGAAGACTTCGGTCCAGCTCACGCCGCGCTTGAGGAAGACGAACTCCGTGAAGAGCAGGCGGATGAAGTAGGTGGAGAGTGCGGCGGCGAGACACATGCGCCGGGTGGTATCTCCGCTCGCCCATCTCCGCCCGAACCAGGTACCCACGACGGCGATGCCTCCGCCAAACAATAACCACCAAGCCATAGCGGCGCAGCAACCGGCGATCGCAGCCAGCACCGTGCGCTGCGCCATCGATGGATCGTTCACTCCATACATCTGCGGCTGAACACGCTGGTTCGACATGGCATCCCATCCCGACATAGCCCATTATCCGATCACGGTGGCGCGAATCATAGCCAGAACATCCCGTCTCAGCGCCCCGAGCGCGCTCGAAGCCAAGCTCCGACACCACAAGTCTTGCGACAAAAGCATTGAAGGATCGAAGGATCGATCCTCCGGCACGCATGATCTGCCGGCACAACATCGTCTACTACCAGGGGAACAGCGTCCCTTGATTCCGTCCCCCCACCTGGAATTTACCCCATAAACGACGATGACCTCGCTCTCGCGAGGTCATCGTCTCACCTGCTGCTCTTTAAATCACCAGACCTTCGTAACAGCCTCCACTTGTCACTTCAACCTTCGTACGCATCTCCGATTGAGCGCGTCCGCGATAGTGCTGTAGCACCTGATAAATTCAGTAAACATGTCCTATTGACGATGACCCCCGGCGCTTCATATATTCTGGGTGGTTTCTTGACGTCTCAAGAGCGTTCCACAACCTCGCGGCCGCGGTTGAACTCGGAAGCCGGAGGGTGCGCACCGCTTAGTATCGCCGACAATGTCCCCACGCCATAAGAAACATGAAGGAGAAGGAAGATGACGGGCGTGAACATGGCCTCTACTGATCTCTCTCGAAATGAAACGTGGCCGGCAGCAGCGATGCTGGCAATTAGATACACCGCACCAAGCAAGAGGACCGGAATGGATAACCACCATCGGGCAGCCCCCGTCACACTTATGGAAAGCAAAGATGCGGCAAGGCCAAGAAAGAGCGCTATCACAAAGGCGCCAGGAATGAAGTGGCGCAGTGACATGCACGCAGGATTGCTTTTCAAGCTGATCACGTTCCAAGCCCCAGTGTTGAACGCGTATTTTGCGAGCGACGATACGCTTGGACTAACGAAGTACTCACAAGCGGTCCGGTCCGTAATGTAAAGCTTATAACCGAGTGCGCGGAGTCTTTGATTTAGGTCATTGTCCTGGTTGCGATGCAAGCGCGTATCATAACCGCCGGCCTCCAGAAGGGCGCTCTTGAGAAAGACCGGATAGGGAATCGTGTCCGCGAACCCCGCCCCACAGGTTCGCATCGATCCGGTTGAAGTACCAAAGGGATGGCCGAGCACCCATGCTATTAATCTGGCCTGCAACCCGTCACCGCCGGCGCGAGTTATGACACGCCCGCTACAGCCGCATGCGCCGTGCGCCTTCATCTCTTCAAGACATGTGGCGATGTAGTCTCCGGCATAGGTGGTGTGCGCGCCAAGAATACAAACGTATTCTCCCCGCGCAGCCCGGATACCCTGGTTAAATGCGTGGGGTGTCTTCTTCTGCTTATTGACCTCGACTTTCACGCGAGGGTCTGCCTCCGCGAGCCGGTTGATGATCGTGCGGGTTGCATCCGAGGAGTCGCCGTCTACGGCAATGATTTCCAACTCGAAACCGGGTGTTTCCTGCTGCAGAACCGACTTCAGAACAGCTTCAATGTGACGCTCTTCATTACGGACAGGCATGACAACAGAGACAATCGGACGGCAACGTTCATCCTGACGATCGGAAAGGATGGTCACTTGTTTTCTCCTGCAAAAATGGGGCTCGCGTTGGAAGAATTGTTTAACATCGATTCATTGCCGACGCACGGTGTGAGGTGATTGCGATAGGGATCGATACGCACACCGCCGATTACATCGAGTAATTTGCGCCGATGCACACTGTCATTTATTCCTGTTCCGTGTACTTTGTCGCCGCACGAGCGAGTGCCGCAAAAGTTGTAATGTTTTACGCTTGCGTTGCATTGCGCTCATTTTTGATTGCATTTATAGTGTGGTGAACACAAGTAGAAATCTATCCACGCGGTTGCTCCGGGAGATCGGCCTCCAGGAGTGCAATTGACGGTGTAGCCCTGTTATAGGGCACGCGAGCACATTGTGTGCCACCGGCGGGCGCGGATTCCATTTAATTCCCTCCACTTTGTAATCCTGCCAAAAGCCGATGCACTAGCAAACTGAAACTAGAGGTGAAATTTAACTTGAAATCAAACTCCCCCGTCTCTGGGACAACTTTGTCCCGAGAGCTTCTCCATTCGCACGCGCCGTCGAGCGCGTTGTTCGCGAATTCAACCGCGGACAGTCCGCAAGCCACGCCTCATGCGCCTATTCCATTGCAGTCTTATGCAAGGCCAGCGCCGGCGCATTCAAACCAATCGGATTATTATCGAAGTCCTCGTACCACTAAGCGACGACAACAGTAAATAAGTGAACAGAACGCCGAGCCCACCTTGCTAACGGCAGGGATCGGCCGAAGTGTGCCTGGCGCACGATGGAACTCCGGCACGGCTGCTAAACGCTTTTTGAGCCAATAAATAGAGGGTATATAGCCATGAGGAAAGCCTTTGTCTTTTTACCGGCGATATTTGTGATCGCCGCAACCGCATCCGCTAAAATAACAATCCAGAGTACTCAGCTTCCAAATGGCGTTGTATCCAAGGCTTACAGCACAACGCTCAAGGCCGGGGGGGGAAGTTCTCCGTATACTTGGAAGATGAATAGCTGTTCCGGAGCGTGCAACAGCGGCCTTGCTTTCAGTAGCTCGGGGACTTTATCTGGCACACCGGGAAAGGCTGGGACTAGCACCTTGGCGTTCTCGGTTACTGGTGCGGGGGGAAGAAGTGCTTCGACATCTCTAAATTTGACTATTGCGGCGGCGCCTACCCCAAAGCCGGCTCCTTCACCAACACCCACGCCGACACCCACACCAAACCCACGCCGGCGCCCACACCGACACCCACACCTCCATCAGACCCTAGCTCTACTGTTTACGTTTCGCCATCGGGCAGCAACTCGAATCCCTGCACGCAGGCTAGTCCTTGTGCCGATCCGGTGTACGCTTTCAACAACAAAACTGCGCCGGGATATACCGTGTCAGTTGCCCCGGGAACATATAATTACGGCGGCAGCCAGGCCGAACTTGTGACCGGAGGTACTTCTGGCAGTTACATCAATCTTACGTGCCAAACACGGGGAGCTTGCATCATCGAAAACTCGGTGACAGGAAATAGCACAGTTCTTTGGGTGAAGAATCCGTATGTCAACGTCAATGGATTCACTTTTACGAATACTAGTTCGTCAGGCAATAACCTGGGGATTTATATCTCAGCGTCTTACGTGAGCCTTACTCAGAATACAATTCACGGGATAGAGACAGATTGCACCAACGTAGGCGGCGGCGGAATTCAGATCGCGTCAGGCAGTCCAACGGTTACCAATATAACCCTGGATTCAAATATGATTTACGATATCTCAATGCCGAATGGCTCGCCAAAATGTAACGCCGCTGCCAATTGGACTGACGGAATTATCGCCGAAACCACGGGGAACAACATAGTCATAACCAACAACATCATTTATTGGACTTCAGGCGGATGGGGCGTTTTGATCGGCCCTGGGAATGGCGGCGGCGGCAGTGTACCCAGCGACCAGGTAAGCAACAATCTCATCTTCAGTACAGCACGCGGCGGGATTGTATTCCTCGTAGGAGGCGTCGTCACAACGAACAATATTATGGTAGACAACGGTACACAGACGGGTGCCTGTGCTTACCAAAACGTTTCCGGTTTGTCGGAAGGCTATGCAGATTCTGAATTCTATAATAACAATGGGGGCAATTACTGCACCGGATTCAACACCGGCACGAGTGCTATCCAGTCAGGAGATAAAGCCGTTGACCCGTCGGGAGGAACTATCTTTTCTAATTGGCAAGCGAATGGTTCAGGCAACTACAGCGAAAGGCAGGGATCTCCCACCATCGATGCCGGCTCGACCGCAGGATCGCCCCCAAGCCATGACTATATGGGAGCTGTGCGCCCTCAAGGTTCCGGTTCTGGTTACGATATTGGGCCATATCAGTATTCCCAATGAGGAGCAGGCCGGTTACTGACAATCCGAAGATAGAATTGGGCGCCGGAGCTAATGCGGCGCCCAAGTTTGTCGAGCATCGCCATAGTTATAGCGGTGTACATGCAAGGCAGCGGATGATTACTTATATTCCGGCGCCGCCGACGTCGATGGTCGGCGGGCGGTCATCGTAGTAGGGCCGTCGGTAATCCCTTGGGATCTCAAATTCACGCCGGTGAAGCTCGCGGTCTTCTTGCCAGGCATTCATGGTAAGAACAAGCAGAATCCACGAAAACCAGAACACCTTGCGCCAGAGAAGGTCGAGGAAAAAGCCGGCCGAAAGCATCGCCCAGCAGGCGGCTTCGAGGGCAACGAGCTCCGCTGGAGGCAGGTGGTTCATGCTGCGTCGCAGCCGCTGAACTGAGCGCATTTGGGAAACAATTGCGGCCAACAACAGAGCGATGCCGAGGATTCCAAGTTCAACCGAGGTACCCAGGTATACATTGTGAGCGGCACGACCGAAACCGCGAAAAAAAGTTGCAGAACCGGCGTATTGGGTATAGGCATCTCCGAAATTTTCCAATCCCGCGCCCGTAACGCCATAGTGCCCCAAGGCCCTTAGGCCCTGCTTCCCATATATCCAGCCTTCCAGCGCCCCTGCTGGCAGCAGCTTCCTCAAAACGATGAAAAAATAGATTAGGAACAGCGAGCAAGGTGGCTGCCGCAATCCCGACAGGAATAAACATCCGCCAGTTTAGGCGGAGCCGGCGGAAGTACACGAACGCTAGTACGAGCATGGAAAGCAGTGCCCCCCTCGACATCGTGAGGAATACCGCAAAAGCAATCGCTCCAGTGGCTCCCAACATAAACAAACGGCGCAGCCGACTGCGGCAGGAAAGTACCTCGCCGAATGCTATCGATAATGGCAACAGGAGACTGGCGGCAAAAACGTTTGGGTCTGCTATTTCCGAAGCCGCTACCAGTGAGGCGCGGTTTCCTTCGAAACCCAGCATTGCATTACCGTGAAAGTATTCATAAGCCGAGTACAGCGCAGCCGTACAACCGCCGGCGACGGTCAGGAGAGTAATCCATGAGAGTTCCTTACGTGAGATTCGCACCGAGACTGCTGCCAGGTAAAGCAGGCACAAACTGGCCGCCGTCGGAATTCTCACTACAGAATCCTCTGGTTTGATTGCCCAAAGCGCGGAAGTAGCGCCCCACAAAATCAATAACGACCAGAAAAGCGCCGCCCGTGGCGGCTTGATTATGCATTGGCGTATCACCCCGATGCTCACCAGCACTACAATTGCGATCCCTCCTGCATACCATAGCAGGGTAGTTCGATCGGAACCTTGGCTGACAACAGTCAGGTCTTCCCACGGAATCAGAAAAGCATAAATGCCAACTGCTGTCTCAATCGGCCAAGCCAGCAAAAATAGTAGACCGCTGATGGCTCCCAGCAGACGGAAATTCTCGATGCCGGCGGCGAGCCCGAGAAGCACACCGGCAAAGATCAACGGAAGCAATAGCAGGTCAGGAAGTCTGAGCCCTGCCGTCGAAGTAATCAGTTCGGAAACCCATGGTCGAACCTCGCTATGGGAGGATCTATTCGCTGCGCAACGTTCCGATGCTATAGGCCCCCAGGTTTGTCTTCGAACTCTCTACCCGGGCCTTACGGCCGCTGCTTCGAACCCCTCGGGTTGCGCCCTTCTTGAGCGCGGGACTGGTAGACCGAAGGTGATAGTCTCCCTTGCTATCGCCGGTGTAGTTGACGAATTGAGGGTCCGCGTTAATCGTTCCCGAAGGTTTGTTTCCATTTTGCAAATGCCAGTCGCCCGGGACCGTTTTGGAAAACAAGATTATTGAGATAGAGGTTATGGGTTCCTGTATTGCCAAGTTCCTCAATCCCATATCCGCCACGCTTTAGGGTTCAAGCCATTGCGATAAACGATATTATTAGATACCACTGTGTAGTCATTTAGCCGGCTGGGATCGTCCGGGGCGCCGATCAAGATGCCGCCGTAACCATTATTGAACACGCTGTTGTTAACAATCACGGTACGGCTTGCGGCATACCAGGCATGGATGCCCCAACCCTGGTTGCGATAGATGATGTTATCCGAAGCCCGGCCACCCAAGTTCGCATAGTAGATTCCCTGCACGCGCGGACACGGGTTCTTGTAATCACCGACATTGTTCACCACGTTGCCGATGACGTCATCATCCCGTGCAGAAGGGTTGCCATTGTGGATGCCCGCGCCGCCGTTTTGACCGCAGCCCCAGGCAGGAATGTCATGGACGTGATTGCCGATGATACGAACGTGGGAGCCTTGATTGAAAATACCCAGGCTGCCGCTGCCTGTGAGATCGAAACCCTTGATGTCTACGTAGTCGCCCTCGTTTTCCCAGACAGCTGAATTTCCTTTGGAGGTCGAAATCAGTGTTGCGCCCCATTGTGTTTCGGAGACAAAGGTGATTCTGGCTGAGGCCGTCCCCTTCGCACTCGGTCTTGATTTCCCCGGCGGAGACATAGGCGCCGGGAAGGACCAGGACTACGGTACCTGGTTTAGCTTGGCGAGCGGCTCGACCGATCGTCGCCCAGGGGTGAGCCTGCGATCCGTCATTAGAGTCACGGCCAGCTGGCGAGACATAGTAGCGTTGTCCTGCAATCATCCTTACCGGAGCTGCGGTGGCCACCGGGGGCTCAAAACGTGAAACTCTGGAAGGACCCCGGTCTCCATAAGCCAATAACCCCAACGTTGCGAAGATCGCGATTAAAAGTCATGATCTCGCTCTCTTCCTGCGGACGGCACGAGATGAAAGTGCTTCATCCTATTCAAGTTCATATAAATCCTCTATTCGCGATTCCCGGGAATGATTCTCGACGATCGGAAGAAGATATTGCATCATAATTTGTTGATCATCATCGCCCTCGACAACGAGCCGCCTCCCAATGCATTGGAATGAAGTGCCCGTTGATTTCTATACCTTCCGGGTTCTCCGGGTTGCCAACTGCGATTGCCGGCGTACCCTGCGGCACAACAGCATAGAGCATTGTCGCCGGGAGGTCTCCTTTCCGTGTCCAATGAACGACGGATTGGGGCAGGCGGATCGCAAACCCAGGAGAATACCATGCCTCAGTTTGAGTTAACGTACCATTGCCAAAAGTCATCAATAAATAACGCAATCCGGCAAACTCAAGAGTCCACCTCGGAACCATTAGCTCCACGGGAGATATAGGACCGTCGATTATTGGCCGAACATTGACGGTGGGGTGGAAGTGGATGAATGACTCCAGCTTCTGTGTCCCGCTGCCGGTTACACGATCCGCAAATACCCAGGAGTCGACGCCCAGATGAACGATAGCGCGGGAGTGAATTACACCCAAGTGTCTATAGCCGAAGTGGGCTCCCTGCACGAATTGGATGTGAGTAGATTGACCATGCCGGATGGGGCTGACCGAGGGGCGCCGCCCCACTCTGAAGCTGCCCCAGATCTCCGCCTGTTCATTGCCGTTCACGCGAATGGTATTGTGGGCTGCCGTAGACCGTTCATAATGGCGTTCAGCGCTCAGTTCATAGGAGCTGACACCTGTATCCACGATCACCCGCTTACCCTGCAGCGTCAACTCATAACTCAGAACATCAGAGTGACCGTGTCCCGGTTGGTAATCAGGACCCAAACGGCCGCAATCGAAAATGAGGAAACTTTGAGAACTCAGGTCCCGAATTACGGCATAGCCCGTATCTCTGAGGACTTGCACTTCGTTGCCGCACGGCCGGGTCGTCACCTCGTGCGCCCCGGCGTCCTTAATAATCTCTGAAGTTGGCCGAGTGACACCCAGCTGTGAATCGTTGAGAAGCGGGATCTCTCCATCTGGATGAATAATCTGGATGAGATATCGCGTCATATGCTCTATACAATTCGACACCTCTGACGCAATCTTCGAAGACATGGGACGATGAAAAGCGAATAAGTTCCGAATGTCCAACATGTGGTCGAGAATCCAGGCATGATACATCGGCGACCGTTCGATATGGCCGCCGTCCGGAAGAACCTGTTCAGCAATTTGCTCTCGCAGAATGTGCTCGCCAAGAACGCGCCACCGGCCGCTTTCCGGAGCCTTGAGCAGCGTCCCGGCAAACACCAGCGCCTTAGCGTTCTTTAAGAGATGATTTGCCAGGAGCTCCCTTTCCAATCGGCTTTCCAATGAGAGCACCTGAACGCGAAGACTTGCCAAAAGACGGTCGATTTGTGCCTTATCGCCTGCCTCCTCTGCACGTACAGCATTACGGGTGAGAAATTTCAGCCAGTTAACTATTCGCAGTGATAGAAAAAAAGGCTGCCATCCTAGCTCTGTGCCAGTCGGATTCTGATCGCACCAGCTGAGGGCAAGCCTTGTCGCTCGACGAAGGAGATTTGAATCCTCCGGCGCACTCAGATCGACATTCAGGAAATCGCAATAGTTCGCATGATACGTTCGCCGCCGCGCTATTTCCTTGGCGTACCAGGGAACGATATCCGATTCTCCGGCCGACGCTTTACCAAAACTAACACCGCCCGCGCGGATGATCTGTCGCGCTAAGACCGGCTCCCATTCGCGTACTTTCTCCAGCTTCTCGTCGGTATTAATGGCGACAAGGGCGTCTGGCCAGCGACTGATATCATTTCCACCTATTACACGACGGCCCACAAAATAGCAGAGCTGCGAAGCGCGCAGGTGTCTTAACGTGCGCCAGTATCTTCCCGCCGAGGGTGATACCATCTCGGGCGCAAAATAAGGCAGGCATACCGTATCTGACGTACCACTTCCCGACGGCTCCGCAGGAAACAGGATCGTGTTGGCCGTATTTAACATCTTCCTTCGTGTTACACTTCATTGGAAACCCGGCGCCCCTATATGGCCACCCCGGAACATCCATGTCTTAACAGGTGACGTTGAGTCAAATAAACATGGCGATGCAGGACCGCAAATGCTACATAGTCGTCAAATAATTAACAATTGTGTACGTGTGTTTTTCCGCGTGTGCTTATCATCTGGATTTCTAGAGTTTGGCCCCGCTCAGTAGACACTGATAAGGTCCTATATCTAATGGGTCTTTTCTTTGTTACCGTCATAGTCGTACATTGGTGGAGTGCCTGCAGATGAACCGGTTCCTATTGTTGGCGATTCTACACGCTCATGATAATCTCCAGATCCATCGCTTGCCAATTGACAAAGTCGTACCTAAAGCTGGATCAACGGCTATGTCCCCGGCCTTGATATGGTCGTTACTGCGGTGGTAAGTCGCGACAATAGTTTCCTCCGTTGTTATTGTATAGCTCGGAGTTGTAGTAGTTCTCTGATAGCCCAGAGACGTTCTGGATGGCGCAGCTCCCGGTCTGCGTTCCATTGTCAATTATGATATTGTTTGTGACATAAACGCCACCTACCAGGAGTACGATGCCTCCTCTTGCTGTCTTAAAGATGAGATTGTTGCTGATCTGATCCGTTGGCTCATTTCCTCCTCCGCCATTACCCGGACCTAACAAGATTCCCCAGCCTCCGGAAGTCCAATAGACTATATTGTTTGTGATTACTATCGACGAACCTATGGATTCTGCTATGATTCCGTCTATGTTATTACTATCCGCAGGGCACACAGGTATGCCGCCGGGCATATCAATATCGTAGACAAGATTGGAATCAATCGTGATGTGGGAGACACGATCCGCCAATTGAATTCCTCCTCCGCCAGCTTTTGAGAAGCAGTCCGCTCTAATTCCGTGAATAATATTTTGTGTGATATTTATGAAGGACGCCGTAACATAGATGCCAAGATTATTTCCGGGACCGGTATTCGTGATTACGAATCCATTGATGGTCTGATAATCTCCATCCATCTCGATGACAGTGCTATTGCCGGTAACGTTATTTGTGATAGTACATGCTCCCCGCGTTGCGCAGGCGAGCGTAATATAATGTCCTGATGAACCTGAAGAAGTAAAATGGACTTCACGAGTATAACTATAAACACCCGCCGCTACCCATACTGTGTCTCCTGGTCTTGCTAAATTGTTAAAAGCGTAATCTGGAGTTGCACATGGCGAAAATTCTGTACAAGGATTTGAGTCGCTGCCGTCTGTTGCTACATAAAGATTATTAGGTGGTGTAATCGCCGACCCTGTTGCGCCAGGTCCTATGATGCCGCTTGGCGCAGGCTCAATAGGAATTTGTTCAGAAGGCGTCCCAGAAAACGCATGGTCAACGCCGGCAGCACATTTTCCAGTACAGTGCATTACAGGCCATATAGAATGCGTTGCTCTGTCGGTAGCTTTCAATGGTGGCTTATAAAACTGCGCTACTGTTCCTGCCGGAGATAATATCGGTGTTACTTTACCCGCCTGACCAGAAGCGGTTGTACCAAAGAGCGAAAGCAAAAACGTAAGCAGATACCGCATGATGGTAATTGACTGTGTTTTCGAGCAACGGGTAGTCTGGCTTCTTCTGTCGGACAGTAATCTGCCGCTTTAGCAATTATGTCCGCAATTCCAGCAAATGGCGCCAACTCGGATAGAGCCCACATTCCTGAACCACGGGGTCAAGGTATTTGGGCTCCTTCAATACTGTGCGGTACCCATATTGTTCCAAAAGTGGGAGGAAATCGTGCCCGTTATTGGTGCGGAGCCGATCGCCGGAGCCCTTACCGCGGTTGGGAACTATCATCAAATTCTTAACACGATGCCGTCTCAGTAGCCGTACCCACCATTCGATCGCCTGGATTTGACACTCTGAAAAGCTGTGAACATTAATGGCGATATCAATAGGGTGATCGCGAAGCGCGGTATCGATCTCATCCAAGGGAATCACAGAAGCCTTTTTAACACCGCGATATTGCAAATAGTACTCACTGACAAAAGTGGAAGCGGCAACGGCATCTGTGCAAAGATACCGCTCAATCCCGTCGACGGCGCTTACCATGCGATGCGCCAAGCGTCCGTATCCTGCTCCAATATCGAGGACGCGAAGGCCCGCACGAGAACCAATTCCCAGGTGCCGATCCAGGAAGTAAATTTCTCCGATCGAATCAAGAACATCGCGAGAGACCTGTCGACCGCCAATCGGGTAGGTAATGTTTCCGAAGGCATCGTCGTCGCTGAATTTATCGACGAGGCCGTGATGGTCAAGGGACTTCAGATAATGCATAGTCATCGTGTAGGCGAGGGCGTCTGCGTTTTTACCTCGTGCCTGCCACACCCAGGCGTTGTCCCCGCGGAAATAGGCGATGTCTTTTGGTAGGACATATCCGTCGGTCCAAACGAGAGGTGTAGTCACAACTGGATCAAACTGCCTGTATCTACACTGGAGGTCTACCAATCTCGGGTTGTCCGGCTTAAGATAGCTCGCTGCAGTTTCTGGTAGCGGAGAGTTCTGCCGGCGGGGCCGACCAGGACAGGTCCGTTGCCACTCATAAAGGATCTCCGTTGGAACAATCTCGAAGCCACGGCGCTTTAGGAGTTCGTTTAAACTGTGCTTGATCAGCCGCTTTATACCCACAAAATCATCTCCAATAATACCCGCCGGGTGGAAAGCGTCTCCGTCAGAGATCGCTCTGCTTGCCGCGTGGTTGACATCAAGGTCGCGGCTTCTCGTCTGGAAGGGCGGGCATTAACGCCTGCCAGTTGCGTGGCCGCTCTGGGACATCGGACGATTGAAGCTCCGGTGTTTGCAATGCTCGGTCTTGGTGCATCTGCTCGATTATGTCGCTGATTGTCCATTGCCGAAGGTCATGGTTGTTGCTCGACCAGTCTGCTCTGGCCACATCACAAGTGACTGCTCGCACGGCGGGCACGATTCGAGGCTTCAAACCACTCATCAACATGGTTTCTTCAACTGCCAGCAATTCTTCGCACCGTCTCCGCGCGTGGAGCGGATACGTGGGGAGCATCCGCTTTATCACTTCCATGATGCTAGGGTAAAGTTCATCACAGGCCTCGATCGCTTCGTCGAGCAGGTGCATCTCACGGGCGAACAGCATGGTCTCGACAAACAGTCCAGACAAGCCCTTCGGTATCCCGGAGACGATCATTTTAAGAGCCGATGCTTGACCAACTATATCGCCGACGGCCTTGACCCGCAGTAACGGGGCAAACAGAGCGGCTAGTTGACTTGCACGCGATCCGCTGAGGTACAACGTTCCCCGTTCCCGGAGTTGGGAAGCCAAACCGAAGATCGAAGCATCAACGAAGTCGATCGATGCCGGACGCAGCACTTCTGAGATCTGCGCCACAGTCATTGGTGAGACGGAGTTCGCGTCAATGTACAGCAGCCGTTCGGTACTGCGTTCTCGATGTACAGCAACGCGCCTGGCCAGAGCAAGCGCAGCGCTAGGTGGAACAAGCGATATCACGACATCCGCATGTTCGAGAACCTCAATGACCGAGTTTAGAGCTTTAAGGCCAGAATCATGACAGAGGCGTTGCGTCCGGGAGCTTCTGCCCTCGGTGGTCGTGATGACGTGAAAGCCGGCCACGCTCAGGAGCTTCCCGAGGGCGGTTCCCATTTCACCCGGGTAGAGAATGCCGATAGTGTTACAGCGCGGATCGTTGTCCATCACGCTTCACTCGTCGGAATTTCGTGTCCTGACCGCCCCAATCCGCTTGAGATGTTCGTCGATCCGGACTGCGGTTCTGGCCGCAGACGTGCGGTTGACGACGTGCTGCTGCTCCGGCCGACCTTCCAGAGACGGGACCAGCAATAGCGAAGAAAACGGGCGCCGTTTACGATTGATGGCAAAGGATCATTCCAACGGAAGACGGGAAAAATCTGAGGGTGCAATATGCTTCGTACCCACTCCCAAAAACTCAGCAAGCCCATTCCATTCAGCTGCCGGTACGCCAGAAAATCTCCAAGCGGCTTCCATAGCCTCAGACCGGTCCGGTAACTGGCCTGAGGAGGTTCCAGGAAGCCGGTTAGCCGGTTGTAAACAAACAAGGGTAAATTCAACCCACTGGCGGCGAGCAGGCAATCCGCAGCAGTGAACCGTGCATTACATTCGATCAACTTAAGCTTGCCATCTCGCTCGTCCATCTTGAACTCGACATTAGCCACACCACGCAATCCAACCTGATGGAAAAGCGCCAATGCCAGCTCTCGAATGCCGGGCACGTAGTCAACAATGTGGTAAGTCGAGCTTCCCATGTTAACCGGGTAGCGCCGAATAACCCGTTTGGTGAAATCGACCAGATTCTTTCCAGTGTCATCAAGATATGTGTAATAACTGCAGAGTCTATCGTCCGGTCCCGGAATCATCTCAACAAGGAACGTCCGGATGCCGGAATGGTGGATCGCGTCGAATCCATCGAGCAGTTGGCGGAAATTGTGAGCAGTAACATATGGGCCACTGAACCGTTGGCTGAATTTGTGACCGAGGATCGGCTTGAGAATTAACGGAAAAATCAACTCCTGCTCAAGTCTCTCTATCTCTTCGCGCGTGTCCGCTACCCAGAACCTCGGCGTAGGCACACCCGCTGCTTCCGCCGCCTGGTAAGTAAGAAGTTTGTCGAGCATCGATAGCTGCGCCGCTGGGTTCGACAAATCTAGTGTAAACTTCTCAGAGAGCGGTTGACGGTGCTCGGCAATGATTTCGATCGCTTCGTCGCTTGCCGCAAGCAGCACTGCGTCTCGCAAATGATCTGATTCCCTCCCCAGCAGATATGTTACCCAGGTCGCTGGACCGCTCGCGGAGGAGCCTGGCGCAGTCGATCCACTTACAGAAGCGGGAGTATCTGACCGCCGCTTCGGGATAGTTAATGGCATGGACTTGTACGCCCGCGCCGCCTATGCTTCTGGCGATCGAAAGCGCGTTGTGGTCGCCCCCAAGGATGATCGCGGGTATTAGTTTAATCTGGGGCAATGTAGATTCTCGGTTTGGCTGGAGATTGGAATGTTCACGCCATCCGTGGTAAAGATTTGCGGCGGACCTGACCCACTGCCATAGGTTGTGCGAGCAGGTCGACTATACCGCGTTGCGCCAGGCGCCGAATTGCCTCCTCGACGTCTCCGTTCTCGCCGGGCGGGCCCATCTGCCAAGCGATCTCCGCCACCGTCCGCTCGCCGTCCATTAACTCCAGCGCCAGGAAGTCCATTTGTGTAATGGTTGCGTGCGGCTGGCCATATATAACCACCCCGAATAGCTCGGTCCAGTCGCGGCTAAAACGGCGATGAACGTAGTCAACCCGCCGTCCGATGACTGGTATACTGGCTTTCCATCCCTCTGGGGAGGCCTCTGCGATAGATAAGGTGTGTTGCAGGACCTGGTTGGTGTGCGGGTCTTCACCTAGCGTGTCGCAGTTATAAGTATTGAGCTTTAGATAAAGCACCGTTGTGCCCGCACCGTGTTCGCGAAGATGCCACATCGCATTTCCGAGAAAGATCTGCACATCGCCCGGCCGGTCCTGAATTTGAACGCGAGGGGCATTCTTCAATCCTCTCTCCGGAAGCGCGTGTGGCGGAAAACTGGAGCGCAGTTCGGCTGAAGAGTTGAATGGGTTAACGCTTCCATCAAGCTCGGGATAGATCACTAGCGTCGATCCTTCGGGAACAAGCACCGAGAACCCGACTGAGACTTCCGAACCAAAGCGATCCTTGTGAGCGAGAGGATAGGGGTCGGCGCCGGGCTCATACTCCTTGATGTGTCGCTCCGATAAAGTAAGGCTGCTCGCTTCGACGCCACAGATGATCGCGACAGCCTCGCGCAATTCCTGATAGTGTCCCGGTTCCAGAAAATCGAACATCGCCTGCTGTTTGTCGCCGCGGGCGAAGTCTTTCAAATGCTTCTTGGCGAACGAATCCTCGACATATTGAACCAGCCTGGCATGGAAGGCTTCAGACAGGCCTCCCGGGATGTGCACGTACCCGTGCTCCGCAAATGCATCGGCGTACTCATCGGCTCTGAAGTTAAACATATTAGGCATTTGAGGCTCCTGTTCTTATGCAACCACGGTGGACCGTTCCGTTGTGCTGTTGACGAGCAGAGTTGGCAAGAGATAGTCGGCGACCGGGAAGCTGCCGTCGACTTTGTAATAGTGCTGGTGATATGCGGGTGTGGTGTTGACCTCAAGAATCGCGCCCCCTGAATCGGCTAAGGGCACACCGGGGTCCTGGGTCATAACGTCGATGCCCGCGAGCCTTACTCCTACAGCCGCTGCGGCTGCTGCGCCGTCGTCGACGATCGATTTGCACAATAGGTGCTTTGCCGCGACATTGTCATGTTGCGAATTGTCGTTGATTACGGCCTTGAGGGTCACAGCGGATCCCCTCTTTGGGACCGAGGAGAGCGTCAGTCCCTGTTCAGAAAGTGTATTATGCACATCCATGTCGATCGCGATCAGAACGTGCGCCAAGGCCGCTCCTGCTTTAAGCCTATTGTCGTTTTCAATACGAATCAGCTCGCGAACCGTTGACCTGCCGTCGGCGATTACCGTAGGTTGCCTTCGGAGGACGGCATCCAGCAGCTTACCGTCTAAATATAGAAGCCGGTAGAGCTCACCCCGCACCTGATGCTCCACCAGGAGTTCTGGGCCACGAACCGCTGCGCTTGCGGCGGCGTGGAGCAAGTTAAAACTACTGCGGACGCCCGTGGTTACGCCTTCACCACCACTGCCGTTTGCCGGCTTTACCACACATTTGCCTGGCGCGCGCTCGACAAAATCGATGGCCTTGGCAATCTCGTTCAGCGTGAATTCGCAATATGCGGGTGTTTGTAATCCCCGCTTTGCCAGTAAACGGTGGACCAGCGGCTTATTCTGGGCCACTATGACGGCAATGAAAGCCTCAATCGCAGTAGCGTTCTGCCGAACACGCGTGCGCTCCTGACCGAGCCGAATCTCCAGCACCTCGTTTCCCAACGACTCAACGCTTGCTCCGAGCTGGGATGCGGCGTCGTGCCATAGTTCGGCGTAGAAACGGGATCGATGCTCGAGAGCAAGACGAGTATCCGAGCGTCGCACACGGTAAGCTTCCTTTAATCGATATCCAACATACAGGAGCTTAGCCGCAAGAGGGGAACAAAATAGTCGAGACATTGAAAGCTTCTCTGGAGCCGTTTACGCAGCTACCGGTTCAGGCGGCAAGGCGATCGGACATCCAGCCTCAGTTAGGATTCTATCGACCCAGTCGTTGGAGAAATTACCCCGCTTCACACCTGCGAGATAGGCGGCTTGGCTTGCCTTCTGACTACGAAGTCTTTCCAGTAAGTCGACTGCGATTTCCCGCGGAATAACGACAATGCCGGCGCCGTCTGCAACGATGATGTCGCCGGGATTAACCACGATACCGCCGCAGCATATGGGGTAATTGATCTCGCCAGGGCCGCGGTGTAGGGGTCCGATGGATGTAGTACCGCGGGCAAATACCGGGAAATCCAGTTCGAGGATGTTGGGTAGATCGCGAATAAATCCGTCTACTATAAAACCGGCTATGCCGCGATGCTTCGCTTTGGTTGAGACGAGGTCACCCAACACGGCGTTCATAGAGGAACCATGGGCATCTATGATCACAATATCTCCTGGCATGGCCACGTCGAGGCTCTTGTGCACCATGAGGTTGTCCCCTGGGAATACTTTCACGGTGCAAGCCGGTCCGCACAACCGGTGGTGGCCGGCCGTTAAACGCGTGATTGCGGGATCTACCGCATACAAGCGATTAAGCAGGTCAGAGATATCAGGAGTGTCAAATTCAGCGAATTGCACCATGAAGCTGGGATCCAAACGATGGAACTCTGCTTTCACGCGAAAGCCCGGCCCGGGAAACATTTCGGCCGAACTGGGTTTTGTGGCTTTGCTTTCCATACTTGCTCCTTGTGATGGGTGTTGAGTGTTGCTTAAGAGTAGGACAGCTACGCTTCACAGCCTGCGGGGGAACTAGTGGACGGAATAAAACCGAGCCCATCTCTCAAAATCGCACTGAGATTTAGATCCCGATCTTGTGGGTCAAAGTGAACCTGAGATAGCTTTAGGAATAGCTTGCGATGTGGTGCGTGGCGACCCAGGCTTCGGTCCTCAGAGCCTCGCTACAATCGGGAATGCTTCCGGTGTCTTCGGAAGTCAGATGCACCATAACTTCGATGTCGCCTGGACCCGCCGCAACGAGTTCCCGCACGTCGAGGCGCGAGCCGAAATATTTGGTTTTCGCGAGGCCGTGTATCCGCAGCCTGGCGTTGTATGCAAGTTTATAGAACCTGCGCGCAGGATCGATTCCAGGGCCGCAGTTACGTGACAATCGGACGGCTGGTATCCCGTACCGGCGAGCTACATTGATGACCACCGATCCAATCGCCCACTCGGTGTGGACATGATGATGTGAATCCAGGTGCGTGGGGCGCAGTCCACGATTTAGGCAGGCCTCCACTTGAGCTGCAAGTTCCATTTTTACGGCAAGCCTCTCCTGCTTGGACAACCAGAACCGAGTTTGCCGCTTGCGAAACATCCCAAGCTCATCGCAGAACCGCGGGCATCGCCGAATGAGACGTGACAAAGGAACTCCGCAGGTAAGATTCAAATGCACTCCGATCCTGCCCTGCAGGCGATGCCGGTCTACCAATGCACAGGCCTCTTCGAAGCCGGGCATGTTGGTCATAAGCGTGGCGCTGGAGATCAAGCCTTGGTCGAAAGCCTCGGCTATGGCCCGATTACTTTCCACACTCATTCCGAAATCGTCGGCATTGACGATGATCTTGCGGGATCGCTTCGCAGTGTCCTTTTGCATTTTCAAGCCGTTTCAACATTCCAAAACGGCAACGGTTCAACGGACGAGCGGTTGCTGCTGAGAACGTTCTTATATACCTGACTCAGAACCTTGCTCGCCGCCGGCCAGTTATAGGCGCGGAGAACGGCGTTGCGGCCATTCTTCCCCATTTCCTGCCGCAGTTCCGGATGCTCCAGCAAGTGCATGATGGCCGAGGCCGCATGCGTCGGGTTGCACGGATCGGTGCAGATCCCACACTGCGCCCCTTCGATGATTCTCCTCAAATTGGGAAAATCGGATGAAACCACCGGAAGTGCGCCCCACATATATTCGAAGAGCTTGAGGGTATTTTCTCCTGCGTAGGTGTATGCGGGTACTGGCTGAAGCAGTAACAGGCCGAGATCTGCTTCCGCGATACGTTCGTAAACAGTCCGGACGCTCTGGTTGCCAAAGAATTTGATATTAGGCGCGGCGCGGATGAGCTTCTCATCTTCCGAGGATGTGAAGGCCCCATCAACTGCAATTCCACATTCTGGTCCCGGAGTAAGTCCGCGATTTCTAGCATGACCAGGAGACCACGATATTCTGATAAACTCGCCAACATAAATCAGAGTGCGACTCTTGCGTATGCCGGCCGCGCTTTGTTCCACAGGGAGCAGCAGGGGATAGTTTGGCACGACACTGGTAGGCCGACCGGTGAAGGCTCCGGCTGAGTGGCGGTCGGTTACGATCACGTGGTCCCACGCCGCACTCGTCATCCGTTGATAGAATGTGAACGCCACCCTGGCGAGGGGACGCAAGAGCTGCGGGAATCCATCGCATGGAAAGGATCTTGTCGATATAAAATTCGCGCATATTGTAAATCACTTTTTTGCCGGAAAGTTTGAGCAGAAGTCCCGCCGGGATCAGGTCGGGATGATGGAACTGGTATACATCGGCATTTTGCTGTTAAGCCTCGCGGTAGACCTTCCAGCAAAAGTAGTCATGCGCGAGAAGCGTCCCTTGAATGTAGGTGCTCCGTCCGGTCTGTTGGAGCGAGGCAGTCCTCGTATCTCAATGCCATCCATGGTTTCATTGCGATCGATGGCAAACGATTTGCGTGACCCGATACCCCTCCGCCGCGCCGATTTGCATGCTTTCTGAAAAATGCTGAGGTCGTCAACGGGATACGAGCTGAGATGCACAATGTGTGGTGTTTTCATCTGCTGGTCATCCTTGGTAGATTTTCTCTGGGTTTTATTTGCTGGCTCCTTGCGAAGAGAAGCGCGGACAGAGAGAGGCGCGCGCAACTCACAATTTGTCGAGTGGACCAATAATGAGTTCCTCGAAGCCGGGCCTTGGCCGGTAGAACCACTCGCCCCTCCCGCCGCAGCCATACACAGCCTCTCAAGTCTGTCTGCGCTGTAAGACCAGGAGTAATGAGCTTCGACAAACCGGCGGCCTTCCGCGGAGAGACGGGCGCGTTCCTCAGGGTGGACCAAAAGCCGGGCGACACCGCGGGCAATCTCTCCAGCGTTTTCTCCTATTACCAACTGCGGCTCCAGTCCATCGATCGAGAGCCCCGCGGCAACTACTGGGGTAGTCACGACCGGTACTTGCATCGACATGGCCTCAAGTACTTTGTTCTGAACCCCCGAAGCAAAGCGGACGGCGGCGACGAATACATCGGCTCGCTCCAGATATGGCCGGACATCCTCCACTGCGCCGGTAACAGTTACATCTCTGAAGCGCCGCGCTGTATTCACTAACTCCGGCGTTGGATCGCGGCCCACGATCAGGACCTCCAGGAAAGAAAATACACGCCGCAGCAGGGGAAGGATCGCTTCCAACAGATACATCGCGGCGTCCGCGTTAGGGGAATAGCTCATGACTCCCGAGAACACGATGCAGTTCCTTCCCGACGGCGGCGAGCTGCGTTTCCAGTAGTCATAATCAACCCCCTGCGGCACGACTTCGCTTCGATCGGAAGGTCCGAGAAGATTCTCTCTGTCTCGTGTGGAAGTGAAGAAGCGGTAAGGCGTTTTGTGCGCAAGCTTTTTTTCCAACCGCCGATTATTAAAATAATGAAGAAGAAGTCTCGGCCGGGACAGGACGGGTGTTTGGCGCACTTGTTGGAGGATACGGGTTGAATTAGTATCGCCGCATTCCACAACAATCGGCACTCTCACTCCGTCTAATACGGGAAGCGCCTCACGGCCATGGAACAGCACGATGTCGTAACTCTGCTGCTGAAGTAAGCCCCGCACCGTACGCCCCAGTTGCTTTACTGCCCACCGCGTCTTGCAATATTCCCGTAATCGCCAACCAATGCCCGGTATCAGGGCTGATAGCTTGAGCCATCCCGGTTGGGGAGCAGAGCATCTGGTGAAAATCTCAATTCGCTCCGCATAGGGCGCGAGCGCCTGCAAAGTCCCTGAGGGAACCACTTGCTGATGAGTGAGCGACAGAAAGGTAACGACATGGCGTTGGCCTAATATCCGTAAAAGATGGAAGCCGCGCAAAAAGCCGCTCGTCAGAGGATATGGGAGCTCGGGATATATCCAGAGGATTTTCATTTCCGGCGGCAGCCAATCGAAGCTCTCAAACCCCTCTCTGTAGAGGACCGATGTTGACCGGGCTTATTGAGACAGGTGACATGGCAAGTATGGCGCTACGCAAGGAACCGAGAGATCGTAAGGAGGACGGAAACTAGCGGATGGCCCCGCTATAGATCGCCATACCGCTGGCCGTCTGCACAATGGCTTCGAGGGTTCGTCTACTAGCTGCCTTGGCGGTACTGGTGGGGACGAAAACAATGTCTCCAGCTTGCAGATTCATGTCCGGCGCTTTTGCGGTGAGAATCTTCTTCAGCTCAATAAACGTTTGTTGCGGATGGTTTTCCGGCCCCAATCTGCGGATCAATTGAGTTTTGTTGAGAGCGGCGTCGGGGTTGGCGCCCTGCGCCATAGCGAACGCCTGGAGCATCGTCATGTGCGAGTTCTCCATGACGAATCCGCCGGGAGTACGAACATCTCCGACGACATAAACAACCCCCGCTTTGGAAACCACAATCGTATCGCCGGGATACACGTAGACGTTGTTTTTGCTGGATGATTTGCTATCCTCCGAAAGGCTCACAATTTGCGCGTGTTGCGGATCGGACCGATGCGAAATTGACACGGTATTGCCGGCTCGGGCAGTGATACCCCCAGCGGCAGAAATTGCGTCGAACAGATTCCGTGGGCCGGGCAGAGGGTAAACCCCCGGTTTCTGCACTTCGCCCATTACGGAGATTCCCTGGGTGGCAAATTCTTTTTCAAGAACAGAAACTCGTGGATTGTTGAAGAAGCCCCCATCGCTGAGACGCTTTGCGATGAGCGTTTCAGCTTGAGCTGGAGTTAACCCACCGATTTTTAATGTGCCCGCCAGAGGCAGCGTGATCTCACCTGTTGAACGGACCCGCACCTCTTTGACGTAGTCGGGTGCGTCGTAAACGCTGACCTCGATCAAATCGCCGGGCCCAATCAGCATTTCGAATCCGGGGCTCCGGCCTGCAACAGGGGCTGCAATCGGCGTGGCTTTCGCTTGATCGGCAGCTTCAATTCCCGAACCAGAGTCCACTGGACCACCCCCGGCCGAATCCTCCACCGGCATCACACGTACCGCTGCATTATCCCGTCCGGGCGTGATGGGAACCGAAGTGGGAGCGGTTCTCACCGATGTCATGGCCGCTTGAGGAGTATCCGATTGGGCCCATGCAAGTGCGCTAAGCAGTAGAAATGTCAGAGCGAAGCGAAAGATATGGGCTGTTGCTGTTGCACGGGAGAACATATTCACCTCAGGTTCTTTGCAGATTTGCGAAGGAACGAGTTGCCGAGCTCGGCGCACAATCTAGTGAAATGCGGAGAAAGTTTGCTGAGAGTAAAACGCGAAGTGACGAATTTGCAGTCGAGCACTCGAAAATCGGCATTCTGATTGAATGTGTGTATGCCTCGGCTGCCACTAATCCAGCTCGGAGTTATGCTGGTAAGCAAGGTCTCCCGATAATCTGTTTCCGAAAGCACCTCGACGCGATGCAGTTGAGTAGCGTAGCCGTAGCCTCTGGAACAATCCTGCCCAGGTCTTATCAGTTGACCGTTGTCAAAATATAGGCAACCGGCGGGACGAGCGTGGCGAGCATCGGAAACGATAGGGTTTTTCGGGTGTGCTGTCCAGGGTCCGAAAGGCGATTCAGCGAAGAACAGAAACAAGTTCTCGTTGGGTGAGGCGTGATCGCGCACTCCGGCGGTAAACAACCACCATCTATCACGATGGTGCAGCAGCGTGGGGTCGGCCGCGGCTACGTTTGGCATCAAGACTCCTTCGTAAATCCACGAATACGGGAAGTTGCTCGCCCGATATATCTCAATCGTCCCGTTATCAAGGGATTCGGGAACCATATAAACCTCCCCTTGCCAGGTAAATAGAAACGGATAGGAGAGGTGATATTTGCGCTCCAGGACGACGCGTGGTTCGCCGCAGTTACCCTCACCGTCCATCCCACAGCAAGAAATGACTCCCTTCTTGGCAGCGAATCGGTAGTCCTCAAAAAAAAGATAGTTGCGCCCGTTCCTCTCGATCAAAAAGGGATCGGCATAGAAACGATCTCGGGGGGGACGCAGCATTTCGAAATTTTGTGCGGAATCCATCTTCGGCACATCGGCTCGGCTTTGCACGGCAATCGACCATTGCTCCCGGAAGAAGCGCTTCTTAAACTCGTGGCCGAGAGTCCGCTTCAACCACCGCACCAGAAACCTTGCCATCCGGGTGTTCGAAAGCGAGCGCGGGCTTACATCCGCCTCGCTGAGAGCTTGCATGCTCGTCCGCAGCCGTTCCGAGTCGGAGAGTTGCGTCACCAGGAATTGCGCTATATCCCACGCGGCGGCATTCTGGTTCAGCGCTAGGGAAAGGGAATTGGTAATACCGTACGCACGATACACAAGCCCGGCCCGATTGCGCCTATGCTCAATGACTCGCGGGCCATACTGCATAAGGTGGTTGCCTTCGTACATGTCCCAAAAGAGATCGGGGATCTCTGATTCGGACAAAGTGCTGCCTTTCAAAAACCACACGCCCAGGCGTCCGCGGGCCGCAATTTCGGCTGTTGGCACGCCGCGACCGAGATACAAAAGCAAGTCGACGTTCGCTTCATCCAGAAACGCGACGCCATCGACGAGTAGAGGTTGGGAGGAGTCTGTTTGGAACGACAAAGCCCGCATCGAGCCATTACTCTTCAGCAACGGACTCAAATCCCGCAATTCAAGAGCGTCGGTGTTAGGCCGGCGGATCCTGAGATCGAGAGCATGCCAGCAGCGAAATAAAATTGGACCGCGATGTCGAACCTTAGCCGCTTTCGAGCGGCGACTTAGAATCACAATCGACATTTCGATAGATTTGCAGTCCCTCAACTTCTCGATAACGTAGTGAACCCAGTGAGGCGCCTCACACGAGTCCAACACTATTGCTAAGGTCAGCGAGGTCGGAACCGACTGGACTGCGGAACCAGGGGATGTTAGGTATGAGGGAGAAGGCATTGGTGAGTTACTCAGATGGCTTGTTTCTGAAACGAGGAGCCGGGGTGGACTAACAGCGACGGATGTGCTCCGCTCCGGGTTGTTAATTCACTGGCCGCCTGCTAATCGATTTGTATAACTCCAGGACAGTATTGGCATGGCTATCAGCCGAATACTTCCTGTGAATTTCCTCGCGGGCAGCTTCGGTGATATCCGCATGCACTCGGGGTCTCTCGAAAATCGATAGACAAGCGCGGCCAAGTTCCTCAGGATCTTTCGAGGGAACCAGTATCCCGGTAACGCCATCCTCTATCACTTCGGGGATGCCGCCCACCTTACGTGAAACCACAACAACGCCCAACGCCATGGCCTCGAGCATGACCATCGGAATGCCTTCGTGGTCAGAGCAGATGAGCAGAACATCCATGGCACGCAGCACATCATAGACATCATTGCGCTCGCCAAGGAGATGCACTCGATCTTCGAGGCCCAATTGGACAATCATCTGATCCAGGGTTCTCCTCTGATCGCCGCCGCCGGCAATAACGAAGGTAGAGCTAGGACACTTCCCGGCTAGATAGCACGCAGTTGCCAAAAACAAATCATGCCTCTTGATAAGCTCCAGCCGCGCGGCGATGCCGACCACGAAGTTGCCCGGGTTGATCCCGAGCCGTTGTTTTGCTTCTGCCGGATTGAAGTTGGACCGAACACGCTTCACGTCCACGGCATTACGAAGAACAGTAACCTTTCGCGGGTCCGCATGCCTCTTCCAATACTCGCCCAAATCTGAGCTGACGGCGATGATTCCGGCCGGAGTGTGCCTCGCCGCCAGGCGATCTGCAGCCACCACCCCCCAGTGCTTCGGATTGCCGGCAATGGAATACGGCTCAGGATGGCCATGCTCAGTTCGAATGAGATGCGGCACTTTACAAATGCGAGAGAGCAGTAGCGCGATCAGGTTCTCCTTGTAGTTATGAGAGTGCAGGACGTGAACCTTTCTGCTCTTCACAAATTGCGCGCATTCGAAGATTAAGCGCGGGAAACTCTTGTGTTCACTGACCACCTGTACCTTGACCCCAAAGCTGCGAAGTTCGTGAGCGAGCCTGCCGTCGTGAAGTGCGATCGAATGAAGGTCAAGTTCGGGATGCCTTGAAAGCGCTCGCAATAGGGTGGCCACATGTACTTCGGCTCCAGCCCAGGCGCGGCCCGCACTCACATGGCATATGGAAATGCGATCCGCCTCCGCCAGACGCCGCGGACCGGAATAATCGAGTGACTCGCCGGTATGTCTCTCCAGATGACTGAGCATTGTGCCGGGCATTGTCGTTGAACCTCTAGACGGAACTGTGCGAAGCTTACGGTCCTCGAACCCAAAATCGGCGTTCAGGCGTTAGGCAAGGAGTCTGCCCAGAAGGGGCAGCCGGAGAACTTCCGGAAAGATATCGACAATCTTTAGATGTTTTTTAACTAACCACAACACGAGCAGCGAAACTGAAACTGCAAGTGTTGCGGCTACATAGATGTTGTCGGGAGCGAATAGTTGGATAAGATAGAGGCCAACCGCGCTCGAACCGAGCACCAGAAAAAATGAACCGTACTGCCTTTCAAAAAGACTGACACCGCCGCTGCCCAGCCACAATCCCACCTGCCGGATGAGGTTCTGTAAGATCACGCCGGCTGCTGTTCCAACCGCGGCGCCGATAGCGCCATATCGCGGGATGAGCAATATGTTGAACAGCACGATGAAGACAGGAGTTACCAGATTAAGGACTACCATGAGGCGAATCTTGCCAAGCACTTTTAAGGTCACGGTATTGAATGCGAAAATGACATTGAAGAAATAACCAAGTGAGATGACCGCCATGATCGACGCTGAGGGAGCGTAGCGTGCGCCGTAAAGAAATGTTGTGAGAGGCCGTGCAAAGCAGCTCGTAGCGAGAAATACTGGAAACGCAAGAACGCTCATCCAGAGAGAAGTTCGCCAGAAGAGTTGATTAACGCCGGCGATGTCTTCTTGAGCGAATAGCCTCGAAGCTGCGGGTAAGTAGAGCGGCATGAAATTGCCCAGAACCATATTGCTCAGAGTTGCAGCCGGTAATACAACGCGAAAGTAGGCCACGGTTGACATGGAGTGGAAGTAACCGAGAAGCAACACTGGGATCGAACTTCCAATCATGCCTACGATATTCGACGCCATCAGGGGCACGCTAAAGCCAAAAATCTCACGAATCGGGAGTTTGATGCGGCTTAAGCTCTCCAAGAGCTGCTGCCGGCGCAACTCGGAAACGAGCATGATGCCGAAGGGAACAATAATAAGGAACTCGGCGAAAAGGTAGCCATACGCGAGAGACTGGAGCCCCAAGTGGCGAAAAACAACCACGGCGATGACGACGACCCGAAGCGCCGGGGGGATGATATACCGTCCCCAAAAGATAATCCTGGCTTGGGCGAAACAAGCGAACAAGTTCATGATCAAGAGGTCCGTTGTTTCCATCGGAATCAAGAACATCAGGATCAAAATCAGGGCGGCTGGTTCCTTTCCTTTCGTAAGAAGCGCCAGAATCGGTCCGCTAGCGACAGCGAGTGCCGCAACAAAGATGCCGCTGATCAGAAGCGTCATCGCGAAAACCACAACAATGCTACCCAGGGCCTTCGAAGGTTCCCGCTTTGTATGATAGATGGGAACGAAACGGCTCATCGCTTCATTGAAGCCCAGTGCGTACGTTTTGCCGACGGCTATGAGAGATAGGGCATACGCCAAGTGACCAAAAGCTTCTGTGCTCAGGTAACGTACCAGCACCAGATGGGGCAAAAACGTGACAGCAGTGGAGAATAGGTTCCCAGCCATGAACAAGCTCGAGCCGCGAATCTGGTCGCGCGCCACTCTGGCGGAATCATTGCCGGCGGGGTCGCCGGCGCTCGGGTCAACTTCCAATAACTGGGGCATCTGTTGTGTCCAAAGGGCGGAGTTTTTGTCGCAAGCTCGGTAAGCTGCGGAAGGTCTCAGAAAACCCCAATAAACAGTTGACAGTTACTTCACGATTGCGCGTGCGGTGCGGAGGAGAATCATCACGTCCGCGAGGAAAGTCGCTCTAGCGGCGTATTCGAGGTCAAGCTCGAATTTCCGCGGGAGCAGGGTCTTAGTGTAGTACTCCCGCAAATGCTCCGGCGAAACTTCGGCCAGCAGTTCCTCCTCATGGCGGAAGTGCAATGTGGCCCACCCGGTAAGCCCCGGCCGCAGCACCAGCAACTTTCGCTGGCCAGGAGGCAGGTCCAGAAGGAACTCCGGCAACTCCGGCCTGGGTCCCACTAAGCTCATGTCTCCGGAAATAAGATTGAAGAGTTGCGGCAGCTCATCCAGTTTCGATTTGCGCAGAACGCGCCCGACCGCGGTGATTCTTGTGTCTCCTCGTGAAGTAATTCCCGGTCCGATCGCACCGTGAGTCATGGTGCGGAATTTGAGGAGCTTGAATTCCCGGCCATCCCGGCCCACACGGCTTTGCCGGAATAAGACCGGTCCCTTGGACGTCAACCTTACTAATACGGCAACAGTTAATATCAGGGGCAAAGCGGCGAGCATTAAAGGGAAGCCACAGATTAGATCGAATATGCGCTTTCCCGCTGATTGACACCACGAGGCGATCTTCCGTTCGGAAGATTGGGGGGCAATCCCAATTAATACCGGTTCGCTGCTCATGCTATCTGTAGTGTCCGCTTACGATGTGCCTGTGTGATGCTCTCAACGCTTGCGACTACCCGCTGCATCTCTTCCAATGTCATGTCGGGAAAGATTGGCAGCGAAATGCAGCGCGAGTAGGCGTCTTCCGCGTGGGGGAAGTCTCCCTCGCGATAGCCATAGGTGCGCCGGTAGAAGGGGTGCAGGTGCAAAGGAATAAAATGCACGCTGGTGCCTACTCCTCGCTTTTTCAATTCCTCGATGAAATCATTGCGGCTAACGGTGAGAAGATCGGGACGAATTCGGAGCACGAATAGATGCCAAGCGTGGTCTACATCGTCGTCACCCGAGGGCGGATTCTCCAGTTCCTCGACGTCACGAAAGGCATCAGAATAGAAGGCCGCGATAGCGCGGCGCTGTTCGCAAAACGAATCGCACTTTGCCAACTGCGCTGAACCGAGAGCGCCGAGAAGGTCGCACAGGTTCAGCTTATACCCCGCATCCTGCACTTCATACAGCCAGGAACCCGCATTTGAATATCGCTTCCAGGCATCTCCGCTGATCCCGTGCAGACGCATTCTGGCGATTCGTTCTGCGAAACCGCCATTGTTGGTAACCAGCATCCCGCCTTCACCGGTCGTCATCGTTTTGGTCGCATAGAAACTGAAAGCAGTCATTTCTGAAGTAGTGCCGATACGCTCGCCGCGATAGCTTGCGGGCAACGCGTGGGCAGCATCTTCTATAACGCGCAGTCGATAGCGCGCGGCCAAGCGGTGAATCGCGTCGAGGCGGCAAGGTTCGCCTGCGAAATGCACCGGGATAATGGCCCGCGTCTTCTCGGTGATGCGCCGCTCCGCATCCGCGGGGTCAATGTTGAAGCCTCCAGCTTCACAGTCGCAAAGCACTGGGCGGGCTTTGAAGTATGTGACTACCTCGGCTGTTGCCGTGAACGTGTAAGTGGGGACCAGCACCTCATCGCCCGGAGCCAAAGCGATAGCGTCCAAAGCTAACTGGAGCGCAGCGGTCGCGGAGTTTACAGCCAGGGCATATTTGCAGCCGATATAGGCAGCAAACTCACGTTCGAACTGATGCGTTGCGGGACCGGTAGTAAGCCATTTTGATGCCAGCACAGCGCGGACTGCATCGAACTCCTCCTGGCCAATCGACGGACGATGAAAGGGAATAAACGGCTCTTCGTTCATATTGGATTCCATTAGCGAATCTCGCACCCCACGGTAACAGGAAAAATGCTTTAACGACTCTGCGCCACTGGACTCGACAAGCTCTCCGCCGCTTGTTCCAGCGCCAGAGTCACCTCTTCAACCCTATCTATGCGATTTGTTCTCGGAGGCGCCGGGCCTCGAACGAACTCTTGAAGAACATCAATGATGTAGTCAATCTGCTGATCCGACAGTTCCGGGAATATTGGCAACGAAAGAATCTCCGAGGCCAACCGCTCACTCACCGGATGGGACCCGTGACCGGGCGCACCCAACGCCTGATACGCGCCCGTTAGATGAAGGGGCACGGGATAATGAATACCGCATTCAATGTTCCTGCCGGCTAGAAACCGCTTCAACTCCTCACGCCGATCTGTACGCACGACAAAGAGGTGAAATACATGTTCACGTCCACTCGGAATATCTGGGGGTACGATTTCGGAGCCGGCAAGCGCCCGGGCCAGCTTTCTGGCGTGGTGACGCCGCGCCTCATTCCACCGCTGCAGATGGCGTAACTTCACGGAGAGAACCGCAGCCTGCAACGAATCCAGGCGGGAATTCACTCCAACCACGCTGTGTTGGTACTTCACAGGGCTGCCGTGGTCGCGGAGCACACGTAGCCGTGCCGCCAAATCCGGGTCGCTGGTGGTGATGGCCCCTCCGTCTCCATAGGCCCCGAGGTTCTTACCGGGATAGAAGCTGTAGCAGGTCAATCTCCCGGAGGAACCAATCGCTTGGCCATGGATTTCCGCTCCGTGCGCCTGAGCGCAATCCTCAATTATCAGCAGGTTCCGCCTGCGGGCTAAGGCTTCAAAACATCTCAGGTCCATGGCGCGGCCATAGAGATGAACCGGGATAATAGCCCTGGTGCGCGGAGTGATCGCCTCTTCCGCGCGAGCCAGGCTCATGTGGAACGTAGCCGGATTGACATCCACAAAGATAGGAACTGCATTGACATTGCTAACTGCCTCGGCAGTGGCGAAGAAACTATTTGCCGGTACAAGAACTTCATCGCCGCTGCCGATGCCCGCGGCCTTCAATGCTAGAGTGATGGCGTCGGTTCCATTGGCCACGCCGACACAATAGCGCGCACCGACAAACGCGGCGTACTCCTGTTCGAATGCTTCCAGGGCGGCGCCGCCCACGAAATGCGCGCTATCCAAAACACCTTGAATCGCGGCATCCACTTCGGTCCGTATGCGCGCATATTGGGCTCGCAAGTCGATGAAAGGAACAACCGGCTGCATCGATTATCTCGTTTTGCTGGAATTCAGTTTTGCTTGTTGAGTCCCGCGGGAGTGCGAAGAAACTCAGCGCCACAACTGCCGCACTGCGAACGCTCGCCGAGAGCAGCGGAGGGCTTCAACGGAAGCTTTTCTGCGCAGACACACATCCAACCAATCTGTCTTGCAGGATTACCGGCGACCAGGCCATGATCTAAAACATCCCGAATGACGACCGAGCCGGCGCCCACGAACGCGTAAGCTCCAATGACATGCCCGCAGACGATAGTGGCGTTCGCCCCAATGCTGGCACGGTGTTTTACCAAGGTGGGCAGCAGAGATTCTGGACCCTTCTTGATGTAGGCCCTGGGATTCACGTCGTTGGTGAAGACGCAGTGCGGCCCCAGGAAGCAGTCATCTTCGACAACCACGCCCGTCCACACTGAAACGCCATTCTTGACCGTTACTCCGTCTCCGAGGGTTGCCCCTGTTTCAATAAAGGCGTGCTCGCCGATGTTACATGCCGCTCCTACCCGGGCGCCCTGCATAACATGCGCAAACGCCCAAATGCGGGTGTGCTCGCCAATGTCCTCTGTGTCCACGATAGCCGTGGGATGGGCAAAAAAGCTCCGCGGCGCAGCCACACTGTCTTTGACATGAGTCATCCGGCGATAACCTCGTTCAGTTCCACCTGTTGCAGAGCATGGCTGGTACGATCCACCATCTCGAGCACTTCCACGACCTGGGCCCCGAATTCACCCGAAGTGAGCGGTTTGGCCCCGGTCTCGATGCAGGAGACAAAGTGTTCCATCTCCTTGAGCAATGGCTCGGCGCTGCCTAAGTAAGGAGCACGCATATCGCCCATCCGGTAGGATAGCTGGAACTCCCCGAAGGTTTGGGGCTGATTGAAATTGACTCCGCGATCGTAGATCTTCAGCTTCTCCGCAGGTTCGGTGTCATCGTAAACGACCATAGATTTGGTTCCCACAACGCAAGTCCGGCGCATCTTCTGCGGCGAAAGCCAACTGATCTCATTGGAAGCAACAACACCGCTGGGAAATTCCAACCATAAAAAGGCTACGTCGCGCCTTCCTCTCTGCACGCAAGCGCGGCCGAACGAGACTCCGCGGAACGGCATCTCTCCCAACCAATAAAGAAGAATGGAAATGTCGTGAACGGCCAAATCCCAAACTACGTCCACATCTTTTTGATAAAGGCCGAGGTTGACGCGAGAAAGACTGATGTAATGCAGATCGCCTAGCTCACCGTCATCGATGAGCTGTTTTACCTTAATGACTGGCGGGCTATAGATGAAGGTATGGCCGGTAAAGAGAATCAGCTTCCGAGCCGCCGCCAATGCTACAAGTTCACGGGCAAGAGCGCAGGTATGCGCCAGCGGCTTTTCGACGAATACATGTTTGCCTGCCAGGAGCGCCTGTTTTGCCAGCCGATGATGGGTGGAAATCGGCGTTGCAATAACTACTCCGTCCAGATCGCTTTCCAAAAACTCATCAAAGTTCACATAACCCTTCACCGAAGGGTATTGACGGGTGATTCGTTCCAGATTCTCCGGACGAAGATCGCAGGCGGCGGCGAAAGTGCATCCAGGATACTGGTTCATAACCCGGGCCACGTTCGGTCCCCAGTATCCCATCCCGGCAAGTCCTAACTTGATCACGAGTTAACCTCGACCTGCACAGCATCCTGCGCTTCCTCAGCCTTGCGGCGATTCGATTCCACAATCGCCTCCAGAAACTCCGACCGGTATTGACTGCGCAGGATCTCGATATTGGGCATGACACAATGGCCGCCGATGAATCCCGGCGTGATGTGATGGGGAAGAAAATCGATTTCCTTGATGAACGCATTGATCTCCTCATACGAGGCCTCATAGTTGAGCGCAATGCGTTCCGCCTCCTGAGCCCAACCGACCAGGACACCAAGCCATGTGGTCTCCAGAAGCTTTGCTATCTCTCCAGCAACCGAGTTCGAGAACAGGTCTGTTTTGAATCCCGCTCTAGAAAAATGAGCAACCGCTTCATCGCCGGTCCTCGCATCGTCCGCTCCTACGAATTTCCGGTAGCGCAGCATATCGCTTTGCATGCGAGCGTGCTTGCCGCGAACCGGGCTGTAGACCACCTGTGACCGGCTCCTCGCTGCTACCGCTCTGGTTGTTCCCGGCGCGACCGTGCTGTTGATGACGGTAAGCCGCGGCTGGTATTTAGCAATGTATTCCGAGGCGGCGCCCACGAAATCGGCAATCTGGTACGGGATGCAAACATGCAGAACCGAACAGGGTTGGTTAACACTGACCGGATTGATATCGACCCCTACGCAATTGTAGGTCTGCCGGAGGATTTCATAGAGAGGCCTGCCAACCTCTCCCAGGCCCACCACAATTGCCGTGTCCTTTGCCACCGTCATTCTTCTCCCTGATTCTGAATTCCTTAGATCAGATATTTAGCAGTTCTCCTTGACGAGAAATGCTCTAAGAGCTTGTCGAAAAACGGCATTGCGGACCACACGGACCCAATATCCTGTATGCAGCAACGGCGCTACGTACGTCCGCTGGCGCCTCGCTTAGTGCTTCGGCGCGTTTTTCAACAAGGCTCTAAACGGTCATGCCGTAACTGTGGTAATAGCCGTAGTCGACGACAGGACATTCGGCTGCGTTAAGGACGAGTTCGACGACAGGAGCCGAGCGTACTCCTCGCAGCAATTCCATAGCGCGTTTCAGGCTTTCGCGCGTAGTCATGCCAGAGCGTCCGACCAGGATGATCCCATCGACTACAGCGGAGAGCGCCCGGCCGTCGGAGAATGGAAGGATAGGAGGCGAATCGATGACAATAAACTCGAATTTTTGCCTCAGTTTGTCCATCAGATTCGACATCGCATGGGATGCGATCAACGCGCCCGGTTCACCTGCCGCAGAACCCGAGGGTAGAAGACTCAAGCCGGGCAATTGTACTGCCGGCACTAGCACCTCATCGACTTCCTTTGTCTCCAACAGGATCTCCCTAAGCCCGTATTGGGCGATGATACCTAGCGCGGGCGCGACACCTTCCTTGCGTAGGTCCGCATCCACAATACAAGTCCTTCCGTGGCGCGCGAGCGTGAGGGCTAAATTGACGGACAGAGTGGTCTTGCCCTCACCCGGAAGCGGTGAGACGATCAGGATTACCTGCGGTGTCCTGCTATTCCGGCGAGATAGCCGGACCGAGATGCTGATACCGCGAAGCGCCTCTCCTTCAGGCGAATTTGGGCGATCAATCTGAAATGCCCGGGGATTGTCCTTAGGTTTAACGGGGAACAGCCTCATCCATGAACGGGAATGCGCGGTCCCTTCTTCCTTATTGATCATTGGCACCACCGAAACCGATTCCGCCTCCAGGCACCTTTTCATGTCGTCTGGTGTGCGAATGCAGGTATCCAAACCTTCACGCAAAAATGCCAAGATGACTCCGCCGATTATGCCTGCAAGCAAACCGGTGGCGATATTGCGCAAACGGTGCGGACTTGTGGGCCGATCCAGCACTCGTGCGCGGTCTACCACGCGGACATTGCTCGACTTAGTTGCCGCCGCGATCGCCGCTTCCTTTATCTTTTGGTAGAGCGCCTCATAAAGCTGTGTGTTCGCATCCGCCTCTTTCTTAAGGGAGTTGTATTGCGCCAAAACAATCATCTGCTTGCTGGCTCCGTCCACTTGCGATTGCATCAAGTGCTCGCGCGCTTGGGCCGCCATATAGGTCGTCTTCAGGTCTCCGAAGATCTCCCTTCGTTGGCCGTTCAACTGCAACTGAAGCTCTTTGGCCTCGTTCTGAAGCCTCATGGTGTTGGGGTGGTTATCGCCATATACAGTCCTAGTCTGGGCAACCTCTGCCTTAACTTCAGCCAGCCTCTTAGCCAACTCCTGGACCACTGGATTACTGCTGACTTGGGGCAGAGGACTGTCGTGAGCGTCGTGCAAATTGTTCAAGTACGACTGCAGCTGAATACGGTCGGCCTGAGCTTGCATCAGTTGACGGCTGAGTTCCAACATCTGGTCGGAGTACCTGTTCTGGTTATCACCGATCGTACCAATTCCGTGTTCCTTTTCAAACGCCGTTAGAGCACGATTGGAATCATCCATGCGCTGGCGGATATCGTCGAGCTGGCGCTGCACCCATTGAGACGATTGCGAGATAGCATCGTTTCGCAGCTTGTAGTCTCGCTCAATAAACATGTTCACCAGCGTGTTGGTAACTGCTGCCGCAACCATGGGATCATGAGCTGCCACTCCGACAGTGATTATCCGGCTCGAGGTATCACGGGCGATCTTTCTGGATAACTTAAACATAAAGAGAGCTTTGTTTTCAGCCGGTGACAATGGGACGGCAACTTGACTAGGCTGGATGGGCAAGCCGCTGATCGCCCTAGGATTCCCCCCGAAGTCGGGGTTCCGATCGAGATGGAGCTTGCGAATAACCTCCAGCGCCAACTGATCGCTTTGCAGGTTCTGAGCCTGCGTCTCCAGATAATCGGTCGAAGTCGTGCTATCGTGGTTGCCCTCAAGAGAAAATACTTCCGCTCCCGGCGGATCGACTTCCAACCGCGCTTCAGGCTCAAACACGGGCCTCATGATTAAGGTGGCCGCAGTCACGCTTGTAACGGTCACAAACGCAAACAGCGCCGACAGGCGCCAGCGCTTCATCAGGATATTAATGCCGCGCAGCCACTCCGAATTGTCCGTACGAGGATTGACGGGGAGGCTTTGTAGGGAGTAGGTAGGGCGGCCCAACTCAGTCGAGTGTCGCAGATCAGACCCTGTCCGCTGCCAAGACTCAAAATTCCGATTCATCGTTTCTCCGTCCTCTCGCTCCCGCCTGAGGCGTCCGCATCCAGGTAAGCCCTAGTACTGTTCTGTTAAGCCGCAGCGATTAAAGCCGCTTCATTTTCAGCGATGGGACGTATGACCTAAAGGCCATACCTGCTCTGAAAATAGGCTGCTATGTTCTTGAAAATACGGTTCTCTTAATTTGTGGTTTCCCACATCTGACGCAAACGGCGCGCCAGATATGGGGCACCCAGGATTTGTTGTACTTTCAACAAAAACACGATGGCCCGGATTTCATCCCTCGTAGTGGCCGGCAGGTCATGGGGTCTGATACAAAGCAGCGCAAATTCGATACGAAAAAAATTGGTTTTGTATCAGGGGACGGCTTCAGCCGTGCCGCAACAAGTTGAAAAGTCGATCGGCTTTATAGCGTTTTCACGATTTGCAGCTTGTTCAGGTCCGGATTTCACTTTCAGTAGCCCACAAATTCCTACGCGATATTGGTAGCGGAGTACCAGAGCTGTCCCCGGGCGCGGCGGTATGTGAGCGCTACATCGTGACGGTCTACTTCACAAAGCGCAAGAATTTCCTCGCTGGGTTTGTATTCCGGCACAATGTCCTGGAAGAGTTGCACCAAGCCATGCACGTTCTTTGCTTCGACCAGCGCGGAAAGCTCATCCAGCCACAGCCGCACCTGCGCGAAGCTGACGTTTCCACCATTGAGTACGCGAATCTTGGGATGCGAAGTCGGTTTTATACCCTCGCCCTCCAACATAAGTTCTTCAAACAACTTCTCTCCGGGACGCAAGCCGGTGTAAATGATCGGAATGTCCTGCTCCGGCTCCAGACCCGAGAGCCGGATCAAATTGCGGGCTAGTTCGGCAATGCGTATCGGCTGGCCCATTTCAAGAACGAAAATTTCGCTCGCTAATGCCATGCTCGAAGCTTGCAAAACGAGCTGAACCGCCTCAGGAATCGTCATGAAATACCGTTGTACCTCAGGATGGGTAACGGTTACAGGACCGCCGGCTGCAATCTGTTGCTGGAATACGGGCACAACGCTTCCGTTACTGCCCAGGACGTTCCCGAAACGCACGGCAACGTAGCGAGTATGCTCACGTTGTAAGCTAAGAATGATTAGCTCGGCGATCCGCTTTGTCACTCCCATCACGTTGGTCGGATTAACAGCCTTATCAGAGGAAATCATGACGAAGCTTTTGCAACCGAACTGCCGTGCCACGAGAGCTACATTGTAGGTGCCGAAAATGTTATTGGTTACCGCCTGGAAACAGTTTTGTTCCATCATGGGGACATGCTTGTACGCCGCTGCATGGAACACGATGTCAGGACGATGTAAGGCAAAAATGTCACGTATTGCCCCTACATCCTGAATGTCTGCTATCACAGGAAGGAAGCGCTGCTGGGGCCGTTCTCTGCTGAGGTCCAGGCCCAGCTTGAACAGGCAATTTTCCGAGCGATCCAGCAGGACAATCTCTCGCGGATCAAATTCACAAATTTGGCGGCTCAACTCCGAGCCGATGGAGCCGCCGGCCCCGGTAATCAGCAGTACCTTTCCCTCAAGCTGGTTGCGTATGGCCGCCAGATCGGTTTGGACCGGCTGCCGGCCCAGCAGGTCTTCCAACCGGACGTTGCGCAGATCCGCAATTGAGGATCGTCCGCCGCTAATCTGCTGACCAAGAGGAGGAAGAATTTTGAAATCAACCTTGCACCGGCGGCATTTAGCAATGATCTGTTCTACTTGGCTTCCGCTGGCGGAGGGAATTGCGATCAAGACGCACTGTATATTCCACCGGCGTAGCAGCTCGGCCATGCCGTCGCTGGATCCCAGCACTCTTAGGCCGTGAATGCGAATACCATGCTTACTTGGGTTATCGTCGATGAATCCCACCGGATTTAGCTTTAGCTGCGGGTTACGCTTTAGCTCCTGTGCAATAGCACTGCCTGCCCGGCCGGCTCCAATGATCAGCGTGTTAATCTCAGCCGCGCTGTGTTGCGCGGTTTCAGTGTAAGCTCGAACGGCAAAGCGTGTTCCTCCTACAAGGAGCACCGTGAGCACAAGGTTAATTGCCAAGGCGGAACGGGGATACCCGTCCACTTTAAGAACCAACTCGATAAGCAAGTAAAGAACAACTGTGCTGATGAATGCCGCTTTGCCGATATCGAGCGCGTCGCTCATTCCCACGTAGCGCCACCAGCCGCGGAGAAGCCCGAAGGCGTAGAACACGAGCAGCTCGAGTGTAATAACAAGGGCCATTGTCCCTATGCACATCGATTGATAGGACAAGTCAGGACGAAAATCAAATCTCAGCAGAAAACTGCCATAGTAGCTCATCGCCAGCAGCCCTATCTGCGAGACGAGAATAAGCGGCTTGCGGTAATCCAGCAGACGATTCAAAGCAATTCGCTCCTGCATTCGCTAACGTTGTGGCGACCGGTTCCAAACTGTTGAAATGCTATCCAGTCCGATCATGCTCTCAGAGCTTGTGTTTAGATCCAAGCCGGTTAAAGCACCGAGAGGCCCGGCTGTAGAGTGCAATCGGACATGCCTCCGGCCCCCTCGATCTGCGGATGAACTTATTCATCGCCAGACAGAGCTGCGCATTCCTTAGCCGCTTCACTATGTCACGGTTTAAGCAAATGGCAATTAGTTGTGTGGGGGAGGGTTGTTATGTTCTAGCTGTGGGGGCGGGTGATTGCTACGTGGAAGGTCGGGGAGGGGAATTGTTATATATCTAGTGAGCGTGGGAGGATTGTTCCGTTTAGTGTGTTACGTGTCGTTCGGGGAAGGATTATTGTTGTCTAGCCGTAGAGTGCAGATATCACTTTATAGATATGACTCTTACCGGAAAATGATGCGCTAGCCGGCAAGTTGTGCATCGGCGGCATCGAGCTCGAGAATAACCGCACGCTGAATCATCTCAAGTGAGACGATTACTCGCAAACGCCCTTTGCGCCTAAGAACCTGACCTTTCAGACCGGCCAACGGGCCGGATTTAATCCGTATCTGCTTGCCAACGCTCAGAAACGGATAGGGTTCCGCTTTGCATATTGCTAAGGAAGATCGTAGTGTCTCAATCTCATGGTCGGGTATATCTGCCGGTTTACCGTTAAAACTCACCAACCGGACGACTCCAGGCTGTTCCAGGACATGGGTCTTAGCCGAGATGAGCATCTTGACAAATAGATATCCAGGAAACAGGGGGAGATCCAGCTCCGCCCGGCGACGATTCCAGCGATGCACTGCCCGATAAAGTGGCAAATAGGTGTCTACCTCCCAATGAATAAGCCTGTCCGCGATTACTTTCTCATGCCGCGGTAAGGTGCAGGCCGCATACCAGAGCGGGCCAGCATCGGTGGTTGGTTTTGGAAAATCTATTTTTGTCACGAGGCTTCGCCTAGCTTAACCGCCTGTGGAATTCGGTAAGTATAAGATTTATAGTTGTTTAGCCGAATTGCGGTGCTTTGAAACCGTTAAATCTGTTGCCGAACTGTTATCGAGAAAGGTTCGGCACTACCGGAAGGACTACAGTAGAGATCCTGAAAACACAAGTCTGTGTGCTAGCGCACATAGCACATTAAATTCTCCTTCGGAGCGTATTTGGTTAAAGCGTCACTACGCGGTGAATGGCCGCCCGACTCTTGCGGTTGAGAATCTTTGGCGTCAAGTTTATACACGGATGTTTATGTATGATAGAAAACCAACGTGTATGGATCGGGTCATAACTGGGTGATCGTGAGCATTTCTCCTGCTACGTCAGGAGCTGTTTCTCTCTCGATATCATCGGCAAAGGCTCTAGCTGCAATTTCTCATAAGAAAGACCGGGCTATAAAGCCCGATTTTGTTTAGCCCAATTGCTTACGCCTAAAGCCGGGAACTACACCGGTGGAAGCCCTGGGCTTCAGCCCAGGGAGGCGGATCTTTTAGGTCCGCCGAAACGGGCTAGTTAAATTAAGGGCTTTTAGCCCTGGTGCTGTGATGTTCGGGTCACGTTATGTCACGCATATGAGAAATCCCGGCTAGCTCCGGCTAGCTCTATCGTTTGCTGCTCGCGCAAAGCTGGACCTTCGCGATTGGGAAGACACCGGGTAAACGAGCAATCGAATCAGTTCACGTGATCTCAAAAGCGGAGAGGAAGGGAAACAATCCCGACATCAGGCGGTGGGACGACGATTGTCTGAACGGTCGAAAACGTCTAGTTGCGCAGGCTCCGTTGCCGGCGTGAGCCATTCAATCGATCCAGTTGATCTTCAACGGTTCTATAGCACTCGCAGACGTTCGCCTCCAAGCCGTTCCGGTCGATAATTCTAATTCGGCCGCGGGAATAATGAATCAAACCAGCATCTTGCAGGCGCCCTGCGGCTACCGTCACGCTCTCCCGTCGTCCCCCCAGCATACTGGCAATGTATTCTTGGGTCATTGGTAATTCCGAATAGTTCACCCGGTCATGGCACAAGAGGAGCCATCGGCAAAGGCGCTGCTCTACGGAATGCAGCCGGTTGCAAACAGCCGTTTGCGCAATCTGTGTGATGAGCGCTTGCGTATAGCCCAGTAAGGCATGTTGAAGCAGACCGCCCCGCGCGAATTCCAACTGGAGCACTTTTGCGGGGACTTTGATAGCCTCTCCGCCTATCTGCACCACCGCCCGATAGCCCGCAGTACAGTCTCCCAGAAATAAAGAAACACCGACAACTCCGTCGTTTCCTGCCAGTGCCAACCCCGCGGTCGAACCATCCTGCGTCGTGTACATCCATGAGAGCAAGCACGTTGTAGGGAAGTAGACGTGATCCAGGCGTGCTCCGGCTTCGAAAACCACTTCTCCGAGCGCGAGGTGAGTGAGTTGCATACTCGGTCGAAGACGCGCATGTTCCTCAGCCGACAGGGAGCGCAAAATATGATTTGCGGTCGAGCTTCGCGCCCCCGCGCTTCTGAACATAGAGGACTGTGCCTCAGGCATCGCCGCCTCGGTATCTGTTGCCGGATAGACTGCCCCATGCTCCTTCCTTCACGGGAGGAGCTGGGACCGTGTGCCGGACATTGATCTTGGCCGAGGGGGAGGGGGTCTTGTCGTGCGGCGGTCCTTGCTTGGATCGCTCGAAACTTATTATAAAGCTTGAGGATAAAGATGCGCATCAGCGTCGTTTGGCTGCCCCGCCTCAACTGCCGCCCGCCAAAAAGCAAAGCAACACGTCCGGATCCCTCTGGTTGCGGGTGCTCTATATCGCGGTTTTTTCGGCTAGGGTGGCACTTTGCGGGCGTGCTGCTTGGTGCATGGGCGCTCGCTTGTGGAGATCCAAGCGATGAAAGAATCAGCCGTTCGTGGGCGGCTGGCAATGGCCCTGTCGGAACGGAGTTTTGCTGGGGGTGGTCCGGTCCGTTATGTGCCGTGCGAATTCTCGTGGTTATTATAGGAAGTGCTGCCATGCGGGAGGTGGTTTTTGACAAGCGCGAAGGACGTGAGTTCAGCTGGTCTCCGTCAGACAGGAACCGATCGTGATCCGCGTCCCAAGCAGGAACTGAACCAAGCACATCTGCTGGCCTCCTTCCTTCCTCTGTACGCGGTCATATTTGTCGGCTTTGTGGGCTACAGCCTGATGATCACCGTGTTCACGCCGATGCTGATGGGTAATCATAGTCCGTTGCTCTCCAGCACTGCACCTATCAACAAACGCATCGTGCTGCTTGGCTTCCTGCTCTGCCTCTATCCCCTGGGACAGTTCGCCGGCTCGCCTGTGTTAGGTTCCCTATCCGATCGCTTTGGACGTAAGCCGGTCCTTCTTGTTTCCCTTACAGTCACTACGTTGTGCTATGCCCTGATCGCCCTAGCGCTGAATGTTGGAAGCTTTACTCTACTCTGTGCCGCATCCCTGTTGGGAGGGACGGCAGAAGCAAATATCGTTGCCGCCCAGAGTGCTATCGCCGACGTGGTTACCCCGGAACAGCGAAACCGGTTCTTTGGATACATTTACATGAGCGCGAGTTCGGCTTATATCATCGGTCCATTGGTGGGGGGCAAATTGGCGGATCCGAACCTCGTCCCATGGTTCAATTACGCGACACCTTTCTGGGCGGTGTTGCTTCTGCTTGTAATCACTACGGCAGCTACGGCGGTGCTCTTCCGGGAGACCAATCCGCCCGCGGCTCGACGCGCTGTCAGCCTGATGCAGGCTTTCACAAACTTGAAGGGAGTTATCATCGACCGCCGGCTGCGCGGCATCTACTGGTTGAATTTCCTTTTCTACTTCGCTATTTTCGGCTTCTTCCGTTGCTATCCCATGTATCTGGTTGGCCATTTTCATCTCGGTGTGTCCCGAGTCTCAGAGTTGATCGCCTGGGTAGGTCTGCCAATTGTGATCGCAAACCTTTGGTTGACCGGTTTTCTCGCTGCCCGTTTCGACACTAAGACGATCACCGTGTGGTCGGCATGCCTGACGGGCATATTCATGTTGACCGTGGTAGCGGTTCGCCCTCAGGGTGCGCTCTGGGTGACCCTATTTCTGACATCGGGCGCGCTGGCGCTATGCTTGCCCTCCTGCGCGACATTGCTGTCAAGAACGGCCGCTGAGGTGGAACAGGGGCGAGTCATGGGTAATAACCAAGCCCTGCAAGTCGGCGCAGAAGCTCTTTCGGGCCTGGTTGGCGGATTGGCCGCGGCTTTAATGGTAGAGCTGCCGCTCATCCTCTTGGCGTCGCTTGCGATTGCGGCGGCTATGATCCTGAAATTTGGAACGATGGAATCCAAGGGCATTTTTCCTGATGGTGTAGAGGGAGAAACAGCTTCTGACGTAGCCATTCCTCAATGAATGGCTACACATAGCGAATCTTGCCACGCCACGGTTTCAGGAAACTGCTTCAAACATACCAGCGCCTCTCAGCACCCCACCAATGACTTACTAATTTCATCGCGACAGAAAAGGAGATGAACAATGCCATACGTTACAGTTGGAACGGAAAATTCAGGCAATCTAGACCTTTACTACGAAGACCATGGCTCGGGCAAACCGGTTATCCTGATCCACGGATATCCATTGAGTGGTGTTTCGTGGGAGAAGCAAGTACCCGTCTTGCTGGACGCCGGCTACAGGGTAATCACCTACGACCGCAGAGGCTTCGGTAAATCCAGCCAGCCAACCACAGGCTACAACTACGCCATGTTCGCAGATGACCTTCACAAGCTGATCACCCAGCTTGAGCTGCGTGATTTTACCTTGGTCGGCTTCTCTATGGGAGGAGGCGAGGTGGCGCGCTACCTGGGAAAATACGGTTCCAAGGATGTGAGCAAAGCCGTGATCATCTCCGGTGTGCCACCATACTTGCTCAGGACAGCCGACAATCCGGAGGGCGTGGATGCCAGTGTGTTTGCGGGGATAGAGAAAGCTGTGGCTGCCGACCGCTACGCCTTCTTTACGGAGTTCTTCAAGAATTTCTACAACACCGATCTGCTCCTGGGTAAGCGGATCAGCGAACAAGCCGTCCAGGCCAGCTGGCAGCTCGCAGCCAGCGCCTCCGCGACCGCGAGCCTGGCATGCGTCCCAACTTGGCACGAAGACTTCCGCGAGGACCTGGCCCGCATCGATGTGCCCACCCTGGTGATTCACGGAGATGCCGATCGCATCATTCCCATTGCGGCTGCAGGGCTGCGTACTCCCAAGCTCATCAATGGGGCGCGCCTGCTGGTTGTGAAGGACGGTCCGCACTGCATTCCATGGACGCACGCGGAAGAAGTAAATGCCGAATTGCTGAGCTTCCTGGGGAACCCCGGCAAGCCGCAGAAGAAGGTGACCTAGCAATTTGAACTGGCCGAATCCTTGCACGGTTAGTACGAGCCCAATCCGCGCAAAGCCGGCGTTAAGCAGGACTTTACAATCGAGTCTTTTGCTAAGGTCAAGACGTTAGGCTGGTGCGTTGATCTACTATGCTCTTCCCGCCACAGATCGGCAGGATGCAACGATCTTCGCTTCGCATCATCGTGAAGCCGCAGTGATCGATGTCTTCGCTTGCAAGACCGACAGATTGTCGAATTGGGCGCGATTCCACCCTGTGCCTATGCCGAACATACCGTGCGTATGCTCGTTGTCGTTTATGGATGTCAACCGCTTGCCATCGAGCGAAGCGGAAATCTGCGTACCATCAAACGCAAGCTCCAGATGCATCCACTCGTTCTCCTTCGCATGGAAGGCGCCCTGTGCCAGCACCCTTACCGGCTCCTTGTATTTCGAGGAAAGCAACGACCATCTACCGCCGGAATAGAGACGAAAGACATAACCGCTTGGCAGCGCCGCTTTTTGCTGCTCAAAAACATCCGCCGAGTCGATGTGTCCCAGCAGCATCGCGCTACCTTTTTCCGCCAGGCGGGCATCTGAGACCACGCGATAGTCGGTCCATGCGGAGTCTCCGGCCAGCGTCCAGGGATCGGGCAGCGGCCCCCAAGGAATAGGCTTTTGCGTAATGACCTGCTCCAGACAATGGCCGGCGCGGCCTAGGCAGGCATTCACCTCGAAGGCGCCATCCTGGTCGGAGAGGAAGGGCGGCGTGCCGTGCAGCGGTGTCTTCTCGAAATCATCCCGCCAGGGGAAGGGAAAAGGAGCGGCGAGAGGTGACGTAGCCGCGCCTTTTTCTTGGCCAGTAGTGGTGGTCAAGGAATACAGAGAATCCGGATCGAAGGTATAGGAGAATTTGCTGCCGCTTGCAGGTACGTCCGCAACGTGCTCGAAGGTTTTCGTATCGTTCGTTTCCCAGATGTGAATAGTGCCTGCATCGAGGCCGCCGGCAATGCGGAAATCCACATGCTGCGGTTGTTTAGAACCGATCGTCTCGAGTACTACGCTCCAGTCTTTTTTGTTGGGCGACTTCAACGTGACATAGCTGCCCATTTCGGGAAGATAACCGCAAGCGGAATCGACATATTGCCAGCCAGGCTGCGCGAATTGTGTGGTGTGTGCCGTGGCCCAGATCGCGCCTTGCACATCATAGTGGCCCGACCATGGAGTGTTCGCATACATCAGGCCGGAATGGGGCGCGGCGAGGTTATCGTAATAGGAAGTTACCGGACTCCATATCTCGGTCGCGGTAAAGCCCCCCTTGAGATAGTTTTGGTTATAGAGTTGCGCCAGCGCGCGGCCGCCGGTGCTCCAGTCGCGCGGCCAGATTTTAGATGCGCTTGAGGCCGGCTGATCCTCGCTCGACCAGAGCGGTTTGCCGATGGTCCGGGCATCCGGGGGCGTCGTCACCTGGCCATTGACTCGCGGGTAATGCACCGATACGACGGAGATGGCGTCGCGCAGCGCGGGATCTCTGCGCATCGCCGCCAGAATGCTCCATTGATCGCCGCCTTCTCTTGGGTATTCATCGCAGCAGACGATCTGCGTTTTAAGGCCATGCTGGTCCAGTACCTGGCGCAGTATCTTCACGTAGCTTGCGTCATAGGGTCTCTCGTTCCAGATGCCGGTGTAAGCAATATCCAAGCCGTAAGTTTGCCGTGCTCCCTGTAGGAAGCCGGCGACATACTCCGCCATATTTTTCGAATAGAAGCGGCCGACCCATCCTGGCGCTCCCCAGGCGAGCGAGTCGAGAACGATCGTCGGGTTCCGCTTGCGAGCCTCATTCATCAGCCACCATTCGTAGCCGCGCCTGAAATTGGTATCCGTGGGCGTGCGCCTGTAGCTCGGCTCAGAACCGTCGGTCGAGTTTGCGTCCGCGCCGATTTCCACTTTCAGGTGCTGGATCGCCGCGCCATAGTTGGGTTTGAAGAGGTAATCGAGAATCCGGCTGCGCTGAGGCTCCGGATAATCGATCAGCAGCCGCGAAGAGGCGCCTGCGCTGACCGCGCCGATACCGTCGAAGATATGTCCGCTGCCGCTGCCGTCGATCACAACGGAGGCGCCAGGCGATTGCCGCGCGTGGCCTTTGCAGCCGATGCACAGCATGGCAGCGGCCGCAATCGCTATCCAGAGCACTCTTATCACCGGCATGTCCTTATCGGCTGATGTACTTTTTCCGCCAACCCTACTGCCACAGGGCTTCAATTTCTTCGAGGCTCTTGCCCTTCGTTTCCGGCGCCAGCCGCCACACCAGTAGAAACGCCAGCACACACATGGCGCTGTATAGGCAAAACGCGCCGGTAATGCTGATCGCATGGGTGAGCGAGAGAAAAGTGAACGTCAATACGAAGCTTGCAGTCCACAGCGCAACATTTGCTACCGACATAGCGCGCCCTCGCACCCGCGTGGGAAAGAGTTCGGCCATAAGCACCCATGTGACCGGGCCGAGGCCTATAGCAAACGCCGCCACGCACAACAGCATGGCGCTTAAGACCAGAGGCGCCGGCGGCGGCTCCAGTAGAAAAGCGAGGCCCAGCATCAGTTGACATACTGCCATACAGCCGCTGGAAAACATCAACAGCGGCTTGCGGCCTGAGCGTTCAATGAGCCAAAGAGCCACGATGGTGGCGAGAAAGTTCACAAAACCGATGGTGGTGTTTGCTCCGATTGCTGACGAGGCATTGTGTCCGCCAAGTTCGCGTTCCCAGATGATTGCTCCATAGAAAAGAACGGTGTTGATGCCGGTAATCTGCTGCAAAACGGCTAAGGCCACGGTAAGGAACAAGGGCCGGCGCAGTGCGGGCGCAAGCAGATCGCGGAAGGTACCTGCCTCGTGCCGCAGCGACTCGCGAATTTCCGTGAGCTGGACCTCCGCCCGTTCAGTCCCTTCCACCCGGCTGAGAATCATGCGCGCTTCAGCTTCCCGGTCCTGTTCCACCAGCCAGCGTGGGCTTTCCGGCACGAAGAATAAGCCGATAAAAAGACCCAGAGAGGGCACGACCGCCGCGGCGAACATCCAGCGCCAACTGGACGCTCCGGAAAAAGAGAGCGCCCAGTTGACAAGATAGGCCAGCAATATGCCCGTAACGATCGCCATCTGGTTGAGCGAGACCAGGCGTCCGCGAATGCGCGCCGGTGAGACTTCCGCGATATAGAGCGGAGCCAGCATGGAAGCGACTCCGATCGCGATGCCTCCTAAAAAGCGCGCCGCACCGAACTGCAAGAAGTCTCGCGGGAGCGCCGCGCCGAGAGAAGACGCCGCGAAGAGCAGTGCCGAAAGCGAAAGGATCCTTCTCCGGCCGTAGCGGTCGCTGAGCCACCCGGCAATCGCCGCTCCCGCGATGCAGCCAACCAGCAGACTGCTGACGGCAAACTCAGTCTCAAAATCCGTAAGATGGAATTGCATCCGCAGAAAGATAATCGCGCCATTGATAACGGCGATATCGAAGCCAAAGAGCAAGCCGGCGATTGCCGCCACGCCGCACACTAGCCATGCATAGGAATCGTTGATTGCCTGAGGTCCGGCAGTATCCTGGGATGAATGCGCGCGGGGAATGTAGCCGCTAGGCACGGGTCTGTTCCCGTCGCAGTTCCAACACCCGGCTCTCCGCCAGGGCATAGGGATTGCTCGTCTCTAACTGACGAGCTTCGGAAAACAGCGTGCGAGCGCGTTCCTCATCGCCCATGCCAAGCTCGGCATAAGCTTCCAGAACCAAACCATCGACTATGTTGCGTTTTTTCAAATCATCCTCAAGAGGAAGAAGTGGGGTGGGGTTGCTATTTCGGCGGAGTTTCTCTGAGATTTGTGGGAACCCTGCGTAGCTGCGTCCATGCAGCGGTTTTGCCCGCGCTATGAATGTCGCCTTTCGAGCCGCAGATGGCGCCGGAGATGGCCTCTTTGCTATTTTTCACGGCCAAGCAGGCGATTTTGCTACCGCGCGGATCCCCCAAAACGTAGCCAAATCATTTTAGAGCAGTGGCTCGCGCATCGGGTAGGTATTTGCGACCGGGCTGCTAAAGACCGCGGCATCACGTTGCGTCGAGGGGCGACGGCGCGCAGGTACAGTGCTGCCGGGACCGGCAGCGAAGGATGCCTGGCCTCAAGCCTGATCTGTCCGGCGCGGTCAGGGAAAGTCTTGATCCACAAAGCGCCAACGCCGCCGCTATCCGCAAGCTCGAAGGGATTGTCGCCTACAATCATTCCCGGTCCTTGGATGTGAAAGTTTACTTCTCCCTCGGCAAATGGCCGAGGAGCGCCGTATCGATCGACTACGCCAAAAGTCAGGCGAGTGGCATCTGATCCGTCCGCAAGCAATTCTTTGTCATCCAGTTCCAACCAGAGCCGATCCTTACCTGGGTCGGATGAGAACGAACGCGACAGTACCCTATTGTTGCCCACATATCCTTGAATGAGAAGCTCAGGCTTAGAAGAGCCATCGATTTTAAGGTTGGCGAAGAAGGGCGGGTATTTGAGATGAGGAAACCCGGCGCGATCCGCATTGATAACCACATGGGGTTTCCCATCGATGGATAATTCAAGCCGGTCGCAGTTTGAAAAAATAGCCGCCCGGTCTCCCGGACCGGAAGGCGTGCGGGGACCGAAGTCCCAGTAGAATGCAGGTTCGATGACGGGCCGCACTCGTGGCTCAACCTGCGCCAGGTAAAATGCGGCGCCCAGCTTCGAGATGCGGAAAACGTCGGCTACGCCGGGACACTTCACCGCTTCATACGCATTCTTCAGGCTGGCATAGTCGAAAGCGCACCACGCGATGACTCCCGCATTATGGGGATAGGCTGCGCCCTTATCGTGTGCCTGCGCATGCCGCAGAGCCTGCTCCGCCTGGATCGCGGGATCGCCTGCCCGCCGGTATGTTATGCCGAAGCCTTTGCGAGCCGTATAGTTAAACTGTCCCACAGTCTCCGCAATCATATAAGGCACGCCGGCAACCGGTTCCTTGATACCTACGCTCCCATCGGGAGCCGCATGATAGTCATCGAACGCCAACACGTCCTGGCGCCATTCTTGTTGCCAGGTCTTCATGGAAGACGGTGTCATGGTGCCGGATGTAGGCCGGGAATCATCCAGTGATTTTGCGATCTCTCGCGTACGGCGGTAGAGAGCGGGATCATTTCGAGACTCATTGATGCGAACGCCCCAGATAACCACCGCAGGGTGATTGCGGTCGCGGCGCACCATTGCTCCTATGTCGCGGAGAGCCAAGTCCTGCCAGCTTTCGTCGCCCAGATATTGCCAGCCAGGCAGCTCTTCCCAAACCATCAATCCAAGTTCATCGCATGCATCCAGAAACGCCTCCGACTGCGGATAATGGGAACAGCGAACGATGTTGCAGTTGAATTTGTGGCGCAGAATTTCCGCGTCTCTGCGTAAAACGCGGCCGGGCGCTGCGAAGCCGATGTAAGGATACAGTTCGTGCCGGTTGAGTCCGAAAAGTTGTAAGCGCCGGCCGTTCAGAAAGAAGCCGTCGAGATCGAAACGCGCTTCGCGAAATCCAATCCGGGTCCGGTAGTTATGCAATGGTTTGTCATGAAGAAAGAGCGTAACGACAAGCTCATAGAGCTGCGGCCTTTCCACATCCCACAGTGTTATCTTCCCCAGGTTATTCAGAGTCAGGCTAACTTCCTGGCCGCTCTTCTCAACAACGACGCTCTTCGAGAACGCCGGCAACGCTGCGCCCGCTATTTAGGAGCTGCGCCACCAGGCGAATGGGCGCCGGTGAAGCTGTCCCGGCGTCGATACTGCAGGTAACTTCCAGCCGCCGGTTTGAGTCGAGAACATTGACTGGCTTGGCGAACACGTCGCGGATGAAGACGCTGGGAACGGCATCGAGACGAACCGATCCGTTGATTCCCCCGGGCAGCAGATAATCGACGGAGCTGGGACCTTGGGGAGAACCTGAAGGCGGAGCATTCAGCCAGCGGGAGTCCACCGCAACCGAAAGCATGTTGTTCTTCCCGTTTACCATGTTCGTGATTTCATGCTCGAAGGGAAGAAATCCGCCGAGATGCTGCGGCAGGCTATGGCCGTTTACCGAGGGAGTGGCGCCCGCCATAACCCTATCGAAATGCAGAAAGAGCCGCAGTCCGCGGAGCTCGGGCGGTATGTCGAAATGACGCCGGTAGATCCAGAGATTCTCCCAGCTATCCGGGTCCCACTTTTTCCAGGAAAGTGGAGTTACACAGTGCGGCAATGTAATAGGTGTACCCGATCCCGAGTGCAAAAGCGCCGCATCGAATTTCCCGCCAAAAATCCAATCCCGATCCAAAGAAAATGTGCGCTGGGCAGCGCCGCCTCTTCCGGCCAGAGACTGACCGCCCGCTTTCCAGTTCGCCAACACAGGTGCGGAAACCAGAGCCGCAGTGGCGGCATTGCGGATAAACTTTCTGCGGGAAATATGACGGATATGGATTGCCTCTTCAGTGGATAATTATTTCACTAAAGGCACTCCCTGATGAAGGCCGTTTTCAAAGTGCGATGTCTCGCGACAAATAATCATGGAGAGTGTTTGTAGAACGTTCCAGCATGTCGTACCGACGGCTGCCTGGGGCTTGCTATTTATCGGATCGGCGCCAACCCAGCAGAGACTTGTGTTTCCAGGCCACGCTATATTCTTCAGCTCTTTCTGATGCTGGTCACGCGCAACTCAACCGGGGTTGGCTTATAAGAATAGAATTTACTGAGAGTCAGGTGCGCGAGCGTAGCGTGGCGCGATTCCTCGGGGTCCCGCTGACGAAGCGCGTGAAAGATCGCTTCGTGTTCCAAAATCGTCTGTTTCTGGTTGCCCTCTCTCGCCTTCGCTAGCCACGCGTCGTGGAGGACTTTCGTTACGAGTTCCAGAAACCATACGAATACGCTGTTCCCCGATCCCAAAGCAATGGCCCGGTGAAAATTGACGTCATGGCGAAAGTAAAGGTCGGGTTTATGAACATACAGGCGCATCTGCTCCAGTTCATGGTGCACTCTGCCAAGCTCCGCTTCCGAGGCCCTGCTGGCCGCACAGGCCGCAGCTTCTCCTTCTATCGATCGCCGGGCTTCGAAAAGCTCCGCAAACGATACAGCCTGCAACGGCATCAAAAGGTCGATTGGCTGGCGTAAAATCTTTTCCGCAGATTCACTGAGATAGTTACCGGAGCCTTGCTTCATCTCCAGCAAGCCCATAACCTGAAGAGCTTTCAGCGCCTGTCTGAGAGCAGAGCGTGACACATTGAGCGCCGCAGCGAGTTCGCGTTCCGGTGGAAGGCGCTCCCCAGCTTTCACGGTACCGCGGAGCGCCCAAGATTTAATTTGCCGCACCAGTTGCTCGGTAACGCTTTCCTGCCTGATAGGTACAACTTCAGAAATAAGCTGTTTTAGAGCATCGTCCGAATTGCCTGCGAATATATTTCCTTTTTCTTTCCGCATGGCTCAATGGTCGTCCAGCAAACCATCGAGCGTCAAACGATTTCTTTGAATTCTTGCTTACGGACGTCTAGGCCTTTTGGCATAGAAGCGTTGACACACCCACTTTTATTTTTCTATATTGCTCGGCGGGTGTGATTTGGTATATTGGTGAACCAATAAAGAATCGGGAGAACTCGTCCTGCCAAGTGGGACTGAAATGGCAGGTTCAAGGATGAAACATTTTAGGAGGCAATGTGAAACGGAATGCATTTGCTCTGTTGTTATCGGGGGCAGGAGTTTTCCTAGCGATCCTGTCAATACAGCCCTTTTTATTTGCGCAGGTCACGACGCGAATCGGGGGAACCATAGCGGACCCCAATGGAAACGCATTGCCAGCGGCTGTCGTAAAGCTCACGATGGAGGGAACGAACGAGGTTCAAACAACGACAACCTCCGCAACCGGTTCCTACGAATTCCTCAATGTGAGGGCGGGCACGTTCGACATAAGCGCTGAGCTCTCCGGATTCGAAGAGTACAAGCAGACGGGGATTGTCGCGGAAGTGGGCCATGCGATCACCGTGAACATGAGCCTTAAGCTTGGCTCTGTTAACCAGGCGGTGACTGTCAACGCTCAAGGTTCCCTGATCAACACTCAAACCTCCGATGTTGACTGGACGATCGACTCCAAAAGGGTAGTCGAGCTGCCTCTCAACGGGCGAAACGCCTTGGCACTCTTAAATACATTGCCCGGTGTTGTCGACACCGGCAGTCAGGGTCAATTTGGCGAATCAAACGACAATTTTTCCGTAAATGGGGCGCGGCAAGGAATGGTGAACTTTACCCTGGATGGGGTAGACAACGTCGATTCATTTTGGCAACAACCCAACAACTATCCAAATCCGGACGCCCTTCAGGAATTCACGGCCGAGACACATAACTTCAGCGCGGCAAATGGCCGCAACGGCGGAGCGGTGGTCGAAGCGGTAATCCGATCCGGCACCAACAGCTTCCACGGAAATCTGTTTGAGTTTGTCCGCAATACCGATTTAGACGCCCGCAATTACTTTGCAGCCCAACGGACACCTTATCATCGCAACCAGTTCGGGTTCACATTTGGCGGTCCCATCAAGAAAGATAAGCTCTTCTTCTTTTCTTCGTGGCAACAGACGGCATTGAGAGGGGGAGCGTCTCCCTTGTCATACATCGTGCCAACTCCCGCCGAGATTTCGGGTAACTACTCCGGAGCGTCAAAGCCGATTCTCGATCCTAGTACGGGGAAACAATTTCCTGGGAACGTGATTCCTGCAAGCCGGATCAGCCCTGTAACATCCGCTTTCTTGCAAAAGTTTCCCCTTTCCGCGGCTAATGGGCCCAATGGCGTATTCGCTTACTCGCCGGCAGTGAAACAGAACGCTAACGAATATATAGGCCGCGTCGATTGGACGATCGATTCCAAAGACAGTCTCATGGGCCATATCTACTACAACAATGCTCCGATCACTACCAACTGGGGCACGCCATTGAGCAGTGCTTGGTTTCCGACCTATCCGCTCATTCAAAACAGCTATACCATCCGCTGGAATCACACCTTCAACGCAAGCACGATTAACAGCGCCCAGATTGCGTATGTCGGGACCAATACCGGCCTTACTCCGGCGTTCGATGCAGACTGGCACGGGTTGGGAGCAAACATCAACGACAGCCACGCAATCGCCCCTGAACTGATTCTAAGTGTGTCGGGCTACTTTGCTCCGGACACTGGTCCCGCAACAAAGGACAAGGATCCAACGACACAATTCCTGGATACGTTGAGCACTGTCCGGGGACGCCATTCGATTCAAACCGGCTTCACTTTCTACCACAATCGAGCCAGCCAGGAGCAAGACTCGCTCACCGACGGCTATCCCCAGTTTAGTGGCCAGTTCACGAATGACGGATTTGCCGATTTTTTGCTTGGAGACGCGGGCACATTTGTTCAGTATTCCTTTCTCTCGTCCCGCTTGAAACAGAACCTTCCCAGCGCCTTTGTGCAAGACGATTTCAGGCTGAGCTCACGGCTGACGTTGAATCTGGGACTTCGTTGGGATCCCTATTTCGGTTTCAACTCTGCCAACGGACAACTCGCAATTTTCGAGCCTCCCACTCCATCAACCAGGTTCCCCAATGTAGGCGCTGTACTCCCCGGATTGCTCTTTCCGGGCGATCCTGGCATTAGTTCGACGATCATCCCCGCCGATTATAAAAACTTTGCGCCGCGCATTGGCTTCGCATGGGACCCAACAGGCGGTCTGACCACGACCATCCGCGCGGGATATGGCGTCTTTTTCGATCCAGTGGAGGAAAGTATCAATTTAAACCGATTCACGCTCATTCCGCCTTTCCAAACACAGGTCACGCTGAATGCTGTCAATTACGCGGCCCCGTGGTCGCCCGCGCCATGGAACGGAGTCGATCCCTTCCCGCATCCGCCGGTCGGAAACGACGCGGATCTGCGCACCGTACAGATTTTTACCGGGCAAGGAGCAACGTCGTATTCTCCCAGTTTTGGCACCCCATACAATCAACAGTGGACCGCTTCTGTTGAGCGCTCCATCGAACAGAATTTCATGTTGTCAGTAAACTATGTGGGAATGAAAGGTACGCATCTCTATCAATCCTTGGATATGAACCCGGCAACGTATATCCCAGGTCAATCGACCCTAGCAAACATCAACCAGCGCAGGCTCCATAATTACCTTGGCAGAGTTGAGGAGGAGGCCACGAACGCCTTCTCAAACGCAAACCTCGTGGAAATCACCCTTCAAAAGCGGTATACCCAAGGCTACACTCTTCTGACCAACTATACCTATGGGCACCAACTTGGGCTGGCTGGGCCATCCATATCTTATGGTGCGGGCGGCAACGGGCCACGTGATCCGAATACTCCAAGCTTGAATTACGGAAGTCTGCCATCGGATATCCGCCATGTTTGGCAAACCTCCTTTATCTGGGATATTCCGGGGCCGCAAGGCCGTGATTCGCTGCGCGATGAACTGCTAGGCGGATGGGAGATAAGCGGAATTGGCTTAGTTCACAGTGGGCTCCCTTTCACCGTGCAAGCGCAGCAGGATGTCTCTCTTACCGGGATTGGCGGCGAAACCGCCGATCTGATCGGGAATCCGTCCTTGCCGGGAAGCCGCGCTAAGAGCGCGCGAATAGCCGAGTGGTTCAACCGCAGCGCTTATGCGGAACCGGCCTTCGGAACTTTTGGGACATCCGGCATTACCAGCCTTCGTGGACCGGCATATTTCGATCTGGATACGGGCGTCTATAAGAACTTCAGAGTCACTGAAGCCCAGCACGTACAATTCCGTTTTGAGACATTCAATATATTCAATCGTGCAAATCTGGCGAATCCGGGAGGTACGTTTGGAACGCCGGGATTTGGCGTGATCACCAGTGCGTCCGACCCGCGAGTTATAGAACTGGCGCTTAAGTATTTCTTCTAATTCACCATAGGGACATACGGCGGAAACTGTCATGCTGCCAGGGCAAATGAATGGTATGCGCCATGCGCCTTCTATACTTTAGGTAAGCCGAAGAGCTAGAGATGAGTAAGTGAGTTTGCAGGACGGAGAATGTAGATTATGTTGAGTGAAGTGCAAGTCCGGCAGTACCGGGATCAGGGATTCTGCATAGCGCCAAGATTTTTGGAGGAATCGGTTGTTAAAGGTCTGTTGAAAGAGCTGGATGAGGTTACAGCAGGCGCTACTCTTGCCAAGCACGACAAACTGAGAATGGAGATGGAGCCGGATCAAGAGCCAAGCGGCACGCGTGTCCGGCGAATATACGAGCCATGCGATCAATACCCGAAGCATCGCGAGCTGTCGGATATGAGCGAATTGCTCGATGCTGTGCAGCAACTGGTTGGACCCAACCTAACATTTCATTACAGTAAGCTGAATATGAAACCGGCACAAATAGGCTCTCCTGTGGAGTGGCATCAAGATTTGGCGTACTACCCTCTTACGAATCCCGATTCGGTGACGGTGCTCTTCTATCTCGATGACGCGGACTCAAAAACCGGCTGCCTCACGGTCATCCCCGGAGCACAGCAAAAGCCTCTGCTCGATCACACAAAAGATGGATACTTTGCCGGACGCATCACGGGACCGATCGATGAGTCGAAAGCGATTGAACTGGAAGGCGCCTCGGGCAGCGCAATCTTCATGCATTGCCTTACGCCTCACTCATCTAAACCCAACCATTCGCCCAGATCTCGGCGGACACTGATACTAAGCTACCGTGCCGCTGACGCCTATCCGATCTATATGGGGGAGATGACAGTGAGGGGAGAAGCGCCCGCACGGATTGTACGAGGGCACGCCAGTTTCCTGGCGCGATTCGCATTCTCTCAAATTCCGATTCCGGCATATCGACGCTCCACCTCATCCCTTTACGATCTTCAAGCGGAGAATCGCCAAATTTCCATGGCCGGCAAGTAGTGGTTCGGCCCAGTACAAGAGGGATTATGCTTGAGGATGTCTATGGTCATACTTCCTATCGCAAGGCCATCGAGCAGAAGGATGTTTACGGGATTGCTCCGGATAGGGAGGCCAGCACCGTTTGCCTGTCCGTCTTGGCATTATTGGGGCGGGCGGAGTAGCTCAGTCAAAATATCTTCCGGCAATAACGCGCTTGCGCACATTATGGGAGCCAGTCCAAGTTACGGCTTTCGCCGATCCATCGAACGAGCAAGGACAAAAATTGCAGGCATTTTACGGAGCGAGATGGTATGCGAAATACGAGACCATGCTTGCCAACGAAGAACTAGATGGTCTGCTGGTGCTTGGGCCTGATGAACTGCACGCGGAGCATGCTCTCGCTGGAATCGAGCGGAATCTGCCTGTACTGGTCGAAAAGCCAATCAGCCGTTCGTTGAGTGAAGCCGAAGCAATGTGCCGCGCGGCCGAAGCAAAGCATATTCCATTGATGACCGTCGCGATGAAGCGCTACTCGCCTCCATACCGGCGTGCGAAGGAAATGATATCCTCCGGAACCGTGGCGAATCCGGCGCTTTGCGTTGCTAAATTCAACCTCGGCTACGAGTACGTGGACCTGCTCGAGTCCGGCACGATTCACATCTTCGATTTAACCCGTTTCCTGATGGGTGACGTTGCCAGCCTTTACGCCATAGCCACCAACCGATACCAGCGATCCCGCTATCCATTTGACAATGCCGTGATCGCGCTGGTGTTTCATGATCAATCTATTGGCAGCATCTCTACAAGCTCTTCAGCTTTGAGCTTTAAACCTTGGGAACGTGTCGAAGTCTATGGCGATCACGCATGGCTGGCGATCGAGGACCAGAATGAGCTTCTGCTATACGACAGCGAGACCGGCCCTGCCAAGTCCTGGAAACCGGTAATGACCAATACGCTTCTTTTCGATGAGGAGTTTCTCGGATATATGGGTCAGGTTGAAAACTTTCTTCAGGTAATTCGCAATCAGGAGGCGCCGTTAGTCACGGGACGCGATGGACTGAAAGCGCTGGAGTTGGCCGTCGCTTCGCACATTTCTCTTGCGCGGCGCCGGCCGGTCGAACTTCCTTTGGATGCAGAGCAGGCGGACGAAGAGTTGCGCCTTTGGTTGAGCGGTCAGGTCATGAACCTGGCGGGAACCGATTAAAATGCCTTACCTCTTCGGACGGAATTACACTCGCGAGCAACTCCTCAGATTGGTCGGCCATATCAACCAGATCGGCGGAGTCCAACTCTACCAAGCAGGCGACGGCCAGGCAAGAGGCGTTCGCGTTTTGGAGTTCCGGACAGGTACCGGATTCTGCTTTAAGGTGCTTCTCGATCGCGGCATGGATGTCGGCTATTGCGAGCATAACGGCGCTTCACTCGCATGGATCCCGCCGACTCTCTTTCCTGGCCCCTGGTTTTTCGAGCAGCAGACCGAGTTTGGATGGTTGCGAGCCGCGCTTGGGGGCTTCTGCAATACCGCGGGCCTTGTCCATATCGGCAATCCAGAGACAGATTCCGTCGAACACTATAACTTTCCCGCTCGCCGGGAGGAACGGTATGGTGTGCACGACCGGGTGGCGCTTCTGCCGGCTCAACTCATTCGATATGGCGAGCGGTGGGAAGGAGACGATTGCATTCTCGAGGCGGAGGGAAAAATCACCCAGGCGCAGGCCTATGGCGAACATCTTGTGCTTACGCGGCGTTACACAGCCAAGCTGGGCGAATCCCGCTATTACCTCCACGATGAGGTTACAAATGCCGGGTATAACGAGACCGTACATATGTTGCTCTATCACATCAACGTAGGATTCCCTTTCTTAGATGAGGGCGCGGAGCTCATCGCGCCCGCGAGGACCGCTAGGAGCCTTTCCGTTGGTAAGCAGCCGAATGACCTCGACGACTACAAAAAGTTCATCGCTCCACAAAAAAATTGGACGATGGAAGGCTACGAGCTGCCTGTGGTCTCGGATAAAGAAGGGCGGGTCCGGGTTGCGCTTGTAAATCCACGTTTGCCTCAGGGGGGACAAGCTGTTTACGTGATTTATAGGAAGGATCAGTTGCCCAACTATCTCGAGTGGAGAATGATGGCTGAGTCGACCTATGCTGTCGGCATCGAGCCGTGTACGAACTCCTTCGGGCGCAAGGAGGTTCGTGAAGAAGGAAAGATGATTGTTCTTGAACCGGGAGAGACGCGCAGCTACGACCTTGAAATCGGCGTGCTGACAGGGAAGGATGAGATCGGAGCCTTCACCGAAGCCATTCTAATGGCGCGGGGAAAGTAACTCCTCAGCCGCAAGCCCCAGTTGCGAGATGACAGCTAAGGGTCGCACGGCCAAGGCGTTAAACACGATGTCATAACCAGGGCCATTGCAACCGGGGGAGAAATGGATCGACGGGACTTTTTGAGACGCGGAACGACGTTGGCCGCACTCGTAGCGACCAGGAAGGGAGCTTCGGGATACGAACAAGGTGAAACCGTCCACGCCGGGGCCGAGCTGGAAGCGGGGCAAGAGGAGGCGCCGAGGGGCAGTTTGGTTACAACTGATGAACTAGATAGCGCCCGGCAATGGGGTGAGGCGATCACGGAGAACCGGAGACGGCAAGGTGGCGAATGGCTGGAAAATTGGCTGGGAACAGAATTGCCCTTCAGTTTCCGCTACGGCGGTGAGCCTTCGCAGTCACTCCTGAGCAAATGGCACCTTAGAACAAGAGAGGCCCCGGGTAATTCCTATAGCCATCAAACCGAATTGACCTGGAACGATCCCGGAAGCGGACTGGAAGTCGAATGGGATGTGAAGCGCTTTACAGATTTCCCGGCAATCGAATGGACACTTTGGTTCGCCAATCGCGGTGATAAGGATACGCTCCTTCTAGAGGGCATTCATGATTTGGACTTGCGGCTGAACCGCACAACGGAAGAGCATCCATTTATTCTGCACGGCGCGCATGGGGGACGCTATAAGACGGACGACTGGTGGCCGTTTTCACAATATCTTCCGGCCACGGTTACAGAGAACCTTCCGCAATATGAGAGCCCGCGGGATTTCGACCTTGGCGACTCCTATCCGTCGAGCAGGCGTCACCTGCCATTCTTCAACCTGGAAAGCCCTGAATCGCGTGGAGTAATTGTGGGCATAGGTTGGACGGGGAATTGGGTAAGTCATTTCCATGTTGACAAAAATCTATTGACGGCGCGCGCTGGCCTCAAAGAGACGCATTTCCTCCTGCATCCTGGTGAGCGGGTGCGGACGGCGCGTGTTTTGCTGTTGTTGTGGAAGGGCAACTATCTTCACGGCCAAAATGTACTTCGCAGGCTTCTTCATCAGCACTATATCCCGTTTCTTCATGGAAGCCCGCGTGAACCGCTGCTGTCGTTGAATACATGTTTCAGTCATGACGGAAAGGGAGCTTTTCTGGAACAAGCAAATGAAAAGAATCTCCTTCCGGATGTCCAGCCCTTTATTCAAGTGGGGGGAGAAGCTTTCATCATCGACGCCGGCTGGTACGGGATGAAGCGGTGGACTGAAGGCATGGGGGACTGGACATATTGCAAGGAGAAATACCCGAACGGATTCCGTCCCATCTCCGAACCGCTCAAAGCCGCCGGCGCGGCATTTGGAATCTGGTTCGCTCCTGAGATTGTGAACGAGGGCGTCCCTCTGATGCGAGAGCACCCGGAGTGGATTCGGGTCTCGCCACGAAGCGGTTATCTCAGCGCGGGTGGGGGCGCTCTTCGCCTCGAGCTGCCGGAAGCGCGGGAATGGTTTTTGAATCAGGTAGAGGAACTAATTGACAAACAGGGGATGACTCTCTACCGGCAGGACGGCGATAACCAGGAGACCGATCTGCGGGAGGGCGAGCCGGAGGATCGGAAAGGCGTCACCGAGATTCAATACATCATGGGACTGTATGCCCTCGAGGATGAACTCAGAAGACGGCATCCCGAGCTCATTATGGAAGCCGCATTGGGAGCGCCGCGAATCGATCTGGAGACGATATCTCGGTTTCATTGGCACCAGCCATGCGAGAGCTGGCTTCATCCCACGTTCGATCAATGCCAGACATACGGCATCAGTCTTTGGCTTCCGGGCGGAAGTTTCGTCTTTTATAACCAATCGATGGATGACTATGGCCTGTGGTCCGGATTTGGCGGGCAGCTTTCCGTAGCCTGGGAGCCATCAGCTCCCAGCTTTCCCCAGAAGACAGCGCGTCGCCAGATAAGCCTCTATAAGCGCATTCGCCCCTATCTTGGAGGAGATTTTTATCCCCTCACACCAATTTCGATGGATGGAAAGTGGATGGGCTATCAGTTTCACCGTACCGATCTAAATAGCGGGTGCGCCTTCGTCTTCAAACGCCAGAAATCCCCGGAGGTGTTATACCCGGAGAGCGATTCTTTTCGGTTACGGCTAAGTGGCCTGGCCCGCTCCGCACAATATCGGGTCCGCTATGAGTCAGCCGGAACAGAGAAGGTCATAAGCGCTAGCGGACTCAAACAGGGATTGGATATCGCTTTAAATGCGGCTCCTTCTGCTGAGCTGATTACATATCAGCCGGCATAATCGCTAGCAACTCTGACCCGGTATCACTCATAAGCACAGCGATGAGGTGACCTTCGATGAATTGCAAATATCTTGTGGCTTCGTTTTTCCTGCTAGCAACGGCCGTGATAGCGGCAAGTCTCCCTCTCCAGGCGGGCGCCACAAATGCAAAGCATATTCCCGGCCAGACCGGGTTGCTGAAGACGTCTGAAGACGCTTACGTCCGCCAGAATGGCACTACATGGACGATCGGGACGTCGAAAGTAGAAAAGAAGATTGAGCTCACAGCGGGACACCTCATGCTTGTCAGCTTCAGAGACCCGCTGCGCCATCATGAATATATTCAGGGAACTTCAGATCCGATCCGATTCGAGCTGGATGGCGCCGCGGTAACCGGGGAATCTGAAACATGGAAGCTGTCCGGAGTTCATACCGAACTACTCAAACAAGGCGAGCTCTTATTCGAGATCGACTTGCGAACAGATAAAGTCGCGGTATCAAAGCGGTTCCTTCTCTATCCTCATGAGAGCATTATCCAGGAAGCATTGACAATCAAAAACATCTCCAGCATGGATGAGACTTTGTCCGATCCTTATTTTCTACAGATGCATTTGTTACAAAAAGAAGCGTCCCAGGTCGACTTTTCATACATGACCGGAGGGATGTGCTTTTGGGGAAGTTGGATCCTGAAGACTCAGCCGCTTACTCCCGCCTTTTCCAGGCATTTCGACGCGAGCGATGCTCCGGAGTGCCTGCCGGGGAAGCCTTGCCGAGGTCACTGGTCTATGGGGAACTCCATTTACGCTCCCATACAAGTGTATTTCGACCGGAAGACAAAGGACGGAGTCTTCGTGGGCTGGGATTACCTTGGACGCTGGGCGTCGGACGCGGGCAACTATCAGGGCGGCCCAGTGTATGTAAGCCTCAAGGTCTCCGGGTATAAGAACAAGCTGCCATCCGGAGCATCCGTGAACACGCCCTGGGCATTTACGGGCGTCTTCGGAACCGATTTAGACGATATGGGAAACCAGCTCCTCGATTATCAGTATCGCTACAAGTGGGACTACACACAGCCACAATACTTTCCAGCCATACAGATGCTCGGCTATTGGTGGAATGGCGCTTCGGACTTTGATCCCAAGCACCGGGGAATGGATGTGGAGCCGGTTTCAACATTCCGCAAAGTATTTCGCATGGCGGACGAGATGCGCTACGTAGGTGCGGACATGTACTGGCGGGATTACGGGTGGTGGGATATAGCGGGAAATTGGAACGGCCCCGATTTTTTTGAGACCGGACGATATCTCGACAACTATAAGATGAGGCAAACCCTTTACACAATCATTTACGACGCGCAACAAGGATCTCAAGTAGTGACGAATCATCCCGACTGGCTCATTTATCGCGGCGGTAATTTTGCCGGGCAGTACGTTTTAGATCAGTCGAAGCCGGGTGTCATCGATTGGGAGTTGGGCGTTATGCAGGACCAAGTCCAAAAATGGGGCGCCTTCGAATGGCGGAAGGATGATAGCCCTCTGCACGCCGTGAACGGCGACGATACCCCTATGCTCTCTCAAGATCAAAACTTTCGCAGTCTGCTCAAAACATTTTTGGATCGCAATCCCAAGAACGCTTTCCACGGATGCGACGGCGGAGGAAACGACCTCAGCTATGAAGTTCTGCGGATGGCGAACGCCTGGCAGATGTCCGATGGCTGCGTTGGCCGTTTTCGCGATTATTATGCCTCGTATTTGTTTCCGCCGGATAAGCTCGTCAATATGCCTGACAACTGGGATCCGGCCAGGTTCAACAAGGCGGATTGGTACGGACTGCTTTGGAGCAGTTTCCCGATGACCGGAGACACTCTTGATCCAGTCAAGAACGAGCAATTGAGAGTTCTGATCGATATCTATCATTATCTTGCTAAGCAAGGCGTTGTGGGACGGTGGGTTAAGATCTATCACCCCCTTGTGAACGGCGATACGCCGGACTGGTACTTACAACGTATGAGCCAGGACAATCTCAGGGGAATAATAATGCCAGGTCACGATCTCAAAACGCCTGTCACGATTTTTCCAAAAGGTTTGCTGCCAAATCAGAAGTACAACATCTCCTATCAGCAGAGGCCAGGCGTCGAGGAACGTCTTGGTTCGGAGATAATGGCCAAGGGTGTTAACTTTCAAAGCATGCAAGATGGAGAGTTGATTTATTTTGGACTGCCGAGGCATCCGGGCAGCCCGGCCGACAAGACGCCTCCCTCCGCGCCGGGCAATTTAGTAACTTCCTTTGCCACTAACATGAGTTATATTGGTGTGGAGCTTAGCTGGACCCCGGCCTCGGATGATAACTGGATCTCGCATTACGAGATCTATCGAGACGGGAAGCCGATCGATAAGGTCGCGAAGGGAACATACTATTTCGATCATTCGGCAGGCGCGGACCTCGGGGCGCGCTACGAGGTGGCGGCGGTAGATGGTAGCGGGAACATCTCAGAGAAGATTCAGGCGAAGGGTACAGAGGTCTCTCCCGCGGCCGTGTTGGACGACGCAAGCGATTTGCTGAAGTATTCCGGAACTGGCTGGAAACACGACGATAATGTCTGGGAAGTTTTCAATGGAACCCAGTCCGTCACCTCGCAAGCCGGAGATGCTGTGGAGTTGACATTCGAGGGCAATCGCGTAGCGTGGTATGGACGGGTTGGAGACTCCATGGGGCGGGCGGATGTGTATATCGATGGTAAGCGCGATCAGACCGTCGACACATACGACGCCGATGAAGTACCTAATATCCCACTGTATGTGAGAACTTTTTCGTCAATCGGCAGACACACTATAAGAATCGTCGCTCGAGGTGACCATCAATGGCGATCGTCCGGTAACTCCATAGTCCTCGATGGCTTGCAAGCCGGAAAGGCTCCAGTGAATGTTGTCGAGGATACAGCCGGAATCGGCTATGCAGGCTCCGGTTGGAAGCATAGCCAGGGTTGGAGATCCGCATCCGGAGGCAATGCAAGCTGGACAACTCATGAAGGTGATGCGGCCGAATATACATTTCAAGGGAATAGCATCACCTGGATAGGCAAGCGGTGTCTTTCGTGTGGTACAGCGGATGTTTATCTCGACGGAACACTAGCGGCGAGGGTGGATACCTACGCTCCCGATTTCAATGAGTTTCGCGCCGATGTCCAAGGATCCTGGCAGGTCCCCATATTCGAGAAGAGCTGGGTGACTTCTGGAAAGCATACCATCAGGATTGTTGTGGACCATGAATTGAACATGCTTTCTACAGATCGTGAGATTTACCTTGATGCTCTCCAAATAGGCCAACCCTAGAGCTCCACAGTCATTACTTTGAGCGAAGGTCCCCCTTGTCGAGACATCGGGCAAGATGCCTGGGACATGGGACCGCATATTCGCGAAAAATCCGACTTGGAAAGTGAAGCCTATCCGGGCTGTCGCATCGGATGGGCACTCTCGATCTTCTTCGTAGGAGGGGGGACCTCGATTCTGACAAAAGTATTGAAGTCTCTGATAACCTTCTGTTTTAAACGGAATAATGACGGCCACGATCCTTCCATTTTTCTCACCATCTCGTCCTTTCCGCAGCAAGCGGCTGGCCCTTGTTTCAGGCGAGCAAGATCGTGATTTATTCCGGGAGGGAGTTGTCTATCGCGAGTACGTAAACTCGGGTTCTCTGACCTACCGTCACTCTACGGCTTTGGCGATTGCGATCTGCGTACTGGGTTTTGAAAATCGGGTATACACAAATGAAAATCACGCGGCTTGATACGTTTCTCTGCAATGCCGGATTGCGCAACTATCTGTTTCTGCG
>CAWDNI010000049.1:0-10795 GCA_963803615.1 uncultured Acidobacteriaceae bacterium
CAGCCGAAGCGGAAGTCATTGACCATCCGAGTGGAGACCGAACTCGACATCAATGGATCCGAGCAAAGTTGGCTTGCCTGACCAATCGCCAACCATGGGCCCGAGAACCTTCGCTTTACCAATGGAACTCAATGCATTTGAAATCCGTATTCCCATAGCGTGGCGCTCTCCCGGCCTCGCCTCCTAACTATTTCTGAACCGCTATGAAGTCCTGGGTTGTCCCTGAACCCAACTGTATGAGAAACGCGCCGCGATTGATTGAGCAAGGAGAATACCCGTGACAAGCTCCGCCGTATTGCCTTCCAATTTGTCTTCCAATCGCTTAACGAACAGTCTTGCTACTGTATTCTCCGTTGCACTCGTGCGCGTGGCTCTTTACCTCATAGCTGCCCCGCACTATGGCTACTTCCGCGACGAATTGTACTATCTTGCGTGCGGAGAGCATCCGGCATGGGGGTATATGGACCAGCCTCCGATGATCGCGTGGATTGCATGGCTGCTACAGCACACGATTGGAACCTCGCTCTATGCAATTCGCCTGCTGCCGATGCTGGCGGACGTGGGTACAATCTTCGTCACGGGACTGCTGGCCCGCAAACTCGGTGGGGGTCGATGGGCAATCTTTCTATCCGCACTGGCAGTTCTGATCACTCCGATCTTCCTCACATTTTCCCATCTCTTCACGATGAATGCTTTCGATCCGCTCTTGTGGACACTGCTCGCGTGGCTAATTGTGGATATCATTCAGACAGACAATCAACAGCGTTGGGTGTGGATCGGCGCTTTGGTCGGCGTCACTCTTCTTAACAAATACGGCGTCCTGTTCTACGTTGTTGGATTGCTCGCGGGCATTATTGCTTCGCCATTACGCCGAGGCTTTGTGCGTCCGTGGTTCTGGGCAGGTGCTGCTTTGGCCGTACTCATCGCTCTGCCGAATTTTCTATGGCAGATGCATTGGAACTTTCCCTTCCTCCAATTGATTCACTCCGTTCGGGAAGGCGGACGTGATGTGATGCTGCCTCCGCTGCCCTATCTTGCGCAGCAGGCGCAGATGATCGGGTTCGTCCCAGCCCTACTCGTCATCCTGGCCGCGTGGTTTCTGATTTCCCCTCAGGGAAGGCGCTATGCGGTGCTTGGGTGGGGCTTTCTCAGCGTGTTGGGCCTGATGCTATTGCTCAAAGGCAAGTTCTACTACGTCGCCCCGGCATACCCGGTCATGTTTGCTTCTGGTGCGGTGCTTTTTGAGCAATTGACCCAGCGACGCCGGCTGCAATGGTTCCGGCCGGTCTATGCCTTCGCAATGCTGTTGGTTGGCGCACTGATAGCTCCAACAGCGATCCCTCTGCTTCCAATCAACGAATACATTATCTACACGGAGAAGCTCGGCATTCAGCAACAGAGGTTCGAACATGAACCGGAAAGCCGGCTTCCTCAGATCTATGCCGACATGGTCGGCTGGGAAGAGCGTGTGAAAACTGTGGCTGACTACTTCCACTCACTATCGCCCGAGGAACAAAGGGTGACTGCGATTGGAGCTCCCAATTACGGCCAGGCGGGCGCGATTGACCTCTTCGGGCCGAAATACGGATTGCCCAAATCGATCAGCGGCAGCAATAACTATTGGATATGGGGTCCACGCCAGTACACCGGACTGAGCATCATCCTGATGGACGAAAATTCTCCGCAGAAATATGCTGAGCATTGCCAATCCTTCCAGCTCATCGCTCACCCGATCAATCCCTATTCCCGCCCAGATGAGAATTTTCCTATCTATCATTGCCGTGGATTGAGCCCTAGCCTCCAATCGTGGTGGCCGAAGCTCAAACCGTGGAAATAGGTATGAAGGCGCCTTCAAAGTAGGGGTTTTCCTTTTCGCGATAACTTCGATTGTCGAATACACGTTTCCCCGGCCGTGAGGCTGGCCATAAACTCTCCAAAGCCGCCCAGGTCATTTTTTTGCTTCAGCGGCTCATATGCGAGTAGATCCAGCCCCACAGGCGTATTGTGAAATGAACCAGGGAAAGGACACTCGCACATTGGAATCGAGCGAAATATCCAGAAGAGATTTTCTTCGGGGGAGCACGGCAGCGGCAGGCGCGTTAGCTGCAACTGAGCTCTTCGCCAAGACCGGCGATACGCAATCGCGCCCGGTACTGCATATCATCGGATACTCTCACATCGATGCGGCGTGGCTGTGGCCGTGGAGAGACGGCTCTAATCTGGCGTTAACCACGGCTCGCAGCGCGCTGGACAGAATCAATGAGACGCCAGGCTTCCGGTATAGCCACTCCTCGGCGATGCATTACCGGTGGATCCAGAGAGCCGATCCCCAAATGTTTGAGGAGCTCCGGGGAAGGATTCGCGAGGGGCGGTGGGAGGTGGTTGGCGGGTGGCCGGTAGAGCCTGATTGCAACATTCCCTCGACCGAGAGCTTTGTTCGCCACGCGCTCTACGGAAAGATGTACTGCCAAGAGACCTTGGGCGTAGACGTGAAGATAGGCTTCAATCCGGATTCCTTCGGACACTCTGCCGGACTTCCCACAATACTTAAGCAGTCAGGTTACAACTATTACGTCTTCATGCGTCCGCAGGAACATGAAATGAATTTGCCGTTGCTCTTCTGGTGGGAAGGGCCGGACGGCTCCCGTGTCCTGACGTTGAGGATTCTGCATTCCTATGACAACCCCGCCACGCAAATTCCAAAACTCGCGCAGGCTAGCTTTGCGCCAGGTTTCTCTCATGCAGCCTTCTTCCTGGGTGTAGGAGACCATGGCGGCGCCGTCACAAAAGCGCAGATACAGGAGGTGCTGCAGCTTAGAAACAACACAAGCCTGCCGGAGCTCCGCTGGAGCACGGCCGGTGAATTTTTTCATGCGGTTGAATCTTCTGCCGCGATGAAGGACCTGCCGGTGATCAAGGGAGAATTGCAGCACCATTCGCGGGGGTGCTATTCGGCCTGTGCAGAGGAAAAGTACCAAAACCGAAGATCGGAACGCGCCTTGGTGGAGGTTGAGAGTATCGCGCTGGTGTCGTCTCTGACCCTGGGACGAAAATATCCGGACAAAGACTTTGCCAATGCATGGTGGAACGTTCTTTTCAACCAATTCCACGATCTCCTGGCAGGAACGGCGCTCTACTCCGATTATCAAGATGCGCGTGACGGATTGGGCTCGGCGTGTCAGACGGCACAGGCAGCGAAGATAGAAGCCTTGGAGACTATCGCGAGGCAGGTGGATACCCAACAAGCTGAAGCGGGCGTTGTTTTCGTCTTCAATCCCCTGCCTTGGCCCAGGAAAGCGCTTCTGGAGTATCACCCTGGACGAGGGCAAGGTGAGATTACTCACCTGAAGACAAAGGATGGGAGCAGCATTCCTATCCAAATGCGTCCGTCGGACAGTATGACCTACTTTTTTCCCCGGCTATCGGCATGGGTTGATCTTCCTCCCTTCGGTTATCGGGTCTTCACCGAAGAGTCTGACGCGCCTCCGCCCCCTTCGCCGCATTCATCTTTTGTTACAGTTTCACAAGATGGCTTTGGACTCTCTTCTGTTAGAGCTCCGGATGGAACCGAGCTGCTGGCTTCACAGCTTGGACTGGTTGTGATTGCCGACCCCAGCGACACTTGGGCTCATGGAATCGATCAGTTCCGGCAGGAAATAGGACGGCCATCCTTCGTCTCCTCCAAAGTGGTGGAAGACGGGCCAGTAACTCGGATAACTCGCCAGATACTTCAGTGGCAGCAATCGAAAATCGCTGTTGAGATCGCGACATTCGCGGCGTTGGATATCGTCAGGCTACGTTTTGTAATCAACTGGAATGAGCACGAGCAGATTCTTAAACTGGAGATTCCCACTGGCACTGGCTGACCCAAAGGTATTCGCGATGGTTCCAGGAGCCATCCTGGAACGCGCGACCAATGGAAATGAAGAGCCTTACCAGGATTGGGTGGCGTTAGAGGGCCAGGCTGCGGGAAATACTTATACTCTGGGGCTGATCAATAACTCTACCTATAGCTATGACTGCCTGGAGGGAACCTTACGTACCATCCTGATCCGTTCCGCGCCGTACGCAAGGCACAATCCTTCGCAAGTGCCTCCAGATAGTATCGAGGCTTGGCAAGATCAGGGACGGCAGGAAAGAATCTTCTGGCTGGTCGCCAAGCCTGGTAAGTGTACCGACCAGAACTTGGATAGGCTTGCCACTGGATTGCAGACGCCTGCCGAATATGTAATGGATTCCAAGCATCATGGAACGCTAGAATGGGAGAGCTCATTTCTGGAGATCACGCCGGAGACAGTATCCGTCCTTTGCGTGAAACAGGCGGAAGGCGCGCCGGGGGTGGTCATCGTCAGGCTACAAGAGCGCTCCGGAAAACATACGACCGCCCATCTCAAATCTTCTTTGCTGCGCCTGAGCAGCGATCTTTCTCTCGGACCATGGGAATTAAAGACCTTGCGGATCGCGGCCGCCAGGCATGCCCCGGCAAAGGTAGCGATAGTTTCGACGCGAGAGACTTAAGAGCTCGGCAAAGCTTGTTACCTTGTTTCTACGGCTTCAGAGATAATGCATTGGAGGATACGAATGCGGAGCGCCGTTCTTGTTCTGATTTACATTCTGCTGGGAGCGGGAGGTCTGGGTTGCACCGAAGGGTTTGCGCAGGGAGCGCCATTGCGCGTCGCTATTGTCGGCCTGGAGCATGGGCACATCGGAGGTTTTTTGAAGCAGTTCCCTCAGCAGCATGAAGTGGAACTGGTCGGCATCGCCGATGCGGACACTGCGCTCTCCCGGCGCTATGCCGCGCAGTATCATCTTGACCCCAGTCTCTTCTATACGCAGATGGATGCGATGATCGCCGCCCGGCATCCTCAGGCGCTGCTGGTCTACACCTCTGTCGGCAAGCACCGGCAGGTCATCGAGGCAGCGGCCGAACACAGTTTAAGCGTCATGGTCGAAAAGCCCCTGACCATGTCTTTGGACGACGCTCTGGCCATCCGCCGGGTGGCCCGCCAACACCATATTCAGGTGCTGGTGAACTACGAGACGACCTGGTATGCGAGCAATCGCGCTGCGTATGAGGAAGCGGAACAAGGCAAACTCGGCGACCTGCGGAAAATCGTAGTGCAGGACGGGCACCAGGGACCAAAAGAGATTGGAGTACAGCCGGAATTTCTCAAGTGGCTGGAGGACCCCGAGCAGAACGGCGACGGCGCACTCTACGACTTCGGCTGCTATGGAGCGGACCTGGTGACGTGGCTGATGCACGGTGAATCGCCGCTGACTGTGACTGCCGTCGCCCAGACCGATAAGCCGGACGTCTACCCTCGGGTAGCCGACGATGCGACCATCATTCTGCGCTATCCCAAGGCGCAGGCAGTTCTTATGCCTTCCTGGGTTTGGCCGTTTAGCCGCAAGGATATGGAAGTGTACGGCGCTACGGGCTACATCATTACAATCGGAGCGGACAGGCTGCGAATTCGCACTCAGGGCCAGCAGCAGGAGACCGTGACGACTGCGGCTCCGCTAACTGCTCCCAACGACGGCTCTCTTCACTATCTGCGAGCGGTGCTCGAGGGCTCGCTGAAGCCAAACGGAGACCTCTCCTCGCTCGACACGAACGTTGTGGTCATGCAGATTCTGGATGCCGCGAGACAATCGGCGCGCGAAGGGAGAACGATCAAGCTCACTCCGCTACCCAATTAGGGCCATTATGCTCCTTCTCATAGTCAGCTATCTCGTCCTGTATTGTTGGTCGGTGACTTGTTCCATCCAATCGACGACCTTGCCGTCGAGTTTCTCCTGGATGGCGATGTGTGTCATTGCCGTGGTTGGAGTGGCGCCATGCCAGTGCTTCTCATTGGGCGGAAACCAAACAACATCTCCGGGGTGAATCTCCTCGATTGGGCCACCCTCACGCTGGGCCCAACCACAGCCCGCCGTGACGACGAGAGTCTGACCAAGCGGATGCCTATGCCATGCCGTACGCGCACCCGGCTCAAAGGTTACGCTGGCGCCCGATACAAGCGCCGGATCGGGCGCCGTGAACAATGGATCGATGCGCACTATGCCAGTGAACCAGTCTGACGGTCCTTTGGCGGACGGCTGCGATCCAGCTTTCTTAATCTCCATACTTATATCTCCCGAATTTGATCTTCACTTATATCTCCGCCTGCTTCACCTAACTCGAGTGAATCGATAACGAATTGAATCAGGCAAAACTATGGGCATCGGTTGGCTTGATAATGGTCGGCGTTTCGCGCTCTTCAAAACGCAGGTCTTTCGCTCCGCACAGAACTGCTCTTCGCATAGTCCCCTTTGTCTCCTTTAAAGCATTTTAGGTTTTACTGTGAACTGGTTATGTCAGCTATGAGCGGCCGTTCTTCGATGGAACGGCCGCGTCGAAAGCGGTTTTCTCGTCTACACCTAAACCTAAAATCCTTTAGCGCATGATGAGGCCGCCGTCCACCGAAATGGATTGACCGGTCACATAGCTTGCCGCGTCGCTGCAGAGCCACAGAACCGCGTCGGCAATCTCCTCGGGACGGCCGACCCGACGCATAGGGATGCTCTTCTCCATTTCCTTGAGGGCCTCACCTTGACCGGCCGCGACCATCTGATCGGCCATCGGCGTCCAAATGAGCCCCGGGCAAACTGCGTTGATACGGATGCCACGTGCAGCATATTCGAGGGCCGCGCTCTTGGTGAACCCAATGACTCCGTGCTTGGCGGCATGGTAGATACCACGCTCGGCGCCGCCCACAAGCCCTCCAAGCGAAGAGCAATTGACGATAGCGCCACTGCCTTGCTTGCGCATCTGTTGCAGCTCAAACTTCATCGAGCTCCACACACCACGGAGATTGATCCCGATCACCCGGTCATAATCCTCACGAGTGGTATCGGCAGTCTCTGCAAGAATGTTTTGAACGCCGGCATTGTTGTAGGCCAGGTCGAGACGCCCGAAAGTGGAGACTGTCTGTTCCACCATGGCTTCGACCTGCGCGTCATCGGACACATCACAGCGGATGGCCAGTGTCTTATGGCCTTTATCGGCAAGCTCCCTGGCTGCGGATTGCGCTGCTTCCTCATTCCTGTCCGCCAGCACCACGGTGGCGCCTGACTCGGCAAATGCCTTCGCCGTCGCTAGGCCCAGTCCCGAGGCAGCCCCCGTAATCAGCGCCACTTGATTTTCGAAAGATATGTTCATAACAAGTTCCTCAATTTTCAAACGGGTTGTACGGGCCGCGGAAAAACGGTTCTGTGGTCGGTTCACCTTCTATTACGTGGGTGGACTGTTGCGCGTTATACATTTTCTTGCGCCTCGCTTGTTGCTTCGGCGCGTTTTTCCGCAGCCTGTGTAGCCCGGCTCCTTATATAAGGTGTTCCACTTGACTTGAATCTCGGGCTTATAGACTTTCTCCGTCCACTCCTGCGGTTCCACTTCTTCGAAGTCCTTAGCGGAGCTTTAGCCCGTCAGCCCCGCCTCTGCTTACTTGGCGCGCTTCTCAAAGACATCTTTGTTCAACGATTGGTCATACGCTCCAGCTCTGCCGGGTAGCGATCGCCATAGATGGGGATCTTCGCTGTAGCACTGTTGAGGTTGCGCAGATCTTCCGGGCTGAATTTGAGGAGTGTCGCTCCGATGTTCTCCTGGATGCGCTCCAACTTCGTCGTACCGGGGATGGGAACGATCCAGGGCTTCTGTGCGAGCAGCCATGCAAGGGCGATCTGCGCAGCGGTCGCCTGCTTCTTCGCCGCAAAAGACTGAATCACATCAACCAGAGCGCGGTTCGCCTTACGGGCCTCGGGAGTAAAGCGAGGGAAGCTGCCGCGGTTGTCCTCTTTGTCAAACTGCGTCTCTTCTGTCATCGTTCCGGCAAGATATCCCTTGCCAAGCGGGCTGTACGGTACCAGACCAATCCCAAGTTCCTCAAGCGCCGGCAAAATCTCTTCTTCGGGACGTTTCCACCACAGCGAGTACTCATTTTGAAGCGCGGTCACCGGCTGGACGGCATGCGCCCGGCGAATCGTTTGCGCCCCGGCTTCCGACAGACCGAAGTGCCTGACCTTGCCTTCATGAATCAAGTCCTTCACCGCGCCGGCCACATCCTCAATAGGCACGTCCGGGTCCACGCGGTGCTGATAAAGAAGGTCGATGGTTTCAATGCGGAGTCGCTTCAGCGACCCCTCGACCGTTTGCTTGATGTACTCCGGCCGGCTGTTCAGGCCAGTCGGATGCGGATCGTTGGTTGCGTCGAATTGGAATCCGAACTTCGTCGAGATCACGACTTGGCCGCGCACGGGAGCAAGAGCTTCGCCCACAAGTTCTTCATTCACGAATGGACCGTATACCTGCGCGGTGTCGAAGAGAGTAATGCCACGGTCTACCGCTCCCCGAATGACCGCGATCATCTCTTGCTTGGTTCCCGCTACCGGGCCGTGCCCGGCAGTCATTCGCATGCAGCCTAGTCCAATAGCCGAGACTTCGAGATTGCTCTTCCCAAGGTGGCGCCGTTCCATTTGCCTCTCCTGTCGTGCGATTATGTCGTGCGATTATGCGGTCTACCTTCAAACCAGCAGGTCTCGTCGCGCTGCCGGGTGTGTATCCGCCCACTTCCAACGATAAAGAGGAGATAGAATTCGCGCTTTCCCGATCCTGCTTTTTCTTTGCCCGATCCTGTTCGGTCGCGTAATTTAGTGCACACCCGGCGTTGGTTGGCCGTACGCTATTTGTTGTGGGGTAAACAACGCGATATGGCGAAAGGAACGAGACAAAGAGACGATCCAGCGGCGGTCGAGTTGAGGAAGTCCCTGGCGCAGCGAATAGCCGCACTTGCAGGGAAAGCGGGAGAGCACGCCACAGCCATATCCGGACTCTTCCTGTACTACCGGACAACGCCGACTGCTTGCTACCGCGCCTCGTACGAGCCGAGTCTCAGCATCTTTGTGCAGGGACGGAAACGGATCATTCTCGGAGACACCGAGTATCTGTGCGATTGTTCTTCGTTTCTGGTCTCATCCATCGATGTGCCGGCGCAGAGCCAGATCATTGAGGCGTCGGAGAAGGCGCCCTTGCTTTCGATGTTTCTAAAGCTAGACATGCCAATCGTCCGGGAGGTTCTGAGCCGGGATGACGTGCCCGAAGTCGAAGCATCATCCCACCGCCAGGGCCTGGCGGTGGGGGAGACGACTGTTGGATTGTTGGGCGCCTGCAGCCGCCTGCTCGACCTTCTGGATACGCCTGAGGATATTCCGTTTCTGAGTCCCCTGATTCAGCGGGAAATCCTCTACCGCGTCCTCCGGACTCCTCAAGCGGAACGGCTCCGCGCCATTGCGACGAGTGGCGATCTGAGCCAGAGAACCGCGAGAGCTATCTCCTGGCTGAGAGCCAATTTTGCCAAACCGTTGCGCATGGAAGAACTCGCCTCAACCGCAAGGATGGGCGTTTCAACGCTTCATCATCAGTTCCGCGCGCTGACCTCGATGAGCCCGCTGCAGTATCAGAAACAACTGCGGCTCCAGACGGCACGGCAGCGAATGCTGATGGACGGCTTTGATGCTACACGCGCTGCATACGAGGTCGGCTATGAGAGTGTGAGCCAATTTAGCCGCGAGTACAGCCGATTCTTCGGCCAACCGCCTATTCGAGACATCAGGGCCTTGAGAGACCTTTGACTCTAATCACTTCTATTCTCTTTTCCCGGGCCAGGTGAAATCAGACAACTTTCGAGGTCACAACGTGGACTCGTGGTTTGCTCAATCGTATTAGGTCAAGTAAAAGAAGAGCCCGTCTGGAGAGCGACTGCATCTTATGCACACGGGAGATCAAGCATGTTTCTGGTCACGGGCATTACAGGCAAGGTAGGCGGAGCGACGGCGAGACATCTTCTGGAGATGGGTAAGCGGGTCAAGGCGGTCGTGCGTGACGAAGCCAAGGCCGCCGCGTGGGCTGAGAAAGGTGTGGAGCTGGTCAGGGGCGACTGGGAAGATTCAGCGGCGATGACGCGGGCGCTTGAGGGAGTGGAAGGGGCTTACCTGATGATGCCGCCCATCCAGACGCCTTCGCGGGACTTCCGGGAGGCCAAGGCCGTCATTGCCAGTTATAAAGAAGCTCTGGCCAAGGCCGCACCGCCGAAGCTAGTGGCGCTGTCGTCGATGGGTTCAGAGAAGACCTCCGGTCTGGGGCTGATTACGGCGACGCATCTGCTTGAGGTGGCGCTAAGCAAAGAGCCCTTTCCTGTAGCGTTCGTGAGGGCCGGATCGTTCTATGAGAACTACCTGTTCGGCCTCCAGGCGGCGCAGGGCGGTGCTCTGCCTATCTTCTACGCGCCGACGGACCGCAAGCTGCCGATGGCCGCGACCGAGGACATCGGCGCCGAGGTCGCGAAGCTGCTCACGAGCGAGTGGACGGGCAAGCGCGTCATCGATCTCGGCTCTATGGTAAGCCCCGATGAGCTTGCGGCCGAATTGGGCGAGGTGCTGGGCCGCGAAGTCAAAGCGCAGGCGATTCCACGCGAAGCCTGGGCGGCTGCCTTACAACAGATGGGGCTGCCCAAGGATGGAACATGGGGATATGAGGAGATGATCGAGGGTGTCAACTCCGGGTGGATCGATTTCAGTGTCGAGGGCGCGGAGCGAGTCGAAGGGACGACGAGTGCCAAGCAAGTCTTCGCCGCGGCCAAAGCAGCGCAGTAGGCTCGATATCAGCGTCTTGCTAAGTTATCGATTCTAAATGGTGGCCAGAGACGGGATCGAACCGCCGACGCCGGCCTTTTCAGGGCCGCCTAGCAATGGCACTAAA
>CAWDNI010000050.1:0-41631 GCA_963803615.1 uncultured Acidobacteriaceae bacterium
AAAAAATATTAAGAATTTGTTTGACTTTCTGTAATCGTCAGGCGCAGACTTTCGTCCGTAACTGGAACTATTGCAGGATGTGCGCTCTCCTCCCCCGCCGCGCATCGCGCTTCTGCAGACCCCCTGGTGCAAAACCGAAAATTCCAAGTGGAGAATCAGCATGAATAAGCGGGATTATTTGCACTCATTTCCTTCGTCGCGGGCGCTGGTCTATGACAATTGCAAGCCGAGAGTATCTGCCTTGAAAGGCTATCTTGCTTTGCTTTGTCTCGCGCTCGTCTCCACAATGGCATTCGCGCAAGTGCCGAGCACTGACCTTTTCTGCAATGCCGGTCTTCGCCCTGACGGTTATATTGACCTCGATCAATTGCCTGCCGCACCGAACTTTCCGCAATCCGGCGCTTCAGCACCGTTTATCGTTACACTTCCCGTACAGGGAGTGGCTGGGCTTACCGTGCAAGTGACCATTCCCAGTCTTCAGGGCCAAGGCTCTGGTCCTGTCTACAGCGTCGCAAACGGAGCACTGGTGCTGAATGGACCTCCGGTAGCCAACAGTGAAGTATTGATGCTCCAGTTCAGCAATTCTATAGCTGGAATCGGATTAGTCGTCAATAGCATAGGCCGCGGAGCAAATTTTACGCTTCAGACGGATGCGCCAAGCGCCGCGCCGGCTAACTTCCAGAATACGGCCAACAACTTCACTGAAGCCGTAAACTTTTTCGAGATGCCCCTGCAAGCAGTGGATCTAAAGGTTGGTTTCAAGGCCGCCTATGTTCTTATAACTCAGGGTACTTTTGGGCGCTCCAGCTTGTCCAACCTGCGGGTCCAAAGCAGTACTGTAGCTGCCGACACAAGCATGGTTTCCAAGGATGGCCTGCAACTATGGCTACGTAGCGAGTCCGCACCGAGTCCGTTTGCCGGAACTGTCGCTTCATGGCCAGATCAGTCCGGCAACGGCAATGATGCAACGCAGACGGTGGAGGCCAATCAACCCAGTGGGGTACAAGGTGATGGAAACGCCTGTCAACCTGCCTTCTTATTTGGCGGCAACCAGTACTTCAACTTCAACCTGCCCATCGACGGCTGGGGACAAATGACAATATTCATGGTTGCGAAATCGTCGGTGGATCCTCCGGCTAGCTCCTGGCCGTCGGAAGCTTCGGCGATCTTCTGGAACGAGAATGCTTATTGGGGAAACACCTTCGTGACTCCTTACCAAAAGAGCGTGCCATTCCGCTTCGGCACGACGCAAGTAGGAAATCAGCCGGTCTACCAGAGACCAATAACTATCGGGCAGGATTTCACGATCACGCGGGCGGTTCACGATGGCACGACAGACTCGCTTTACGTGAACGGCCTGATGGCTCTGAGCCAGACCAACAAGCTGGATGCCTTGAGCGGCACAACGGGGGCAGGATACATAGGCCGGGGGATCAACAACACTTACTTCCAGGGTGAGATCAGCGAAATCCTGGTGTATAACCGCGTTCTTTCAGTGGACGAGGCGAACTCAGTCGAATCGTACCTAAGAAACAAATTCGGCACGAGATAGTCTTCCGTGTTTAGGGGCAGAAACAGGATAGGTGTAGCCTGCGGCTTGGGCACATCTATCCTGTTTCTGCCTGTTTTTGCCATAAATCCCGCTTGGTGGCAATCTCCCTACCAAAGGAGCTTCAAGGCGAATTGAACCTGACGGGATGTTGTGGAAGTGCTGCTGATGGCTCCCGCCGTACCCGAAACGCCCGAGGGAGTAAATACAATCAGATTGGGAGTATTGAAATTAGCCCGATTGAGTAAGTTGAAAAGCTCGGCTCTAAACTGCAGCGTGAGCCGCTCATGAAGGACTGTATCTTTGATCGCGGAGAAATCCCAGGTGGCCAGCCCCGGGCCAACCAGGCTATCTCTCCCCAGATTGCCAAAAAAGCCGCTGTTGGCAGGCGGCTGCAGAAAGGCGTTGGGATTGAACCACTGAGCCGGCTTGCCGGTGATCGCGGAGCCCTTGAAATTTGGATTGGCAAACGGCCTCACCGAATTGTGGGTGTCGCCGTTGTTGGAGGGGTTATAGCTGAGCTGAGGGGTGAAGGGAAAACCGGATTGCAAGGTGACAATACTATTCACCGACCAGCCACCGGCTAACCGGTTGCCAAAGCTTCCCAGCCCGTCGGCAAACCTTTTTCCGTTCCCGAAAGGCAATGCATAGACCGCATTGATCACCCCCACGTTCCTGGCATCGTAGGTAGCAGGACCCCAATCGGCGCTAATGTCGTAAGGGTTGGCCACCAGGCCTGGAGCATTTCCTGCGGTTGTTCCGTTCAGTGAATCTCCATCGTCCAGCGCCTTCGACCAGGTGTAGACGCCGCGGAACGAAAGATCGTGGCTGAAGCGATGGTTAAGGTCGACCTGGAGCGCGTTGTAGCTGCTGTCGCCCAGGGAGAACCAGGTCCAAGTGTTGGCCAGTGTGGGGTTCGCTTTCGGTGCTCCAGCGGGGATGTAATAGGACCCGGCAGGAACAGGCGTATTTGCCAGCCCCGCGGGGAAACTACTCTGATAGGTGGCGGGACACGGCGCTGCCGGACAGATGGACGGCACAGGCACATTGGCGTCAATACCAACCACTTCATGATACCCATGCGATCCGACATAGCCCACAGTCAAAGAGGTATTCGAAGTAAGTTCCTGCTCGATTCTAAGAGAGTAAGAGATAAGTGTCGGCATTTTCAGGTCAGGTTGAACTCCTCCAGGCACCACCAGCGCCTTTGCCGAAGGCGGAGCTTGAGGGTTGATAGGGAGCGCGGATACAGGCAGCGAAGCGATGCTATAGGTCGTGTTGAAGGGCGCGTTTTGGTCCATGCGGTATCCCAACGCGTCTTGAAGGTCGTTGTAGATTCCGAATCCGGCGCGCAGGACGGTCTTGTCAGCAATGGGACTCCAGGCCACTCCTATCCGGGGTTCCGGAAGAAACTTTGCGTTATTGACAGTGAAGGCATTGCTTGCAACCCGCGGCCGGCTCGAGATCACCCCGTTGGTGAAGGTATAGTTGGCGGCACGCCCATGGGCCTCGTTCCATCCGGTTGAGAATTCGCCGCGAAATCCCAGTGTTACCGTGAGCTTCGGGTCGACCCGGATGACATCCTGCGCGTAGAGCGCCCCAAACAATGACCGCCAATTCATCTCAGTCGGCGCGGGCGTGTACAAAAAGCTGGCGGTAGTGCCGGTGAGGAAGGTCTGAAGGCTGGTAAATGTCGCCTGCCCGAACTGGCTGAGGGCTACGGCTTCATTCGATTGGAACCGTTGGAACCATGCTCCAAAAGTAAATAGATTCGATCCATGAGTCAGCGCAACCCGGTCTTCATAGGTATACAGATTCCGCGCCATTTTTAGATTGCTTCCATTGTTGCTTCCGGCCAGGCCAATTTGTGCCTGTGGATTGGAGGCTGCGCTTCCGCCGACCACCACAGCGCCTACGGGATGTCCTGCGAGAAAGCCCGCAACGTCCGCGGCAGGAGTGCCGGGCGTCGGTTCGCCGGTGAAGAAGTAGCTGGCGCGGGAAAATCCAAAGCGCGCGCTATTCAACAGCGCCGGAGAGAAGACGTGGGTCTGCTCCAGGCTGGCGACCTGCTCCCGCAGATTGAGTATGTCGGTGCTGTAAGGATCAAGCGTGGTCGGCGTGAAGTCGGAGCCATCGTCGATGGTGTACACCCCGGAGAGACTATCTTTTGGGGAGAAGACGCGATCCAGCCGAGCGGTTCCGAAGTCTTCCCGAATGGTTTGCAAAGGGCTGCTCGAAAGCTGCGCGATTCCGTTGAAATCGGGGTCGCCGGCGGCCGGAGTCGGCCACAGGTTCAACAGCGGCTGGACACTCGGCACGGCGGCGGCGCGCGAGGCCAAATCCGGCACGAAGGCAACTGAGGTCTGGTGCAGATGCTGGCGGAATCCCTCGTAATTCGCGAAGATGAAAGTCCTATTTTTCTGGAGTGGTCCTCCTGCCGCGGCCCCAAACTGATTACGCTGAAAAGGCGGAGCCGAACCTTTGTCAAAGTAATTCGGGGCATCGAAGGCATTGTTGCGGAGAAACTCGTAGGCCGAGCCGTGCCACTGATTGGCGCCCGACTGAGTCACAATAGTTACCTGAGCACCCGGCCGCTTGCCGTATTCCGCGCCGTAAGAATCGCGCAAGACGTTAAACTCACGCACCGCCTCGACACCGAGCAGGAGCTGGCTGGGGCCGCCGGGCTGCATGTTGTTCTCCGCGGCGCCGGTGAATTCGATTCCATTTAACAAGAAGAGATTCTGCTGAGGACGATTGCCTGAAACCGCAAAATTGTTTCCTGTAGTCGAGTTCGATACTCCGATTCCGCCTGTCTTCTCAAAAGTGAAGTTGACGATTCCAGGGTTGGTGGTGAGAAGCAAATCGTAACTGCGTCCATTGAGAGGAAGCTCTTTCACTTCCTCCTCGCCTACCAACCCGGAGATATCCCTGGTAGTTGTATTCACGATTGGAACATTCGCGGCCACCGTCACCTGCTGGCTCACTCGACCCACCTGCAGACTCAGGTCCGCAGTTGCATCCTGTCCCACAACCAAGAGAATTCCTGTGCGGATTTGTTTCTCGAATCCGCTCTTGGCCGCCTCAACCTCGTATTTACCAATCGCAAGAGCAGGCAGTTCGTATCTGCCCGCTTGGTCCGTAACCGTGGTGCGAATAGTCCCCGTGTCCACGTTTTTTGCAGTTATTGCGGCCGCAGGCACAGCAGCACCGCTGGGGTCGGTGACGCGGCCGGACAGGCCTGCCGAGACTTGGGCTTGGGCTGTGACCGAACAAAGACAAAGCAGAAACAGCACCAGCAGAAAAAGACGACGGCAATCGGCTAACGGCATCTTCCCTCCACACAGATCGCAAGTAGTGGCCGCCGGGGCTCCGCGGGCAAGAGCCTAGATCTGTCTCTAACTGAAGAAAAATTGAGCGAGTTTAAAGCCGGCTTTGTGGGACGGAAACGGACCCCGCTTGGAGATAACACTCGAAACGGACTCAATCGGAGCCCACTATCGATTTAAGCGAATCGAATCGTTAATGTCAAACGAGTCTGCCGCATTTGACCGAAGCGGATTCGAGAGAGGTGTATACGGTGTCGCAGGTATGTTTCGGCAGATTATTCGCGCAGATTGAAGGTGTCCAGTGTCAGCGCTGTCGCGAGTGCATCGCGCACTGTTATTTGCTGCCCAAAAAGTTTTACCCGATGCCGGTTAGAAGGCCAGTCTGGCGCTGACGTCCAATTCGCGTTGCGAGTCGGAGCGGATGGAGCCGACAACTGCGAAATTCGGCGTGCCGAATACGGCGCCTGGAGAACCGAGGTTGGTGTGATTAAGAGCGTTAAAAGCATCCGCGCGCAGTTGAAGATTCAACCGCCCCTCGATCTGTATGGTGCGGAGGAGCGAGAAATCCAGGTCGACATAACCGGGTGTTCGAAGACTGCCTCTGCCCGCATTGCCGAATGTATAGGTAGCGGGTTGCGAGAATAGATTGGTTGCGAACCAGCGCGAGATTGAGCGCTGTCCTCTGGACAGATTCGCATTGCCGGCAACGTTCGGACGCTGCGGCCCGGAAGAGAAAGCATTGGTATTGTTCGTATTGGTAGTGGGGGTGAACGCTCCGCCGGATTGCACGGTGGTGATATTTCCGACAGACCAGCCGCCGATGACCGCTCCCAGAACCCCTTTATTAAGCCATTCCCGCCCGGGACCAAACGGCAACTCGTAAACCGCGTTAAAGGTGAATCGCTTCTCGATATCGTTTTCGACCGGACCATAATCCGCCCGGCGATTGTAGTAATTGGAGTAGGGAGCAGGGTCAGACCAGAAATCGTTGGTGTCACCCAGCCACTTGGACTGCGTGTAGGTGCTCACCAGGTTGAACCCTCGGGAAAACCGCCTTTCCAAGCGCGCCACCAGCGCCTCGTACGTGAGGATGCCATTGGTCGGAGAGATGATGGTGACTTGGCTGAACTGTGGAAACGGGAGGTCCGCCTGGGATTGATGCAGGGGACCAAGGATTGACGGGGAGATCTGATTAATATTCTCAGGGAGACCGGACATCTTACGGCCCAGGTTCCCGATTCCACTCAGTTGAACGACGGTCGAAGAGCCGAATTGATGTTCTACCGTCAGGTTGAATTGGTAGCTGTATTCATTTTTCCGGTTTCGGTCGAAATAACTGACGGCGGTGTTTGGACTCGTTCCCACTGGAACGGCCCCAAATGAATCGTTCAAAACCGGCGGGACGGGTGAGACCGGCACCCCATTTCTCAAGTAGAAGGGCGCTGAGATTCCATTATCCGGACTGTTGAGCGCGGCCTGGAGAGTAAATCCGAGGGCGGCGAGGCTCTGTGTGGTATTATCCAGCGGCGGCCCGAAGTAGACGCCAAATCCGCCGCGAACCACAGTGGATTCCGTATTAAATGGTTTCAGCGCAAAACCGATTCGCGGAGCGAAGTTATTCAGATCGTTGCCCCATGCATGGATCGGGTAGCCATTCACGCCGGCAAATTTCACGACGCCGGCGGTTCCGGAGACCGGATTGATCTGGGTGGAATCGAAGCCGTTTAGCCGATTGTTCGCGTCATACATCGGCGTGTCCACTTCATAGCGCAATCCAACATTCAAAGTGAGCCGCGGGATTGCGGCCCAGTCGTCCTGAATATATCCGGCAAGATAGGTGCTTCTGCGATCGACGAGCTCCTGCGCGGTCAAGAGGAACGCCGTCGGAAAGCCCACCTGTAAGGAAGCGAGCCCGTTGCCGGTAGTTGTGTAACCTGGCAGCCCGGTTGGCTGAGTGGGAAAGGTAAAGGCTCCGGATGCGTTCGGTTGGTTCAAATTGACGAACCGCGCCGTCCGCACTTCGCCACCGAATTTGATGTCATGACGGCCCACGCTCCAGGAGAAGTCATCCAGATACTGGAACTGCCGGAGCGGACCCGCGAGCGAGACCTGGCCGAAGGTGCTCGCCCCTTGCGAGCCCGATCCCAGGTTGCTGAACCCCGCGACTACGAATTGGGGGAAGGCGGTTTGCGGAACGCCCGTGAGACCGATTTTCTGGGGATAATTTTTATTGAAGGTTGGAGTGAATTGATTGGCGACGCGCTGGTAAAAGGCGAACCCCAGGTTGTTGACCTTGTTTGAGCTGATCACGCGCGTCCAGGAGGCATACCAAAGGTTGGTATGAGGGTAGAGGAAGTTGATGGGATCGCCTCCCCCGGATAGCGGATAAACCGTAGAGTCCGTCGTGTCGGAACGATAAAACATGTAACGGCCCGTGAGATGGTCCTTGGAAGTAAGGACGTCGTCAACTTTCCCGATGACAAAATCGCCGGTCAGAAAACTGACGGCGTTTCCACTGAAGTTGTTGGCTCCGGCGGCGTTGCCGGCGCTGTTGGGCAGAGGATAGTAGGGAACGACGTTGGCCCCCACGGTGTCCAGGCTTGTGGTGGGAATTTTGTTTCCTGGAAATGCGGTGCGGCAGGTACTCTTTCCCACCGTGCGCGTGGTGGACGGATCGAAGATCTGACCGGCGTAGATCTTCGATCCATCGCAGGGATTCACGCCCAGCGGAGTGGTTCCGAGCAGCGCGGAGAAGTTTCCGCTCCGTTCCGCCACCGTGGGAACGGTAAGGGTCGTGGTCGAGCCGGAGTTCCGGCGTTGCCCTTCATAGCCGACAAAGAAAAACGTCTTATCGTGTTTGATCGCTCCGCCCAGTGTTCCGCCAAAGACGGAATATCTGAGTTCCGGTTTTAACTTCTGTCCGCTGGGAAGGACAGGCGCGAAGTATCCGGGAGCATCCGCGGCGTCATTCCTTAGGAACTCATAAAGGCTGCCATGCAGAGAATTCGTGCCGGATTTCGTGGTTTCAATTACGACTCCGCCCGCAACAGCGCCGTACTGCGCGGGATAATTGGTAGACATGACCTCAATCTCCTGGATCGTATCCACCGGGGGATCAATACTCTGCTGCCCCGCGCCTAAACGGAGGTTCTGGCTGAGGGCGCCATCGAGATATGTCATCTGGCTCTGGAGCCGTCCTCCCGCCAGCGAATAAACCGGCTGGCCGTTGGGTGCATCGGATTGGAAGACGGCCGCGCCCAGGGTCTGGACGATGTTCATGGTCCGGCGGTTTCCGAGGGGAAGATCGGAGACGCTCTTGGATTCAATCAACTGGTTTACGCCCGAGGTGCGCGCTTCCACCAGCGGTGATGCGGAAGTAACTTCGACGGTTTGCGAAACCACGCCGACCGTCAGCGGGATGTTCAGTTCAAGGGACTGGCTGGTCGTGAGCGTGATCCCATTTCGCACATATCGCTCAAAGCCCGGAGTCTCGACCTCTACCGAGTAGCCTCCGATCGGTAGATTAGTCAAAGAATAATAGCCGTCGCTGTTTGCCTTCCCCGGAAACTTCACTCCGGTGGCGTTCTCGGTCGCAGTGACAAACGCTCCGGGGACCGCCGCTCCCTGCGCATCCGTCACCGCCCCGGCTATGGAGGCGGTATTCGTCTGTGCGTCGCCGGCGAAGACAAACACAAAGAAGGTCATGTAAAGCAAGAAGGCCGATCTCTTCAAATAATTCCTCCCTCGGATGAGGCGTTGAGAGACCGCTCTCTCAAAGAGAGAAAGGAATATACTTGCTCGGTTTAAGCATTGTCAAGCAAAAGTTTAGAGCAGTCGCGAGAACGGATTTCCGTTGTCAGTCAGCCTGTAAAGCCGGTCGAAATTTCAATCACTTACGCACGGTCTGAAGGCGTTACCCGCCCTGAAAATAGGCTGCTATGGTTCTTGAAATACGGTCCTCTTAATTTTGGTTTCCCACATCTGAACGCCAACAGCGCGTCGGATATGGGCACCGGAGATTTGTTGTACTGTCAACAAGAAACGATAGCGCGGATTTCACCCCTGGTGGTGGCCGGCAGGTCATGTGGTCTGATATACAGCAGAGTTTTTCCGCAGCCTGTAGGGCCGGAAAATCTCCGGGCCAGGTTCTTCTTCCACGTATTATTTGCTATTACGTATTGCTTCCGTCGATAATCTGTTGCCAATGATCGTTGGGGAAAGCCCTGGTGGCGTCGAAAGGCGGCAAATCCCGCTGGTCCTTGTCGAGGGGCGCGATGCCTGTCGTGTTCACATACCAGTAGAGCAATCTGCGCTCCAGTTGGTCTTGTAACAGCGGCAACGCGGCTCTCGCCAAACAGATTGTTCTCCTGCAGCGGGTCTTTCTGCTGGTCATATAGTTCGCATTGGCCCTGCGGCCGTACGATCAGCTTATGGTCTCGTGTCCGCACCATTGCGCTGCGCGATACCGTCTGTGGCCGTTCGGTCTGCAATTTCGTTTTCCCCGCATACGACCCTCCAGCGGAAATTTCGGGTGATAGGAATGCTTCCGTCCATGGTTTGCTGCCCACAGGCGGCGCCCCTTGAGCCTCGAAGCATTGCGGCTCGTAGACGTTATATCCGCCTTCGCCAAAGGCGGCACGGTGCTTGTCTCCCGCCGCTCCCTGGGCCTGCGGGCACAGGCTGCGCGAAAAATGCGTGTGTTCCGCCTGGATTCCGCCGAGGTCCAGACACGTCTGCATCACGTCGAACAGCTCCACCATCTCTTCTGAATTGACGCCCTTCGCTCCGCCTGGAATTTTTGCAATCAGGGGCACATGGGTCAGGCAGTCCTCCAGCCCGCTGGTCCACTTCTCGACCAAGCCGTAATCTCCCGCGTAATCTCCGTGGTCGGAGAGTACAAAGACCGCAGTATCTTTCTCATGATTGGTGCGCTCCACCGCCTCCATCAACTCGCCCAGCAGCCAATCTGTATAGCTCACCTTGCCGTAGTACACCGCGCGGATTTTACGGAATGTTTCTTCCGGCAGCTTGTCCAATCCGTAATATTTCCGCATGCCCGCAACGTGCGACGGCTTTTTCGGAAGGTCCTGGCGAGCCAGCCGGGGCACATCCTTTGGGTTGTACATGTTGTAGAAATCCACCGGCGCCGTATACGGCGGATGCGGCTGGATGATCGGAAGGAAAATGCAGAATGGCTTGTCGGTTTCCTTGCGGTCGAGGATGTCGATTGCGGACTGCACCAGTGCGTAGTCGTACATCATCCGGCGGTCGCCCATGGGAGGTTGTAAAAACGAGAGGGAGCCGGGAGTCAGCCCATATCTTGACCCGGCAGCGTATCCGCTAAAATGGGCGCCCCCCTTGCCCACCTCCGACCAAGCCGTCACGCTATCGTAAAAGGTCTGCGCGGCGAGTGCATCGTTCTTGCCGTACCAGAAGACGTCGTATCCGCTACGCTTCAAATAGCGAAATAGGTTCGGCTCCTCCGGGCGAAGAAAATATTGCAGGCTGCGATGTCCGCGCACGCTCGCTGGCCATCCTGTGAGCAGGCTGCATCGCGAAGCGCCACAGACCGGAAACTGCACGTGACAGTTGGCAAACCGCGTTCCGTTCATCGCCAGCCGGTCGAAGTTCGGCGTCTTCGTCAGCGGGTTCCCGTAGCAGGCAAGACTGTCCGCCCGCAACTCATCGGGCATAAAGAGAATAATATTTGGCCGCTTCGCCAGCTCTCCCAATGCGGGCGCGGAGGCAGCTTCATTCACCTGCGGCAAGCCCTCCGCGCTCCCCGGCAGCACGCCTGCCAACATTGCGGCGCTGGAGAAGCCGAGAAAATTCCTGCGGTTGATACTATTCTTCATCGTTGATTCCCTCGTTCATCGTCCGTTTCAGAGCATGATTTCACCAGCGTCCATAAGTGGTGGGATAAGATTTCCCAAGAGACCGGTACCTCTACTGGGATGGAAAGATACGCGCGCAGTAGGAGGAATGTCAATGTGAGGTTCTCTTGGGCAGATCGGCGGTTACATGGTCTAATTCGTGTCTTTCTATTTGTGTCTATCGAGAGCCAGATTTTTGGCTTCCTGGCGGTTTTTGAGGTCTTCGCGCAAACCCTCATTACTTAGATCAAGCGCATGTGAATTCTTCCAATCATGATGCACGACCTTATCCAGCCGCCCGATGACACTTTCATCGGACACCTCAATCGCCAGCTCCCGCCTGCTATCGAAACTTCCGGGAGTGAGATTAATCGATCCCACAATGGCCCTTTCTCCGTCGGAGAGCAGCATCTTGGCATGAAGTCGCAGATGCTTTAGCTTATGAATCTCGACGCCTACGTCGTCCATGATGCGTAGGCCGCCGACACCCTCGACCAACTTTTCCTCTTTCAGCGTGTGCGGCGGTCGCGCCATCACCTGGACCTTGACGCCGCGCATCTTGGCCCGTACCAGATGCTCGATAATAATCGAGTCCTGATACCGCTCGTTCTGTACGAACAGCGTGTGTTTGGTCCGATCAATGAGCTCCGCAATCCGGTCGCGAGCGTTTCCCTTGCACCAGATGAGATGTGCCCTAGCAGGATCGAAATGCGTTCGATTCCAATCCGCCACAAAGCACTCCTTGATTTCGGCTACCTCATGCTCATGGCCGGTGATCACGGCATAATCGCGCGTTCCGGTCAGGTTTTTGGTTTCCCAGTTGAGGGACTTTACAAAGGCCGTCGTATCGTCAACGATCATGGACTTTTCGTGAGTGAGATCGAAGGCGGGGTTGCTGTCCATAACTTCGACGCCGCCCGCGCTGAGTGCTTTGCGGGATTGCTCATTTTCAGTTTCGCCGCTGCGCCGCGCCGGGTTGAGCATGACTTGTACTTTCACGCCCCGCTTTTGCGCGGCGATTACCGCCTTGAGCAGCAACGGATCGGAGAAAATGAACATTTTGATGTGAAGCGATTTCGTTGCTCCGTCGATTGCGGCAACAATGGGCTGGGCCGAATCATCGGGAAGAACGAGTAAGGAACGGGACATGCAGCCTCCATTATTCGAGCGTCGTATTCGAGTACCCTCGTCGCCTTTCATACTCCAGGAGGAGTCACAAAGCCTCACTAGCGCGCCGAGTGCGTTATTGCGTGACTTTCTCCGGTGCTGGATCGATCTGAATGTGATATAGCTCGGCATAAACTCCGCCGAGATCCAACAGTTCGCGATGTGTTCCCTGCTCGGCAACCACTCCGCCCTTCAGCACAATGATCTTGTCGGCATCTCGGATGGTGCTAAGCCGGTGAGCGATGGTGATAACTGTCCGGCCTTTCATCAGCCTCTCCAACGCTTCGATAACAAGTCTCTCAGACTCGGTATCCAGGGCGGCGGTAGGCTCATCGAGGATCAGGATCGGGCTGTTGCGAATGACGGCGCGTGCAATTCCGATCCGTTGCCGCTGACCTCCCGAAAGTGTGAGTCCCCGCTCCCCGACCAGAGTGTCATAGAGGCGCGGCATACGCAGGATGAACTCCTCCGCATTGGCAAGCTGCGCAGCTTTCTGGATTTCCTGCTCAGTCGCGCCGGGACGGCCGTAGGCGATATTCTCGCGGATCGTACCCCGGAAAAGCACTGTGTCTTGCAATACGAACCCGATCTGATCGCGCAGGCTGCGGAGCTTGTACTGACGAATGTCGATACCGTCGAGCCGTATCTGGCCTGCCGTCGGATCATAAAAACGGGGAATCAAGCTTACGACGGTGGATTTGCCGCCGCCGGTGGGACCCACAATGCCGACAAGCTGTCCGCAGCCGATAGTGAAGCTGACGTCCTCGAGTACAGGGGCTTGCTTATCATATGCAAACGCTACATGCTCGAAGACGATCTCCCCGCGAACCGGCTTAAGCTCCTGCGCTTGCGCACTCTCCGGAATGACATCGTCGGTTTCGAGGATGGCCCGGACCCGCTCTACTCCAACCCCAGTCTGCGCGATCACGTTGGTCATCTTGGCGAGGTCCTGAACGGGCTTGAAAAATTTGCTTAAATAGGCGAGAAAAACGGTAAGCGCGCCTATGGTCATCGCCTTGGCGAGAATAAGTGAAGCGCCGCGCCAAAGCACAAATGCCGTGCAGAGCGCGATGGTCAGATTCACGATGGGAGAGAGCAGGGATTTTACTTTTCTGGCTTTCAGCGCGGCGGTTACGGTGGCCAGACTTGCTCCACCAAGCTTTTCTTCTTCCAGATCCTCGCGTCCGAATGCCTCCACTACTCGCTCCGCCTCCAGCCCTTCCTGGACGACTGACACCAGATCGGCTTGCCGCAGACGAACATTGCGCGTGGCCTTTTTCACCGATTGCTTGAAGCGCGATACGAAAAAGAGCAGGAAAGGAGTAATCCCTACTGCAATCAGCGCAAAATCCCAGTTAAGCCAAAACATGAGACCCAGCATCTCGACGATGGTCAACAGGTCGACGAGGATTCCCAGCGTCGATGAGGACGCGAAACTTTGGATGGTCTGGATATCGTTTGTAATGGTGCTGAGAAGGGCGCCGGTCTGATGGGTGTCGTAATAAGAGAGGGAAAGACGCTGGAGGTGCTCGTAGGTCCTCATGCGCAGATCGTGCGCGACGGATTGGCCCACGCTTTCCGTATAGTAATTATCGATAAAGGAAGCGAGCGAGCCGAGTGCGGCGATCAGCACCACGGCTAGAGCCGCGAATGCGGCGATTTCCATTTTTCCGTGGCCCAGAGAGGTACCGGCTGCCGAAGCGAAAAACCGGTCCAGAAATTTGGGAAGATGATGGCTGGCGACCACGTTGTCGAGGATGACCTTCAAAGGCCACGGCGCAGCCAGGCTCATCAGGGTTTCGACAAACATAGCAAGCAGGATCACCAGTAGCGTTCCGCGATAGGGTCGAACCAGTTCCCGGATCAGTCGCGCCATGTGAGTGCCTGCCTTTTGCGTTCACCACCCTTCCCGCTGGAGGAGCAGGCTTGAGCAGTCTCCTTTAGTCTGCGGCAATTGTAGCGCCTGTAATCGGGAGTCAATCCGTCTTAAAATGGATGAGCTGCGGCTTTGGCGCATCCATGGGGGATATGGATGAAGGCGAATCTTGTGGAGGGGATAGGATTCCGTTGATCTGAATTGAGGAGCGGTTATTTCAGAGCAGCAGAGTGTATGTACCTTTACGCGCCCACCTGAAGGTGAATCAAGCGGGTGAGCTGCTAGCCTAGATTTCTCGCCCGAAGTATGGAGAAAATGGGAAATGTGGAGCCCTGGACTTTGCGGGGCGCACTCCAAGACAACGCGCTGAACACCAGGCTGAAAGCCCGGTCTGTTTGAATCCAACCTTCATTCCCGCGGATCTGAAGACCCGGCTACCCCGGACTGAAAGTCCGGGGTGGCCACCGCTTTTTTTGAGAAATCCAAGCTTTACCTCTCAACAAAAGTTGGGAGATATAGGGCACCCTCATTTTCGTTCTCAGTGATGCCCTTAAGAGCTTCTAAACCATGTGCTTATTGATGCTCTTATCGATCGTGTCCTTAGGCACAAATCCAACGATCTGCTCAGCTACCTTTCCGCCCTTGAACAGAAGCAACGCGGGAATACCGCGAATACCATAGCGCATGGGAGTGGCCGAATTGCGATCCACGTCCATCTTCATCACTTTCAGTTTGCCGTTGTACTGGGTTGCAACCTCATCCACCACGGGGGCCAACGCGCGGCATGGACCGCACCAAGCAGCCCAGAAATCAACCAGCACGGGCTGTTCCGATTGCAGGACCTCCTGCTCAAATGTTGCGTCGTTGACTTCAAAAACCGCCTGTCCAGCCATGTTCCTCCTTGAACCCCTGACCTTCCCCGGAACCCCGAATCCATAATTGGTCCGGCTTTGCCGAGGATAGCATTCCGATAGATGCGTTCGTGGGACAAAAGGTCGCAAATGCCAGAACACCCGCCGGGACAGCCCCAAAGAAAAGCGCCCGCAGCCATTTAGGCCACGAGCGCTAGAGCAGCCCTCCCCCAGAACTGCCCACGAAGCGAAAATAGGGCTTCGTACCTGCCTTGTAAACAAAACTTAGGTAACTAATTGGTAATGAGGCTGGTTACTATAGCGTTTTCACAATCACAGTGTCCTGGTGAGAGTTGGCTATGTGCAGGCGTTCTTTGATGGAACGCCTGCGTCGAGACTAGTTTCTGGGGATACACCAATCGTGAAAACGCTTTAGCCGAAAAGACTCATACTCGTGCCTTCGCCCCAAAGCCCCACCTCCAGCAGTTGAACCCGCCCCACACGCTGGGAGTGTTCAAGAATCTCCCGTTTCACCCGGGAAGGATCGCCGGAATTCAGCAGCAGTACCGCCGGGCCGGCGCCGCTTAATGTGACGGAGAGAACCCCATTTTTACCCGCCAAAGGCAAGAGAGCAGGAAGCAGAGGGCAAAGTTCAGAGCGATACGGCTGATGCAGCACATCGACGCTCGCGAGCGGCAGCAAATCATCCCTTCGCAGAGCAAAAGCGGCAGTCATGAGAGCTACGTTTTGCAGATTTGTCACGGCATCCGCCCTTGTGTAGCTATCGGGCAACACGGATCGGGATTTGGCGGTCGCGACCGGGCTTTCGGGCAAGACCAAAATAGCCCGCCAATCGGGCGGCGGAGAGATCGAGAGAGCAGAAAGTTCAGCCTTTCCACCGGCCGCCACTGTCAGGCCACCGTACCAGCAGGCGGCCACGTTATCAGGATGACCTTCCAGGCGTGCCGCAGCTTCCACAATCCTGGTCGAGCTCCAACCCAGAGCGCCAAAATGAGCAGCCAGTGCAACGCCGGCCAAGCGCACGGCCGCCGAAGACCCGCAGCCCATTCCCAGGGGGATGCCGTTGTTCATACGAATCGCCAAAGGCGCAACTTGCCTGCGCTCGGCGGTCAGTATGCTGCGGTAGGTCTCTATCAGTAGATTGTCCTCAAGCGCGGCGCAGATCTCATGATCTCGCCCGCTGGCCTGGATAGAGAATTCCGACGCCGGCGCGGCTTCGATCTCCAGGAATAGCTCCAATGCCAGGGCCAGCGCGTCGAAGCCCGGACCAACATTCGCGGAAGTCGCGGGAAGTTGAAGCCGCGCTGTCTTCATTGTGGAAGTTTCATGCGTGGATGGTCGATTCCAATTCCTGGAGGACAGCGTCGGGGGATGCTTCGAGCGATCGGGTGGCGCGGCGGGTCTCGGTCAACTCTCTTTCCCAACCGCGTGTTTCGTCTCTGCTCAGGAGCTGACCGCGATGGAAGTCTATCGTATAGTCGGAATCCTTAAGCATGTGGCCGGTGAGCAGCAAGACCACAGACTCCGACTTCATTATCTTGCCCTGCCGCATCAGCTTCTTCAATCCGGCCAGGGTTACCGCTGAGGCGGGCTCACAGCCAATTCCCTCCTGACCGATTTCCGCTTTAGCGATGGCAATCTCCGCTTCACTCACCTGTTCGCAATAGCCGCCGGTTTCCTGCACCACGCGAACAGCTTTTCGCCAAGAGGCGGGATGGCCGATGCGGATGGCGCTCGCTCGAGTATTCGCTTCCATAGGCTGCAGCGATTCGCCTGCGGAGTTCTTCAGGCTCAGATAGAGCGGATTGGCCCCTTCGGCTTGAATAATGGAAATTCTGGGGACCGTTGCCGTGATCCCCAGATGCTTCATTTCCAGGAAACCTTTGCCTAAGGCCGAACTATTCGCCAGATTTCCTCCGGGCACGATCACGTGGTCGGGAACCTGCCAGTCGAGTTCCTCGGCGATCTCCAGGGCGGGTGTTTTTTGTCCTTCCAGACGATACGGATTGACCGAATTCAACATATATACGGGAGCCCGGCGAACTACCTCGGCCAGCACGCGCACACATCCATCGAAGTCTGTCTTTAACTGACAGGTCAAAGCGCCGTAATCAATCGACTGAGACAGTTTGGGCCAGGAGATCTTACCTTCGGGCAGCAATACCAGGCTGTTCATTTGGGCGCGCGCCGCGTAGGCGGCCATCGAGGCCGAGGTGTTGCCCGTCGAAGCACATGCCACCCATTGGAATCCACGCTCGCGAGCTACGGAAAGCGCTGCCGTCATCCCTATATCTTTGAACGAGCCGGTTGGGTTCATGCCCTGATGCTTGGCATAAAGCTGCTCTAAGCCCAGATCGTCCGCCGCTCGGCCAAGTTTGTAGAGGGGCGTGTTTCCCTCGCGCAGGGTTACAGCCCGATCCGGCTCCATGAGAATAGGCAACAGCTCACGGAAGCGCCATACTCCGCTGCGGTCGATGGGCAGCTTGGATTCCAAACGCTCCCGCCACAGCCAGCGCAGTGCGCCGGCGTTGGGAAAGCGGCGCGAATCTACTGTGGTGGGGCATCCGCCGGCTTTCGATTTTGCTTGCGGAGCCGCGCTCCAAGCAGGGTAGCGAACCTCAAAGAGCTCGCTGCATTCCACGCAACGAAAATCTCTCGGCGCCTCATCGGGCAGGATCGCACAAGCGCAGCCTATGCAAAGCAACTGATGGGATTGAAACTCCATGACGTAGACTTAGCGTAGCCTATTTTTCTCGCACGGTGTAATCGTCGACGATTAGCAAGCTCAGCAAGCCAACGTCCAGCTCCCAAATCCGTTAAATTCATAGTGGTTCCTGGAAGGTATCGTATACTTTCGTCGGATGGCATCTCTGCTCACACCGCGCGATGCGGCCCTGCGGCTGGGCATCTCCTACGCTACGGTCAAACAGTGGCTGTACCGCGGAAAGCTGAAAGCGGTGAAGACTCCGGGTGGTCATTACCGCATCCCTGAAGCTGAACTTGACAGCCTGCTGTACCAGGCGAAGCGGCCCGAGACTCCCCGCCGTCAGATGCTGCGGGCGCTCAGCGGGCGCAACCAGCTCACCGGCCGGATCGTCGAGCTCAAGCTCGAAGGTCTGCTGGCGCAGGTCAAGCTTTCGATCGGAGGCCAGGTGATCACCGCGATCATCACAGCGGAGGCAGCCCGCGAGATGCGGCTCAAGGTGGGAGAAACAGCGGCGGCTCTCATCAAATCCACCGAGGTCATGGTGCTCCGTGTTTGAGAAGCCGGCGCGCAGCGCGCTCACTTGCATCTTGCTGGGGTTCCTTGCCCTGGTGGGCGCCTTGGGCCAGAACAGACCGGCCTTGAAGATCGCCGCTGCCGCGGATCTGCAACCTGTCTTGCCACCCTTGATCGCCGATTTTCAGAAGCAGACGGGAATAAGAGTCGAGGCTGAGTACGCCTCTTCTGCAACTCTCGCCACGCAGATCGTCAATGGCGGCCCGTTCGATCTGTTTCTGGCGGCGGATATGTCTTTTCCCCAACGAGTGATCGCGGCAGGTTTGGCAGACAGCGCCAAGCCCATGCCCTACGCTCGCGGCACGCTGGTGTTGTGGGCGCGCAACGATTCGCCTGTTTGGAAATTAAAGGGCGGCCTCAGCGTGGAGACGCTCAAAAACCCTGCCATGCGCAAGATCGCGGTTGCCGATGCTACGCATGCGCCATACGGCCGGGCTGCGATGGCCGCGATCCGGAATCTGGGCCTGACGGAGGCGTTGCAGAGGCAAGTTGGTGATTGCGGAAAATATCGCGCAGACCGCTCAGTTCGTTGAATCGGGAAACGCTGAAGCGGGATTTATCTCCCTCACCTCCGCTTTGACGCCGCGGCTCCAGGCGGAGGGGAAGTTTGTCGAAATACCTGCGAGCAAATATCCGCCGATCCTGCAAGGCGCGGTAGTAATGAAAAACTCGCCGAGCCGTGACAGTGCACACAGATTTCTCGATTTTTTGAATTCGCCGCGAATCCGGAAGGAACTCGCGGAACGCGGTCTTAAGGCGCCGTAGAGATTTCCCCAAAGCTGCTCAGCAGGATCGGGTGCAACCGCGGATCCCTCCACTTCGCCTCCACACCCCGAACAAGCTTCGCCTTTCGGGGACTCCGGCCGCGCTCCGGTCGGGATGACAGAATCGTTGCAGACCGACACACAGTTTTCATCAATTTATGGACTGGCAAGCTCTACTTCTCACTCTTCGTCTAGCTGCCGTCACCACGCTGATTCTGGTTGCGATCGCGATTCCTTTAGGCTACTGGATGGCTTACGGCAAATCGCGGGTCAAGCCGCTGATGGAAGGGCTGGTGGCATTGCCGCTGGTGCTGCCACCGACAGTGCTCGGCTTCTATCTGCTGGTGCTGCTCGGACCGCGTACCGGGATCGGGAGAGGCTTGGCCGCTCTGCTCGGCCATCCGCTCGCCTTTTCATTCGCAGGGCTGGTAGTAGGTTCCGTTATCTATAGCCTGCCCTTTGCCGTGCAGCCGATTGCCTCCGGATTTGCCTCGGTGGATGGAGAGATCAGGGAGGCCGCTATGCTCCTGACGCCCCACACGAGCACTGTTCTCGCCCGCGTGCTCCTGCCGCTGATTCGACCTTCCCTGCTCACAGCAATGGTATTGGCCTTCACTCACACGGTAGGGGAATTCGGCGTGGTGCTGATGATTGGCGGATCGATTCCCGGTGTCACCCGGACGCTCTCCATCTCCATCTACGACCAGGTCCAGGATTTCGATTACGCGCAAGCCAACCGGACGGCCCTGCTGCTGCTTTCGATTTCCTTCCTTGCCTTGTTGTTCATTTACCTGCGCCGGGGAAGCGCGAGCGTCCGGGCTGGAGCCACGGGAAACCCTCGTGTTTGATCCTCGCGCCAAACCCGGTCCTGCTGCAACCGGCGCCTACCTGCGAGCCGCCATCGAGCAGAACCTTGGCGATCTCCTACTCAACGTGACCTTCGAGCTGACTGCGCCGTGGACGGTGCTTTTTGGGCCGTCCGGTGCAGGCAAGACTTCCCTTCTCCGAATACTCGGCGGGTTGAAAAAGCCTGTTCATGAAGCAAGCCGTAGCGAGGTGGTTTTTCGCGGACGCACGCTGATGGACCTCAAAAGCGGCGTCTGGGTTCCACCGGCGGAACGGAAGATCGGATTCGTAACGCAACGGCCGGCCTTGTTTCCTCACATGGACGTTGCCGCCAACATCGGTTTTGGCTTACACGGGCTGAATAGGGACGCGCGCCACGAGCGGATCGCCGCGATGCTCCGCCTGTTTGCTATCGAGCCGCTGGAGGCGCGCAAACCGTCCGCCATCTCCGGAGGCGAGAAGCAGCGCGTGGCCCTGGCCCGCGCGCTCGCTCCCGAACCTCAGATGCTGCTGCTGGACGAGCCATTCACCGGGCTCGATGCCGCATTGAAAGAATCCATCCTGGAAAATCTGACCGAGTGGCTCAAGCAGCGCAATATTCCCGCGCTCTATGTCTCTCACGATGTCGCGGAAGCCTTCCAGACAGGGGCCGAGGTGATCGTCTTACGCCACGGCAAGATCGAGGCGCAGGGCGCTCCCGGAGTAGTGCTGGCCGCAGAACGGGAACGCCTGCTGCGCTTGCTCGATTCACAAAAGAGAGATTCGCCGCCTGTGCGCACGCGCCTGGGCTGGAATAAATTGTAACTGCCGCGGCTTGTTTTATGCCACAAAAAGGCGGTGGAAGCCCTGGACTTCAGTCCGGGGTAGCGGGTCTTCAGACCCGCGGGAATGAAGGTTGGATCCAAACAGACCGGGCTTTCAGCCTGGTGTTCACTGCGTTCGGAAGTCTGCCTTAACTTGTCTCGGAGTGCGCGCCGCTTGCTCAGGTGTCTCTTGTACTTGTTGCGAAACAAAATTCGCATATCTTCTTTCAACCTATGCGGCAGCGGCAATGCCACCAGGCCTAAAAGGCCTCCATTTAGAGATGCAGAGCTACTCGTAGGCCTGGAAGGCCCACTTCCCCGGACTAAAAGTCCAGGGCTTCCACACTTCCCTTTTCCTCCATCCTTCGGGGAAGAAATCCAGGCTAATCGAGTACTGCTGGTTTTAGCCTGGGAGACAGGATCTGAATCACGATCAGCGCCACCAGATAAGAAGAGCATGCAACGACAAATAAGGGCATATAACTGTTGGTCGCATGGACGACGCGGCCGGTGACGAGCTGGAAAAGTATCCCGCCGATCGAGCCGACCATTCCGCCGAACCCAACAACCGTTCCTACCGCCGACTTTGGGAATGTATCCGATGGAAGGGTGAACAGGTTTGCCGACCAGCCCTGGTGCGCGGCGGTAGCTAATCCGATGAGCAACACCACTGTCCAAAGGCCGTGGGCGAAGGGCGCATAGATGACCGGAACGACGGCGAGCGCGCAAATCAGCATAGCGGACTTGCGTGCGGCATTCGGGCTCACGCCGCGGCGCAGCAAGATGGACGGGAGCCAGCCTCCAGCAATTCCCCCAATCGCTGAGATGGTATAAACCGCGATTACAGGCGCCCTGCTCTGTTCCAGGTTCAGGTGAAAGGTTCCTTGCAAATATCGCGGCATCCAGAAGAGGTAGAACCACCAAATCGCATCGGTAAAAAACTTGCCCAAGGCGAATGCCCAGGTTTCCCTGCGCGGCAGAATGCGCGCGAACGGCACGCTTTCAGTGCGTTCTATCGGATCGCTTTGTATATAAACCAGTTCTTCAGCCGACAGGCTTGTATGATCCTGAGGTTTGGCATACATCCACAACCAAAATGCGAGCCAGACGAATCCTAAAGCCCCCGTCCCGATAAAAGCGCCGCGCCAGCCGAGGCGCAATGTAAGGAAGGGAACGATCAAGGGAACCAGGATGCTGCCGATGTTTGATCCCGAATTGAAGAGTCCTGTGGCCAGCGCCCGCTCTTTGCGAGGAAACCACTCCGCAACGGTTTTGATGCATGCCGGGAAGTTAGCTGCTTCGCCCAGTCCAAGGAGAAACATGGCGACGCCGAAAGTCATGGCCGAGAAAGCCGCCGCAGGCAGCATGGCGGCGACACTCCACAATGTAATCGCAAATGCGAATCCCCGGCGGGTTCCCAACCGGTCGGTTAACCAGCCTGCGGAGACCAGGCCAATGGCATAAGCGGCCTGGAACGCGGAAGTCATATAGCTGTACTGAACGCTATTCCAGCCGATTACCCCTTCCAGGAATTTTTCCAGATAACCGATGACACCGCGGTCCAGATAGGCGATCACCGTAGCAAAAAACAGTAGCGTGCAGATTCTCCAGCGATAGCCCCACAGATTTCGCGAAACCGTTCGCGTAGAGGAAGAGACTCCAGGCATTTTCACTCCTAACATTCCGCGCTTCACGTTCTCGCCCCGCGCTTCTTGTTCTGGTTGGGAACCGTCCCGGCGAGCGGGACGGCTTGCCCTTGCCGAATATCTCCAGCAGTGTAACGGAGATTGGAAAAAGAGAAAGGATAGCGAGGGCTGCAGCTGACCTAAGTTCCGCTAGCCAAGCAACACAGGCTCGGGTTCGAGATGAATACCAAACCGGTCGCTCACCTGGTCTTTAATCCTGTTTGCCAAGGCGATTACATCGGCGGCCTTCGCATGCCCGCGGTTGATCAAGGCCAGGGTATGGCGGCTTGAGATAGCAGCCCTGCCGAGCGCATAGCCTTTGCTAAATCCCGCCTGTTCAAGCAACCAGGCAGCGGGAAGTTTAACCATTCCATCGCTGGCCGGATAATGGGGAATGCGATCCGCTTCGGTTTTCAACTTTTCAGCAATCTGATCGATAGCCGCTAGGGGCACAATCGGGTTCTTAAAGAAGCTCCCCGCGCTTAAGGAATCAGGATCGCCGGGGACGATCAGCATGCCTTTGCGGGCCCGGATCGATCGCACCGCAGTTCGAACTTCGAGGAGGGCAGGGGTTCGATCTTTAAAGTAAAGCTTTAGATCTTTATAAGTCAGCGTGGGCTCTCCCTTCGCGGTCAGCGTATAGGCCACCCGGGTAACGATGTAGCGCTCGCGTGCGAGAGTGTTGAAGACGCTGCGGCGATAAGAAAAACCGCATTCCGAGTTGGTCAGAGTCACGAATTCGAGGGTCCTGAGATCGAACGCCCTCACGCCGGCGATGCTTTGGGAGACCTCCTGTCCATAGGCGCCGACGTTCTGCACCGGGGTGGCGCCGACGGTTCCGGGGATCCCGGAGAGGCACTCCAGGCCGCTGTAACCCTCCTCTACGGTTCGAGCGACAAAAGTGTCCCAGTCCTCGCCGGCGGCGACAGAGAATGTCCCGCTGCCGCTCTGCTGCTCCAAGCTGACGCCGCGGAGACAGATGCGCATAACCAAGCCAGGAAAGCCATTATCCGAAACGAGTAAATTGCTCCCGCCGCCCAGGACGAAGAGTGGCAACTGGCGCCGGCGGGCGAAGGTCACGCCGGCCAGCAGGTCATCCTCTGTCGTGGCTTGGGCGAACCAGCGCGCCGGACCGCCGATCTGAAAGCTCGTATATGGCGCCAGCACCTGATTTTCGACGAACTCCATGTGCATCAAGGTATACCAAGCAGAATAGCGCCCGAGGGCTCGCTCGCTGGCGGAACTGCGGCCGGAACCTTACAATAGAAATCGGCACGAGCAACCCCGCTTTGCCCCAAGGAGCGACGATGTACCCAGAAATGATGCTTATACCGATGCGCGAGGAATTGACCCGTGCCGGGATCCAGGAAACACGCACGCCAGGAGATGTGGACGCGGCAATCGCACAGCCGGGCACGACCATGCTGGTGGTCAACTCAATCTGCGGCTGCGCCGCGGGCAAGATGAGGCCAGGTGTTCGGTTGGCTTTGCAGAATAAAACCCTGCCGGACCGTTCGATAACCGTCTTCGCCGGACAGGACCGCGAGGCTACGGAGCGGGCACGCTCCTACTTTGAAGGCCATCCGCCGACATCGCCCGCGATTGCAATTCTTCGGGACGGCAAGCTGGTCTATCTGATGCAGCGTTCGGCAATCGAAACTGCTACAGCGCCCATGATCGCGCAGGAGCTTGCCCGCGCTTTCAACGAGCTATGCACCAAGACAACAGCCTAAGGCAGAAACAGGAAAGGTGTGGCTTCGATGAATTCCACAAAGTGGCCTTTTTCTTGAGGAAAAAGGCCGTCGATGGCAGCGGCTTGGGATATATCCATCCTGTTTCTGCCGTGCCGTGATGGATTGATCATCGAGTCTTCCCGAAGCTGTCCGAACGGGTCGCTCTACAAAATCTCGGGTCCCCCATCTGGGCACTTCTGCGCCAGATGGGGGGACCCGCAGATCCCAAATCCTACCCGACCCGGTCTGCCTGTTCCCCGGGCAGTGCGCGTTCAGCCTGACGTGTGGTGATGCGGGCGGCGGGGTAATGAATTCCCGCATAGACAGCCGCGGCGATGGCTGCGCCAATCAAAGGCGCAACGATAAATAGCCACAGTTGCTGCACCGCCCATCCACCGACGAAGAGCGCCGGTCCGATACTCCGCGCCGGATTGACTGAAGTGTTGGTAACGGGAATGCCCACCAGATGGATCAAGGTAAGTACCAATCCGATCGCCAGTCCGGCGAAACCTACCGGGGCCTTAACATCGGTCGAGCCAAGAACAGTAAGGACAAGGAACATAGTAAGGACGACTTCGGCAACGAAGCCGGCGCCCATGGAATAGTGGTCCGGAGAGTGCAATCCGTAACCGTCGGAGCCTAGACCAGCCACCGAGGCATCATATCCGCCCGCGATTCCACGCGCGATGAAAAGGATTACGGCGGCGGCAATGATAGCGCCGATGATCTGGGCGATGACATACATGGCCGCATCTTTGCCATTGATCTTCTTTGCCAGCAAGACTCCGAATGTGACCGCCGGATTGACGTGACATCCAGAGATAGGACCGATGGTATAAACCATTGCCAGAAGTGAAAGTCCGAAGGCGAAGGCGACTCCGATATTTCCGATATGAGTCCCGGCAAGTACAGCGCTTCCGACTCCCCCGAAGACCAGCACGAAGGTACCGACCAATTCCGCGAAATACTTGTTCATTGAGCCTCCTCTGAAGGCGACTCAGTATAAGCCCGAAATGTGCCTTAGTGGAGTGAAAAGATAGAAAATGCGTCCTTATCCGCGCCATTTCGGGATCGGATGATTTGCACCGCAAGAGGGTAATCAAGTTTGGAAGAGAAATTATTAGCGGGTGCGGCCGGTCGTCTCTACCGGCTTCATGGCCTGAACTTTGCTGTGCTTGACGCTGTAGGCGAAGTAGATCACCAGGCCTAGGATCAACCAAAGGATGAGCACTTCCCATGTGAGGAGCGGAAGTTCGATCATCAAATACAGCGCGCTCAAGATACCGAGGATGGGAATGAACGGTACCCATGGAGTTCTGAAAGGACGCTCCATATCGGGATGCCGGCGGCGCAAAATCCAGACTCCGGCGCAGACAATGGTGAACGCGAGCAGAGTTCCCATATTGACCAGCTCCGAAAGCCGGTCGATTGGCAGGAGCGCCGGCAGAAATGCCACAATGCTGCCGACAACAATATTTGAAAGCCACGGGGTGCGGAATTTCGGATGAATATCGGAGGCCCAGGGCCAAAGCAGGCCGTCTCTGGACATGGAGTAGAAGATGCGTGACTGGGCCAGCAGCATCACCAGCATCACGGTAGCTAGGCCGAGTACGGCGCCGATCTTGACCAGCAGGCTTCCCCAACTGACACCGGTGACATCGATGCCGAGGGCGACGGGATCGGCCACGTCAAGCTCCCGGTAATTGACCAGTCCGGTGAGCACCAGCGAAACCAGGATGTAGAGGATGGTACAGATAACGAGTGAGCCGAGGATGCCAATAGGCATATCGCGCCGGGGATTGCGCGCTTCCTGGGCGGCTGTCGAGACTGCATCGAAGCCGATATAGGCGAAAAAGACCGACGCTGCGCCGCCTATGATTCCTTTGAAACCGAACTCTCCATCGTGCGCGGGTGGAATGAATGGATGCCAATTGACTCGGACCAATGAGGGATGGTGGAGAAGGTAGGCGGTCCCGAGAACGAGAAAGATAGCCACCACTCCCAGCTTGACAATAACGAAAGTGGAGTTGAGGTTGGCCGATTCCTTAATACCGATCACCAGAACCACGGTAACGGCCAGGATGGCAAAGAAAGCCACGAAGTTGAAGAGCCCGGTGACGTGAGGCAGGCCCACTCCGGTAACGCCCGGAGGCAGCGAGGCCATAGGCAACCACCTGCCAGAGTAGAAATAAAGAACATTGCCGTAAGTGGTGGTAAATTGCGGGGGCAAATAAATGTGCAACTGTTCCAGCAGGCTGACGAAATATCCCGACCAGCCGGAGGCCACGGTAGCGGCGCCAAAGGCGTACTCAAGAACCAGATCCCATCCGATAATCCAGGCGACCAGCTCGCCTAAAGTAGCGTACCCGTAGGTATAAGCGGAGCCGGCAATGGGAATGATGGAAGCGAACTCGGCGTAGCACAATCCGGCAAAGGCGCAGGTAAAACCGGCGAAGACAAAACTGAGCGCGATTGCCGGTCCGGCATGGCGCGCAGCAGCCTGCCCGGTAAGCACGAAGATGCCGGCTCCTATGATCGCCCCGATGCCGAGGGTAATCAGGTTTACCGGGCCAAGGGATCGCCGGAGGGTATGCGCCCCTTGTTCTCCTGCCTCCTTGGTCAACAGCGCGAGAGGTTTGGTTGCGAAGAGTCTAGCCATCGGGTCCGTTCGTTCTCCAGATAAAAGTTACAGAATCCAGGCGGCACAGCGGAACGGCCAAACGACGGGGTTGGCTCGAATGAGCGAAAAACGCGCTTCGCGGTCGCGGAGAGAAGCCCATCCTCGATCAAGAGCTTGGATGTATCTTCTATATCGTTTTCACTGCGTTATGTCCAGTAACGCGCCAGAATTGTCGCCATTTCGCAAGGAACGAAATGTGCGACTCTTGAATGCGGCTCTTGGAGGATCGGAATCGTGGAACTCTTCTTTCAATTTCGCCAAATTGCCGGACGGAGGCGCCTAAGCATAAAGGGTACGGAAAACTCGGAGAAGAGTTGCGATCGATTTTGAAAACAGTCCCGCAGGGACGGCATGAAATTAGCCCAGCACGTTGAGTGCTGGGTTTTAGAAAAAAGTAATCTCCAGTCCCGGAGGGACGACTGAAATCCTGTAATTGAACAATGATTCAGCCGTCCCTGCGGGACTCTTTCCTATAAATCCTACCCAGCACTTCGTGCTGCGCTAATTTCATGCCGTCCCTGCGGGACTCACCGGTTCTGGCGCCCAGGTCAGCGGCTAAAGCCGATCCATTTTGTACAGCCTTTTACGCCAGGGCTAGAATCGTGCCCTGTCGAAATCGAGTTTTTCCGCAGCATGTGAAGCCCTGGATTTTCAATGCGCCAGCGCTAAAGCGCTCCTTCCCGCGCATAAATGGAGGGTTCCAACATTTAGCGGCCTACTGCGATCACTGAAAAGCTGCCCGGAATTGGCGCCGGACGAAAGCGCAGCTCCTCGGAAACATCACCCAACCGCGGTCCGAACTTGGACGTCACCAGGTAAACGCGATCTTTTGCGCTTTCCCGGACCAACGTTCGCGCGCCGGGAAGGGTGTTCAAGCGCTGCTCGACTGAATAGCTGTCAGTCGAGTCCTGGTGAAAGATGGTAAGAGCCCCACTACTGTCCGCACAGAAAAGCAGCCCGCGTTGGGGATCGAAGCTTATATCTCCCGGTCCGAGGCCAATCTCGCCGATGTTTAACACCCGGCCCGTTTGCATATCCACGGCAACGATCCGGCGATTTTCACAGGCGGAAAAGAGCCGCCGGTGAGCGCTGTCGATGGCCAGTCCAGTGGGACCAAGGCAGGAGCCGGTGGACCATGCGGCCGCCACTTTCCGCGAAGCCGCATTGAGCAGTAAGATCTGGCCTGCGCCGGATCCGGATACCGGTACGGTCACAAATACCCCGCCCTTGCCATCCGCCAGCGCAGCGCTTCCCCTGCCGGGAAGAGCGACGGTGCCGGTGACCTGATTGGACAATGCATCGATCAGCGTTGCACTGTGGGCGTGCGCATGAAAAACAAACAGCGTTCCGGTCACCGGCTCAATCACCAGCGCGTCCGGATCGAGGCCGGTATCCACCGAGGCGACGATCCGGAATGTCGATCGATCAAAGACTCGAACCACGCCTCGCGTGCCGTTGGTTACGTCCGTGACATATCCATACTTCCCGTTTGCGCCCAGAGCAACATCGCGGGCATCGATCATACCTTTGACTTCGCCGGCTTCCCTGCCGGTATTGGTATCCACGGCCATCAAACGATCGGTGCGCGGGATGTAGAGCAGATGGGCGGACGAGTCTATTCGCAAATTACCCCAGCCGCCCTCCCCACCCAAATTCCATTGACCTTCGACTCGATAGGCAGGCTGATTATGGGACCGGGTGGCATGGAGGAAAGAGTGCGTCAGGAGGATCACGAGAAATGCTGGTAAATATAGGACGCGAAATTTCACGCTAACCACCGATGAGTTTAGAATTTTGCAAATCTAAATGTGTATCGGCGGCCGGCAAAGCCGGCCGCCGAACCATACTTCTTTCCGGTTTCTACTACTGGAATTGGAAGGCGCTGGTCAGATCTCCCAGAGCGGGACTGTTGGTAGGCACGTAAGGATTGTTGGCAGCGGTGATTGGATCGGGAAGGTTGTCACGGCTGCGGCCGCTGATTGGCTTGAGGGTCCAGTTCTTCTCAATAAACTTGATGATTGAAACGTGATCCCCGTACTCATGAGAGACAATGCCGCCCGTGGAATAAGGTGAAACCACGAGCAGTGGAATGCGGGTTCCGTCACCGAAGAAGTCGACCGGCTGAATGTAACCCGAATCATAGTACCCCCCGCCCTCGTCCTCAGTGATGAAGATTGCGGTGGTGGCCCAGAGCTTCGGATTGGCTTGGACCTGATCGATAATCTTCTTCACGAAGCCTTCGAAAAGATCAAGCTTAGAAGAGGCCGGATGGCCATCATTAAAGCCGCTCGGTTTTACGATGGAAACAGCCGGAAGGCTGCCCAAGTCGATGTCCTCATACAATTCGCTGGTGTCGTTGATGTGGGCTTCGCGCACCGCCGGATTGCTCATGACCTGCGCCTGATATTGGAATGGGTTACAGATGTTGCAATACTGGTCGTAGGGATTAGCTCCAGTGGGATCGCTGACATAGAGATCCCAGCCTTCACCGTAGTACTTCCATGAAACCGAGGCGGCAGTCAAGTCGTCGCCGATGCTGGGTTGCGTTACCGGAGGTATAGTGTAGGGCGAATACTGGCTTGCCAAGCTTCCGTCGCCGTTGAAGCCGGGGTTATAGTTGTTCACCAGGTAGTAGTCACCTGACTTGCAGTTAGAATCCACAGGCCGGTTGAGCGATTGCAGATAATTAGTGACCGCTGCAACACCCGGCTGGCTGATATCGCCGCAATTCACGTAGCTGCCGCCTGAGTATCCATCCTGATCGTAATAATTGTTGGTGCCGGGCTGCGGGTTGGGATTCTCGATCTGATTGGCCGGAGGCGCCAAGGCGTTGCCGTTGCCGTCGCTGTACCAAATCGCGTCCGCAAAGCCGAACATGATGTGATTCGCGCCGGTGCCCCCCATCACAGATTGATGGAAGTTATCGTTCAGCGTGTAGTTGTCCGCAAGATACTTTAAGTAAGGAGCGTCGCCCTTGGCCATGTTGTAGAAGCCCATGGACGCTGAGCCTTCGCCGGTGGATTGATCGTTGAAGCCAGCGGGCTGCGCGGCTCCGTTGCTACCCGTACCGACCGAGGTTTCTACCCAGGGGAACAGATCGTTCCGGCAGCCGCTGGGGTTCTTCGACGTAGCGTAATCGGGATTGCAATCCGTCTGCTGCCACATCTGGAAAAAGCGGTGCACCGGGCTCGCGGTATAAGCATCGTAAGGAAGATTAGCGCCCGTCAATTGGAAGACGCCCTCGCCTGGATTAGTTGCATTGGCGATACGCGTGTCGATTGCGCCCGAGGGCAGACCCGTAGCCCCGGTCAGCAGATATTTGTTGTATCCCTTAGCCAGACCCTGGTCTGCGATGCGAGCGACTTTGAGGGTTTGGAAGGGAGCAGGATGACTGTCGCTGGCGTTGGTAGGGCCACCGGCCAATGCAGGTGGGATCGGAGTATAGATGCTTCGATCCTGTGGACTGGTGGTGTAGAGGCCATTCTCGTCGGTGGTGTTGTCCTGTGCCGAATACTGCGCGGACCAGGAGTAGTTCGGACCGGGATTGCCGTTCAAATCCACGATTCCCTTCGAGAGCAAATTCCAGACATGCTGTCCGGATTTGGGCTGATAGGTCGCGAAGACGTGATCAAAGGTGCGGTTCTCGCCGATGATTACAATGACATGCTTGATCGGCGTAGTGGTGTTTGCGTCATTACTTGCAGTCTGGGCATAAGCGGGGACAGAAAATCCAGTCATCGCTTGCAATGCAGCGAGCATCACCGCACAGCATTTCAATGTCCGGGTGGGAGCATTGAGAGTTCGACTCTTTTTCAAGGTGTTGATCTCCGGATTTATTGGGATTTGCCAGCATGCGAAACAACCATTGTGGCGTGCTAAGCGTAGGTCACCTGCAGTATTCCGTTCTTGAAGCGCTCGTGAATTTGCAATTAATTTTGGAGAGCGTGATTTCTTTTCGGTCGAGACGACAAGCTCAGTTACCTATGACTTTGTATGGACGCATCATCTCGTTGTCTTCATGTTCCAGAATGTGGCAATGCCACACGTAAAGCAGTTCTTCGCCGGATGCGATTTCGGCTCCTCGCGGCAAGTCAAAACGTTGGATTACGCGCGTGACATAGCCGGGATAGGACTTGATGGTATCTTTCCATGCCGGCCTCTCATTTCTCTCCGGCGGGATGGGGCGGCCGGTAAGCACAAGCTTTCCCGATTGTTGATACGCCTGAACGTCGAAGGCCTGGCGGTTAAGCACCTGGAAGCGTACCAGATGGATATGGAGCGGATGTACATCTCCGGTAGCATTTGCGAAAGACCAAATCTCCAAACTGCCCGCTTTCGGATCTTCAGTGATCGGCTCATGCCAGCGGGCATTTCCTAACAGACCGATCTCAACGTAGCCATCGGAAGCACGTTCTCTTTCCGTGACCCAGAGCAGACGATCGCGTACCGCCAGTGTGGGGTCGAGAGGTTCGAAGGGAGCAAGTTGCGCGGGTAGAGAGCTTGAGTCCTCCCCTGACAGGGGCTTAATCACCTTGAAGAGCATGACTTGCGACGCAGTAACTTGGCCACCCATGGCATACGGCGCCGGCGCATCGTTGATCAGGGAAAACATTTTGTCTTTGAAACCGGAGAAATCCACGATAATGTCCATACGCTCGCCCGGAGCGATTAACAGATAGTGCAGCGGGAGCGGCGCCGGGAGGAGGCCGCCATCAGAGCCGATCTGCTGAAAAACAGGAACATCAGGCGACTTATCCAAAATCCTGCCTGCTGAATCTGAGTTATAGAGGCGTAAGTGATAGAAGCGCGCGTTCGCCGCGTTGAGCAGACGGAACCGGTATTTTCTAGGCTCGACTTCAAGGAACGGCATGGCTTTGCCATTCACGCAATTGATATCGCCAAAGATCTCCTGAATCCATATGGGATGCGGACCGTTGACGGCCGTCGGATAAAGCAGCCCGCCATCCGCTTTAAAGAGACGGTCCTGCAGCATGAGTGGAATTTCAAACTCGCCGCTGGGCAGGTGCAGCGCATCCTCAACTTCATCGCGAATCAGGTAGAAGCCGGATAACCCGGCATAGTTATTCAGCCTGGTAATTCCCAGACAGTGATCGTGATACCAAAGCGTCGTGGCTGGTTGATCGTTGGGGTAAAGCGAAGGCCGGGAGTTGAAGCATGGCCCTTGCCCTCCTTGGGCGGTAAACCACGCCTCGGGATATCCATCATCCGGCGGCATAACCGCAGCCCCGTGAAGGTGGGCCACATTACGAACTTCAGGAAGAGAGGCTTCCGCGCCATGAATCGTGTGGTCGACGGGCAAGAGGTGCTTGGCAGGCAACTTACTCGTCCACTGAACAGAAATGGGATCTCCGCGATGCGCCTCAATCGTCGGCCCGGGCCATAATCCGTTGTAACCCCAAAGGATGGTCGGGGGCAGGTCGCGGTGAACCTTCTGACGAAATTGACACATCTGAATTTCGATCGGGGTGTGGCTCCGGGGACGAATCAACGGCGGCACCGGCAACGCATCCACGTAAGGAGCGAGGGCCACACCACTCCGCACCGGCTCCGGCGAAGCCATTTTCCCGGGTGCCTGGGCAGCTCCGCGTATTCCCTTTTCCAGAGCGAGTCCAGCCGCCGTGTAGGCTGCACTCTGTAACAACCGGCGCCTGTTCAGCATCTCTCCCCAATCACCTGGCGAGAGTTTAGACACCGAAGATTACTGGCAAGTTAAGAGGCGCCGCTTCGACACTCTATCCGGCACATCACATAGGTGAGGAAAACGGCGCCGAGTCCTCCAGGACAGCGAGGAACTCCCGGACGCGTTTTTCTACCGAGTACCCGGCGCGAGGCAGCAAATCCGAAAGAATGGCTATAGAATCCGCTCCGGCGTCGAGCACCGCGAGCGCATTGGACAGATTGATGCCGCCGATGGCGACCAGAGGCTTGGAGGTTAGCCGGCGCGCTTTGCGGAGTTGCTCAAGCCCGATCATCGGGTCAGGATTCTGCTTAGAAGTGGTGGCAAAGACCGGGCCAATGGCAAGGTAATCCGCGGGACTATTATCAGCCGCCCGGAGCTGGAGCTCATTATGCGTCGATACTCCGACGATAGCCGGCCGCCCGAGAATATTGCGGACTTCAGCCGGAGCCATATCTTGTTGACCAACGTGCACCCCATCGAATCGAGCGGCGAGAACGAGCGCGACACGGTCGTTGAGGATCAGGCGGCTATCGGATGCGGGAAAGATGCCGCGCAGAACAGAGGCGCGCTCCAGCACTTCGCTGTTAGTCCCATCTTTATCGCGATACTGCAGGAAACGAACGCCACTCTCGCGCAGGCCGCGGGCAAAATCCTCGATCGAGATGCCGGCCCGCGTGAGCAGGCCCGCATCGAGGATGGGATAGAGGCGAGGCAAGCGGGAGAAGATAGCCATCGATGCGGGTACTTATATGAGCGGTTCGCGGAGGGCCTTTCCCCGCTCGAAAAACCGCTCCATGAATTTGGTGTCGAAACGTCCTGCGCGAAATTCCGGATCCGCAAAAATACGGCGATGCAGCGGGATGGTGGTATGAATGCCCTCGACGACGAACATCTCCAACGCGCGCTCCATCCGAGCCATAGCTTCCTGCCGGTCTTTGCCGTGCACTACCAGCTTGGCGATCAGCGAGTCGTAATAGGGAGGAACGACGCCTTCGGCGTATTGCGCAGTGTCCACGCGGACACCGTTGCCTCCGGGAACGTTGAAAGCGGTGATCTTGCCGGCTGAGGGCGTGAATTTTTCCGGGTGTTCGGCGTTGATGCGGCACTCGATCGCGTGGCCGCGGATGGGCACTGCTTCCGGAATGATAGCGTCCAGCGGCTCTCCGGCTGCGATGCGGATTTGAGCCTTGACCAGATCGAGCCCGGTGATCATTTCGGTGACCGGATGCTCGACCTGAATGCGCGTGTTCATCTCGATAAAGTGGAGCTTACCCTCTTCGTCCATGAGGAACTCGACGGTGCCTGCGTTCTGATAGCCGATGAAGGTGAGGCAGCGCCTCAGAGTTTTACCGATCTCGTCGCGCAGTTTCTGCGTGACCTGGAGCGAAGGCGCTTCTTCAATCAGCTTCTGGTGGCGGCGCTGTATGGAACACTCACGCTCGCCCAGAGAAACAACCTTGCCATACTCATCGGCCAAAATCTGAAATTCGATGTGGCGCGGCCGTTCAATGAACTTCTCCATATAAAGATCGCCATTGCCAAAAGCATTGGCTGCTTCCGTATGGGCGGCCTGGAAGAGCTGCGGCAATTCGGCTTGCGAACGGACGACGCGCATACCGCGTCCTCCGCCTCCCGCGGAGGCTTTCAAGATGACCGGGAAACCTATGTCGAGGGCGCAATCCGATGCCTCTTCTTCACTCTGCAGCACGCCGTCGGAACCGGGAAGGATGGGCACCCTGGCTCGCTTCATTGTTAGACGAGCCTTTTCCTTTTCGCCCATGAGCCGGGTAACTTCAGGAGGCGGCCCGATGAACTTGACATTGGAGGCGCGGCAGACTTCCGCGAAGTTAGCATTTTCGCTGAGCAATCCATATCCCGGATGGATGGCGTCAACATCGGCGATCTCCGCGGCAGAAATGACCGCGGGCACATTGAGATAGCTCTCGGCGGAGCGCGGAGGACCAATGCAGATCGCTTCGTCGGCGAAGCGGACGTGGAGCGAGTTACGGTCCGCCTCGCTGTAGATGGCGACCGTGCGTATGCCCAACTCCTTGCAGGCACAGATGACACGGAGTGCAATTTCGCCGCGGTTCGCGATCAGAACTTTTCGAAACATAGATTTCAACGGGAACGAAGGGCAAAGAGAGGCTGGCCGTATTCGACGGGCTGTCCACTGGAAACGAAGCGCTTGACAACTTCTCCGGCTGCGTCCGATTCGATTTCGTTCATGAGCTTCATGGCTTCTACAATGCAGAGGATCTGGCCATTCTCAACCTGATCCCCAACTTTGACGAAGGCGGCAGCGCCAGGAGAGGGCGATTCGTAAAATGTGCCCACGATCGGCGACTTGACGATGTGCAATCCGGCATCTTCCTGGTCGGCCATCTCTGAGGTTGCGGACGCGGCGGATTCCTGAGTGGAAGGACGGTCGTGCGCCAGAGGCGGCTGCGAGCCGAGAAGCTGTCGAAGATGAGCCAATTCCGCCGCGGACGGCGCGGACGACTGAGCTTGCTGGCCGAATTTGATGCGGATCTTTAGGTCGCCCCGCTCGAAGTCGAACTCGCCAATGTTGTTTTCTTTGAGGAATTGGACCAATTCCTTCAGTTCGTTGCTCTCTTCAGGAGTCATCAATCTCTCGTCTACGATCGAGCTTGAGCTTATAACTGCGTCCAGGCCGTCGGTGTAGGTGTTAGCACGTGGGCGCCGTGTTGAGTAACGGCAACCATGTCCTCGATGCGGACTCCAAACTCGCCCGGGATGTAGACTCCGGGTTCGATGGTGATCACCATACCGGGTATAAGGGTTTGTTGCTGAGCCGCGGCAATGCGCGGCGGTTCATGGATTTCCAGACCGACACCGTGGCCCGTCGAATGCGTAAAGTGTTGCGCCAACCCCGCCTTGCGCAACACGCTGCGCGCCGCCTCGTCCACATCTCCACAGCTGACCCCTGGCTTGACGGCTTCGATGGCGGCCTGTTGCGCCTCCCGCACAGAATCATACGTGAAGCGCTCCCGGCGTGTTGCTTTCCCTAAAAAGAGGGTGCGCGTCATGTCTGAGCAATAACCCTTGAGAATAACACCGAAATCGAGGGTTACGAAGCCTCTGAGCGGCAGGCGCTTCGCGGTAGCGCGGCCATGCGGAAGCGCAGAACGCGGGCCGCTGGCGACGATGGTTTCAAACGACATTCCATCGGCTCCGTGCAGGCGCGCGTTTAACTCCAACTCACCGGCAATCGCCGTTTCCGCCAACCCGGAGTGCATCCGCGGCAGCAATTCCTCGTAGAGAGTTACCCCGAGGCGAGCCGCTTCTTCCATCAGCCTGAGTTCGTCCTCGTCCTTGACGAGGCGCAGCTTGAAAACCAGAGATTCGGAGAGCGGCTGGAAAAAACCCCGGCGGCGAGAGCTGGACAGAAATTTACGATAGCGGCTGAGTTCAGCAACCGTGGTGTGCTCAGGATCGAAGGCGCAATGCGCAGCGCCGCTGGACTGCAACCACAAACAAGCCTCTTGCGATGCCGATTTGGCGGCGATTTTCACCCGGGCGCCTGTCGTTTGCTCCCGAGCCTGCTGACCATAACGGCCGTCGGTAAACATCGACGCTCGATCCGCGGTAATGCAAAAAAAGGCATTCGACCCGGAGAAGCCGCAGAGATAGCGGACATCGGCAAGATGGGTAATTAGTAAAGCATCGATCCGCTCCTGCTTCATCTGGAGGCGCAAGCGGCGGAGGCGCCGCCGATGATTCAGCAACAGAGGGATATCGGAGATTGGCATCGTAAGGAACGTCTGTTTTAGAGCATTAGCAGAGTTGCGGTGATGTGGACTGAAAAAGCCGTTATGCGGATCAGATTCTCAACCACTTTGACAATGCTCAACGCATCATGCGAATCGTTCTCTTTTGCCGCGGTCGAACAGGTTGGGGTTTCTTCGGTTGAACTACTTCCGCTTCCACATCCGGCTTCGTCTGCTGGGCGCCTCGCGACGACCGCTCATCCATCCATTCATCCAAGCGCGATCGCTTGAAGCGCCACCGGTTTCCCAATTTGAAGGCCGGAACGAAGCCGTCGGACGCATATTTGTAAAGCGTGTCGGGGCTGATTCCTAAATAGTCGGATGCCTGCCGGATATCCATGACTTCGCGAAGTTCGCTTCTTGACGGTAGTGTCCTCATCGCGTGCTCTCCTTGGGACTAGATCGATCACTTCTTATGGCAGGGGAAGGATGGGGCGCAGTTACAGCCTCGATCTTTGCTTATACCGCGTTTTCGCCCTTTAGCACAAGAAATTCCGCGAGTTGTGCCGGCTCATTCCGGTTTTTGCGGATATTTAACGCGCGTCAGAGCAGCAAATGGGGAGAACGGGTTGGGTAAGTAACCGTGTTCCGGCGCTACGGGTTGGGGAGTATCTGAGATGGTTCCGCTTGAACGGCATAGCTCAAGTTTCCGATGAGGTAAAAGGCGTAAATAGTTGATACAAGTTAGCTTAAATAAACGATAAGCTTTCCCGCTGCTTGATCGGTCACACTTCCGGTTGCAGTCCAGCGGCCAATGCAATCAGGTCATTTCCAATGGTGCGTGTTTTAGCAATGGCGTCTTCTATCGGAATGCTGGTGATTTCGGTACCGCGAAGCACGACCAGACGGCCGAATTGGCCTTCATGCACCAGGTCGATAGCTGCCGATCCGTATCGCGTCGCCAGCATCCGGTCAAAGGCCGTGGGCGTTCCGCCGCGCTGGGTGTGGCCCAGGTTGACGGAACGGGTTTCATATCCCGTCCGCTGTTCTACGAGCTCGGCTACCGCCTGACCGATGCCGCTGAGGCGGACGTGGCCGAAGGCATCGACATTCGATCCTTGGGTCGCCTGCTTTTCTGTGCCGGGCAGCTTGGCGCCTTCGGCGACGACAATGATTGAGAACAATTTGCCACGCTGGTGGCGATGTTTCAGGATTTTAACCGCGTAATCGATATCGATGGGTTTCTCCGGCACGAAGATCACGTCAGCACCTCCGGCAATACCGGAAGTGATAGCGATCCAGCCGGCATCGCGGCCCATCACCTCGCAAACGATGATACGGTTGTGCGCTTCGGCGGTTGAGTGCAGGCGATCCACAGCTTCGGTTGCGATGGAAACCGCGGTATCAAAACCGAAGCACGCGTCGGTGCCGCTCAGGTCGTTATCGATGGTCTTGGGAACGCCGACAGCCTTGATTCCCTTTCCGATCAGAACATTGGCAAAGCCCTGGGTGTCATCTCCACCGATGGTGATCAGCGCATCCAAACGGTTCGCCTTGATGGTGGCCAGGCATTTATCGATTCCGCCTTCAATTTTCCGCGGGTTCGTGCGCGAGGTACGCAGGATGGTGCCACCGAGCTGCAAGATACCGGATACGGTATCCAGGTTGAGAGGCATCGTCTTGTTCTCAACCACGCCGCGCCAGCCTTCAATGAAACCGACAAACTCATCTTTGTAGTGAAAGATCCCCTTGCGTACCGCGGCGCGGATAACTGCGTTAAGTCCGGGGCAGTCTCCGCCGCCGGTAAGCATTCCAACTCGCATCGTTGTATTTTCTCCTGAAGACTTAGTGAGGGAAAAGCTTGTTCAGCACACCTGCCGGATTCGACTGGTTATTGCCCTTGCCGAGCCGCTGTCCGAGTTGCTGTTGCAGGATGCTGCCTGCATTTTGCTTGAGTACCTTGCTCAAGTCTGCGTGGATTATCGGATTCGACGTGTTGCCGGTAATGGTGAGAGGGATACCTTTCGCGACCGCGGCGCTGACCGTCTGACCGAGAACGCCATTGGCAGCGCCCAATCCGCCAAGCGCTTGGCTGGCCACGCCTGAACTGGTGCTGAGCTTGGCCAGCAGATTGAAGTTGAGTCCGCCTCCGGGAGAAACTGTCCCACCGCCGGTGGCGGTGCCGATAGCCGGAACAGCCGTATAGATGTTCTCAAGGCGCGTGCCAGCGGGGGAGGAGGTCACGTTGGCGCGAAGGGTTTGAATTGCCGTGCCGCCTTGCGAACCGCCGGTAGGCTTGAGGCCCTGGATCTTGGACCCGAGATCGAACCCGGCAAGACGTGTATTGTCGACTTCGACCGGACCGCTGATGGTAAGAGCATTAACTGGCCCGTTAATGGCGAGCTTCGCGGTTATAGTTCCGCCTTGCAGCGATGAGCCGCTGGGCAGACGGATCCCCGCGACAGGTAATAAGCCCTGGACTTGATTGACGGGCAAATTAGGCGCCGAGAGATTGAGCGCCACCGTCGTTTGCGGACCGGTCATCTGGTAAGTGCCGTTGACCTGAACGGCCACTCCGCCGGTCGAAAGCTTAAGCGTGTCGATTTGGCCGGTGCGGGCATCGAGGTTGTGATGGATCGTATAGCTTATATCGACCGGCTTCGGAGTTGGCGCTCCGCCGCGCACCAGCTGCAGGCGGTCGGCGTGCACCGTGCCGTTGCTTGCCAGGGTCTGGCCGTCCGAGGTGAGCTGGGCATCGACATCAGCCAGTGCCGCAATCCCTTGATCCGGTTGAACCACTCCAGCAGCTACCGGGTCGAAGTGCTTAAGGTTGATCTTGGCGCTGAATGGCGTATCGGATGCATCCCGCTGATTCACCGGACCGGCGTTGCCGGCGAGCGTAAGAGAACCATTGCCAGGAAGCCCGGCGGAGAGCTGGAAAGGAAAATTTTTGGCGAACGAGAACTGTTGTATCGAGAGATTCAGCTTGCTATATACCATGGGTTGGCCGGAGGGCGGCTGATTGGAAACCGTAGCGTTGCCGTTCTGAATTTTGATCTCCCCGACAGTCAGATTAGGAAAGGCGCTCTCCTGCTGCTGGTTTTGCGTATGGCTGGCTGCAGTACGTCCCAGGCTGGAGAAATTCCAGGCGCCATTCGAGGCATGAATCAGATTGATCGAGGGCGAGTCCGCAACAAAACTCCGCACGATAAGCTGGCGATGAAAAATAAGCGGCCACGTCTCGATGCCAATGTGCAGCGACTGTGCCTGCAGGAATGGTTTCGAACTGAATGCCGGATCATCGGCAATAGATATGTTCTCTGCCACCAGACTGCCGGAGATAAGAGAAAAATTCAGGTTGCCCAAGGTGACCGGACGGCCTGAGGCTTGAGATATCTGTTTTTCCAAGGCAGGCCTGAAGGTGTTGGCATTCACGAAGAACGGCACGATCAGTATAACGATCACTATAAGAGCAACAACGCCAATAACTATTTTGATCCAATGCTTCTTCACAGAACACCTCCGCGCTAACCTGCGCTTCTCATCCGGGGTTTAGCAATGACAGCACGAGCCCATGGTTTTCCTTTGCAGAATGCGAAAAATACGAAGCCTGCCCATTATTGTTTTGTCGGGCAACTCCCTGAAGTATAGGCGAAAGGGACTATGTCTGGCTGGTTACGAACCCTCTATCCGGCCGAAGAGATTGCCTTCGCCGGGATACCAGACGCGTGTTCCTTCGACCCGTGCGAATGGAGTAAGTTGATGAACCTGGCGGCGGCTAACGCCATGCTTATCATAAAGAATGTGCTCGACCGCGAGGCTGCGAATCGTCAGCGTATCGGCGACCAAAGAGCGATGACAGCGCCAGGGCACGGCTTCGGCGCACATGATAGCCGTTCCGGCAAGTGATGGAGCGGCCAGCAACTGGTCGATAGCCGCGGCAAATTCGTCTGTTTGCATGTAGTCGGCATAGCCGCGGAAACTTGCGTTGATCCATCCCGCATTCAAGAGGCTGCCCTTTTGAGGTTTGCGCAGACCACCGAGCGACGGCTGCCAACGGTATTCGATCGTCTTCGCTTTTAATGTCGCGGAGATCGCCTCCTGCGTGAATTGAGGATTGTGGCGCGACTTGGGAATGGTGCGGATGTCGACCACACTGCGGACGCCATTGTCTTCCAATATCTTCAGGAAAATCTCCGCCGGAAGCGTGGAATGACCGATGGTCAGCATAGCGCAGTTCCCTTCCTAACCGCCTCAGACGATCACCGGAATATGGGCGATCCCGGCGGTTCCAAAGATACGCCGATAGCGCTCGATTTCCGCCGGGGGCCCGGTCGCTTTGAGAAAGTTGTCGGAAAGCTTTACCGCGGGACGGCCATCGGCCGAAATCAGCTTGGCGACCAGGCTGAGGGGATCGAGTTCCCTCTCCCCATCCGGGTGGCAGCCGCGAAAATCGTTAGTCAACAACGTTCCCCAGCCCGCGCCGAAGCGGGCACGAGGAATAGGCGTCCACCTGGCCGGATCGCTAAAATCCCTGGCCGATCGAAAATCCGCCGGAGCCAGCCCGGAAGCAATGCTTCCGGCAAAGTAGGCGTGCAGACCTAAGATCTCATCGACGTCCAGACCATCGGAGGCGATGATGCGCTTCTGCCGTGGATCGCGGCCTCTTTGCTTGAGCCAATCAATGTATTCGTCACCCGCCACATAAGGATCTTTGCTGTCGATGCGCTGCCCGGTCCAGTCCGCTACCCAATCGGGAGCATTGGCCAGAAACTGTGTTGTCCCAAACGTATCCGGCAACATAATGAGGATTTCTCCCTGGTAGGTCTGCTGCCACAGTTCGAGCACGCGATATTGCGCGGATTTCAACTCGTCGTCTGAATTCGCCATTGCGGCCAATGCCATGGGCAGCTCATGCGCATTCGTTCCCACTGCTTCGAGATCATGTTTGTAGGCAAAATAGGTATTCGAGGTTCCAGAGAAGCTATCGCCCAGCGCTGTGCGCATCGCGCTGACGACATACTCCTGCCAGAGAAAGCTGTGGCGCCGCCTGGTTCCAAAATCCGCGATGCGAAGACCTGGAACATCGCGTAACCGCTCGATCTTGCTCCATAACCTGGCCTTGCCGCGCGCATAGAGAATATCCAATTCAAATTCGCTCATCGGGCGGAAGGCGGCCCGCGATCTCAATTCGCTGATGATGGAGAGCGCGTATACCTCCCACATCGTCGTGGCCGTCCAAAGCCCGTTGAAAGTCAGGCAGAATTGCCCATCTTCGACCGCCAGACTGTACTCGGAGAGCTGGAAGCCGTCCTCCAGCCATTCAAGAAAGGAGGGCGTGAAAATACCCCGGCGTCCAAAGAAAGTATTGCCGGCCAGCCAGACCAGTTCGGACCTGCGAAACCGCAGGCTGCGCAAGTGTTCCAGTTGTTGCAGGAGCTCTTCGCGGGAGACCTGATCGCCCAGCTTCACGGATGCGGAGCGGTTGAACAAGTCCCAGCGTGTGCTCACCGCCGGGAAGTGCTTCCAGATGAACTGCAGCATCAGCAGCTTATAGAAATCGGTATCGAGCAAGGAGCGCACGATCGGATCCAATTCCCAGTTATGGTTATGCGCCCGCTCAGCAAGGTTCACGATCATGAATGGGATGAACTCCGTTGAGAGATGCCCGTTGCCGCATACAGTTGGCGAACGGGTGATTCGCAGCTGCGGGAGGCAGGTTGCCTTACACCGTCTACGATAAAG
>CAWDNI010000051.1:0-41662 GCA_963803615.1 uncultured Acidobacteriaceae bacterium
CCCTCGTGAATTTGGCACGGAACCAGTGCCGGTTATCCTTGCCCAGGGTATTACCCTGGCGAAACTCAGCAGCACTTGAGAATGCCATGTCGCAGCAAGCTCAGGCGGAACGGGAGAGACAGGCCCGCAGGCGTAGACCTCGAGCACCTCTTCGACGCTTGCTTCCGAGTCGGGCACGATTGTGAAAGCGAGGACATACTCGGCGCATCTACGGGTCTTAGCGCTTGTGAAAAGCCGCTCAATGGGGAGCTAAGGTAAAGAAGAAATAATGATGGACGAGACAGGCTTAGGATAAGCAGATCGCATAATTTCTGACCAAACCTAAATTCCCTCAGTGATGTGGCCCAATTTTTGTTGCTTGACCAGCAGGTAGCGCTCAAAGCTCGCTAGCGGCTCGACGTCGGCGGAGATGCGCTCAACGACCTGGACGCCGGCCGATTGCAGTGCTTCAACCTTCTCCGGGTTATTGGTGATAAGGCGCACGCGGGTTACGCCGAGCAGTTTCAGCATCTGGCCGGCAGCTCGAATTCGCGGCAATCAGGTTTAAATCCGAGTTTAAGATTGGCTTCTACCGTATCGAATCCGCTGTCCTGCAACTCGTAGGCGCGTAATTTGGCCATTAATCCGATCCCGCGCCCTTCCTGCTGCTCATAAATCAGAATGCCGGCCCCGGCCTCCGCGATCATGCGCAATGCCAGCTCGAGTTGCAGCCGGCAGTCGCACCGGAGCGAGCCGAAAACGTCTCCTGTCAGGCATTGCGAGTGCACGCGAACCAGCGGTGGCGCGCTTAAGATATCGCCCAGGGTCAGAGCTATGGCGCCTTCAATCTTCCCGGCCGGTTGCGGGTGTTCCGGACCACAAGGCGCGGAGTCGACGCGCACGCCTTCAAATCCGAGAATGCGGAAATGTGCCCAGCGCGTCGGGAAATCGGCGTTTGCAATCTGCTGGACTTCTTTGAAAGGCATGATTTCGATTATGGCAGAAACAGGGTGGTATATACCAAGCCGCTTCCGCCAACGTTCAGCAAAATGAAGCGGCAAAGGGAGCGTAGAGTAGAAGCGTGTATGAGCCCAAGCTAGTCCTGATCTCGGTACTGATTAAGTTGGGCGTCGCCGCGGCTGTGTCGTCCGCCTTAGGGCGATCGCGGGTCTTCCAGAGGTTGCTGTTTGCCGAGCGCCGAAGTACCGCGCAGTTGCTGGGTCTTCTTGCCTTCATCTGTATTCCGCTTACGTTGGGGGTGTGGGTCCGGGTCAGCGTGCCCAATTTTCTGGCTGCGGATATCGCCTTCGAGACGGTCGTTATTTTAGGCATTCTCCTGGGCCCGTTCTCGGCTCTTCTAGGCGGAGCGGTGCTTTCGTTTCCGGCCATGATGCACCGCGAATATCTCACATTGCCTTTTTTCTTGATCGTAGGTATGGTCGCGGGCCTTTATGGGCGAGCGGTCGAGCCGGAAGAGGTCTGGTCGTTTTCTCCCTTCATCGACCTAAGCCTCTATCGCTGGGTACGCCGCAATCTGCACAGGCCGCGGTTCGATTCTCAGGTCTTGCTGCTGGTGCTGATCGTGGGCATGCAAATCGTTCGCATGTGGTTGGGCCGGATTTATCCAGGCCGGCTCTTCAGCCTGGATTCATCCGGCTGGGTGGAAAAGATTGTCGTCTGCGCCTGTCCCGCGGTGGTGGTGGCGATTCCCCTAAAAATCTGGAATGCAAGCCGAATTGAGATCAAGTTGGAAGAGCAAAAACGATTACTGCTGGAGGCGCGTTTCGATGCGCTGCAGCGGCAAATCAATCCCCATTTTCTCTTCAACACCTTGAACTCAATCGCTTCTCTGGTGCGCTTCCGGCCGGAGATGGCGCGAGAGATGATTGTGCGCTTGGCTAACATTCTTCGCGCGCTGCTCAAAGGCCGCGAGGCATACGTGCCTTTTCGGGAGGAGCTTAACTTCACCGATGATTATCTGGGTATCGAGGTGGTACGCTTTGGCCCCGAAAAACTGAATGTCGTGAAGGAGATCGATCCCAATACTTTAGATCTCCTGGTGCCTTGCATGTTGCTGCAGCCCCTGATCGAGAACAGCATCAAGCATGGCCTGGAGCCGCGTTTGCGTGGCGGCACCATCGTCTTGCGAAGCCGGATCGAGGGCGCGAACCTGATCGTCGAGGTGGAAGATGACGGCGTAGGTATGCCGGAGGGCCGGGCGCCGGCGCTTGGCGCAGTGAACCATGGAGCCGGCATCGGGATGCGCAACGTCCGGGAGCGGTTGGAAGTGCTCTATGGAACCGGCGCCCGTTTCGATTTCGTCAGCCGTCCCGGGCGAGGCACTCGCGTGACGCTTGAAATGCCGATGCTTCCCAATGAGCTGGCGATTGCCGCTCAGACCGCCGGCCGTTCCAGAACTCTCTCGTAGTAGCGCTCGTAAAGAGGAATGATACGGGTCGAGCAGTAGCGCTCGCGCGCGGCAGCTCGGCAAGCTTCCCCCATCGCGAGGAGTTTTTCAGGATTGACGAGCAGGTCTATGGCCGCCTGTGCCATCCCAGCGGTGTCGCCCACCGGGAAGAGACGTCCCGTCACTCCATCCTCTATCAACTCCGGGACTCCGCCGACGCGCGTGGCGATCGAGGGAACCTTGCAGGCCATGGCTTCCAGTGCAGCCAGGCCGAAGGACTCAAGCTGGCTAGGCATGAGCATGAGATCGGCGACAGGCAGCAGCTCATGGACCCGATCCTGCTTGCCCAGGAAATGTACGCGATCGTGAATGCCTTTGCTGGAGGCCAGCCATTCAGCGGCGGACCGGTCCGGACCATCGCCAATCAGCAGAAGACGCGCAGGCATTACTGCGGCGATTCGGGCGAAGATTTCGACCACATCTATTACACGCTTTACCGGACGGAAATTAGAAAGGTGAACCAGGATCTTCTCGCCGGGCTCGGCAAACTGAGCCCGGGCGGCTTCGCGTTCTTCGCCCAAGGCCACATAGAGGTCGCAGTTGACGAAATTGGGGATCACTTCGATGGCCCGCTCGATCTTAAAATCCTGCACTGTTTTCTCTCGCAGGTAATCGGAGATGGAGGTGACGCCGTCGCTCTCCTCGATGGCAAAACGTGTGATCGGCAGATAAGACCGGTCCAGGCCCACCAGGGTAATATCAGTGCCGTGCAAGGTGGTCACAAAAGGGAGACGCTTGCGCTTGGCAAGCATCGAGCGGGCGAGCAATGCGCTTACCGAATGGGGAATGGCATAGTGAACGTGGAGCAGGTCGAGCTCATAATATTCAGCCACCTCGGACATACGAGTCGCTAAGGCTAAATCGTAAGGCGGGTACTCGAAAAGCGGATAGGTGGTTACCTGCACCTCATGATAGAAGATTCCGGTTTCCCGCCCCGTAAGCCGGAAGGGCGGCGAATAAGTGATGAAGTGGACCTGGTGACCACGCGCGGCCAATTCAATGCCGAGTTCGGTTGCAACCACGCCGCTCCCGCCGTATGTCGGATAGCAAGTTATCCCGATTTTCATGCCGCTCTAAGTCTATAACCCTTTGAATGTTCTGGTACCCTCCGAAGAAAGGAAGAGGATTGAATGTCAATTATTGATTTCCTGATCGGACGGCCAATCGCCACGTCCGATGAGCGCGCGGAGCAGATCGGCACAGCCAAGGGTATCCCCATCTTCGGACTCGATGCGCTTAGCTCCGCTGCCTACGGACCGGAAGCGGCGCTGACGTTGCTGATTCCTTTGGGCGTCGCTGGGCTCGCCTACATCATTCCTATCACTGCGAGTATCGTGGCCCTGCTCATCATTGTTTTCTTTTCTTACCGTCAGACCATCGCAGCCTATCCGGGAGGAGGAGGATCGTACACGGTTGCGCATGAGAATCTTGGCACATTCCCCAGCCTGCTAGCCGGTTCGGCGCTGATGATCGATTACGTGCTGACTGCGGCTGTAGGAATTTCCGCCGGTATCGGCGCACTGACTTCCGCTGTTCCCTCCTTGCACTCAAGGACTTTGCTATTGTGCTTGATCGCTCTCGCGATCATCACGCTTATCAATCTCCGCGGCGTCAGTGAATCCGGAGGCGTCTTCCTCGTCCCTACATATCTGTTCCTCATTTGCATGTTCCTGGTGATCGCAATAGGCGTGGTCAAAACGTTCTTGTCCGGCGGCCATCCCTTGCCGGTTGTCGCCCCGCCCTCGGCTCCCGCCGCGGCTGCCGGGGCGGTGAGTCTCTGGTTGCTGCTCAAAGCATTCTCCAGCGGCTGCACTGCCATGACCGGCGTCGAGGCCGTAAGCAATGGTGTTCGGGCATTTCGCGAGCCCACTTCGCAAACGGCGCAGCGCACGCTCGCCATCATCATCGCCTGTCTGGTAGGCATGCTGGGAGGAATCGCCTACTTGGTTCACCAGTACAAAGTTGTCGCTACCGATCCGGGAGGCAGCCACTACCAGAGCATCTTGTCGATGTTATTTCAGGCAGTCGCGGGGCGCGGCTGGTTCTATTACGTCGCGATCGGCTCCGTTTTACTGGTCCTGATTTTCTCCGCCAATACGGCGTTCGCCGACTTTCCCAGAGTCTGCCGCGTAATCGCCGAAGACCGTTTTCTGCCCGTCTCTTTTGCGACACGTGGCCGGCGGCTGGTTTACACGGAAGGTATATGGGTGCTCGCGATCCTCACCGGCGCTCTCTTAATCGTCTTCGGCGGCGTGACCGATCGCCTGATTCCTTTATATGCCGTGGGAGCATTTCTGGCATTCACCCTGTCGCAAGCCGGGATGCTGGTCCATTGGCGCAGAAATCCCGGTCCCGGTGCGGGCCAAAAAATCTTCGTCAATGGATTGGGCGCCCTTGCCACCGGCGCCACCGTGGTTGTCGTCATCGTTTCAAAGTTTGCAGAAGGCGCCTGGATCACGGTAGTGACCATTCCCGCAATGTTGCTGCTCATGTATGGCGTGCGGAGGCATTATGAAAGAGTCGACCGTCAGATTGCCTGCGTGACGCCTCTCGATTTAACGGCGATCAAGGAGCCGTTAGTGGTAATCCCTCTGCAGCGATGGAGTGAACTTACCAGGGATGCGCTGTGTGCCGGTTTGGCCGTTTCGAAGGATGTGCGCGGTCTCCTGGTCAGCGACGAGCAGAGCTCGGATCAACTCCGCCAGGTCTGGAATCGCAATGTAATCGAGCCTGCCGAGCGGGCTAACTCCGCGGTTCCCGAACTGGTCGTGCTTCCATCCCCCTTTCGCTTTGTTGTGACCCCGATTGTGGATTACGTTATCAAGCTGTCCAACGAGAACCCGGACCGGCGCGTCATCACAATCATCCCTGAGCTCGTCGAACACCGCTGGTACAACTACTTCCTCCACACACAACGGGCAACCATGCTCAAAGCCCTCTTACTCATCAAGGGCAATAACCGGATCTCGGTTTTGAACATCCCCTGGTATTTCAAATAGCAGCCGGCAACCAGGCGCTTCGCTACCGGTACGTGCTGAGCTACGAACCTTTCAATTTCAAAGGAAATCTCGACGACTTTCCATTGACGCCTGCTTACGGCAGGAAAATGGACGCGCTGCGCAAGCAATACAGGATTATTTGTGGGATGCGGGGTTCCGCGACGGCCAGGATGCGGAATTGAGCGTCGACGGGCAGCACTATCGCGACTATTCGGTTTTCAAACGGCACGACGGCAAACTCGCGGTGGTGGTGGTTAACACAACCAAGTCCTCAATCACGGCGCAGATAACCTTCCCCCAAGCGAAGGACTCGCTTGCCTGGGCCAGCCCGGAAGAGCCTGCGCTGCATCCATCGACAGGGACAATCCACGTTCCCTTCCGATCCGCTGAGGTGCTTATGGAGCGTTGAGCGGCTCTTGGAAAACGACACAGTAACAGGAAAAATGATCTAAACCACGCAGCGGAAGCCGATGTGCGAGGTGGAGCTGTCCGGCGTGTTAGAAGTGCGCGCCGCCACGCGGTAGCGATTGCAATAAGACTTATGGCATAGAAACGAGCCGCCCTTCGTCACGCGGCCGGTCCCCGAAGGCGGGCCTTTGGGGTTGTTGCGGTCGGCTGTGCGATGGAATTCCGCATCGAACCAATCGGCGCACCATTCCCATGTATTGCCGGTCATGGAATAGAGTCCGAAGCCATTCGGCGGAAAGGCGTCGACCGGACAAGTACCTGCAAAACCATCGTCCGCGGTATCTTCGGCGGGAAACTGCCCCTGCCAGATGTTGCAGTAATGTTTGCCTCCAGGGCGCAGCTTATCGCCCCAAGGATATAGTTTCTGCTCCAGCCCGCCGCGGGCTGCATATTCCCACTCGGCCTCCGTGGGCAAACGCTTGCCGGCCCATCGGGAGTATGCCGTGCAGTCATTCCAGGAGACGTGGACTACGGGATGATCGGCCCTATCCTTCACATTGGATCCTGGCCCTTCCGGGCTGTCCCACTTTGCGCCCGCCACCTTGCACCACCACGGCGCCTGCGCGACAGTATCCTCTACCAATTCATCGAAACGGGCGGCCGGAAGATGTGCCCAGAATACAAAGGACCAGCCAAAGCCCTCCGCTTCGGTGTGGTAACCGGTTTCCCTGATAAATTGCCGGAAGCGCTCATTGGTCACGGGAAAGCGATCAATCGAGAATGGATCCAGAAAAACGGCGCGAATAGGTCCTTCGCCGTCCTGAGGAAATCCTTCAGGGTTTTCGGTGCCCATCAGGAATGTTCCGCCTGAAAGGGAGATCAGCTCCTCGGCGAAAGCGATACGCGTCGCCGTCATCTCGCTACATACGCCCGAGGACGAGGCCGGTTCGCGCCCAGCGGCAGGCGCGCAGCATCCGCCCCTCTCATACCCCATAGCGGCAATGGGATCGCCCCGATTCATATACGGAATCATACTGCTTCCCGGGCAACGTGTCTTCAGGCAGGGCCCTCGATTGCAGCCAAAATAGGAGTGGAGCGAGAACACTGCAGCGGGGGAATGCGTGTCCCCAGGGACGCGAAATTCGCCCGGCGCCGGAAAGCATTGAAAGCAGAGCCTTGCGATGCTTGGTCCAATCTTGCCAATCCTCCGGAGCAATTCATGGAATGGGCAGGCAACTGAGAAACCGGTATCGCACGGGCCGCGCAATGGATAGCTCTCCTACACGCGCAAGAATTACCTGAGGGCCATGATCGTGGGCTGACATGATCTCCTCGAAGGTAAGTTATGCTGACTGGCTTCTAGGTGAGCTGATGGAGGCGGTGAAGCGAACTAACCACGAGAAGGACGCCGCCATGATCGTGCTCTCCGATCACGGCGATTATGCGGGTGATTTTGGGCTGGTGAAGAAGTGGACCAGCGGCCCGGAAGATTCACTCACGTGCGTGCCGCTGATCGCACGAGTTCCGGGCGGCATGAAGGCGCACAATTCCCGAGGACATGGTAGAGCTATTCGGCCTCATGCGGACGTGCCTTGATCTGGGTGGGATGAGCGCGCAACATTACCAACTTTTCGCGAAGCCTTGTCAGCAGATCGCAAGGGACTGCTCGGTTAAGACAGGATCCAAAGCGCAGTCATCCCGTCGATTGGCTGATCAACGGTGTCACCGGCCAGAAGGCTGCAGGTTCGCTCGTGGTGTTTCTATGGATCACGAACCTCCGGATTGACAGGTTGACACATCACATTTCCACATGCTCTAATGGGCGTCGCTTTGTAATATCTCACTGGCCTCATCTGAAATGTTACCAATGGCGACTGAGCAGTGCCGAGCCGGATGGTGAAAATGAATCGGCGCGACCTCCTCAACGGCAATCGACGACCCTGGGGAGAAAAGCCCAAGCATGTGTTTCTGGTCCATGACGAAGCAGGCATTCGAGGATCGGTGTACTCCTTTGCACGATTTCTTACAGATGCTGCGACCAAAAAACCGTGGCCCAGGGTTTACGGTCACCAAACCACTCAACAAGGTGAACACCCGGCGAGACAAGCCGCCGGCGGCCCCGGAAAGCATTCCAAACTTTGAAGGAGTCCATGCGATGTATCGTCAGCAGTTACAACTTCCGACTTTCCAGAGGAGAAGTGGCGATCGAGGCGCTCGTGGTTCGGCAATCTCCAGATTCTGCACTAAGGTGTCCACGGTTTATGCGCTGATTTCGATCCTCGTTTTGCTCATTTCGACCAATGGACACGCCCAAACCAACCTGAGCAGCATTACCGGTACGGTGACGGATAATAGCGGAGCCGCTATCCCGAATTGCAAAATCACGATAACAAATTTGGCGACCACAACTGTCCGTAACGTCGTTACGAACTCCAGCGGGTTCTATAGCGCTCCTGCGCTAACCATCGGTAACTATACAGTCAGCGCCTCCACACCTGGATTCAAGACTTCAACGTCAACGGTAGACCTGACACTCAATGGAGTAACCGCAAACTTCCGGCTGGTGCTCGGCAATGTATCTCAAAGTGTAACGGTCAATGCGGGCTCCGGATCGGTAGCGCTGCAGACGGACAGCCACGAAGTGTCGACAACGTTCAGCCCGGCGCAACTCACGAATCTTCCCAACACAAATGGAGTAAGCGTAATCAATATCGCGGTGCTCGGGCCGGCTTCTCAGGCCGGCACCGACGAACCGACTGCCGGCGATGTGGGATTTTTCAATCAAACAGCGAGCACGGCGAACATCGCAGGGCTCGGCATAACACGCACGGAATTTCTTCAAGACGGCATAGAAAATGTCAATCTCCTGACCCAGTCGGCAAATGTAGTGTCTACAGTCGAGGCTTCTGGCGGAGTAACCACCCTGCTCAACGGCTCGCCCGCGCGTTTCGGTCAACCGGCTGTGATTAACGTAATCACGCAAGGCGGAACGAATCAGTTCCACGGCTCGGTGTATGATTTTCTCCAAAACGACGCGATGAATGCGACCAATTACTTCGCAGTCACCAAACCGCCCTTACGCTATAACTTGTTTGGCGGTGATCTGGGAGGACCCATTCTTAAAAACAGGCTATTTGGCTTTTTTGATTATTCCGGCTTGCGAAGCCATTCCCAGGTCGTCAGCCAGGACCGCGTGCCGACACTAGCCGAGCGAAGCGGCAACTTCGCCAATGACAATATCTCGCAAACAATATACGACCCTGCCACCTACAACCCAATCACTGGCTCAACCAGCCCATTTCCAGGCAACATTATATCCCCGTCCAGATTCGATAACTTCGCAAAACTCTGGCTCGCAAACTATCCAGCGCCAAACTTCCCTTTAGGCTCAGCCAACATAAACTATGTGGCAAATGTGCCCCACACTTCGACCAGCGATGAAGAAATATCCCGCGTAGACTGGAACATGTCAGATAAGAACCAGGTCACGGCAACCTTCTTCCATTTCACAAATACTACCGGCACAAACTCGATCGTGCCGAAATTGTTCGGTACGTTTTACGATTCCTCCGGGACCAACGCTATGCTTCAGGATACATATATTATCAATCCCAATGTCGTGAATAGCGTAAAGGTAGGCTATAACCGGGGCAACGTACTTGAAACGCTATTAGGAGCAGGCGCTCAGAACTATGGGACATTGTATGGCCTTAAGAATGTGAACTCGCTGCCACAGCAGTGGGCGCCCCCTACGGTCAGCATTGCAACTTATACATCCTTCGGCAACCCATATGCTCCCGACGGTGCCCTTCAGAACCGCTTTCAATACGCGGACGACGTCGATTGGAAACTGGGAAATCATACGGTTGCTTTCGGCGGCGACTTTGTCCGTGACCAGTTCAACCCCTTCTGGGTAGTCGCCAATAACGGCATATACAATTTTGACGGAAGTGCTACATCGCAATACGTCAACGGGAAGCGGAGCAGTACGGCCACCGGGAACGGGTTTGCAGATTTCCTTCTGGGGTTTCCGCAAAGTGCATCGGTTGCCAATGGAACGTCCGTAGCATATTTCCGTGGTTATTCGGTGGAAGCCTATATCCAGGACGACTGGAAGGTTCGTCCCAATTTAACCCTCAACCTCGGACTCCGATATACCTTCTATAATCCACCTACTGACAAAGATGGCCGTTCAGCGATATATAGCGTCGCTGAGAATAGACCGATTCCTGGGGCCTGGAATACCAATTATAACGATTGGGGACCGCGACTTGGGTTTGCGTGGAGTGCAAATAGTAAAATGCTGGTTCGCGGGGGATATGGCATTTATTACACCCCGATTCTTTACAACAGTCTCCAGTTTGAGCTGCTATATGCGCCCAACTTCATCACTCAGAACACAACGATCAACATTAGCAATCCGGTAAGTACACAAAACCAATTTGGACCGCCGACAACAGGCGCAACGGCGTGGAGCATAACAAAGACTTTGAAGGATCAATCCGCGCAAGAGTGGAACCTCAATATCCAACAGAGCTTAAATGACAATACACTGCTTACCATTGCATACATTGGAGATGTATTGCGTCATGAGGCTTCGTTTGCGGATACCAATCAGCCATACGCTCTGTCGGCCGGGAATACATCCGGACTTCTCGATGTCAAGCCACAACCGCTTGCAGCCGCGGTTACGACGCAAGTAAATATGTTCAACGCAAGCTACAATGCGCTCGCTGTCTCTTTGCAACGGCGCTATGTGAATGGACTTCAATTCCTGGCCAGCTATACCTGGTCGAAGGCAATGGACATCATCGACGGGGACAATGAGACCCTGCAGGATTTCCATGATCCAAACCTGCAGTGGTCGCCTGCGGCATTCGATCGCACCAACAATTTCCTGTTTAGCGGAGTCTACGATCTGCCTGTCGGACAGGGAATGCGTTTTGCAAACGACAAAGGATGGATCAGCAGGGACGTAATCGGAGGTTGGCGGCTTGCGATCATACAGCAGATAGCCTCAGGACAGCCCATCAGCATAACAGCCAAAAATACCGCGGATATCAGTACGAATCATGCGATGTTTGCTCGGGAGACATGTAACCCAAGAGATGGATTTATCCGTTCAAGATTCACCTTCTTTAATGCTGGGTGTTTTGCGCAGCCGGCAGTCGGACATTATGGAACAACTCGCGATGCGGTCCGTGTGCCCGGGGTGAACCCGACGAATATCTCATTGTTCAAATCGTTTCCGACCTTCAGGGAGCAGCAGCTGCAATTTCGAGTAGACGGATTCAGCCTGCTCAACCATCCCCAGTTCGGTCAGGGATCACAGATTGTGAGTGCACCGAATTTGGGACAGTTGACCTATGAAGCGTCCGGGGTAAGAACGCTGCAGGTAGCGCTAAAATATGTATTTTGAGGATTGATTGCCCCAGCGGATCTTAGATTTAAAGGTAAGAACCGCTGGGGTTCGTCGAGCATCATTGATAGCCGAGCATCATGGATAATGGAGCTCTTCCATCGCATGAGTATGAAATGCTGAACGCTCGGCTGCGTTCACAATGCGCAATGCATCAGCGGCGTCATCCAGGGTGGACAAGGGCTGTTCACCTTCAAGAATGCATTTGGAAATGAAGTGATCTATCTCATGGATGAACCCTTCTTCGTAGCATGGCAAACCCCAAGCTGGGCCTCCTCGATCTTCAAATTGTGCTTCGTTCCATGAAAATGTAATCCCGCCTTTGGTGCCGAGGATCTTATAGATTACGGTCCAGGGATCGTTGGTGGGATCACTGGCGGCGAAGCTGCACCATAGATTGGCTATGGCCCCGTCCGGCATCTCAGCGACGATCATCGCCTGATCCTCGCATGTCAGCGCTTTATAGTGTACCCGCGTGGCGATTGTCATCAAGCGTTGCGGGCGGCCCAGCAGGTAGAGCAAGGAGTAGGCGTGGTGCGTGCACACTGCCCGCAGCACTCCGCCGTAGAGCGCTGCCGTCTCTTCCGCATGAAAGATGTTGTAGATGATCCAGAGACTCGCAATTTGGCCAAGCTTTCCCGATTGGATGATGCGCCTGGCGCGCTGGAGAGAAGACACATAGATGTAGTTATGCGCCGGCATGCAGATGCGGCCGGAGCTGCGCGCAGCATTGGCTAAGGCGGTCAGCTCATCCAGACTCATCGCGACAGGTTTTTCGACTAGCACGTGTTTGCCGGCTTTCAGGCTGGCAATAGACGTCTCGACGTGGTGCTGTGCGGGATTGAGAATATGCACCGCCTGGACGAGGGGATCAGAAAGAAGCTCTTCCAGGCTTTCGTAGACCCGGCCGCCGAATTTCTTCGTTATGCAGCGAGACCTCTCGGGCTCCGGGTCGAAGGCGCCCACCAACTGAGCCTTTGAATTCGCCAGGATTCCCCGGCCGTGCATCTCCGCAACGATTCCCGCTCCGATGAAAGCGACTCCTACCTTGTCCCGGTTCATGAAACCACGCCGGCTAACTTATAGAATCGCTCGGCGTTCGCCCCGAAAATAGCAGCCCTCGAACGCTCATTCAGATGAGGGGCAAGAGTCTCATGAAAGGCGCTTAGAACCTGTTCGTATTCTCCCGCCAAACGGCATACAGGCCAATCGCTGCCGAACATCAGCCGTTGCCATCCGAAGGTTTCGACCAGATGGTCTACATACGGACGCAGATCGGCCGTGGTCCAGTTCTGTTGGTCTGCCTCGGTTATCATTCCCGAGACCTTGCAGTACAGGTTGGGGTGCCGCGCTGCTTCGGCCATAAGAGTCTTCCACGGCTCTAACTTTTTCGCCTTGATCTCCGGCTTGGAGGCGTGATCGATCACTGCGCGCAGTTGGGGAACCAGCTCCAACACCTTAAGCACGTGCGGCAAGTGCCGTGTATAGGTTAGAAAGTCAAAGGGAAAGTCCGCGCGTGCAATCAGCCTAAGTGCTTCAATAACCCTCGGCCGCAGTATCCAGTCATCCTCGGGAAGGTCCTGCAACATGGGCCGGATGCCGATGAACTTGGGGTTGGCGCAAAATTGCGCAAATTGTTCCGGAAATGTGCGGCTTTCCAGATCCAGCCAACCAACCACCCCGGCTATAAAGTCGTGAACACCCGCGAGTTCAAGCAGGAAGCTGGTTTCGGCAGTAGTTTGGGCTGCCTGCACCAGTATGGTTTTGTCGATGCCGCACTCTTGAAGGATCCCTCTGAGATCCTCAGGCAAGTAGTCTCTATACAAGACCGGCACATCCGGGTTCATCCAATGATAGTCTCCCCGGGTCACTTTCCAGAAATGTTGGTGACTATCGATTTTCATGCGTCCACCTTGTAGCTGCGGAGCTTCTCCCAGTCAAACGGAATGCCTAGCCCGGGCTCTTCACTGGGCCGATAACAGCCGTCGGTCAATCGCAGCGGCTCGGAAAGCACGGCATCCAACGATGGGATGTATTCGACGAAGAGGCCGTTTGGGATAGCGGCAACTAAGGGAAGGTGGAGCTCCATCACAAAATGCGGGCTGACCTGCATATTGTAGCAATCCGCCATGTGTGCGATCTTCAGCCATTCGGTAATTCCTCCGCAGCGGCATACATCCGGCTGCAGGATCGAGGCGCCACCGCAAGCGATATAATCTCGAAACTGCTGTCGCGTGAAGAGCGATTCACCAATGGCAATCGGAATCGCTGTATGAGAGCGCAGGCTGGCATGACCGAGCGTATCTTCCGCCGGCAGGGGTTCCTCGAACCAGAATAAGTTGTAGGTTTCCCACATTCGAGCTCGCTTGATGGCTTCGGCGCTGGTAAATCGTTCGTTTGCATCCACCATCAAATTGCGGCGAGGTCCTAGCACCTCACGAACCGCGGCGATGCGTTCTGTATCTTCGGATGCATCTTCCTTGCCCACCTTGATCTTGGTTCCGCGAAATCCAGCCGCGACGACTTGCTTTGTCTCTTCTACCAATTGGCCGACGGTGTGATTCAGCCAACCGCCATCGGTACTGTACACCGGAACCCGCTCCCGAGCCCCTCCCAGCAATCGATATAAAGGAAGATTGGCAAGTTTGGACTTCAAATCCCAGATAGCGATGTCGAGCGCTGCAATCGCCAGCACAGCGATTCCTCCCCGCCCCACCCAGTCGACTTGCCTCCACATACGAGACCAGATTCGTTCATGATCCCTTGGATCCATTTGGCGAATGAGCTCACCCAGTCCCTGATTGATCAATGACGCGATCTGACGCGCGCCGAAGGGGATAATGCTATAGGTGAAGCCCGCGCCTGTTACTCCTTCGTTGGTTTCAACAAAAGCGAATATTACATCCATCTTGCTGAAGTGGCGGATGGCGTCGTGCATCTCGCGATGCACCGGAACGCTATATACCTCAGCCCAGACTTTTTCTATGTGCATTGTTCCTCGCCGTACAGAAGTTGGCGTTAGAGCATTTTAGTTTTTGGTGTACGCGCGGGAAGCAACTTCCCACGTGGCCGTTCCATCGAAGAACGGCCACACACAGCTGCTCTTGCCAGATCACAGTAAAAGCTAAAACGCTCTCGAACTGGTCTCATAAACCAATGCCCTCGCCAACGCTGCGGATGAGACCCGCCACCGAAGCGGGGCTCATGCTTTCGACCGAAGCCTCAAATTCAATTTATGAGACCAGTTCTAGTGAATCAAACTACCCAAGCCTAAGACAGATATCGACGTGATAATGAGCGTTACGCCCAGACGCATGCGCAGGCGGGCACGGGCTGATGCCAGACGCCACTCTCCCGCGAAGACACCAAGCATGCTCGACCAGACTAGAAGAACAGCCATGCAGGCGGCAAAGCCAATTGAGTTGCCGTAAGTCCCCATCAGACTGGCACCGACTCCATAGCCCAGCATGCCAAAGAGCCAAAGAACCGCCGCAGTTGCGGCCAACAGTGTCTCTCGAACGTAAGATGTTTGAAAGCGACCCGCGGAACCGTTGTTCAACAGAAGATAGAGGGTGTAGGCGACATTTGGAAGATATCCGGCTGCCAGCACTACTGCCCATACACTGAGCGTGGCGCTTTCTGGCGAAACCCCGCGGCCAATAGCTTTATCCGCAATGCCGCCGCCGAAGACAAATCCCATGTTGATCATCGATCCGAAACATCCGGTGAAGATGCAGAGCAGAAGACCATGCAGAAAGAGGCCGCGAGACGGGCTTTGGACAAGGATGCTGATTTCCCGTTCCCGCCCTGCAAGGGCATAGAGAGCCAAGCCCCCGACCAGGAGCACAGCACTCGCGAGTAAGACCACGCCGGGTTGACCAAAGAGAGATTGTGGATGGAAAACCGCCAAAGGAACAATACTCCCGAGCAGGGAACTGAGCCCTATAACGATAGCGAATGCCATGGCCATTCCCACGCGTTCGATCGAGAGTCCAAAGGTGACTTGGGCAATACCCCACCCGAATCCGAAAAGAATGGGGAGAGCCATGGTTCGCGCCGGAATCGATGCATAGAACGAGAGAAGGTGCGGCACGGTCCAGGCAGCAAGTGAGATAGGAATAACCAGAAGCGCAAGAGTCGCATAGATAAGCCACGTATTCTCCCATTGCCATACCCGCGACCACTTCATCGGTAGGGGAAAACTGGCCGTAAGTATGCCGCTTAACAGAACGATTCCCAGTCCCAACCCTGAATGCGAGGCGCCTGTCATGGCTTTACAACTACTACCAATTGATGAGGGGGAATAGAAACCTGGACAGGTAAGGTGGCCTTGCGATCCGGGCTGAAGGGCGCTGCGACGGTGACATCGCCGCTCTCGCCCTCAATGTTGACCTCTGCCGATTCCGGATTGTCACCGTAGTTGACTACGACGCACGCTCGCGCGTCGCCCTTTGCCGGAAGTGACTTGAAAACGGAGTAGCGGACGTCCGGACCGCCTTGAACGGTAGCGCCTATGGTGTCGTTGAAGCGCCCAAAAAAGAGAAGGTCTGCATACTCTTTGCGTATCCGAATCAACTCGCTTACATACCGGGCCAATGGCCGGGTAAGCGGCTCGTCGACGGAGTCGTTGTAATGCCGTGGCGCGAGATCCCAAACCAATCCATATCTCATCCCATTATTCATCGGATTGAAGTCGCCCGGACTTTCCCCGAAAATGGTTGATGTCCACTCCGGAAAGGTATAGCGGAGAGCGGTGGAATCCATATCGATATCCCCCATGCGCATATAAGAGACATCGACGTAGGGCATCGCACGATCGATCCAGTTTTCTGAGGCAAGAGAGAAATTCGGGTCAATTGCGCGCGCGTTAGCCAGCAATTCTTTGAAGGTTTCAAGAACTCCTTGAACCAGGGACTTGTCAGGAGATACTGGAAGCCCAGGGTTGAAATCGAGTGATGATAGAGCAATGGTCTTATCCAGCTGGAAGCCTTCGGCCCCATCTCGAACCAGTTGAAGATATTGGTCCATCAGGAACTTCCGGAATTCGGGATGTGACGGGCTAACCAGGGTCATATTGGATCGCGCTAACCCTTCACGGGCGCCGATTGTGCCCTCTCCCCAGCCTACGATTAGCCAATCCGGCGCCCACAGGCCGTCTACCGTGTACTGCTTGAGCTTTTCCTTAAAGAGCGGTGTGGCGGTATCCGCGAATTGGATATTCGAGAAAATCAACGGATGGACACCCTCCGCTCGAACTTCAGCAAGGGCCTTGCGAAACTCTGCCGGAGTTCCAAGTCTCGGATCCGGCTGGTACTGCGGATATCCTCTATCGATTCCGCCGATATCCCACCCTAGAATTTCAAAAGTGGTTATTCCGTATTTCTTTGCGTCTGCGGCAAGCTTTGGCAATTCGTTGAACCGATGCACAATCACGTCTTCCGGATTGGAGAGGATTATGGATTGCCAGGCGTTTTCCCGGCGCAACCAGTCTGGAGGACGTTTGACGGTGAAATGCTGATCGAACCAGGATCGATAAATTCCACTGGCCGTGTGCCAATCGCCTGTGTGTACTTGCAATGCCACTGGTCCCGCTGTGAAAGTTCCTTTACTCAGATAAGGAAAATTCACCCAACCCATGGTCAAACCAAATGGCTCTCCTTTGGGCAACTCCGAAGGGGAAGGCCAACTGTCCTTCACGGTCGCCCCTTTGGTGTACGGGCGCATCTCGAAGTAGAGCAGAGTAAGACGGGTTTCCGGATCCTGATTTGCGTAATAGTAACCAATGCCGGCCTTTGGATTGAAGATATCCATCCAGCCCATGGGCATGGTTCCCGGGTAGGTAAACCCGGCGGCATCATAACGTATCCCTAAGTTACCGCCGCCATACGCGCCGCCGTGGAATCGCGAGAATAGCTTCGGAGCCAAGTTCTTAATTCCGCCAGGAACGATCGATTCCGTATCCAGCCGGTTGCCGATTCCTTGTTGACCTCCCACGATCCCATACATAACCTCGGCTAACTTCCTGTCGGTTGGATTGTCAACCTGGATTGAAAACAGTACCTGCTGGCCTGAAACACGGATTCGATAACGTACCCGGACAGGTACCGTCTCCTGGTCATTGTGCAGCGACTCGTAGGTACAGAGAACTCCGTCGGGCGCTGGATCGATCCGGCTCACTTTTTGATCCCGGCTGTTGAAATATGCTGCCTCGTAGCCGGGCTTTGGCAGAAGCACGCGAAAATTTTCGCCCAGACGCGGTTCGGCTATCACCTCGAGATTCGGATTTTTCCAATCTACGCCCACCAAATCTCCGGTACGTTCAGACAAGCGCAGGGTCGCAGTGGGCGTTTCGATCACGCGGATTTGGGCTGACGCAACCAAACAGCCAGCCAAGACCATGGCGGAAAGAAGCGTAGCGCTCCGGAATCTGCGGCAGAAGTTTTGCTCGGCTGGCAACGGGGAATCCTCCGGCGAAATGTCATCTCGCGGTTCTGAGATGCCACAAGACGTTGCTGACAATAGCAAGTTGTATTATTGTTGTCAACATATGCCCTCACCAATTTCTGCCGACGACGATAAGCGCACGAATGAAGGATTAGCTGAAAAGGCCTATCGGCATATACGCGGCCGTATTTTGGCCGGCGAACTTCCCTTTGGCAGCGTCCTATCACGCCGGGATCTTGCGACGGAATTGGGCATGAGTCTGGTGCCGATCAATGAGGCAATGTCTCGTCTGGAGCATGAATATCTCATCGAGAACACGCCCCGCGTCGGCACGAAGGTGAGAATTCCCAGTCCGCAAGATATTCGGGGATTTTGGGCGGTAAGGGAAGGCCTGGAAACGCAAGCGGCGAGGCTATATGCGCGCACATCGACAGGCAGGGAGCGTAAAGAGCTCGTGGAAATGGCAAAGCAGCTTGATCTCATGCATGAGTCAACCACCAGCTCGGATGACCCCGATCCGAAGGCGCTTCACCAGTGGCGCTGCGCTCACATGCGATTCCATATGCGAATAGCCGAGTGCGCCCATCTCCCATTCCTGACCCAGCAAATTGAGAAGAATCAGCTCTTAGTCTTCAATTGGTTTTACCATCATCAGCTCTATGGCGGCCGGAAGCTTCCCGCACAATGGCATGAGCAGTTGGCATCTTCGCTCAGCGAGGGGTCTGAAGAGCGGGCGGATGCGGCTATGCGCAAGCACCTGCATAATCGGTTGGAGGACCTCATGCGGAGTCTCGAGCGCTTTCTGCTAATGGACGAAGCTCAGATTGTCAGATGGAGCAGCGCGGAGCTGCAAACACCCGCAAACGATTCGTCTCGTACCATCCTCCAAACGGAGAATTCGGTGGCTGGTCAAGAGAGTCAGGGAGCATCAACGGGACCTTCTCGATAAGCTCAAGGGATGGATCCCCGGTCGGTCGTTATCAGAGCGTAAAGCGGTGGTGCGCAACTTTGTGTTTATCCAAAAAATCCCAATCGTACGCGACCCCGAGTCCCGGCCCATTCGGAACGGGCAGGGTGCCATCCTTGGCAATGGTATCTTGCTGATCGCTATAGCCGCACGCATAGACCGGAGGTATTAAGTTCGGCATGTTTGGTCCGATCAGGGCCATTTCGTAGAAGTGAGTATTCCGCATGGCCGCAATGCAGAGCCGATGCGCAGGTCCACAGGCATGCACCTGTACGTCAACTCCGAGCGCCTCGGCCATGTGCGCAATTTTCATCACTCCCGTGATGCCCATGTCGTATTCCGGATCGGCATGGATGTAGTCGCAGCCGCCGCTGATAAGGAAGGATGCCTTTTGCTCGGGTCCGCGGACATGCTCGGTGATGAGAAGCGGAGTTCTTAGACGCTCCCGCAGCATTTTGTGGGAGAAGGCAGAGACCCCTCCATCCCGGTACGGATCTTCAAACCAGAAACATTTCGCCTCATCGCAGGCATAACCGACATAGAGCGCATCCGCAAATGTGCGGAGCTCGCAAGCACAATCGACCATGATTTCCATATCCGGTCCCACTGCGTCGCGCACTTCGAGTATCGTATTGGCTTCCCGTTTGCGATTGCCGTCATGCCAGCCATGAATTTTGAACCCGGCGAAGCCCTGTTCGCGGCATTCGAGCGCGTACTCGGCAAAGCGTTTGCCCGAATTCAGCCCAAACTCACCGTCTTGCCCATGGTAGCTGCTTGCATAGACGGGCAACCGGTCGCGATACGCACCTAACATTGTCGCGATTGAGATCTCATACTTACGGCCCACCAGATCCCAAAGTGCGATATCGAGAGGGCCATGCCCCATGTGATCGTAAGCACGCAAGTCACGCTTCAAGTCGTCGTAAAGCTGTTCCCGGTGTTCAGGATCTCGTCCTAGAAGCTGCGGCGCAAGCATTATTGCTTGCCCAAGTGACCCTTGAGTGCCGCCCCAGTGGGTCACGTAACGGCCCCAGGCGCCGTCGTCGCAAAGAATCTCCACCCCGTATCTCATCACCTGAAGACGAGCGCCCGGCGCAGCTTCAAAGTTACTAACTCCGATAGCACGGTGACTCCCCAAGCCTAATCCCGGAACCGTGAATTCGAATGGTATCAGCGACACTTCAACAATTCGGCTCATTGTTTGTTTTCTCTCTTGAATGCTTATAAATCCTTCCGATGCCGCGCCGCTACAGCAAGTGAAAAGACTGACTCATGGGCAGTTGGCACATTGTCGACCCAGTCACCTTGATTATTTTCGCTGTTAGCTTGTGGTCTGAATACAATTCATCGGCTTGCTCTTCGATTTTACGGCACGAAAATAGCGGGCCGTGCTCTTGGAAAACTCTGCGTCCAAGACGGTGGCGGCGCGCTTGATAGAGCGGTACAGCCGCGCCAAGGTGGATTTCATGCTCTGATAACAGGCGTTTTCGCGCCTATCGAGCCGCCCTGATACAATCGCCTTTTTCGGAGCTGAAGAGAAATTTAAAAAAGTACGATTCAGCCACACATTCATCATTCATTCTCGAGTACAGGATTTATGGAACCAAGGATCAGTCGCAGAGAGTTTGTCAAAGCCGGAGCTTTCACCATGCTGGCTGGTGCAATAACCAAGCCGCAGCCACAGGCGTATAAAATCGGCGCTTACTACTTCCCAAATTTCCATGTCGACCCTAGGAATGAGTTGGTTCATGGCAGGAATTGGACTGAGTGGGAGATCGTGAAGCGTGGCGAGCCTAAGTTCGCCGGCCATCAACAGCCCAAACGGCCGCTGTGGGGAATGGAGGATGAGTCACTTCCGAGCGTATTCGAGAAGAAGATTGCTGCTGCTCACTCCGCGGGCCTCAATCACTTTATCTTTGATTGGTACTGGTACCAAGGCCAGCCGTTCTTAGAGCGCGCATTGGAAAAAGGATATCTAAACGCCACAAACAAAGCCGACGTTAAGTTCTGCTTGATGTGGGCGAATCACGACTGGTTTAATATAATGCCTGCCCGGCTGTACAAACGGAACCCGCAACCAACCTATAGCGGAAGTTACAATGCGGAGGAGTTTGACAGAGTCGTTGACTATGTCATTTCCCGTTATTTCCATGATTCATCTTATTTTCAGATAGATGGGGCGCCATATTTCTCGATATACGAGCTTAAGAACCTGATCGACAGAATGGGGGGTGTCGAGATTGCCCGGAAAGCATTGGATAGATTTAGGGCGAAGACGCAGGCGGCAGGCTTCCCCGACCTGCATCTCAATGCGGTCGCGTGGGGTGCAACGGGACTGCCGGACATGAAGCAGCTTCTTCCCTCTCTCGGTGTACGAAGCGTTACTTCCTACACTTGGTTTCATCATTATGCTGCACCGGCGTTCCCGGCGACGGAGTACAGGGACGCGCTCGAGCATGCGCCTGAATACTGGCGTCAAGCTCGCGATATGTTTGGAGTTCCATATCATATAGACGTCAGCATGGGGTGGGATCCGAGCCCTCGTACTTGCCAATCCGACACCTTTCAGAAGGCTGATTATCCATTCACGCCGATCCTCAAAAACAACCACCCGGAACTGTTTCAAGAGGCGCTCACGTCTGCCAAGATGTAATTTGGACGCCCTTCCGGACCAACCGAAGGTGTTGACGATAAATGCGTGGAATGAATGGACGGAGGGCAGCTATCTGGAGCCTGATGCGACACATGGTACGGCGTATTTAGATGCTATCCGGAAGGTGTTTGGGTCATAAGTCTATTATGTCAATCAAGCCGACAAATGCTCCGGTGTTTGGCCCGTAACCTCAGCAGGGAGCGAAATAAACTTACGCGCTGGGCTTTGCGGCATAGGTCTAGCCGCCTATTGGCCGCAATTTTCTGGTCTGAAAGAACGGCTCGAGGGAAATATCTTGCAAGTAGAGGCTCGACTCTCGAGATCCGGTGTCACGATCGTGAACCTCGGATTGATCGACACTCCCGATTACGCGGTGCATGCTGGAAACTGTTTCCGTGAATCAGGCGTGGACATCATATTTCTTTATGTAACCACATACGCGGTCTCCGCCTCGGTCCTTCCTATCGTTCGCCGTGCAAAGGTTCCTGTAATAGTTTTGAATTTACAGCCAACCAGCAACATCGACTACGCGTACTTCAATAGCCTCAGTGACCGCACAACAATGACGGGTGAATGGCTGGCTTATTGCTCCGCTTGCCCTGTTCCGGAGATTGCAAATGTGTTTCACCGTCTCGGGCTGGAGTTCCACCAGGTAGCCGGTTTTCTAAATGACGATCCAGTCTGCTCAAAGGAAATCGACTCCTGGGTTGAGGCAGCAAGAGTCTGCGTTCAGTTGGAGAACAATACGCTTGGCTTATTAGGTCATTACTATTCCGGCATGCTCGACATTTATACCGATCTCACCCTTCTGAATGGCGTGTTCGGGGGCCAGATCAAGGTTTTAGAGATGGATGAATTATCGGCAATACGGGAAGGGATGGACGATCGAAGTGTTGAGGACCGGCTGGCGCTCTTTGAATCCATCTTCGACATCCAGCCCGATTGTAAGCGGGATGACCTTGTTGATGCAGCGAAATCCTCTCTGGCCTTGGACCGGCTGGTTGAGCAATATGGAATCGGCTCCATTGCCTACTACTACAAGGGTACGGGGAATGCGTCGAACGAGCTGACCATGAGTTCAATTATTCTTGGCACTTCGTTGCTTACGGCAAGTGGCGTGCCCGTTGCAGGCGAATACGAGGTGAAGAACGCCATAGCGATGAAGATCCTTGCCGCTCTCGGCGTGGGGGGCTCTTTTACCGAGTTCTACGCGATCGATTTCGCAGACGACATTGTTCTAATGGGCCACGATGGACCGGGTCATGTTGCAATTGCGGAAGGCAAGACAAAGGTTCGTCCTCTGGATGTTTATCACGGAAAAGTAGGCCGGGGCGTATCGGTGGAAATGTCAGTGCGGCATGGACCCGTAACCCTGCTTTCCGTGGCAGAGGACGCGGGCCGCGGGTTCAAATTCGTAATTGCGGAAGGCGAGTCTGTTTCCGGACCGATTTTGGAGATCGGCAATACGAATAGCCGTTACCGGTTTTCGCTGGGCGCCAGACGCTTCGTTTCCGAGTGGAGCAATGCGGCGCCGGCGCATCATTGCGCAATTGGGTTAGGGCATGTTGCAGGAACTCTGGAGAAACTTGGCGCGCTGTTGAAAATACCCGTTATCCGTGTTTGTTAGAGCATTGTTTGAAATCAATGGAAATCGTGCGAGTGCAGTTCTAATCCTTTGCCCGACAGCTCCAGCAAGCGAACCGCTTTCACATGAATCACATTGTCCTGGTTCTGAAGTGGTCCTTCTACCAGCAGGAATTTGCTGCGTGTGACCACCAGGCGATCCCGATCGTACAGATCGGGTGTGACGATGACATTAGCGATGCCGGTCTCATCTTCCATCGAGATAAAAATAAACCCTTTTGCCGTACCCGGCCGTTGCCGTGCGATAACGCAGCCGGCGGTGCGGACAAATTCTCCATCCCGGCAATGTCTTAGCTCCTCGGCTGACCGGATGCCCTGCCGTCGCAGCTCTGGACGGCGATGATACATCGGGTGCTTGTCCGTCGTCAGACCAGTACCTGCATAGTCTGCAACCAGGCGCTCTTCAACGTTCATCTGTTCGAGCGGCAATGTCTCGGAATCATCCCTCAGCCACTCGCTTTGCTGGCGGAGTAGCGGTCCCTCCATCTTGCCGGCGCGCTCCACCTGCCAGAGAGCGTCGCGGCGATGGGCAATCCCATCCAGCTTGTTCAAGGCTCCGATGCGGGCCAACAGCGTGAGTTCTTTCCTGTCGAGGGCCGGGACGCGCAGGGCAAGATCCTCCGTGGAGCGAAACGGGCCGTACTCTGTGCGGGATATCACAAGTGCCTCCGCGGACTGCTTTCGCAGGCGCTTTGCATAGCCCAAGCCCATGCGCAAGGACAGCGATCCATCGGATTCGTGCTCCACCGTGCAAGGCCAATGGGATGCCAGGACATCGATGGGTTTCACTCGCAGGCCATGACGTTGCGCATCCTTTACCAACACCGCGGATGAGTAAAAGCCCATCGGCTGGTTATTCAAAATCGCGCAGGTAAAGGCAGCCAGGTACTTTACCTTGAAATAAGCGGATGCATATGCGATCAGTGCAAAGGAAGCTGCGTGCGATTCCGGAAAACCATAGAGCGCAAACGAGCTGATATTTTGAACGATATTGTCCTGGGTCGTGCTGTCGATCCCGTTCGCGGTCATGCCCGCGCGGAGCTTGCCTTCGAGATTTTTCATGCGCTCCCAGGAGCGCCGCATACCCACCGCGCGGCGCAGTTCATCCGCCTCCGCGCCGGAAAAATTGGCAACGGTCATCGCCATACGGAGCAGTTGCTCCTGAAAGAGCGGCACGCCCAGGGTGCGCTTCAGTACAGGTTCGAGTGACGGATGCGGATAAGTGACTTTCTCTTTCTTCTGCCGCCTTCTCATATAGGGGTGCATCATCTGCCCGACGATAGGCCCTGGCCGGATGATAGCCACCTGGACCACTAGGTCGTAGAACTTTTCAGGATTATTGCGTGGTAACGACGCCATTTGCGCGCGGCTCTCGACCTGGAACATGCCGACTGTATCGGCCTTTCGCAATGTTTGATAAACCTTTTCGTCTTCCGGCAATTGCGCCAGATCGATGTTCTCGCCGTAGTGTGCGGGAATCAGCTCCAGGCAGTCCTTGATAACTGCCATCATGCCAAGGCCCAGCAGGTCTACTTTGATGATGCCGAGGTCGGCACAGTCTTCCTTGTCCCATTGGACGACGGTTCGGCCCGGCATCGAGGCACGTTCCAGCGGAACGATACGATTCAGTTGTCCCTGGCAGATCACCATGCCGCCGGAGTGCTGGCTGAGATTGCGTGGTAAATCCTGAATCCGCATGGACAGCTCAAGATATTTGGCAATGCGCGGATGCCGGATATCGAAGCCTGCATGCAAAAACGAGTGTGCCATCGTGTCAGTCTTGCCTCGCCACTCCCATTGGCCGGCCAGACTCGCTAGCCGGCCTAGGGACTCTTCATCGAAGCCGAGCGCCTTACCCGTCTCCCGTGCCGCTGACTTCTGGCGATAGGTGGTGACATTGGCGGTCATGGCGGCGCCAAGTTCGCCATAGCGTTTGTAAACATACTGGATGGCCTGCTCACGTTTGTCTTCGGAAGGAAGATCGAGATCAATGTCCGGCCATTCACCACGGCTATCGCTCAGGAAACGCTCGAAGAGCAGTTCCATACCGACTGGATCGATAGCCGTAATTTCCAGGGCATAGCAAACAGCAGAATTGGCAGCGCTGCCTCGGCCCTGGATCAGAATGCCATTGTGCTTGCAATAATCGATGATGTCCCAGACGATCAAAAAGTATCCCGCGAAGCCGAGCTTTGTAATCAGTGAAAGCTCGTGTTTCACTTGTTTTTTCGCGCGCTCAAGCAAGTCGCGGTCGTTCTTTGGGCCGTAGCGGCGCTGTACTCCTTCGGCAACAAGTTTCTGTAAGAAACTGTCCATCGTCTCTCCCGGTGGCACGGGATAGTGCGGGAACTGGTAGCCGAGATCGTTCAATTCGAAGTTGAGACGCGAGGATAGATCGATGGTGCTTTCAACTGCTCCCGGAAGATCGCGGAAGAGCGCAGCCATCTCCCGCGCCGGGCGAAGATGACGCTGGCTGTTCAGTGCCAGCAACCGCCCAGCCTGATCGAGTTCGACGTGATGACGAATCGCAGTAAAGAGGTCCAGAACTTCGCGGTCGTATGCTGTCGCATAGCGGACCCCGTTGGTCGCGATCACAGGCAACCTAAGAGCACGCGCGATACGGAATGCGGCTTGGTTTCGCCATTCTTGCTCGCGTTCCCGATGGCGTTGCACCTCGATATAGACATTCTCGCGGCCAAAGATCCGCGTCAGCCGTTCGACCGTCTCAACTCCGGCCTCTTCTCCACCGCGCATCAACGCAGCGGCCAATGGGCCTTCATCACCTCCCGTCAGACATATCAAGCCGGATGCGTACTGCTCTAAATCATTGAAGGTCGCGGCGCCCTCTTCCTTGGTCATCTCGCGCATTTTGAACTGAGTAATAAGCTGGCAGAGATTCTGGTATCCTTCCCGCGATTCGCAGAGCAGAGGCAGACGCGGCGGTTCGGCCTTATGCTGGTGCGGCAGCCATGCGGGAGGAGTGAGGCGTGAGCCGAAGCTTGAAACCGCAATCTCCGCTCCGGCGTGTGCGCGAATGCCGTTTCTCTTCGCGCTGGTATGAAAGCGGGCAGAGCCGTAGACACCATTGCGGTCGAGCAGCGCCATGGCCGGCATCTCCAGCTCAACCGCACGCTCGATAAGCTGCTCGGGTAACGATGCTCCATCGAGGAAGCTGAATGCGCTTGCGGCGTGCAACTCTACATAACGTTCAGTCATAGAGCGCCGCCATATGCCAACAGTTCTCGATGCGATCGCGTATAAGGCAGCAGCACAGTAATGAGCTGTCCTGCGCGCGCGCTACCAGATCCCATTGCTCAAATCCCCACAGAGTGGGTTGCCACCAATCACCACTTATCAGCCAGGGTCCGTAAGTGTGTTCCACGGCATAACGCTTTTTCCGGAATACAAACTCATTTGGACGCTTGGCCTTGTACTGTGACCGGGATAATCTCAGCCGGGCGCAACTTTCGCATCGCGGATCGAGATTGGCTGGAAGCAATGACTGACGCAGAGCCTGAAGGCACGGTGAACGGTTCCATGCCGAAGCCATGCGGCTGGTATGTGTCCTTGAGCACAGCGCGGCCGGCATTTTCGTCGCCCACAATCGCGCGGATGCGTGCCAGCGTGATATCGAGCCGGGCCGGTTCAGGCAATTGCGGGGAGAACAATCCCAGTTGCACCTGGCTGATGCTTCCCGGCTCAGCCAGCAGAGACACTCCGAGAATCGCAGTCTGCGGAGGATGCGCTTCAAGATCGAGATGGAGCAGTTTGATCCAGAGTTGCTTATCGTTCGTCGGCAGAGCAGGCCGAACTGTGCGTGTATACGTTGTCCCGCCTTCGAGGTTCAGGGCGATGCTTGCCGATGCCAGTGCAAGCGCGCGAGCCTTTGCCCGGAGGATTAACTGTTCAAGCATCACGTTCACTACAAAGAGCAGGGCATTGAGGAGTTCGACGGGCGAGTCCAGTTCCAGGTGCTCTTTGAGAGTGAAGGCAGGTTCTACTGGTTGGAATAAATGAGGCATCTCGCCACGCGCCAATTGGCGAAGGTGCTTGCCTGATTGACCCATTCTGGCGGCTAGCTCTTTCTCGGGCAAAGCCGCCAGCATCCCCAAAGTACGAATACCCCAGAGGCCAAAGGTCTCTGCCTGCTCTGGAGTGAGGTCAAGGACTGTGAGCGGCAGCGAGGCGAGTACTCTATCTTCCTCACCTGCAGGGATGATCTTCATCTTAGTTTGCGGAGGCAATCCTTTGGCGAGGGCAACTGCCGCATGAAAATTGCAGCTGACGGCAATGCAGGCGCTTATCCCAAGCGCCCTGACGCGGGTGAGAAGATTCGCCGCCAATGATTCTGGCGATCCGAATAAGCTCTCTGTTCCCGCGATGTCGATGACGCACAGAAATGCGCCGTCTTCGCTTTTGTCTTCCACGCGCGGCGAGAATGCACCCGCACATTCGAGCAGGATTGCCTTTGCCGCGGTCTCTTCTTTAAACGAGCGCGGCAGCACGGTGACCTTGGAAAATGTATCCACTTCCACCCGTGTCATGCCATTGACCAGGCCCAGGCTGCGCGCCTTGCTGGTGAGCGAGCACACCTGCTCCAATGGCGGTTCGCCTTGCATGACGGCGCAGGGTTTGCCGCGTAGTTCCCATCTCAACCGCAGCAATGCCTGTGCAGGGAACTCCTTTGCATAGAGGCACGCGTACAATTCGGCAGGATTCGTCATCGCGGACCTGCCCAGGTGGTTCGGCTCTGCCAGTTCGCAGTCCTCACGCTTTGCGGCGGCTTGCGCAATGGGACAACGTTGGCCGGAGACTGTGTGAAGCGCCGCCGCGTCACTTCCAGATGATGCTCGATTCCGGTAAATACCGTGATCTCATCACGGCGCGCATTGCCCGGCTGCAAACGCAGCAGCAACTCCGCGCTGCTTTGTGCGCAAGGATGTTGCGTCAGCAGAAGAATGCTTGCCTGTGTCTGCTCCGCGGCAGCCCGGTAACGGAACCATGTCGCCAAAGGCACACGCGAGGAGTGCTCGGGCGCAATGCTGCTCATATCGAGCACAAGGGCGCTGAATCCACCTCCCTGGAGAAGCAGATCGGTTACACGGAGCGCCTGTTCAATCCGTGACAATGGTTTGCTGGATGGAGCCGTCCTCCGTCTGTGCCTCATCTCTGTCTGCGATAGATTCGGCTCGAAGGCTTCCTTCTCAGGCCGCTTTCTGCGTTGCGGCTCCGCACATCGCGGAGCGAATGTTTCAGGCCGCAGCAAACCGCTGATTGAATCGGAGATCCCTTTGCTTTCATTACGCGGATGTGACCCGAAGCCTCCGCCATGCAGCCCTTTCTTGACTGGCGGTGGAACAAGGTATTTCTCGGGAAGGGAGAAAATTCGCTGCGCGGATGCCTGCACACGGGATGCAGCCTGCACTCCGCAACGTACCCAGAGAAGCCGGGACAGGTCTACGCCTGCCGCTGCTGCCGACTCTGGATCGAGCGCGTCGGATACATCGATCCAGGCGCAGATCTTTTCCGCTTGTGTCATTCCGGCGAGGAAAGATAGGGCGAAGGACGTACGCCCGGAGCATTCTGGCCCGGCAACTTCAGTAATGGCTCCCAGGGGTAGCCCGCCATCCAACAACTCGTCTATCGCCTGAATCCCCGTAGCTGCAACTGGCCGTATGGTTCGCGGCGCCGGCGTAAGCGCCGAGGGAATCCGGTTGGCAAGGGTGGCTTCGATCTGACGGCGAAGCGAGGCGGCGGTAGACATAAGGCGACTTTGTTTCGCTTTATATTCGCCCTATCCGCTAGGTCTGTCAACCGGCTCTGCCTCATTCGCAGTGCAACTATCCCAATAGTCTTTTATCTGAGGAAGATAAACGACAAAGCGTTGCAGGTGGTGAGGGTCCGAAATCACTCCTGTTTTCTCTCTCCATTCAAGCCGGGCGACGATCGCATCGACGTCAGCCGGGCGGAATAAGAATCGCTCCCAGGGCCGGCATCGGGAAATCCCGGCCCATTATTTAGTTTGCACTCACCCTTGACAATTTTTTTCCGTAGAGAGATCATCGTTGCGCATTGGAAAGACCCGAATCCTTTCGGGTCTAGTCGATGGGGTCCGCTACTCACTCAGTTTCAATTTGATCGCTTGCTCGATCGCTGTGTTTGAGGAATGACGGTATGATTCCCAGCGTTCCAACCCCAATCGGGTAAATATAAAAAAACGCCAAGAGAGTGCTGGTGCGCACTCCTCTCTCCTGAGCGAACTTGTCTACCTTACCCGAACTCTTGCAGTTTCAGGGAGGTTACTCATGAGACCACAAAGGTTGATAGCAGCAGGCGCGGCCTGTGCGACGATCGCTGTCGCAATGGTTGCCACCACTCACATTGTTCGCGGACAAAGTGGCACCGCGACGCCGGACTATAACCCGTACCCATCCGGCATTCTCCCGTCCGATTTGCCCGCCGAGCTACAAAGGGTTCTGAACGAAGTGGATTTCATCGAAAATGAAGCTGTAGGCCAGTGGCAGGCGTTAACGCCTCCGACTGTGACAGGTAACCCGCCGATACTGCAGAACACCGGGATTCCCTCAGTAGAAGTTCTCGGCAAGCTCATGAACTTCGACAAAACGATTTCGCCCAACGAGAATATTGCCTGCGCGTCTTGCCACATGCCGTACGCCGCCTTTAGCGGACCGATTCCGTCGGTGAATCTGACCATGATCGCGTATCCCGGAACAGTTCACTTTCGGGCCGGCAAGCGGACAGCACAGAGATACACTTATTCGAGCTATTTTCCTCCGCTCCAGTACGACGCGACGCAAGGCGCTTTCATTGGCGGAAATTTCTGGGATTCACGCGCAACTGGATATTTGACTCGGAGTCCCGATGCCGAGCAGTCAGAGTTTCCTCCTGTCGATCCCGCTGAGATGGGCAATCCCGACACCGCTTGCATAGTCTACAAGCTTTCATTGGCGCCATACAGACCACTTTTTGAGGAGGTATGGGGCGCGGGCTCGTTCGACATCACCTGGCCATCCGACATTGCGTCAATCTGCGCTACTCCCATTGGAGCTTCCCAGCTCAACGGCAGCGCTACACCGGTTGACCTAAGTCCGTCTGACCGGACCCGCTCCAATAACGATTACGATCACTGGGCGCATTCTATTAGCTCATACGAGCACAGCTTGTCGGTTAGCCCGTTCACGTCGAAATTCGACGCCTACCTGGCGGGCAAGTACACACTGACAACAGACGAGCAAGCAGGGCTTAACCTATTTAACGGCAAAGGGAATTGCAATTCGTGTCATCTGGACGGCAGGTCCACCGCCCCCTCGCCAACCGCTCCGGGCGCCGAAGATACAGGGACAACAGCAGACACAAAACCGCTGTTCACCTGCTTCGGTTCAGCCAATCTCGGGCTGCCCAAAAATCCCAGGGACTCCTTTTACTATGAAACCACGCCGGATTCCTACGGATTTACGCTCAATCCGACAGGCTTTGCTTACACCGATTACGGCCTGGGAACTTTCCTCAGAAGCGGTTTCGGTTCCGCGCCCAATCCCAACGCGAGCTGGAGGCAATATGCCTCGACCTCCGATGGCCAAATGCAGACGATGACCGCACGCGATGTGGCGCTTACACCGCCACAGTGTCCCACCACAGAAGCTCCAGGCCCCTACTTCCAGAAGGAGTTTTTTCACAATGGCTACATAAAAAGCCTGAAGCAGCTCGTGCATTTCTACAACACGCGTGACGTGTACCCGTTTCCCGTGGAGTCCGGCAACTGCCCTGCGGGAACCACTGAGAAAGTAAACTGCTGGCCGGAGCCCGAGGTGCCGCAAAACGAGGATATGACAGTTGGCAAGCTCGGTTTGACCGACCAGGAGGAGAATCAGATCGTCGCCTTCCTGCAAACACTCAATGACGGTTACACAACACCTTACCCCGACATCAATACCTATACTGGGGCTTGCATGACCGGCGGTAATGCTTCAACTCAAGGGAATACTTCAATAATCTCTTCCAACAGCGCATTCCTAAAACGGCACTAGTCCATACGGCGGGTGGCCCAGGTCCCGATTTTGGGACCTGGGCATCCGATAAACAGGGTCTGCATCTATGAGAGGTCTCGATTTCCGTAAACTGCTTCTGCCTCTGGTGATTGCTTCTGTCGCCGGCGGCCTGCTCCGCTCCGGCTCAATCTGCGCACAGGGGATACTCCCGCCTGCTAAACGAGCCGCCCTCGTCCATATCACCAAGGGACCGGCGCTCGAATCGGTGCATGGACCTATGGCCATTATCACCTGGACAAGCAACAACCCTGGAGGCACGGATGAGCATTTCGGGGTGGTCTACTACGGTACCGATCCGGAGCACCTGGGCCAGATGGCGAAATCTCATGTCCGGCTGAACCAAAACCACTCCTATACTGTTTTCCGCGTGCGCGTGGATGGCTTGAAACCGCGAACAACTTACTACTACAGGGTTGATTCGATGCAAGGCAACGGCGCGAGTGACGGAGTCAAGAGCACTGTCTCCCACTTCACCACACCCTAGCCGCCCTGCGGCGCCTTCCCAGGCCGGAAAGAACAGAGCAGTCCGCGGCCCACCTATATTTGTCATCTCGACCGGAGCGCAGCGGAGTGGAGAGATCTACGGTTACGCAGCCGATCTCCTGAACAAATTCAAAAAAATTCAATCTTTTTGAAGGGTACGACCTTTAGGTCGTATATCACTCACATCACTCATTGCAAAATTTGAGCGGCTTTAGCCGCAATTTCTCATAAGGAAAGACCAGGGCTAAAAGCCCGATTTTGTTTAGCCCAATTGCTTACGCGGGTTCGCCGCGGCGAACCCGCTTTCCCGGCTAAAGCCGGGAACTACACCGGTGGAAGCCCTGGGCTTCAGCCCAGGGAGGCGGACCTTTTAGGTCCGCCGAAAAAGGCTAGTAAATCAAGGGCTTTAGCCCTGGTGCTGTGATGTTCGGGTCACGTTATGTCACGCTTATGAGAAATCCCGGTTAGCCGCTGACGGTTTATTTCTCCCCAGCCTGTAGAACGCGCTAATGCAATCGCTCAAGCGTCGCGTTATCGAGTTGACCTGCGTAATACTTCTCCAGAGCATCACGAAAAATCTGGTCACTGGCTGTCACATTCGCGAAGAGGGTCATTGAAGAATGAAATTTCAGATCGTCGGGATAGCCGAAAATCTCCTCTATCGAGCGTCCTTCTAGGAGAGCGACTAAGCGGGTACACTCCCTCAATCTGGGGCCGAGAATCTGATGGTCTAAATAGGCGATCGCTTCGTCTCTTCCGGAAATGGCGTATTTGCGTGCTACCTCGCTGTGGCCCAGTCCTTCGATTTGAGGAAAGATAAACCACATCCAGTGACTTCGTTTGCGGCCTTCCCGCAATTCCGACCTCGCTTGCTCGAAGACGGTTTCCTGGGCATCGACAAAGCGTTGCAGGTTGTAAGGGTCCAAAATCACTCCTGTTCTCTCTCTCCATTTAAGCGGGCGACGATCGCATCGACGTCGTAAACACATCCGCCCCAGACGCCGCCACTTGTTCCGGTCAATGCCGCCCACAGCCGCGTGTCGTCAGGAAGAGCGGGATGCGGGCGTAAATCGGGGCGCGAGGACCGGCTTGCCAGGCGGCGGGCGCCTTCTTCCGCGCCGAATCTCTCTTTGGCATCTCCCACCAGATTGACCGAGCCAGTCACCTTCTCGCGATCGATAATGATTTCAATCTGGTCGCCATCATAAACCTTTCCGATAGCTCCTCCCGCCAAGGCCTCGGGAGAGATGTGTCCCAGGCATGCTCCGGTGGAAACGCCGCTGAATCGTGCATCGGTGAGCAGCGCGACATGCTTGCCCCCTTCGAGCACTTTGAGCGCGGAAGTGATCTGATAGATCTCCTCCATACCGGCGCCTGCGGGACCACCACATACCAGAACCACAACATCGCCTGGATGAACCTCATCGTTCTTGATGCCGCGGATGGCGGCCGTTTCGGAGACGAAGACCTTGGCCGGCCCTAAATGGCGGTAGACTCCGTCTTGGCCGATGACCGATGGATCGATCGATGTGCTCTTAACCACGGAACCCTCGGGAGCAAGGTTGCCAACAGGAAAGCAGACGGTAGGCGTCAGGCCCCGCGACTTGGCCCGGTCAGGCCCCATGATCACATCATCGGGATCGATACCGTCCCGGTCGATCAGATTCTTTTTGAGCCGGCGGCGGCGCTCGCTCTGCTCCCACCAATCGAGAGATCCGTCCAGTGTTTCGCCGGTGACAGTCGTGACGCTGGTATTGAGCAGCCCCGCCCGCCGCAAGTGCAGCATGACTTCGGGCACTCCACCGGCAAGAAAGACCTGCACTGTGGCAAAATTGCGCGGCCCATTGGGCAGAGCGTCCACCAGGCGCGGAACTTCAGCGTTCACCCGCGTCCAATCGGCGGTTGTCGGCCGCCGCAGCTTGGCGCTAAAGGCGACCGCCGGCAGGTGCAAAAGCAGATTAGTTGAGCCGCCAAAGGCCGCGTGCACCACCATCGCATTCTCGACAGAAGCCTGTGTTAATACGTCGCTGGTCCCTAGGCCCAATTGATGAAGACGCAAAATCGCCCGGGCTGAGCGCCGTGCCGCGTCCAGCCAGATAGGCTGTCCGGAGGGTGCGAGCGCGGTGTGCGGCAGAGATAAGCCCAACGCTTCTCCGACGACCTGCGAGGTCGCAGCAGTTCCTAAGAACTGGCATCCGCCTCCCGGGGTGGCGCAAGCGCGGCATCCTATCTCTGCCGCATACTCCAAAGTGATCTGCTGATGCGCGTAACGCGTGCCGATGGTCTGTACCTTGCCGGCATCCTCCCCCTGATCGGGCAACAGGGTGACCCCGCCGGGAATCAGCACAGTAGGGTATTTACCGGCGGAGGCAAGCGCCATCATCATTGCCGGAAGCCCCTTATCGCAGGTGGCAATGCCGAGCACTCCCATCCGCGTGGGCAGCGAGCGCATCAACCGGCGAAAGACAGTTGCCGCATCATTGCGGTAGGGGAGGGAATCGAGCATGCCCGTTGTCCCCTGGGTACGTCCATCGCAGGGATCGGTGCAGGCGGCGGCGAAGGGAACCGATGCATTGGCCTTCAATTCTTGCGCTGCTTCTGCCACGAGCATTCCTACTTCCCAATGGCCGGTATGGAAGCCCAAGGCAATTGGCCGTCCGTCTTCCGCCCGCAGCCCGCCGTGAGTGCTCAGAATAAGCACTTCGGGACCAAGCAGGTTCGCCGGCTCCCAGCCCATTCCCACGTTTTGGCTCAACCCGAAGAGATTGCCCGAGGGTTGAGTGAGCAACATTTCAGGGGTTATTGGCAGCAGGCCGGCGGGACCGGGCGCATGGGTCGCAACCTGGCTGAGATCAACGCCGCTGCTCGCATCATCATTTTCAAGCACTGAGGAAAGGGAAATCTTGCGAATAGGAGCACCTCGAGATTCACTGAAATTGTAATTTGGAAGCTGGATGAGCTTCTCCCGGCTTTGATCGCGGCCCACACAAAGAATTTCAGGACGTAAAATTGCTCAGCCTTGGACACCACGTTTATAGGAGCACTGAATGAAGACGGACCGGAGACGCTTTCTGCTTGCTACATCGCAGAGTGTCGCAGGCGCCTGGATCCTCGGCGGCCCCAACGTGCGGCTGGTAACTGCCGCTGTTTCCCGATCGGAGCTGGCGAGTGATCCTCGGCGTCCCCAGTTTCACTTGCTGCCCGCAGCAAACTGGATGAACGATCCGAACGGTCCGACGATTTGGAATGGCCAGTATCACATGTTCTATCAATACAACCCGGAAGGAGCGTTCTGGGGCGACATGCATTGGGGACACGCCATGAGCCCGGATTTGATTCATTGGCAGCATCTTCCCGTGGCTCTGGCCCCCACTCCCAATGGTCCTGACGCCGGCGGCTGCTTCTCCGGTTCGGCCCTGCCTTTTGCAGGCGGAGTTGCGGTCGTCTACACCGGGGTGGTTTCCGTTCCTGAAGATCAGGCCACGAGCCGCGGCGGGGTTCAGAACTACCGCGAGCGCCAATGTGTGGCCATCTCGCGCGATCCCGAGCTCAGAGTCTGGGAGAAGTGGGAGAAGCCGATCATTGCCAATCCGCCTGCCGGTATGAATGTGACTGGATTTCGCGATCCGTCCGCCTGGCGCGGCCGTGACTGGTTTTATTTGACAGTCGGTTCGGGGGTCGAAAGCAGGGGCGGCGATGTGCTGGTTTATCGTTCTCGGGATCTTCATGCTTGGGAGTATTTGCATGTTGTTGCTTCCGGCGCGGGAAAGAAGACTACCGCCGCGAATCCGGTTTCGGCGGGAGATATGTGGGAGTGCCCGGAATTATTTCCGTTGGGCGAGAAACATGTGCTGATCTACTCCACCGAAGGGAAGGTCCATTGGCAGAGCGGAATCCTGGATCAGCAGACGCTGCGCTTTCATCCGGAGCAGGTGGGCGTTGTGGACTATGGCTCCTATTACGCCGCCAAGACACAGGTTGATAAAGCGGGCAATCGGATACTGTGGGGATGGATTCCGGAGACGCGTCCGCTGAAGGAATATCGCGCGTCAGGTTGGGCCGGAATGATGTCGCTGCCTCGAGAACTCACGCTTGATATCCACGGCAATTTGTCTATGCGTGTCTGCCCGGCTGTTTCCATGCTGAGGAGGAGCCATCAACACTTCGCAGGGAAGCCGGACGAGTCAAAAAATCAGGAGCAGATTGCCAAGCTGCGCCTGGAAGGCTGCTGTGGTGAAATTCTCCTGAACCTGCGACGGCCTATGGGCCGGTTCCATATGTCGCTGGTGACGCCGCATCCTCTCAAGGGCGCCGATGCTGGGGAATGGATTGCAGTTGAATACGATCCGGCTCAGCCACACCATGTGAAAATCGACAATCAGCTTGTGCCGCTCTCGACCGCAAGCGAGCCGGAATGGCAATTCAACCTCTTGGTCGACGGATCAGCCATCGAACTCTTCCTAAACCGTGAGGTGGCCTACACCAAGCGGTTTTACTATTCCGGCAGCTCGGCGCCTGAGATGGGTATTTCGATATCCGATACTTCTGCTCTTTTGTTGAGCATCGATATTTGGCAATTCGCGCCCATTTCTCCTAATCGTCTCACTACCTGATGCCGGCTTAGAGCATTTTCCCTGATCATGTAGATGGAGAAATAGCTCCGGATGTAGCCATTTCTCGATGAATGGCTCCGCGTAGCGAATCTTGTCACACCACCGTATCCAAGAAAAATGCTTGAAATCAGTTCCGCCAGTCGAGAATCACTTTGCCCGTCTGGCCGCTCATCATGGCTTCAAAGCCCTTTTCAAAATCCAAATAGCCGAAGCGATGCGTGATCACCGGCGAAATATCAACGCCCGACTCGACCAGCACCGACATCTTGTACCAGGTCTCATACATCTCGCGGCCATAGATACCCTTGATCGTGAGCATGTTGAAAATGACCTTGCGCCAGTCGATTTCCATGGGCTTGGCGGGAATGCCCAGCATCGCAATCTTGCCCCCGTGACACATGTTGTCGATCATCTCGATAAAAGCCGCGCGGCTGCCCGACATCTCCAGTCCGACATCGAAGCCTTCCTGCATCCCGAGCTGCTTCTGCACTTCGGCCAGAGCTGTTTCTGCAGGGTTAATTGCCAGGGTGGCGCCCATGGCGCGGGCAAGATGCAGACGAAACGGATTGAGGTCGGTCACCACGACGTGGCGCGCTCCGGCCCGGCGAACAATGGGAATCGCCATCAGGCCGATCGGCCCCGCGCCGGCGATAAGAACGTCTTCAGCCAATACGGGGAACGAAAGCGCCGTGTGCACAGCATTGCCGAAGGGATCGAAGATGGCCGCTATCTCCTCGGAAACCCCGGGATGGTGCCGCCAGATATTAGTCATCGGCAACGCAATGTATTCGGCGAAGGCTCCCGGCCGGTTGACTCCCACGCCTAGTGTGTTGGCGCAGAGGTGGCGTCGCCCGGCCAGACAGTTGCGGCAGCGGCCGCACACTACGTGGCCCTCTCCGCTGACCAGATCGCCGGAATGGAAATCGCTGACATTCATTCCGGTTTCGACAATTTCGCCGACGAACTCGTGGCCGATCACCATGGGGACTGGAATAGTCTGCTGCGCCCACTCATCCCATTGGTAGATATGTACGTCGGTGCCGCAAATTCCCGTCTGCCGCACGCGGATCAACACGTCATTGATGCCAATCTGCGGGACGGGCACATCTTCCAGCCACAAACCGCGCTCGGCTCTGCTCTTGACTAAAGCTTGCATGGATACTCCTTCTGCTTTTCCTACTACGCTCGTCCCTACTACCCTACGGCATCTCCGGGAATTTCTGCCGCGGACTGCTACTCTGAACAACGTGTCCCCGAGGTAAAAACGATTGCGATGAGCCAGGAGTCATCCAGCCAAACATCTTCCGGACAATTGGTGCGCGGCATCGGTCTCAGGAGCGCGATCTCTCTCAATGTGATCAACATGGTGGGCGTCGGCCCATTCATCACTCTGCCGCTGATCGTTCTTGCTATGCACGGACCGCAGGCGATCGTGGCCTGGATTCTCGCCGCGATACTGGCTGCGTGCGACGGGCTGGTGTGGGCGGAATTGGGAGCCGCCATGCCCCAGGCCGGGGGATCCTATTGGTATTTGCGCGTCATATACGGGCCGGAGCGCGCCGGCCGGTTTATCTCTTTTCTATATATATGGCAGTTGATCTTTAGCGCCCCGCTCTCTATCGCGTCCGGGTGCGTGGGTCTGGCGCAATATGCAGGGTATGTCTTCCCGGCGCTGCGCCGGACCTATTTCATTTACCAGATGCCGATCCCCGTTCCCTTCGCCGGCGTTTTCCATCTGGAAGTCGTTTTTGGGCCGGCGACGCTGTTGGCGATGGCGTGCTGCGGCCTGGCTACGGCGCTACTCTACCGCAATATCCAAAGCGTCGCCCGCAGGGCTACCTGGTTGTGGGTTGGAGTTATGGGTACTCTGCTGGCGGTGATCGTTACCGGATTGCTGCATTTCCACGCTAAACAAGCCTTCGGCTTCGCGCCCGGCGCCTTCGACCTCTCCAAAGGGTTCGTTACCGGCCTGGGCGCCGCCATGCTGATCGCCACCTACGACTACTGGGGGGCGTACAGCATCGCCTTCCTGGGCGGCGAAGTGCGTGATCCGGGGCGCACTATTCCACGGGCAATTTTGTGGTCGATAGCGCTGGTGGGCGCGCTGTATCTGCTGTTGAACACCAGCGTGCTCGGGCTGGTTCCGTGGCAGGAACTCAAATCGACCGCGGATGCAAAACTCTCCGTTGCCGCTGTCGTGATGAGCCGGGTCTATGGACCGCTGGCGGGAAAGATCATCGCGCTGCTGGTCGTCTGGACGGCGTTTGCCTCGGTGTATGCACTCTTATTGTCGTATTCCAGAGTGCCCTACGCGGCGGCGGCCGATGGCAACTTCCTCCGCATCTTCGCTCGAGTGCACCCCCGGTTCCAGTTCCCGAATGTCTCGCTCCTGGTGCTGGCGGCGATGTCGCTGCTCTTTTGCATGTTGCGCTTGATCGATTTGGTGGCGGCCCTGGTGGTTATTCGCATCCTGCTGCAGTTTCTGCTGCAACATATTGGCCTTATGGTGCTGCGCCGCACCCAGCCGGAATTAAAGCGGCCTTTCAGGGTGTGGCTTTATCCTCTGCCTCCACTGGCCGCGATCGCCGGCTTTGTCTATATCCTTTTCGCCCGCCCGAACTTTGCCCGCGAGTTCTTCTTCGCCGGTGTGGTGATTCTTACCGGTACGGTCATTTATATGTTTCGCTCCTATAAGCGCGGGGAGTGGCCGTTTGCGCAAAGAGGCTAACCTTAGTGATTTCCGAGAAAGTGGACTGACCACGGCGGCTTCACTTTTATCGACTCACATCCTTCACAGCCGGCGCCCGATGCGAAGCAAGCGGGCACTCCTACGGCTCAGGTGGTCTTGCGCGGCGTAATGGAGCCTGTCTTTTGGCGCGCGGATTTCGCTGGGCCGGCGGATTGCAAACGCGCCTCCTGAGGTATTGCCGGCCTGGAGCGGAGCTTGCGCTTATGGCCGTTGCTTTTGCCATCGCCCGGAATCCTGGATTCGCTGGACTGCGCCGTCTCCGCCAATTGCAGATGCCGGGCCATGGCGATCCTCGCCTGCGTGCTGTCCTTGGCCCGAATCGCGCGAAAGATCTCACCATGCATTTCCGCGGCTTCTTTGAGGTCGAGCGACTTCTGCACCGCCTCGTAGCGCTCGTCATAGAGCGAGGCGGTGATCGATTCCATAAACGCGCCAAGGATAGGATTGCCTGCCGCTTCGGCAATAATCCGATGAAACCGGATGTCATGGATCAGGTACTCGCGCGGATCATCGAGCGTGGCATACATGTCGGCTACTTCTTCGGCAAGAGAGGCGACGTGCTGGCGGCCGCACCGCTCCGCGGCCAAGGCCGCCAGGCTGCTCTCCAGCACCCGGCGAGCCTCGAACATCTGCCAGGGCCGAAGGCCGTGAAGCGCGCTGAGCAAGCTAAGGGAAGAGGCCCCAAGAGCCGGAGGGCCGGCGGCAACAAACGTACCTACACCATGCTGCACCTTGAGCACGCCCATGGCGGCGAGAAACCCGATGCCGGCCCGCAGGCTGGCCCGGCTGATTCCCAAACTCTTGGCGAATTCACGCTCTGCGGGAATTTTGTCGCCGGAGCGCAACTTGCCGGTCTCAATCAGCTCCCGGACGTGGTTAACCACTTTCATGGCTAACTGTCTCTCTGCTCTCTCCTCTAATTTCGTCATCTTCACGCTCGCTTTCAATCATCAAAAGCGGTCCAGACGCGGTTACCAGACCATAGATAGAAAAGACTAACATGATACCGCTCCATAACCACGGCTGAAGGGGCGGCAAGCAGTGGTGCGACCAGTCCTGGAATATTGAGTATATGATTACTTTTTATTCCTCCAGGAGCGAAGAGAATAGATGACCATATTTCGCAGAGAATTCATACAATTGGCCGGCGCCGGCATCGCTGGCGCCGCTGCCACCACGGTTCTTTCACCCGGTGCTCATGCGCAGGCCGCGCCGCTGCCGGGAGCCGGCACGAACACCGTATTCGACGTGAAGACGTACGGAGCCAAAGGCGATGGCTCCTCGATCGATACCTCGGCCATCAATAAGGCGATCGAAGCCGCCAGCGCTACCGGAGGGGGAACCGTCCGCTTCCCTCCGGGCGTCTATGCCAGCTATTCCATCCATCTCAAGAGCAATATCGCCCTGTATCTGGAGCAGGGAGCGACGATTCTTGCCGCGGCCGTACCCGAAGGCGGGGTGACCAGCGGCGCTTCCTACGATCCCGCGGAGCCGAACACGCCCTGGGAGAATTACCAGGATTATGGACACAACCACTGGCACAATAGCCTGATCTGGGGCGAAGGACTGGAAAACCTCGCCATCCTTGGACCGGGATTGATCTGGGGCAAGGGCCTCAGCCGGGGTGGCCGCGAGGCTCCGCGGGCCGAGACTCCCGGTATGGGCAATAAAACGATCGCCCTTAAGAACTGCCGCAACGTGATCCTGCGCGACTTCTCCATTTTGAAAGCCGGCCACTTTGGCATTCTGGCCACCGGAGCCGATAACCTGACCATCGACAATCTCAAGATCGATACCGATCGGGATGGAATGGATATCGATTGCTGCCGCAACGTGCGCGTCTCCAATTGCAGCGTCAACTCGCCCTGGGACGACGGCATTTGCCCTAAGAGTTCCTTCGCTCTCGGGTATGCCAGGGCTACGGAGAACCTGACGGTAACCAATTGCTATGTCACCGGAGCCTATGAACTGGGAACCATGTTGGACGGCACGTGGAAGCGCTGGCCTGCTGATGCGAAAGTGCCGCGGACCGGCCGCATCAAGTGTGGTACCGAATCGAACGGCGGATTTAAAAACATCACCATTTCTAATTGCGTTTTCGACGGCTGCGGCGGCCTTGCGTTGGAGAGCGTGGATGGCGCTTTGCTCGAGGACATTACATTTACCGGAGTTACCATGCGCGACTGTACCAACACGCCGATGTTTCTTCGCCTGGGAAGCCGTATGCGCGGCCCTGCCGGAGTTCCCGTGGGCACACTGAAACGGATCATCATCAGCAACGTGGTCAGTTATAACTCAACATCGCGGCTCGGCGGCGGCGGAATCATAAGCGGGATTCCCGATCATCCCATCGAAGACGTAAAGATCAACGAGTTGTATTTGGAGCATCGCGGCGGAGGAACAAAGGAGATGGCGGCGCGCGTAGTGCCTGAATTGGAACAGGGATATCCCGAGCCGGGCAGGTTTGGCGACATCCCAGCCAGCGGCTTTTACGTGCGCCACGTGAACAATATCGAATTCACGAATGTGGAGCTTGCCTGGAGCCAGCCGGATATGCGGCCGGTTTTCTCGTTGAATAGCGTCAACGGCGTCGAGTTCTTCCGCCTCAAAACGCCCAAAGCGCAAATCGCCCCGGTCTTCGCGCTTCACGATGTTCAGGATTTCAGCGTAATGGCTTCCCGCAACCTCAAGGACGTTCGCTTGGACAAAGCAGATCAGAAGGATATTTCATCCTCCGGCAGCCAATAATAAAAGGCTTGCCAAGGCTC
>CAWDNI010000052.1:0-22921 GCA_963803615.1 uncultured Acidobacteriaceae bacterium
GGCATATTTGCGCTGTCAGCTCTATACGCTGTGAATGAAGCTTCCTCAATTCTTCCTGTAGACAGACTTCGCCAGCCATACAGGATAGCTTGAAATCATTGTCTTCTCTAAAGAGGGTGGGTTTCGGTTGGCCAACACCAAGGCGGCTGCTTGTAGTGCCCTCTCGACTTTGTCGAGAGGGCCAAATGCTTCAAAACCGAATGTCCACCAAGCCGCACCATCCGGAAGCCTTATAACAGCAAATTCCGCATTGCAACCGCACACAGGGAGCGGCTCCCGCCCCAGCGGCTGCTCAAACTTATCAAGTGCAATTTCTCGAGGCGATTCTTTTGTCGTGTCGAACTTCCTAAGCCACCGTTTCTTTTCGACCGCAACAGTATCTTCTGAATGTAGCTTCACGGACTCTGATGTCCACTTGGCCCAGATTTCGACGGGTGCGATGAAAGGTTTGATCGCCAAGCCAGGCTCCGATGTTTTTACAAGCCCTTTTACCTCTAATCCGCTCTTGCCGCCCCGATACTTGATGCCCAACTCTAGATTGCCGGGGTCAACCAAATACCGGTCAACCCTGATCTCACCGCCGCCAGGGGGGCATTGATGAACTCGCGTACTCTGAAACCAGCTCGACAATTCTAGCGGCGCCTCACCAAGCTGAAACCACCTGACCTCGCCGGAAATTTGCACAGATCTCAGCCTCCTTACTTTGAGATGATTGTTAATATGCAATGACATAAAGGCCGGCCTGTCAACGGCTGCGCTCGGCTTCTGCGATCTGTTGTCGCTGTATCTATCCAGCAGAGCCGGACGCGGAGATCGGCCCTCAGGTAGATCTGCTCTGGCGTGGCGAGCAACGGATCTTCACGCAGCCGGTCTTCGCCGCGGACACGCATAGTCGCGAACTCGCACCTGATCGACACCAGCGCAGTTCAGCCTCGCTTGCGGAACTTGGAGTGGCAGTTCGGAGACTTCGGTTAGTTCCGGACTAAGCTGATCGTGGAGACAACGGAGAGATCGGAGAGATCCTGGAGAGGAGCCCCGTGAGCTCCTGAACCCTTATCGTCTCGATCTCGCGGACGGCATGCACCAGGTCGTCACGCAGCGCATCCTCAAGAAACGGCTTGGTGAGACGTGAAAACTTCACCGTCACAGTGTCCCAGGACATGGGACGGGTATGAAAGCCTTCATAGTCGTCGTGAGCGCGATGGAGTCTTTCTCCCGAGGAAAGATGCACTGTAACGGCAGCTCGCATCTTCCCGGGAATCAGTGACGTGAACTCTCGATCGGGAACAACGGTCACCTTCTTCAGGAGATTCTGCACGTCTGCTCTCAGGATTCTGTCAGACGCAAATTGCTCGGGCCAAACCTCACCATCCAACAGCGCTACCGCTACGAGGTACTTGAGATTGTGGTCGGCCTGCTCCTTGTTGCGGCATTCATCCTTGGGCCCATAGCTTCCTCCGCCCAGCACATCGTAAGCGCCTTGAGAAGCTGCCACCTCGATTGCGACGATCTCGTCCGGGTTAAGTCCGCTGTGATGCAGGTCAACGGCCGCTTGTACTGCGGTTTGCGACTGGAACTCCGCATTGTGCAGCTTAATGGAGACCTTCTCTGCTATGTCCAGCGTCTCGTTGGACCAGTCTACGTTCGACTCGGCGCCTGCTAACCGCTGCAATCCGAATGGACCTTCAAAGACACCGAGCGTGCCCGTGATCCCGGCTCCGGCAAGCAGAGTGTTGTGAAGAGCGCGGCTACCCGCTTCGCCAGAGGCCAAGCCCTTCCATTGCGAGACGGGTTCTGCCTGAATGACTGCAAGCGAGACAGATCCTACTCCCGCCAAGGCTAACGCATGAGCGGTTCTTGCGGCGTCTAAGCCGAGTAGCTTTGCGGCTCCTGCGGCGACAGAGAAGGCCAGCGGTGTGGTGTAGTTCATTCCCGCGCGCATCGTGGGCAAGCTTGCGAGCAGCCGGCATTGCACCTGGTACGCGATGGCGAAAGCCAGCAGAAACTCCCGACCGCTCGCTCCAGAGAACTCTGCTGCTGCCAATATCGCTGCCAGATTGTCGCTCGGATGGCAGACCTCCCCGGGCGCTGCGAAGTTGTCCATGAAGTCGAGATAGCGTACAAGACAGCCATTGACGAGCGCAGCACGATCCAATGAGGCGCGACCACCGCCGATCACGGTGCACGTACCTGTACTTCCGAGCTGATCAACAACGTTTCGGATCTGCTTGACAGGGCTACTTCCCAGAGCCCCAATCGCACATCCAACTGTATCCAGAATGGAACGTTTGAGCCTGTCCTTCGCAGAATCTTTCAAGTCGTCATGGGTCTGCCTGAGCACAAACTGTGCAATCCGCTCAACCCGATAGGGTTCGTTTGGCATAGTCATATCGCGCTCCTCGTGCAGATTGGGATGCTTGTGCGAGTCGTAACTGGTTTCCAGAAGGACACAGCTGGATCAGTCCTCGTTGCGTGCGAGAGCAGTTCCATATTGGATTCTGCGCAATGTTGAGGCCCGCCTAGGGCGCTCTGCCAAGACACCGCCGGTGATGGTCCTGACCATAGTCCGGCAGGCCGGCAAGACTTCCACCTTCCGGCACCTTTTCCCAGGAAAGGGTTCGTAGCCCTTGATCTACCGACCGAAGATGAGCTGGCTGTTATTGGCTGGAATAGGCTTGTAGGTCGCAATGGCCGCATGCAAACCTGACAGCCAGGGGATTATGTGTGGTAAGAGCTTAATCAACGGAATTGTCCGGGCACTTAAGCCTGCGTTCACGCGTACGCCGCAAACTTACTGATCCGTAAGCTAATTTGCAGAGACTCATTTCATCTCGCCAGGCAGCGAAAGCTTACTTTGCGAGTTTCACGGGTCCCGGGCCACTTATGGACTTCGCCTGCTTCTCGATGCTCATGTTTTCAGATTTGATATCTAACCGGAGCCGGTTAAAAACGCTCATATAAACGTTTGCCACCCATACCAGCGCAAATTCGGAGATGAGGTAACCACGCCACCCGGCATAGAGCATCTGGAAGTGAGTCAGTATTAGAAACAGCGCTGTTACGTAGTGGCTGAAGCAATATTCACAAGTGAACAGGTAAAAGAGTTTGCGCAGGTACAGTGGCCGACAGTTCCTGCTCTTGTCTTTACAAAACTCTCGCGGCTCGCGAAAGACTTCTTCATGCGTGACGGTCCAGGAGATAGAGGCCACGGAGAGACCGATGAGGAGGAGAAAACCCAATTGGCGGGTCAACGGATTCAGGACGACGACCGGTTGCATGCAAAGTGACTCGATTCGATCGGAGCAAGGAGTTCGGGAGACGAAACAACTTGGAAGCAGGGTTTGACGGCTGCCAGTGCGATTCTCCTTCGCCGTCAACAAGCCAGGGAAATCGCGAAAACCCAGCGCCCCTGCTCCACGTTTCAAACGTCTGAGCCACCGTGGCAGCCGGACGTTCTTTCATCTCTGAAGCATTGCTGTGGCGCTCGGTTGCCTTCGGGGTGCAGGAGATCTGTTCGCACCCACAACGCTCCTGGATTAACTCGGACGGGCCTTGCACGAAGCGCGGCCCTGCCGAATTAAGGGCTCACCGCGCACTTGGCCGCGATTTCTTCCATCGGAATTTAGCTCCGCTTTGCGCGTCGTCTCGTGGCTTTGGATCAAGCGTGACCGGGTGAGGTTCAAACGATCCAATCTTATATGCCGGGAATGGATAAGTGAGGGTGCCGCCTCTGGGATGACCCGAGCAGTGTGCACCTCAAGGGAGGGGAAGAACGTTCCGAATCACGCTCATGGATCGACGCGGGTCACATCGCTGCATACGTCCTCGACGCGATTTAAATCCGTGTTAACGCGGTGAGAGCGCCATCAGATGGCAACATCAATTCATCGCTGAGAATCAGAATGCATGGGAGCCCGGTCCCGGCGAACGAACGCTCTAAATGCTCGGCGAGTTCCGCGCAACCTCGCGATATTCAGCCAGCTGCGCTGCAGCCGGTTAAGTCAACCTGCGGACCGCCGCGCACCATGCATAGGACAGATCGGGATCCTACGGGGTCGGTCCTTCTCTTGCACGCAATTCTCAACACACAAAGGAATAACCGGTATGAGTTCCGACAACACGATTTCGCGACGTGACCTTGTCACGCATCTGGGGGCAGGCATAGCCGGCGCCGCGTTTACGGCCTCGGTTCCTCTCGCGGCAGCACAGACATCGAGCGGCTCAACCGCCGCGCCGTTCGTCGACCCAACGACAAAGTACCCCAAGCCGCCGTACCCAGGTCAATCTCAGCCATGGCCTGGCTTGGCCAGCAAAATGACCCCTCGCCCCGACCATGGTGAGACCAGCTACAAAGGCTCCGGCCGGCTGATGGGACGGAAGGCCCTCATCACGGGCGGCGACTCTGGTATGGGACGCGCGGCAGCTATTGCCTATGCGCGCGAGGGCGCTGACGTCGTCATCAGCTATTACCCCACGGAAGAGCCGGACGCTCGTGAAGTTATTCAGTTGATCGAGGCTGCGGGCCGCAAAGCCATCCCGATTCCGGGTGACCTCCGCGAGGAGAACTACTGCCAACAGTTGGTTGCGAAGGCGGTCACGGGGCTGGGCGGCCTCGATATTGTCGTGTCCAACGCGGGACGCCAACAGCAGTGCGAAGACATCCTCAAGCTCACGACGGAAGCCTTCGACGCGACGATGAAGACCAATCTATACGCGCCGTTCTGGATCATCAAAGCCGCGCTCCCGCACATGCAGCCCGGATCATGCATCATTGCCACAACCTCTGAGCAGGCCTACGATCCCTCAGCAAACCTATATGACTATGCACAGACCAAGGCCGCAACGATGAACTACGTGAAGTCGCTTGCCAAGCAGCTCGGTCCGAAGGGTATTCGCGTGAATGGTGTCGCGCCGGGACCCATCTGGACGCCCCTCCAGGTTTCGGGCGGCGCTACCCAGGATCACCTGATTCACTTCGGCCAGAAGTATCCATTAGGCCGGGCCGGTCAGCCTGCCGAGCTTGCCAGCATCTACGTTCAGCTCGCAGCTAATGATGCTAGCTATACGACTGGCAACATCTACGGCGCCGGAGGCGGGAACGGCCAGCCGTGACCTTCGCGCCTTCTTCTCGAACGGCAAGGGGTATTCAGTAGCGTCCGCTTCACACCGTCTAGGCCTTGGCCGCAGTGAGCAGATGCCGTTGTGGTGAACGAGACGATAGAGGCGGCAGCTGGTCGGGAGGTGAGCAAGCGGCAGCATCGATCGGCTGAAAAGAAGCGGTAGATTGTCGCGGCTCCGCTGGTGTCGGGAGCTTCGATCGCGCGGGTGCCACGCGGGCACGGAGTGAACGCGAGTCAGGTCTTCGGTGCGCTACCGAAATCGTAAGTACATTCTGGCACAAGCAGCGAAGCGAAGCTTGAACAACTGCTGCTGCCAATATCGCTGCCAGATTGTCGCTCGGATGGCAGACCTCCCCGGGCGCTGCGAAGTTGTCGATGAAGTCGAGATAGCGTACAAGATAGCCATTTGACGAGCACAGCACGATCCAGTGAGGCGCGACCACCGCCGATCACGGTGCACGTACCTGTACTTCCGAGCTGATCAACAACGTTTCGGATCTGCTTGACAGGGCTACTCCCCAGAGCCCCAATCGCACATGCAACTGCATCCAGGATGGAACACTTGAGTCTATCCTTCGCAGAATTTTTCAAGTCGTCATCCGTCTGCCTGAGCACAAACTGTGCATTCCAATGATTCCAGTCCGAATCTCTTAGCTATCCGACTCGCTCCAACCAAGTCGGGGGGACCACTGGAAGGCACCAGAGTTCGTCGGCAAAGAGAAACATGGTAAGAGGAAGGCACGAATCGTAGTGCCGACCTCGGCAAGCGGAGGGATATCGTCGGCAAGGCTCAGGCGGTTCGCAAATGCTTTCCACTGCTGCATCTTCTGAGAGTCCTTCAGGAACTCATCCGTCAGCGCGAATGGAGCCTCCTGCGGTATCACAGTTCCGCGCCGTTCAAACGAAGTAGCGATTGCGCTGCGCAGCGACGCGAGCTCGAAGGTCCACGTGTTCGCCATGAACCAGATGTCGTAGAAGTCCTTCATGCGGCTATTGCGGATGTCGAGTTTGACCATAGCCTGCAGCTTCTCCGCGACTGTCGCTTCGCGGGGGTAGGCGCGAATCTTCGGCTTTGTCATAGCCAATAGCACTGGAAAGGATGCCAGTACAGGCTCAGGGTAAACGGCGTCGCCGAACCCGATATCGACTTGCATTGGAATTCTTGCTCCTGCGAGATGAGCGTGGAACCTGCTTCGCACCCCATCGTACTCGTCGTCTTCTTTGATCGTCGCGACTCCAACAGATTTGCCGTCAAAGACAATTCCGTCGTCATCTTGAATCTTGCAGATATCACGAATGGTTTGTTCCACCTCTTCGAGAGCAGACGATCCCCATCCAAGAAGATCCAAGTCTTTCGTGGGTCGGTGGGTCTGGCCCGTCCATAGTGTGAAAAGAGTCGCTCCTTTTAGAACAAAGCGATCTCGATATGGCGAGCGCCCCAAACGATACAAGAATCGCTCAATCGCAAATCTGCCAAGGACTCGTTGATAGTCCTCGCCTTTCTCTTGGGCGAGTGAGAGCAGCCGCGCCCTGATGGATGCAGCCGGATTCTTGTTCAGCTCGCGAGTCACAGTGCTTCCATGTAGGGTCGCATGATATTGCTCACGCGGCAGATTTTGGCAAATCGGTAGATGTCACTAACGCTGGCCTTCTTCTGGCGAAGGCAGTCCTTCAGCGCCTCGATCGCAACGTCTAGGCCGATCTTGTTCCGAAACTTGAAACAGTCTGCAACGGTCTTTGCGGCGGAATAAACTCGCACAGGAACACCTTCCACACGATGGGGCTCGATTCCTTGGGTAAGCGACAGCCCGGATAGACGGACGATCCTAAGCGAAGTCGTAGTCGAGGCTGGCGTTCTGGCCCCCTTACCGAGAGCAATCCAAACTGAGGAAGGGTTTTGGGTGGTTATCCCATGAAATGCGAGGGCCGAGAGAAGGCAGAGGACGGCTTCTGGAATCCGCTTTGCGACCTCCGCGTAGGAGTGATGTTCCGTAAGCGAGATACTGGGCAGCGTATACAAGCCGCGGCTAGGCCGGCTGAGTTTGCCTTGCCGGTAGAGACGAAGGAGATATTCGCGTGGAATGCCAGCAGCTTCCACATCGCGCGGCCTCACGATAACGTGTCGGCGAACGTACTGTATGGTTTTTAGCGTAGTTTCAGTCATCAACGCAGTTATCAATATGTCATTACTTAACCACAAATAATGACACATTGCAACAGGCACACCGATTGCGATTCAGCTGTATTCGTGGGCGTCGGCCCATATTTGAAAGCGCCGTTGATTCGATCTCCCGGCTCAGCTCCGGCCTAGCGTTTTCGAGCCGTTGGTATACATCTGCAGATCGAACTGCGCACGCGAGACGGAGACATAGGCCAGCCGGCTATTCAGCAACTCGCCGTTTGTTTGTGTAGAGTCAACGTGGACCGGCATCGGGTCGGCGGTCTACTCCTGGCTCGCAATGACGGGAGCTTCAATTAGAGGTATCCAGGAGCTCGCCGGCTATAAAACAATCACCATGTCTGCGCGCTACAGTCATCTTTCTCCAGAACACCGACTGTCCGTCATCGATCGCATCAGCGGTATTGATCATGGAAATAATCGTCGAAAGCGACATCGCACTCTCTGCTCTATAATCCGTGTTACTTCATCCTTAGCGCTAAACTTCTGATATTCATGCCTGCCTATGTAAGCGCCGCCATTCCAAATTTCGTCAACACACCCGTAAGTGAGCTGATCGGGATCTGCAGCGTGCCTATGCAGCGGATGGATTTTCCTCTCAATACACACGGCAAACGAAAGCTTGGGCACGGGTGATCCCGGATTTGCAGCGCTCGCTCGAGCGCCTATTAGAAATCCGTCCTGAGACCTCTACCTGGTCTGTGCTTTTGGAGTATCCCCTCTACCGACTCAGACGGCGCATAGATCTGGTCATCTTGGCAGGAGGCACAATCGTCGTCGTTGAATGCAAAGTTGGCGCTGAGGAGTTCAACTCGGAAGATCTCAGGCAGGTTGAAGAATATGCTCTCGACCTTCGTGATTTTCACGCGGCGAGCAATGACCGTACGATCATTCCTGTCTTGTGGAGCACAGATGCAGCACGGCTGCACAGAGTCTCGGTCCAGATGAGCCCAGAGCGAATATCTGGTCCAATCGCAGCTATTGCTCGTGTCGGAGGCGAAGGCTTGACGACAATGCTTGCGGAGTTGGTCGAACCCCTAACCACTCGACAGCTGATTGCAGACGAATGGGACCACTCTGATTACAGGCCTGTGCCAAATGCAATCGAGGCAGCTACGAGCATTTTCGCTGGTCATGATGTTAGGAGCATAGCTAACGCGGACGCTGATAATTTGCGCTTAGCATCAAGCAGGATCCTCACATTGATCGGTAAAGCGCGAAGCGAACGAAAGCGTTATCTCATCCTTCTCACCGGAGTTCCTGGATCTGGTAAGACTTTGGCCGGGCTAGATGTGGTGCACAGCGCTATTGCGACGGGCATAGAACATCAGGGGGACATCGTTTATCTATCGGGCAATACTCCCCTTGTCGTTGTTTTGCGGGAAGCACTCGCGAGAGATAAACAAGTGAAGAATCTAAAGGCTGGCCATCGAACTTCAATTGGGGAGGTCCGGCGGCAGGTACGAACTCGCATTCAGCACATCAATGACTTCCTGCGGGAAAGTCTCCATGGGCCATCTTCATCACCTCCACACGAGCACGTCATTGTCTTTGACGAGGCGCAACGAGCGTGGGATGAGAAACAAGGTTTTGAGAAATTTGAACGTTCTGCCTCTGAGCCCTCTCTGATCCTTGAATTGATGTCGCGTCACCTCGACTGGTGCGTGTGCATCTGTCTCCTGGGAAGCGGACAGGAAATCAACTCTGGAGAAGACGGCGTCCGCGGATGGGGCGATGCTCTGCGCAAAATGGAACCCCATCGCCGCCGAGATTGGAGCGTCTTCGGTCCGGCTTGCACATTCGAAAAGACGATCCCGGAATCTGTAACTTTGGGCGAAATACCTCCGGAAGTGCGAACACAAACGGAGACGGCATTGCAGCTCTCAGTTCCGCAGAGAAGCTTTCGATCGCCAAGCTTGAGCATTTGGGTTGAGCAGGTATTAGCAGGAGATTGGCAGATCGCGCGCGAGACGGCAAGCCGGCTTGGGGCCTATCCGATCGCTCTGACTCGCTCCCTTCCAGACGCGAGAGCATGGTTAAAGAAAATTGGGAAAGGAGAACGACGCTACGGCCTATTGGCCTCCTCCGGCGCTCGGCGGTTGCGTGCCGAGGGACTGGGAGCGATTTTGCATGCTTCGGCCGGCGTGGAGATTGCGCAATGGTATCTAAACCCGCGCGGCGACATTCGTTCTTCTTACGCACTTGAAGTTCCCGCAAACGAATACACCTGTCAGGGGCTCGAACTGGATTTCACCTGTCTTTGTTGGGGAGGCGATCTAACCTGGAACACGCAATCTGCTTCTTGGGCCTTCGCGAGACTGTCGGGCAATCAGTGGCAGAGCGCTCGCGTCGAATCGGCGAGAAGATTCCTCCTGAACTCGTACAGAGTCCTATTCACACGGGCAAGAGAGGGTTTCATCCTTTGGGTTCCAGAAGGTGATCCAACCGAACATACGCGCCCGCCAGCCCCGATGGACCGAACGGCAGAGTTCCTGGAGCGGTGTGGTGCGACGCTTTGGCACCCTTCTAACTCGGATTAAGAGGAAGCCGGATATCGTAGAAACGAACAGCCACTGAACGATTTTGTCCCCTCCGATCTCGACAGGCCAATTCAGTTTAAGAGCTTTATTTTGTTTTTGGTGCCGGGAGGGGGGGTCGAACCCCCATGACCGCAAGGGTCGGCGGATTTTGAGTCCGCTGCGTCTGCCAGTTCCGCCATCCCGGCTTGGGAAGGAAGTTCTATTTTAACCTTAACCGCTCCGCCATGGACGCTCCTCAGGGAATGACCAGATACTGCTCCAGCTTTCCATCAGGCATTTCATAGGTCGTGATCATGAGCTTGCGGCTGGGAAACTCCGCCGTGAAGACGCGAAAGATCATGCCGCCGCGGGTTTCCTGCTTCTGCTGATGGAAGCTGAGAGGCGGCCCAAGAGGCTTGAGGCTGCCGGCGAAGTCATTGATCGCCTGGGGAGTGAAATATGCATTGCACAGCCCGGTGAAGAGGTTGCGATCAAGCCGCCCTTGCTGCAGTCCGGTAAAGATGGCAAGCGCCTGCGCCTCCGCTTTGCTCGGAGCAGGCGGCTCAATCCCCAGGACCAATGGAGTGAGTTGGCGTCCGATGGTGATCGCGGCGGTGGATGCATCTTCATTGGTGAGCACCACGATCGCCGCGCGATCCTGGGGGAAGACGATGTTCTCGGAGACGAATCCCGAGACTTCGCCGTCATGCTCGATCACCGGGTGTCCTTCCCTGGTTCCAAGGAAGACGCCAAGTCCATACCCGCTGTTTGTGCCGTTCTTAAGCAGAACGGGCGTGACCATCTGCGCATACGATGCCTGCTTCAGCAGGGACCGGTCGATCAGGCTGATGTCCCACAAAGCCAGATCATGAGCAGGCATGGCGAGCTCGCCGGCGGCGAACATCCAGCCTGCGCCCTCCTGCGGCGCGGGACGCAGCGGACCTAAAGCATGGCGATAGTAGCCGGCAGGATCTGTTGCGGGAAGCCGGCTTGCATCCGCGTCATAAACATCGTCCATCGCCAGCGGCGCAAAAATGCGCTTTTCGAGGAACGGCAGAAGCGGCATCCCGCTTACCCGCTCGACGATGCGGCCGGCGATCACGTAATTGGTATTGGAATATTGCCACTGGGTTCCGGGATCGAAGTCGAGCGGCTTTTTGCCCCAGACGTCGAGAATGTGCTGCGCCGTCGTAGGGACCATCATCGATGTCATCACGTAATCCTCCGGCCAGAAATCCTGGTATCCGGAGGTGTGCGAAAGCAACATGCGTACGGTGACTTCCTTGGCCCGGGTGAGGCCGGGAAAGTACTTGGCAACGGGATCGTCGAGCGAAAGTTTGCCTTCTTCGGCGAGCAGAAGAATCGCCGCCGCGGTGAACTGTTTACTGATCGAGCCAATGGAGTAGCGCATGCGCGGTTGGGCATCCGTCGGCGGGGAGAGCCGCGCCTGGCCATAGGCATGAAGATAAGCGATGCGGCCGTCCTGGACGATGGCGATCGAGGCGCTGGGAACTCCGCTGGAGCTCAGGATCTGGCCCGTGACGGCGTCGATCTTCTGCGCCAAGGCAGGCGGCAGAGAGCCGCCCGGCTGGGCCATGGCGGCGGGCGCAGCCACCAATCCGATGGGGATCAGGATTGCCGCAACGCCAACGGGAAAAAGCTTAGAGAGGCGGTCAAACAACCATCGATGGATCATGCATCCCGATTCTAAGGCTCAAATTGCTATACCATTCTTCCTGTTGGAAATTCTGGAGGATTCATGCTCAGTCGCCGCGAATTTGGCCGTTTGGCCGCAGCCGGTATTGCCGCGCAAATGTTCTCGCCTATCGGCGCAAAGGCGGCCGATCGCAAAATCGGCTATTGCATCATCGGCCTGGGACGGATTTCGATGGGCCACTTCATGCCCGCAGTTCGCGAGACTCAGACCTCGCAGATCACCGGCCTGGTCAGCGGGCATCGGGACAAGGCATTGAAGATGGCTGCGGAATATGGCGTGCCGGAAAGCTCTATCTACAGTTACGAGCAATTCGATAAGGTTCGCGACAACTCATCGATCGATGCCGTGTACGTCGCCCTGCCCAATAGCATGCACGCCGAATACACGATTCGCGCGGCGCGGGCGGGCAAGCACGTGCTTTGCGAAAAGCCCATGGCTACCACCGTCAACGATGCGAAACAGATGATTCAGGCCTGCCGCGAGGCTAACAAGAAGCTGATGATCGCGTATCGCTGCCAGTATGAGCCGACCAACCTGCGCGCCATCCAGTTGATTCGCGATGGCCGCTTAGGCAAAGTCCAGGCAATTGAAACCGCCAACGGCTTCAAAGAGAAGCTCGGCGAATGGCGTTTGAACAGGAAATTGGCGGGAGGCGGTCCGCTGATGGATATGGGCATTTACAGCCTGAATGCATGCCGGTATTTGACTGGAGAAGAGCCGGTGGATCTCCATGGCTATTCCTCGGTGATCGATCACGACGGACGATTCAACGAAGTCGAAGAGAATGTGTCGTGGACGATGAAGTTTCCCTCCGGCATCGTCGCCAGTTCGAACACCACTTACGGCGCGCCCATGAACGGCTTTTATCGGGTCCATGGATCGGAAGGGACTTTGAATGTCGAGCCTGCATTCGGGTATCAGGGATTGCACCTGACCGCGCATCTCGCCGGCCAAGGGCAGGGGACAACTATCGATGAGCCCAATCCGAGCCGCGATCCCTCGCAGTTCGTCGCCGAGGCGGATCATTTTTCCGGATGCATCCTTAACAATCAGACGCCCAAGACTGCCGGGGAGGAAGGCTTGCGCGATATGGAGCTTATCGCACGGATTTACCAATCATGCGGGCTTCAGATGGGATGAGATGGCAAGCTGGTGCGAACGTGGGGCGCCTGCGCACCCCGGTCCTGAAGGCCTCCGTTATTTGGGGCATGCAACGTTTAAGAATCGTTGTCTTCCGATTTTGGCGCACGCACCGTATATTCATATCCCGGAGTGCTGAGCCGCGGGGATCGCGCTGAGTCGACAGTTTTGGGTTCGCGGCTGCTCTGGACGCAGCGTTTCAGGCCGCGCAAGGTCTCTTCCCGATCGCGGGCATATTCGGCGGCCAATCGGGTTAACGCATAGCTGACGATATCGGTGTGGTGCAGCTCCTGCATCGCGGGATCGCGCTTGAAATTGAGCCACAGGCGGTGGACCAATTGCACGTCATCGGCTTGCAACGATGGAGCGTGAGGGCCGATGTGAAAGGCCTGAGCTTCTCCCTCGGGCGAGACGACATAGAAGGTAATCTGCCGCTTCGGCTCCGGCAAAGCCTCCCATGCCTGGCCAACGTAAAAGGCCTGCTCTTGCGCCGAAAGCTTATTCGATAAACCAGAAATTACCGCTGCCGCTTCCAGCGAGTTCGCCGTTTGCACCAAGGCGGCGAAAATATCGCCGGCCGGAACCACCAGCAGAGAGATATGTTTGCCGAAGCTCTCCGCAACCGAGACAGCTTTAGTAAAGAGCATCTGCTCGTATTCGCTGAAGAGCTGCTCTGAAGCTTCGAGAAATTCCGGTCCTCCCGCGCCCACCATCCGCGCCGTCAATACAACGATGTCCTGGTCATCGGTGTTGGTGTGCGCCAGGGTCCATTTGAGCGCAAATGGATTGGTAGCATCGCGCATCGTCACCATCACGCAACCGGGATTGATTTGCAGCACGTCCCGGTCCACAGTGTCCTCGTGCTCCAACTGGAAGTGCTCTTTCATTTGCAGTTGAGCGACGGTGCGGCGGCGGCGGTTTTCTTTTTCAGAGATGCTGAAGATGGTGAAGAAGACGGCGGCAAAGACGACTCCGCTGACCGTGGCAACGGATTTGGTAAAGAGATTGACGATAGCGGTTGTAGCAAGCACGCCAAAAACCGACATCAGGCCGATGGGGATCTCGGTTTTACCGATACGAAGATTGGGCGGCACCTTCCAGCCGCGCTCCCCATGATATTTCCAGCGCAGCACCAGCATTGCCAAACTATTAAAAGTGAAGCTCCAGATCACGCCGAAGGCATAGGCCTCGCCCAGGGTGATCACATTGCCCCGGCTGGCGACAATGGTGAATAGCTCCATTCCCGCCACCAGATTCACGATGCGATAGCTGGTGCCGAACTTGCGGTGAGGCATGCGGAACCAGTCAGTCAGCACGCCATCCTCGGCCACGCGCATCAGCACGCCATTGGACCCGATCATTGAGGTATTCACAGCGCCGGCAAGGATAAGAAATCCGACAATCACGACGAAGACGCGGAAGACGATGCGCAATACCTGCGGGCCAACCATGTACATGGCCAGGCCGGCGATCAAATTATCGCGATAAACCGGAATGCGCACGGAATCGGGGATCAGCATTACCGCGAGCAGAGAACCAATTCCAGTGAACAGAAAGCTGTAGATCGCGATCACGATCGCCGCGCGCTTCAGGTTCTTGAGTTTTGGATGTTCGATCTCACGGTTCACTTGCGCCAGGGTTTCCTCCCCGCTCATTGCCAGAACGGAGTGGCCGAAGGCCATGAGGATACCGAAGAGCCCCAGCGTCTCGGGCAATCGCAAGTGTTTCAAGAATCCCAAAGCATCGGGACTGAAACGCAAGTTGGAAGGCTCGGGAAGCGGCGGAAGCTTGGCGCCGGTATGCACTACCGAAAAAATTCCCCATGCGAGCAGAATCACCACCATCACAGTGGTAATCTTCATCACCTCGAGCGCCTTATCGCTCGATTCCTCGATTCCTTTGATGTTCTGCCACCAGTAGTAAAGGGTTACCACTACCGCGATTCCCGCGGAGCAGAAGTTCATCGGGAACTGGTAAGCGGCATGGGCGGCATTGAGAAGGACGCGAGGCAGCCAATGATGGGCGGCTCCCACCGTCATCAATTCGTTGACCAGACCGGTGATGTATTGTCCGGCGGAGACGCCTGAGATCGGGCCCGGTAAGGATGTAGTCGAACATCAGCGCGGAGACGCTCAGCTTGGCGAAGGTTCCGCCCAGCGCCTCCTTCACGACGCGGTAGACGCCCCCGCGGGTAAACATGGAGCAGCTCTCGACGTAGACCGCTCGCACTGCAAAGGAGAAAAGCATGACCCCGAGAATGAACCAGGGGGCGGACTTGCCAATGGCTTCTTCCGCGATGCCGCCGGCATAAAAAGCGGAAGAGCCTAAGTCGTTTAAGACGACTGCCGCGGCTCGCCAAAACGATATGAAGGTGAGCATCACCGAAGAGGCGACGACTAACCTCACTCGGTTGGAAGGGGCGGTAATCGTTCGCTCGGAGGGCATTTGCTATGAACTGGTTTTGCCAACTCCACGGCTGGGAGAAGTCAGCTCTGTTTCAAGGGGCGCTCTGGCTGAGTGTATGTTGGTTAAGCTCCACGGTCAAACAGTTCCGGGGATCCCATCAAGGACGTATCCGCTCTCCTACACGCTCGCCGCCCGTCTATTCTCCGAAGAGTTCGTGAAGGTCTTCTACAAAACTCAACACCACGACCACGGCCGAACCGAGGATGCCGGCGAAGAAAATCACTACCAGAACATGCATGAGGAACAACACGACAGGCATGCCGGAATTGTACCCTTTCCCGCATCATGAGTCTGCAGTCGTGTTGTAATTACATGAAATGTTAGACTCGCGGCGATGAGTAAACCTGTCCGGCCCATTTGGCTACTCGGAATTCTTTGCGCCGGCCTGCTGATGCTGCCCTTTTCAATTGTTGGCCCAGCGCCTTATTGGCGTACATTTTTTGCCTGGATAGCTTTCGTTCCCTTGCTCTGGGGCTTATTGACGCCGGAGAACCTGGGCCACCCGCGCGCATTGCTGCACGGAACCGTAGCAGCCTATCTGATGGGTGTTCTCTGGTACGGCGGAAATTGCTACTGGATTTACCAGACTATGCTGTATTACGGCGGGCTGCCGCCGAGTATTTCCGCGGGAATTCTGATCCTTTACAGCCTGATTCTGGGCCTTTACTTCGCCGTTTTCGGATTTTGCGTTACCCTGATCGGCAAATGTTTCCGCGGTCCTGCCGCCGCGCTTCTTTCCGCTCCTTTCCTATGGGTTGCCGTCGAGCTCTTGTCCTCGCGGCTCACCAAAGTTCCCTGGGACCTGCTTGGCTACTCTCAAGTAGATAATTTCCTTTTGGACAGACTTGCTCCGCTGGCCGGCGTCTACGGTCTCTCTTTCGTGCTCATGGCAGGCAATGCGCTGGTCGCCCATGGATTGCTGCAACGCCGTTCGGACAGCGGCCTTGCTCGATTCGCCGCCGCCTTGGTGCTGGTTCTTATTTTGCAGAACGGTTATCGCCTGAATCCTCCTCCGGCGCCGGTCCAAGCCACCGCGGTCCTGGTACAGCAAAACCTTGACGTCAATCAGGACAATACCTGGCCTGGACCCTACTACCAGGAGCATGTCGATGAGTTCATCCAGCTCAGCGGGCATACCTGCGGTCCTTATCTTGCCGGCATGCCGGAGCTCGATGCTTATACGGTCATACCGGATTGTCCTCCTCAGCCCCGGTCTCCCGGCATCGTTGTCTGGCCGGAGTCGCCCGGTCCGTTCTTTGACAAGGATCCCCGCTTTCTGCGCGCCCTGAGGACGGTGGCCCTCAAGGAAAATGCCCCGGTAGTGGCGGGTAACATCGGTATCGATCCTCATGGCCTGTCGGCAGACCGCTACAATTCCGCCCTCTTCATGAGTCCGGAAGGTAAGGTGCTCGGCCGGTATGACAAGGTCCATCTAGTGCCTTGGGGGGAGTACATCCCGTTCAAGAGTTTTTTCTCTTTCGCCAAAAATCTTACCCAGCAGGCAGGAGACATGACCCATGGCTGGCGGCGCATGGTCTTTTCGACAGGCGGCCATAGCTTCGGCATCTTCATCTGCTACGAAGAGATCTTTGGCAATGAGATTCGCATATTCGTCGAGAATGGCGCGCAGGTCCTGGTGAACATCTCCGACGACGGATGGTATGGCGACACCTGCGCTCCCTGGCAGACGTTAAACATGGCACGCATGCGCGCCGTGGAGAATCGCCGCTGGGTGCTGCGCGACACCAACACCGGCCTGACTACGGTGATCGATCCCTTTGGGCGTCTCACGGCCAGCGTTGCACGTCACGCCCGCACCTCTCTGGCTGCAAGATACGGCTACCGCAGCGATCTCACCTTCTATACCCGCCACGGCGATGTCTTCGCTATGCTGTGTGGGATAATCTCCTTACTGATGATTTTCGCGGGGCTGCTGGTAAGGGCCCGCCGCCGAGCCGCGAAAATCAGGAGTATAGAACTCCTTTGAAAGACGGGTTTCGCCGAGCGCAATGTTAAATGAATTAGAGTTTGCCTACTCCCGGGTGCGCGAAAAAGCGCGCGACCTGCGGGAGTATCTTTGACGCCCCTCATCTGCGCAACCAACTAGCTACCCTGGAAACCAAGCTTTCCGATCCCGCCATCTGGTCCGACTCCGCGCAGTCGCAGGCCCTTATGCGCGAACGCAAGCGCCTGGAAACACAACTGGCGATGGATGACGAATTGGCGCGCCGCTCGGGGGATATCGATGCGTATTTCGAACTCGCCCGTGAAGGGGAATCGATAGAGCCGGAACTGGAGCGCGAAATTGAGTCCCTCCGCCAATTTGTCGAGCAGATGGAGACGCGTACCATGCTTGGCGGCGAAACCGATGCGCTCAATGCCATTGTCACCGTTCATCCCGGCGCCGGCGGCACAGAATCCCAGGACTGGGCGGATATGCTGCTGCGCATGTATCTGCGCTGGGCAGAGCGCCAAGGCTTTAAAACGGAGATGAATGATTATCAGGATGGAGAAGAGGCTGGAATCAAGTCAGCCACCTTTACCGTAATCGGGGAATATGCCTTCGGGCAGCTCTCGGGCGAGACCGGCGTCCACCGGCTGGTGCGGATTTCTCCGTTCGACCAGGCAAAACGCCGCCATACCTCCTTCGCCAGCGTCTTCGTTTCACCGGAGATCGACGATTCGATTCAGATCGACATCAAGCCGGAAGAGCTGCGGATCGATACTTACCGCTCTGGAGGAAAAGGCGGCCAGCATGTCAACACCACAGACTCCGCCGTACGCATCACGCACCTGCCTACCAATATTGTGGTGCAATGCCAGAACGAGCGTTCGCAACATAAGAACCGGGAAAAAGCGATGAAGATGCTGCGCTCCCGTCTCTACGAATATGAGTTGAACAAGAAGAAGGAAATTTCCCGCAAGCTGGAGGATTCCAAGCTGGACATTAATTTCGGCTCGCAAATCCGCTCCTATGTGCTCCAGCCATACCGCATGGCAAAGGATTTGCGCACACGGGTCGAAGTTGGCGATGTGGACCGGGTGCTGGATGGCGATCTGGGTCCGTTTATTCGTGGATATTTAATGATGCGGCGGCAGGGTGGAGTGCCCGCGGCCGTAGATGCTGCCGCGGATCTGGATTAAGCCAAGCTGAACTGAGAAGCATCAAAGGATTGTCATGAACGAGCCCGAAACTATTCGCAGCATTCTCTCCAACGTAAAGACGATCGCCGTCGCCGGCCTCTCCGATAAGCCGGACCGGGCCAGCTTCGGAGTTTCCCGTTACATGCAAAGGCACGGTTATCGCATCATTCCCGTCAATCCCAATCTATCCCAGGTATTGGGAGAAACCAGCTATCCCACTCTGGACGATGCTGTCGCGGCGGTGGGCAAGATCGATCTGGTGGATGTCTTCCGCGCGCCGGAATTCGTCCCGGAGATTGTCAAGGACGTGATCCGCCTCAAGATTCCGAATTTATGGCTGCAGCAAGGCGTGTGCCATGAAGAGGCCGCCAAGCGGGCGGAGGATGCTGGTGTGAAGGTGGTCATGGATCGCTGTATTTTCCAGGAGCACATGGCAGGCAACGCAGCGGGTTAGCGAGCCGGCGAGTCAGCGGTCGAGATTTGTGTCTGTCCTGGAGAGGTTTATCCTACGACTCAGCTACTTCGGTGACTGAGATATTTCGGGACTCGGAGAAGCCAATTATGCCTTCCGGGCTTGAATTTGTGCCCTTATCGACCTACTTGAATTCCGCGTACGAGCCCGATGCCGAATTTGTTGACGGCGCAATCGAGGAACGGCCCAAGGGGGAGAACGACCATTCAGCTTGGCAGGATGCTATCTGCTTCTGGTTCCGGCAACATGCGAAGGATTGGGATGTGCGCGTCAGGCCCGAACTCCGGATCCAGATATCCCCGACCCGGTTCCGAGTCCCCGACGTGACCATCCTCGATCGCGCTCAACCCGTTGAGCAGATCATTACCCATCCCCCAGTTGCCGTCTTCGAGGTGCTGTCGCCGGAAGATACCGTGCGCCGCTTGATGCGCAAGTTGAATGACTATCATAGGATGGGCATTCCTGAAATTTGGGTGGTTGATCCTGAAACCCGCGTGTTCTCGCGCTTCGAAGACGGTCAGTTGATCCGCAGGAAGGATTTTGCAATTCCGGGCAGGGGAATCTCCTTCGCGGTCAGTCAAATCGAAGCGGTGCTGGATTAGAAGATTGGCTGACTTGCTGACTCGCTATCTCTACAATTGATTTATGCGCCGGTCGCCCCTCCGCTCGTTGCTCCACATCTCGTTGACGGCTGCTGTATGGGTAGCCGGAAATGCTTTGGGCGCGTTCGCTCAGAACAATCCGACTCCGACTCCCACTCCGGTTCGTGGCCCGGTCCATGCTGCGCATCTCAGCGTTAACCTGGTTGCGCTCACCGGTTCCATTCAGCCTGGAGCGAGCTTGCCGGTGGGGCTTCACTTTGTCCTCGATCAGGGCTGGCATGTCTATTGGATCAATGCGGGCGATTCCGGAGAGCCGCCTCGGATCCAGTGGAAGCTCCCCGCCGGAATCACGGCAACTCCGATGCAGTTTCCCGCACCGGCGCGTCTTCCGCTCGGTCCGCTCATGGATTTCGGCTACGAAAACGAAGTGCTCTTCCCCATGACGCTGCAGGCCGCGTCCGGCCTCAAGGCTCCCGCGTTGCAAGACCTGTCGGCGCATGTCTCATGGCTGGTCTGCCGCGAGGTGTGCATACCAGGGAAGGCAGACCTTGCCCTTCCGCTTGCGATCAGCCGCCTGCCGGGAACTCCGGATGCGGCCGCGCAAGCGCTCTTTGCCCGCTTCCACGCCCGTTTGCCCGAGTCTCTTCCTGCTTCCGCCAAGGCAATTTTTCAGACGACTCCTTCGGGGTTCACACTTGCCGTCACGGGTCTACGCGACCAGCCGATCGGGTCTGCTCAGTTTTTTCCACTCGACCAAAATCAGATCAATAACCCTGCCCCGCAACCGGTACGCAATATCGGGAACGGATTGGAGATTCTTCTCAAAAAAGACGAGAACCTGAGCGCCGCGCCTGGCCGGTTGAATGGGGTTCTTCGCTTCTCGGACGGGCAGTCCTATGAAGTTCACGCCACGCCGGGCACTGTGCCAGAGAGCGTAGCGGCGGCCGGCGCGGTTGTGCCCGCTTCCTCCGGAGGTCCGGTCAATTTCCTGCGTATCGCTCTTTTGGCCTTCGCTGGAGGAGTGATCCTTAACCTGATGCCGTGCGTCTTCCCGGTCCTGTTCATCAAGGGACTCGCACTGGTTGGATCGTCCAATGAGGCGCGCGGCCGCATGCGCGCCCACGGCGCCGTTTACGCTTTGGGTATCCTGGTTTCTTTCTGGGCCGTGGTTGCCATTCTGTTGGGTCTGCGCGCGGGCGGTCATCAACTAGGCTGGGGTTTCCAATTTCAATCGCCCAGCTTTCTTGCCGTCATCACTCTCCTGCTTTTTTTTCTCGGACTGTCGCTGGCGGGAATGTTCGAGATCGGCTTAACGCTCACCAGCAAAGGCTCCTCTCTGGCGGCGCAGCGGGGTTATGCCGGCAGCTTTTTCACAGGAGTCCTGGCCACGATCGTTGCCACTCCTTGCACGGCGCCTTTTATGGGAGCGGCCGTCGGCTTTGCTCTCGCTGAGCCCGCGGTGATTGCGTTCGCAATTTTCACGGCGCTTGCGCTGGGCTTGGCCGCTCCATATATGTTGCTTACGTTGAATCCGGCGTGGACCCGGCTGTTACCCCGTCCCGGCGCTTGGATGGAAGTTCTCAAACAGGTTACTGCTATTCCCATCTTCATTACGGTGATCTGGCTGGCTTGGCTTTTTACTCAGGCCGCGGGAGTAAATGCGTTGGCGGGGCTACTGGGAGCCTTCCTGCTTTTGGCGATTGCCGCATGGATTCTCGGCCGTTGGCCGGCGCGCCGCTATGCCACGCTTTGCTCCGCCTTGGTTATTCTGCTGGCGTTCATTCTGCCTATTTATGCTTTGCGAGCCTTCCCCTCGGAGATGTCGGCCACCGGCTTGAAAAGCGCAAGTCAGGATGCCTGGCAACCCTTCAGTGAAGCGATCGTGGAGAAATACCGGGCGCAGGGCAGCCCGGTTTTTGTGGATTTCACCGCCCGTTGGTGCTTGAGCTGCCAGGTCAATGAGCGGGTGGTTCTGGACCGCGAAGATGTCCAGAAACGTTTGCGCGACTCCGGCATAGTGCTTTTGCGAGCCGACTGGACTCACCACGACGAGGAAATTGCCCGCGCCCTTAACAAATTGGGCCGCAGCGGCATCCCAACCTATGTGATTTATCGCCCCGGGCAGGCTGCCCGGATTCTTCCCGAGGTACTTACTCCAGGCATTGTCATCGATGCGCTCGAGGGGCTGAGTGGGCATCCCAAGAGCCGCGAACAAGCCCGCCTCCAGCAGGAACAGGGCGCGAAACAGCAACCTTAACAGATACCCATCCCGCGGAAGGAGGAAGCTGGATGATCCATAAGCGCTTTTCGTTTGCTCTTGCCGTTGCCGCCATTCTTGCAGCCGGCTGCGTCTCCGCGCAAGCCGCCCGCGTTGGCCAACAGGCGCCCAGCTTCACCGGCACGGACTCGAATGGCAAAAGCCAGACTCTTTCTCAATTCAGAGGCAAGTACGTGGTGTTGGAATGGCACAATCACGACTGCCCCTACACCATGAAGCACTACCAGAGTGGCAACATGCAGGCCTTGCAAAAGGCCTGGAGGACGAAGGGAGTGGTCTGGTTTACCGTAATCTCTTCGGCGCCCGGGACCCAGGGCTATGTCACTGCGGCCCAGGAAAATGCCTACATGAAGAAAATGGGCGCAGCTCCAACTGCCGCGATTCTGGATCCTACCGGAGCCATCGGCCGTCTCTATGACGCTAAAACGACTCCGCAGATGTTCATCATCGACCCTAATGGGGTCTTGATCTATGACGGCGCGATCGACGATCACCCGACCACGGAGACATCCGATATCAAGGTGTCGAAGAATTACGTTTCCGCGGCACTGAATCAAGCGATGTCCGGACATTCGGTCGAGACCGCATATACGCGTCCTTATGGTTGTTCGGTCAAATATGGGAAATAAGAATACGGACTTAAAAATACGGGCCGACCTAAGAATACGGACCATGAATAAGCCGGTTTTTCGCGCCGTTTTTATCGCAATTTGCGGTAGTTTGGGCGGCCTGCTTTTCTCGCCCGCGCTGGCTGCGCAACAGGCTGGAGCGCCGGCTCAGGCGCAAAAGAGTGCGCCCGCGGCCGATGCACATGCCGCCGAGGAGCGAGCCGCACAAAAAGAGGCGCTCGGGTTCCTGCAATATCTCGATCAAGGCCGTTATGCCGATAGTTACGCCTACACGTCCGCCATCATTCGCGCGAAGATGAACGCGGCGCAGTTTGCGCAGGAGTTAAAAAAAGACCGCGGTTCCGCGGGGGCAAAGCAGACGCGCAAGCTGTTGGACGCGTCCTACACCACGTCGCTCCAAGGAGCTCCGGCCGGCAGGTATGTCGTCTTGCAATACAACACCGATTTCGCGAACAAAAAAGATGCTGTCGAGACGTTAACCATGTCTTACGAGAACGGATATTGGCGAGTCGCCGGCTGGTACCTTAGACAGGAACCGCCGCCCTCAGCGCAGCAGCCGCAGCAACCGCAGCAACAACCGCCGCAATAAAGCATTTCCTGGGGAAAAAGCCTGTCGGGGGTTGCGCTTCCACATTACACTTACCCGGCTTTTGCT
>CAWDNI010000053.1:0-33678 GCA_963803615.1 uncultured Acidobacteriaceae bacterium
GATGACCTTGCCTCCGATGATCACCCACCTGTTGCCTGCCGTAGTCACGGAAGTATTGATACCTGAAATTTGCTCGGCATTGCTCAGGAAAGGATTGAAGCCGCTCGGACTATAGTTCTGCAAACCGTTCAGAGGCGGGTTACGATACATCTGGTTCAATGCGTTGTAGACGCTCATACTAAGCTGGATCGACACGCGTTCGGTGACCTTGGTGGTTTTGTAGATGGAAGCGTCGAGATCGCTGAAGGTCTGGCCCCGCAATGTATTCCTGGTCGTGCCCGGATAAGGATTGCCCACCGCCATCGCGTATGCCTGATTGTTGATGATCCAATGCGACGATGCGGGATCGACGGGCGTGCCGGCCTGGTAATTACCGTTGGCGTCAACCCCGTCGGAGTTGTAATTAATGTAGTGCGGCGTTCCCGGGGCAGGTGCTCCGCCGACGGAAACATAAGGGTTCAAGTAGGCTACGGTGTTCACGGGAGCCTTTGGATTGGAGACCACCAGGCGGCAGGTATCGACAGCCGGACCGAAGCTTGAAGAGTTGAAAAAGCTGTCACAGAAGCTCTGATCGCCGGTAAAGCCGTCCAGGGTAAGCGGCTGGACCGCGGTAAACGGCTGCCCGCTGGTAAAGCGGTATATCCCGCTCAAGTTGAAGCCATTTGCCAATCGGGAGAGCAGGCTATCGCTGTGAATCAGGGCAGGGAATTGGTAAACGAAGGAAACGCCTACGACATTCGGGAAGCTGTTCCCGTCCACCCCGCGCTCGCCCGCATCCGGATCGCGCGGGTTCTGTGGATACTCCACTGAGCTGCCGGCGCCACTGCTGGATGCCAGCACATCCGTCGTGTTGTCCAGATTGCGGCTATAGGTATAGGAGAAGGTGCCCGTGAGACCGCGATAATTCTGCGAAGTGAGATTGAGCTCCAGCCCGTTGTAGTTGGCCCAGCCCCCGTTGGTCACATACGCCACATTGGCTCGATCGCAATTGGGCCGGCCCACGCCGGGAGCGCCTGGTGTGGAACATAACGAGGAGGGAGACACATAATTGGGAAAAGCTGCCGCAACCGGGGCCAGGTAAGGGTTTTCGTCGACAGATTGAAAATTTTGCGTTGTCTTGGAACCGGTGTAGCGAATCGAGCCTACTGCCGCCTTGCCGATCTGGTGCTCGAAGGCGAGCGTATAGGTCTGAACATAGGGTGTGCGGAAATTAGGCGGCACATAAGACTGATCTGCGGATCTTGGGTCTCCGCCCAAAACCAGGCTGGGGACGTTGGTTGCGCGTACGCCCGCGCCGCTCAGATTTCCATTGGCCGCCTGGCAGCTTTGGCTGCAGCCGATTCCCTGGGCAAGAGCCACCGGCGTGGCTATCGCATCGTTCAGGAAGATGTTATAGAAGGCCGGATTAGCATTGATGGCGTAACCCCCTCGAATCACCAGCTTCTTATCGAAGTCCGGGTTCCATGCGAAACCCAGGCGTGGCTCAAAGTTTTTATAAACCTGGTTTACAGCGGGAACGGTCCGCTCCGCGAGAGGGAGCGAAGGATTAAAGAAAGCTGTCGCGGGATTCGACTCCCGAGCAACGGTCTCGTTGTGCAACTTATTAACTGCTTGCCCGAAAAACTCCCAGCGCATGCCGATATGGGCGGTAAAGGTGGGAGTCACCTTCCAATCGTCTTGGATGTATCCTGCCGCGTCCGGCTCGGTGAATGGGATCACCGGATTGCCGTCCGCCAGCAGAAGCGCGCCGCTGTCGGAAATGAAGTTGCTGAAGGTGCTGTATTGATAAAAACCGTTGTAAAGGGGCAGATAGATGTTAGGCGAATTTTGGTAGTCGAACTCTCCGCCGAACAGAACGGTGTGATTTCCATGGCTCCAGGTGGCATTGTTCTGCACCTGGGTGACCTTGACCGTGCGGCCTTGCGGAAACGCCGCGTTGTAACCGAAGGAGAGGTCATTGTTCGAACCGGTAAATTGCAGGTCTGTCGGGCACGCAGTCAGCTCGGTGGCCAAACAAGCCGGGACCGCTCCGGATTGGAAGAATACCTTGGATTGCTGAAAGCTGTAGCGCAGCTGGTCCACCCAATGGAGCGAAAAGATATGCGTCCAGTCCGCGCCGACAGAATGCGTGATCCCGGGCACATCGACAAAGTCGCCCGCCGCAGTGTCGGGGTTGTTTCCATTAACTCCAGCGCTGAGTTGATTTTGATAGAAATAACGCAGAAAGAGATGATCGCGCTCACTAGGAGCCCAATCCAAGCGGCCGAGTTCTTCCTGATCGTTAAAGGGCGTTCCTATGCTTCGCGCTACACCCGCGAATGGAATGCTGACTGTATTTCCATTCGGTCCGGTCACCAGCTTCGAAACCGGTTGTCCGATCGGCTGAGGATTGCCTTGCGTTACTCCGTACGGGCCGTATTTCGCCAAGCCGGCGACCGCCGGATTTCCCGGAAATGCGGCCTGCAGAGCGGTAATTCCCGCCGGAGTAGGGGTTAGCAGCGGCAGCGATTGAGAAGGAACGACTCCGGTCAGGACCTTATCCCAGTACGTGCTTCCGAAAAAGAACAGCTTATTTTTGAGAACCGGACCGCCGATTGTGCCGCCGTAGCGGTTCTCCACGTAGCGAGGCACAACCGGCACGGCACACCCGGAGGATGCGCTTTGTCCGGGTGCGCAATAGCCAAAGAGAGGATTCTTTTCCTGGTTGCTCAGGGAGGCTAGCATGTCGCCCTGATAGAACTCGAAACCGCTGCCGTGGAAGGCATTCGACCCCGATTTTGTGACGTAGTTGACGACTGCGCCGGCATTCCGGCCGTACTGCGCACTGTAGTTATTGGTGATGACTTGAATCTCCTGGATCGCATCCTGGCTTCCGAAAAGTATCTGCGGTCCGGCAACCGAGTTGTCATTGTTCGCTTGCCCGTCCATCTCGAAGTTGTTGTTCCGGCCGCTCTGGCCATTGACGGAAAAGTTATCCCCGTTGAAATTGGAAAAGTTGTCTCCGTGCGTACTGACCACCCCAGGAATTACTTCAGTGATGGTGTCGAAACCGTTGTTGAGCGGAACATTCTGTATCGCCTCCGCATTAAAGGTCGTGGTCACCTGCGAATCGCTGGTCTGCAGCAAAGCTGCCGCCGATCCATTGACCTCCACTTGCGCGGCGGCGGCTAACGCCAATTTAACCTGGTTCAGATTGCTGGTTGCGCCGGCATTCACCTGGACCGAATTCACCGTCGCCGCCGAAAAACCGGGAGCCGAGACGGTAAGCGTATAGACGCCGATCGGGACGGAATAGAAGGCAAATGCCCCATCTGCTTTGGACGTGGTTGTGCGCTCAGTTCCCTGACTGTTACTTTTTGCCGTAATCTGGGCCTTCTGCACTACGGCGCCGGAGGGATCAACCACCGTGCCGCTAATTGTCCCAGTCGTAATCCCTTGGCCGTAGGCAGAGGAGGGAGAGTATGACGGAATCCCTGAGAAGAGGATGAGCAGCAACCCGAACGCGGTCAGCAGCGTTGGGGCGAAAACCTTATGCAATCGAGACACTTCTAAATCCTCCGCGACGGGCAAGTCGGGCTCGCAACCAGGATTAAATTCGGGATTACATTACTTTCCCAAACCACTCCATAGCAGTTGCAAGCAAGCGCGCTGCCACTCATGACAGATAATGGACATTATCGGCAATATCGCAGCATTCCGTTATCGGTATGTGTGTTGAAAACAAAGATCGAGCCCGCTCTCTCGAAAGTTAATACGAAATCACGCGCCGGAATATCCCAAGAAAGGGACATCCGATTCCAAAATTTCGGGTCGCTTAATCGGTTATAATGTCGATCTTTACCAATACGGCGGCGCTGGAAACAATGGAAACTGGATTTCCACACCGTTCCGCCAAGTACTCCGACCGCAGATTTGGCACTGTTTGCGCCAGTCAGACCTATACAAAAATCATGCGGTCAAATCGATAGCCTGATTCAAATGCGCATAGGCATGATGATGTAGCGGTATTTCAGACTGTCATCGCCATCTTCGGGGCGCATCTGGCCGGCGGACTGGGAATCCTTGAATTCCAAGCGAACTTCGCCGGAGCTGCCGATTGCCTTCAGGAAATCGATCAGGTAAGACGAATTGAAGCCGACCATGATCGTGTCGTAGTTGTAAGGGGTCTCAATGGTGTCTTCCGACTCGCCTGAATCGGTCGAGGAGGAGGAGATTTTCATCTCGTTCTGCTCCAGGCGAATGCGGATGGCGCCCGAACGCTCGTCCGCGAACTGGGCTACTCTCTGGATAGAACTCATCAGGTCTTCGCTGCGCACAATAACCACTTTGTTGTTGTCGCGCGGCAGAACAGCTTCATAATTGGGAAATTGCCCGGTGAGCTTGCGGGTGGTGAGAACGCGCCGTCCGAGACGGAAAAATAATGTGTGCTCGTCGTCCTCAAAGTCGATGAATTGCTCCTCGGAGTTGGCCAGCAGCGATTGCAGCTCGGCAAGCGCCTTGCGCGGAATCAGCGTCTTCTTCTCGCCGGTGATGCTTTTGAGCGGCTCGCCAATCTTTTCCAAATGCGCCAGGCGGTGACCGTCAGTGGCGACCATGGCCATGGACTCCGCCTTCAAAATAAGCAATGCGCCGTTAAGTGTATAGCGCGACTCCTCATTCGAGATGGCAAAGATGGTCTTCGAGATCATGCCCTTCAGAGAGGCTGTAGGGATTTTGGTGAGCCCCCCCTCGGGAAATTCCGGTACCTGAGGGAAATTGGCCCGCGCCATTCCCACCATTTTTGTGTTGGAGCGGCCGGAACGGATCTGCACCCAGTGGTTCTCCATCAGCTTGATGGAGACGTCACCTTCGGGAAGAAGCTTCACATACTCGTAAAGCTTGCGCGCCGGGATGGTGCAAGCGCCCGGCTTTTTCACCTTTGCCGGGCATGACGTACGGATGCTCTGATCGAGGTCGGTAGCGGTTACGGTAAGCTGACCGCTTCCCTCCGCTTCTCCTGCGGAGGCCTCCAGGAGAAAATTCGAGAGGATAGGAATCGTCGTCTTGCGCTCGACGACGCTCTGCGTTGCGCTCAGCTCCCGAAAGAGCTCTTGACGGCTGACGCTTATCTCCATCGCTCCCGCTCCCTGTGCCACCGCTAGCTCCTGCTCAACTCCCACGCCAAGCATCGTGTCGGCTCTCCTTCATCCGTCTTCGGACTCACTCTACACCAGGCTGGCGCCAAGCTGAACAGGAATCTGAAAGTTTGATTCTAGTGCATTTTTCCTCCCGCCGCGGGCCGCCCCGCGACTGCTGTTTCTTATCTTTTATAAGTCTTAATTTAGCTAGTAGCAGTAGCCGTTTGCGCTGGAAAAGTGGAAAGAAGGCTGGAAACCGCGTGGATCGCGGCGGTGAGAGGGTGTCCGTTTTTAGAAAACCGGGCAGACACAAAAGGAAAACGAGTAAAACGGGAAAGAATGGACCGAACCAGGCGCCACTTTCCCGCATTCCGCACAGGCGGCTGCGAAGACCATGTGGAAACCAGGCGCTGCAGAGTGGAAACCGCGGCCAGGAGCAGGATTGACGAGGGTCCCCAACGGCCCAGCTTTGCACAAGTGGGGATCAGTGGGGGCAGATCTTAACTAATCTCGAGGGGTCCGGATTCGGTGAGCCCGGAAGGGACGGGGCGAAAATAGCCCCGCACGAAGTGCTGGGTAGGGTATCAAAGGCAAACAGTCCCGCAGGGACCGCTGAATCATTGCTCAATTACACAATTTCAGCCGTACCTGCGGGACTGTTTTCAAAACCGATCTTACTCGTCTCCGATTTTTGTCCAGTCCTTTTCCCTGGACTCTAGTTGTTAAGGACTTCCATCATTTTACTGACGGTGCGATCGAGATCTTTGTCTGATCGCCGCTGGTCGTCGATCTTGGCGATGGAGTGCATGACGGTTGTGTGGTGCTTGCCGCCAAACTGCCGCCCTATTTCCGGCAGGGATGCCTCGGTCATTTGTTTGGCCAGATACATGGCTATCTGCCGGGGAACGACCACGGACCGGGAATTATTCTTTTGCTTAAGTTCGGAGACCCGCATACCGAATTGCTCGGCAACCGCGCGCTGGATGGCCTCGATGGTGATCTTGCGCACCTGGGTATCGATGAACTGCTTCAGGCACTGCTGGGTGGTGGGCAGGGTGATTTCCATGCCATTGAGGTTGCACCAGGCAAAGAGGCGTATCAGCGCGCCCTCCAGCTCGCGCACGTTGGTGCGGACATTGGAGGCGATGAACAGGGCGACATCGGTGGGCAACGTGACATGCTCGCTCTCCGCCTTCTTTTGCAGAATGGCCACCTTAGTCTCGAGATCGGGCGGCTGGATGTCGGCGATCAGGCCCCATTCGAACCGGCTGCGCAGCCGGTCCTCGATCTCCGCAAGCTCCTTGGGAGGCCGGTCGGAGGCGATCACAATCTGCTTCATGCTGTCGTGAAGCGCATTGAAGGTATGGAAGAACTCTTCCTGCGTCCGCTCTTTTTGCGCCAGGAACTGAATGTCGTCGATGAGCAGCAGATCGACTGAGCGGAACTTGTCGCGGAAACTGGTCATCCGGTCATATCGCAGCGAATTGATCATCTCGTTGGTGAACTTCTCGCTGGAGACGTAGCAGATGGCGCATTGCGGCTGGCGTTGCTTAACCTCATGGCCGATAGCGTGCATCAGGTGGGTCTTGCCCATGCCGACGCCGCCGTAGAGGAACAGCGGATTGTAGGCCTTGGAGGGACGCTCAGCGACGGCTTCCGAAGCGGCGCGGGCGAACTGGTTGCCATTGCCAATGACGAAAGCCTCAAACGTATAGCGCGGATTGAGCTGTGCGGCGATGGTCCAGTCGAACTTGGCTTGCTGGGGAGCTGCGGTATTTCCGGGACGATTGCCGGAGCGGGGCGCGCCCGAGGCGTCCGAGCCAACCGGGGCGAATCCGCCGTCCTGGCGCACGCGGACCTGGGTAGGATCCATCTCCTGAGTGACGAATGAGACGTCATCCAGCTCCAGTTGCAGAACGTCAATCGCTTCCTGGATGAGGTCGCCATAGCGATCCCCGACATTTTGGAATTGAGCGGTAGGGATGCGCACGAAGAGCATTCGGCCGTTCACATGGCTGAACCGTATAGGTTTAAGCCATGTATCGAAGGACTGACGGTTAACCTTCTTTTCCAGGGCGCCTAGGATCCGCACCCAGGGGTTGAGGGCGGTAGTAGCTGTGGCGACAAAAGACATACGCTTCCTTCGGGCACGCCGCCGTCCCTGGTACTCCGTAGGAAAGATACTTCCGTAAAAACCAATGGCTCCGCTGCGCGCATTATTCGCAAAGTGCGCGCTGTTCTCTGCCCAGGTGCTTAGGGACTGCGTTGAGGATCAACCCTCTTCGCGAAAGTATCCGGAACGAAAGTTCAGGTATGTAGACGTGCGGAAATCAATCGTGAACGGAGCCGATACTAGCACAGTTGGAAGGCGCTGTAACCGCTCTTTCGCGGGAAAAGAATTTTACCTTCAGAGTTGCACCGAAGGCTGTGAAAACTGCCGCGAAATGCCCGGGGGAAGCGGCGCGCCGGACCGGAAAAATAGCGAAAACAGACTACACCGTATATACTTAAGCCTTGCCCGCGGGTACAAATTTTCTCGAGATCAGGAGCGCAGTTTCATGCCCAAGCGCACATTTCAACCGAACCGCCGCCATCGCGCGAAAACCCACGGCTTCCGCAAACGGATGAAGACCAACGCCGGGGCTGCGGTGCTTTCCCGCCGGCGCGCAAAGGGCCGTAAGCGGGTCTCCGTGAGCGCCGGCTACCGCGACTAGAACTGGTCTCATAAATAGATTTGAGGCTCCGGTCGAAAGCATGAGCCCCTCTTCGGCGGCGGGTCTCATCCGCGGCGTTGGCGAAGGCATTGGGTTTATGAGACCAGTACTAGCCTCCCGATGAACACACTGGCCAGGCTCTCAAGGAGTTTGACCTGTCAATACAGCCGATGAGGCGGGCGAGATTGTGCAAACACGCGGATTATCAACGCGTGTATCACGAGAGCCGAAAATACTTCTCGCCGTCGATGACATATTTTTTCGCCTCTCGCCGCTGCTATCCGGGCGAGGGACCGCGTGTGGGACTGACCGCCGGACGGGTTCTCGGCAAGGCCGTAGAACGCAACCGTATCAAGCGGCGTATGAGAGAAGCGGTTCGCCTGAGTCTCCATGCGCTCACCCACGATGTGGATGTGGTGCTGCACCCCAGGCGCGCGATTTTGACGGCTGACTTTTCCCGCCTCCGCGGGGAGGTATCGAGGGTCTTCCTCACCATCGAGCAGGCGTTGAGCAAACAGGAGCGGAGCCAATGATCGAGCGCGCGCTCGCCTTTTATCAGCGATGGCTTTCCCCTGTGCTGCACTCTGTTTCCGGTTCAGCCGGCGCGTGCCGGTTTCATCCCTCTTGTTCAGAATACGCAGCCGCGGCCGTTGAACGGCATGGGGCGCTGCTGGGCTCAGGCTTGGCGCTTTGGCGCCTTCTTCGCTGCAATCCGTTCAGCAAGGGAGGCTTCGACCCGCCTCCTGGGATCTATTCCAACCCCGCGGCCAGCGGCACGGATGAGCACGGCCATTTATCATAAGAGTTGCTCTTCCATAGGAATTCAGGAATTCTCCTTTGACTGAAATACGCAATCCCAATCAGCCGGGCTCCGGAGGCGGGGACTCCTCCCGTACGCTTCTCATCTTCTCCGTCTTGTTTCTCCTGATGTTTCTCGGCTTCCAATACTTCGCTCCGAAGAAGAGCTCTCAGCCGCAGCAAACTACACCCGCCAACTCCCCGGCAACCACCACACCCGCCCCGGCTCCTCCCGCCGCCGCGCCTCCTTCCGGCACAGCGGGCAACTCCACTGCTGCTCCCGAAGTTAATCCGATAGCGGCCACAAATCAGAGTACGACGGTGGTCGAGAACGATCTCTATAGAATCACCTTCTCCAATCGCGGCGGCGACGCTGTCTCCTGGATTCTGAAGAAGTACAAAGATGATGAGGGCAAGCCGCTGGACCTGGTCAATCGCGCGGCCGCGGCGAAATTCGGTTATCCCCTTTCTCTATGGACCGGCGATGCGGCTGTGCGCGGCGAACTGGCGCAAGCTCTTTTCGTCCCATCGGCGACCGGTGAGCTGAAGGCTCCGGGCGAACTGACGTTTGAGTATTCCGGCGACGGCTTGACGGTGAAAAAGGTCTTCGCTTTCGATTCCAGTTATGTGCTGCACGCCACGGTAACCGCCACTCGTCAAGGAGCTCCGCTGAACGTGCTGCTCGCCTGGCCGGCAGGTTTTGGCGACCAGGAAACGCAGCCGGATTACGCCCAGTCTCAGCTCGATCACATGCAGAACGGCAAGGCGGATCACACCGCCTGGAAAAAAGTGGTGAACGATGCGACGCTAAGCGGCCCCTACGAGTGGGCCGGCGTAAGCGATTTGTATTTTGGGGCGGTTTTTCTGCCGGACACGCCCTCCCAAGCCGCCCTGGTTGGTCTGAAGAATGAATTAACGCTGCCGCGCGATCCCAAGAATCCGCAAGGGCCGACTTTTTCCGCGTCTTTGCTGGGCGCCGCGGTCGGAGAACCCAGCGGAACAGATCGGAGCGGAGCGGAAGGCCTCCGCCTTTTTGTCGGTCCAAAGGTCATCGACGTGCTCACCTCAGTCCACGCTATGGCGGAGGATGGAAAGCCGACCGGCCCGAGTATCGAACCGATTCTAAATTTTGGCTTTTGGGGATTTATCGCCAAGCCTTTGTTTCTGGCCTTGCGCTGGGTGCATGAGGACATCGTTGCCAACTGGGGCTGGGCCATTCTGGTCCTGACCCTGGTGATCACCATGGCCATGCTGCCGACTCGCATCAAGATGATGAAATCGGCGCTGAAGATGCAGCGCGTTCAGCCGGAGATGAACGCGATCAAGGAGAAATATAAGAAGTACAAAGCCAGCGACCCCCGCCGCGCGGAGATGAACAAGGAGATCTTCGATCTCCAGAAGCGCGAAGGGGTGAACATGTTCGGGGGATGCCTCCCCATGTTGATCCAGTATCCGCTGCTTTATGGCTTCTATCGGATGCTGGGCAATGTAATCGAGCTTCGCCAGGCCCATTGGTACTGGCTGCACAATCTGGCTGCGCCCGATCCGCTGCATATTCTGCCCATCTTCTTTATCGTGACCATGTTCCTGGTGCAGTACCTGACCCCATCGCCCGGAATGGATCCGACGCAGCAGAAGATGATGGCCTTCACCATGCCCGTGTTTTTCGGTTTTATGACCTGGAGTCTGGGTTCCGGGCTAACCCTGTACTGGGCCTTCAGCAACGTCATCAATGTGATTCAGCAGGCGATCATGAACCGCACCGGCATGGGGAAACAAATGCGCGAGATGGCCGCCAAGCGCGCGGCCAAGAAGAAGGGCGCCGGCCGTCAGATGGCCAGGCGCTAGCACGGTTCTCCAGGCCCTAGGCCAAGTGCGATACTATAGCGTTTTCACGATTGGTTTTTCCCAAGAAACTACTCTCGACGCAGGCGTTCCATCAAAGAACGCCTGCACATAGCCAACCCTCACCAGGACACAGTAATTGTGAAAACGCTATAGCGATGCCCATCGATGACTACGCAGCCGCGGCCCAGAAGATCGCAGCCTTTCTTAAGCTACTGACGACCACAGGCGGGCTCCGTCTGAAGTACCGGATCACGGCAGGCTCCGGCGCACAGGATCCGGATGGCCTGGAGGCGCGCGAGATCTACGTCGAAATGGCGGGGCCGGATGCGCCGCTGCTGACCCAGCGCGGAGGCGAGTTGCTGCGCGCTCTCGAGCATATTGCGGCCAAGGTCGTTCGGCTGGAGATGGAAGAGCACGATAAGATCTCCTTCGACGCGAATAACTTCAAGGCCATCCGCGCGAGGGAACTCAAGCTGGCAGCCGAAACCGCCGCCGAGCGGGTTCGCGGCTCCGGCCAGCCTTATAGCTTTGCTCCCATGAGTTCCCGCGAGCGGCGTATGCTGCACCTGGCTTTTCGCGGCTTTGAGGATTTGGAAACCGAGAGCAGCGGCGAAGGGCTGCGCAGATATGTCGTGGTGTATCCCCGCGGCATGGAGAGGGCGCGCACGCCCCGCCCGGCCCGCACTGCCGCCAAACCGGGCATACTCTAAACCCCGCCGCCTGGGTACCCCAAGGTCCCGATTCTGGGACCTGGGATTCCACAAATCTTCTTGGCGCCTTCGGCGATGAATACCTCCACAGTGAACAACTCCCGGCAAGACGTTACTGACACTATCGTCGCCATCTCCACTCCGCCCGGCCGCGGCGGCATCGGCATTGTCCGTCTCTCCGGTCCGGATGCCCGACGAATTGCCGAGCCGATGCTGCGGCTGCGCCATCCTCTCGCACATGCGCATGCGCGTTTTGGCGACATCCTCGATCCGGAGACGAAGGAAAAGCTGGACGAAGGTGTGGTGACGTATTTCGCTGCACCGCACTCCTATACCGGCGAAGATGTGGTGGAAGTGGCGGCGCATGGTTCCCCGGTGATCCTGGAGACGCTGATTTCCCGCGCGCTTTCTGCCGGCGCGCGCGTGGCTGAGCCGGGCGAGTTTACCCAGCGCGCCTTCTTGAGCGGCCGCATCGATCTAACTCAGGCCGAGGCGGTGCGCGACCTGATCGAAGCTCAAACACTTTATCAAGCACGGGTGGCCGCACAGCAACTGGAAGGAGCGCTTTCCCGGCGTATCCAGCCCATCAAGCGGCAATTGACAGACCTGATCGTTCTTCTCGAAGCGGGCATCGATTTTGCCGAAGACGATATCGAGGTCACGGCGAAGGACGAGATCCTGAACCGGCTTGCCGCTGTGCAAGCCGCGCTCCAACCGGTGGCGGCGAGCTTTCTGCATGGGCGCATCGTTCATGCGGGGCTGACGCTCGCCATCGTGGGCCGCGCCAACGCCGGCAAGTCGTCAGTCTTCAACCGTGTTGTCGAACGCGAACGCGCCATCGTGACGGCCACCCCGGGAACCACGCGCGACCTGGTGACGGAGCGGGTTTCACTTGGCGGAATCCCTGTCGAGTTGGTGGATACGGCGGGTTTGCGTGAGGCACAGGACGAGGCGGAGCAGATCGGCATTCGCAAGTCGCGCGAGGCCTTGGCCGATGCGGATATCGTCCTGCTGGTGCTCGATGGGACGCAAGCATCGCTGCAGGAGGAACTGGAGCTATTGGCGGCGCTCAAGCTTCGCCGGACGATTGTAATCGTGAACAAGATTGACTTGCCGCAGGCCCCCCTGCCCGAGATGCCGCCGGACTTGGCCGTAGTGCGCACTTCCGCCCTGAGAGGCGAAGGCATTCAAGATCTCAAAGCCCGCATACTGACATTGGTGCGCGGCAGCCACGGCGAGACGGAAAGCGGCATGCTGACCAACCTGCGCCAGTCGCAGGCAGTGACGGCGGCGCTCGCGTCCCTGGAAACCGCGGAAGATGCAGTCGAGCAAAATATCCCCCATGAAATGGTGCTGCTCGATCTTTACGGAGCCCTGCGCCATCTGGACTCGCTCACCGGCGAAACTACCGCCGACGAAATCCTCAATCAGATCTTCTCTACCTTCTGCATCGGCAAGTAGAGTTGGGTCTTAGGGCGTCCCGACAAGCGTGACACACTTCTCCCGCTGCTCGGCGGAAAGCGGACGTACAGTTGCGATCTTCTGCGGTTTACGTAGTGCCTTTTTGTAATCGGAACCTTTCACGTAATAGTCCTGGGTTTAGGAAGGTCGGGAATGCGAGCGGGCTCAGCGTCACAGCCGTAATCAATGGACAGCCCTCCCAATAACTGCTGGAGCCTTCTCTGCAGTACACAGTTCCAATTCATGCTGATGAAACCGACCTCGCCGATATTGAGCGTATCGCAAAATGGATTAACGCCTCCCAATCTTTACCTCTGGTTTTCCTTGCTCTTGCATAGCTTTGATTCAGCATCCTGATAATTTGCGACAGGAGAGGCCGTCACTCCAGCGCACAAAAATTGTGTGCAAGGGACCCCGGCTTGAATGGGGCGCCGATCTCTTACGGATACCAGTAGTACTGCTCTCCCTGCCCGAGAGAGCGCGTGAGCATCAGCCAGTTCCCGTAATTTTCATAAGGAGCGGTGTTCTTCGCCGGCACCGAACCGTTGCGCATGTCCATCAGCGCGTAGGGCGAATACTTCGGAGCGCTGCTTCCCTGGTTGGTGCTGGTCCAGACGTAGCTATATCGCCCGCCATCGTTGCACGCAATGATATTGAAAAAGCCGTTGCTCGTTGGCGAATCGGGCGCGACCGCTTTCGATTGCGCGACCAGCCAATCCATCGGGGTGGAGGCCTTGCCGCTCCAGCCGTCGATCAATGCCTGCATCTGGGGCAGGTTTGGCGATATCCAGAGCAGTCCGTGATAGTGATAGGTCCCCTCGAGGCTGGGAGCGTTCTCCCACCCATACGCTGAGTTGTAGTAGAAATGATACGGACAGTAAACTCCCAGGAAGAGCGACGGAACGTCGGTGAGCCACATCAGCCGCGTCTTGGTATCGACCACCGTGCCCCCCGGAACAGCCGGGAACATCAACTGCAGCTCGGCGGCGTTCGTGGCCTGGAAAGTGCCGGTCGTCGGCGGATTGAGCTCCGGATTGCCAAGGAAGTCAGTCAGTTGCTTTATGCCGCCCGAATTGTTCTGGTTGCCATTATAGTGCCAGAGTTCCACCTTCAGGTTGGCCGCCTGGGTTTCGACCGCTTCCCAATAATCGAACATGTTCTGCACCCGGGTCGAGTCGGCCGGCCGGAAGAAGCGCACGCTTTGACCCGCCGACTGGCTGAACAGGTGGATCATGCCTTTATAGCCGACCGTCTGGCTATCGAGAAGCCAGCTGGCGAGTCTCTCGTAGGACCCGTTGATGTAGATGTTGCTCAACTGGGAGAGAACCAAGGCCCCCTGAGTAGCGCACCAATCGGCCGGCATGACCCCGGCCGATTCTGTGGTTCCGTCACCGGGCAAGGGCGGACATCCATCGACATAGTAGTCCAGGTTTTGCTCGGCGACATTCACATCCGAAGCCAGCGCCACCGCCTGCGTCGCGATAATGAGGTATTGGGTCTTGGTCAGCTCGTTCAGAATCTCCTGCGTGGCCTGCGCCATTTGCTTGCTCAACTGATCGACGCTGCTCTGTAGACTGTCCAGGCTTTGCTGCAATTGGTCAATTTGCGCCGCCGTCGCGCCCGGCGTGATGAGGCCCGCGCTCTGCGCCACCCAGCCCAACCCCTGCCCTTCCGCCCAGGTAAGAGCCCCGGCAGCCAGATTTTTCGCGATAAAGCTGGCGATGCCGCCGGAGGAACTTTGCAGTGCGGTGGAGGGGAACCGATGCACCGCGCCCTGATTGGCGAGCATTTGATTCACAAGGTCCCCCATGAAGTAAACCAACCCGCCATGCTCGTTCGCCTGCTGCAGAAAGGCCGATTCCGAAAAATAAGCGGACTGGAAGCTCTGGGTTTCACGCAGCGCCGCTCCCAGACTGGCGTCGGCGGGCATGCCCAGAAACCGCCGCACCCGCGCCTGGGCCTGCTCCAGGCTGAATTCAGGATGGCGAAGCAATACGCCCGTTACCATCGTGGTCACCGGATTGACGTATACAACGTCTTTTACAGGGTTGTAATTGCGCACATCGGCGCTGAGCACCACCAGCCCGAGAGTCGGGAGATTGGATACATTCTCTTGCCCATTCGGGTCCCAGGTCACGACCACCCGGAAATCTTTCGGCATGTTCGTGAGCTTCACTGGATAAATGCCGCGCGCGTTTGTGGCGTTCGCCTGCTCAAACAGCAGTTGGCCATCCGTGCCAAAAACCGCCACATCGGATCCCGCCAGCGGCTGATCCGTGAAGGCGCTGATACGCAGCCAAATGTTCGGGTTGTAGAGACTGGGCCCACCCGCTGGCGGTTACAACTCCGGATAGCAGGAGAAGCGCCGCCGCAATTGCAGGACAAAGGATTTGATTCCGCATGGAAATTCACCTAAATGGACCATCGTCGTCGAGCGCCCGAGGTGACGTTTCATAACGAACTATATCGAGGAAGTTGAAGCTTCGTGGTCGAACCGCTGTTCCTTGAGCAGGGAAGAAATCAGGAGTTCACTTTAAAGGGGCAAGCCGATACGCAACGCGCGCAAATATCTCGCCTCACCACGCGGTGAACCATACCACGTCTATACTCCGTTTGAACAGCGGATTCGTGGGTCAGTTTGAAATTGGTTTAGCGGGCGAGAGCTTTTCGTCTTTTGCCCCGGCTGGCTTCAGGGTCCGGCGGCGGACCAGGCACGCGCCATCGTGACGGCCACTCCGGGAACCACCCGCGACTTGGTGACGGAGCGGGTTTCACTTGGCGGAATCCCGGTCGAGCTGGTGGATACGGCGGGTTTACGTGAGGCAGAGGACGAGGCGGAGCAGATAGGCATTCGCAAGTCGCGCGAGGCTTTGGCCGATGCGGATATCGTGCTGCTGGTGCTCGATGGGACGCAAGCATTGCTGCAGGAGGAACTGGAGTTATTGGCGGCGCTCAAGCTTCGCCGGGCGATCGTAATCGTGAACAAGATTGACTTGCCCCAGGCCCTGCTGCCGGAGATGCCGCCGGACTTGGCCGTAGTGCGCACTTCCGCCCTAAGAGGCGAAGGCATTCAAGATCTCAAAGCCCGCATACTGACATTGGTGCGCGGCAGTCACGGCGAGACGGAAAGCGGCATGCTGACCAACCTGCGCCAGTCGCAGGCGGTGACGGCGGCGCTAGCGTCCCTGGAAACCGGCGAAGGCGCAGTCGAGCAAAATATCCCCCATGAAATGGTGCTGCTCGACCTTTACGGAGCCCTGCGCCATCTGGACTCGCTCACCGGCGAAACTACCGCCGACGAAATCCTCAATCAGATCTTCTCTACCTTCTGCATCGGGAAGTGAGTAGCGCCGCTCTATGGCCACCGATCCAAACCAACCGTCGCTCCAGGTGCTTTTCCGGTTCGATGCGAAACCTTCTACTGGCCCGCTTCCGCAGCCTTTTGCTTGCTGCGCGGCGGGGTGATATTCGTGCGCGAGCGTGGACTAAGACTTCTCGCGTATTGATCAGATAGCGACTGAAGGGTGCCTAGCGCGCAACCATTTCTCGACGAGCAGGCGAAACGCGTTCGCTCGTTCCACAATCTCCTCCGCCTCGGTGTCTGTGGTGACTGACGAGGTCATGTAATCGATGACGTTGCGCTTTCGTCGGCAAGTCTCGAAGTAATCAGAGAGCACAGCTGCTTCACTGCCGATAGCAAGCCCAGCAGCTTCGAATGTCACTTTGTGATGGCCAAATCTGGCGCTGATCCTGTATCCAGAACAGGCGATCGCAATCGTTCCTGTTTGTAACGCTGCATTATAGGCAATCGCGAAACGTCGGTCTGCGGATAATCCTGTCACAGCGGCATCAGTCAGGTCACGTCTGATTAGAGCCCGGAGATTATCGATTTCCTGTTTGCTGGTCTGGTGCGTCTTAATGTCACCTTTGGCCAGCCACTGCTGCCAACTCGTCATCATTCCCTTTTACGAACTGTTTTGCTCCGCGCAGCACTGTGGTTAAGAAGTGATCATGGTTCCGTGCTTTCGTCTTGAACTCTCTGGAAGAATAAACCGTAGGGTTGATCGGCCTTCCAAATCGCCGTTCCGCACGTCTCAGCGATGGGATTAGGTCAGACAAGCCCACATCGCCCACGATCATAAGGTCCACGTCACTCTCTGACGACTCCTCCGACCGTGCCGTCGAGCCGTAAAGGAAGGCAAGTTGTATCCGATCTCCGAAGGCATTAACCTCTTCCCGGAGAATGGGAATCATCCCGGCAGTCTTTTCGAGAAGGCCCTTCAAATCTGAGAAGACCGGAGAGTTGGTATCCGCTTTGAAGTAAACACGACGACCGTCTTTGGTCTGTTGCAACAGCCCTGCTTTGCTTAGGGCTTCCAGTTCCCTCTGAAGGCTTGATGGCTGAGTTCTTAAATGTTGGGCCAACTCCGTCAGAAACCAACGCTTCTCTGGCTGAAGCAGAAGCGTCGAAAGTATCTTCGCCCGTGTCTCTGGGAACAGCGCTCCGAGTATTAGAGATCTACGCATTCTGCGTAGATAATTACGCTATTAGCGTAATATGTCAAGCGCTATCACGAACCGCGCTCTTCAAACCGTAATCCAGTCCTCGGTCGGGTCCAATGCAAAACGTTCTACTGGCCCGCTTCCGCAGCCTTTTGCTTGTGTGCGGCGGGGTGATATTCGTGCGCGAGCGCGGAGGCGGATTCGACTTGCTGCCGGGCTCCGGCTTGGTCGCCTTGCTGCTCTAACAAGCGGCTCAGTTGCGCATGGACCTTGAAGGCGGGCGAGTCCGCCGATTGATTCGGCGATGCCAGATAGAGCTGGAGTAGCTGGATGGCAAGTTGCGGCTCCTGGTTGTTGCGGCTGAGGAGGGTAGCCCCATTGACCAGCGCCGGCCCGTGCGGTTTGGCTGACTTCGCGTCCGCATCGATCCCCGCGTGCATTGCCTGGAGCATCTGGTCCCACTGCCGGTGGCGCGCGTAGAAAGAGGCCAGCGCCATCCACGCGTCGGCCGATTGCCTGGAGGCCTCAACCGCCGCCTTGAACTCGCTTTCCGCAAGCGCGAGATTCTTATCCTTCTCTGCCAGGCGGCCTTTGAGCTGGTAAGCTTGCGCGGGCTCATATTGTTCGAGTTCCCGGGCCACGTCCTGGGCTTTTTTCTTGCCTCCGCCAACAACCTCCGGGGCAGCGGTATAGAACTCCCCGAGATCGGAGAGCGCATCAACATTTTTATCGTCCAGTTGGACCGCCCGCTCGAATTCCTCCCGCACCTTTTTTGCCAGTCCGTAGGCCTTTATGGAATGGATGCTGCTGGCTTTTTCACCGTAGGCGCGGCCCAGCCAGAGGTGATATCCGCTATCCTGCGGCGCAAGCCGGACCGCGGCCTGGCATTCATTGATCGCATCGTTCCATCGCTCTTCCTGGTAGTACACGCGGCAAAGCAGATTGTGCGCCTTGGCGTTCTCGGGGTTCGCGGCAAGGGACGACGTTATGCGCGCAATCGCATCGTCCGCTCTGCCGGTGGTCAGATCGGCACTTACCGGCTCCGTCACAGCTTTCGGAATGGATGCAGCCTGGGCCGCCGCTACCGGCAATGCGCATACCGCCGCCAGGAGGAGATTACATAGCGTTGAAGAAAAGAGAATTCGCATGGCCTTATGAACCACGTAATTAATGATGGTCGAGAGCAGGAGATGGATTCGTCGACGCCAACAAAAATTGGCAACTGCCGCGGTCTGATCTTCGGATAGCTCCGAGATCCTTAGAACGATTGTGCTAGCTGTTCAAGGGTGCCGGGGAATATTGCCAGCTTCAGATGCAAACTCTTGCCTGGCTCAGAGCTGGTGCCCAGCTGGGAAGAGGTTGCGTCATAGAATATGTATGTCGATCCGTTGACTTCGACCATGCTTGGATCGGCAACTTGGCCGCCGGCGGAGTTTGGTCCCTCGTCGGGGGTCTGACGCACGAATACATGTTGACCGCCACTGTCGAACTGCCAATGGAAAAAGTCGTCGCTGTGGGCTTGGCAGATATCGCTGGGCTCGTTGTCCAGGTGCCCGTTGCTGGTCACGTTGCACTGCGCCCACAGGTAGTATGTGCCGTTGATCAGGTGAATCTCAGGGCCGCCGAATGCACCGTTGATTACTGATTTAAGAACAGGGTTTCCACTGTATTTCGTCCACGTCACGCCTTGATCGTTGCTGGTGGCGACGCCGGTAAAGTAAAGGTCATTAGGCGGCCCGCCGCCCTCATAGAGCGCGAGCCACTTGCCGCTACTGGGGACGATGTACATGTTGCCCAATTCATGGTCCCATTGCTTGGATGTACCCGTGGGGATTACATTTTCGTGTGCCAGCGTCCAGTTGATTCCGTCCGGTGATGTGTAGTAGCCGATAGCCCCGCAACATGCGGGGACAGCTCCGTACACGTAATACACGCCGTTGTAATGGAAGACGAAACCGTGGATGATGCCACCGCTGGTCCGGGTTCCCATAGCGATCACGGGCGCTGGATCGCGGGTCCAGGTTTTCCCGTCTTGGGACTCCGCGTAGCAGAGGCCGGCGCGACTCCAGCCGCAAGTAAACCAGAGCTTAAAAACATTTCCGTCTGCATTCGCGCTAATGAGCTGGGGGTCGCCCTCATACAAGACAGTCGGCTCCTGCAACGTGTACTGTTCACTCGCGGCGCCCTGGAGAATTGTGCCGACCCGTTGAAAAGGCGAAGATTGAGGAGGGATAGCCCTTGAATTATTCGCCTCCGCTATAGTCGCTGGGCCAAGATTGCCGGCCAGCCCGCAACCAAGGACGAGAGAGAGGCTGAGTAGATTTGCGAACAAAAGACCGGCGTTGCGTCTCATCAAGACTCTCCATCAACGATACAGCACAAGGACATAAGACGCACGCGCTGCTTTGTGAAGGGCATAGCCAGGTTCAGCTAAAAACCGGCAGCTGAAGGCTCTCAGTGACAGCTAACCGGCTCTAAGCTGACCGGCTTTCAGCTGACTATAATCTGCTCCATGAGCGAGTCTCCGGATCCGGTGGTAGGCGTAGTCATGGGCAGCAAGAGCGATTATGAGACGCTGGCGCCGTGTATCGAGCTTCTGCGCGAGTTCTCCGTGCCCCATGAGGCGCGGATCGTCTCCGCCCATCGAACTCCTGATTGGCTGTTTGAGTATGCCGCAAGCGCGGAGGCGCGTGGGCTCAAGGTCATCATTGCGGGTGCCGGCGGGGCTGCGCATTTGCCCGGGATGATCGCCGCGAAGACAATTCTTCCCGTGCTCGGGGTGCCGATCCCCGCGACCTCTCTGAACGGGATCGATTCTCTGCTCTCGATTGTGCAGATGCCCAAGGGGATCCCGGTAGGGACTCTGGCCATCGGCAAGCCTGGCGCTGGGAACGCCGCCTTGCTGGCCATATCGATCCTGGCCCTGGAAAATCTCCGTTTGAGTAAGCAGCTTCGCTCCTGGAGAGAGGCGCGGGCCAAAGAAGTTCTTGAGCAGGAATTGCCGGCATGAGCGGTATCGTGCCGAAGCCCATCCTGCCGGGTGCAACCCTAGGGATTCTCGGCGGCGGTCAATTGGGCCGCATGACGGCAATGGCGGCGCGCTCCCTGGGATACCGGGTACAGGTCATGGACCCCGATCCCTCCTGCCCGGCTCGCTTTGTCGTCGATGCCTGCTTTGAAGGATCCTGGGACGATGCCCGTGCAGCGGCAAACCTTGCCCGTGGCTGCGATGTGGTCACGCTGGAGATTGAGCAGATCTCGATGGCCGCATTAGCGGCTGCCGGGAAATATGCTCCAGTCCGGCCATCGGCGGAGATCCTGGGAATGGTGCAGGACCGGATCCGGCAAAAGAAATGGCTGCGCGGCAACGGCTTCCCTGTGGGGCCGTACCGCGTAATCGAATCCGGCAGCGATCTGGACGATCTCGTCAATCTCATCCAAGCCAACGCAGATACCAGTGGGCGCCTTTACCTCAAGCGCGCTCAAGGCGGGTACGACGGCCGCGGGCCAGATCAAGCTGGACTTGAATATGTCTCCGATTGGCGGAGGGGAAACTCGGCGTGAACGCGCTGCCGCGGCTTGGGCTGCCCTGGGGGAGGCGGCTTGTGTAGCCGAAGAGGCGCTCGATCTGGAACTCGAAATCTCGGTGATGGTAGCGCGCACTCCGGGCGGTGAGATTCGCGCATTCCCCACGGCCACAAATCATCACGAAGATCAGATTCTGCTCTGGAGCATGCTTCCGTCCTCGATTCCGCAGCAGGTGGAGACCGCCGCGCGCGAGATCGCGGTCTCCATGGCAGGCAAACTCAAGCTCGAAGGCCTGCTTGCGGTAGAGATGTTTCTCACCCGCGGAGGCGAACTCTACGTCAACGAACTCGCTCCGCGCCCCCACAACAGCTACCACGCCAGCGAGCGCTGTTGCGTCACCAGCCAGTTCGAGCAGGCGGTCCGCGCGGTATGCGATCTGCCCTTGGGCGATGTGAAGATAGTTCGTCCCGGCGCGATCGTGAACCTGTTAGGCGATCTTTGGCTGGATCAAGAGGGATATAAGGAGCCGCGCTTCGACCTTGCGCTGGCCGTACCCGAAGTACGGCTGCACCTCTACGAGAAACAAATCCCGCGCAAGGGAAGAAAGATGGGCCATCTTTCGGCGACTGCAGATACGCCCGAGCAGGCAGTGGCGCGGGTGCTGGAAGCCAAAAGCAAGCTATAAGGCGGATAGCTAAAGTCCGGTCAGCTAAAATCCGGTCAGCTAAGGCCCGGTCAGCTAAGATGTTTTCGCTTCAGAAATCGCTCGCTAACCGGTTCTTAGCTGACCGGCCTTTAGCTATCCGCTTTTTAGCTGACCGGCTTTTAGCTCCCTTCACCCAATATCCTCGCTCCAGTTCTCCAGATACTTCTTCAGCTCGGCCATGAACCTGCCGGCATCGGCGCCGTCGATGATGCGGTGATCGAAGCCGAGGGTGAGGCGGATGACGCTGTGGATGGCGATGGAATCGGAGCCGTTTTCGTCTGTAACAACTGTAGGTTCTTTGAACAGGCCGCCGACGCCGAGGATGGCCGCCTCCGGCTGGTTGATCACCGGCGTGCCGAACTGTTCGCCGAAAAGCCCCGGATTCGTAATCGTGAAAGTTCCGGAGCCGACTTCGTCCGGCTTGAGTTTCTTGGCCCGAGCCCTTTCCGCCAAGTCGGCGATGGCGCGCGCGATACCCAGGAAATTGCGCTCTTCCGCCTGCCTGATCACGGGAACGATCAGGCCCCAGTCGAGCGCCACCGCTATCCCGAGATTAACGCTCTTGTGATAGCGGATCGCGTCGCCTTCCATGGACGCATTCACGATGGGCATTTTGCGCAGCGTGGCGATCGTGGCGCGGGAAATGAACGGCATGTAGGTGAGCTTGACCCCATTGCGCTGCTCGTACTTACCCTTTTCCCTTTCACGGATGCGCACGATGCGGCTCATATCGACCTTGAAGACGCTATGCACGTGAGCGCTGGTGTGCTTGGATTCGACCATGCGATGGGCAATGATGGCGCGCATTTTGGACAGGGGGACCAGCTGATCGCCGCTAGGTCCCGCGGAGGGCGCTGAAGCCGGTACAGGCGGAGCGGCAGCCGCGGTCGCGGATGCCGCGACCGTTGGTTGCGCGGCGGGCAGGCTTGCCGCGGGTTGAGCCGGCGGCGCTTGGCCGCCCTTGGCGACGAAGCCGAGAATGTCTTCCTTGGTAACCCTGCCTCCCAACCCGGTGGAAGGGACTTGCCTTAAATCGATATTGTTTTCCTTAGCGAGGCGGCGAACCAATGGAGAGGAGCGCACCCGCTCACCCGGCCCAGCTTCGGGGCCCGTTTCTTTGGCTGGGAGAGGAGCGGCTGCCGGCGGCGCTGCTTCAGCCTTAGCCGGAGCGCTTGGGGCCGGCGCTTCAGCTGCCGGAGCGCTTGCGGCGCCCCCGCCGATGACCGCCACCACCGTATTGATTTGCACGGTTGAGCCCGCAGGGACCTTGATTTCGGAGAGTATGCCGCTTTCCGGAGAGGGAATCTCGGCATCCACCTTGTCGGTCGAAATCTCAAAGAGCGGCTCATCCTTTTCGACCCTGTCGCCGGCGTTCTTCAGCCATTTGGTGATGACTCCTTCGAAGATGGACTCGCCCATCTGCGGCATAACCACATCTACCGCAGCGGCAGGCGCAGCGCTCGCGGCAGGCGCGCTCTTGGCCGGAGCCGGCTGCGCGGGCTCTTCCGCCTTCGCTTTGGCTTGCGGCGGCGGGGCTGGCGCGGCAGGCGCCCGGTTCAGCAGAGACGGAAGGAGCAGCAGGGGTTGTCTTCGCGCCTGCCTCTTCCTCGATGACGCCGACCACCGTATTAATTTGGACCGTGCTTCCTTCCGCCGCCTTGATCTCGGTGAGCACTCCGCTGGCCGGAGACGGGATCTCGGCATCCACTTTATCGGTCGAAATCTCAAAAAGCGGCTCGTCCTTCTCGACCGTGTCACCTGGCTTCTTCAGCCATTTGGTAATGGCGCCTTCAAAAATCGATTCGCCCATCTGGGGCATGATTACATCCGTCGGCATGCATTCCCTTTCCATCAGCTAAAAGGCGGTCAGCTATAAACCGGTCAGCTAAGGTCCGGTCAGCTGAAAACGGTCAGCGAGAAAATTCTCGCGGCAAAAATTACCCGCTGACCGGATTTTAGCTGACCGCTTCTTAGTTAACCGCTTCTTAGCTGACTGTCTTTTAGCTTTTCCGGCTCACACCAAAGAACGGGCTGCGCAAATACCCGGCCAAAATGGCGGGCTATCGAGTTTGATATCTGCTCGAGCGTAGGGGTTGAGTGAATCTGTCTATCAATCTCTTCTTCGATGCTGGTGACGCCGCGATCGGCTATGCCGCAGGGTACAATCCATTCAAAATCCTTCAAATCGGGCGTGACATTGAGGGCGAAGCCGTGAGAGGTTACCGCCCGCGAGATGTGAACGCCGATTGCCGCGATCTTCTTTTCGCGAATTTGGCCTCCCGGCATGGTCCAGACTCCGGTGCGGCCGGGAATGCGTTCGGTCAAAATTCCGTAATCCGCGCAGGAGCGGATAAGGACTTCCTCCAGCTTGCGTACATAGTCGATGGCGCCCAGGCTGGGATTGAATCCGCGCAGATCGAGAATGGGATAGCCGACCAGTTGGCCCGGACCGTGGTAGGTCACATCCCCTCCGCGATTGGTTTCAATAACGGAGATGCCGCGACTTTCGAGTACCCGCTCATCGGCCAGGATGTGCCGGCGTTCCGAATTGCGGCCCAGGGTCACCACCGGAGGATGCTCGAGCAAGAGCAGCGTGTCCCCAATCTCTTCTTCCTTGCGCTGCCGGATCAATTGCTCCTGCAAAGCCAAGGCATCCTGATAGCCCACGCGGCCGAGATAAACGAGATGAATCATAAGCAGCTAAGGAGCGGTCAGCCAAAAAGCTGTCAGCTAAGAACCGGTCAGCTAAAAACCGGTCAGCTAAAAGCCTTGCGCCTGAATTGCGCAATATAACAATACGGCTAGCTTAGGGAATGTTTAGCGAAGGTCCGGTCAGCGAGTGATGTTTGAACTGAGAACGTTCTCGCTAACCGCTTTTTAGCTGACCGGCCTTCAGCTGACCGGCTCTTAGCTGACCGCTCCTTAGCTCTCAAGCATTGATCGCCATGTTCTCCACGCTGGAGAAGCCGTCCAGCATCGCTTCGGAGAGCGTCGGATGGGCATGGATAGTGAACATCATGTCTTCGATGGTTGCCTCCATCTCCAAAGCGGTCACGGACTCGGCGATCAATTCCGTGGCCTGAGGGCCAATGATGTGTACGCCGAGAATTTCGCCGTATTTCGCCTCCGCGACTACTTTCACAAAGCCTTCGTGGGAGCCGACGATCGACGCTTTGGAGTTCGCGGAGAACGGGAACTTGCCTGCCTTGACCTGAAGGCCCTTTTCCTTGGCTTGGGTCTCCGTCAGGCCGACGCTGCCAATCTGTGGCTCGCAGTAGGTGCAGGCGGGAACGCGATCCCTGCGCACCGGCCGGGCCCTCTTGCCTGCGACTCTGGCCGCAACTGTGATTCCCGCCATAGCCCCCACATGGGCCAACTGAGGCAGTCCGGCAACAATATCACCGATAGCGAAGACGCCCGGCTCGCCGGTTTCCATCCACTCATTGGTCAGGATAAAGCCGCGCTCGATTTTGACTTTGGTCTTGTCCAGCCCCAGGTTCTCCGTGCGCGGAGCGCGGCCCACCGCGACCAGGACCTTCTCGGCTTCCTTTGTAACCGGCTTGCCATCCGAGCCGGTAAAGTTGACCTTTACGCCGCTTTTGGTCTTCTCTACCTTCTCCACCTTGGCGCCGGTGTGGGTCTCGATGCCGCGTTTGCGGAAGGCGCGCGCCAGTTCCTTGCTGATTTCCTCGTCTTCGTTGGGGACCAGGCGAGGCAGGTATTCGACAATGGTGATATCGCTGCCGAAGCTCTTGAAGATGGACCCGAACTCGACGCCGACAGCGCCCGCGCCAATGACCACCATGGATTTTGGAATCTGGCCGATGCGCAGAATCTCTATATTAGTAAGAATGCTCTCGTCGGGTTCCAGGCCGGGCAGCATCCGCGCATCCGAGCCGGTGGCAAGCACTACGTTCTTGGCCCTGACCTGTTGCTCGCCGGTCTGGCTCTTCACCGGTATGACGTGAATTCCATCTTTAGCCGGGCCGGTGAGCCGTCCAGTCCCTTGAATAACGGCGACCTTGTTCTTGCGCATCAGAAAATCGAGGCCCTTGACGTGCTTGGTGACGATTCCGTTCTTGCGATCGAGGATGGCCTGCCAGTTGATGGTGAGCTTGCCTACGCCCTCCACTCCATATTCCTTAGCATGCTGCACGTGATCGTAAACCTCCGCGTTGAACAGCAGAGATTTGGTCGGAATGCAGCCCCAATGCAGGCAAGTGCCGCCTAGCTTATCCTCGCGCTCGATAAGGGCAACCTTCAATCCATATTGTCCGGCTCGAATAGCTGCTGTGTAGCCCGCCGGACCACCGCCGATGATTGCAATGTCATAAATAGATTCCGCCAAAGGATGCTCCCTGCGCTATTTTAGCTAAGAAGCGGTCAGCTAAGAAGCGGTCAGCTGATAAAGCGTTCAGCTAAAGTCCGGTCAGCGGGACGACTTCCGCCGCCAGGGAGAGCAAATCGCGGTCGTTACGCATTTGGCAACCGCCGTTTGCCCTCCAGTTGGCAGCGGTCAGCTGATAAAGCGGTCAGCTAAAGTCCGGTCAGCGGGTGATGCTTGAACCAAGGATCCTCTCGCTGACCGCTCTTTAGCTGACCGGTTCTTAGCTAACCGCTTTTTAGCTAACCGCCTCTTAGCTCCTATGCGTCCAAACCTGGCTACCCTCGTGGACGACTTCCGCCGCCACGGAAAGCAAATCGCGGTCGTCACGCATCGTGGCAACCGCCGTTTGCCGTCCAGTTGGCAGGAGCTGGCGGAGCTGAGCGCGCGTTTTGCGGCGGAGCTCGATCGTCGCGATCACCAAATAGACGATCGCGTGCTGATCTGGGGCGAGAACTCGGTCGAGTGGATTGCCGCCTTCTTCGGTTGTATTTTGCGCGGAGTGGTTGCCGTCCCGCTCGATATCTCCAGCAGCGCCGAGTTCGCTCGCAAGGTTGCCGCCGAAGTCCGGCCCAAGCTGGTGGTTGGGAACCCGGAGCTGATGCGACAGCTCGACCGGGAGCAATCTGCTCCTACGCTGGCCTTTGCCGCCTTCGTCCGAGAGCTTCCGCCTCCCAATTACACGCCCGCCGCCGGGCTTTCGCGTGAGTCCGTCTTGCAGATCGTATTTACTTCGGGCACCACATCGGAACCGAAGGGTATTGTGCACACGCACGGCAACGTCCTGGCCTCGCTCGATCCCTTGGAGGAGGAGATCGGTAAATACCAGCGCTACATGCGTTTCGTGCGCCCGCTGCGCGTCCTGCATACCCTGCCGCTCAGCCATGTTTTCGGGCAATTCATGGGCCTCTGGGTGCCCCCGTTGATCCCCCTCGAGGTGCACTATGAGTCGCGGCTCGAAGCCTCTCGCCTGATTGCAACAATCCACAAGGATCGTATTTCCGTTCTCTCCGCGGTTCCTCGCGTGCTCGATCTTTTGCGCGGACACCTGGCAGCCGAAATGCCGGAGTTGCCGGAACTGCTGACTGAGGCTCGCGGCCAACCGCTTTGGAAGCGTTGGTGGCGCATGCGGGGGGTGCATCGCCGCTTCGGTCTAAAATTTTGGGCGCTGGTCTGCGGCGGGGCCGCTTTATCTGCTGAGATGGAGAGTTTCTGGACCACCGCGGGCTTCGCTCTGATCCAGGGCTACGGAATGACTGAGACCACGGCGCTGGTCACCTTGAATCATCCCTTCAAACCCACTCATGGCAGTATCGGCAGGCCGCTTCGCGGGCGCGAAGTCGAGATCGGACCGGAGGGTGAGATTCTGGTGCGCGGAGCCTCGGTCGCCGATCGAGTATGGCGGCATGGGCAGATGGAACAGCGTCCCGAGGGCTGGCTCGAGACCGGTGACCTGGTTACGCGGGATGCGCGCGGGGAGATGGTCTTTTCCGGCCGCAAGAGCAACGTCATTGTAACCTCGGCAGGCGTGAATGTTCATCCTGAGGATCTGGAGAAGGCTTTACGCCGCCAATCCGGCGTTCGCGATGCCTTGGCTATTCCCTACGCCTCTCCGGAAGGACCGGTCCCGGTCGCTGTTTTGCTGGCTCCGTCTCCGCCCGGCCATCTCGATGCCGACGCTGCCACTGCCGCGGCCAACCGTGAACTATCCGGCCCTCAACAGATGCTCTACTCGTTGGTCTGGCCTCAGCCGGATTTTCCCCGCACCTCCACGGGCAAAGTTCTTCGCCGGCCAGTCGAAAAATGGGTAGACCAATCGTTGAATACGCTCAACGGCCACAGCGCGGGGAGCGCAGCCCCGGACTCGCTCGAAGATCCATTAATCGAGCTCTTGCATCAGTTGCAGCCGGCGAGCCGTAACCAGCAGATTTCCTCCGAAAGCCGCCTGGCGGAGGACCTGCACCTTGACAGTCTGGCCATGGTGCAGCTTGCAGCGGCGCTGGAGACAAGGTTTGGTGTGGAGGTCGATGACTCCGTCTGGCAACGAATCAAGACCGTCGGGGACGTGCGAGCTCTGCTGCATTCCACACAGAGTTCCCCGGCACCCTCGGTCAGCCCGGCCCAGACCGGTGAGCAGGCCGCCCCAACACCAACCCAAGCTCTACCCGGTGAGGAGCAGGCAGCCACAGCGCCAGTGCAGCCGCCGAGAAGGATGGTAGCGAAGCGGGACAAGCCGGTCTTTCCTTGCTGGCCATGGTCGCTCCCGGTTCAGATCGTGCGCACCGGATTTATGGAACTGGTCCTACGTCCGTTGACTTGGCTGCTGCTCGCGCCCGCTGTTCCTCGACGGCCTCTTTTTCGGCCCTCTCTCATCGTTGCCAATCATGTCACCGCATTCGACGCAGCTATCCTGCTTTACGCGTTGCGCGTCCGGGACCGCGACCATGTAGCGATTGCCATGTCCGGCGAGATACTCGCGCGTTGGCGAGCCGCAAAAGCGGAAAAGCATTACGTTCCTGGTTTCGTCACACCCATTGCCTATTGGCTGGTCACCGCGCTACTCAATGTATTCCCCTTGCCCCGCGGCGGCGGCTTGCGGCGGAGCTTCGCCCATTCCGGAGATGCCCTGGACCACGGGTATCATGTCCTGGTCTTTCCCGAAGGCAGGCGTTCGCCCGACGGCAGCTTGCAGCCCTTCGAATCCGGGATCGGCCTGTTGGCCCAGGAGTCGCAAGTCCCGGTGCAGCCGGTCTACATTTCCGGCTTGGGACCTCTCAAGCTCGGCCAGAGGTCCTGGTTCCGGCCCGGCACAGTTTCAGTTCGATTCGGCGAGCCGCTGATTATGGAAGCGGGGGAAGAGCCGGCGCAATTTGCCCAACGGCTGTACTCGACAGTGGAGAAGATGAGCGAATCGAGCGGTTAAGGCAGAAACAGGAAAGGTGCGGCTTCGATGAATTCCACAAAGTGGCCTTTTTCTTGAGGAAAAAGACCGTTGATGGCCGCGGCTTGGGATATATCCATCCTGTTTCTGCCGTAGGCTCAATCCACTCAACAGTTGTGTCAAATTGATCTGTCGGTCAACTGCTCCTGGTCAATCGCTCCTGGTCAACCGTTCTGGATGATGGACTCGACCTGGGCCAGCACTTCTTCAAGCGAGAGGCCGGTCGAGTCGATGACTACCGCATCGGGCGCGGGCGCGAGCGGAGATTCGGCGCGCGTCCGGTCGCGTCTGTCCCGTTCGCGAAGCTCCGCCAGAACGGATTCGGGAGCTAGAGTGCTCGCGGTCCCGTCCTGCTGGAAGCGGCGTTGGCCGCGAACCTCGGCTGCGGCATCCAGAAAGATTTTTACATCCGCATGAGGAAAAACGGAGGAGCCTATATCTCTGCCCTCCATGACAATTCCGCCTGAAGCGCCGAGCTGACGCTGCATAGCGACCATCCACTTGCGAATATCCGGGTGAACGCTTATCCGCGAGGCGGCAGCGGTGACGTCAGGCTCACGAATTCTCCGGGTCACTTCGACACCGTCGAGATAAACGCGATTGCTGCCGCCGGCGGGCACGAGCCGGATCTCGGTCTTTGCGGCCAGGCGGTTGAGCTCGCCGGCATCGTCAAAGCTGGCATCGCTTTCGATTGCCTTCAACGCGAAGGCGCGATACATCGCGCCCGTTTCAAGATTCACTAGCCCGAAGCGCTGGGCGATCCGCGCGGCAACCGTGCTCTTGCCTGCGCCCGCAGGCCCATCGATGGCGATGATCAGGTGCGAGTCGACGTTCTCCGTCATGCTTCAGGTTTCTTCTTCCCCAAATTTCTATCACGGAAGCTTCGCTTTCCACTTCCTTTATTGCCCCCAGCTTCACTCCGCGGGGTCCCGCCTGACTTGGAGAATCTGGGGCTAAAAGGACGCGATCCGGAGCCGCGCGCCTTGAACCCTCCGGACTTGAATTCTGACTTTCTACCCGATGGATTGATGGGAGCGCTGCCGGGCGGGGAAAAGGGCCGACGCCCAAATCTTGCCTTTTCCGTTGCGGGTTCGTCTGGCTTGGAAGGGAATCTGGACGGGAACTTGGGCGGAAATTTCGCCCCCACATTTCGCTTAGGGCGTTCGAAGCCTTGTCCTGCTGGACTACGGTCCGGTGCGCCCGTATTCTTTCTGGGCCCCTTTTGCCGGTCACCCCTTTGATAAGGCTTTGCAGAATAGCTTTTATCAGGTGCGCGGCCGCGGTCCCAACGCGGTTTGGTGTCGCGCCGCTGCGGACGATTCTGTGCTGGACTTTCGGAGCGAATCTCCGGGCGATCACTGGTCTTTGGCCTTTGTGGAAACTTGCGCCAACTCTCTTTGGATCCACTGGGAGCAGCAGATTTGCGCTTCCAGTCGCCTCCCGGACGAGGAGGACGAGTGCCTCCCGGACAGGAGGACGAGCCCCTGGATGAGAGGACGAGATGGACGAGCGCCTGGCGGCGGAGTGCGTGTGCCGAATGCTGGACCCGTCGGGGGGCGTTCCTTAGCCGGCCAGCGCGGCTTTTCTTGAGTTCGTGGGCGCTTGTCATTGGCTCGTGTTGGGCCTCGTCTCGGGCCTCGCTCCGGGCTTCGTCCTGTTGGCTTCGCTTCGCAGCGCCGGCACTGAACTGTTGGGGCCTTCGAGCAGTTTCTTGACGCGTAGGAGACGGCGGAATTGGAGTGCTTGGGAGCCTTACTGGTCCCGTTGCGAACTTCGCCGGTGCGCTGGGCTTTTCGAACCGGCTCCTGCGTGCCGGTTCAGGCCGTTTTACTTCTGCTTCCGGCGCAAACTCCGGCAACCCGCCCTCGAGGAAGTAATAAGTCTGCGCGTCCATAGAAAGGGAATGGATCTGCCGGGTTGCCGACAATCCGCGCACAGCTTCACGAACGCGGGAGCGTGAAACCAATGGAGAAAGAAAAATCTCAATCTCCTCGCCGGTAGCCGCATACACCGACTGCAGATACATTGAAACCAGCAATGAGATGGCGGTTACCTGCGAGGCGGCGCTTCCCGTGGTGAGCGCTGCGCGGTGATGCAGTTGGACCAGTTCCCATTGTGCCGGCCGGCCAGCCTCCCGCATCACCGGTATCGCGCGCAACGGCTGCCAGAGCTCGTTCAACGCGCGGAGCACGGCTGCCTCGGTAAGTTCGCGGCCAAGCTTCTCCCGGGCTTCGGCTACGGTGAGCGGACCCTCCCGCTCCAGAACTTTCCACAATTCGAGAACCAGCGGAGATACTTTATGGCCGCCGGACGTTACCGGCGCCTGCTTCCAGTCCCGCTCCCCGCGCAGTGCAATGACAAAAGGCAGAATCTCTGTCTGTGCAAGGAAATCCGGCTGTTCTCCCAACGTGCCAAAAAGATTGAGAGCGACTACTTTTCCGGATCCGATCAGCCTGACCAGCAACTCGCGCGCCTGCTCGATCGCCGCTTGTGGAGGAGTGGCATTGGCTGCTCCCTGACAAGCCTCAACGAAGGATGGTGCTGGCGCCGGCAGCTGAACGTGACGCGGGAGAAAAAGACTCAAAGGATGCTGCTCGAACCAGCTCTGCGCATCCTCAAGCGTGAGAATAGGGTTCCCGTTCTGGCGCCAGTGCGCCGCCCGCGCGGTTTTGAGCTGATCTGCTGTCAAAAGATGATCCTTCTGTTTGCGTTTGTTAACTGCCGCGAGAGACGGGCGAAATAGCGAGAGGGTCGTATCAGATCCTCTGAAATGCCCGTTGAATGTCTCTCCAAGCATAGCGCAGGACGATGGGGCGGCCATGCGGGCAACTGGTAGGATGCGCGGTTTTTGCCAGCTCGGCAATCAGCCATTCCATCCGGGCGGGGTCGAGCGGCGTATTGATCTTGATGGCCGCATGGCAGGCAATCGAGGCGGCAATGCGTGTCCGCGCCGCTTCGAGATTTTGCGCCTGTTCCCTGCGCTCCCCTTGCTCCAGAACCTCGATGAGCATGCGCTGCAGCTCCTGGCCATCCAGGCCAATGGGCGCGGACTTGACCGCGATAGTGCGCGGCCCGAAAGGTTCGACTTCGAATCCATTCTCTTCGAGTTCCTGAGCGATGCTGGAAAAGGTGACCATCTGCGCCGGAAGCAGATCGATAAGCATTGGCATCAGCAATCTCTGGCGTTGCACTTTCTCCACCTTGCGCTCCCGCAGCACCCGCTCGAAGAGCACACGCTCGTGGGCGACATGCTGGTCGATGATCCATAGGCCCTCTTGGTTCACCGCTAGAATGAAAGACTCGCGCAGCTGGCCAAGGGGTTTAAGGGATGCCAAACCCTGCAGGGTCGGCGGTGCTTGCTCCGTCTCCTCGGAGGAGAGCTCCGGGAAGCCGGAGTGGGAACAGCCGTTTCCCGCGTTGCTCGCGATGCTGGGCAACTGTGAACCGGTGTCTGGCGGGTGCTCGGTGGGATCGGAAAAGGCGGCGGGGAGCGCCGCCGGAACGCCATTGGTGTCTGGAGCCGGATCGGGAAATCGAAGATCCCCGGCAATCGGTGTGACCGGGCGCGGCGTTAGGAAGAACTGCTCGGCAGTCTCCTCGCCACTGAAAGACGGCGACAGATCGGGAACCAGGGCCGGTGTGGCGCTGGGATGGGAGACGAGCGCGTTCAGGAAGGCCGCTGCCGGACGCGCCACGGTCAACTTGTTGCGGATGCTATCGCGGACAAAGTCGTGAATCAAACTCGACTGGCGAAAACGCACCTCGGTCTTGGCGGGATGGACGTTTACGTCCACTTCTTCCGCAGGCAGCTCCAGAAAGAGCAAAACAACGGGAAAGGAAGTGGGCGGCAGGATGTTGCGGTAGGCCTCGCTTACCGCATGCAGCAGCACGCGGTCACGCACCAGCCTGCGATTGATAAAGCAATAAATGGAGTTGCGATTGAGCTTCTGCAACTCGGGTTTGGAGGCGAATCCGCTGATCCTAATAAGGCCGGCAGCAGGCGGCTGGTAGTCCGCTTCACGCTTCCATGGAGGCGGTTCGGGCAGCCCGGCACGCTCCAGGTTGAGTTCGGCTGCCAGGGGAAGCAGTTGGTCCAGGGTGTCTTTGCCGAAGATCTGAAAAATGCGCTCCGCCGCCCGGTCGACCGGAGGCGTGATTAAGAGCGCGTGGGTCGCGGAGTGCAATTCGAAGTGCTTGTCAGGGTGGGCCAGTGCGTAATGGGTAACCAAGGCGGTGATGTGCGCCAGCTCCGTGTTTTCCGATTTGAGGAATTTGCGGCGCGCCGGGGTGTTGAAGAAAAGGTCGCGCACCGCGATCGTGGTTCCCGCGGGAATTCCCACGTCTTCGTAGCGCAGGATCTTTCCGCCGGCAATCTCGACCTGGGTTCCGGAGGGATCCTGCGCGGCCCGGGTCTTGAGTTCCAGACGGCAGACCGAGGCGATAGAAGGCAGCGCCTCGCCGCGAAACCCCAGGGTTGCTATGGAGAGAAGGTCGTCGCTCGAGCGCAACTTCGAAGTGGCATGGCGCTCAAAGGCGAGCAGCGCATCGTCGCGCACCATCCCAATACCGTCGTCGGTGAGCCGGATGAGCTTGCGGCCTCCGCCCTCCACTTCAATGCGCAGCCGGGTGGCGCCGGCATCGAGAGAATTTTCAAGCAGCTCTTTGACCACGGAAGCCGGCCGGTCGACGACCTCGCCGGCGGCGATCTGGTTGGCAACCTGGTCGGAAAGGATGTGAATGCGCCCCATCAGCAATCTATATTAGGGCAGAAACAGGAAAGGTGTGGCTTCGAAGAATCTCACAAAGTGGCCTTTTTCTTGAGGAAAAAGGCCGTTGATGGCAGCGGCTTGGGATATGTCCATCCTGTTTCTGCCGTAGCCGCACGGCATCGTTCCCCGCGAAGCATGGGGCGTCACCTCAGTGCTTTGACCGCACGAGTTGGTATGCGCGCCCTTTTACTCTTTGCCA
>CAWDNI010000054.1:0-239614 GCA_963803615.1 uncultured Acidobacteriaceae bacterium
TTCGGCTGACTGTAGCGTTGTGATAGCTCCTGCATAGGAACTCGGATGCGAATTGCGCCACCTTGGCCCTCGGCTTTTCACCCTGCGGCGCTATCATCTCGATAAATTCAAATTCCCGTTTGTCGAGCAGTGAAAACAGCCGTTCGTGCTTTGAGGATGCAAATGCAATCATAGCGCGCGGGCGCGAAGGGTCCGTCGCCTCCTCAAGCAAGCGCATGTCCGTGTAGGGCCCGCTCTCTCCTTTTAGCACGTGAGCCAATCTTTCTAAAAACACCAGAGGGTCCTCAGCCTCCTTTGCTGCTAGCAATAACTCCAAATCGCGTTGCAAAGGATAGTGCTGCGCAGCGGATGTATGGCACAGCAGTACGCGCCCCTTTTCAATGAGTTCACGCCGCACAGGATTAAAAATAAGTGGCTTTGATAACCCGCTTATATCAATAAGGGAGATGCCGTCCATCTTGGGAAGCGAGACTATGGCCTTGTCGTTGTCGACTTCCTGAATCTCTCTTCCCGCGTCTCGCCACAATTGGATGATCTCTTTAGCGTGCCCTTCTAAGCTGTACCTAACAGCGTGGACAGCACGAACCTCCGCAGCTCGAGCAAGAATGCGGTTCGATTCAAGTGTTCGCTCCTCAAATCCGAGACCCGTCAGAATATTTCCAAGATCGATATTCCTGAGATCGTCCTCGGATATCACCCTGATGTCGATATCAATCGGCTTAGGACAACCCTCTATCCCATCATCTAGTTTTTCTTGATCCCCATTCAGGGTGGAACTGTCGAACAGTTCCACTTGCCGAGACTCAAATGCTTGCCTCTGTGGCTGTGTGGATTCCTCCGTTGCCATTTCTAGGTGTGATTCAGAGGATTGATACTCAGCATCCGGCTCATCTGTTATCTGACTCCGTAACAAAATCTCCTTGGAAGGCCTTTCTAACCATTCCTGTAGATTGGCGCCGGACAATTCAAAGCGATCGCGGTTGCGAGTCCGATAAATGCGGCTAATCCATAGATTTTCCGATAGCTCAATTTGAACTGCTGAATGGGGTTGGAATCCCTGGTCTTGGTTCTCGGAGAGCCACCTGAATAGACAAATACACCGGCATCAATGAGATCCCGTGGAAGGTCGATTTGCTGTTTAACAGTCGCTTCGTTATCAGCAGAGACACGGACATAAATCGAGGAATACTGCCGGAGACGCCTTTTGCCCGCGATGTTATTAGACCGGACCAAAAGGTCATGCGCGGCAGCAGCGAACGCTAGAGCGTGATTCTTGAAGCGCCCCTCTCTTCGGTCAAGGTCGTACAGCCTTCTCGAACTCATCGCTAAAAAGCAATCAGACTGCGTCGCCGCAGGAATCGGGACAGTGTTTTTACTGTTTTCGCCAGCAGCCTTTCTGAGTATTTCTTCATATAGCAGGATTAGGTCACCAATGTCGCCGACACATACACTTGTCAGGCAAGAGAGGCCTCTATATGCCTGCTTTCGCTCCTTCGATGTGGTATTTGATGAAGCAATTTCCCTGGCTACTTGTTCGAGGGCGACATCACCTAGTAGTTGTCGGGGACTGAACCCATTGGGATGCGAAACGTGAAAGGCGGCCCGTTGTTGAAGTATTTGGTGCCGACGAACTCGTTTCCCTTTTCTTTGTCTGAAGTGATTGTTTGAAATACATCTGCGCCAAGGTCGAATACGGCGACATCGCGATCTATACGAATTGGATGGATTCGGGCTGGTGATTGCAGGCCCAACTCAATGGTCTGCCATTCCGAAGTAAATTTGAATGCACAAGAAGGGCTTTGAAAAAGAAGCGCAGAGAGCAATTGGGAAACTCTATCGAGTTCCAAATGTCTGGTCGAAACGTCGTCTAAAAGGAACAGAACGGTCGAATCTTCAAAGATCTGTGAACAAAGGCGAAGCTGCTGCGCCAAGTGAGAAAACACCTGTGCGGGGGCTTGTTTCACCATGTATCGTTCATTTCCTTGCGTTGTGAGCACCGCGACCCGCTCTAATTTGGCTTCGAGATCTGAGATCGATAGAGCACTTCTCAGCTCATCACCTCCATCTAAATAATCCCCCACAGCAGAACCAAGGATAGTATGCGCTCCCGGGGCAATAGAAGCTGGACTTATATCTTCTATATGGAGTAGAGCTCGCGCGGCCTGAAGGGCGTAGTTCACATACAAGCGAGTAACACGATGATCCAATTTGTACATCGAGTGCCGTAAATCCAATAGTCGCTGAGCTGATACAAATAGCCCCACGAAGTGATCGGCTTTTAATCTCGCAACGATATCGGACGCCGTTTCGGTATCCTGCTTGGCTGCGCGAGCGTGAATGTCAAGTGCTCGGAGCAACATCGTTTTTCCGCATCCCCGCATTCCTGTGACTATTTGAGGTCCGGGCTTGCTGACTTCTGTAAGCCATCGCCCGTCGGGGTCCACTAATAATCTGGGTACATTCCACGATTCCAGAGTCTGTGCGTTGTAATGATCTCCAAATCCCCGCAATTTCAAAGGAGCGTTCCATGGTTGCCAATGCCGAGACGCACGGTAATATGCTTCTTCAATCTGCTGAATTAAATTTCCTGGGTTGGGCTGTCGAGCGTTTGGTGCGTTTACGAGCAATCCATTGACGATGGTTTGAAGTGCGAGCGCTGTTCGATAGTCTCTGTCTTGCAGACCCTGGGGAGAATGCAATAGATGAGCGAGTAGCTTGTCAAGATGCGTGGCGATGAATAGCAGGTCGCCGACTCTATTTTCAGAGCTCTTGCTTTCATCCGACATGCTCCCCAAGTCAATGGCCTTAACACGGATCATGTCGCTGATTGCGTGGGGGTGTCGAGCTCCGGGGCGGATGCGCTCAACGATTAGGTTTTCATCATGAAGGTCATTGTGGTTTAATTGATTCGCCGCTAGCTGGCTATGTATGCGACAAAAGTTGATATCTATCGGCGTACTTTCCGCTGAATCTGCAGCGACAAACCCTACTTGTGTATTTTCGCAGTAGCTCACCGTCCACATATTCCAGTACTGTGACATGGCACTTGATCTTAGAGCCATCCGCAAACTGAATCTCTTCGTCGAATCGGTCCTCGATGTCAACAATATGAACTGCATTTTGGGCTAGTCCGCGCGTGGAGATTCGTTTCCTGTTCGAACGGAGTCTTGTTGAAAAAGGGATAAAAAGCGACCGGCGAAATCTTCAGGACGTGTTTGCGTGCAAATGTGCCGAGCTCCGCAACATAGGCTGCCCCTAAGAAGCCTCGCCCCAGGTATCTGGTGATTCGATATTCTCGAATCGTTGCAGGAGCTGAAGTTAGAATCATTCCATACGTACGGTCACATTGCGGACATTTATCCTCGAGTGACTTCTCAGAGTAATCTTTCAGCGGGCAAAAAAAGCAGCAATACTTATTCACGCGAGAACTCCTTCTACTCCAAGCCCTGCCGGTACCTGTTGAACACCGACACAAGTGGCGGTTAGATCATTGAGTGCATCTAGATCGGTTTGATCTTGCACTCGTACCGTTGCCAGGCATGCGCCGGCTTCCACCCATTCTCCGGGACGTGCTTTGAAAATCAGACCAAGCGGATCCGGGAATTCCCGAGTTGTATTGATATGCCTCCGTTGTCTATCGACAAGAACATTGCGAATGCCTTCAAGGTTAAAGCTTGCGAATCTGTCCTGTTTGGCGTTTATTGTGAGGCGATGGTCGGCTTCTACTTGATTCATCAGTCTTGGAAGTGATTCTATCTGTCCTCCTTGGAGCTGAACGTTCTGCTCAAATATCTTCTTGAGATCGGCAGGTGAGGTGTGTAGGATCTGCGGATGTCTATCTGTAGGAGCGCAGGAGAGCGCCATTGTGCGGCACAGGGCGAAATGCTCTCCAAGCCATGCGGTTTGTTGTCCATTAAATAGCTTATAGAGTGCAAGTAAGGCTTCTTTGCGACCGACGTAGGGTTGATATGGAATACATCCATCGGTTAATACGGGCGCTGTAGCGATTCCAAGTCGGCGGCCCGTATCGATGAAAAGATGCGCATTTTCCTTCGCATCTTTCCACGTCTTACCAAAATTCGCATGTGGTGCCACTCGGACATCTAAGCCCGCTTGATTGACGCCGACAGCTAATTTTTTGGCCATCAAGCTGGCAGCTACAAGGGTGGGGACGTCTTGTGCTGAATTCTGCTGACGGAGGCGGAACATGGGATATCTAGAGGAGCAACATCTTCCACCAGAAAATGAACGTACCCACTTGAATCGAGCCCCTGTTCAACTTCCTCCTTGTTCATCCGATACTGGTAGCCGGGAATTTGAGCGAGGAATCTATTCCGCCCGCTGGCCTCCCGGGCACTCCAAGCTTTGGGACCACTGCGCCAGCTGCGCGAAGGAATAGCGGACAGATGAGGGTGCTCAGTGAGGTTGGTCCCCCCGTAGACGCAACGTCGGCGGAAAATGAGGCCCTTGCGGAAATCTGAGCGCCGGATGAAGCGACCGAGCGTGCAAGGTCAGCCGCTACGGCTGGCTCTCTTGGATATCGATCTTTGATCCGGGTGATGACGTCCAGCAGTTCAGCATCCGTCGAATTCGAATTGATCCGTAAAGAATCAGCCATTTCACCCTCAAGTAATTGTTGCTGAAGGACTTCGTGACTATAATGGTATAATACGTGACTGTTTCAGAACGCTTTATGAATGGAGGGCCACTGCTTGAGGAGCGCGCGAAAGAGCCAGGATCAGCCCGGAGAGACAGGCAAAATCGCTGCGCGATTGATTTATTTGCCGGCTGTGGCGGACTCACTGAAGGTCTCAAGCAAGCGGGATTTAAGGTTGTCGGTGCAATAGAGCTGGACGACACCGCCGCTAAAGCCTACCAACTCAACCATCCATCAGTTCGCATGTGGAACTCCGATATTCGAGGTATCAGCGGAGCAGCGATTCTCAGCGAGCTGAAATTCGAGAAAGGCGAGCTTGATTTATTGGCAGGCTGTCCACCGTGCCAAGGTTTCTCGACGATGCGAACATTGAACGGCAAATGGACGGTCGAAGATCGACAGAATTCGCTGCTCTTTGAATTTCTCAGGCTCGTGGAGGAATTGGAACCTCGTGCTCTGATGATGGAAAATGTGCCAGGCTTGGCCGCTGACAGAGATTCACAAAATTCTGCGCTCGTCTTAAAGAGCTTGGCTATAAAGGGGAACACCGGGTTCTCAACACGGCTGATTTTCGAGTTCCACAACGGAGACGCCGCTTGATCTACCTTGCTTCCAAGAGGGGCAAAATTGCGTTTGCGACACCGTCGCAGGAGTTGAAGACCGTGCGGGAGGCAATTGGAGTTTTGCCAAAGGCTGGCGAAAGCGGAGATGCCATTCACGATCTCCCGGAAAAACGATCTAAGAAAATCCAGAAGCTGATTCGTTCGATTCCATTTGACGGCGGCAGTCGTAATGATTTGCCTCGGTCTAAGCAATTGGAGTGCCACAAGCGCTGCAATGGATTTAAGGATGTATACGGCAGGATGGCGTGGGACGGTAGCCCCAACCATTACCAGCGGATGTTTCAATCCGTCGAAGGGCCGATTTCTGCACCCATCAGAGCATCGGGCGATCACGGTTTGAGAAGCGGCACTCCTCCAGGGATTTCCAAGGCGATATCAGTTCGACCCTACAGTTGAAAAGAGCGCAATTGCGCTGATGGTCGGAAATGCATTACCGCCCCCGTTCATACGTGCTCATGCTCGAAAGATCATGTCGGTTCTGAAGAAGAATGCGGAATCCAGTCCGAACGAAAAGCAAGGTGTTGATCAAAATGCCCGTAGATATCAATCAAGTCTTGGCCGAGGAGTTGACAGACGATCAACGAAACGCCGCTACCGATCCGGCAGCCGAAGTGCTTTGCCTTGCTTGCGCCGGCTCGGGAAAGTCTAGGACACTGGCTTATCGCATCGCAAGATTGTTGGCCGAAGGTGAGCCCGCCGAAGGCATTGTCGCATTCACCTTTACCGAAAAAGCGGCCGAATCCATCAAACGCCGAGTGTCACAGGCTCTCAGCCGTGCTGGATTAAATCCGAATGTGTTGGGTGCCATGTATATCGGCACCATCCACAGCTTTTGCCAGAACGTGCTCGGACGCATCGACGCCACCTACAGGCAATTCGATGTTCTCGACGAAAACCGCCTCAAGCTCTACATCATTTCGCGCTATCCGCAACTAGCGTTGGCGCCATTGCGACCACGAGCCAGGGGCGGAAGTTATTTCGACGCGATCAGACAGCTCTCAGATGCATGGAAAATTCTCAACGATGAAATGCTCACTGTAGCACAGGTACAACAGACCGATGCGGCATTGGGAGAATCAATCGCACGGTTGAGTGAGTCCCTACGGCGGGATCAGTACGTTGATTTTTCTCTTATGGTGCGCGCCGTGGTGGATGCATTGGTGGCCAATGACCCGGCGGTCCTGGCTGCGCTGGCTAATATCCGTCATCTGATTGTGGATGAGTACCAGGACGTGTCTCCCAGCCAGGAAGAATTGATTCGGCAGATGCGGCGTGGTATCCAAACTCTCTTCGTCGTCGGCGACGACGACCAATCTATTTACGCTTGGCGCGGGGCTGATGTCAGCAATATCCTTGGTTTTCGGCAGCGATATCCCCAGGCTTCCCAGCGCACATTGTCGGAGAATTTTCGCAGCACCGCAGCGATTGTTGCTACATCCGACGCTTTTGCCGCTGCTGAACTAGGAGCCAGCCGCATCGCGAAAAACCCCGTAGCCGCTGCAAACCGGAGTCCACGTCAATTCGGGGTTCTATGGTTTGACACTCGAGCGGAAGAAGCACAGTGGATCGTGGACCGGATCGGTGCTTTGCTCGGAACCGCCTATGAGGAACCCAGCGGTCAGATTCGTGGATTAACCCCTGCTGATTTCGCAATTTTGATGCGCTCAACGCGGGAGCCGGAGGGTGACGGTAGTCCCCGACACGAAGCGTTTTCCTCGGCGCTGGCAACGGCTGATTTGCCGTTCAGTTTGGAAGCTGGCGGGGGGCCGTTTGATCGGCCACAAGTCGCGGTATTGCGGGACACATTTGCATTGTTACGCTCGGCTTCGCCAACACGCGAGGAGCTTCAAAACCATTTCCAGAATGCAGTACAGCCAGCTTATCCCGCCGCCGACTTCAATGAACTCGCTCGGGTGATGACCACTTGGGGTCGCATGATTTATACCCCGACCGGAGGCGCTCGGCGCAGGGTTTACCCGCAGACTCTCGTTTACGAACTGTTGGAATGCTTCGGCATTGCCAGAGCTCCCCTTTCTGACGCGGTAATGCGTGATATCGGTTTATTCAGTCGAATGATTCAGGATGTGGAGGCTGTATACCTGAGCGTGGACTCTCCGCAACGTTTCAGTGAAATCCTGAATTTTCTTCAAAATGCCGCTGAAACCGGGTACGACGTTTCCACCGACGATGTGCTTCAGCGTCCTGACGCTGTCACAATTTCTACGATCCATAAGGTCAAGGGGTTGGAATACCCGGTGGTCTTCGTTGTGGACGTGGAGGCTCAGCGATTTCCCGGCAATCGACGATCCTATGACGGGTGGATGCCCACCTCCGTTATCCAAGCTGCGCTGAATCGGGGAGCGTATCAGAAAAGTCGCTCGGAAGAAGCCCGCCTGTTCTATACCGCGGTGACGAGAGGTGAACGCTATGTTTACGTCACCGGGGCGGCCAATCTCCCTGGCGGCGCGCGCGCACGTAAGACATCGGAATTCGCGAGAAGGCTGATTAATGCGGAGATCGTAAATGACGCGCAGCTGATGCCAGCCGGTCTCAAAAATGTGCCTCAGGTACGTCGAGTAGACGAAACAATTTTGCCCACGAGCTTTTCGCAGGTTAGGTACTATCTTCGCTGCCCGATGGATTACCGTTTTCGGCAAGGCTTCGGACTCTCACCGTCTATTCCCGACCTGTTTGGATTCGGCAAGACGGTTCATACCGCGGTCGAGAAACTTCACGAAAGGTACGCGGACAGTAGCCCGACGGAACAGGAAGCCGCCAACCTCGCAGAGGCAGTGTTCCATCTAAAGCACGTCCCACAGAGTCGCGATCCGGTTAATGCTCCCGGCCCCTACGAACGAGCCAAAGCCAAAACGGTTGAGATTGTAACCACGTATAGCACGTCATACGGTCAAGATTTTCAGCGAAGTCGGCAAGTGGAAGCTCGTTTCGAGATTCCTGCACAGGACTGTGTTATTTCTGGTGCCATTGATCTTCTCCTAAGAGAAAACGCGCAGGGTCAGATTGTCGACGCCGAGGTCATCGACTTCAAAGCCATTGAAGGCGGCGACGATCCGCTGCAGAACACAGAATTGGATTGGACCGATTTGGCGTTACAAGTACAGCTCTACGCCAAAGCTGCCCAGCAGGTCCTCGGAGAAAATGCGAGAACCGGAAGTGTGCATCTGTTGAAAGATAATCAGAGGCTCACCGTTCCAGTGGACGATGCGGCCATCGCAGCCGCGGTAGACAATGTGGAGTGGGCCGTCCAGGGCATTCTGGCGGCTGATTTTCCTATGCGTCCTCATCCGGCCAAATGTGCTGAATGCGATTTTGGAATGCTCTGCCCGAAGCAGGCACAACAATTCCGTTTTACGGACCGTCAACCATCTCTCATTCAGCTTTCAAATGGTTCTGAAGCTGTACGCTCCTTCAGCCAGTTCCAACCGTAGGAGTTCCTGTTGTGGCGGATAACCTGTCTCCGGAGCAAAGAAGTCATTGCATGTCTCGCGTAAAGACCCGCGACACGGACATTGAGAGATTGATAAGGAGTGAATTACACCGTAAGGGCCTTCGGTTCCGCAAGCACTGTAAGCACTTGCCGGGAAAGCCCGATATCGTTTTTACAACTTCCAAAGTAGCTGTCTTTATCGATGGGGATTTTTGGCATGGATATAGATTTCCCCTCTGGGCTGATGATATGGCTCTGTTTTGGAGGGAGAATATCTCCTGCAATCGAGAACGCGATCGGCGAAATTTTCGCAAGCTACGAGCAATGGGGTGGAGAGTATTGAGGCTCTGGCAACATGAAGTGGAAAGAGACTTGCAAAACTGTGTAGAGCGAATATTCAAAGCTCTGCACGCTGGTTGAGTCTCTCCCTCGTGAGGTCAATTTCTCGGGGTGAACCAATCGGATATCCATTTTTCCATGCTTCGGCTGCTAATTTACCGAGATTGAGCACCTCGGCCAGCTAAGCGTTCCCGAACTGGACTATTCATGGCGCTCTCTATGCTGCTCATAACGAGCGAGCATGGTCGCTTCAACTACTCGCGAAATGCGAAATCCATATTGACGGAGCTGCTTAATGCTTCGGGAAAGCCGAAGTACCCACGTAGAGACGCTTGCAGGAGAACTGCGAGCGTACCGGCTACTTCGATGTGTCGCGCTTCGGCTTGCTGTCGACCAGTTCGCTCGTCGATCAGGAGAACGTCAGCGGAGACTTCGAGAGCGAGGCTGATCGCTTCACGCTCTCCGGCTCCGAGTTCAGACGCCAGAGTCCCGTCGAGGTGCTGAACTTGCTTTTCCTCAAGCCACGCGGGAGGCGCAGACGCCCAAGCCCGCACCTCAGGAGGCGCATCGGGGTGTTGCATCTCGGTCAAGACTGCATAGGGAACCAGGACACGGCCATAAATCTCCCGAAGAACATCAGGATGACCGAGACGGATGAGGTAATTAAGAGGACTCGTGTCGGCGACAACGATCATGCCAGCAACTACCGGCTGTTCGTTGCAAGAACCCGGTCGAGCGTGGCCATGTCCTTGTCGAGGTCTTCGATCGTGTAGTCATAAACCTCATGCTGCTGGAGGAAAGCGTCCACCTGCATCCGTGTCCCAAAACCAAGAAGCTGGCGAACCTGCTCCATCGTCAACCGACCGTCTCGATAGGCGCTGGCGACGGACTCCTCCAGAAGCGAACGGGCAGCATCACGGCCAGCAGGCACAAGGTGCTGGACAAACTGGTCCGGGATTTCCACGGTTACCTGCATAGCTTCAGCGTAACAAATTGGAGCTGACTCTGCCATAAAACGATGATCTCTTGCAATTCGGAAATCTGGTACAGCTCTTTGTGACACATTGGTTTTGCATAATAGGTCAACTTTTCCGACTCATTATGCGCTTAGCTCATTCGCGGCATTCCAACCCCATTTATGGGGTTCAAACGATGTAGCGCCGGGGCATGAAGCAATGACCTTTGGGATGGCACGCCAAAGAGCTGACGCCCCTAAAACGCTCCAACGACCTTTGGGTTCTCAACCCCATTTCACCCCCAAATACCATTACCCTATACCTATTTTCAATAACGTAGCGCTCTTTGAGACTACCGACTACACCGTGTAACTCGATTGTTACGTCACTCATAACCCAAAGGTCGTTGGTTCGTTTCCGCGGTGGATTCACCGCGGCCTCATTGAAGCCTCCCGGAGATTGCGCTCTAGCTTGCCAACACAAGGCTTGAGTGGGCCACCCGGCCTTTACGACTTCAACCTCCGGAATCACCGGCAGTTTGTAGAAGAGCTTCGATATATTCATCGCGATGCGGTGAAGCGCGCTCTATGTGATTGTCCCGAAGATGGGAGTGGAGCAGTTTCCGCCATTATGCGAGCGGTTGCGAGGGAACAGTTGAGCTCGAATCCGAGTGGACGGCAAGAAAGCGCGAACGGACGGGAACTGCCCCAACTCAAGCCAACACAAGGCTTGAGTGGGCCACCCGGCCGCTTGATTTGCAGGTGACATTCATCGCGATCCGGTGAAGCGCGCTCTATGTGATTGTCCCGAAGATGGGAGTGGAGCAGTTTCCGCCACTATGCGAGCGGTTGCGAGGGAACAGTTGAGCTCGAATCCGAGTGGACGGCAAGAAAGCGCGAACGGGCGGCGGGAAGACTCAATCCAGCAGTGGAACTGCCCCACTCAAGCCAAAACAAGGCTTGAATGGGCCACCCAGCGAACGGACGGGAACTGCCCCACTCAAGCCAACACAAGGCTTGAGTGGGCCACCCGGTCGATTAAGAACGCGGTCGCAGCGACGCCAGAAACTGATCCACGGGCAAGGTGTTCAGTACGTCGCCTCGTTCCAACCAGGCGCGCCTTAGCTGAAGGACCCCGTAACGCATGTTATCCAGATGGCTGGTGTGATGCGAATCCGTGTTGGCCACGATCTTCGCGCCCGCTTCCTTAGCCATGCGCAGATGAACGTCGCAAAGATCCAGCCGGTCGGGATAGGCATTGTGCTCGATGGCCACACCCAATTTTGCCGCCTGCTTCAGCACCGCTGTCAGATCGAAGTCGTAGGCGTCTCTCCTGAGCAGCAATCGTCCCGTAAGATGGCCAAGAATCCTGATATAGGGATTCTCCAGCGCTTTGAGCAGACGCTCCGTCATTTGCTCCTTCGGCTGATTGAACAGCGAATGTATGCTGGCGATGACCACATCCATCTGCGACAGCACATCATTCGAAAGATCTATTTCTCCATCGCCCAGGATATCGACTTCAATTCCCGTGAGAATACGGATGCGTCCGCCCATTTGAGCATCTGCTTCGCGGATGCGGTTCATATGCTCGAGCGCGTGTTTGTCATCAAGTCCATTGGTCATCGCCAGATTCTTGGAGTGGTCGGTGATGGCAATGTAGGCGTAGCCGCGCGCCATGGCCGCTTCCGCCATTTCGAAAATCGTGTTCCGTCCATCCGTCGCCTGGGTGTGCATATGCACATCCCCGCGCAGTTCGTTCTGCTCGACGAGCCTGGGCAGACGGTGCTCGGCTGCGGCCTCCAATTCACCCTGGTTCTCGCGTATCTCCGGAGGAATCCAATCCAGTCCCAGAGCGGAGTAGATCTCCTCTTCGGTAGCCGCGGCAACCGGCGCGCCGTCTTCCAACCGTGCCAAAGAGTATTCGCTGAGTGTGTATCCCCGCTTGAGAGCGCGTTGGCGGAGCGAAACGTTGTGCATCTTCGAGCCGGTAAAATACTGCAATGCCGCGCCGTAGCAGCCCAGCGGCATCAGCCGCACATCGATTTGCAGGCCGGTGCGCAAGCGGAAGCTTACTTTGTTCTGGCCCTTTGCCAGCAGATCGGCGATGGGCGGGTAGGCCGCCGTGTATTCCACCGCCGCGGCGACCTTGTCTTCCGCACATGCCGGCCCGGTCACCAAAAAATCCAGATCGCCGATTGTGTCCCTTCCCCGCCGCAGGGAACCTGCCGGCTCCACGCGATCGATTCCATCGAATTGCAGAAGATAAAGGGTCAAGCGTTCGGCGGCGGTTTCGGCTTGATCCAGGCGGAAGCGGCCGCTGTTCTTACGGTATTCGGCGACGCCGCGCTTCAGCTTTTCAATGAGCTTTCCGCCGAATCGCGGCAGAGCCTCAAGCCGGCCCTCGTCGATCGCGGTTTGCAGTTGCTCTACGTTTTCTATCTGCAGCGCGTCCCATAGCAGCGAGACTGTCTTAGGCCCCATCCCGGGTAGCTTTAGAAGCTCGAGCATGGTGGGCCGGTACTTGGTGAGCAGCTCATCGCGCAGCGGGAGGCTTCCACGCGACTCGATTTCCTGGATATTCGCCGCCATGCCTTTGCCGATTCCCGGTATTTCAAGCAAGCGCTTCGGCTCGTTGGCGATAGTGCTGAGTTGGGCTGTCGAGTTTTCCACCGCTTCGGCTGCTCGCCGGTAAGAGCGGATGCGAAAGGGATCGCCGCCGCCGATCTCCAGAAGATCGGCGGTTTCGGCGAGCATCTGTGCAATGGATTTGTTATCCAACCGGGCCTCTTGACGCGCATCGTGAAAATGCTATAGCCCGCAGGATACATGAGTGACGGACCGGTTGATTCCGTTATCAGGACAAAAAGATGGGATGGACGAAGCGCAGGGAACCCGCGATTCGCAGGTTTCAGAAATTCGTGTTTCAACCAGAATTGGGGGCCCCATCTTGGCGAAACAAGAGGGGGTCCGTTGAAATAGCGCTACCGCATACAGCGCCCCAGTCAGGCGACTTCGCGAACCCTGGTTACCGAATCGGCCTGAGGACCCTTCTGGCCCTGAACAATGTCGAACTCAACATCGTCTCCTTCTTTCAGGCTCTTGTATCCATCGAGTTGAATGGCGCTGTAATGAACGAATACATCAGGTCCGTCTTCTCGTCCGATGAAGCCGTAACCCTTAGCGTTGTTAAACCACTTCACCTTACCTTTGTATGCCATCGCTGGCTATTCGACCTTCCTTGGAGCAGATCGAGGTTGAAAGAGAAAAATCAACCTGGCTATCTTTAAAGACGCTCGAAGGAGCCGATTGGTTTGCATGGAAGCGCCGGGTTATTTTCTGCGGGGAGCGGAATCCGCGGCGGCTGGACGGCGAAAGCGATCGTAGAGCATGACCGAAATCAGCGTTTTCCCATCCTGGATCTTACCTTCTTCGATCATGCGCAGCAGTTCTGAAAGCGGAACCATCCTCACGTCGATCTGTTCGTCATACTCCGGTTTGGCGTCGCCACCCGTTAGATCCTGAGCAACGAAGATCTGCATCCACTCACCGAGAAATCCGGGGCTGGCGAAATAACGCACCATCTTGCGCCACTTCCTGGCGCGAAACCCTGTCTCTTCCAGCAGTTCGCGTTTGGCGCCGGCTAGTGCATCCTCGCCTTCTTCGAGCTTGCCTGCCGGGACTTCGAGCAGGTATTCGCCGGCGGCGTGACGATATTGCCGCTCCATGACCACCAGCGGATCTCGTTTGTTCTTGGAATCGTCGAGGGCTAGGATGACTGCCGACCCGTTGTGGCGGACCACATCGCGCTGAAGCTTTCTGCCATTTTCCAAAATCTCATCGGTGAAGACGCGGAAGAGCGGACCATCGTAGCTCAGTTTTGATGAGATCACTTCTATCTTGGCATGTGCTTTCCTGGCTGGACGGTCGATGCGTTCTTTCTCCGCAGCCTCCTTCGCTTTCCTGCCGGCCTTGGTTCCCGTTCTTGCCGCCGCCGCTTTCTTTTTCGCCACCTGAAACCCCCGTTGATTGCTTTCATTTACCCTACCATCGTGGTCCGGAGATTCGCAGGCCGGGAGGTGATGGCAATTGATCTGCATCTTAAGGCTCCGTTGCCGCATCCGATGTTGACGAACCGATAGGTTCGCCGATCCTCCACACAGAAGACTAAAGCCGTTTCAGCCTTATTCCCGTAGCATGAGAAACTGAACCTGCTGGACTTGAACGGAAGAGTGAAAGGCTTTGACGACAGAGTGTTATCCCATCTCGATTCTTCCCCGCCTGAGCCGCCTCTTTCTGGACTTCGCCGAGCGGCGAGAGGCCCTTTCTCCGTTTTATCCGGCGAGCGCCTATTCCACGGGCTGGATGACGGCGCCGGTTGTGCTCCCGCAGAATCATCGGTCAGCTCTTTGCGATCTTTTGCAATTAGAGAATCGCGGAAATGAGGATACCCCGTCAGGGAGCCCGGCGCTGGATAACATTCAAAAGCTGCGCAAGGGAGCCGGCGCAGTAGTTACGGGTCAGCAGGTTACGCTTTTTGGCGGCCCTCTTTTCACGCTGTTGAAAGTCGCCACGGTGATTCGCAAGGCGAGGGATGCCTCAGCATCCGGGCATCCTCATGTTCCGGTCTTCTGGCTGGCAACGGAAGATCACGATCTCGCTGAGGCGGATCACGTAGAGCTGCCCGCCGGGAATGAATTGCGCACGCTGCGCCTTGACGTCGATCACCCGGCAGCCGGTCCTGTGGGTCCGATCTCTCTAGGAAATGGCATCCAGGAGGTTTTGCGGCAGGCAGCCGAGATTCTCGGCTCCGGTCCCTTGCTGGACGATCTGACTGCTTGTTACCGGCCTGACGCTACTTTCAGCCAAGCCTTCGGCCAATTTATCTCCCGCGTATTTGCCGCTCAAGGATTGATTATTCTAGATGCTTCCTCGCGGGATTTTCACGCCCTTGGCCGTGGGGTGCTGCGCGAAGCCATCGTACGCGCGGATGAATTGCAGGTTGCATTGAGCGATCGCGGTCGCCAGCTTGAGGCTTCCGGTTATCACTCGCAGGTGTTAACCAATCCTCAATCGAGCTTGCTTTTTCTGATCGGTCGCGAATCGGGCGCACGATTGCCGCTACGACGCACCGCGGAGGGGAGCTGGCAGGCAGGCAAGCAGCTTTATTCTACTGCGGATTTATTGGCCATTCTCGATGCGGAGCCGGAGCGGCTGAGTCCTAATGCGCTCTTGCGCCCGGTTTTTCAAGATTCCATCCTGCCCACTTCCGCTTACGTGGGAGGACCGGCTGAGATTGCATATTTTGCCCAGTCCCAAACGCTTTATGAACGCATCCTGGGACGCACCACGCCGGTTTTACCGCGCCTGTCCGCTACGCTTATCGAGCCCGCGATCGCGAATTTATTGACCACGCACGATCTCTCGCTGCCCGATGTGATGCAGGCCGGCTTGCACGATCCCTTGGAACTGGCCCAGCGGCTTGGCGCGCGCGCGCTGCCGATTGAGGCAAAACGCAAGCTGGCTTCGGCAGGGAATGCTCTGGATCTTGAGATCCACACTCTGACCTCCTATATGCGTTCTATCAGCGAGGACCTTGGCCGGGCCTCGGATGTGGCCGCCTCCAAAATGCTCTATCAGATGAACCGGCTGCGCCGTTTAGCGGCCAACTATGAGCTGCAGCGAGAGCAAAGCCTGGGGCGCCAGGCCGAGACACTGCTTCTAAACCTCTTCCCCAACCGCCATCCCCAGGAGAGGGTATTCGGCGCGGCGTGGTTTCTTTCCCGCTATGGGGACTCCTTGCCTGAGATGTTGATCGAGCATTCCGGACAGCAATGCCCCGGTCACAAGGCAATCTGGCTTTGATGGTCAGCTTTGGTAAACTTGGGAGCGAGGTCAGCTTCGCAATAAGTACTGTAGGATAGCCGACTATGCATGCAAAGGCCGACACCGCGTTTGACATAACATGCCCCGATTGCGGAGCCATACTCAAGATCGATCCCGAGACACGCGCCATTGTTTCGCACACGCCCGCTCCTCGCAAGCGTACCTTTGAAGATTTCGAAACCGCCGCTCGCGCCATGCACGAGCAGGACGAGCGCAAGGAGAATATCTTCCGGCAATCGGTGGAAGCGGAAAAGAACAAGCAGCAACTGTTCGATAAGAAATTTGAGGAAGCGTTGCGCAAAGCCAGAGAGACGCCCGATGAGGGAAAGCCGCTGCGCGAGTTCGACCTCGATTGAGGGCCATAGAAGCATTTATCCGGTGCGGAGCCTGTCGCCGGAGAGGTAGCTTTGTATCAGGGCGCGACTTCAGCCGTACCGTAAACGCAAGATAATCAGGCTCTAAGCGGGATTTCTCATAAGCGTGACATAACGTGACCCGAACATCACGGCACCAGGGCTAAAGCCCTTGATTTAACTAGCCTCTTTCGGCGGACCTAAAAGGTCCGCCTCCCTGGGCTGAAGCCCAGGGCTTCCACCGGTGTAGTTCCCGGCCTTAGCCGGGAAAGCGGGTTCGCCGCGGCGAACCCGTGTAAGCAATTGGGCTGAACAAAATCGGGCTTTTAGCCCTGGTCTTTCTTGTGAGAAATGCAGCTAAGCCCCTGCGGCCATATCATCTATGGATAGAAAGATCCTCGCAGCGGCTAAAGCCGGATCAATTTCCTACAATAGAACGTACGGCCTGAAGGCCATACCTGATACAAAGCAGAGTTTTTCCGCAACCTGTATAGAAGCATTTATCCGGTGCGGAGCCTGTCGCCATCGCGGGGTAAATCCCGCAGTTCAGGCCACTGAGAAATGTTTCTTCGCATCTGATGCATTCAGTATAGAAAGAGAGAATCGAGGGTTATGGATATCGAACAGGTTCCGCAACAGCTTGCATCAACAGCCAAAGAGACCGCCGAGGGATTGAGAAGCCGGGTAGGCCAAATCTCTTGCAATCGGGCGTGCTGGACACGCAGCTTGGCCGTAGGATCGCTGATCACAGGCGTGATTCTGCTCGCGCGGGGCAATCGCAAAGCGGGAATCACGGCAACCTTCGCAGGCGCCGCGGCGGCTCTTCTTGAAGATCCGAAGGGCGCCACCGAGTTGTGGAATAACCTCCCCCACTACCTGGAGAGCGGAAAGCGCGCGATTAGCCGTTTTGAAAGTTTTGTGGAAGAACTTGCCGCCCAAAGCTCACAAATTCGCAGCTTTCTTGACAACGTGCAGAAGTAATCTCTCTTTCGGGATTCTCCGGATCAGCCGCAGATCTCTCCACTTCGGTTCCGCGACTCGATTTTGAGACGTGGGAGAGCGGATTGAACCGCGTATTAACCTATGCCCAGACGCTCACGGGCTTCATGGCTGATCCGGTTAGGCGTCCATGGCGGCTCCCAAACCAAGTTCACCGTGGCTTCACCGATCTCCGGTATCCCCGAGAGCCGGTTCCGAACTTGTTCGAGAATGATGCCGTGCGACGGGCAGCTTTGTGTCGTCATGGTCAGGTCCACTTGCACACGCTGCCGTGGAAAGGCCGCAGTTGAGGCCTCGTCAGGAGTCACCTTGATTGCATACACGAGGCCTAGATCAACGATGTTGACCGGAAGCTCCGGATCGTAACAATCCCTGAGGGCAATCAGAACATCTTCTTCCGTAAGCGGCATCAGGTCACTCCGGCTGTTCGTCAATGCTTCCGCTCCACTAAGTACCGCGCCACGGCATTCAAAGTATCTGCCCGCTCACCGTATGGCGTGAGTTGAGAGGACGCCTCTTCAATCAGCCGCCGCGCATCCCTAACACTCTGCTCGACGCCATAGACAGCAGTCCATGTCGCTTTTTCGGTTGCTACATCCTTGCCCGCGGTCTTTCCCAGCTGCGCGGAGTCTTGGGTTACGTCCAGCACGTCATCCATGATCTGAAATGCGAGACCCGCTTTGCCGCCGAATTCACAGAGGCGGTCGATGTCCTTATCATTGCAGCCTGCGTAAATACCGCCGCTTACTAAGCTGACCCGGATCAATGCGCCGGTCTTCGAGCGATGAATCGCCCGCACCAATTCCGCCGTGGGCTGGTGCGCTTCGCCTTCGAGATCCATCACCTGGCCGCCGATCATGCCGTCCAGCGTTCCCGTGGCTTGTGCGATGCGCTTCACAATCTCCATCGCCTGGGCAGCAGGGCATCGCATCCCGGCAAGCACCTGGTAAGCCTGGGTCTGCAGCGCATCTCCCGCGAGAATCGCTATCGCTTCGCCATACACTACGTGGCAGGTAGGTTTTCCCCGTCTCAAATCATCGTTGTCCAGCGCCGGGAGATCATCGTGGATTAAGGAATAGGTATGCAACATCTCGATAGCTGAGCCCAATTCCTCGATGCCTTCGGGCAGCCGGCCCGCAATCATCCTTGCCGCTTCCATGCATAGCACGGGGCGCAGGCGCTTGCCTCCGGCGAAGACGCTGTGCCGCATGGCGCGGTGGATGGAGACTGGTTCCTGTTCCGGGCCGGGCAGCAGGCGATCCAACGCTTGATCGATGCGTTGAGCGCCGAGCTCCAGAATCTCATGAATGTTCACCGGCATTTGCCTCATCATACCTGACGACTGGCGGGCCTTTCCTGTCCTTCGCCGCGACGTCTGCGCTCTTGAATAACGAGTGGGACGAGGATCAGCAGGGCGAGGGCGGATACTGTGCGCCCGGCCATTACTCCGCCCGTGTTCCGCCAACGCACGTCGATCAAATTAAGTCCGGCAATGACCGGAAGAACCATCAATCCGTCGTCGCGTTGGGGCCGATCTTCGACGCGCTTGTTGTTCACGGTCACTCTCCATGCCGGGTAATTCATGAGCCGCAGCACCGCATATCCGGCGGCGGCGCTCTCCACCCGGATTGACCAATGTTCAGAATTCCAGTTCTTCACCGTTACATTGGCCGGAATGGCGGCCGCTGTTGTCGGGCGCCACGGGGGGTTCTCCGTCTGGGAGCCGGCGGCAGCATCTTCTTGTGCTCCACGGAGCACGCGGACCATGGGCAGCCCTTGTTGGACTTCAGAGTTGTCCGCGCCGGCGGACGTGTATTCGTCAGTGCCTTCGACTCCGCCGCCGGCGCGAAAGGCTGCAATCTGCGCTGCGACCGCATCCTCCTGGTCGCAGGGCTGGAAGAAGAGAAGCGTACCTGCAGAGATCATCGCCACGACTGCGGAGGCGGAGGCGATTCTTCGCCAAAAGGGGTTACTCAGACTGGGCCGGCGGGGTCTCTTCTCTTTCCGGAGACTGGTTGGACCGATTGGATCGAATGCAAGCGCCACAAGCAGGCAGCCGGCCACGCTCACGAATAAAAGCCACCGCCAAGGAAACTGCAGGAACTTCAGCCAGGGAGCATGGTTCCAAATGGCTCCGCTCACTGGGAATTGCAAGAACAGGATAAAAGGGAGCAGGCACACAATGGCTACGGCCACGCTTGGCCTGGGCTTCTTCCTGAGAAGCATCCACGCTGCGATTCCCGCTACGGCAATCTCGAACACAAAGATCCATGACACGGTTCGCAGCACCTGGTTGTGAAAATTATCCGCAGTATGTCCGAAGAGATAGTTGTCCGGCACACGCAATCCGGGTTCAAGCGCGCGTACGCCCTCGATCCACTTCCGTTGATTTTCTGCCGGCAAAATGTAGAAGCAAGCTAGCCCTATTCCTAAAGTGGACCCGGCAACTGCCCGCCAGGCGGGCCACGCCTTTCCTTCCGCGACCGCCATCCCCAGGGCCAGCAAAGCCAGCATATAAGTCGCCATAATAGCTGCCGGGACATCGGTCAACCACACCGCCGCGACCACCATGCCAAGCGCCGCGACAGACCGGCGCTTTCTGAACGCAAACAGCACGATCAGCGGCAGCCATACGCTTGCGAGCATTTCACCAAAGGCGGAGCGCTCATAGGCCATGAATAGCCCATAGGGATTTGCGATATAGAGGCACGCTGCGAGAATTGCCGTCTCGGCCGCGAGCCATTCCCGGGCCAGCAGGTACATGCTCCATCCGCAACCCAGCAGGACCAGCAGCGTGAAAATCCCGGGAGCTGCCGCCCATGAGGTTATGCTGCCTAAGAAGCCGCCCAGTATCCATGATGCCGGCGGATAGAAGACCAGCCGCGGTTCACCCGCGCCATAATTCGCGTCCTGTATCCAATGCGGATACCAGATTCCCGTGTGCCAGGCCCGCGCAACTTCCATCCAGGAAAGTAGATGGAAATTGAAATCGTGTCCGCAGGAGCAACCGCGAAACACCCACGGGGAAATAGTGAGGAGGGCGGCGCCGAAGATCCAAAACGCCGGCTTCCACCCTGCTGCGCGGGAGCTTTGCTTGGGAGCAGATTGTTCCGTTTGCGTAGCCACGGTTTGGTCCGGCATTTCCGAATCTCTTCCGTTGTTTCGGCGCGGCCGTTCGGCTGCCCTTAGGAGCAAGCGTCAGGCCTTGTCATTCTCGTATCGGATAAGCAATCTTCCGCGAGGGGTCTGCAGCACCGGCTTGCGGCCTATTGTCTCATCGCACGAATTCACCCGGCCGGGGGCTTGACATAGGGGCAACTCCCGGCAATCCTAGTCATTCCTCTATAGATGTCTCAGCCGCCGGGGGCTTTCCGATTTGAACGTTTGCGTCTTCTATCACGATAAGTGTTTTGACGGAGCCTGCTCCGCGTCGCTGTTCACGAGATTCCATCGCGAGTGTATCCGTAAAGACGCGGAATACCAATATCAGGGCCTGGTTCATCGCGCGGGCGCGCTTTTTCGGGAAAGCGATTTTACCGGCGACGAAAATGCCATTGTGGACTTCAAGTATTCCGCTTCGCCCCGCATCACCTGGTGGTTCGATCACCATCTCAGCGCGTTCCTTACGCCTGAGGACCAGCAAAACTTCCTCCGCGGTCAAAAAGATGGCGCCCGGCGTGACCGTCATTTCTATAACCCCGATTACACCTCTTGCACCGGCCTGATTGCACATATCGCGGAGACCCGCTTTGGGTTCAACCCGGCTCCTGTCGCCGAGCTGGTGCGATGGGCTGATATTGTCGATGGCGCGCTTTACGAAAGCGCGCAGGCCGCCGTTGAAATGCGCGAGCCGGCTATGAAGCTGACTCTGATTGTCGAGTCTAACCAGGACGCGAAATTCATCCCACGGCTCATCCCGCTGCTCACCTCAATGAGTCTTAGCGAAATCCTCGCCCAGCCTTTTGTGGCAGAACAACTTCCTCCGCTGCTCGAACGGCATAGGGAATCGCTGGAGCTTATTCGCGAGCGGGCGGAATCGACGGATGGAGTCATCTGCTTCGATATCACGGACAGGCCGCTCGAAGGTTACAACAAATTCATCCCGTACTTCCTATACCCCGAAGCCGCCTACAGCGTAGGCCTGAGCAAATCCAGCTTCCGCACCAAGGTCGCGGTGGGCACCAATCCCTGGACTAAAATCCCTTCCGAAGACCTGGTCAATCTCTCTGCCATTTGTGAACGATATGGCGGCGGCGGCCATGCCCGCGTAGGCGCGATCTCCTTCCCCCCGGACAAAGAGAATGTAGCGCGCGCTGCCGCAGCGGAAATCGTGCAAGAACTCCGCAGCCACGACCGTTTGCTTGAAGAGAAATGAAGCCGGGGAGCCGACGCTCTACTTATAAATAAGTTTGACATTGATATCGGTCACCGGGCAGGTGACATTGACGGTGGCAGCATGAAACGGCGGCGCTGTCAGAGAGACGGGAGGATTATTGGCAAAGCCGAACCCCTCCGTAGGCACACCGAGAAAATTACGGTCGAGCTTCTGGTCTTCGTTTTCGTCATGCAGCACGACTACTCCATAGACGCCTGGCGGCAAGTGAAAGGAGAGAGTCGCTTGAGTTCCGGCAATGGGGACTTCATCGCTGGCAAAAGCCTTATCGTTCTTTTCCGGCCAGCCGTCCGGAGAGGTGAAGACTTGCCCTCCCGCGAGGCCTTTCTGGTTGCGAAATCCCGTTGCATGGACGCGCAGGAGGCATTTGCGCGGAGGCGGGTTGGCGCCTCCCGCTGCTGCCGTAGAAAGAAGTATGGCTGCGACAAGGATCGACTTTAAGAGTGACTCCAAGAACATATCTCCTGTTTTTCTGATAAATAAAACGCCTGGGAGGCAAAGAATCAAATTCTACCGAAGCCCCTCAATCCACAGGACGCTCTTCCCCGAGTTTTCCCATTTGTTGAAGTAGGGCGTGAGCAATTCTTCCACCTGTGCGCGCCGCACCTTGAGCGTCGGGGTCAGCAAACCATTATCCGTAGTCCACGGCTCTTGGGCGACTACCAGAAAACGAAGATGCTCATGATGGTCAAGTTCATGATTGACCCGCTGCAGCTGTTGTTCGAGATCCCGTTCAAGCCCAGCTTGCGTCTCCTTCGCTTTGCTCAAGGCACGCTTCTCCTTCACTAAAACCACAGCGGCAAACGGACCAGCCATTCCGGATCCGAGCACGCAGACGGCTTCAAAAAGACCGCACGCGGATAGCTTCTGCTCGATGGGCGCGGGAATAACATATTTCCCCTTACTGGTTTTGAATTCTTCCTTCAACCTTCCTACGATGCGAAGTCTTCCCTCGGGGTCGATGTCGCCGCGATCTCCCGTGCGGAAATACCCATCCATGGTGAAGGAAGCATTGGTCAGAGGGAGGTTGCGATAATAACCGGCCATGTTCATCGGCCCCTTGATCTCGATTTCTCCCTCGGACGAAATTCGCGTATCCGCGTAAGGGCTGGCATTTCCGACGTAGCCGGGGCGCTCTTTTCCGGGCAGCGGGACGTGAGTGATGCCCGTCTCCGTCATGCCGTAGCCTTCGATCAGGTTGAGTCCCAGCCCGCGATACCAGTTGAGCAGATCGACCGGCAGGGGCGCCGATCCCGATGCGGCCAGCCGGACACTATCCAAGGCAAGAGCCTTAAGAATGCGGCTCCGCACCAGACGGCCAGCCAATGGGATGCGAAGTAGTATGGAGAGCCTTTTTTCCGGAACTTTTTCGAGCACACCCTGTTGGAACCGAACCAGCAGACGCGGAACCGTGAAGAAGATGGTGGGCCGGGCTCGCCCGAGATCATTGAGGAAAGTTTCCTGGCTCTCCGCGAAGAAGATGTGGACAGGAAGATAAAGGCAGTTCATTTCCACAATAGCCCGCTCCGCGATATGCGCCAGCGGAAGATAAGAGAGGATGCGATCGAGCGAACCGCCACCCGCCAAGACCGGCATCATCGACTCGGCCATAAGCGCGAGTGACTGGAAGTTTTGCATGACGCCTTTCGGCTCCCCGGTAGTTCCTGATGTGTAGATGATGGTTGCGACATCCGATGCTTCGCGGACCGGGCTCTCCGCGAGCCGCTCCTGCTGCTGGAGGATCTCTTCCCAATCGATTGCGCCGGGGCTCGGAGGCGACCCCGGAAAGGCGATCCGATGAATGTACTCAAGCGGCGTGCCTTCAACCGCCGGGGCGCGCTCGAGTAGTCCGACGAAGCAGGCGACCGGCTCGCTGTGCTTAAGAATGGACGCGACCGAGCTATCGCGAAGGCTGGGAAAGATGGGAACGCTGGTGTGACCCGCCATCCAAATGGCGAAATCGGCCATAATCCACCAGGCGCAGTTCCTGGAGAGAATTGCAATTCTCGATCCCGGCGGCCAGTTTTGCGCCTTGAGGTGAGCGGCGATTCGGCGTACCTCGCTCATCGCCGCGCTCCAGTCCCATTCGCGCACCGTGCCGCGCACCGGCTGCGTCAAAAAACTTCTGGAGGGGTGCTCGCGTTCGGTGGAATAAATCCGTTGCAACGGCAATTCGCCGCCGGCAATCGAAATTTTTTCGGGTTTGGAGAGATCCTTGAGAGGACCGTCAACCTTTATCGCCGTCATTGTTTATACCGTTTTCACCTTACTGTGTTGTGGTGAGAGCTGGCTATGTGCAGCCTGCTTTTGATAGCAGGCTGCGCGGAGTTCTGTTCACCTCTCTGCACTTAGGTGAAAACGGTTTATACCCCGCCGCCCGGTTTCGTGCGGCTACTATAAAGCGATGCGCAAGCTGTGTACAAGACGGCAGGATCATGCTGGACCGATAATAGACGAGAGCGCTGTTGTTGAGGAGGGCCTATGAGCTCCGTTGTCGCGGAGAGAGCTGTTCGTCCACAGATCCCACTTCATCCGCGGGAGAGCTATCCGATCCGGCGTGTCGCTGTTCTGGGCGCAGGCGTCATGGGGGCGCGAATTGCGGGCCATATTGCAAATGCAGGGTTTCCAGTGCTTTTGCTCGACCTGCCCAGCGAGGGCGATCGCAACCGTATCGCCGCTCAGGCGCTCCAGGGCCTTTCTAAAACCAAACCCGCCGCGCTGGCTGCTCCCACTGCTGCTTCGCTGATCGCCGTAGGGAACTTCGAGGACGATCTTGGCAAGCTTAACGACTGCGATTGGGTGATAGAAGCCGTCGCCGAGAAGATGGAGATCAAGCGCAGCTTGCTTGGCAAAATAGCCCCCCATCTTCGCCAGGACGCAATCCTTACCACCAATACCAGCGGCTTGCCGGTGGGGATGATTGCGCAGGAGTTTGACGGCAGCTTACGGCGGCGTTGGTTCGGAACCCATTTTTTCAATCCCCCGCGATATATGAGGCTTCTGGAGATTATCTCCACGCCGGAATCAGACCCGGAGGCGATCGCGTCCGTCTCCCGTTTCGCTGATCTCCATCTGGGCAAGACCATCGTTGCGGCGAAGGACAGCCCTAACTTCATCGCTAACCGCATTGGAACCTTTGTCATGCTCAACACCGTGCGAGTGATGCAGCAGATGGGCCTTAGCATCGAAGAAGTAGATGCGTTGACAGGTTCACCGCTGGGGTGGCCTAAGACTGGGACGTTTCGCCTCTCCGACATGGTTGGGATCGACGTGCTGGCAAGCGTAGCCCGGAACTTCGCCGCTAATATCCGCGATGAGCGGTCTGACGTTCAATTGCCGCAGGCGGTCGAAGAACTTCTCCATCGTAATTGGCTGGGCGACAAGACGGGGCAGGGTTTCTATAAGAAGCAGGCGGGCAAAGACACGAGTCAGGATCGCGTCGAGGAGCGTCTGGTCCTGGATCTGACCACTCTTGAGTACCGCCCAGTGCAAAGGCCGAAGATCGCCGAGCTCGAGATGGCAAAGAATATCGGGCCTTTATCTGAGCGCATTCGCGCCCTGTTGGCGGGGAATCCTGAAAAAGAGAAGGCAGCAGCGTTCTACTGGAAGATTTTGCCGGAGCTATGGACCTATGCCGCCAACCGTATCGGCGAGGTCAGCGATAGCATCGCCGATATCGATCGCGCTATGCGCGCCGGCTTCAATTGGGAGCTTGGCCCATTTGAGATGTGGGATGCCGCGGGAGTGGGGGAGACTGTCGCGAAAATGCGCGCGCGCGGCCAAGCTGTGCCCCGCCCGGTGGAACGTCTGCTGGCTGCCGGCGCCACCTCCTGGTATCGCAGCGAAGGCACGGAGTACTTCAGGGTGGATTCAGATGGCTATGTTCCGGTGGAGCAAACGCCGGGGGTTTTGAAGCTTTCTGAGGCTAAACGCGCGAATGGAGTGGTGAGCAGCAATCCGGGCGCCTCTTTGATCGATCTGGGCGACGGCATCGCATGTATCGAGTTCCATTCCAAAATGAATATCCTAGGACAGGATATTGTGGCGTTTCTTAACGATACCCTCTCGCTGGAAGGGGATGCGGTGAAAGCCTTTGCAGGCTTCGTAATCACCAATGACGCTCCCAATTTCTCAGCAGGCGCCAATCTCATGCAACTGCTTCTCGCCGCGCAGGACGAGGAGTGGGATGAGATCGATATGTATATCCGCGCCTTTCAGAAGATGACTCAGGCGATCAAGTTCTGTCCCCGTCCCGTGGTCGCGGCTCCCTTCGGGTTGTGTCTGGGCGGGGGAACTGAAGTCTCCATGCACGCTTGCCTGCGGCAGCCGCACATCGAGCTCTACATGGGCCTGGTGGAGACTGGTGTAGGGCTCCTGCCCGCGGGCGGGGGCTGCAAGGAGATGACGATACGATCGGTCGAGGCTGCCGGGGAGGTGCGCCGCGATCCACGCGGCGAATCGGTCGAGGTGCACGACAGCATCCGCAGTGGTTTCGAGACGATCGCCATGGCGAAGGTTTCGACTTCCGCAATCGAGGCGCGTGGCCTGCGGCTGCTCAGCGATGCGGATACGATCACTATGAACCGTGACCGCTTGCTTGGCGACGCCAAGCTGCAAACGCTGCGGCTGACAGGAACGGGCTATGCCCCGCCCCAGTCCAGGCTGGATATTCCCGCTCCGGGCGAGACTGTGAGGGCGACGCTGAAACTGGGCATTCACATGATGCGCGAAGCGGAATACATCAGTGACCACGATGCGTTGGTTGCCCGGCATCTGGCCAATGTGCTGTGCGGCGGAGCAGTCACGCCGGGTACTCACCTCAGCGAGCAACACCTGTTGGATTTGGAGCGGGAGGCATTTCTTTCCTTATGCGGGGAGCGCAAAACGCAAGAGCGCATTGCCTTCACCCTCAAGACAGGCAAGCCGCTCCGGAACTAAAGAATTTCTGCCAGTAATGTTGAGGGAGAAGTTAGACCGGTACCCGCACATCTCGATTTTGAGATGCGGGTTTTGTCTAGGCCATTCATGGACTAAGGAGCCAAATGATGAGAGAAGCAGTTCTGGTAAGCGCGGTGCGCACCGCTGTCGGCAGGGCGCCACGCGGCGCCTTGCGGGCTACTCGTCCTGACGATCTTGGCGCAACCGCGGTGCGGGGAGCGCTCGACCGGCTGCCGCAACTGGATGCGAAAGAAATAGACGATGTGATTATCGGCTGCGCCATGCCCGAGGCCGAACAGGGAATGAACATGGCGCGCGTCATCTCGCTCCGCGCGGGGCTGCCGGTGGAAGCGGCCGCGATGACGGTAAACCGCTACTGCGCCTCCGGACTACAGACAATTGCGCTGGCCGCCGAGCGCATCCGGGGCGGAGGCGCCGAGGTGATTGTAGCCGGCGGCGCGGAATCGATGTCCTTTGTTCCTTTTGGCGGCAACAAGGTTGCTGTCAATCCCTGGCTGGTCGAGAACTACCCCGATTCCTATTTATCGATGGGGCTGACGGCTGAGCGAGTAGCTAAACACTATGGCATAGCGCGTGAGGATTCCGACCGGTTTGCCCTGGCCAGTCATCAGAAAGCGCTGGCCGCCCTGCAGAACGGCAATTTCGAAGACGAGATCGTACCGGTTCCATTAACTATTACGGTTACGAATGGAAACGGCCGCCCGTCCGGCAAGCAGCACGATTTTAAGATCGATGAGGGCCCGCGGCCGGATACCTCTTACGAGGCGCTGGCCAAACTGCGTCCGGCATTCCATGCGAAAGGCATAGTGACCGCGGGGAACTCCTCGCAGACCTCCGACGGCGCCGCGGCCGCGGTTGTTATGTCATCCGGCCGCGCCAAGGAGCTTGGCATCCAGCCGCTGGCGCGCTTCGTCTCCTATGCCTATTCCGGATGCCTGCCTGAGGAGATGGGGCTCGGACCTGTCTATGCAATACCCAAGGCGCTCAAACTCGCCGGCCTTTCGCTCGACCAGATCGATGTCATCGAGCTGAACGAGGCCTTCGCGGCGCAATCGTTGGCGGTGATTCGCGCCCTGGGCCTTGACCCCGCCAAGGTGAACGTCAATGGCGGAGCGATTGCGCTGGGCCATCCACTGGGATGCACCGGCGCCAAATTAACGGCAACACTTTTGCGTGAGCTCAAGCGCCGCAACGCCAAATACGGCATGGTCACTATGTGTGTCGGTGGCGGAATGGGCGCCGCAGGCATCTTCGAGAATCTTCAGAGTTGAACAGGGACATAACCATGACAGATACCACGGCGGTTCCAAGCGCGGCCAAGCGCGTAGTGGGGGGAAGCTTCCTTATCGAGACCACGGGTCCTGAGGATGTGTTGACTCCGGAGGATTTCACGGAAGAGCAAAAGCAAATCGCTCAGGCCACGGCGGATTTCGCGGAGAGATCGGTTCTGCCTCGCGTGGCGGAGATCGAAAATAAGGATTTCGCCGTTACCAGCGCCCTCTTGCGCGAGGCCGGCGATCTCGGTTTGCTGGGCGTCGATGTTCCGGAGCAATACGGCGGCCTGGAGCTGGACAAGGTCACCTCCGCCATCGTTGCCGACAGGATTGCCGTCTGCGGAAGCTTCTCCGTTGCATTTAGCGCCCATGCCGGCATTGGGACACTTCCTCTCGTCTGGTATGGCAATGCCGGGCAGAAAGAGAAGTACCTCGCCAAGCTGGCCACGGGAGAATGGGTTTCGGCCTATGCGCTCTCGGAATCCTCCTCCGGCTCGGATGCAATGAATATACGGACCCAGGCCAGGCTCTCGCCCGACGGTAAGCATTACATCCTCAACGGCGAGAAGATGTGGACGTCGAACGCCGGTATCGCCGGCCTTTTCACGGTGTTCGCCAAAATCGATGGTGAGAAGTTCTCCGCGTTCCTCATTGAAGCCGGAACGCCAGGTCTGACGGTGGGCAAGGAAGAACACAAGATGGGCATTCGCGGGTCGTCCACTTGTCCGCTGGTCCTCTCCGATTGCGCGGTTCCGGTTGAAAACCTGTTGGGCGAGCCGGGTAAGGGCCATCACATCGCCTTCAATATTCTCAACGTTGGCCGCTACAAGTTGGGAGCGGCTGCCGTAGGCGGCGCGCGTTACGCATTCCGCAATGGCGTGCGCTACGGCAAGGAGCGCATTGCATTCGGTAAGCCGGTCACTTCCTTCGGCTTGGTTCAGGAGAAGATCGCGGAGAGCGCGGCGCTGATTTTCGCTGGTGAAGCGCTGGTCTATCGAGTGGTCGGCGCCATCGATGCCGCGCTTGCGGATATCGATAAAAACAGTCCGAACCAGGGCCAGGAAGTGCAGAAGCGAATCGAGGAATATGCCATTGAATGCTCGATCGTGAAGGTGTGGTGCTCGGAGATGCTGGAGCGCGTGGTCGACCAGATGCTGCAGATCCATGGCGGTTACGGATACACGGAAGAGTATCCTGCCGAGCGCGGATACCGGGATGCGCGCATCAACAAGATCTTCGAAGGAACAAATGAGATCAACCGCCTGATCATCACGGGCTGGATGATGAAGCGGGCGATGCAGGGGCGTCTGGCTTTGCTGCCCGCCATTCAGCGAGTAATGGATGAGGTCTTAGCCGGCCCGATTGTCCGCGAGCAGTCGAGCAGCCCGTTGGCGGAACAGATAGCTCTGCTGGCTGCGGCTAAAAAACTCGGCCTGTTCTGCGCCGGCGCCGCCAACCAGAAATACGCGGTCAACCTCGCCGATCAACAGGAGATCATGGGCGCGCTCGCCGATATCGTGATCGAGGTGCTGGTGATGGAGTCGGCGATCCTCCGCGCGAAAAAAATGCAAGGACGCAATCCAACTGCGCGTTCGCTTAGCGCAGTACTATACCGCGCGCTCTTTCCGCATCGTAGAAGACGCGGCCGAGCGTGTGATTGGCGCGGTGGCCGAGGGTGACATGCTACGCACCCAAATGGCGATTTACCGCCGCCTTTCCAAACACGAGCCTGTCAACACCGTGGCCTTGGGACGAGAGATCGCGGAGGAGATGATTGAGGCGGGGCGCTACACCAGCTAACTAGCGGTCGGCGAGACGATTGACCTGCGATATCGAGCCTAACTAAAGAAGAGAAAGCCGACGGGCCTGGACTGCTCCCAATACATCGGCGCCGCACAGTCGCTTTATCGCTGGCTATGAATGATGCCGAGGGGATGTTCCGTCAGCTCAAGCGACCGCGAAGTTGAATAAGTCGTGTGCATTCCGGAGCGATATTCAGTCCTGCGCTGCAAGCGAAGGCTGCCTCTTTCCTGTATCCAAGCCCTTCTGCAGCGAGCGCCAGCATCTCCCAAGGAAACACCCCCCAAGCAAAGCCTCGATTGATGTATTCGAGGGATGGCTCGGTGATGTCGAAGGCAAGCTTACAAGCGGCATAGGCCTGCATCCACTCCTGCAACCCGTTCGCCAGCCATGCTACCTCGAGCCAGTTTTCCCGCCGCGACGGATCCTCTCCGGCAGCCCGATAGGCCCATTGCAGCGCCACTCTTTTATTTCCTCGGTTGCTGTAGCACTTCGAGATATATAGCATCGCAGCTGCGCGTTCATTGACCCATTTGGCGTCGGGCATCCTAAGATAGCGTTCGAAAGACTCGACGGCTTCACTATATTGCCCCCGAGTGATCAGCTCCCTGCCCAGCATAAAGAGGCATCTAGGCGACGTAGGATTCTCCTCGACGCCCAAACGCAACAGCGGAAGATCGTCCGGTCTTTTCTTGTCGGTTCGTAAATGATGAATTCTGAGCCGCTCGAGAACGGCATACTGCGGCTGCCCCCTTTCCCACAACGATTCATGCGTAGGAAAACGCCAGGTGCAGCTAAAGCGCCGGTGGATTAGATTACTGCGAAAGCTCACGTCCGGCGTTCCATCGGCAAACCAGCTCCACACGTATGTATAGGAAGCGCGGGTCGTCTCCGGTGTCCATAGACGCTCAAATTCACCACGCCAATCACCGTCCAATCTCTCGTCCAGATCGAGTTTGATGCAGGCCTCGTAATCAGCGGGCACCATACTCAATGCAATGTTGCGGGCCAGATCAAATCGCCAGGGATGAATCGCCGCGCGATTGATCACCGCGCCGCACTCGGCGAGCCGCTCAGCCGAACCATCGGTTGATCCGGTATCCAGTAGAAAAACACCATCGACATCGCGGCACGAACGCATATAGGCTTCGGCGTTTGCCATTTCATTGTTGAACATTGTGTATGCGGCGATCTTCATAGGGTGGTTTATCCGGCCAGGCTTCGGTTAGGGTACGCGGAGCGTCGCCGGGCAAACAAGGTTCTTTAACTTGCCGTATACTGCCACGCTATAGGTGAATGCAATGCCAGATAATTCCAGAGCATCGTGCGCGACCGGCGACGCCCCATCCGATAGCAGGTTTCATCAGCCATGGATGGACTGGTTGGTTGAGAACCTTCTCGCGGGATTCGGAAAAGATCAGCTAGCGAAGGTGTTGGTAGCAAGAGGATTTGATCCTCAATATGCAGATCACAAGATCGCAGAGGTGGCGGCTTCGCCCATTCTGAAGGGGGCAGCGAAGGCTTACCGGATTCCCCGCAAGATCGCGAGCATCACCGACATCTACGGACAGCTTTATTACCGTTCCCGATTTGAAATCGAGCGACGTGAGATCGAGCCTGAAGAGTTTTATCGCGACTATTTCTTCTTAAATAGACCCGTCATTCTCCGCGGCCTGATGAGCGGTTGGCCCGCGCTCGAGAAATGGACCCCTCAATATTTCAGCGAGCGCTTCGGAGAGATTGAGATCGAAATCACGCAGGATCGGGAGCAGGATCAGCGCTACGAAGACAACTTTCTCAAGCATCGCCGGCGAGTCACCATGAAACATTATGTCGAAAAGATTCTTGAGGGAGGACCAAGCAATGACTACTATTTGGTGGCCCGGAACCAGACGCTGAATAAGGCTGCCTTTAAACCGCTGGAGAATGATTACATAATTCCTCCAGGACTATTGGACCCGCGGCTCGGAATCGACCGCTTTGCGCGGTTGTGGTTTGGCCCTTCAGGCACTTTAACCCCGCTCCACTGCGATAACCGCCCCATTCTCTTTGGTCAGGTGTATGGACGCAAGCACATCAAGCTTATCTCTCCATACTTTCTGCGGTCGCTCTATAACGATCGTAGCTGCTATAGTGCTGTCGATCTGAATCAGATCGACTACGAGCGTTTTCCGGCGATGCGCAATGTTCCTATCCTGGACCTGACCGTTGAGCCGGGAGAGTTTCTATTCATTCCTTGCGGCTGGTGGCATTGGGTGCGGTCACTGGAAATATCGATCTCAATATCGTTTCTCAATTTCTATTACAACGATCCCGAACTATTGTGGCGTGACGCTACCTTCTAAAGCATTTTAGGTTTTATTGTGAACTGGTTATGTCAGCTATGAGCGGCCGTTCTTCGATGGAACGCCCGCGTCGAAAGCGGATAGGTGTGGGCTTTGAGGAAAAGTTCTATGAAGTGGTCTTTTTCTTGGTGAAAAAGGCAGCTGGCAGCAGCTGTATCAGCGCGAAGTATAAATTCCCTGCGCCTCCAGCTCCGGTGAATTTGCCGCGACAGCGCCGCCGCCTTTTTCTCACGGTCCATCGCCGCAACTCCCTTCGCCAAAGCGATGAGCGTATGGCCTACATAGTCGATGCGGATATCGCTGCTACTCAAGGTGGCTCGGACCGCGCCGACGGCAGCGCCAGGGTTAGGACTGAAGAAATCATCTCCTTCACGAACTATTAAGCGAGTGAGAAACGCCATCCCCGCAAACCATGAGCTGCGATAGCGCGCTGCCCGATCCGGATCCCCTCCTCTATCGCCAATTTCCATGCATCCGCCACGGCTTCCAGAACGCATGCGCTGAGAAAAGAGTTCTGGTGCGGTTCTAAGTTGATGATGAACGAACCGCTCGCTTTTGTCTGCCAGCGCAGAGCCCAATCTATGATCTCGAAGACAAAGGCCTGGGCTCCTTCGACACGATCCGAGAGCTCTGTCCAGCATTGTCCGTGCCACCAAACCATTCCCCACGGATGGACCAGGGAAAAGCGGCGGCGATACCAGCACAGGACCCTTTCAAGATCGACCTCATCGAATACATGCGGCATCCATCGCGAGGCGGAGGCCAATGCCAGCAGTGCCGATCCGGAAAGAAAGTCGAGATCGGCGGACATTCGGCTGGAAGCGGCAGTTGCGTAGATGGCGCCATCTACGCGTATCATTCGCCGCAGACGCTCGGCGAGTATTAGAGCCTGCCGGCCATAATCCCGACGATTTTCGAGCAACGAAATGTTAGTGAGGAGCTGGGCGTCGCTGCCTTCATCCCAATTGAGTTCCTTGCGCGGCGAACCGGGCTCTTCCCCTTGCACAAAGGCCTCAGCCATCGATGCAATCGGCTTTGCGGCCGAAGAATCCAGCAGCGGGCGCGCGCGCAGCAGACCGGTGACTGCCAACAGCACTCGCGTCGCTGTTCCTCCAGGGTAGCGGCTTCCCTTGCACGTCCTGAGAAAATATGCCGGCAGACCATCGTCGCATCGTTGTTTAAAGACGTAGTTTGCCAGTAGCTTCGCCGCGTCGATACAGTGCTCCCGTTCTGAAGCGGGAGCGTCATCGCGGGCCGGAATTCCTCGAACCAGGCGCTCCCCTTTACCATTGCTGATCAGCCAGCTTGCCGTTTCGAAGGATGTCCAATACGCATGATTGGCCGCGAGGCCTGCTTTTTGCAGTACTTGAGTTACATAGGTATCGGCATCGAGGCTGTGAGAGGCGGCGAAATGGGCAAGCACAAGGCCGCTCTTTCCTTCTCCGCTCGCCATCAGGGTATCCCGGCCCACACGAAAAAAGCGTTTCATGCGGTCCTTCGCAACATAGCCGGGGTACTGCCGTTGGTAGAGCAGAGAGACAACCAGGTTGAAGTCTTCAGGTGAATGGTCATACAGGTTTTCTGCTCCGAAGCGCTTGTCATTGAAAGCCGCCGCGATAGCTTGCAGGAGAGCTTCATCCAGATTTTTACTGTAGTTGAGAGTGCAGCCTACTAATCCGCGCAAATAGAGCGAGACACCCAGACCGTAGGTTGGCTCGTTTGTCATTGAAAAAATGGGCGATTCCGGCAATCGATCTCCATGCAAAATGTGCCGCAGCACCGCGGTTGCTCGCAAGGCGAGCGCATCAGCAAGAGATTTGTCGGTGATCCAACGCCGATCGACGGGAGTAGCGCCGCTGGACGGCCAGTTATGTCCCGGCTCGACAGCGCGCTCAACACGCTGACGGAAGATCGCTTCCGGCTCACTCTTCCAAAAGTTCGTGGAGATTGACCGGGCGTAGTGGTATTGCTCATTTTCATCGTGGTAGTGCGGGGTATTGGGCAGCGCGAAACCTAGGAGATTCAATGGCGCGCTCCCCTTGAGGACCAAGGCATAGTTTTGCGGATCAATCTCTGCCGGACTAATCGGCTCGGGTGCGGACATAAAACTGACGCCAAATTTGACCGCCGTAAGATCCAGGGGTCTTTTCAGCCAGGGCGAACTGAGCGCTTTCCATGCCGCGAGCAACACGTCCCGGCCTGCATGCGCGTCGTCGCCTTGACCACGTCGGAAGCCTTCCCTGATCAGGCGGAAATCATCCGCGATCCGCCGGATGCTGAGGTAGGTTCCCCCCGATGAGTCATAGTATCGATCGAGATGAAAGGGCGGCAAAGGAACAGAAAGCGTCGTTTGATACTCCACGGCGGCGGCGCGTGCCACCTCCGCGGGGGACAAACCATCGGGAAGGCGCGCAGAGCCCCAGCGTGGCTCGATCTTGTCCGCGCCCAGCGGTGGAGAACCGCTGAGACGATCGAGATCTCCCCAGACATCGAAGATGGTCTCGATTCGATATCCGCGCGCAGCAAGCCAGCGGACGGACTCATAGCCCGAAAATTCAACCAGGCCGATTGCCCCCTCAACCGTGAACCCCTCCGATTCCAAGGCGGAGATTGCGGACTGCAGGGACCACCCGGAGCTGATGGATTCGTCGATTACGACGACCGGCCGGGTACGATCAAGCGGCCCGTCAACGCGCCGGCAAGCCCCATAGGGCTTCTTTTCCCGGCGAACGGTAAGGCCGGAATAGCGGCCCTTTCCCAGAGAAACGATTGACGCGAGAATTGAAATCGCCGAAGTGCCGTAAGTGGCAAGCTGAGTGGATTGAAAGCTACGCAATCGATCCAGAAAGGCTGACGCGATGAGCGTCGACCCTTCATGTGTAAGACTTACCGCGGGCCCGTAGAAGACCCACGGCACGGGCGACCCATTCCTCCTGCTCAGGTTTTCACCGGAGGAGGATTCAAGGAATGACCTCTCACGCAGCAAGACCTTTAACTTGGCGCGGTCCTCAGCGGCGATCGTGCTCATCCGTGATCCTCCTCTGGGCCAGCTAGCTACGACTCAGACTTGGGCTCAAGGTGAAAGTGGGGAGCCGGACTATTTTCGAGCGAAGCCGTATAGCCGTACTTCGCAGCGGCGCTTTCCAAGGCCTGCCGGTTTACTCCTTTCGCATTTACGTCGAAGGTTTTGCCTTGACCGAAAAGCCGCGAAGCCTCAGCCTCCACCGCTCGCGTCGCAGAGATAATCTCCAGCACGGAGCCTCGTGTTGCAACCCCGTAAGCGCTGGCGATATTGCGCGCAACCATCTCCACCTCTCCTAAGGCATAGCCGATGAGGGCGCTCCCATCTGCCGGTGGACCTTCAGCGGTGGACCTTCAGCGGTGGACCTTCAGCCGGTGGACCCTCGGCCGGCGGACCTTCAGCCGGCGGACCTTCAGCCGGTGGACCTTCAGCTGGTGGACCCTCGGCTGGTGGACCCTCGGCCGGCGGACCTTCAGCCGGTGGACCTTCAGCTGGTGGACCCTCGGCTGGTGGACCTTCGGCTGGTGGACCTTCGTTCGGTGAAGAGTCACCAATTGGTGTTGCATCATCCCCGATCGGCGGCCCTTCGATGGGCGTTGGACCTTCAGTAGGCGGTCCTTCGATGGGCGTTGGACCTTCAGTAGGCGGTCCTTCGATGGGCGTTGGACCTTCAGTAGGCGGTCCTTCGATGGGCGTTGGACCTTCAGTAGGCGGTCCTTCGATGGGCGTTGGACCTTCAGTAGGCGGTCCCTCGATGGGCGTTGGACCTTCAGTAGGCGGTCCTTCGATGGGCGTTGGACCTTCAGTAGGCGGTCCCTCGATGGGCGTCGGACCTTCAGTAGACGGTCCCTCGATGGGCGTCGGACCTTCAGTAGGTGGACCTTCGATAGGAGTAGGAAAGCCTTCCGGCCGCTGACTGATGGGAGATCTCGGTTTAGACGCTTTCCCGCTATCTATTGCACCTTGTTTTTGAGGGGATTGATTCGCGTCATTGATTTTGGAGGTTTTTTCATTTTTAGCCATGGCGTCTTCTCTCCCTGACGGTAACGCTCCAAATGGGTAATGAGCCGTGAGTCTAGCTATCTGACAAGGGGAAGTCAAGGAATGCCCGAAGCCTTCCTTTAGATTTCCACAGTAGCTTTTTCAGATGCGGCGGGGACAGTCGAGATCGTCCTGGGTCTGCTAATCCATTCGCTTGGGAGATTGAGCGATCACTTGCATACTGCAAGTGATATTGATATGGTGTCGAGTGTGCCTGGGAAGCCCCGCTCAAAACGCCGTTCCGGCTGCCCTGTGAGTATCTCTCTGGAGATGGTGGGAGATCGCTGGTCGCTGCTCATCATTCGCGACCTGATGGTTAGAGGATTGCGCAATTTCAAAGAGTTCGAAGAGTCGGGGGAAGGAATCGCCACGAATATCCTGGCGGACCGTCTGCAGAAGCTCGAACAAGCAAGAATTATCACTGCCGAGGCGGAGGAAACCGACGGACGAAGAGTGAATTACCGTCTGACGGAAAAAGGGATCGATCTGGCGCCCGTTCTATTGGAGTTGTTGATTTGGGGAGCGCATCACGAGCAGACAGGCGCGCCCTGCGGTGTAATCGCGGAGATGGAGAAGAATCGCGGCGAAGTTCTCGCTGAAGTCCGGCGACGGTGGCGGGAAGGTGACTCGACTCCATTTCTTCCAAAATTCGAGAAGGTTGAGACAAAGCTTAGAAAGGAGCAGCGAGGATGAGCAATGTGAGGGTACTGGTGGGTACGCATAAAGGCGCATTCATCCTGACATCGGACGGCAAGCGCGAACAGTGGGAGGTGAGCGGCCCCCATTTTGCGGGCTGGGAAATGTATCACCTCAAAGGTTCACCGGCCGATCCGAATCGTATTTATGCATCGCAATCCACCGGCTGGTTCGGGCAGTTGATTCAGCGCTCCAGCGACGGCGGCAAAACGTGGGAACCGGTGGGAAACGCCTTCAAGTACGAAGGTGTTCCGGGGACTCACCAGTGGTACGACGGCAAGCCGCATCCCTGGGAATTCAAGAGAGTCTGGCATCTTGAACCATCGCCGACCGATCCCGATACTGTCTACGCCGGCGTGGAAGACGCCGCCTTGTTCCGCTCCACCGACGGCGGGCAGAATTGGCAGGAACTCCCTGGACTCCGTGGCCATGGCTCCGGGCCGCGCTGGCAGCCTGGCGCCGGTGGAATGTGCCTGCACACTATCCTTCTCGATCCCAACGATTCGGGACGGATCGTTATCGCTATCTCGGCCGCCGGAGCCTTCCGCTCGGATGACGCCGGTGAGACCTGGAAGCCGATCAATCGCGGTCTTAAATCGCAATACATTCCCGACCCGGATGCCGATGTTGGACACTGTGTTCACCACATCGCCATGCATCGCTCGCGCCCTGATGTGCTCTTTATGCAGAAGCATTGGGACGTAATGCGCAGCGATAATGCTGGTGAGTCATGGCAGGAAGTGAGCGGGAATCTGCCGACTGATTTCGGATTTGCGATCGATGTTCATGCTCATCAGCCGGAAACCATCTATGTTGTTCCCATAAAAAGCGACTCGGAGCACTTTCCGCTGGAGGGGAAGTTACGGGTTTACCGCAGCCGGACAGGCGGCAATGAATGGGAGGCGCTTACCAACGGTTTGCCGCAACGGGACTGCTATGTAAATGTCCTGCGCGATGCGATGGCCGTCGACTCGCTCGATTCCTGCGGCGTGTATTTCGGCACCACCGGCGGGCAGGTGTACGCCTCGACCGATGCGGGAGACAGTTGGGCTCCCATCGTACGGGATCTTCCGGCGGTGCTCTCCGTCGAGGTCCAGACACTGCCATGATTCGTGTGGTTCTTCCGCCACATCTGCGGATATTGGCGCAGGTCAATGGTGAAGCGAAGCTCGAGGTTGAAGGAAAAGTCACGCAGCGCTCGGTGCTGAATGCGCTGGAGAACCGTTATCCGATGCTGCGAGGCACGATCCGCGACCAATTCACTCAGGAGCGCCGGCCGTTTTTGCGGTTCTTCGCTTGCGAAGAAGACCTGTCCCATGAGCCGCCGGATGCTCCACTGCCGGACGCAGTCGCATCAGGGACCGAGCCTTTCCTCATCATAGGAGCCATTGCCGGAGGATAGCCTGAGGCGAAAGATGCTGCGTATCGAATCAAATCTATTCGCTAAGGAGAACTCACGATGCAGCTGAATCCATATCTTTTGTTTGACGGCAACTGCGAACAAGCGTTCAAGTTCTACGAGCAGCGCCTTGACGGCAAGATCGTAAGCATAATGAAACACCGGGAGTCGCCGATGGCGGGACAAGTGTCACCGGAATGGCAGGATAAGATTCTTCATGCTCGTTTGGACGTGAGCGGCCAGGTATTGATGGGTTCTGATCCTCCCCCCGAGCACTATCGAGAAATGAGTGGCTTCTCGTTGTCGCTCGGCATCGACAAGCCCGCTGATGCGGAACGGATATTTCATGCACTGGCGGAGGGTGGAACGGTGCAGATGCCGATCGGGGAAACTTTCTGGGCCGCTCGCTTCGGCATGCTTGTCGATCGATTCGGCGTACCGTGGATGATCAACTGCGAGAAAGGCGATTCAAACATTTCATAAACGGATGAGGCATCTGTTTCAGCTCGGAATGTGCGTTGCCCTGGCCATCCTGGGTCTTGCGCCTGGAACATCCGTTGCGGCGGTAAGCCGGAGGCAGATGACGGAGTGGCGGGCAGGCATTCGCAAGGCGCTCTACATCTCCGATCCGTCGCCGTCGCTCACTCCGAAAACTTACGGTTCGTTTGTGCCATCTCCCGGAGTGGTCGCCGAGCGGGTTACGTATGGTACGGAGTATGGCATGCGAATTCCAGCGATTGTCTACCGGCCGACTGCGGCCGGAAAGAAGATGCCTGCAATCGTGGTAGTGAATGGACATGCCGGCGATAAGTCGAGCTGGTACTCCTATTACACCGGAGTCCTTTATGCGCGAGCCGGCGCCGTTGTCCTGACATACGATCCGATCGGGGAAGGGGAGCGCAACGACAATAGAAAGTCGGGCACGAACGAACACGATAAGTTGATCGATGTTCCAGGGTTGCCGGCGCGAATGGGCGGCCTGATGGTAACGGACGTGATGCAAGCCGTGTCTTATCTCGCGAAACGAGGCGACGTAGACCCGCATCGCATCGCTGTGCTGGGATTTTCCATGGGGTCTTTCATCTCGGTGATTGCCGGCGCCGTGGACCCGAGAATACACGCGCTGCTATTAACCGGCGGGGGCGATCTGGATGGGCCGGGCGGATATTGGGATTCGAGCGCGCGCGTAATGTGCCAATCTGGTCCCTACAAGGCGCTCAACTTTCTAGGAGACCGGCCGGCGGTGATCTATGCGCTCAACGCGCAGCGCGGCGTCACGTTTATTTTGAACGGCGCGGATGACACAGTGGTGGATATCCCACACCATGAGGACGACTTCTTTGAAGCCCTGCGCCAGCGAGTGATTGCGATCCAGGGACCGAAGAATGTGTTTGAAACTTATTTTGTGTCTAAGGCGAGTCACCGTCCGGCATGGATTATGAAAGTAGCGGCGTTGTGGCTGGACAAGAATTTGCATTTCCCTGATTGGACCGCGGCGCGCATTGACGCATTGCCGGTAACTTCGATTCGCGATTGGGCCGCGAAAGTTGGACAACCTCTCAGCCAAAGCGAGCAGCGCGAAGATCGTGATGCGGGCATACCTGCGATAGACGTGGGTGTGCCCAGGTTAACCGAGGATCAGCTCAACGTATTGTCATCTGCGGAATGGCAAGCGCAGCGGGAAAAGTTTGTCTATGCAACGTGGGTGAAAGACGCAATCGCGGAAGCAACTGGACGGCGGTAGCACGAGCTACCTTCAATTCGTGGCGGATTTGGGGTTCACACCCGAAGCGGACGCATCACACCAGGTATGAAAGCAGCTGTCCTGAGACAGGGAAACCCGGGGCAGGCCGCCCCCTTGACCATCGAAGAGAGGCCGAAACCGCTCCTTGAAAACAATCAGGTCCTTCTTCGTGTACGCGCTTGTGGCGTGTGCCGTACGGACCTGCATATTGTTCAGGGTGAATTGGCTTCGCGGCGCGATCCGCTGGTGATCGGTCATCAGATCGTAGGAGACGTAGTAGACGGCGCTACGGCAGACTTCCCGCCCGGTTCCCGTGCCGGCGTCTCCTGGATGGGCGGAGTGGACGGAGAATGTCCTTTCTGCAGGCGCGGGGAAGAGAATCTGTGCGACGCCCCGACATTTACCGGCTACACGGTGGACGGAGGGTACGCAGAATACGCGGCTGCGCGAAACGACTTTATCTTTCCGCTGCCGGATGACTTGGACGACCTGCACGTTGCGCCCTTGCTATGCGCGGGGATCATCGGCTTTCGCAGCCTTCGTGTCGCCGGTGTGCAGCCTGGGGAGACGGTGGGTCTCTTCGGCTTTGGGGCCTCTGCTCATTTGGCGATCGCGGTTTTGCATCATTGGAACTGCAAAGTTTACGTGTCTACGCGAGGCGCTTCACACCGCCGGCTGGCGGCCTCTCTAGGGGCAGCCTGGGTCGGCACGGAACAGGAGACACCTCCGGCGGTTCTCGATCGTGCGGTGACCTTCGCCCCTAGCGGAGATGTCGTCATCGCGGCGCTTCGAAGTTTGCGAAAGGGTGGCGTCGTCGCAATCAATGCCATCCACATGGACCGTATTCCTGAATTCAGCTATGACCAATTGCTTTGGGGCGAACGCCAAATCAAAAGTGTCACGAATATGACCCGCGCCGATGCCCGCGATTTCCTCAAGGTATCCGCGGAAATTCGTATCCAGCCGAAAGTAACCGTCTTCTCGCTCGAGCAGGCAAACGCAGCGCTAGACGCAGTCAAGAATGACTCGATTGACGGCGCGGCGGTTATTGTTCCTTGAACTAGAGCATTTTAGCTTTTACTGTGATCTGGCAAGAGCAGCTGTGTGTGGCCGTTCTTCGATGGAACGGCCACGTGGGCAGTGCTTCCCGCGCATACACCAAAAGCTAAAATGCTCTGATGCCGGCAGCGGGGGTCGGCATCTCCCCGTTGGTATGCTGCTCAGCGAAATCGTGCCTGCTCGTAGCAGCGTCATCTCGCAATCGTAACGACGGCAAGACCCTGCGGAGGAACGGTCAAACTGAATGAGTTTGCGCGCAGGTGTTCGGTTTGAGGGGAAGGAAGTTCTGCAGCGCGGCGAAGTTCTTCCTGTTGTTTTGGGGTTGGATAGGGCGGCTGGCCCATTTTGTCGTAGGCCGCGAGGATGTTGCCGTGGGTCGCGTCCACACGGCTGATGTGGACGGTTGCATAGGGGCCCATGCCTTTGAAATCGAAGCGGATGGATTTCGCTGGAGCAGTTATGCCCGGTTCTACCAGATTCCATGCGGCCAGAACGATGGTTCCGTCGTTCCTCTTGGTCACCAGAATGTCGCTTGCGTTCTCATCCTTTTCTTTTGCCGGGATTCGTTCGTTCCCCAAGGTGTGCAACAGCTTGAAGACGTTGAAGGCAGGCTTGGGTAGGTCATCGATGGCGATCAATCCGAATCCACCAAAAAACGGCTTTTTAATTACGCCTTGCTCCTCAAAGACATCGGAGAATGTCCAATAGGACATCATGTCCACTTTGCCGTCGCATTCGCTGATGGTGTTTGCCAGCCAGGGACCCATGTAGGTCGTGTCCGTTATCTCGGGCTGGCTCATGTAGGTGGCGTTAAATTCGCTCCAGATCAGCGGTATGTGCGGACGGGCGGAGGCCAGAATCTGCCGGTGCACTTTTTCGACGGCGGCAGCCACCATCTGGTGCGGGGCAATGGACTCGGGATGTCCAAAGATATCCATCGCTGTGTCATTTCCGTAGGCGTGGGTGGAAACAAAGTCGAGCGGGACGCGGTTTTTGACGGCATGGGCGATGATGGCATCGACCCACGCGGCCTGCGCGGTTGCCGGGCCCCCTACCCGGAGCCGCGGACTGACTGACTTGAGCGAGCGAGCGGTATTGTCGTAGAGCTCGAAGTAAGTCGCCTGAGCAGGACGGCCGGTCCAGAAATCGATATTCGGCTCATTCCAAACCTCGAAATACCAACTGGAGACCTCATCGATGCCGTAGCGATCGACCAGGTGCCGGGCAAAAGCCCTGATGAGCGCATTCCACTTGGCATAATCGGCAGGCGGCGAAACGATCGGACGATACCAGAAGGGTTGGTAATCCAGGCGAGCCGCCAGCAGTTTGGGCATAAAGCTCAACTCGACGAAAGGTTTTACGCCGTCGGCCAGCAGTCCGTCGTAGATCTCATCCACATAAGTGAAGTTGTAGACGGGATTGCCGTGTTGATCTTCGCTGTAAACCCCGACGTCGTCATCGAGGATGGCGTGAAAGCGAACATAGCGGAAGCCGGTGACCTGCTTTACCTGGCGAAGATCGCTGCGGTAGGCGGCCCGCATACTGAGCACGGCGCGGCCGGAGCCGAACATCTGCTCCCAAAAATGGGGAAAAGGTTTGGCGGGCTGCCGCACATCGATTGCCACCGTTTCCTGAGTGCTTTGTGCGGAGAGAGTCTGGCTCCCAACCAAAACGGATAAGGCAACCGCCGAGCAGAGCAGGAAACGCAGGTGCGAACGCATAGGGGATTTCTCCGGCATACCTACTCTAAGGCAGAAACAGGAAAGGTGTGGCTTCGATGAATTCCACAAATTCGCCTCTTTCTTGAGGAAAAAGGCCGTTGATGGCAGCGGCTTGGGATATATTTATCCCGTTTCTGCCGTAGCGTATGCCGGAGGCCGACTCCTAAACGCGCTTAGCGTTGACTTTGGTGGCCAAGCCCAGCTTTTCGAGTGTCCAGATGGCCCAATAATTGGGGTCAAACTCATACCAAGCCATTCCGTGACGGGCGGAAACAGGATGGGCGTGATGATTGTTGTGCCATCCCTCGCCGCCGGTCAGCAACGCCACCCACCAGTTATTGCGTGAATCGTCGCGAGTGGAAAAGCGGCGTGATCCCCACATGTGTGTGGCGGAGTTAACCAGCCAGGTGACGTGCAGTCCGACGGTTACGCGGAAGAAGACTCCCCAAAGCAGCCAAGGCAACCCGCCGAAGGCAAGAAGCAGCAGGCCGAGTATGGTCACCGGCAGCCAGTGATAGACATTCAGCCGGCGGTAGAACTTGTCCTTCATCAGGTCCGGGGCATACCGCTCAAGGATGGCACTGTTGTTGTGCAGCGAGCCATTCAGGATCCAACCCATGTGCGACCACCACTTGCCGTCGCGAGGTGAATGCGGATCGCCAGGCTTGTCGGTGTACTGGTGATGAAGACGATGTACGGCCACCCAGTAAACAGGGCTGCCTTGCAATGCCATGGTTCCGAAAACGGCAATCGTGTATTCCAGCCATTTAGGGACTACGTAGCCACGGTGAGTAAGCAGCCGATGATAGGCAACGGCAATGCCGATGTTCTGGGCAAAAATCCAGGTAATGGCCAGAACGGCGAGCGCAGACCAGCTGAACTCAAAGAGAGCCGCGATGGCGGCGAGATGAAAGATGGTGAGGATGATGGCAAAATCCCATTGGAACTTGCCGCGCTTGGGTTCGAGCGCCTCCTCCAATTGCTGTGCTTCTTGTGCGCTGCCTGCCGGACCGAGAACTGTCGCCATGAATCGATTTCCCATGAGCGCCGCGGAGCGGGCCCTAACTCCTTCAACATTAAGGGGTCCGGGAAGACCGGGTTGTAAGATTTGCGTAATATCGGCAGCAAGGTCTCTGGATGCTGTGGCTTACCGCCGGCGAAAGATATTTGTGATTGTGCTGGAGGCAGCCGTATACTGAATATGCGACCACAGCGGTCGGAATTGCATCTCTTAAAGACCAAGCCAAACGAATGTTGCGGCTCACCAAAAAGGCGGATTACGGATTGATGGCGATGAAGTTTTTGGCCGAGCGCATGGATGTGCCGTCCCTAAGCGCCAAAGAGATCGCAGAGGCGTATGGAATTCCGCCGCAGCTTTTGGCCAAGATTCTTCAGCGGCTTACCCGGGTCGGTTTACTGTCCTCCCATGCTGGAATGAATGGCGGGTATGCTTTATCGCGGCCCTCTGAGGAGATAACGGCCTTCGATGTTATTCGCGCCATCGATGGTCCGCTGTTCATCACTTCCTGCGAAACCGGTCCGCGGGGCTGCGATCTGACGGATAGCTGCACCATTCGCGAGCCGTTGCGCAAGGTGAATGAGAGTATCTCGGAGGTGCTGAAGGCCATCCGCGTCTCCGACTTATGCGAGCCCGAAGGGATGCGCAAGATTCACGGCAGACCGGATGCACTGGTGAGTCTGAGTACTTAGGCAGCTTCCAGCCAAGGGTCCCAAAAGAGCAAAAGCAGCAAAATTTCAGGAGCAATTTTTCAGGAGCAAATTGAAGATGAGCACTGTTGAAACCACAGTGATAGCACCGGTTAACGTTAAGCTGCCGATTTACATGGACGACCACGCGACCACGCCCATGGATCCCCGCGTGCTCGAAGCGATGCTGCCCTACTTCACGGAGAAGTTCGGCAATGCGGCCAGCCGGAACCATTCTTTCGGGTGGGAAGCGGAACAGGCGGTGGAGCATGCCCGCGAGCAGATCGCCAAGCTGATTGGCGCGACGGCCAAGGAGATCATCTTCACCTCGGGGGCGACGGAAAGCAATAACCTGGCGCTCAAGGGAATTGCCGAGATGTACAAGGAGCGCGGCAATCACATCATCACCCAGGTCACTGAGCATAAGGCAGTGCTCGACACCTGCAAGCGTTTGGAGAAGTACGGATACCGCGTGACCTACCTGCCGGTAAAGGCGGATGGTCTGATCGATTTGGAGGATTTGAAGCGGGCCATCGACGATAAGACGATCCTGGTCAGCATCATGTTCGCCAACAATGAGATCGGGGTTATTCAGCCGGTCGCTGAGATCGGCAAAATTTGTCACGAGCGCAACGTGATCTTCCACACGGATGCTGTGCAGGCAGTCGGGAAGATTCCGGTAGACGTAAACGCAATGAATATCGATTGCCTGTCATTGACCGGGCATAAGATTTACGGACCGAAAGGATGCGGGGCGTTGTATGTCCGCCGGCGCAATCCCCGGGTACAGATTTCAGCGCAAATTGACGGCGGCGGCCACGAACGGGGCATGCGCTCAGGCACGCTCAATGTGCCCAGCATCGTTGGTCTGGGGGCAGCTTGTGAGATTGCCCGTCTGGAGATGGCGTCCGAGGCGGAGCGTCTGGGCAAATTGCGCGACAAGCTGATGAAGAAGCTCGAGGCTAATCTGGATTTCATCCACGTAAACGGCTCCTTGGAACATCGCCTGCCGGCTAATCTGAACATGAGCTTTGTCTATGTGGAAGGCGAGTCGCTGCTGATGGGGATCAACGATATCGCGGTCTCCAGCGGTTCGGCCTGCACCTCGGCATCGCTTGAGCCATCCTACGTGTTGAAGGCTTTGGGACTGGGCGATGACGTAGCGCACAGCTCCATTCGCTTCGGGTTGGGACGCTTCAACACGGAGGCGGAAGTGGATTACGTATCCGATAAGGTTATCGATGTGGTGCAGAAATTGCGCGAGCTTTCTCCACTCTACGAGATGGTGAAAGAAGGCATCGATATCTCAAAAATCGAATGGCAGGCGCATTAGAAATTAAACGCAAACAGTCACGCCCTTGAACCAGCCGGCACGAATTCGAAGGAGAAAATAATGGCTTATAGCGATAAGGTAATCGATCACTACAACAATCCACGCAACGTGGGCCAGATGGATAAGAGCAGCTCGGAGGTAGGCACTGGTCTGGTCGGCGCTCCGGAATGCGGCGATGTGATGCGTCTTCAGATCAAGGTCAATGCTGAGACGCAGGTGATCGAAGAGGCGAAGTTCAAGACCTTCGGCTGCGGATCAGCCATCGCTTCGTCTTCGCTGGCGACCGAGTGGGTGAAGGGCAAAACGGTCGAGGAAGCGATGCAGATTAAAAATACCGACATCGTGAAGGAGCTGTCGTTGCCTCCGGTGAAGATTCACTGCTCGGTACTCGCCGAAGATGCGATCCGTGCTGCGATCGGGGATTGGAAGAAGAAGAATGGCGTGAGCGAGACTCAGGCAGTCACCGCTTCGGCTGCCGTCTAGAAAATTTCTTGGTGGAAATGTTTTGACTTCGATCGTGCGCTTTAGCGCTGGCATCGGGAGCCAAGGCTAAAGCCTATCTCGGCGGGCAAACGCTTTCCGCGAGACTGAAGTCCAGCTCCCCCTGCTAAAGCAGGGGACTTCCACTGGACCCTTTAAAGTGCAAGTGAGAGACAAAATGGATTTAGGTGTCCTGAATACGGAAAAAGCGGCGTCCAATCAGAAGGGCATTCAAGTCACCGAGCGCGCTCTGAAGCAGATTCGCGCGGCCATGGCCAAAGAGGGAGTAGCGCCCGAAGAAGGCGGACTTAGGCTGGGCATTCAGGGCGGCGGCTGTTCCGGGCTCTCTTACAACATACGTTTCGATTCCCAACCGCGGGAACGCGACCGCGTTTACCAGTTTGACGATGTGCGCGTCTTTATCGATCCTAAGTCCTTCATTTATCTTCACGGAATGATCCTCGACTACGAGGAGACTCTGATGCGCCAGGGCTTTAACTTCATCAATCCAAATTCGACCAAGTCCTGTGGTTGCGGCTCATCTTTTTCCGGCTGAGTTTCGCGTTCGATCAGGGCTCAAAGGCAAAATAAATCTATGCAAGCTGCTGAAATAGCCGGCCTGCGTTTGAACTGCCGGTCATGCGGCGAAACGCTGATCAACGGCCAGCCTTTTTGCCCTTCTTGCGGCAAAGTTCAGCCTCCGCAAGCGGAGGTCAGCTACTTCGATATCTTTGCCCTCCCGGCCAAGCTCAACATCGATCTGGCCACGCTCGAGAAACTGTTTTACCGCTTCAGCCGCAAACTCCATCCGGATGCTCACGCGCGCGCCGCGGAAGAGGAGCAGGGGTGGAGCTTGGCTCAAAGTTCATTGTTGAACGATGCTTACCGCACTTTGAAGAATCCGGTGGAGCGAACCAAGTATCTGCTAAAGCTCCAGGGCGTGCAGCTCGACGATGAGCGGGAGCAAGGCTCCGCCAATGTATCCAAAGTCCCGGCGGATCTGCTGGAAGAGGTTTTCGAGTTGAATATGCAGCTTGAAGAATTGCGCATGATGCGGAAGACAGGTGAAGACGATCCTGAACTGCGCGCAGATCTTGCGGCGTCAAAAACGCGGTTTGTAGCCCAGCTCAAGTCGGTCGATGACGATCTGCGCGGGCTCTGGTCTGCCTGGGACGAGGCTTGGGAGCAAGGCGGAGAGGCTAAGAAGACGGCGGCGAAAGAAGCGATGACTGCTCTGTTGCAGCGCAGAAGCTATTTGCAGAATTTAGTGCGCGACGTGAATGAAACCTTGGGAGAGCCGTGAGCGCTATGGCGGAAGAATGGGTAGTTGGAATAGATCTAGGCACCACCAATTCTCTGGTCGCCTTCATGCAGGCGGACAAGCCGGTAGTCATTCCGGGAGAGGATGGATCGAACCTGGTTCCCTCGGTCGTGGCGCTCGAAGAAGCAAATGACGGCGGCCGGGCAAGAATTTTGGTCGGCAACGCCGCGCGCAACACTCTGCTGACAGCCCCCCAGCGCGCCGTCTACTCCGTCAAGCGGTTGATGGGCCGCGGTGTCGAAGACATCACTGAGGAGTTGAAGCTCTTTCCTTTCCGGCTGGCGGATGACATCCAGCCGGGAGAGATTCTGCGCATTCGTTTGGGCGAGACGGATTTTACTCCCCCTGAAGTCTCGGCCCACATTCTGCGGCAGCTCAAGAGAAACGCGGAGCGTTATTTTGGCGCTCCTGTTCAAAAAGCGGTTGTCACAGTTCCGGCATATTTCAATGATGCGCAGCGGCAGGCGACAAAGGATGCCGGGCGCATGGCCGGGCTGGACGTGCTCCGCCTGGTGAATGAGCCGACGGCCGCCGCGCTGGCCTATGGCCTTGATGCGCAAAAAGAAGGTCTCATCGCGGTCTATGACCTCGGCGGAGGAACGTTCGATATTTCGATACTGAAGCTGCACGAAGGCATCTTTGAGGTCATTGCAACCAATGGCGATACGCATTTGGGCGGCGACGATATCGACGACCTGCTGATTGCGATTGCGATAAAAGATATCGCGGGCGAGCTGGGACCGGATCTGCGCGCGCAAGCGGAGACGGTTCAGGCACTCCGGAAGGCGATCATCGAAGCGAAGATTGCTCTTTCCTTCGAGCTTAGTGCTCGCATCGATGTCAATTTGCCCGGTGGAGGACGCTATCAGCGCGAACTTACGCGCGCCCAATTCGAAGAGTTGATCGCTCCGGTGCTGGCTCGCACTGTAGCGCCCTGCCGTGACGCGCTCAAAGATGCCCAGCTCACTCCCGATCAGATTGGCGAAGTGGTGCTGGTCGGTGGCTCTACGCGGATTCCCGCGGTGCGCCGCCTGGTGGACCAGGTCTTCGAGCTTGAGCGTCGTGGCAAGCAGGCGCATACCGAACTGAATCCCGATGAAGTAGTGGCACTGGGCGCTGCAGTTCAGGCCAATATCCTGGCGGGCGGTTCGAAAGCCACCGAAGACATGCTGTTGCTCGACGTTACCCCTCTGTCGTTGGGAATTGAGGCATTGGGGGGCGTGGTAGCCAAGATCATCCAGCGCAACTCGACAATTCCTGCCTCCGCCACCGAGCACTTTACCACCGGGGTTGAGGGACAGACGAATGTAGCGATCCACGTGGTGCAGGGCGAGCGCGAGATGGCCAAGGATTGCCGCTCGCTGGCGCGCTTCGATCTAAAGGGCATTCCCCCGATGAGCGCGGGCCTGCCCCGGATCGAGGTCAAGTTCCTGATTGACGCCAACGGCATCCTCCACGTCTCCGCGCTCGAGCAACGCAGCGGAAAGCAAGCGGAGGTCGAGGTAAAGCCGACCTACGGTCTGACTGACGAGCAGGTCGAGTCGATGATTCTGGATTCTTTCGACTATGCCGAGGAGGACTTCCTTGCGCGGCAACTGATCGAAGCCAAAAACGAAGCGCAAACCATCCTGAGCGCGGTGGAAAAGGCTCCGTCCAACGCGGCATGGCGCGAACTTACCTCGCAGGAACGGACCGGAATCGGCGAGCTCAGTGAAAGGCTGAAGGCGCTGAGCGGTGGCGATGATTTGGCTGCCATCCGCGCCGGTACCGAAGCCTTGGATAAGGCCACCAGGCGATTTGCGGAGCTCATGATGGATGCGGCAGTGTCGAGCGCCATCGGCGGGCAAACCATGCAGTCGGCGGGAGAAAAGCTAGGGCAAGGGCCAAGCGCTCCACACCCTATTGCTCCGGCGGAGATAAACTGAACATCACGGATGGTTATGACTGAGAACAAGCAAGACAAGATGGTCAGGGTCACGTTTCTTCCCGAAGGTCGAACGGTTGAGTTCGAATACGGAACACTTCCTTATGGACATCATGGCAGGCCGATGTCGTTCTTAGATGTTGCAGAGCACTTCGACATATTTCTTGATCACGCTTGCGGTGGGGTATGCGCATGTACCACCTGTCACCTTTGGATCAAGGAAGGCGAGAATATCCTGCCGGCGGCGGACGACGACGAGATCGACCGGCTGGATATGGCGGCGGATTTGCAGCTCAATTCCCGGCTGGGGTGCCAAGCTGTGATCCCTGGTCCGGGAAATTACGTGATTGAGATTCCGAAATGGAATAGGAATTATGTCTCCGAGGGCAAGCCCCTGGTTATGCAGGGATAGTGCAGTTGCCGTGAAGTTGGATTTGTAGAGCTGAGAGGACTTAGAGATGGCGCGCGAGCTCACCTGGAATGATGCCGAGGAAATTGGCATCCAATTGCAAGAAAAGTTTCCTGAAGTGGATCCGTTTACCGTGCGTTTCACCGATTTGCACAAGCATGTGATCGGCCTGGAGGGTTTTGCGGACGACCCGGCGAAGTCGACCGAGGGCACGCTCGAGGCCATTCAGATGGCGTGGCGCGAAGAGTACGAAGACGCCAAGTAGATGTTCAACAGAACGCTATGAAAGACCCAGGTGAGCGAGCTTCGCTTGCCGGGGGACCCCGATTCTCGAACCTGGGCATCCGGATCTCCATATTCAAAAATCACAAAACACTATTGGCCTTCGTCCGAGACCGACGCTTCGAAGCGCTCGGCAAGCAATGTTAAGAGCTCCTGCGGATCATAACTGGAGATCAGGTAATCCGCTTCCTCAGACTGCCGGTGGGAAATGGGAGAAATGGCGATAACCGGCATATTGGGAGACATCGCCTTGATTTCGTGCACGATTTCCTCGAAAGGGGAGCTAACCAGCTCGGTGTGAACTACCACAACGTCAACCTTGGGGAAACGGCGGAGCAGCTCAAGCCCGACGCGTCCATTGTAGGCGGTGATCACGTTGTGACGCGCGGTCTCCAAAATCAATTTCCGGGCGGAAATTCCTTCAGGCTGTTCTACTTCTATCATCAAGACGACTAGGCGCACGATTTCCCCCTCCAGCTACCATTGCACAATATACGGGTGAGCGCCACATGGTCTATCTGGCTTGCACCGCCGTCTTAAGTTTGACAGTGGCAGGGTTCTTTCTGCTTGCCGAAGGGCGCTTTCGGCGCATGGTTAAGCTTCAGTGGCTCCTATGTATCGCTGCGGCCCTCCCCCTGCTTCTCTCAGGCGTGATGCATTTCACTCGCACCGCGGTCTTTGCCGGCATCGTTCCGCCCGGTTTTCCTGCTCCATTCCTTCTCGTCCGGATTTCAGGAGCCTTGGAATTGGCCGGCGCGGTCGGCCTTTTTCTTTCTACCACGCGGCGAGCGGCATCGACAGGTCTTGCCGCGATGATGATTGCTGTCTTTCCGGCAAATGTCTATGCGGCAAATCATCTCGTCGATGGGCTGCGTATGCCCGGCGTTCCGGTGCGAGCGGCAATGCAGGCCGTCTATATCCTGTGCCTGTTGGTGGCAGGGTGGGGAATCCCCATCTACGCTTCATCAGGCAGGTGCAAGGGCGACGGTTCGAGACCAGATCCCGGCAGCTGCTGAATTGTATACGCCTGTTTTCTGCTGAAAGTGGTGTACTATAGCGTTTTCACAATTACTGTGTCCTGGTGAGAGTTGGCTATGTGCAGGCGTTCTTTGATGGAACGCCTGCGTCGAGAGTAGTATCTGGGATGCACCGATCGTGAAAACGCTATATGGGCGGCGAGCTCCTCCCCATATCCAATGCCTCAAGATTCCAATACTCCGGCTCATGCCGGGCAGACTATGGTTCCGGCCGGGCACAGATTCCTGTTGTTGTTCCTCTTCCTGTTGGCGCTTCTGGTTCTCTATCCCTATTTTCAGAGCGCCAGATCTGTTTATGTATTCCGCGTGCTCGGAGCCGGTATCACTCTGCTCAGCGTCTACGCTGTCAGCTTCCGCCGCAGCCTGGTCCTGGTTGCGGTGGTGCTCGCGATGCCGGCCCTGTTTCAGCGTGTCGCGTTCATACGGCTGGATGGAAGCGTTCTGTCAGTCCTGAATATGGTCCTTACCTTCGCATTCGATGTGTTCGTGGTTGTGGTCATTTTCCGGCGTGTCTTTGCCAACGAACGTCCGACCTCGGAAAATATCTTTGGAGCACTATGCATTTATCTTATGGTCGGATTCAGCTTTGCCGGCATCTACGCGATGGTGGCGCTGGTGCAGCCACACGCCTTCTATTTCGATCCGCTGACCAACCTTCACCTGATTCCCGACAGGTTCGACTTTATTTATTACAGCTTCGGCACAATGACCTCGCTGGGCGCCCCCGGAATCACACCCGTCTCAAACCAGGCCCGGTCGCTCTCCGTCATCGAAGCCATTCTTGGCCTCCTCTACCTTGCCGTTTTGATCTCAAGATTGATGGGTGCTTACCGGCCGCATTACCAGTCTTGAGGCATTTCTCCTCCCGGCTTGCAAAGCGTCGCAATGCGGATTGTTCAACGCGAATCTATAGCTTCATTGCTGGAAAACCAGAGGATAGATGAAGAAGCTTGACGAAGATACACCAGGACTCAGTCGCAGGGAATTTCTCAAATCAAGCGCGATCGTTTCAACCGCGGCTATCGCCCGTGCTAATCCTCTTTTTGCATCTCCACAGGGCCGCTCTTCTGCGGCTCCGCATCACCGATGTCTCATTCGATCTGGATAAGCTCGTTAAATGGGATGATTCCAATGGGGACACCTGGGATCCTTTCTGGGCTGACGACGATAATTTGTACGCCTTCAACTGCGACGGGCGAGGATTCGGAACTCAGAAAAGAAACCTGGCATTCAACAAATTTGAAGGTACAAGCGCGGACAGACTCAAAGGCACTCTGGTCAACAGCATGGATGAGTATGGGGTTAGCGGCAAGAAAGGCCCTGACAACGCAACCTGGAAGGCTTGCGGGCAGGAGTGCATTGATGGAATTTTTTATGCATTTGTCTCAAGAAACGTCTATGGGAAGGATAGTAATGATCCTCTTTTGCGACAGACCGCATCGAACTCGAGCCTCATCAAGTCCACCGACCGCGGTTTGAATTGGACGCGCACCGCGGCTGAGAATTACGACCGGCCGATGTGGCCTGGCAGTCAGTTTGGAGCACCCTTCTTTGTCCACTACGGCCGCAACGGAGGACAGGTGACCCAGGATCGGGCCACGGAATATGTATATGCCATCTCCACGAATGGATTTTGGAACGACGGAGATTCCTTCCTACTCGGGCGCGTCAGACGCGAAAGGTTGCCGGATTTGAAATCCAACGATTGGCAGTATTATCTCGGCGGCGATGGAGCGCGGGCTGGAAGCTGGACCCCCCACATCGATGGAGCGGCTAAAATCCTTAGCGCGCCGGCGGAGTGCGGGCAATCGCCTATCTGTTACATACCTTCGCTTGGTATATATCTGCTTATCTCCTGGTTCAACACCGGGAACATGGCGAAATGGTTTGAGCCGAATGAGATGCGATACAACTTCTATCAGGCTGAACATCCCTGGGGACCCTGGTCTCAAGTCAGTTCGCACAGTGATGATTTCATTGGCGGGAAAGGACACATGTATGGGCCGAGTCTGTGCGCAAAATTCCAAGACTTAAAGGACACTGAGTTGCATATGTCGCTCTTTACATCCGGATGTCCGTTTGAGGACCGCCCCACGGGCCTATACAAGGCGTGGAAAATACCGATCGTACTGAATACGCTTCCGCCGCCGCGATCCTATACCGTCTCTTATGAAGACCCAAATATTCGGTATCAGGGAGACTGGTCGCTTTCCAAAACAACCGATTGGCCGAAGCTTCCAACTGAAGCGCGGGTATCCCGCTCCTCCGGCGGTTCGGCGGAGATAACATTCGATGGTACCGGCATCGAGTACTTGGGACAAAAGGACAAAGACCAAGGTACGGCGAGGATATATCTCGATGGAACATTAGAGGAAACAATTTCGCTTCGCCTCGAAGATTTCCCAAAGCTTTCCGGCGTAGTTTTATTTTCCAAACGTAATCTTGCCAGAGGCTCCCATGTATTGAGGATAGTAAGCGAATCGGAGGCGCCGGTTACGTTGCAAGGGTTCCGGGTATATTCCTAAGCCATCGGGAGCGAATCAATGCAGAGAATCTGCTTTTTGCTGAAGCTCAAACAACACATGCTCGAGGATTACAAACGAGCGCACGCCAACGTATGGCCGGAGATGCTCGACGCGCTCCGGCAGACCGGATGGCATAACTATTCTCTGTTTCTCCGGCCTGACGGCCTGCTGGTCGGTTATTTGGAAACGCCTGACTTTGAGCGAGCGCTGGCCGGAATGAAGCAGCATCCCATCAATGAAAAGTGGCAGAAGACGATGGCCCCTTACTTTGAATCACTCGATGGCGGCGCGGACGACAATATGGTCAGTCTGGAAGAGGTCTTCCATTTGGAATGATTGGAATGAGCCGCCGCCAATTCATTTTGCAGGAACGCTTGCCAGAGTCTCCTGAAACATCTGCTTAATACCTCGCAACGCCTGCCGCGTGCGTGCTTCATTCTCGATCAGTGCGAAGCGCACATGATTATCGCCGTATTCGCCGAAGCCAATCCCCGGGCTGACGGCCACTTTGGCCTCCTTTAACAGCTTCTTGGAAAATTCCAGCGACCCCAGGCTTTTGTATCGTTCCGGGATCTGCGCCCATACGAACATCGTGGCCTTTGGCAGCGTTACGGGCCAGTTCGCGGAATTAAGGCCTTTGACCAGCACGTCGCGCCGCGCGCGATAGGTATCGCAGATCTCCTGCACGCACTCCTGCGGACCCTCCAGCGCCAGGATGGATGCGACCTGAATTGGAGTGAATGTGCCGTAATCGAAGTAGCTCTTGATGCGTCCCAAAGCCGCGACCAGTTCACGGTTGCCGGCCATGAAACCGACCCGCCATCCCGGCATGTTGTAGCTTTTCGATAAAGTGAAGAATTCAACCGCAATGTCTTTTGCGCCCGGGACCTCGAAGATGGACGGTGCGCGATATCCATCAAAAACAATGTCGGCATACGCGAGATCGTGGACCAGATAAATATCGAATTCCTTGCAAAGGGCCACAATGCGCTTAAAAAATGACAGGTCGACGCATTGAGTGGTGGGGTTCGCAGGGAAATTGAGAATCAGCATCTTCGGGCGCGGATACATCAACGGGATGCTGTGCTCGAGCTCAGCCAGAAAATCTTCGGTATTATGCATAGCGATCCCGTGAACATTGGCCCCGGCAATGACTGGACCATAGATATGAATTGGGTAGCTCGGACTCGGAACCACGACTACGTCACCCAGTTCCAGGGTGGCGAGGCACAGATGCGCGATCCCTTCTTTTGAGCCGATGGTTACAATCGCTTCCGTTTGCGGATCGAGATCAACCTGGTATCGCCGGCTATACCAATTGCAAATTGCCTTGCGCAGACGCGGGATGCCCTTCGATAGGGAATAGCGGTGCGTGGTTGTCTTACCCGCTGCTTCAATCATCTTGTCGACGATATGTTTTGGCGTGGCGCCGTCGGGATTGCCCATGCCGAAATCGATAATGTCTTCGCCCCGTGCGCGCGCGGCGGTCTTCAGTTCTCCGGTTATGTTGAACACATAAGGCGGCAATCGCTTCAACCTGGAAAAATCCTGCATTTCTTTATTCCTATCGTTCGATAGTGGAAGCCCCCTGCTTTGGCAGGGGGGAACTGGACTTGAGTCCAGCGGAAAAGCCGCTAGCCGGGATTTCTCATAAGCGTGACATAACGTGACCCGAACATCACAGCACCAGGGCTAAAGCCCTTGATTTAACTAGCCTCTTTCGGCGGACCTAAAAGGTCCGCCTCCCTGGGCTGAAGCCCAGGGCTTCCACCGGTGTAATTCCCGGCTTTAGCCGGGAAAGCGGGTTCGCCGCGGCGAACCCGCGTAAGCAATTGGGCTAAACAAATTCGGGCCTTTAGGCCGTACGTTCTATCGTTGAAAATTGATCCGGCTTTATAGCCGCTGCGGCGATCTGGCTGTCCGTAGATGCTATTGTCGCAGAGGCTAAACAAGCTGCGGAAAACAGCTTTGTGGCCGGTTCACCTTCCCTCACTTGGGTAGACTGGCCGGGGTTATACATTGTCTTGCGCCTTTCAAGGCATCCGCCACTTCGAGCAGATGCGGCATTCTTGTCGCAATCACAGTTGCACGTAAAACCTTCCCGGACCCTCCCTCTGCCGTGCCGTTGGGATTTCGCTTTTCGCATTTCCAAGACCCGCCGTCCGTCCCGCCCGCCGGCCCTGCGGCGGGGAATCGTGCATGCTGCGCCCGCGCCGCGCCGGGCTGCTATCCTGAAATCGAACCATCTCGCGCCTGTTATCCATGTCGAACCACTTTGCTCTTTCTGTTGAAGCGCCAGCCGAGGCCCCGGTTTTTCTTTCCCCCGTAAGAGCATGGACGCTGCTCCTGCTGGTGTTCATCGCCGTGCATTTTCTGGCGCTGTTCTCGCCGTCCCTTCTGGACGATGCGGACAGTACTCATGCTATCGCTGCGCAGCATATAGCGCTTACCGGAGATTGGGTCACGCTTAAGGTCGATGGCGTCCGTTATCTGGAGAAACCGCCGCTCCCTTACTGGCTGGTTGCCATTGACTATCATATTTTCGGATACAACGTCTTTGCTACCCATCTGCCGCAGAGTCTGGGCGTTCTGGCCATGGCTGTTCTTGCCTGGATATGGGGACGGCGTGCCTACGGCGACCGCGCGGCTTTCTACGCCGCCCTGAGCGTACTCACCAGTGTCGGCGTCTTCCTTTTCACTCGTATCTTCATCCCCGAAGCCCTGCTCACGTTCCTGCTCGCCCTGGCTTTCTATGCCTTTCTCACCGGACTGGAGGACAAGAAGGCTGGCCGGATTTACATAGCTTGGGCCGCGATAGCACTGGCCATGCTTTCCAAGGGCCTGATCGGCCCGGTCTTCTTTGTAATGGCCATTGTCCCTTATTTCCTGCTTACCGGCGATTGGCGGCGCTGGCGCGAGTTTCGCCTTCCCGGCGGTATCTTGCTTTTCCTGGCCATCGCGGCGCCCTGGCACATCCTCGCCGGGCTGCGCAATCCCGATCAGGGCCACCCCTCCGGGAACATACCATCACCCGGAAATGTGCACGGGTTTTTTTACTTCTACTTCATCAACGAGCACTTCCTTCGCTTCCTGGGCAGGCGCTATCCCGATGACTACAACAAACTCCCGGGCCTTCTCTACTGGGCCCTCCATCTGGTCTGGCTATTTCCCTGGAGCCTGTTTCTTCCCATCGTCATCAGACGGCTTTGGATGACGCGCGCGCGCTGGCTGCGAGAGCTGCGGATCACTCGCGACGAACGCTCAGGACCCCGGCTCGCAGTCTCCGCACATTGGCGCCGGCGCATCCCTCCGATGCGGCCCCAGACTGAGAGTTTTCACAAAAAAAGCATTTTGCTGCTGAGCCTTTACGCCGGCGTCATTCTGGTCTTTTTCGCCATCTCGACCAACCAGGAGTACTACACCTACCCGGCTTATTTCCCGTTGTTGCTGCTCACCGCCGGGGTTCTGGCCAGCGCGGAAGAGGAGGCCGGATCTGTGAGCAGATGGCTCAACCGTATCCACGCGGCCTTCGCCATTCTGGGCTTGGCCGTAGCCGGAGCGCTCGGCTACGGCCTCTGGTCTTCACGCAAGCTTCCCTTCGTGCCGGATATCGGCACGCTGCTCGCGCATCGCGACGTGGCCGGCTATACCCTATCGATGTCTCACTTCTTCGATCTCAGCGGTCCCTCTTTTGCCGCGCTGCGGCTCCCTTCTGTGATTGCCGCGGCTGGACTCTTGCTGGGTCCGGCGATCGCCTGGATGCTGCGCCGGAAAGCTCATCACTTCGAGGCCACCGTAAGCGTAGCCTTTACCGCGGCGATATTCCTGGTAGCAGCGCATATTGCTTTGGTGCGCTTTGAACCTGAGCTTTCCTCCAGGGCGATGGCGGACACCATCAACCGCATCGCCGGCACACCCGTCAAAAGTTCTGGCCAGCCATCCAACGCAACACTGATCCTTTACGGCGATTCGTCAGAGGGCTCCTCCATCGTCTTCTATACACGCCGCCAGGCCCTGCTGGTAAACGGGCGCATCTCTTCCATGATTTGGGGATCGGATTATCCCGATGCCCCGCACATTTTCCTCTCCGATTCGGATCTTCTGGCGATGTGGGGCAAGGGCCCTCGCAAGTTTCTCTTCGTTCCTGGAGATTCCCACGAACACGTCACTTCGCTGCTCGAAAACCGCGCCTATGTGCTGCAGGAACTCTCCGATAAGACTCTGTACACGGATCGCCCGCTGGATTGAACAGGCTGCACATATGATTGATGATGCTGATGCGACAGACGGCCGGCGCCCCTTCGAGCGAGCGCTTCTTATGTAGTCAGCACCGGCTCGGCTTTTGCATGCGGCGACTCGTTGCGCATCGATCCGTCTCCCAGGAGCTGATATACCTCTCCCCGCCATTGCACATCATTGCTCAGATAACTGGCCGCCCAATAGAAAAAACCCAGCAAGTCACGCAGGGGATAGAGAAGGGCGCTCCGCAGCAAATCAGGCTTTCCGACCACCAAGCCACCCATGAATGCAGCCAATCCTAAACGGGTGGCCCAACCCCACGCGAAGAGTAGCGCCGCAACTCCCGGCCGATGCCATGCAAGCGCGGCGCCTGCAGCCAAAAGCGCGTAGGGAATGCTGAAGGTCAGGGCGGTTCCCAAGTGTCCCTTAGGCCGGGAAAAGCGGGTGCTTTTCATCCAACGGACCTGATGCCGGAGCGATGAAAGAAAAGAGCTATTCAGGATGTGATGTTCAATTACATGGGTCGACAGAACCACGGCATGGCCGTTGGCCGCGACCAGATTACCCAGCATGAAGTCATCCGCGTGATAGCGTCCGAGGGCGACAAAACCGCCCAGTCGAGTCACGCAATCGCGCCGGACAGCCATAGTTGGCCCCAGTGCGAATTTCATCCCCTCGAGCATCTCGGCCACCAGCACTCCGGACGACATCTCGATCGACATGCCTTCGGCCTCCAGACGCGACCATAAGCTATTGCCGCCTGCGGCTGTTGCGCGGGCTACGCCGCGATATAGGCAGGTCACGAGACCGACGCGTTCATCGGCAAAAGGCGCAACCACCGAGCGCAGATACTCAGGCTTTACCGAAACATCACTATCGCTGATCACCAGGATGGCATGCTGGGCGGCCCGCTGCATGCGCTCCAGAGACCACACTTTGGCGTTGGCATAAAGGGGCTCTCCGCTGGAGAGAAATTTAACTGGAATGCGAGGATAGCGCGCCGCGATACGGCGCGCGACATCTAGACCGGGATCGCGATCGCTGCGCGCGCAAAAAAGGATTTCGAACCGCGGATAATCCTGCGCAAAGAAGCTTTCCAGGTGCCGTTCAAGCTCGGGCTCCGATCCATGCAAAGGTTTCAGCAGGCTGACCGGAGGATGGAACGGGCTGGGCCGCGCACTACGCCGCCGGCGGGCAAAGCGCAAGGCTCCTATCACCGCCAAACCCGCATACAAGGTGGAGGTGACGAGGCCGGCTATTCCGAATAGGAACACGAGGTGGATCATCAGTTTCGAGATTCAGAATAATTGTTGCGCCCAGCGAGGGAAAGTGTCTTGGGGTATCAAGTGAAGGCGCTTTCACTACAAACCAACCCGGGAAAAAGCTTACCATGCTGCGAACAAACTGGTGAAGGGGACGGAAACCATCCCCACAGCTGAACAGGCTGCGGAAAAACGGTTTTGTGGTCGGTTCACCTTCTATTACTGGGGTAGACTGTTGCGGGTTATACATTCTCTTGCGCCTCGCTTGTTGCTTCGGCGCGTTTATCCGCAGCCTGTGAAGCCGGCCGGATCGCAATAGTCTACGGACGAGCTGAACGCCATCGTCTCAAGATTTGGTTTTCCCTCAGCCCTTTTAACCCCAGTATTTTAATGCCGTGCGGAAAGGCTAGCGGGGGCGTTCCCGGGGCACGGCTGCCGCTCCCGTTGGCCTGCGCAGCGGGACGATAGCTGCTCCGCTCAAGGGAAACCCCGATTGCATCCGGTTCAACATCTCCGTTCGAACATAGTCGACGAAGCTCTGCATCTGGCGATTCATCTCCTCCATACGTTCGCGCATTTGCAGGATGATTGCGATGCCCGCGATATTGACGCCCAGATCCCGCGCCAGGTTCAAAATGAACTCCAGCCGCTCCAGATCTTCATCGGTATACAGGCGCGTGTTTCCCTCAGTCCGCGAAGGCTTGAGCAGCCCTTCCCTCTCATAGAGCCGCAGCGTCTGCGGGTGGATCTCATACATCTCGGCAACTGCAGAGATCATGTAGGCGCCTTTGGATTTTCGTTTTGTCGGCATATCGTTCTCTCCCACAAAACCGGCGTGCCCGGTTTGATGCTTCCCGGTTTAATCCTGTCCGGTTCGATCCCGTGCCTTACACGAGATTGAAAATAGACTGTCTCGGGTCCTCAGGATTCAGCTTGGCGAATTCCCGCAGAATCTCCTTGGACCGCTCGTCTTTCAACGCCGGCACAACAATTTCGACAGTTACAATCTCATCTCCGCGAGCGCCTTCACGGGTGGCGGAGACGACCCCCTTCTGGCGCATGCGAAGCTTTTGCCCGGTTTGCGTTCCAGGCGGAATTTTGAGCTGCGCCCGTCCATCGATCGTCGGCACCTCGATCTTGGAGCCCAGCGCCGCCTCGGTCACCGTAACCGGGATGCTGACTTGAATGTCGTCCGCAACCCGGGTGAATACCGGGTGGGGTTCGATCTTAATGATCAGATACAGGTCCCCCGCGGGGCCGCCGTTGATCCCGCTATTCCCTCTGCCCGCGAGCCGGATCCTCTGACCGTCCCGGGTACCCGGCTTGATGCGTACCTCGACCGGGTCGGGCTGCGGCAGGGTTCCCTCACCGTGGCAAGTGGGACAAACATTCTCAATCTTGCCCGTGCCACCGCAGCGCGGGCACGGAACGTTGAACTTCATCCGGCCGCCCATCTGCTGGACTTGGCCCGAGCCATGGCATTCCGGGCAGGTGAGAGGCGCTCCAACGGTACCTTTCCCTTTGCATGTACCGCAGGTTTCCTGCCTGGTAATCTGCAGACGAATGGAGCCTCCACGAACCGCGGTCCAAAAGTCCACATTGACCTGATACTCGAGATCGCTGCCGGGCTGCGGTCCGGGTTTGCTTCTCTTCCCCTGGGAAAACATGCCGGAAAAGATATCCCGCATGCCGCCCCATCCGGAGGATGATCCGGCGCTCTCACCTGCGCCGCCTGCTCCATAATCGGAGAAATCGAAACCTTCGAAGTCGAACGGAGCCTCTTGGCCCTTTCCCGCTCGCGGTCCGGAACTCCGGGACGGCCCACCAGGGAATCCGCTGAATCCGCCCCTGGCTGCGGCCTCGGCGGCAGCGGGATCGATCTGATCGGAGTAAAAGCCGAACTGATCGTAGATCTTCCGCTTTTTCGGGTCGCTCAAAATGTCATTGGCTTCAGAGATCTCCTTGAACTTCTCCTCGGCCTTTTTATCATTCGGATTCACATCCGGATGGTATTTGCGCGCGAGCTTACGAAAGGCTTTGCGGACCTCGTCCACGCTAGCCGTTTTTTTGATATTTAGGAGCGCGTAATAGTCTTTCGTTGGTGACGTTGGCATGTCTTCTCACGAATTCATACAAGCCGTACAAGGCTTTCAATCAGTTCCAGATTGCGCGAGCTTCCACCGGCTCAATCCGGCCGAAGAGATCGGGTTGCACCCTGGTCATCTGGGTGGCAAAGCTCTCCGCCTCTTCTCTGGTGTTGAACATAAATTGCGCGTAGACCCGTCCAGCTCTGAGCTGTTCGTACTTCCACATCAAATCCCCGATCCGCTCGTCAAATTCGCTTTTTACCTTGAGGTCGTCGTTTTTCATCTCACTCCATGAATCGCGCTCCACGTGCCGCGCCTTTGCTCAAGAGAACTTCCTCTTGAAAATTTGGGGGCGTCCCCGCTTTCCTGGAGAGCGCCCCTTTTAAGTGGCCCTATGCCGAATTGACTCGAGTCGCTTTACTTCTTGTCCTCGACATCAACGTACTCGGCATCTATAACGCCCTCGTCTTTCTTCTGCTCCTGCTCCGCCCCAGCGGTTCCCGCTGCTTCGTGGCCGTCCACGGGTGGCGTAGCTGCGTTGGCTTTATACATGGCCTCAGCCAGCTTGTGTTGAGACGAAGTCAGCTTTTCACGAGCGCTGTTCAACTCGGCCACACTTGGGCTGCTCGCCTGCAGCGTCGTCTTGGCTTCGGCCAGCGCGGCCTCGACATCGCTCTTCTCCGAGCCGGAGACCTTGTCGCCATTTTCCCTAAGCAGCTTTTCTACGTTGTAGACCATGCTGTCGAGTCCATTGCGGGCTTCAATCTCTTCGCGCTTCGTCTTGTCTTCAGAGGCATGGGCATCGGCCTCCTTGGCCATTCTCTCCACTTCGTCCTTGCTCAGACCGGAAGAGGACGTGATGGTGATCTTCTGATCTTTGCCGGTGGCGTTGTCCTTCGCCGTGACATTCAAAATCCCATTGGCGTCGATGTCGAAGGTAACCTCGATCTGAGGAATTCCACGCGGCGCCGGAGGAATACCGGCCAGCTTGAACTTGCCCAGCGTGCGGTTTTGCACGGCCATGGGACGCTCACCCTGCAAGACGTGAACTTCCACTTCGGTCTGGTTGTCAGCCGCGGTGGAGAACTTCTCCGTCTTCTTGGTCGGAATAGTGGTGTTGCGCTGAATCATCGGCGTAGCCACACCGCCCAATGTTTCGATCGAAAGCGTCAGCGGAGTAACATCCAGCAGCAGCAGGTCCTTTACTTCTCCTGCCAATACACCACCCTGGATAGCCGCGCCGACGGCGACGACCTCATCCGGATTCACCCCCCGGTGAGGCTCTTTCTTGAACAGCTCCTTCACCAGTTCCTGGATGCGCGGCATGCGTGTTTGCCCGCCCACCAAAACCACCTCGTCTATCTTGCTCGCGTCGACCTGTGCATCGGCCATCGCCTTCTTGCAAGGCTCGACCGACAACTGAATCAGATCTTCGACCAGTTGCTCCAGCTTGGCTCTGGTGAGCTTCTTTACCAAGTGCTTCGGACCGGTCGCGTCGGCAGTCACAAAGGGAAGGTTGATCTCTGTCTCAAGCGCCGTCGACAACTCGATCTTGGCCTTTTCCGCAGCGTCTTTCAGCCGCTGCAATGCCATTTCATTGCCCTTGGATCGCAGGTCCAGCCCTTCATCCCTTTTGAATTCGTCAATCAGCCAGTCCACAATGCGCTGGTCGAGATTGTCCCCGCCCAGGTGGGTGTTGCCGTTGGTGGACTTGACTTCGATCACACCTTCGCCGACTTCGAGGATCGAAATATCAAAGGTGCCGCCGCCAAAGTCATAAACGGCGATAGTCTCATCTTTCTTTTTATCCAGTCCGTAGGCCAGCGCCGCCGCCGTAGGCTCGTTGACGATACGCTTCACGTCCAGGCCGGCGATCTTGCCGGCGTCTTTGGTAGCCTGCCGCTGCGCGTCGTTGAAGTACGCCGGGACGGTGATTACCGCATCCGTCACGGTCGTTCCCAGGTAGTTCTCCGCCGCCTTTTTCAGCTTCTGCAAGATCAACGCGGAGATCTCCTCCGGGCTGTAGTCCTTTCCGGAGACCTCGACAACAACGTGGTCGCCCTTGGGCTTGACCTTGTAGGGGACCATCTTTAATTCATCGCTTACCTCATTGGCGCGCCGGCCCATGAAGCGCTTGATCGAATAGATCGTGTTCTCGGGATTGGTAATCGCCTGGCGCTTCGCCACTTGGCCGACCAGCCGCTCTCCGCTCTTGGTAAATGCGACCACGGAAGGCGTGGTGCGTCCGCCTTCCTCATTAGGAATAACCTTAGGTTCACCACCCTCCATCACCGCCACCACCGAGTTTGTGGTCCCTAAATCGATGCCAATAATCTTTGCCATTTTCCCGCTCCTGCTCCTGCGTATCTCAGGTGCTAGCATCGCACTTGAGTCTTTTATTGTCAATCTATCTGATGTCCCGCCTCACATAATGGATTCACAGAGACTTGTGCCTTTATATTAGAGCAGCTTAGCCCTCCGGCCACTTTTTAGGGCATCCCGGAGCACGGCTCGGCTATCCTAAGAAGGCTGGGTCCTGGGACGATCTCAATACCCTTCCCATCGCAATCTCGCAAACCCTAGATTCTGATGCCTGACAATGGACCAGGCGGCGCCCAGACCGCCCAGACCTTCGGTGTAAATCCGTGGCTGATCGCCATCTCCGTGATGCTGGCCACCTTCATGGAGGTTCTGGATACGGCGATCGCCAGTGTCGCTCTGCCTTACATCGCCGGCAGCCTTTCGGCGAGCACGGATGAGGCGACCTGGGTGCTGACCAGCTATCTGGTCGCGAACGCGGTAATTCTCCCGGCCAGCAGCTGGTTCTCCCTTAAGTTCGGACGTAAGCGCTTTCTTATCATCTGCGTGATCATCTTCACTGTGGCGTCATTTTTTGTGGGAATCGCGCCATCGCTGGCCTTTATCCTGCTCGCCCGGATAGTGCAGGGCGCGGGAGGAGGCGCCCTGCAGCCGCTCTCCCAGGCCATCCTGCTGGAGAGCTTTCCTCCGGCGAAACGGGGCGCCGCCATGGCCTTTTTTGCCTTTGGGATAGTGGTTGCGCCGGTCCTCGGTCCCACACTGGGCGGCTGGCTCACCGATAGCTATAGCTGGCGTTATGCCTTCTATATCAACATTCCAGTCGGGGCGCTGGCGGTTTTCATGATCAGCCGCTTTGTCCACGACCCTTCCTATATTTCCAAGGCCAAGGTTTCTCCATTCGACTCCCTTGGTTTTGGCCTGCTGGCAGTCTGGACAGGGTGTCTGCAGATCGTCCTCGACAAAGGCCAGCAGGATGACTGGTTCGGCGCCGTCTGGATCCGCTGGGCGACGTTCTTCGTCGTGGCCGCTTTGACCTGGTTCATCATTCATTCCTGGCGCAACAAAACCCCTCTGGTTAACTTGCGCGTGCTCAAGAACCGGAACTTCGCCATCGGCTGCCTGCTGATGTTCATGCTGGGGGCGGCCCTCTATTCAACCATCACCGTGCTGCCGCTCTTCTACCAGGAAGTGCTTGGATATACTGCGTTTTCCGCAGGCTTGATGGTCGGTCCGCGAGGCATCGGCTCGATTATCGGGATGCCTCTCATCGGCTACATCAACGACAAGATGGACGCGCGCTGGCTGCTCAGCATAGGCTTTGTGACTTTCGGCATCTGCTCTATCCTTTTCGGCAAAATCGATCTTGAAATCGGTCCTTGGACTCTGTTCTGGCCGATCTTGATTACCGGACTGGCCATGAGCTTCATCTTCGTGCCCATCACCACTCAGGCTTATGGCACGCTGGCCAATGAACAGATTGGGAATGCCAGCGGTATTTTCAATCTGGTCCGCAATATTGGAGGCAGTGTCGGGATCTCCGTTGCCCAAACATTGATCACCCGCCGCTCCGACGTGCACCAAAGCCAGATCTCCGCTTCCATACCCGTTGCCGGCTACTGGTTTGAACAGCGGATGAGCAATCTCACCCGGTACCTCGGCCACCAGACAAATCCGGCAAATGCCATGGGAGCTGCCCAATCGGAGATCTACCGGCAGATCGGAGCGCAATCGATGCTGTGGGCCTTCGTGGATATCTTCCGTTGGACCGCTTTGGTCGCTTTTCTTTCCGTCGGAGTGGTCTGGCTTTTCCGCAAGATCAGGCCGGGACGAGGCGCAGCCGTGGCGGCACACTGAGTCAACGTACTCCGGCGCACTCAGGCTGTATCCCGAATCTTGCCGGGAGTTGCTTTTCACAACCTATCCAGCGATGGCGTGATCTGCCTTCACATCTTCTCCGCTCCATACCTTCTTTGAAGTCCAGGGTTTCGCCTCGCCTGCCCAGAACGGATCCGCCGCGGGCAATCCCAATGGAAGCCAGGCGGCTGAACAGAGATACAAGCTTCCGGTCGAGATATAGGATTCGGCAATCGCTGGTTGGTGTCCGTAAAATCCGATTCTCAACCAGCCTTGTTCGTCGAAAGTGCCGGGAGCGTCGATCATTCGGCGCATAACAGCCGTCAAAGCGCCGCGGACTTGCTCCGGCGCGATATTTCCGACAGCAGTTGAAAGGTCCGGCGCGGGCCGTTAGTCATAGATAACGGAGCGATGTTTGACAATGGAGCGGTGTTTGATGGTCAGGACAAACACCACGCGAGTCTTTTCCCGAATTTCGCAAAATGATCCGGTAATCCCGAACGCGATAACGCCAAGCCGTATCGTTCATGGCGCAAGGGCTTGCCAAAGCGGCGCGGGTCTTCGTCCGTGGCAATGCGGTTATCCATGTAGTTGAGAATTTCCCGCTGCATTCCCCGGTCAATGGCTTTCAGGTCCTTCTCAACCCGTGGGTCGTATTCAACCGTCCAGACCAAGGTTTTTACGCAACTGGCTGGAGGTGAGGCCAGGTTGAGGATCGGCGAGGCGCTCTTGCGCTGTGAGGAGGTCTTCGGAATCTTCCTGATAATGCTCAACGATAAAATCGCGCACGTAATCGGACAGCGGCACGCCTCGGGCTTGCGCCGCGGCGGTGAATTGCGCTTCTATCTCTTTCGGCATATGAAGCGTTACCGTCATGTCGGGAGTGTAGGAGTAGAAAGGCTGTGCTGTCAAAAGGTGAGCCGGTCCGGGGCATAGGTCACAAAGGATCGTTTTCAAGACAACTCATCAGGGTCGGGTCGATTATTTTTCCGGCGCCGTGTTGAAGCAACTGAACCCTCGAAATTCCAAGAGACTTCGGCTATGTATTCCCAAATCGCGTTGATGTCGTCTTCGGCTTGCGGGTGAAAATCATACGCTCTCATTGCGGCTCGCACGGTAGGCCGCGCTCTTAGCCCGAAGCCGCGCGATGACTTCATCGCCGGGAATAGTCTTTACCTTACCGCTTTCGAGATCGTCATAGCGCCGGTCGAGCGTGTCCCGCGTCTGTGCAAGATCGCCGAAGTATTCCTCGATGACGTCCCGCACGAAGCTCGTCGGCGGTTCCGCTTCCGCTTTGCGCGGCGAGGTCTTTGAGTTTCTTTTCAGGGTCTGGGGTGAAGTGTACTTCCATGCCCCTTAAGATATGAGAACCGCGCTGTTGGGCAATATCGTTTTAATCGGAGCAGTTGAGCGCAAATTGCCCAAAATACGCCGCCGGGATTAGGACGGAGCAAACTCGCGCACCGCGTCGCCGGCTCCCGCCAGATTGGTTAGCTTCATTTCCGAATACTTACGTGACAATACCACTCCCTGAGCTCCAGCCCTGAGCGCCGCGGTCACTGACGCTTTAACATCCGACGGCTGGGTTTGCTTGGTGTCCAGTGGAGCTGGAATATCAATATCAATGCCAGGGTAAATCGGTATTGCACCCTGAACATCGGCAATGGCTCGCTTGGCTTCCCTGCCCACAAAATTCGCCGAAAGGCCGGTAGTGGGCAATTTGTCCCAGCTAGCCTCGCCCTCCAGACCCAGGATTTTATAATGCTGTTCCAGAACTTCTTCCAGAGTGGAATCCGCAAACATAGTGGATTGCACGTTTCTAATGAATTGAGGAAAGCGAGACCCAGCACAAATATTGTAGGGCGAAGGCTTCAGAAAATCCGCGGCGTGAGCAAGGCGAGCATAATTCTGGTCTCCGCGATAAAAAGGGCTCAAGGTAACCAGGTGCATGATGTGCCAACCGACCTGCGCTTTAGGATTGATCTCTTTTACGGTGCCATAAAGAAGTCCGTAGTTCTCCTCCTGGCTGCGGAACCAAAAGTTATGCCACGCCATGATTTCCGGGTATTCGACCAGCAATCGCCACAGCGTGACAAAACTGCCATTACTCACGCGCGTCGGACTTGACGATTGTTTTGCCCATCGATCCAGGGCGATGTATCCCTCGCGGGCTCGCCGGACGTCGATTCCCTGCTCCTGTCCCTTGGTCAGGCAATAGGTACAAAAGCAGCAAATCGATCTGTGCGTGGTATTGCTGAAGTCAGCCTTGAGCGCTGTGTTCAGCGGTCCCTGCCGTTCGGACTCCCACATCATGCCGTCCAAATCGTTGGACGTAAACCAATCTCGCACCAGCGAGGTCAGGAAATCCCGATTGCCAGGATTGTTATGGCAGGTGTTGTGCGCGATTTTGCCGTAGACATCCACCTCGGCGATCTTTTCGAAATTGGGAATGAGCGCCGGATTGTAGTCCTCCGCGAACAAGGCATAGGTCTGGATGCCCTTGGCTTTAGCTTTGGGAATTACGTCCGCTAGAGTATCGAAGTTACCCAGTTCCGGAGCACGTACATTTTGCAATGGCGAATTTACGTAATATTCCGGGTGAACCTTGGTATAGCTTCCGCCATGGATCTGGTCATACGTTTGCGCCCCGTGGTCCGGTAAAGGATGACCGTGTATTTGCCTGCCATCCAGTTCCCATCCGTATGAGAACACTGTGGGCATAATGACGTTTACGCCGCCTTTTTGCTGAAGCGTATCAAGGCATTTATCCACGCCTTCGTCAACGAAGGATTGCGGGCTGACCTGGATCGCAATGAATTGTTTGCGCGAAGCGTCAGCCTTGGCCAGCCCGCTCTGACCCAAGCTTGCGATCAGAGGCAGCCCGGAGGTCTGGCTTGCCAAACTTTGGCTGCCGGCAAGAGCCATGGCGGATGTTGCGCTCATTGCTTTAAGAAAATTCCTTCGCGAGGTTTCCTTGCCGCTTGCAGCGGATCCATCCATTTCTCCTCCTGGGCAATGCGATTGAACTCTGGCGGTGACAACCGAATTGAGAAAATGCGAGTTCCTTAGCTCATCCCACGTTCCAAGACAAACTCCCACGCAGGCAAGTTCTATACCTAGACTATTTCGCTGTCAAGCACTTCTAAGACGCTGTACGGCATTTGCGCGTGCTTCCCGCATTGCACACGGGGCCGCCGTTCACTCCCATTGCGGTCAAGAGGGGACTACGATTCTCATTTTTACTTGACAGGCGATTAAGCAAAAGCATAAAAATGGCGTTCGTGGGATTGGGTCCCATAAGATAGTACCTCGCCCTGGCGATGAGTTGAGGCGTTGCTCTCCAGACTTTCCTTTAAAACCGTGCATTCAAGCCGAATTGCGGAGGCTCATTGATGAACTCACTATTGGATCGCAGAGCTTTTCTTCGGCTCTGTACCGCGTGTGCAACATTTTTGACGCGAAAAGCCTATCCCCAAATCACTGAGAATGCAGCCCCGCTGGTCAATCGCGTGGCGGTTAAGAACCGGAAGAATTTCGTTGCCATCCAGGTTAAACCGTTCGCCTGGATCGACGAGGGCATCGACCAGCTGCTCGACAACATTCAACAAAAGGGGAACGTAAATACAGTTTGGGCCTACACCTACGATTATTCCGAAGAGCGCATGAGAAAGAGCGGTCCGATCCCGCTGCCCGATCACGGCATCGAGGGCAGTCCCAACTTCGTCGGCGGCGCATTCTACGACTATGATCCGAAATACTTCCGCAACACCATCCTCAAGGATTTCCGCTCGCCGGATTATGGCAAATTCAACGTGATTACAGCGGTCGCTCCTAAGGTCAAGGCCCGAGGCATGGACTTCTTTGCCTGGGACTACAACAATGCCTTCCCCATCATGAACCGCAGCATGCCCAATTACCCGGAAGTGACTGAGATTGATGTGTATGGACGGCGGACAACAAGCGCCTGCTTCAACAATCCGGATTATCGGGAACACCTGAGGGGAAAGATCGAGAGTTTGCTGAACGGATATCCGAGTGAGGTGGACGGCGTTGCCTGGGGCTGTGAACGAATGGGCCCATTGAATAACATGATCGGCGGCGGATGGAGTACGAAGGGTATCTCCTGCTTCTGTCAGTACTGCCGGGCAAAGGGCCGTGCGCGGGATATCTCAGTGGAACGCGCGCAGATCGGGTACCGTCAACTGGACCAGTTGTTCCGCGCGGCGGCTCAAGACCAGCGACCTGTCGACGGTTATTTCGTGACGTTCTGGAGGCTGCTGCTTGAATATCCGGAAATTCTAAGCTGGGAGAAACTCTGGACGGACAGCTACCACGAGGTCCGGGCAGAGTTGTATGGCATGGGAAAAGCGATCGCCCCGGAGAAACCCTTCGGCTTTCACATCATGCAAAACATGACCTTCAGCCCATTCTACCGTGCTGAGGAGGATTACTCGAGGACGAAGAATTACTCGGACTACCTCAAACTGGCGACTTATAACAACGCCGGCGGCCCGAGAATGGCGGCTTATCTCGACCGTCTTAGCGAAACCGTCTTTCACGACGCGACCCCACAGAATTTTCTCCCGTTCTACTACAAGATAATGAATTATCAGGAGGGTCCTTACGACCGGCTGCACATTTCCGGGTTATCGCCCGATTATGTTGCGCGCGAGACCAAGCGCGCTATTGCGGGCGTCGAGGGCCAGGTGAAGATCTATCCCGGAATCGATATCGATGTACCAGATAAGTTGACCGACAAGCGAACCAAGCCGGAGGACGTGCGCGAATCCGTACGAGCGGCATTCGACGCAGGCGCCAATGGAGTTGTCCTCTCCCGCGAATATACAGAAATGTGGCTGGCAAATCTCTCGGCGGCTGGAGATACGCTGCGGGAGATTTTCGCAAAGTCGGTAAGTTGATCCAAGGCCGCTAGTATCCAGTTGGAGGCAAACAAATGACGAGGCTTAGAAGCGCAACATGGATGATGACAATCATCCTGATCCTCATTGCACCGGCCACGATTATGGCGCAGGCAGTCAATAATGCACAGATCCACGGCGTGGTTCAAGACTCGACAGGTGCGGTAGTCTCCGGCGCACAGATCAAGGCGACTCAGACAGACACCGGGCAAGTACTATCAACCGTGAGCGGCAGCGATGGAACTTATGTGCTCCCCGGTCTGCCGGTGGGATCTTACTCGCTGGAAGTAATTGCGCCGGCCTTCAGCAAATATCTTCAAACAGGCATCGTTCTACAAGTGGGACAGAACGTTCTGGTCAATATCGCGCTGAGCGTGGGAAGCGTCTCGCAGGAGGTACACGTCTCCGCCAATGCCGCCATGGTTGAAACCCAGAGCACAGCCATTTCGCAGGTCATCGATCAGAAGCGGATCATCGATCTGCCGCTGAACGGAAGGCAGGCTACTGATCTGATTGTGCTGACAGGCGGAGCCGCCATTCCGCCGAATTCCGCGAGCCGCGATGTCACCAGCCACGACTACGTAAATTCTCTCGCCGTCTCCGTTTCCGGCGGCCAGATCAACGGCAACAATTATCTATTGGACGGAGGGGACAACAATGACTCTCATTCCAATATAAACATGCCCTTTCCCTTCCCCGATGCCTTGCAGGAATTCAGCGTACAGACCAGCGGCATTTCTGCCCGCTTCGGACTGCATCCGGGTTCCGTCATCAATGCCGTTACCAAGTCCGGAACCAACAGCTTCCATGGAAGTTTATTCGAATTCTTGCGCAATGGCGACTTTAACGCCCGGAATTACTTCGCAACAGCGCAGGACAATTTACATCGGAATCAATACGGAGGCACACTCGGAGGGCCCATACGAAAAGATAAGATCTTTGTTTTCGGCGGATATCAGGAGACGCGCAATCGGACGGCTCCTCCGCAGTCCATCGCCTTCGTGGCCACCCAAGCGGCGCTCAATGGGGACTTCAGCACGCTTGAGTCCGCCGGCTGTCAGTCGAACAAGAAGGCGAAGCAGCTTTACAACCCCGCTACAGGGAAGCCTTTCCCAAACAATTTCATCAATCCCAGCCTTTTCACCGCCCCTTCATTAGCGTTATTGAAGCTCATCCCCACTTCCACAAATCCTTGCGGAGAAATAACCTATGCCATTCCGAATCCCAGCAACGAATATCAGTACGTAAGCCGTGTAGATTGGGTACAAAGTCCGAAGAACACTATCTTCGCGCGCTATTTCATTCTCGATTACGCCAATCCGGCGATCTATACCGACAATGTTCTCACCACAAGCCGTCCTGGACTCCTGCAGCGTTCCCAATCCATTGTTTTAGGCGATCAGCTTGCCATTACGCCAACCATCCTCAACGCTTTTCACCTAACCTACTCACGACTGGCAGTTCACCGTTCGAATCCAGAGAGTATGCCCTCTCCAGTCAGGTTGGGAGTGAATATGTACAACGGCTCTCCTAATTACCTTCAACTATCGGTATCCAACTACTTTAGCGTGGGTGGAGGCTCCAACGCGACAGCTAAATTCATCCGCAACCAATGGCAATGGGCCGACGACGTCGATTGGACCAGGGGCCGTAACCACTATAGCTTTGGTGGGGAGTTCATCGCCAACCAGATGGACGAGGTGAACGACCAATACATCAATGGCGATTTCAGTTTTGACGGCTCGCAAACCGGGCTCCACTCATCGAGTGGCGCCACAACTCCAGGCGACGGACTCGCAGATTATCTCCTCGGGGCGCCAATTTCGCTGATCGATTCAGGGTTGGTCCAGATAGGGTTGCGCGAGAAATACGTCGGCCTCTACTTCCAGGATGACGTCCAGCTCACCAAAACACTCAATGTCCATGCAGGTCTGCGCTGGGAGCCGTCGCTGCCTGAATACGATGCAGCAGGACGCGGCAATCACTTCTCATTGCCGGCTTTCGTGGCAGGAACAAAAACCAGCGTATATACCAATGCGCCTCCCGGGTTGCTCTTTCGGGGTGACCCAGGAATTCCCAAAGCTTATGCCAACGGAAGCTATAAGGGTTTCGCGCCCCGTATTGGGGTTGCCTGGGATCCAACAGGAACTGGAATCGAGAGCGTTCGCGCCTCCTATGGGATCTTTTTCGATCAACCTGAATCTTACACCGACAGGGATTTCTCCCTTGCCTCGCCGTGGGGCAACCAGATCACTCTGACATCACCAAGTGGCGGCTTCGTGAACCCTTTCGCAGGATACCCCGGAGGCAATCCGTTTCCCTTCCCCTATCCGCCTTCCAAGTCTTCTGCTTTCCCTACCGGGGGCTCCTATATCAATCTGCCTCTCGATCTTCATCACCCCTATATGCAGCAGTGGGGCTTGAGCCTGCAGCGCCAGATAGGAAGCAACTGGGTTATCACCACCGATTACATAGGCAACAAAGCGACTCATTTTCGCTCGGGTACAGAGGAAAACCCAGCTATATACATCCCGGGAAATTCGACCACGGCAAATACACAACAACGGCGGATGCTTTCTCAATTGAACCCTGCGGCAGGCGCGTATTATTCGACGATTACGTTTATGGACGATGGGGTCAATACAACCTACAACGCGCTCAGGCTGACAGCTCAGCATCGCTTTAGCCAAGGCTATACTCTGCTAGCGGCTTACACGTATTCCCATTGCTTTCAGGATACGGAAACTCTCGCCAACAGGCTCACGGGAAATCAGGAATCAAATCCTTATAACAGAAGCGCCGATTATGGGCCATGTGACTACGATCTGCGTCATAATCTCGTCGCCTCCTTTGTCTATCAGGGCGTAAGGTTCAAAGAGCGAGCTCTGGATCTCGTCGCGGGAGGATGGCAGCCTGCATTCCTCGTTTCCGCCAATAATGGTTTTCCATTCTCCCCGCTGACGGGAACAGACGCTTCTCTCTCCGGTGTCGGGCTGGATCGCCCGAACGTCGTAAGCAATACAAACCGATACGTGAGAAACACCCACACGCTGCTGTGGATCAACCCTGCTGCTTTCACCAAGAATGGGCCTGGCACATTTGGAACGGCTCGAATGAACTCTCTTCTAGGACCCCATTACGTGGACTCAGACGTGAATCTGACCAAGCTGTTCTATATCCACGAACAACAGAATCTACAATTGCGGTTTGAGTTTTTCAACGTTTTCAACCATACCAATTTTATGGCCCCGGTAAACACATTGAGTTCAGCGAGTTTTGGCCTGATTCAAGCCTCAAATCCAGCTCGTATCATTCAGCTTGGAGCAAAGTACACGTTCTAAGGCATTTCGGGAATAGTGTGAATTTTCCTGTAGTCGCGAAAGCGGATTTTGTTGAGGAAAATCCGCTCGACAGTTGTGGCTTCGGTCTACACCAATCCCGAAATGCTATAGGGAGCATCATCGGATTGCTGCGGAGTGGCTAGAGCCATTCTTTCTGCGATTCGCCGGCTTACCTCTGACAATGATCTAGCCTGATTCCAATACCACATACCTTGGTCGCAGTACCAGACAAACGTTACGGCAACAGTTATAAAGAGAGAACATCGGGAGCTGCTTATGCATACACAGGAACATTGTCGAGTTACGCGCAGAAAGTTTCTTCAATGCAGTCTTGGACTCGCAGCGGCAACAGCAACGCCGCAGATGTGGAACAATGTAGCAGACGCTGCGCTCACCCCCACGGCTACAGAAAAGATGATTGGAATACAAATCGGGGCAATCTCTTTCGTCGATGAAGGCATAAGCCAGGTTTTGGACATTTTGCAAGAGCGCGGACAAGTGAACACGCTCTTCCTGTCTGCGTTTACCTATGACTTAGGAACCGGCGGCAGACAGGTCCCGAGCCGACCGCTGCCCGATCACGGCAAGCAGCAATACGACCCCTTCCACGGAGGCAACTTCGCCACGCCTCATCCGCAGTTCTATAACGACACAGTATTGAAAGATACAAAGGCCCCAGATCACGGCAACCTGGATATCCTGGAGAAGGTACTTCCCGAGACCAAGAAGCGGGGCATGAAACTCTACGCTTGGAACTACAACATCTGGCGCACTGACATACCTCACATCCAACAACTGGAAGAGGTGGACATCAACGGCAAGCGAGCCGCAACATGCTGCGCATACAACCCTGACTATCGAAACTTCGTGGTCGACCTCACGCGCGATCATTGCACATCTTATGATATTGATGGCGTGATGTGGGGCGCCGAGCAGCAGGGACCGCTAAACAACATCATTGGAGCGAATGCAGGCGGCTGGAATGTTCCTATCACCTGTTTTTGTGAGTTCCACCGCAAAGCGGCGAAAGACCGGGGCATCGACGTAGCCCGGGCCATTGAAGGCTACCAAAAGTTACTCGCGTTTACGGTTCAAGCCCGGAACGATCAGCGGCCCACTGATGGCTACTTCGTCGAATTCTGGCGGATCATGGTCGATTATCCGGAGATCCTCGCTTGGGAGAAGTTGTGGGACGACGGAAAGAATTCGACTTATGCCGACATTTACAAAACCGCCAAGAGCGTGAGATCGAACCTCCAGGTTGGCTTCCATATCTGGCACACCAACTCTTTCAGTCCCTTCTTTCGCGCCGAGCAGGATTTTGACCGGTACTCCCATTACGCAGACTTCCTGAAGCCGGTTCTTTACAACAATTGTGCGGGACCGCGTTACGCCAAATACATCGACAAAGTTGATTCGACAGTTTTCCATGACGTACCGAAAGACGAAATGCTGAAACTGAACAACCACTGGCTCAATTACGATGACATGTCGTCTGAAGAAATGACGCTGGCAAAGATTCCCAAGGATGGCCTCCCGGCAGAATACGTATACCGTGAAACCAAGCGTTCTCTGGAGGATGTCAAAGGCAAATGCAAGATCTATCCGGGAATAGATATCGACATCCCCACGGCCAGTGACGACAAACAGACCCAACCCGAAGACGTCTATGCCGCAACCACCGCTGCTCTCAAGGCCGGCGCGGAGGGTGTTATCTTTTCGCGAAAATATTCGGAGATGCGCTTGGCAAATCTTTCCGGAGGAGGAAGAGCGGTCAAAAAGTTTCTGGCATAGTTGCTGACTTGCGTTTGCTTGGAGGTTCCCGGCTCATCTCGCATTCATGTTCTGTACTTTGGAAAGAGATATCGAGACGGTCACGCCCACTTCTGCTTTCAGCTCACTTCTTCACCCCTACAACTGACAAGCTGTGATTAAAGCATTTTACGTTTTGCTGTGAACTGGTTATATCAGCCATGAGCGGCCGTTCTTCGATGGAACGGCCGCGTCGGAAGCGGTTTTCTCGTCTACACCGAAACCTAAAATGTTTTAGAAGTTGATTCTTCCGACCAGATTAATCGTCCTGCCGCCGGTATTAGACGCCACGTTGGTGGAATATCCGAAATTACCACTCGAAATATTCGATTGTGGATTGGCGAATGCCGGCGTGTTAGTAGCGTTGAAGGCTTCAATACGGGCAGTGAACGCGACGCTCTCCCAAATGGGAAACGTGCGCGCAACGGCGGCATCGAGGTTAAAGAAGCCGGGGCCGCGGAGCTCGTTGCGGTTGGATGTTCCGAAGCGCGCCGAGGGCACGGACGCGAAGGCCGTTGTATCGAAATAGGGCGCCAGCCCTGCTGTGCTCCCGTTGCCGTAAGCATGAACATGACCGATAGAGACGTAGCGCTTGACCTGATCGGCGGTCTGCGAGTTGCCCGGGGCGTTCAGGTTATTCCCCGAATCTTGCACTGTGAATGGCGTCCCGCTTACTTTACTCAGCGACGTATCCAGGCTCCATCCGCCAAGCAATTTACCTCCGATACCGGAACGGAAAAAGCTGCCGTTCTTGCCGAAGGGAGATTGGGCAACCGTCCACCATTGCAAGTCATTCGTGAGATCATAGCCGGCGAGTGCGCGGTTACGATTCCAATAAGTCGGGTAAGCAAAAAACAGCCCATTGTAAGTGCTGTTATCGTTGTAATCGATTGCCTTCGACCAGGTATAGGCAATTCCAGTCTGCACACCTTTGCCTACACGCCGGGTCAGTTGGGTTTGCAGCGCATTGTAATTGGCGCCCTTGAATGGCGAAGATGAGTTGATCACTCCTACATCCCCCGTGCTTGCCACCAGTTGGCCGCCGTTGCTTCCTCCTCCCGGAGGAGCTGCGTTGAGATTCAGACTGGTCACTGCGCGCACGGCCGATGTCCCCACATAGGCTATGTTGCCGGTGAACCCATCTGGAAACTCCTGCTGCACCGCCAGGTTCCATGAGTCGATATAGCCGCGGCGAAAGTGCTTAGGTACAGTATTCGTGGTCGCAGTCGTCGGCAAAGTGAGAAAGCCGGAACTAAAGTTGGGCGTCGCGATCGGATCGATGCCGACTACGGGACATCCCCGCAGCGAATTCTGTTGGTCGACCGCCTGCAGGCAATTCTGATTGGTAAATGCGTTCGGACCCGTCGGGTTGATCGCGGATACCGCGCCATAGGTATCGCGCAGTGTGCGGAAATTCTCCGGATCGACGGTCATCCCGCCGCCGGCTCGAATTACCGTGCGATCCGTGGCCCGATAGGCAATGCCTACCCGAGGCACGATCATGCCCCATCCGACATCTTCCCCGGTATTAGTCGGGTTGCCGCCAAGACCGCCGATAACGATATTGTTTGTCCGCCCGAGCGAAGGATCGTAGCGGAATACACCTTCATGGTCGCGGGTAGCAAACGGATAGAACTCATAGCGCGCGCCATAAGTAAGCGTCACATTATGGGTGATCTGCCATTGGTCCTGGGCATAGAAGGCAAATGTGGACCAGCGGACCGCATTCGGATCCAGCGTTTGGACAATCTTTCCATAGTTTTGCGGAACCCCGAGCAGGAAATCGGCAAGCAAGTTGTAAATGTTAGCCGAGCCGCCATTGAGTCCGGTAAGTCCTCCGGTAAAGATAAACGAGCCCCGGGCAGTGAGGTTGGAATTCGAAGTCTGTTGAGGCTGGAAGTGATTGATCGCCGAGTGCGTGTATTCGCCCCCGAAACGCATACTATGTTTGCCGCGGTTCCAAGTGAGGTTGGCGTTGCCGACATACTGACTGTCGCGGAAAAGGAAGGGATTGGCAGAGTTCGGATTTCCAAAGCTTGAAAAAGTACCCGAGCTGGAGCCGCCCCCGGATCCGAACCCCGCCGCGGACGAACCGGAGAAAATAAATCCCGGTATTCCAGCCTGCAAGGGATTAGGCCCGTTCGTGCCGGGAATTTGTAAAGTATCGAGACCGAAATTGCTGGTTTCGTCGGGCGATTGAGCGCCGATGCGCATCCTTCCCCAACCCGCGTTCATATCCAGCAAGAGGTTGGGAGTGAAGACATGGGTAAAGCCCAAACCCACATTCTGAATACGGCCCGTGGAATTGCCCGCTTGTCCGCCGTCAAACGTGCCGCCACCAGCCGCACCCAAGGTGTATGGATCCGTGATGTCATCCGGCGCGATGCTATACCGGCCAAAGATCGAATTGTTTTCATTGGGATTGTAGTTGATCTTGGCATCCACCTTGTCCAGTGTGTAAGCCGCAGTGCCGGTTCCGAAATAGTCGTTCACCGGGCAAGACGACCCGCAGCTGTTATTCGCCGCGGGCAAAAGCGCCAGCATCTTGGCGGCGGCGGGATCGATCCGGCTCGCCGGAATCTTCATAGAGCCGTATTCCTGCGCGAAGGTCACCCTGCCCGTGCCGTCGGGAACACCGGTCGCCGGATTGACGTGACCGGTCGCCGGGTCATAGATCTGCACCGGTTTATTCGTGCCGGGAACAGTGAGGCCGCTAAAATCTCCGCCAGCCGTCTGAGCGGTCGGAACCGTTTGGAAGCCTGAGATCAACTGCCGCCGGGAGGTGCGATCCCAATCGGCGAAAAAGAACAGCTTGTCCTTTACGATCGGTCCGCCTACGGCCACGCCCAGTTCATTGAAGATGTTTTTTGGGCTCTTTTTCGTAACGAAAAACTGGTTCGCGTTGTAGAGATTGGTGCTGTTGTATTCCCAAGCCGAGCCATGGAAACTGTTGGTTCCCGACTTGATAGTTACGTTAATGACGCTGCCGCCGGCGGTTCCCTGGTCGGCGGTAAAGCTATTAGTCACAATATTGACGCTTTCGATCGCATCCTGCGGCGGAATGTAGGCAATCAGGTAGGGAAGCCATGGATAGCTCACTGTCGCGCCATCGACGCGCGTGCTGTTGTTGACCCAGGAAATACCGTTCACATTCACCCCTTGGGCGCGCTCCGGATTGCCGGCAGCTGAGTTTTGCTCGGAAGGCGGGGTCATCCCCGGAACAAACTTGTAAAGAGCCTGGAAGTTTCTGCCCTCGCTGCTGTTGGTGGGCAATTGGCTGAGCTGCACCGGCGCGATCTCATAATTGACATCCGCCTTATCGGTTTGCAGAACAGCCGGCGCTCCTGTCACCGTTACCTCTTGGCTCACTCCCTTTGGCGCCAGCGAAGCATTCACCCGGGCAATCTGGTTGGGACTGACGATTACTCCTTGGGATTTGAACGTCGCAAAGTTGGGCGAACTCACAGTCAGGTCATAGGTCCCTGGCTGCAGATTGTCCAGAATATAAATCCCGCTACCGTTGGTAGGTACTGAACGGGTAACGCCGGTACCGGTGTTTACGGCTTCTACGGTCGCTGCAGGCACGACGGCTCCGGAGACATCCGTCACGTTGCCGGTGAGCGTTCCGTACAACACCTGGCTGTGAGCGGTGGAGACAGCGACCAGCAGGGCAAGAAAAGAGATCAACGCGGGCCGGCAGGCGCTTCTTGACGAGATAGATCTGCTTCTAAAGAGTTTCATCCTAAGACCTCCCAAAACGACGATGGACTTGATGCCATGCGGACTTACAGATCTCGAAAAACGATCTTGAGAGATGGGAACCGGATTCAGCTCCCGCGAATTGGATCGGCTTTAAACCGAAAAGGGAAGATTTTCAAACCTTTACGAGTTTTCCCCAGCCTGTCATGCCGCAATTTGATACATGGCAACTGACCCGTCCAAGAGCTCACCTGGCGGGTTTAATAGTTGCCACGAACTATATCCACGGCAAACCTAGTGTGTCAAGCGCACTAATGCCGGCATCCAGTTGGAGAGGCTGCGGGGAAAGCTCGTTGCCGGCGGAAATCCGTACCTCAGCGGCTGGCGAGATAGTTTTTCAAAGGCTTACGGCCGCAAGATGGGCGCCCAAGATTGGCAGGGCGGGCAACCGCGATCTTCGTCATTTCTCAGCCTCGGAGTCGCCGGCCGGCGAAGCTTGTTGAGGCGGGAAGCGGATCGGGTTAGATAGCCTGCCCGTCCGGCGGTTCGGAAAAGGACTCGACCCCTGGAAGAGACTGCGGCAAGGCTACCGCGCCGCAGCGAGAGCGGACCTCGACCCGGAGCGGCGATTCGTTCGGCGGATGGTCTTCTTCACCTTCACGGTTGGGCCGGCGGTCTCGCCCTGACGTGAATGCCTCTGCAGCAGAACTGCAGCCGCTCCGCGAAGCCGCGCGATATCTCCCTGGTGCGTGGGAAGGATGCGGGGGCGCGTGCCTGCCAATGGGAATGCAGCCATCTGTTTTTCGAGCCGTGGTCCATAGTAGCGCCATGCCGAGGTGATATCGCCGGCCAGCAGAATCACTTCAGGGGAAAGAGCCGCGGTCACCAGGCGCAGCCCCTTGCCCAGATACTCCGCCTGCCGCTCGAGGGCGGCCAACGCAAACCTATCCCCTTCATCGGCCAACGCTAACAATTGATGGAAGCTCGCCAGGTTGGAGCCGTTTACGGCTGTTTCGGCATAGTAGCGGAGAGTTGCATGGCAGGAGGCAAATGTCTCCAGGCAGCCACTCTGGCCACAGCCACAGAGCGGTCCGGAGGAGTCGAGCGATATATGACCAAACTCGCCCGCCATCCCGCTTTGCCCGGCAATGAGATTACCGTTCGCCAGAATGCCGCCGCCAATTCCCTCCGACACAGTCAACAGCACAGCGTTGCGGATGCCGTCCATCTGCTCAAACCATAGTTCGGCGAGTAAGCACGCATTAGCCGCATTCTCCAGTTCGACCGGCAGTCCCATTCCTCGCTCCACGGCGGTCTTGATGTCGAAGTCTACCCACTTTAGATTCGGAGCGAAAATCAGACGCTGCGTCTTGGTATCGACCCTGCCCGGCACGCTAATCCCGATGCCCTCGAAAGACTTCCCTTGATGGCTGTTCCGGATGCGCTTCATGCAATCGATCAGATTCTTGACCGACGCAGCCGGATCAGAGCTAATCGGCAATTGAACCCGTGACATCAGGCGGCCTTGCAGGTCGACAACTGCCACCGTTCCTTGCTTGGGATGAAGATCGGCGGCAATGACTACCAGATCGTCATTCAGTCCCAGAAGGGTCGGTCGGCGGCCGCGCGGCAGGCGCGCAATCGCTCCTTCGCGAACCCACTCCTCCTCAATCAGTTGTTCGACAATCTGCGAGACCGTGCTTCTCTGCAACCCCGAACGGCGCGATAGCTCGGCCCGGGAAATCGGTTGATTGGTTCGTATGATCTCAAGAAGGATATCCCGGTTGATGCCGCGGGCGGTCTGGCTCGAAGCGAGTTTCGCATGAGTCAGATCAATGCGCCGCATGCCTCCGTATCGTGCTCTCACTGGCTATTCTCCTTAAGGAGCGCGCCCTTCCCCATTGAGTAGACGTGTTCCTCTTCAACCGTTGGAAGGATTGTATTGAATGTACACCTTACCAATCTATGTCCATAGTTCAGGGCCGGAACTACATTTTTGTTCGATCGCACAATTAAAGCAAGGAGGCGGTAAAGAACCAGAGAACGGCGGCTCTCGATCCACTTCCATTGTTTGCCCAGCTGCGGTTTTCGCCGCTTGACCATTCCTGGGAGGTTGGCATAGGCTCAACCCGTGAGGCGAACAAATGGCGAACATAGACGGAACGCTGCCGCTTTTCCCCATCCTTGAGCAATCTCCCGCAACGGAACCCGTCCTCTCAGGGATAGCGCGGATGGCCGCAGAATCCGCTCCCGCGGGCGAAGGCCACCTGATCGAGTTTCACGCATTGAAAGTGCGATCAGTGCTCAACAAAACGAATTCTCAGCGGAGATTGGGCTTTGCCTGGAGCATCAATCCCTACCGCGGATGCGAATTCGCATGCCGGTACTGCTATGCGCGTTATACCCATGAATACATGGAGCTGCGCCGGCCTGAGGAGTTTGAGCGCAAGATCTTCGTCAAGCAAAATGCTCCGTGGCTGCTGGAGCAGGAATTAAAGCAGGTGAGACCGGGAGAGGAGATCGCAATCGGCACCGCGACGGACCCGTATCAACCGATCGAGCGGCACGCCAAGGTCACGCAGAACTTGCTGGAAACACTGGGCAAGCATCGTGGGCTTCGCCTGGGACTGGTGACAAAATCGACGTTGATCGAGCGCGACATCCCGTTGCTGATTAGGATCGCGCGCAACAACACGCTGGTGCTGCACCTGACGGTTACCACTCCGAATTCGCGGCTGGCGCGGCTGCTCGAGCCGCGGGCGCCCAGACCGGATCTGCGGCTGCGAACTGTCGCCCGGCTTCGCCAGGCCGGTCTCACGGCAGGTGTCCTATGCTCCCCGGTGCTGCCCGGCATTACCGACACAGCTAAGGCCCTCGATACGATGGCGGGGAAGGCCAAGGCTGCGGACGCCAGTTTCTTCGCGGCGCAGCCGCTATTCTTGAAATCCTGCTCGAAGGCGACGTACCTCGATTTCATACGCGAGCACTTCCCACAGCTCGAAGAGCTGTACCGGCAGCAGTTCTCAAACGGCGCTTTCGTCTCAGTGGCATATAGAAACCGCGTGGCCGCGCTGGTGAAGGCGGCGCGCGCAAAGCATGGCTTGAGCGGCCGCCCCCGCGAGATCGTCGCCCAACGTTTAGAGCCAAAGAATACGTGGGATCAGGAGCAATCTCTAGCCTTCGGCTGACCCAAGATCAGTGGCGGGTTGAGAGTCTAGCCGGGATTTCTCATAAGCGTGACATAACGTGACCCGAACATCACAGCACCAGGGCTAAAGCCCTTGATTTAACTAGCCTCTTTCGGCGGACCTAAAAGGTCCGCCTCCCTGGGCTGAAGCCCAGGGCTTCCACCGGTGTAGTTCCCGGCTTTAGCCGCGTAAGCAATTGGGCTAAACAAAATCGGGCTTTAGCCCTGGTCTTTCTTATGAGAAATTGCAGCTAGAGCATTTTAGTTTTTTCTGTGATCTGGCAAGGGCAGCTGTGTGTGGCCGTTCTTCGATGGAACGGCCACGCGGGCAGTGTCTCCCGCGCATACACAAAAGCTAAAATGCTCTATGCCTGAGGCCGAGGAGTGAGGCGCACAAAGCAGGAAGATAGCCTGTCCCATTCGGAGAGAATCCAGCGCGCGCGCGTGCTGGCCGTCTTCTCCGCATGTAGAAGAACCAGCTCTCGCAGGCTCTCGCATTCGGCCGGGTCGAGCACCGAAAAGCCTTCCGGAATGAGAAAGCTCGAGTGATAACGCATGCGCGAGAGGAACTTGCCATCTTCATCAAAGACCCAGGCCAAGCCTCCAGTCATACCCGCACCGAAGTTCTGGCCTGTGGAGCCGAGCACCGCGACCAGACCACCGGTCATGTACTCGCAGCCGTGGTCGCCAACACCTTCGACCACCGCCAGAGCTCCGGAATTGCGCACCGCAAAGCGCTCCCCGGCCCGGCCGGCAGCGAACAGCGAGCCTCCAGTTGCTCCGTAAAGCGCAACATTGCCCAGGATGACGTGCAATTCGCTTTGCCGGGCGGCGCGGCCCTTTCCGCGCAGGACGATTTCACCGCCGCAAAGGCCCTTGCCTACGAAGTCGTTGGCCATTCCTTCGAGGACCAGTCGCATGCCCGGCACGGCAAAGGCGCCAAAGGACTGGCCGGCGACGCCGTTCAGGTTGAAGGTCATGGGAGAAGCCGCAGTATCGACGCCGCGCAAAGCCAGCTCGCCGGCTAAACGGGCGCCCAGGGTGCGGTGCTTGTTGGCAACTGTGGCGCTCAGCTCGAAAGGTTGCGCGGCGGAACAGGCGGCAATCGCGGGCTCGATCCACGCGTCATCGATGGAGCTGTTGTCGTCCGGGCGGCGATTGCGGCTGCCCAACCAGCGCACCGGGCCAGAGATGGAAGGCGCCAGCACCGCGCTTAGATCGAGACCGCCGGCATCGCGCACCTGTTCGAGCAGATCCACGCGGCCGGTAGCTGCTTCGAGCGAAGGCAGGCCAAGGCCGGCGAGCAGCGACTGCAAATCCGAGGAGAGTTCCTCGAAGAAGCGGACGACCTGCTCCGGCTTGCCGCGAAATTTGGCGCGCAGCTCGGGTTTCTGCGTAGCAATGCCCGTGGGACAAGTATTCAGGTGGCACTGGCGAGCCATGTCACAGCCGATAGCCACCAGCACCGCAGTCCCGAATGCGAACTCATCCGCGCCCAACAGAGCGGCGATCAGAACATCGCGCGCGGTGCGCAGACCGCCGTCGCAGCGCAGGCGTACGCGTCCGCGAAGGCCATTCTGGATGAGCACCTGTTGCGCCTCGGCCAAGCCTAACTCCCATGGATTGCCTGCGTACTTGATGCTGGAGAGAGGCGAAGCTCCTGTACCGCCGGCATGGCCGGCAATCACGATGTAGTCGGCGTAAGCCTTGGCTACACCAGCGGCCACCGTGCCTACTCCACATCCCGAGACCAGCTTGACCCCGATCGCGGCGCGAGGATTCACCCGTTTGAGATCGAAGATGAGCTGCGCCAAGTCTTCGATCGAATAGATGTCGTGGTGCGGCGGCGGGCTGATGAGCGAGACGCCCGGCTGGGAATGGCGCAGGCGCGCGATCAGCTCCGTCACCTTGTGCCCGGGAAGCTGCCCACCCTCGCCCGGCTTGGAGCCCTGAGAGATCTTTATCTCTAGTTCCTCGGCATTGGCCAAATATTGCGCGGTGACGCCAAAGCGGCCGGACGCAACCTGCTTGATTTTGTTGTTGAAGGTAGCTCCGCCATTCCCGGAATTACCGGCATAGGCGACAGGGTCTTCCCCACCCTCGCCGGTATTGGAGCGCGCGCCCATCATGTTCATCGCCTCAGTGATGGTCCGATGCGCTTCCGGACTGAGGGAGCCGAGAGACATGGCGGAGGCGATAAAGCTGCGCACCATGCTTTGCGGAGCCTGCACCTGGGCCAAAGACAAAGGCGGCGCGGCAGCGCGGAAACCCAACAGATCGCGCAGCACAGTAGGCTCGGGCTCAACCGCCTGAGAACGGAAGAGATCCCATGCCTGCCCCGGCTCGAGAGTTGAGCTGGCGGAAGCGCGGCTGGCGCCGGTTACGAGTTGGAGAGCGCGCACGGTCTGCGGTTGCCAGGCATGCGGCTCGGCGTGCTCATCTTTGCGGTAGCGAATCCAGCCATAATCGGGCAGGCCTTTCTGCACGTGCGCGGTCACCTGTTGAGCAGTTGCCGCGGAAGCAACAGCTTCGCTGGTCGCGGCATTGACCAGCGCGAACTGAGCTTCGTCTTCCAGAGCGGCGGACCAACGCTGGCGCACAGCAGTCTCCAGCTCCGCAAAGCCGATTCCGCCGATGGGAGAAGGGACGCCCTCGAAACATCTATCGATAACCTCCTGGTCAAGGCCGATAGCATCGAAAAGATGCGCGCTCCGGTAGCTGTCGACCACCGAGATGCCCATCTTGGACATAATTTTCGCCAAGCCCAAACCGAAGGCATGGAGCATATTGGCTTCGCCCTTGTCGGCATCGACGCCGCGGGCAGTCTCCAGCGCCAGCCAAGGGCAGACGGCGCCGGCGCCCATGCCGATAAGAACAGCGGCGTGATGGAGATCGCGGCAATCTCCCGCCTCCACCGCCAAGCCGCAATGCGTCCGCACCCCAGCGTGCACCAGAGCGTGGTGAACCGCGCCGGTGGCGAGCGCCATAGGGATCGGTATGAGGTCAGGTTTGGAGTCGGGTTGAGATTCCCGTTTGGAATTGGAAGCAGCGCTGGGGCGGTGCTCGGAATTTGCCACGGCGCGGTCGCTTAACAATAAAATGACGGCCCCGCCGCGAACCAGATCGATAGCGCGCGCGCACAAATCGTCCAGAGCCTGCGACAAATTGCACGACGGCGCAAACACGCAATCGAGCACTGCCAGCGGCATCTCTTCAGCCAGGGCGTGCTCCCGGTTGCGCAGCGCATCCACTTGGCCGATAGAAAGAAATGGCGACTGGAGTGAAAGACCGGGAATCCGCGCCCTGCTATCCAGCAGATCGGGCCAAGGACCGAGGCGGGTCTGGAGCTGCACCACGCAAGACTCGCGCAAGGGATCGATGGCAGGATTTGTGACCTGGGCAAAACGCTGCCGGAAATAGCCATACACCGGACGGGGAGAGCGAGCCAGCGGAGCTAGCGGGGTGTCGTCGCCCATCGACCAAACAGCGTCCTTGCCTTCGGCCGCCATGGGAGTGAGCACCATGCGCACATCTTCCTTGGTATAGCCGAACGCCTGCTGCAATTGGGGCAGGCCGTGCACCGGAGGGGGAAAGCGCGAGGGCTCCAGCGGCGTGTCTTCCACCAATTCGGAATACTTGGTAAAGCGATCGAAATCTCTGAGCAACTGCTCATCTTCGAGGAGCTGGTGTGCATCCAGATCGGCGACCAGCATCTCACCCGGACCCAATCGGCCACTGTGAATGATCTTTTCCGGATCGAGGTCCACCAGACCGGCTTCCGAGCCGGCGACCACCAGCGCATCCTCGGTGAGGAAAAAGCGGCAAGGGCGCAGTCCGTTGCGGTCCAGCGCCACTCCGACCAGGTGGCCGTCGGCAAAAGCCAGAGCCGCCGGACCGTCCCATGGCTCGACGCAATCGGCATGATAGCGAAGAAAAGCGGAGTCGTGCAGGCGTCCGGCGGGCGGAAGCAGCATACGCACGGCTTCGGCGACACTGCGCCCGTTACGCGCCAGCAGCTCGACCACCTCATCGAGATTGGTCGAGTCCGATCCGTCATGGGAGAGAACGGGATGAAACTCCGGCGGGATGGTGGCGGCGCGCGCTTCCATGCGGCCGCGATTACCCCAAATGGTGTTGATTTCGCCGTTGTGCGCCAGCATGCGCAGCGGCTGCGCGCGATGCCAGGACGGCAAAACATTCGTCGCGTAACGCTGATGGAAGATGGCGAATGGGGTGGTGAAGCCGGGGTTCGCCAGGTCGGGATAGAACTCCGCCAGCAAACGCCCCGCGCAAAGCCCTTTGTAGACCATGCACGAGGACGAGAACGAGCAAAGGTATCCGGCGGCTGAGTTCCCCTCCAGGGTGCGCTCGAACTGCTTGCGTGCAACGTAGAGCCGCCGCTCCAATCTTTCCGGATCGGAGGCAGTAATCAGCGCCTGCTCGATGATGGGAACGCTGGCCAGCGCGATTTCCCCAAGAACTTCCGGGCGCGTAGGCACAACCCGCCAGGCGAGCAGTTCTAATCGCTGCGCCGCCAGCGCTTCTTCCAACGCTTGCTTGGCTGTTGCCGTATTCGACGGCAGGAAGACGGTCGCCACGGCTAAAGGTTTCTGAGCTTCTAAGGAAACGCCGACGGAGTCCAGCAGGAATTTACGCGGAATGCCGGTCATGATGCCGACTCCGTCGCTGCTCTTGCCATCGGCCGCGATGGCTCCGCGATGCGCCAGCCGAGCCAATGCCGTGAGCGCCTGGGTTAAAATTAGATGCGAGGGCTCATTGCGCAGGGTGGCAACGAAGCCAACTCCGCAAGAATCGTGATCGAAACGGGGATCCAGAAGATTGGACCCGGGTGACGCGACGCGGCGCACCTGACCGGGAGAAATGTAGCCCATACGTAACTATAATCCAGAGTGCTTTGGCAAGTAACTAGCAGATTAAATTTTTCTTTGCGCTCAAGTAGACACTGCCCAGATGCGGGAATCGCTCCTGCTCTGAAAACCTCTGCTCTGAAAATAGGCTGCTATGTTCTTGAAAATACGGTTCTCTTAATTTGTGGTTTCCCACATCTGACGCAAACAGCGCGTCAGATATGGGGCACCCAGGATTTGTTGTACTTTCAATAAAAACACGATGGCCGGATTTTCATAACTGAGTCATGTATAAATATACATGACGATGAATTTTTATGCATCCCTGCCGGCAGCTGCGAAATCATGGTTGCAGTGAAATTTACAAATGAAATATGAACGGCACAACGCGATCCGGGAGCTGGTAACGTCAGGCTCCATCAGCAGTCAGGATGACCTGCGGCGGAAGTTGGTCAAGCGCGGTTTTGACGTGACCCAGGCCACGCTCTCGCGGGACATCCACGAACTCCATCTGTCCAAGGGGCCAAATGGCTATGCCATGCCTATGCAGAACGGCGCGGCGGAGGAGGATGACCTGCCGGCGATTCATGAGATGATGAGCAACTTTGGGCTGAAGGTCAAACAGGCGCTGAATCAGTTGGTGCTGATAACCACCAGCGGGAGCGCGCAAGCCGTGGCCCTGGCCATCGATGCCGAAGATTGGCCGGAGACGGTCGGAACCATTGCCGGCGATGATACGGTGCTTATCATATGTCCCGATGATAAGCGGGCGGCAGTTTTGCGAGGCCGCCTGGAAGAGTTAATCGGCTGAATTATTCGGCTGAATTTATTTGGTGAATTCGTTTCGGTTGAGATGATTGGTTAATGGCGGAAAACGCAATCCAAGTCGGAGTTCTCGGTGTAAGCGGCTATGCAGGGATGGAACTGGCGCGTCTGCTCCTTCATCATCCGCGGCTGCACCGGCGCCCGCCGGTATTCTTCGGACGAGGAACGGAGCCGCTGCCCCTCACAGAACTGCATCCCCAACTGGCCGGTCACAATGGCAACGGTTCTCTGATAATCGAGCCGTTTTCCTGGGAATTGGCTCAGCAGCGCGGAGTCGAGTTGCTGTTTCTAGCCACGCCCCATGAGCAATCGCGAAACTGGGTACCGGAGGCCCTGGCGCATGGGCTGCGGGTGGTTGACCTCAGCGCGGCTTGGCGGCTGCGGCATGCGGCAAATCGCGCAGTTTATAACTTCCATGATGCCGATGAGGCCGCTGCCGGGCAGGTTCAGGCCAAGAGCGTCTACGGACTGCCCGAACTGCATCGTGACAGCATCCGTAGCGCGCGGCTGGTAGCCAATCCAGGATGTTACGCGACGTCCGTCATTCTCGCGTTGAAGCCATTGCTCAGCGCGGACTGGGTGGATCTGGAGCGAGGCATCATTTGCGACGCCAAGTCGGGAGTCTCCGGAGCAGGCAAGGCGCCGACCCCGAACACGCATTTCATGTATGCCGCGGATAATCTCTCGGCTTACGCGGTGTTTGGTCACCGGCACATGGGTGAGATTACGGAGCAACTGGGAATAAGCGAAGAAGAGATCGTGTTTACTCCCCACTTGCTGCCCATTCCACGAGGAATTCTTTCCACTGTCTACGTCACTTTCCGGGAGAAGAAAAGCTACGCCGAGGTTGAGGCGCGTTTCCGCGAGTTCTATGCGAGCAGTCCCATGGTCCGCATCTTCGGAGCGCGCAGCGGAGCTGGAGCGTCCAGTTCTCAAAAGGCCGATACGGCTCTGCCCCAGATTCAACACTCGGTGCGAACCAATTACTGCGATCTTGGTTTCCGCATCGCCAAAGACGGGCGCCGATGCATCGTCATCTCCTGTCTGGACAACTTGCTGAAAGGCGCCGCGGGACAGGCGGTGGAGAATATGAACTTAATGTGCGGCTGGGATGAAGCGGAGGGATTGGCATGAGATTCGTAGTCAAGCTCGGCGGCACGGCGCTGGAAGATTTGGCCCTACTGCATATCTGTGCGCACGCAATTACGGAGTTGGCGCGCGACGGCAACCAGGTCGCCGTGGTGCATGGTGGCGGAGTTGCCCTGACCCGCATCCTAAAGCAGATGGGCAAGCAAAGCGAGTTTGTCGCCGGCCTGCGGGTCACCGACGCGGAAACCCGTGATACTGCCTTGATGGTGCTGGGCGGCCGCGTGAACAAGGAACTGGTGGCAGCCATCGGCGCCCTTGGGCAATCGGCGGTGGGGCTCTCCGGCGGCGATGGACTTATCTTCCGCGCGCGAAAAAAGCGCACCGCCCCGGATTTAGGGTTTGTAGGCGAGATTGTTGCATCCGATCCGCGCTGGCTTGAGGCTATTTGGAAGATGGGAGCGGTCCCGGTTATTTCCAGTCTGGCGCTGGGCTTCGATGGCCAGTACTACAACATCAATGCCGACGAAATGGCGGCGGCATGCGCTGTCAGTTGCCGGGCCGACGCGCTGGTATTTCTGACGGATGTGCCCGGCGTGCGCGGAGCTAATGGGCAAGTGATGCGCTGGTTGAGCGTGGACCAGATTGCCGGACTCACCCGGGATGCAGTGATCAGCGGAGGCATGCTGCCCAAGCTGCACGCCTGCCGCGAGGCGCTTCTGGCTGGAGTTAAGCGAGTGCGCATCCTCCCGGCCGAAGCAGCGGCGGTGTTGCCCGACCTGTGCAGTACGCGCGTTTCCCAAGGAACAGAGGTGATGGTGGCATGAAGCTCGATGCAGTTCAAGCAGCAGAAGCAAAGCTGCTGTTGCCGACTTATGAAAGAATTCCGATTCTCTTCGTCGACGGCCACGGAGTACACCTGGTCGACGACAAGGGACGGCAGTACCTCGACTTAGTAAGCGGCATTGGGGTGAATGCCCTCGGATATGGAAATCCCATAATCGAAAAAGCTATTGCCCAGCAGAGCCACAAGCTGATCCACATCTCCAACCTCTATTACCATGACGGCCAGGCAGGGCTGGCGCAGCGTTTGACGGAGAGGACGGGTCTTGACCGCGCCTTCTTCTGCAACAGCGGAACCGAGGCTTGGGAGGCCGCGATGAAGGTGGCGCGGGCTCATGCCGCGCTCAAGCGGGACGAAGGTCACGCAATAGGAACTAAATTCCTCGCGCTCGACAATAGCTTTCATGGGCGCACCATGGGTTCGCTCGCAGCCACGCACAAAGAGAAATACCGCCAGCCTTTCGAGCCCTTGACCCAGGGAGTGGAATTTGTCCGTTTCAACGATGTGGACGATCTCCGGGCTAAGTTTTCCAGCGACGTTTGCGCTGTGCTGGTGGAAGCAATTCAGGGCGAGGGCGGCATACGGCCTATATCACCGGAGTTCTTCCAGGCGGCGCGAGAGCTGACCAAAGAAAGCGGCGCACTGCTGGCAGCCGATGAAATCCAATCGGGCTTGGGACGCACGGGGACCTGGTGCGCCTACCAGCACTACGGTATCCAACCGGATATCACCACCCTGGCTAAGCCGCTGGCGGGCGGGCTGCCGCTCGGCGCCATGCTCTGCACGGAGGAGGCGGCGCGCGCCATTCATCCTGGATTACATGGAACCACTTTTGGAGGCGGCCCTCTGATCTGTGCCGTAGCCATTGCTCTGATCGATGCGCTGGAACAGATGCAGATGCTCGACCATATTCAAACGGTGGGCGCGTACTTCAAGCGAAGGCTGCAAGCTTTGGCGGCAAAATATGAGATGGCCGGAGAAGTACGCGGAATGGGGCTGATGCTGGCCCTGGAGCTTAAATCCGCGGAGCTGGCCAAGCAGGTGACCGCCGGCATGCTTGAACGGGGCATCCTTATCAATCGCACCAACGAGAATGTGCTGCGCTTTCTGCCGCCATACATACTGGGCACGGAACACGTCGATACGGCGATCTCCGCTCTGGACTCTATTCTCGCCGAAGCGCCCGTTTCGACACTTAGCTATCAAAGCTAGGACTTTGGTTGGATTCTAGATCACCCTAACCATGGGTATAAGCACGGATGTGGCGCTTTCTGCATGTACACGGGAGGAATAAAGCATGGCTAGCAATGCCTACGCAGTCAAAGAAGATTCTCCGGCTCAGGCGAGTGGTTCACTGAGCGGCCGCGATCTGTGTTCGATCTCCGATTTCTCGCCGGCCGAGATCGCAGCTCTGATGGAGCTTGCCCACTCGATCAAAGCTGCACCCGGCGACTACCGCTTCTCGCTCGACGCCAAACAGATGGTCATGTTTTTCGAGAAGGCTTCGCTGCGCACCCGTCTGACCTTCGAGGCGGGAATGAACACCTTGGGCGGCTCGGCAATCTTTGTCGATCAGACGCAGTCCCCGCTCGGTGAGCGGGAGTCGATCGCCGATATCGCGCGAAATTTGGAGCGCTGGGTAAACCTGATCGTGCTGCGCACTTATGCTCACGAAACCATCACCGAGATGGCCGCGCACGCGCGCGTTCCGGTGATCAATGCGCTGAGCGATCTTGAGCATCCTTGCCAGGCATTAGCCGATTTCATGACGCTCGAAGAGCGCTTCGGCACGGTGCGTGGCTTGAAATTCGTTTATGTGGGGGACGGCAACAACGTGTGCCATTCGTTGATGCTGACGGCGGCGCAGATGGGCGCGCATTTCGTCGCCGCTACACCAAAAGCCTATGCGCCAAGCCAGGAACTCGTCGCCCAGGCACGCCTAAGCAGCCTGCAAACCGGAGGTACTCTGAGCCTGACCCAGGATGTCCGCGATGCCGTGAACGGAGCCGATGCCGTGTACACCGACGTATGCACCAGCATGGGCTCAGAGCATGAGGCGATGAAGCGCGCTCCCATTTTCAAGCCCTATCAAGTGAACGAAGCGCTGATGGAGCGTGCCGCTTCCCATGCTGTCTTCATGCACTGCCTGCCGGCGCACCGCAATGCCGAAGTAACAGACGCGGTGCTGGACGGTCCGCAATCGGTGGTCTTCGATCAGGCGGAGAATCGGATGCATGCGCAGAAATCTCTAATGGTATTGCTGCTGGGAGGCCGGATCGGAGCGCCGCGCCAGTCCGTCGCCGTCTCCGAACCGGGCAAGCAGGCTACCAAACCAACCGGCAAGCGGGTCTCCACATTTTCCTGAAGGAGCGGTTCATGTCGAAGAAAGTTGTTCTTGCCTATTCCGGCGGCCTCGATACCTCGATCATCATTCCCTGGCTCAACGAGAACTATGGAATGGATGTGATCGCCATGATCGCCGACGTAGGCCAGGGAGAAGACCTGGACGCGGTGGTGCGCAAAGCTTATGCGACCGGCGCCAAGCAGGCCGTGGTCCGTGACTTGCGCGATGAATTCGTTCGCGATTTTGTGTATCCGGCGGTACGCGCAGGCGCGATCTACGAGCACAAATACCTGCTCGGCACCTCGATTGCGCGGCCGGTAATCGCCAAGCATCAGGTGCAGGTAGCGATCGACGAAGGCGCCGACGCCGTGGCCCATGGTTGCACCGGCAAAGGCAACGACCAGGTCCGTTTCGAACATGCCTACCAGGCGCTGGCGCCGGATTTAAAGGTCATCGCGCCATGGCGTGAATGGAACCTGAAATCACGCGAAGATTGCCTGGACTATGCCGCGGCGCACGGCATTCCGGTGGAGGCAAGCCGGACCAAAATTCATTCGCGCGACCGCAACTTGTGGCATGTGAGTCACGAAGGCGGAGAGCTGGAAAACGCAAACAATCCTCCGCTCCCTACCACCTGGACGATGACGCGTTCGCCCCAGGAAGCGCCCGATCGCGAAGAAACGGTGGAGATCGGTTTTGTCGCAGGTAATCCCATCTCCGTCGACGGCATGGAGTTGGAGCCGGTCCAGATTGTCGAGCTGTTGAATGAGATCGGCGCGCGCAACGGGATCGGCCGCATCGATCTGGTGGAAAACCGCTTTGTCGGCATTAAGAGCCGGGGTGCATACGAAACCCCTGGAGGCACTCTGATCACCGCTGCGCATCGCGAGCTTGAGGCCCTGACCCTGGAGCGTGATGTTGCGCATTACAAACAGCACGTTTCACTCAAGTATGCCGAGCTGGTGTACTTTGGGCTGTGGTTTACTCCATTGCGTGAAGCCCTGGATGCATTTGTCGAAAGCACGCAGAAGAATGTAACCGGCGCAGTAAACCTCTCGCTTTACAAGGGCAATGTGAGCGTCGCCGGCCGCCGGTCACCTTATTCTCTTTACTCGGATGATCTGTCCTCATTCACCATGGGAGAAAGCTATGACCAGAAAGATGCGGCAGGTTTCATTCGCATTCTCGGTTTGCCGGCGCGCAACCGTGCCCGCCTGCTAAGCAAGAAAGAGGCTCTTCGGTGAAGATGTGGTCCGGCCGCTTTGGCGAATTGCCCGACCAGGATTTTGAAGAGTGGCAACGTTCTTTCGTATTCGATTGGCAATTGCTTCCTCAAGAGATAGCGGCCAGCCGGGCGCATGCGCGCACCCTCGCCGCGGCCGGCATTCTGAGTTCTGCGGAAGCCGGGCAGATCATCGACGCGCTTGAGGCCATTGGCGACGAGTATTCCGCCGGTATTGACCCGGCGAGCCGTCCGGAGGTCGAAGACATCCATCACTTTGTCGAGCTCGAGTTGACGGCACGCATCGGAGAGATCGGCCGCAAGCTGCACACCGGGCGCAGCCGCAATGAGCAGATCGCTACCGATCTGCGGCTCTATGTACGGGAGAAATCCTCAGCCATCAGCCGGTTTTTGGCGGCCTGGTGCGAGGCATTGATCGGCCAGGCGCATCGCGCAGGCCAAGCAGTGATGCCGGCCTACACTCACCTGCAGCGCGCCGAGCCGGTGCTGGTGGCGCATTGGCTGCAGGCTTATGTGGAGATGCTGTTACGGGATATGGGGCGCCTGCGGGATTTATCCGCCCGGCTGAATTATTGTCCGCTGGGCTCGGGCGCGGTCGCAGGCGCGACATTGAAACTAGATCGCACAATCGCAGCCGGGGAACTGGGCTTTTGCGCTCCAACATCGAACAGCATAGACGCAACCAGCGATCGCGACTTCGTACTGGAATTCCTGCAGGCGCTCACTCTTGTAGGTCTGCACGCCAGCAGGTTCGCGGAAGAGATCACGATCTTCACTACCGCGGAATTCGGATTTGTGCATCTGCCCGAGCGATTCTCCACCGGATCAAGTGCGATGCCGCAGAAGAAGAATCCCGATCTGACGGAATTGGTGCGCGCCAAGGCAGGGCGTATCCACGGAGCCGCGCAAACGGTAACTCTGGTATTGAAGGGCCTGCCGCTGGCCTACAACAAAGATCTACAGGAGACCCAAGAACCGGTCTTTTCGGCTGCGGAATCGGCGGAAAGAATGCTTCGGTTGCTGGCCGGCTTTACCGCCGCTCTTGATTTCAATCTCGAACGGATGCGCGCTGCGTGTGAGAGCGGATACCTGAATGCAATGGCGGCTGCTACGTACCTGGTGCACAAGGGCCTTCCTTTTCGTACCGCGCACGAGAAGGTTGGGCAGGCGGTGCGTTATGGCCTGGAGCAGGGCCGCGAGCTGGGCGAGTTAACGATGGATGAGCTTAAGCAGTTAGCGCCGGAATTCGAGCAGGATTTCTTCCCCAGCATCAGTTTGGAATCGACTCTAAACTGTCACGACGTAGTTGGCGGAACCGCAGTAGCCCGGGTACATGAGGCGTTGGAAGAGCAACAGAAGCGGCTCGCCGCCGCTCAGTCCGGCAGTGGTTAAAATTAAATGGGACAGTTCGATGGAAATACGTAAGGCGCGGCTTCAGGACGCCTCCAACATCTTTGATCTTGTGAATAGCCTGTCGGGAGACGGGACGTTGCTGCGGCGGGCTTTCGCCGAGATTTGCGAGAACGTCCGCGACTTCACCATAGCCGAATCCGCGGAAGGTGTTTTTCTCGGTTGCGGCGCGCTCCACCTTTACGGGCCGCATCTGGCCGAGGTGCGCTCTATTGTGGTGCGGCCGGAAGCTAAGAGCAAGGGAACAGGCGGCAAACTATTACAGGCTCTCCTGAATGAGTCGGAGGATCACGGCATCGGTTGCGTCTGTCTCTTCACGCGCATTCCCGATTTCTTCTTCCGCTATGGCTTTCGCGTCGTCGAAGACCGGACGGCGCTTCCCGATAAGATTTACAAGGATTGCCAGAACTGCCCGCGGCTTCACCGCTGCGACGAAGTGGCTATGGCCAAAGGTCAAATTCCCAAAGTATCCATACTGGGATCGAAGCTAGAGGCCGAGCAACTTGTGCGGCTGATGGGCTGAGCCGTTTTGTGGCGCATCACTCTTCGAGCTTATCCAGCCCGGCGCGCCTGCTTGATTAGGCGGGTCGCTGTGCTTTTGCCCTTGCACCCGATGAGTTCATACCTCTTTCCTTCCAACTTGTGATAATTCACGAAGAATGTTTCTAACTCCCGCAGGAACTGCTTAGGCAGATCTTTCATACCTTGAATGTTGGTATACCTATGGCTTGCTTCTGCGACCGCAAGCAGGCGATCGTTCCGGACCTTCTTAGCTCCATCGATTTGCTGACCCTCGATTACGCCAATCAGCCGCGCTCTGATCAGACAACCGGGAAATGCAGATTCATCCATCAGGACTAGAACGTCTATCGGGTCGCCATCACCGGCGATCGTCTGCGGCAGGAAACCGAAGTCATAGGGAAATACCATCCCCTCCGGTAGAACTTTCCTTAATGCGAATATCTCTTGATCCGTGTCAAAGGCGTATTTGTTGCGGCTGCCTCTGGGGGTTTCTACAATAACCTGCAGCATCCCATCGCTTTTGTCGACAGGTACAAGCCGGGTCGGATCAGCTAGCGTTTTCTGTGATCGCGTGCTTTTATTTGCCAATACTCTCTCCCATGTGCAAAACCCAAGGTAAATGAGATCGAAGAGGAAAGTACAAACGTTACCTCAACATTCCATCGCTGTTTCGCCTTCTCTTCTCCTATACTAGCTGGATGCACCCCGCTCCCGCACGACCGATATCCAGTGCCGCTGCTCTCCGGCGCGAGCTTGCCCATAGAAATATGGAGCGAGCCGGCGGATTCGAGCATGACCTCACCTACGGAGCCGTCCCCTGCGTCGTTTATCACAGTGGAGACCCACTACACGGCAATTTTCTCTCTGCCTCCTACCGCGCTATTTGTTCGGCTCCGGATTGGGCGAAGCGGCTCAAAAAGAGTTATAGCGGAGGACGCCGGATTGCCCGCTCATGGGAGCGGAAGAGATACGAACTTGATTGCGCCAACAGCTCGGATGCTTTGCTGATGAACGTGTTTTGCTATCCTCGGCTGCTCCACCGAACCCAAGTCTGTGGATTGCTTGGGATCCAGACAGGCCTCCGGCCCGAGTTCGGATTCAAGCCGCGCATACCATTTTCGAATGGAACGGCCGACCGGACCGAGATCGATATGAGCCTGGGGCATCTTCTAGTCGAGGCAAAGCTCACCGAAACCGGATTTCAGACTGCGTCGATGGAACGCTTGCTGCGATACCGGGATCTCACCGAAGTCTTCCATCTCGATGAACTGCCAGTGAAAGGGGGCGTCATCCAGTCCTATCAACTGGTCCGGGGAGTGCTGGCGGCCCACGTTTGGGATCGCTCATTTCTCGTCCTCTGCGATGCCCGCCGCGGGGAACTGACCGAACGCTGGTTTCAGATTGTGCGGGCGGTCCGGGATTGCCATCTGCGCAGCCGGCTTGCGCTTCTCACATGGCAGGAGTTGGCAAATGCGCTGCCCGTTGCTTTGCAGCTATTCCTTGAGAACAAATACGGCATTCATTCCGCAACTATTTAAATCTCCCGGCGCGGCTTACGGGCCGGCGCGCCGCATCCATAGTGGCAGCGGACTTTTTTTAGATGGGAGGAGCGCCATGGGCGATCCATTAGCGGACTATCTGCGCGACCATTTGGCGGGAGCCGAACTCGCCATCAACCTGTTGCAGTCTATGCGTGACGAGTACGCAGACGAAGAACTGGGCCGGTTTGCCTCCCGCTTACTGGTTGAAGTAGAAGCTGACCGTGTAGCTTTGCGCGGTCTTGTTGAACGCGCAGGACCAGGTTCCAGCCCCCTCAAGGAGGCAAGCGCCTGGATAGCGGAAAAGGTCAGCCGGCTCAAACTGATGCGCAGCACGGCCGGCGGCCTGGGAAGTTTTGAGGCATTGGAGTTCCTGGCGCTCGGCATTCTTGGAAAGCTTTCGTTGTGGAGAGCATTGGCCGAAATCGCAGCGAATGATATCCGTCTCTATGGTCTGGATTTCGAGCGGCTCGCTCAACGCGCTCAGGAACAGCACGCGCAAACGGAGGCTTATCGTTTGCAAGCCGCAAGGACTGCTTTCCCGCCACCTCAACCTGATGCTTCAAAAACTTCTAGCGCCGGAGCCAAGTGACCAAAAGACAAAGCGAGGCGGCGAAGATCACGACCGTGGTGATCCAGCCGAGCGTGTTGATTGCGCGCCCGTTCACTTTGTCTCCCATGATCGAAGGCCGATTCGTGATCAGCATGATGAGGAGCATAAGCGGAGGAGTGGAGAAACCCTGGACGATGCCGGCGAAGACCAGAGCGCGCATGGGATTGATCCCGATGAAATTAAGGCCCATCGCAAAGAGCGTAAATACAGCGATGGCGAAGTAAAACTTCTTGGCGTTTGCTGGCTTGTGATGCAGGCCGCTCACCCAGCCTGTGCTTTGGCAAAGGTCGTAAGCCGCGCCGGTGGTCATCACCGGAATCGCAAGAAATCCGACTCCGATGATACCAAGAGCGAAAATCAGGCCGGCGGCATTTCCGGCAAGCGGAGTAAGAGCTTGTGCCGCCTGAGCGGCCGAGTCGATGTTATGCTTTCCCGCGACGAAAAGAGTAGCCCCGGTCGCAAGAATAATGAAGTACATCACTGCGTTGGAGAAGAGCATGCCGAAGATGACATCCCACAAGGTGGTCTTTAATTCGGCCTCGGTTGTTCCTCTGCGCTCCCGAAATGTCCGGCGGCCGGCGGCGATTTTTTCCTCAACCTCTTCATTGGATTGCCAGGTGTAGAGGTAAGCGGAAAGGGAGGTGCCAATGATCGCCACCAGGATAGCGAGAGAATCCTTATCGAGGTGCACGGCGGGAACGAAGGTTCCACGAGCGACTTCTGCCAGTTTGGGATGAGCAAGAAACGCGGAAACGGCATAGGCCAATAAAGAAATTGAGAGAACGCGAAAAATATTCCTGATAAGAGTGTAGGAGCCCCAGATCTGGAGAACGAGCGCGGCGGCAGTAATACCGAGAACGGCCAGCCACTGGGGAAGAGGAACAAAGATGCCGACCGCCGCAGCCATGGCGCCAAGATCCGCACCGGCTTCAATCGTATTGCCTATCAGGACTCCGCCCAGAACGATGTAGAGGAACCATCGTGGAAAGTAGGAGCGGAGAACGGAAAACAACCCTTGGCCGGTAACTTGGCCTAGTTTGCCTGAGAGATAGACCACCGCCACCATCATGGGTAGCGTGACCGGGGCTGTCCAAAGGAATTTGTAGCCGAACTGCGCTCCGGCCTGCGCATAGGTTCCGATTGCCGAGCAGTCATCATCGGCGGCTCCGGTGATTAGACCAAGGCCGAGTGAGCGGAGCACCGTGTTCCTGCGCTTCAATGGGGATACCGCAGTGTTCGCCATGCGTGATTCAGTTCAGGTTCAGCAATTGGACGGGGTTCAAGCAACTTTGGTTGGACAGGTTTAGTTGCCGGGGATCGGTCCCTACCCTCTGAAACAATTTTGATCTCAATCAAAGCAAACCCGGCGGCATGTCCCCAACCTTGTCGACAGAGCTACTCACGCCTTCTTGAATTTCTACATACATACAACCGGCGAGGGGGTTAGAGATATCCATAGGTAAGAGGTTCGACATGACACTTTCCAGAACAACCCAAGATCATGATGAAATCCGCAAGTGGGCCGAGGCGCGAGGAGCGGTCCCTGCTGAAGTTGCGGGCACCGAAAAAGGAAAGCAACCCGGTATCCTGCGCTTTGAGTTTCCTAATGCCGTCAACCGGAAGGATGACAAGCTCAAAGAAATCTCCTGGGATGACTTCTTCAAGAAGTTCGACGAGAGCAATCTCGAGCTCGTATATCAGGAGAAGACAGCCGACGGGCAAAAAAGCAACTTCAATAAGCTCATTCATCCGGAAAGCGAAGAACATTCCAGCCGCAAAGGAAAATCGGCGGAAAAGAGCTCCAGCGGAAAGAAGCATCACGCAGCTTGACCTCCCGGGATCGATCGCCGGAGGAGATTCTCGACGAAGTCAGTGCTCCGGTAACTGATCCCCGGCCGGCGCCTCGGACCGTGATCGTTGTCGCTCATCCGGACGATGAGGCGCTGGCTCTGGGAGGCCGCATGCCGCGGCATAGCGGATCGCTTTTTCTGCACATTACCGACGGCGCCCCGCGCGACGGCGCAGATGCCGCCAAATACGGGTTCGGTTCGATCGGCAGCTACCGGGCCGCGCGCATGCAGGAGTTGTACAACGCGTTCTCCTTTGCCGGTATTCCATCCGTACAAGAACACCGGCTCGATGTTCCCGATCAACGGGCGGCGTTTCAACTGGATTGGATTACGTCGCGCGTCTTTGAATTTCTGCAATGGGCCGAGGCGGAGGCGGTTCTAACTCATCCTTACGAGGGCGGCCATCCGGATCATGACGCCTGTGCCTTCGCTGTGCACCAAGCGGTAGCCCGCATGGCAACAGGCGCCGGCCGTCCTGTTGTCTTGGAAGCAGCTTTTTACCACGCCGGTCCATCCGGCATCGAGACTGGATGCTTTCTTCCCGAGCCGCCCGGATCTGCCCAGGTCGAACGCCTGCTGAGCAATTCCGAACGTGAATTCAAGCAACAGTTGTTGAGTTTTTTTTCGACGCAACGCGAGACACTGGAGTTGTTTGGAAATGTCTGCGAAAGGTTCCGGATTGCTCCCCAGTATGACTTCACTCGGGCGCCACATCCGGGAAGACTTTTTTATGAGAACTTTCCCTGGGGTATCACGGGCGAGGAATTCCGGGCGCTGGCGTCCAAAGCGCTCTCCTCCGGAGTGGGAGCATGCCCCTGACTGTATTAAGCGTAGCCTATCCGTTCGCTCCCGTCGGCCCCGATGCAGTCGGCGGAGCCGAACAGATCCTCTCCGCTTTGGATCGTGGCATTACGCGCGCAGGATACAAGTCAGTCGTCGTAGCCCACCACGGTTCGCAAACCGCCGGAACCCTGGTATCTACTGAAATCCCCTCCGGCACTCTGACCGATGAGCTGCGAAGCCGGGTTACTGCCGCGCATCAGCAAAGTATTGACCGTGCTCTCCGTGCCGACGCAGTCGATCTGGTCCACTTTCATGGCCTTGATTTCCACTCCTATCGCCTGCCCTCGGGTATTCCCGCGTTGGCGACACTCCATTTGCCTCCTTCCTGGTATCCGAAGGAGATATGGACTCGCTCCGCCCCGGGCTTGCAATGTGTCTCGCAATCGCAGCGCGACGCAGCGCCCGCTTCCTGCCGCGAGCTTCCGGTAATCGAAAATGGAGTTTTCGACGAGGCCGAGGCCACGCACGTTGCGCTCCATGCGCCGTGCCATTTCGCTCTTGCGCTTGGCCGCATCTGTCCGGAGAAAAATTTCCATGTGGCCCTGGATGCGGGCGCAGCTGCCGGAACGGCAGTCCTGCTCGGCGGCCAAATCTTCCCCTACCCCGATCATGAGCTCTATTTTCACGATCAGATCGAGCCTCGTCTCAAGTGGGGCAACAGGTTCTTAGGTCCTCTATCTTCTTCGCGCAGGAACCGTTTACTTTCCGTTGCTCAATGCCTGCTGCTACCCAGCTTGGCGCCCGAAACCAGCTCCCTCACTGCGATGGAGGCCCTGTCGGCAGGAACGCCGGTCATCGCCTTCCCTTCCGGAGCCCTCCCGGAGATCGTCGAAGACGGCGTTACAGGCTTTCTGGTGAGCAGCCAGCGCGAAATGGCCAGCGCCATTCACTATGCGGGAGAAATCGACCGGCAACGCTGCCGTGAGGTGGCGCGCGAGCGGTTCTCGCGGTCACGTATGGTCGGCCAATACATTAGCCTCTATGAAGAGTTGGCTAGAGCCAAACCTAAGCCCGTGAGCTACGATGCAGCGAGCTGATGCGATTACTATTGAAGTCATTGAAGAAGTAGAGTCACTGGCTTTGCTTTCTCCAGAGTGGGCTGCCCTGTGGAACATCGATTGCGGCGCCACTCCCTTCCAATCCCCTGAGTGGCTCATTCCTTGGACAAAACAGTTTTGTACCCAATCTTCCAGCGCCAGGCTCTTTGCCGTGACCGCGCGCGAGCATGGTTCGCTGATTGCCATACTTCCTTTTTACGTCTATCTCCGGCCCGAGGATGGGCTTCGCGAGTTGCTGCTGCTTGGCGCCGGAACCACCGATTACCTGGACGGCGTCTTCAGCCCTGAGATAAATCCGGCTGTCATGGCCCGCGTAGCCGAGCTGCTTTGCGATTCCGCCGGCAGGTGGGATCGAGCGCATCTGAGCCAGATCCGCCGTCAATCTCCACTCTTGAGAATTGCCTCTACTCCGGCCTTGAGCTGGACCACGCTGGAAGCGGACCCATGCTTCCGAATTGCGGTCAGGCAAGATCTTCCCACGAAAATCACGCATAATCTGACGTATTACCGGCGACGCGCGCAAGCTGTTGGTCCTCTCACCTGCGAGTTCGCGGATGCCGGCAATGCTGTGCCGCTTTTCGAGGCTCTTGTCGACCTGCACGGCGCAAGGTGGCGGAGTTTAGGAGAGTCCGGGGTGTTGGCTGACCGCCGCGTGCAAGCTCATCATCGCGAGGCCATTCCTCTTCTGCATCTCCGCGGGCTGCTGCGTTTGGCTGCACTCTCGCTGGCGGGACGCGAGATCGGAGTCATCTATGGGTTGACCGATCCAATCTCCCGTAAATCCCGCAGCTTCTACTATTATCTCAGCGGATTCGACACCGGCTTTCAATCGCTCAGTCCAGGCACTCTCGTGCTTCGCGCTTTCCTCGACCGGGCGCAGGCCGAAGGGGCCGAGTACCTCGATCTTCTCCGGGGAGAGGAAAAGTATAAAAGCCATTGGGGAGCGAAGCCGGTTCCCACCTTCAGCCTTAAATCGTACTCTGGCCTGTAAAGCCTCTCAGATTTTCTACATCCAAGGGATAAGATCGGGAGAAGTAAAACTACCCATCACCGTTCGCCTGCCGTGCGGCAGTAAAGGAACTTCCGCGAATGACGATCTTTGTCCTGTTGAGCGTGCTCGTCTCACTGGCTGCTCTCTTCAGCTTGATCAGTTATCGCGTGCTGCGCCTGCCTGCCAGCATCGGCGTCATGCTGTTGTCGCTTTGCTCATCCGCTCTTCTCGTAATCGCCGGCCGCAGGGTGCCTGGATTGGATGCGATTGTGGGAACGGCGATGAGCAAAATTGACTTTCCCCAGCTCGTGCTTCACGGAATGCTCGCCTTCCTGCTCTTTGCCGGTTCTTTACAGCTGAATCTCAGTCAGCTCGCGAAGGACAAGCTGCCCGTTCTCGTACTCTCCATCTTCGGCACGGTACTCTCTACTCTGCTCGTCGCCGCCTTCCTAAAACTCATCCTTGTCCTGGTTGGGTTGAATTCCAGCCTCATTACCTGCCTGTTTTTCGGTGCGCTTATCTCGCCGACAGATCCAATCGCGGTTCTCGAGATGCTGCGCAGGGTCGGCGTCCCACTTAGTCTCGAAACCCAGCTCACGGGGGAATCGCTCTTCAACGACGGAGTGGGCGCGGCGCTATTCCTCACCTTGCTCGGAGCCTCAAGCAAAGGTTCTCTGCCCAGCCTAACCAGCTTTTTCTATTTACTCGTAGTAAACGCCGGGGGTGGCATCCTTATCGGGCTTGCGTTAGGGTACCTTGTCTATCGGCTGCTCCTTTTGGTAGACAGTTACCGGGTCGAGGTGCTCTTGACTATTGCGCTCGCCATGGGAGGCTACGCTTTGGCTGACGTACTCGGTCTCTCCGCGCCACTGGAGGCAGTAACCGCCGGGCTGGTGGCTGGAGGACGCGCCCGTGCCTTGGCCATGTCTCCGCTCACTCGCGATAATGTCGACAAGTTTTGGGAACTCGCCGACGACATTCTCAATGTCATTTTTTTTCTGCTCCTGGGGTTGGAGCTCCTGGTCATGCCCTGGGACCGGCATTACGTCTACGCCGGTCTGCTCGCGATTCCAGCCGTGCTGTTGGCGCGTTGGCTAAGTGTCGGCGCATCCTTCGGCATCTTGCGAGCCTGTCAAAGGCCGCAACGGGGCACGATCTCCATCCTCACTTGGGGCGGGCTGCGCGGTGGCCTGGCGATCGCTCTGGCTCTTTCGCTGCCCGCTGGGGCCGGCCGCAACCAGGTGCTCGCCATCACCTATATCGTCGTAGTTTTTTCTGTCGTGGTGCAGGGACTCACCATGAGCAGCTTGCTTCGCAAACTCTCCTCCGCCGAGCTTGTGAGTATTCTGCCGGATGCCCCAGGTTCGCGAAGCTAACCTGGGAAGCTAACCTGGGCCATAAGGATCACTTGCCGTCTTCGCGAAGCGCGAGACTGATGAGAGTCCTTTGTTCCAGGTCATGTGCTTTGGCCGACCCGGTCGCGGGACTGGCTGCAGCCGACCGCTTGATGCTCAGCACGGTACGATCCGGCAACAGCCGGCGCAGACGGGGAGCCACGAAAGACAGCGCGCCCATGTTCGCCGGTTCTTCCTGTACCCAGAAAATCTCGCGAGCTGCCGGATGACGCGCGATTTCTGCCGCCAATTCCTTCTCCGGCCACGGATAGAGCTGATCGAGAAAGATAATGCCAGTCGTGCTGCTTTCGCGTTTGGCGCGTTCCACTCGAAGTTCATGACCGATTTTGCCGGTACAGATCAATAAACGGTTTGCGTTTTCAATCTCTGTCTCGGGCACGACACATTGGAAGCGGGGCGTGGAAAAACTCGCGCGGGGAGAACTCGCCTCCGGGCGGCGCAACATGCTCTTGGGAGTAAAGACGACCAGCGGCTTCCGCCAGGGCCGCATCGCTTGCCGGCGCAGTAGATGAAAGTATTGCGCAGCGGTCGAAGGCTGGCAGATCTGCATGTTGTCATGCGCCGCCAGTTGCAGATAGCGTTCCACGCGGGCGCTGGAATGCTCCGGCCCCTGGCCCTCGTACCCGTGCGGCAGCAAGAGGACCACTGCATTGAGCAGCCCCCACTTGTCTTCGCCCGAGGAAATGAATTGATCGATGACGATCTGCGCGCCATTAGCGAAGTCTCCGAATTGAGCTTCCCACAGCACCAGCGTTTCCGGAGCGTCGCGGCTGTATCCATACTCGTATCCCAGCACGCCGGCTTCGGACAAAATCGAGTTGTAGATTTCAAATTTCGCCTGCTCCGGCGATACATGAGCGAGCGGGGTGTATAGGCTCTCGTCTTCAATATCCACCAAAACACTGTGGCGCTGATTGAATGTGCCGCGCTCGCTGTCCTGTCCGCTGAACCGCACCGGCGTTCCATCCGCCAGTAGAGAACCGAAGGCGAGCGCCTCCGCCATGCCGTAATCGAAGGGTCGTTCGCCGCGGCCCATCTCCGCTCGCTGCTCCAGCAGTTTCTTGATCTTGGGATGGATGTGGAAGGCGCTCGGATAAGTAGTGAGGCTGCGGCAGATCTCCTCAATGCGCTGCGCGCTCAACCCGGTATCGACGTCATACTCGGGCTTGTATCGTCCTCCGCGATATGCCGACCAATAGGCCGGAAGCTGCGCCAGAATTGCGGTCTTCGTCATCCCGGCCGCTTGCTTCTGCGCAGCGGCCAGATCGGCCTGGATCTCCTTGGCTCTTACCGAAGGATCCACTCCGATGCGCCCGGCGTAGATCTCATAAAGCGGAGGATGATCTTTGATCTTCGCGTAGCGAAGCGGCTGGGTAACCGTGGGGTCGTCCACTTCGCTATGTCCATGGCGGCGGTAGCCGATCAGGTCGATGATAACGTCGCTATGGAAGGTGTAGCGGTACTCAACAGCCAGCGCGGCCACGCGAACTACCGCGTCGGGATCTTCCCCATTGACATGAAATATGGGAATAGGCAGGCGCTTGGCCAAATCGGAAGAGAAGCGGGAGGAGTTCGATTCGTCGGGTTCGGCAGTGAAGCCAATCAGGTTATTGACGATCACCTGAATTGTGCCGCCCACGGTGAATCCCGGCACGTCGGCAAGATTCAGCGTTTCTGCCCAGATTCCCTGCCCTGCGAATGCGGCATCCCCGTGGACCAGAACCGGCAGCACCTTTTCTCGCCCGTTCTCCCCAAAACGTGTCTGCTTGGCGCGGGCGCGGCCCATGGCCACCGGATCTACAGCCTCCAAATGGCTGGGATTGGATACCAAGTGAAGATCTATCTTGACCCCATCCCTCGCAAAAAAGTGCCCCGTCGCTCCCACGTGGTACTTCACATCACCGCCCCCGAGAATGCTGCGGGGATTCACGTCTTCAAACTTTGAGAAAATATCCACCGGCGATCTGCCGATGGTGTTCACCATCACGTTGAGCCGCCCGCGATGGCTCATTCCCATCATCAGTTGCACCGCGCCGCGTTCCGCCGCGCAGTTCAAGACCTCATCCAGGAATGGGATGAGAACGGTAACCCCTTCCAGCGAGAAGCGCTTGGTCCCGAGATAGCGGGATTGGATCACCTGCTCGAAAATATCCGCCTGGATAAGCCGTTCGAGGATGTGCGGCTGGTCGGGCGGCGGCGGCGTTTGCTCCATGCGCTGCTGAATCCACCGGCGTTTTTGCGGGTCGGCGATGTGCATGAACTCCACGCCGATCGTGCCGCAGTAATAGCGCCGCGCCTCTTCCGCCAACTCGCTCGTTGCTTGCAGTTCGGGAATCTCTTCCGGGAGCAGGTATTGATCCAGCGGATCAAGCCGGGCTTCGAGATAGCCCCAACGCCGGAAGCTATCGAAGATTCGATCGCGTTGTGAATTCGAAATATCGACAGGCGGAGCTTCCGGTTGCAGAGTTTTCGTAGCCATGAGCAGACCGTTTCTCTTTTAATTATAACTTTGGCGCATAGCCGCTCCGCGGTGAGCGCTCTCCGGAGAGATACGGGAAATCCCGCCGTCAGCTTACTTCTGCTGCGCGACCGCAACCTCCATCGCCGGCAGATTCCATCCCCGGATGCCGATCTTCGGGGAGCCATCGGCGGCCGCGGGATATTCGATATCGATTTCGCGGCTCTCGCCGGGCAGCAGCGAAATGTAGTTGTCGCTGAAATAGGCGGGAAGAATTCTCGATCCATCGGCAGCCTTCTCCAGCGTGAGCTTGTTTGCCAGGGCAACCACGGCGCCGGAGTTGCGCAACTGAATCTTCACTTCCATCTGGCCATTCACGCTCTGCGATGCGGCCGAAGCCGACAATTCCGCACTGGGCAGCTTATTCAACTCTCGATACAGCGGCTCGCTCGAAGCAAGCCAGTAGAAGTTGCCGGAGAGCAATTGCCCGGCGGTGTTCTTCAGTTCCAACTTGACCAGCACCACATGGGAGGAGAGCAGCGGCGCCAGATCGAGTTCGAAACCCGCGGCTACGGAATCTGAGCCGGCATCGATGGTTTGTTGCCGCTGAAGCAGAAGCTTATTGTCGAGCGAAAAAACTCGGGCGTCGAGCGATAGCGCGGTAAGGGGAGTGGTCGTGGTATTGACCACCGCGACACGGTAATCGGGAAGGTTCAACTGAACGTGTACCGGCTCGCATGCCTTCTTGACGGCATAAAACGATGCCTGAGTGTCGTAATCGTGGCTGAGGATCTGCCACATGGTGCTGGGCCATGCGGGCTGCGTCATCCATAAAAGGCGGCCGCTGTTCGGGGCCCAAAGATGAGCGTTGAATCCTTCGAAAATTGCCCGGTGCTCCACATAATTCAGCATCTGAGCCTTGCGTTCGAAATCTTCCAGATTGGTTGCCGCGCCAAACTCGGCTTGCAGATGTTCCATGAAAGGAGCTACGTCGCCATTTCCCGACTGATGCCAATCGTGATAGGCCCAAGTGTCGCTCACCGGCCACTGGTCCGGCTGCGGCGCCATCGCGCGAAAGGCCTCCAGTGTAGGCATGGAAGGGACGCCCATCTCCACGGCAAACCCGCGCCCCAGATTCGTGAAGTACGCTGCCGGTTCCTGATAACGGTATGGACCGCTGGGCAGCAGGTTCACCTGGTTGGAGCTGGGGAAATAATTGCGCGTGCCGTCAAGCGTACGAACCAGATCGGCCAGCCCGCGGTTGATGGTTTCCGATGGCACTCCTTCATTGCGCGCGCACCACAACAGGATTGAGGGATGATTGCGGAAGCGCAGGATGGTATCGCGCGCATTCTTCAGGAACAGCTCAGGATCTTCAGGTTCAAGGTTGTAGTTTTCCGTGGAGGCCCAAAAGTCGTTCCACACCAGCAATCCATACTCGTCGGCCAGATCGTAAAATGACTCCTCCGTGTTCTGCCCCATCCAATTGCGGATAATGTTGAGGTTCGCGTCGCGGTGAAGCCGGAAATACGGCTCCAGGCGCGCACGGGATACCCGCTTGAGCATGTCGTCCATCCCCCAGTTTCCTCCCCGGCAAGCGATCCTGACGCCGTTTACCCGGACCACCAGGTAAGGGGCAGTCCGCGTATCTTCGAGGGGACGGACAGCGGGAGAGAATTCGGCGCCCTCGGCCAGCGACGCTACCCAGCCGCCTGGTGTCTGGCGCAACCCGGCATGACTCTCATCGACAATCTGCCGGTTGCCGGCTCCCGCGGCCGATGGGGAGATCTCGACGCGGCGTAAATGGCCTGTGCTATCGAGCAGGCTCAGCTCGTAGGTAATCTCCCGAATGCCGAAACGTAACTTCTTCTGATCTGATAACCGGCTGCCCGCGTTGAAGGTCAGCGTCAGGTGGTACAACTCCGGCTTGCCATAGCCATTCGGCCACCAAAGCCGAGGATGGGCGACATTGAGCTGAGCGAACTCCGGCGGCGCGAGCCGCACTACGCTGTCTCCCGGCGGCAAGGTCACTTTCTTGGTGACGGTCACCTGTTCGAAAGATGCCGTCACGCTTCCCTTTACCGGCTTGGTTCCCAGATTGGTCAGGGGCACCGTGATCTCGACGTCTGCGCGGCTGGTATCGGGCAGCGGCAACGTGGTGACAACCTGCGGATCTCCGATCCGAACCTCAGCCGTCGCCCTCAACGTCACATCCTGCCATATCCCCATATCCCTGTCGCGGATGCCTGGAATCCAGTCCCAGCCTTCGGTAGCAGCGAATGTAGGACCATCCAACGCCATGATGCCGCCGTTGGGGCCAGGCCCGGCCTTGAGCGATTGTTCGTGGGGAATTCCCGGATGCGGAGGAGGCGAAATCAGCACAGCCATTGCGCTCGATTGGCCCGGCTTTACCAAACCAGTTACATCGAAAACACCCCGGATAAACGCACCCTTGATATTGCCGGCTTCATGCCCATTGATCCAAACATCCGCCGCATAGTTGATGCCGTGAAGAGTGAGAGTGAGCCGCCGTCCTCGCGTGGAGCTGGGCGCAGTGAACTCAGTTCGATACCAATACTTCTGTTTGTTCAGCGTCTCCGGAATAGCCATGTTGTTCAGACCATAATCCGGGTTGGGATAAAGACCGCGGTCGATCATGGTGGTGAGAACCGTGCCGGGCACCGTCGCCTTCAACCAATCTTTGGCGGCAAAACCCGGACGCGAGAGCTCGCCGCCGCCCACCGTGACCTTGGCCGCGTCTATGAGCTGCCAGCCTCTCGCCACGACCCACTCACCGGGCGCTGTCGCCTCGAGTGCCGGTCCTGAAGCCGTCAGCGGCTGGACCACCGGAGCGGAAAAGGGAGCGATGCCCTTCGGCAGTGTAGAAGGATCCTGGGGAGAGCGCAGTCCGGCTTGAGCTCGCGTTTGCACCGGCCAAGGCTTTGCACCCTGGTCGAATTCGACCAGAGAGAAATCAATCGGATTCTTGTATAGCTCCGCGATCGACTTGGGGTCCAACGCGTATGGAACCAGCGTGAAGCCTGCGATCTTTCCCGCGAAGTGCTGTGCCTTCGGCCATGGAAGGATTTGCGGAGCGAGCCTGAGCGTGGGCGCTACCGCTCCGATGGTGAGTGGGCCGCCGGCGAGCTCGGCTCCGTCGCCATAGAGATGGATTGAGCTGCCATCGAAAGTCGCCGCGATAAAGCTCCAGGTTGCCGGTCTTAGAAAGCTGGAAGGAACGGCACGGGAGCCGGACAAGAGATCATCGGCGCCCATCCTGAAGATGAGCTTCCCGTCCTGGATGCCGAAGTAACGCGAATATTCATCCAGCGGATTCCCTACTCCGGCGAGCAACGTCGGCAGCGTGTTAGATTCTTGAGTTTGTACCCAGCCATACATCGACCATTTTTGATCCGTACCCCACATCGGATCTCCCGCTGCCAGAGGATAGTCCAGCCCCAAGCCCGCGGAGATAAAGAGCCCGCTATATGGGCCGTAGCTCGGCTGCTGAGCAGCGGACTGAGCGTTGATCACCTGGAGCGCGCAAATTCCAAAACAGAACAAGGCGAGAGCGAAGAGCGAAACATGCCGCATCACAAGGGAAGCTCCGGCAAGAATTATCAAATATCTTTGAGCAGCTCATTCAAGATGGTTTGAACTGCAAGATAGGGATCGGGACCGTTGGACGAGGTCGCCTCGATCGAATAAAGGCCTTTGTAGCCGGATTCTTTCGAAACCTTGATTGCGTTCTTTTCGTTGAACCTCTGCGGGTCGTAGTGGACGTGACTGCTGCCGGACGACAAGGGATACATGGCACGCAGTCCGGCCGCGCGGGCTTCTTCATCCGGGAAGTTGCCGGTATCCGGATTGGCATATATTCCGGCAGCCTTGATGACTTCGACGACGACTTCCCAGGGTGCTGTTTCCGCACCGCCATGACCCCGATTTTCCATGGTCACAAAGACCTTCCTGGATTTTCCGTATTCGCCAATGGTCTTCAATGTCTCGATCGCTGTCTGACGCACCTCCGGAGCGAGAGTGCCCTGATTCACCATGACGCGCGGGCAGCCGAGCTCAACTGCATGATCGATCCACTGTTTCGTAAGATCGATCGTTTTCACCCGAAGCATGGGATCGGGCGACGAGATGTTCAGGATTCCGAATTCAAGACAAACCTGGTTGATATGCGAATTAGCTTTGCTGACCCGCTCACGGAACTCCTTCAGATAGGGCGGCTCGGTGGAGATGAAGTGGGAATGCTGCACTTCTACATGGTGGACACCATAACGGCGGGCGATCATCTCAGGTGTATCCAGAATGTCCAGCGTTCTTTTAAGATCGTCCGGATGCGCGGAGTTTTTCAGCACGCTATTGAAAGCCAGCGTCATAATCGCGATGCGATCCAGTTTGGCCTTGTCCGGACTCTGCGCCCATGCCCTGCAAGCGAGGCCGGCCATCGCGCCACGGATGATAAACTCACGCCGATCCATCATTTCCAACCCTCATTCTTATACGAGAATCCCGAATCTGTTAAGCTGTTTCATCTTTCTCTTCGGTTTCCTCGGTCGGCACCCCCAATCGTTCAGGTACTACTGCAGTTCACGGCTAAGCACGTAAGTCGTTTCGGTGGGAACGTCGTCGCGGAATTTAACTTTCAGCAGTACCTGGTAATAGCGGGGCATGGTGCCGCCCTGTTTCTCTTTCAGTTTCGCTACCAGCACGCGCGCGAGCTTTGGATCGGTGAACCCCTGCACAGCACCCACATATCCCGCCGAGCGGCTACTGGTAAAACTCTCTACATCGGTGCTGCGCAACGGCCCGGGCAGATGAGTCACCAGAGCATACGCCACACCTTCTTCCGACGGCGCTGTGGAATATCGATCGGAAAATAACGCCGGCTCACCCGGCGCAGGATGCACGTTGCGAATCCCTTCCTGGACGGGAACCAACTCGGGTTCAAGAGGCATTCCATGAAGTTGCTCATCGAAGAAAAGGTTTTGAACACCGACAAATAATACGTTGTTGTCGGCGAGCTGCTGCCAGGAGAGCTGGCTGGTTTTGACCACAGAGAAATTCTGCTCGCGCGGACCGAGCAGCTTGCCTAAAAGGAACGAGGCTTCCACTTCTCCATAAGCGGTATAGTACCGGCTGGGTTGGAGATCGGGATTTTTAAGCGCTCCCCGGAGGGCTGCAACGGCCGGCGAGCCTACGACATCCTTCCACTGATTCAGCGATTTATCACGATAATAGATGCCCGGCTCTGAATTCAGCTCCACGAAGAGAGGGTCTTCGATTGCCAGAATAAGCGGCTGCCTCGAGTCCATGAACGGTCCCCATAATTCCTGCAGTTCGGAGTTCCATCCCGGGCTCGATGACGCATGCGCCCCAATGTGCCAGGCGTGGAGCGAAGAATAAATACCCAACGCGAGCGCCACGGAAAGACCTATCCAGATTAAGAAACGCAGCGGGCGAGCGGCTGCGGCCGACCCATAGTTTAGAGCAAGGTCGGCTTGCCGAGGAAGAGGCGGAATCGGAAGTGCAGGGGAGAAATTGACCGGAGCCGGTCTCTGTTCGCATGTGAGCTTGAAGCGTCCTTTCGGTAGATCGATGATGATCTCATCCTCTTTGCCTTCGGCGCGATAATATTCCGCAAGCTTTTGCCGAAGTCTCCCGACCTGGATGCGAACGGCTGAATTGTGCCGCGGATCGTAGGATGGCGGTTTGCCCAACCCGTCGATGGCAACCACGTACTCCTTGAGCTGGTCGGCCTCGCCAGAGACTGATTTGTCCGCCAGGAATTTCAATAACCGGCGCAGAACTTCCGAACTGCGCAACTCATCACTGTGAAGGATACGGTCTACCTGCGACTGCAATATTTTGTCTTCAACAATAAGCATGACAGCGGGGATATCATGTTCAGACAATGGCTGTCAATCTTGTATCCTGGGATTTAAAACCGTATTGACAAACCCAAGTGATGAGTGTTAACTCCTTTGCTTTCCTGGATGTAACCGTCAGAAACAGGTGTGTTACCTGTTTCTGCTTCCAATTTGGAGCGACTTCAGCTACCAAGGTCACCGTGGGAGAGTATCTTTCCCTGGGGCGCCGAAACCGCGCGCAGCCAGGATTTTGCTGATCGGCAGAGGACTAACAGACGAGTTTAGATAGGCAGGAGGAGTGAGAATGAAGGTTCGGGGACTGCTGTTGGGTCTGGTGTTCACTTGCGGAGTTGCCCTGGCACAGGCAATGGACTGTAATCTCCAGGGATATAAGCCTCAGGATGGGTTGAAGGCTGAGATGCACGATGGCGCCGTGGTGCTGAACTGGGAGGGGGAGGCGGGTCAACAGCTTAGAGCGGAGTTCACCATTCGCGACGGCCAACCCGTAGTCCAGGAACTCGCGGCACGGGCGAATGGCGGCCAGTGGGAGACCCTGGGTAAAGATTTAACGCCGGATTTTGAAGTGACGACCGGCCGGCGCCGCATCTCCAGAACCCAGCGCCGAATGCTGAAGGACCAGAATCTGGACACGCCGGAGCAGGAAGACGTCAGGAAATGGAACACCTTCTGGGATGCGCCGCTGGTGACACCGGGCGGAGGGGATACCACCGATCTTCCGCGCACGCCCGACGAGATCAAGCGGGCATCCGTGAGCTATAAGTCGGATACTTGTGCTGTAACCACTGGAGGGGCGCGCGAAAGTGTCTCCTTCAATGGACTGGACTTGGGCCTGTTCTCCGGCGCCTTGCAATTCACCGTATACAAGGGCTCCAACCTGCTTCGTCAGGAGGCGATTGCGAAGACGGATGCGCCTTCGGTGGCATTCATCTACAAGGCCGGGTTAAAGGGCTTCGCATTGGGAAACGATACAAAGCTGGTGTGGCGCGACACAGCGCGGCAATGGCAAGAGTCCGGCCTTGGCGGCGCGCCGAACGCAAGACCGGTCAACCTGCGCGCTCGCAACCGTCTGCTGATCCTCGATGCCGGAGCAGGATCGCTGGCTGTTTTTCCGCCCCCTCATAAATTCTTCTTCGCCCGGGAAAATGAGGTCAATCTCGGGTACGTCTACTACCGGAAAGATAGCGGCAGTTCCTTCTCCCTGGGCGCGATGCAGCCGGAAAGGGGAGAGGGATATCACCCCTGGGGTGTTACCGACGCGGAGTGGAAACGGCGGACAGGGACATCACGCGGAGAGTGGGACAATTTCGCCCTGTACAACGCGCCTCCGGGAACGATGCAGCACATGGCGGTTTATTACTACTTGAATGCGCGAGGCGGTCAAGCCACCCAAGAGGCGGTGCTGGCCTATACCCACAACGATGTCTTCAAGCCGGTGCCGGGCTTCAAAGTGCTTACAGGCCATTTCCATATGGATTTTAACGAGATGCTGCGTGACCGCGACAATATAGATTACCGGCCGCCATGGGTCTCGGTGTTCCGCGGCCTGGGAGTAAACATTCTGTATCTCGGCGACTTCCATGACGATTCGGATCCAAGAGATCCCGGTCCCAAGCGGTTTGCGGAAGAAAAAGTCTACTTCGAAGGCGCTCAGCGTGTTTCAGATAAGAACTTCCTGGTGATTCCAGCGGAGGAGCCAAATGCGTATTTAGGCGGACACTGGTATCTGATGACGCCCAAACCGGTCTATTTTTCCCATGCGGAACCGCGGCCGGCAGACCAGCAGTTCGAGGAAAACGATCCCACCTATGGCCATGTCTATCATCTTGGTTCATCGGATGATGTATTGAAGATGGTGAATCAGGAACAAGGGATTATCTGGACGGCACATCCGCGAACGAAAAGCTCTGAAGGGTATCCCGAGGCCTACAAAGATAAAGACTTTTTCCTCAGCGACCGGTTCATCGGCGCATCATGGGAATCTCTTCCGCTGGATCTGTCGCAGAAGGAGCTGTGCGAGATTCGCTGTTTTGGCACGCTCGACGATATGAGCAACTGGGCTCCCAAACCGAAGTTCATGATTGCGGAAGGCGATACCTACACAAAATGGCCCGACGACGAGACCTATCCGCAGTTGACCGTGAATTACCTTAAGCTCGACCGGGTTCCTTTGTACAACGAAAGCTGGGCGCCGGTTGTCGAGGGAATACGGGCAGGGAACTTCTTCGGAACAACCGGGGAGATCCTTTTTCATAACTGGGGAATCCAGGGAACGGGGGCGAAACGGACCTATACCGCTAGTATTGAATACACTTTTCCGCTCGATTTCGCAGAGTTGGTGTGGAGCGATGGCGCCAAGGTAGACCGAAAAATTATCGATCTGACCAACACGACTCCATTCGGGACCAAGGACTTCAAAATCCCGTTCGACGCGACAGGGAAGAAGTGGGTACGCTTCTCAGTATGGGATTCGGCCGGAGATGGCGCATTTCTTCAACCCATCGCGCTCAAGTAGGCATTTACCAACGATAAGGTGAATCAAGGGCGTAGCTGTGCCGCCCTGCGTGTACCCTCTTCCGTGGCCCGAACCCGGTGTTCCTGGCGCTTATAGCGTTTTCACGATCACTGTGTCCTGGTGAGAGTTGGCTATGTGCAGGCGTTCTTTCATGGAACGCCTGCGTCAAGAGTAGTTTCATGGGATGCACCAATCGTGAAAACACCATAGTAAGTAATCCTGATAATCACTTAGCACGATTAAGGGCTGAAGAAGGAGAGAGATCCGCGGTTTTCTGTCGAAATGTAACCTGTCACACACAGGTTTCTTGCACGTTTCCGCTTCCCAACTCCACCCACGCGATGCTATATGAACAATGGCCGAAAAATACTCGGACGCAGAGGTATGAATCGGGTGTACAGCCTGGGCGAGATTGAAGCCTGGTCGCGTTCTATCCGGGAAACTGGCTATGGGCGTTCAGATCGCTTGCGCCAATTCACGGGCAAATTTGAGGAGGAGAAACATGCAACGAATAGGTTCCATAGCACGCTTCATGGCCGGAATCGGGTTGTTGGCGATTGGATTGACGCCTATGGCTGTGTGGGGGCAGTCGCAAACCTCCGCATCACTCACGGGTAAGGTGACCGACCAGTCTGGGGGCGCTCTTCCCAACGTGACCGTAACGGTGACTAGCCCCGCCCTGCAAGTACCACGTCTGACCACGGCTACAGACGCAAGCGGGGAATATAAGCTGCTTGATTTGCCTGCTCCCGGTGTCTACAACGTCTCGTTCGCGCTCTCGGGATTTCAGACCTATAGCCAAGAGGGCATCAATTTGAGCGTGGGCTTTACCGGACGGGTCGATGCATCCATGAAAGTCGGCTCAGTCCAGCAATCGGTGATAGTCCGGGGAGAGAACCCGGTGGTTGACACGGTAAACACGGCCGGCACCTCAACCTTACAAACGCAGGAGATTCAAGACTCGCCCAAGGGAGTGGGCCTACAAGAGTTGCTTCCGATGGCTGCCGGAGTGAGTCTGCAGGGAAAACCCGATGTTGGTGACAGCAATCTGGCCAATCGCAGCGCCGTCATAACGTATGGCGTTGTTCTTATGCCGACCCTGGACGTCGAAGGAATCAATACCACCACGGCAAAGGATTCGGATTCTTCCGTCTATCTCGATTCCTTCGCGCTGGCCGAGGCCGAGTTTAAGACCAGCGGCAATAACGCCGATGTGCCGCTTCCCGGGGTCGATCAGGAAGCGGTCATGAAATCCGGCGGGAACACCTTCCATGGCGACGCGCGCGGCGATTATGAGAATCCTGCCTTCCAGGGCAACAACATCAGCGCGGCTCTGGCTGCACCCCCCAACAATTTAAAAAGTAGCAATCCTCTGGCGGATACCGGCTATTACGATTACTCGGGAGACCTGGGCGGCCGCGTCATCACCGACAAGATCTGGTTTTATGGGGGATACAGCAAACAACAGGTAACCCAGGGCCAGGCGAACTTCATCGGCGGTCCAAATGCCGCCGGCCAGTGGAGCGGCGCTGGGACAAAGCCGGCCAACGTCGTCACCTCGTTGACCGAATACAACTACAAGATCTCCTATCAGCTTAAGCCCAGTACCAAGGTGCTCTTCTCCGACCTGCACGCCAACAAATTTCTGTCCTCCAACGGAGGGACGGCGCTCGTGACCCTGCCGGCCACCCAGTATGAAGAGCAGCCTGGCAGCTCCTGGCACGCGGAAGTTCAGAGCACGCCCAGCCCTCGCCTCTTGATTGATGCGCTCTTTGGTCATGGCGGCTATCACGTCCACTACACGGCCCAGCCGGCAAGCACACTGGCGCCATTCGGTTTCACGAAAGGAAGCGAATTCGCCGGCTCTCCCAGCGAAGAGGAGTTGAGCACTAAGCTCTTCACAGGGCCGAATTCCTTTATCGAGGATAAGCCCCAAAACCGCTATCAAATGAAGGCGACGGTCAGCTTCATTCCCTCTAAACCCCATCTGGGTGGAATGCACCAGCTCAAGGTGGGAACGGACAATAGCTGGGAACTAGCGGGCACGCGCTCGCAGATTGATCAGGCGAGCGGGAATTACCTGCTTCAGTTTCAGAACGGCGTGCCCAACAAGATCGTCGTCTATAACTATCCGTTTCCCAGTTCAATTAATCATTTGTATAGCCAAGCCGGCTTTCTTACCGATACCTGGACAATCAAGAGAGTGACCATGAACCTGGGCGTGCGGGGAGAGCGCTACCACTCCTACTATCCTACCCAAGCTAAGCCCGCGGGACAGATCAGCAATGTCTTCCCCGCGCAGACATTTCCCGGTCAGGATGTTCTTACCTGGGTGGACGTTGTTCCCAGGGTTGGCGCCGCCTGGGATGTCATGGGAAATGGAAAAACCGTGATCAAGGGGTACTATGGCCTGTTTGGCGACACGATGGGGGATTTGTTCGCAAATATCTTCAATCCCAACGCCCAACAAAGCAAAACATATAACTGGTCAGGACCGTGCGGGCCCACCGATCCGCTGGCTCCCATCGAGTATCCGTGCGACGTGACGCCGGCATTCCTGGCTACACTGCCTTCGCTCACGCCGACCGCCGAGACCGGTGGCACGAGTCAGATATTGAATACGGGTCTCAAACAGGATAAGACCCACGAATACGACCTTAAGCTTGAGCGCCAGCTTGTCAACAATGTGGCGTTGAACGCGACCTATGTCTACCACGGCGTTTTTAACTTGTACAATGCGGCGACGAATGTTTCCGGAGTTCCCGCGGCGACTGCGACGTACGTGAACAATGGAATCAATGTGGGACATCCTTACAGCAGCTATACAGTGCCGGTCACGTTTATTGACAACTTTAATGGGACCAGCACCCCGGTAACTGTTTACACTTATCCCAAAGGATCGGGGAATAATTCCAACGAGCTCCTGAACACTCCATCCAGCCGGCCCGACACGTATCACAGTTTCGAGGTTGGAGTGACCAAACGCTATTCCAGCCGGTGGGACGGAACGGCATCGTTTTGGATCACCAAGAATCACCGGTGGACTCAAGGATTGGCTGGTATCGCGGGAAGCCCCAACGATAATAGCTTTCCGATTGATGACACCTGGAATTGGGAGATTCGCGGCAATGTCGTCTATAACATCCCCAAGGGAATCCAGGTCTTGTCATTTTACCGCGCCCAGTCCGGCACACCAGGGCAGCGCGTGAGTGTCTTCAACAGTTCGGCTCTCCAACAAGGTTCAACCCAGATCAACATGGGGGCCTTCGGTCAGTACAGAGGTCCGGTGATAAGCACGCTCAACGTCAAGGTAGCCAAGACATTCAACATTCACGAGAGGTTTCATGTCGAAGCGAATTTCCAAGTATTCAACGTCTTGAACGGAAGCGGCGCCGTGACGACAAATTACCAAACTGGTCCTACTACGTTTGGCGTTGTCTCCAGTATCCTGTCACCGCGAGTCGCCAGGATCGGAGGAGTCTTTAGCTTCTAAAGCGTCTCTCATCTATGGGCCTCGGCAACAGGCTCACTCCGATACACTTCCTGCTAGGAGGAGTACATGGAACGTCGCAGCCTGTTGAAGGCTCTTTCTTCTGCCGCCGCCGCAGGTGCGGTAACTACTTTGGGAGGCGGCCGGAGTATTTCCGCAGAAGCTGCCGCAGGTGTAGTTCAGGCCATGGGTGGCGGAGGACCACTCGCACAGGCGCGGAGTGCGGCGCGCCGGGGGATGCCTCCGCTGAAGATCACTGACGTCAAGGTGATCGCGACGGCGCCGGATAACTCCAATTGGACGATCGTCAAGGTTGAGACCAGCGAACCGGGTCTTTATGGTCTGGGCGCGGCCACGCACCAGGAAGTGCCGCAGGCCGCACAGGCCTATATCGAAAACCGGCTCAAACCGTTTGTGATCGGAAAGAATTGCGATGAGATTGAGGACATCTGGCAGTCTGCTTACGTGCAGCAGTATTTCCGCTCGGGTCCCGAGAGTAATGACGCGCTAAGTGGGATCGATGGCGCACTATGGGACATATTGGGCAAGCGTTTGAACGTCCCGGTATATCAGCTCTTAGGCGGTAAGGTACGGGCTGCTGTACCGTTGTACGGTCATGCTGAGGCGATGGAACTGCCCGAGCTTGAGGATCAAGTACGAAAGTACATGGAGAAAGGCTATCAAGTTGTGCGGGTTCAACTGGGAGTACCCGGATGGGCAGGATATGGGGTGAGTGGCGCTACCACCTCCGATGCCGTGCAGAAGCTCCGGCCCGAGGGGGTGACGCCTTCCCCTGCATTCGATCCCAGCCGTTATGTTACGAGAACCATCCAGATGTTCGAATATTTGCGCTCCAAAATCGGGTTCGATGTAGGGCTGGTCCACGACGTACATGAGCGTCCAGCGCCCAACCAGTCCATCGAGTTGTGCAAGGCTGTGGAACAGTACCGTCCCTTCTACATGGAGGACTGCCTTTCCCCTGAAGACGTAGGCTGGTTCCAGATTTTCCGCCAGGAAACCTCGGCGCCTCTCGCCATGGGCGAGCTGTTCGTCAATCGCAATGAATGGCTGCCCTTGGTGGCCAACCGCTGGATCGATTTCATTCGTTGCCATCAATCGGCAATGGGCGGCCTGAACATGTGCCGAAAAATAGCCCATTGCTGTGAGTTCTTCGATGTGCGCACGGCATGGCATGGGCCGGCCAACGTCGATCCGGTCGGTCACTGCTATAACCTGCACCTGGATCTTGCCACGCCTAACTTTGGCATTCAGGAGGAGACAGTCTTTTCTGAAAAGACCCAGGAGGTCTTCCCCGGCACGCCGGAGATCAAGGGCGGATACATGTATTCGAACGACAAACCCGGTTTCGGGATCGAGATCAATGAGGCGGCAGCGGCGAAGTATCCTTACAAAGAGCCGTTCCAAACTCGAGGCAATCAACGCTTGCTCGACGGCACTATCGTCCGGCCATAAGCCGTAGCAACTTCGAGCATGAGAAAACCCGGCGAGCAGAATGTGCTTGGTTAAGCCTCTGATTTGCAGGCTATATTCAATCAGAGGGATTGCGTGAATCCTGCAACTGGCCTGGAGAAGATAACAGCAGTCCGACGCCCCGAGACGGCGGATCGTATTCAGCAGCTTTCGCCATCTCTCATTCGCGAGTTGGCGAATACGGCAATGGGGCGGGACGACATTCTTGCGTTCTGGTTTGGAGAATCCGACCAGCCGACTCCGTCCTTCATTCGCGATGCCGCCGTAGCTTCGCTTCAGGCCGGCGAGACCTTTTACACCGAGAACCTGGGGCGTCCCTATTTGCGGCAGGGTATTTCGGATTACTTGAGCGGCCTCCATCGGCGGAAGATATCCATAGATCGTATCGCGGTAACCGGCTCGGGAAATTCCGCACTCATGCTCGCCAATCAGTTGATCGTCGATCCGGGCGATCGGGTGGTGGCAGTAACGCCACTCTGGCCTAACGCCGTCCAGATGTCGAAAGTCATGAACGCGAGGGTGGTATGCGTTTCGCTCGAAGCGCAGCGAGGCCGATGGGCATTGCAGATGGAAAAGCTGCTGGCCGCGCTCACTCCCGGCACGCGGATGCTTATTTTGAATTCACCCAATAACCCGACCGGGTGGACGATCGGCCGGGATGATCAACGGGTTATCCTGAACCACTGCCGCAATCACGGGATATGGATACTGGCCGATGATGTCTATGAACGATTGGTCTATACGGAGGGGCTGCGGTCTGCGCCTTCATTTTTGACGCTGGCGGAAGAGCAAGACCGCGTGATCTCGGTTAATAGTTTCTCCAAAGCCTGGTCCATGACCGGTTGGCGGATCGGATGGATGGTTGTTCCGGCCGCCCTACTAACGGACCTGCCGCCTCTCATCGAGTACAACACATCCTGCGTTGCTGAATTTGTGCAGCGAGCGGCTACTGTGGCGCTGAAGGAGGGAGAGCCGTATGTAACGAAAATGCGCACGGAATTGGCTGTGGTGAAAAGACATCTGATAGCCGCATTGCGACAGATTCCTGGCGTCGAGTCACCTGAGGCTGACGGCGCCATGTATGCATTTCTCCGGGTCGCGGGACGCCATGATTCATTGAGCTTCGCCAAGCACTTGGTCGAAGAGGCTGGTCTCGGCCTAGCGCCCGGCCGCGCCTTCGGTCCTGAAGGCGAAGGCTGGCTGCGCTGGTGCTTTGCCGCCGATCCGCACAAGATTGAATCGGGAGTGGAGCGCCTAAGACGGTTTCTGTCTAAATGAGGGGTTACCATAAACCTGAATTCCGAAGTTGATTCAACGATTATGAAATGCACTGGAAAGTTCTGTATCAGGCACGACTTCAGTCGTGCTGTAAGACAACGCAATAACGAGGGCTCTTTAGCGCCTGCCGCAAACTCACCTGCGTACCGAAGATCCCGCAGCGGCTAAAGCCGATTAACTTTCAGGGCGGAAACGCATGGCCTAAAGGCCATACCTCATACAAGGCACTGCTTTGTCGCGGTAGCGGCCCAGGAAAGGCGAATGACAATTACTGATAGGCTCAACTTCGGAATTCAGAATAAACCAGGGGAAGAGAAAGCATGAGCGACGTATACAACCAACTTCTCGGGGCCGGCACCGCAGTCGTTTCGGATGTCTTCGACACACTCGGATTAGTGCCCCCGATTCTCGACACAAATCTTTTCGCGATCAAAGGAGCGGGAAACGGATTCGCCGGCCCCGCTTACACCGTAACAGGCGAAAATCACCAGTGGTCCGGCAGCGGCGATCGCGTTAAATTGGGGGCGATCGATGCCATGCCTGCCGGTGCTGTTGCATTGTGGGCAGGCAACGGTGTCACCGGCGTCTGCTGTTTTGGAGATTTACTGGCTAGCGCCATGCAAGCGCGGGGAGTTAAGGGAGTTGTCGTTGATGGAGGCGTTCGCGATACAGCCTTTCTCCGCCAATGTACGATGCCTGTCGTCGCTCGCTATCGCACTCCAGCGCAGGCAATCGGCCGTTGGCGCGTTACGGCGAAGCAGGTTCCTATTCAGGTGCGTGGCGGCCTTATCGAATCGCTGACCGTCAATCCCGGAGACGCAATCATTGCCGACGACGACGGAGTTATCGTGGTGCCGGAGAAAATGCTTGCTTCCGTGGTCGATAAAGTTCTCGAGTGGGCCAAAACGGAAACAAACTCCCGCGATGAAATACTGCGCGGGCTGCCGTTGCTGGCCGCACTGGAAAAGTATGGACATCTCTAGAGACGCCGACTATGCAAGTCAGTTTTGGCCTCGAAGAGATTTCGGGGCTGAGTAACAGGCTTCTCCCTCACTTTACGGTTGTGAAAGATGATTGCTCTGTCGGCTCGGGGAGGCCATCGCCGCCGTTCCTCGCAGCTTCTAAACATCGCGTGCGCTCTCTCGTTTTTGGCAACGGCCGCAATTGCGCGAGCTGCGGATCCCTCCGCGATCGTGGACAGCTACAAAGTTGTCCATGTCTACCCTCACGACAGTTCGGCGTTCACGCAAGGCCTGATCTATTTGGACGGGTTCCTGTACGAAGGCACTGGCCTGAATGGACGCTCATCCATACGCATGGTCGATCTTGAGAGCGGCAAAGTACTCCAACATTACGACATTCCACACAAATACTTCGGCGAGGGACTTACAAATTGGGGAAGCACCCTGGTGGAATTGACCTGGCAGGCACATCAGGGCTTTGTCTATGACCGCTTCAGCTTCCGTCTTCTGCGAACGTTCCATTACCCCGGAGAAGGGTGGGGGCTGACGCATGACGGGAGATCGCTAATTCTCAGCGATGGCACCCCTAACATCAGATTTCTCGATCCAAGGACATTTGTGCAGCTTAGGCAGATCCGCGTTACGGATGATGGCAAGCCGATAGAGAACCTCAACGAGCTCGAATACATCCATGGCGAGATATACGCAAATATATGGAACACTAACAGGATTGCTCGAATTTCTCCTCGAACTGGAAAAGTGCTCGGTTGGATTGATCTAACCGGTATCTTACCGCGGCAGGAAATGGAGAATAACAATGCCGTACTCAACGGCATTGCGTATGACGAGAGGGGCAACCGCCTTTTCGTAACTGGCAAGCTCTGGCCCAAGCTCTTTGAGATCAAGCTGGTTCCTCCGCATGAGAAATGAGCGCGGAGTCCAAGTTTACTTACTAACCAGTGCGGCCCGGCCCTTGGCCTTGCGGCCATAACTAAAGACGCCGGCGCCGGCAGCGAGCAGGATTACCGTCATTACGACAATTTTGAGCAGAGCAGCAAGCGGATGCGGTTCCTCTTCAGCGGGAAAGAGCGATAGGACGATGGTCGCGCTGGTGGAAAGCAAACCAAGCGAGGCTAGCAAAACTGCGACAGGCTTTCCTCCAGGTAGGCGATAAGCGCCAGGCGCCAGCGGCTGGCGCTGTATCCGGATCGCAGAGGCAAAGATGAAGAGAAACGGAATGAAAGCCGTAACCACGCCCATGCTGACGAGCAGGTTATAGGCGCCTTCCACGCTGGCGCCCGCTTGACTGAGCAGCCCAAAGAGAATTGCCGCCAGACCGTAAAAAACAATCGCGACGTAAGGGGTCTTCCAACGCGGATGTAGACGGCCGAAAATTGGCGGCAAATAGTGATCGATACCGGCCACAAAAGGAAGTCTCGACGTTGAGGATAGAAAGGCGCCAGTTCCTCCCACACAACTGACAACCACAAGGAGAGCAATGGGCGTCACCATGGCAGCCAGTCCGACTTTTTTGCAGAGAAGATCGATCGCGCTCATAAAGCCGCTTAAACTGCTGATATTCGATTGAGGAAGAGCAACTAGTATGGCGCAGGTTCCGGCGATATAGCTGACTGTAATCAGCACACCGGAAACCAATAGGGCGCGCGGGATCGTGCGGCGGGAGTCGCGGATCTCTTCCCCCATAAAAGAGCCCGCCTCACAGCCCGCGAATGCGAAAAATATGGTGGACCAGAAGATCAAATTATCGATATGCGTATGCGGCACCAGGCCAGCCAGGGTGAAATGAGTGGCCGAGCCGAAGCGTAAGTAGGAGGCAGCGGCGAAGACGATGAGAATAATCACAGATATGCACGTCCCCATCGCTCCCAAATTATTAATCCACTTGCCAGGGTTGACGCCGATGACGTTGAGGGCGGTGATCAATACCAGGGTGCCGGCGGTGAAGATCACGTAGTAAGAGTGGGAAGTTGCCAAGTGCTGAGCGCGAGGGCCGGCAAAGAGCAGGCTACCGGCGGCGAAGTAGAGCAGCGCGGGAAAATACGGCAGGTTGCTCATCCAGTAAGTCCAGGCTGCCATAAAGCCGGAGAACTCTCCGTAGGCTTCTCTGGTCCATATATAGAGACCGCCTTCCTGCGGATAGCGCGAAGATAGTTCAAGGACACAGCCGGCGAGCGGCAAAAAAAATCCACACAGGGCTATTACCCACACCGTGATTGCGGATTCGCCCGAAGCTGCGGCAGTCGAGATCCAGCGCAGGCTGAGGCTGGTGACGACATAAAAGAGCGTGAGGTCGCGAAATCCGAGCGCACGCTTCAGTTGCTCTTTCGCCATCCAACCACCTCCGGAGAGATGAAAACCCGTTTTTCGAGCAAGTTCCTAACCGATATCGTGCAAGACGGCCATCGCGGCATTACGGCCGTTGATCGCGATTACACTGCCGCCAGGATGCGTGCAGGCGCCACAGAGGTAAACGCCGGGCATCGGAGTACGAGCGGCAAATCGGCGGCTCCACATGTGGCCGGGCAAGCACTCGCCCTGAAAAATATGGCCGCCCGTGAGGCCGGTTTTTCGCTCGATATCCGGCGGCCCAAGAACCTGGGAATCAATGACGGCAGCGGGGATATTGGAGCAATAGCGCCCAATCGAATCGAAGATAAGTTTACGGACGCGCTCACGGTGGTCGTCCCACGATCCGGTGGCAAAGCTGTAAGGCACATATTGAGCGAAGACGCTCATCGTGTGCCGCCCTGGGGAAGCGACGCTCGCATCGGCCGCGCTCTGGAAGTAAAGTTCGCACCAGAGATGCTCCGGCAGTTCTCCTTGCCTTGCTGCGGCGAAACCCGACTTCCACTCGGCATGGGTAAGTGGTGCATTGATTTGCCCGTAGTGATGCGGCTGATTGAACCCCGGGCGGGAGATAAAGTTGGGAAGCTCGCTGAGCAGTACACTCACCTTGACTGTGCAGCCCACGATGGGCAGCTTCTCGACTCGTGACCGGAACTCGCAGCTTGCGGAGTTCCCCAGCAGGCGAAGCGTGACCACCGGATCGGCATTCGAGATCACCACGGGAGCGAAGAGTTGCTCGCCGGCTTCCAGCAGCACGCCTTCTCCTGGCACGATCCGTTCGACGGCAACTCCTGTCGCCACCTGAGCCCCGGCTTCTCGCGCTGCGTCACAAAGCAGGAAGGAAACCATTCCCATTCCGCCCTGAACGTAACCCCACATCCCAGGCATGCCGCCCAGACGGCCTGAGGCGTGATGGAAACGGATGGAAGCGGTGCCCGGATCGAATGGACTCGCATTGGTTCCGATGACTCCCTGGCCGAGGTAGCCGTATTGCAGACGCTCGTCTTTGATATAGCGCTCGACGAATTCAGCCATCGACCAGTGGAGGAGCAGTTGGCGAGCCTCATTGTCTCCGCCCAATCGGGAATCGATTTCCTGGTCTGAGGGCGGGTCGCCGATCCAAAGATCGCGTCCATCCGCGGGACGCAATGCATCGCGAAGGCGGCGAATCACATTGCCCATCGCCTTCCATCCGTTCACGTCCCCAGGAGCAAGCTTGCGAATCTCCCGCTCGCAGGCCTCATCGTCCTCCCACAACTGAACGCTCGACCCGTCGAGAAAGGGCAGAAACAGGCCGTTCACCGCGGGTATCCAGTGAAAGCCGCGGCCTGCCAAGTTCAGTTCCTCAATAACCAGCGGATGGAGGAGACCGGCGAGGTAGGCACATGGGGACATTCTTACGCCGGGAAAAGGCCGCTCCATGGTGCAAGCTCCCCCGACTCGCTCCCGGCTTTCGAGTACCAGGACGCGCTTGCCGGCCCGCGCCAGATAGGTAGCGCAAGTGAGGCCGTTGTGTCCGGCTCCGACAATGATTGCATCCCAAGGGCGGGAGGCGAGTGTTCGAATGGGGGCGGGAAGCCCTATCTCGCCGAGAACGGCTGCAGCCGGCGAGTCGAATCTATGCTCATTTTTCATGCGCTAGATACTTATATACCTCGTCCAGCTCTGCTTCGATCCCGTGTGTGGTATCGACATCGAGTTTGGGGTAGGAAATGGGCTCGAAGCTTCGCTTGATCGCGAGATAGAGCTCTATGCTGCGATTCCGCGCCGGATGAGGTTGCCTGGCTTGGTTGTCGAGGTCTTGATTGTCGCGATTCAGGCGTTCTTGAGCTATGGCATCCTCACAAGTCAGGTGCAGAATCTTCCAAGCCGCTCCGGCCCGATCGGCTGCTTGAAGAACTTCCTCAATTTGCCTCCTTTGCGAGAAGCATCGCCCATCGATAAAGATGAATTCGGCACGGTTGTGCGTGGTCAAATAGGCTGCCGCATCGAGAAGAGCGCGCATGCACAGGTCGTCTTGTTCGGTTGAATAGTCGGTGAGCGCACCCGGAAATAGCGTACTGCGAATGCGGTCTTTATCTAGTGTCACGGCGTTAAGCCGGTTCCCCAGCGAGGCCGCCAGGGCGCTTTTGCCGGTTGCAGGCAGTCCAGCGAACAAAACCCAGGTAATCATGCACCCAGAATAGATCGTGCCGCAATACCCGCGGGGCAGGGAACTTCATTCCTATTGAATGGAAGAAGTTGAATAGACGATTCATCAGCAGGTACACTCGGCTGAGAAGATACCCGTCTCGGTTTCTCCCTCAACATCAGAGGTAAAAATCTCTTCGCAGTCCACGTAAGGGTCCAGCAGTGCGCGTTTCTCTTTTTATCACCTGCTATAACGACACTCTCTTCCCTCAGACCGGGAAAGCGGTAGTGCGCGTTCTCGAGCGGTTGGGTCACACCGTTGAATTCCTGCCGGCCCAGAGCTGCTGCGGACAAATGCACTGGAATACCGGGTATATGCGCGAGGCTCTGCCTCTGATACGGCATTTCGTAGAGGTCTTTCGCGATGCGGAAGTCATTTGCGTTCCGTCGTCTTCCTGCGTGGCCATGATTCGCGATCACTACCGGAAAGCCGCGCTTGAATCGGGCGGCGGCCGATTTCTCGATGAGGTCGAGAGCATAATTCCGCGGGTGTTCGAGTTCTCCGAGTTCCTGGTCAAGAAGCTCGGCGTCGAAGACGTGGGCGCCAGCTATCCCCACCGGGTAACCTACCATGCCAGTTGCCATTCGCTGCGCAGCCTGCAGTTGGGCGAGATCCCTTTCCAGCTCCTGCGCAAGGTTCGCGGGATCGAACTGATCGATCTCAAAGGATTGGATCAGTGCTGCGGCTTTGGCGGAACCTTCGCTATCAAGAATGCCGATGTGTCTTCGGCCATGCTCGCAGACAAGGCCGTGAGCGTCTTGAATACAGGCGCCGAAATCTGTACGGCGGTTGATAATTCCTGCCTTATGCACATCTACGGCTCTCTGCATCGCCAGCGCACCTTCACCGGTGTTGCACATTTGGCCGAGATCCTGGCATCGGAGGCAATTTGAGCGGCAAGACTCAAAGTGCAACCTCCGTTGCCGGATGGGATGAGCGAGATTTCCCCGCTGCCGCCAAGGTCCTGCTTAGCGATTCGCAACTACGAAAGAACGTTAAACACGCAACCGATGTGATCTCGAACAAGCGATCGCTCGTGGTGCGGGAGCTTGAGGACTGGCAGCAGTTGCGCGATGCCGGCAGCGCTCTACGTGAGCATACGCTCAAGAATCTAGGTGCATACCTGCTCCAGTTTGAAGAAGCCTGTACCCGGGCCGGCGGCATCGTTCATTGGGCGAGTGATGCCGAGGACGCCAACCGCATCGTAATCGAGCTGCTCAAGAAACAGGCAGCCGGCGAAGTGCTAAAGATCAAGTCGATGGCCACAGAGGAGATCGGCTTAAATCATGCGCTCGCGAATGTGGGAATTCGCGCGCACGAGACCGATCTGGCGGAGCTCATCATCCAACTGGGCAAAGACAAGCCTTCGCACATTGTCGTCCCTGCGTTGCACAAGAATCGCCAACAGGTGCGCGAGATTTTCCTGCGTGAGATGCATCTGGATCAGCTCGGCGATAAGCCGGAGGATCTAGCCGCGGAGGCGAGGAGTTATCTGCGCGAGAGATTTCTGCGGATCCCGGCCGCAGTCGGCGGAGCCAACTTCCTGATTGCGGAGACGGGCGGGGTGTGCGTGGTGGAGTCGGAAGGCAACGGCCGGATGTGTCTGACTTTGCCCAAGCTACTGATCACTGTAGCCGGAATCGAAAAGGTGATTCCGCGATTTCAGGATCTTGAAGTGTTTCTGCAGACGCTGCCTCGGTCCGCCACCGGCGAACGCATGAATCCATATAACTCGCTGTGGACGGGAGTGCATCCGGGAGATGGTCCACAGGAGTTTCATGTGATTCTTCTGGACAATGGGCGGAGCGCGGTGCTTGAAGATCCGGAGGCCCGGCAAACGTTGAAATGCATTCGCTGCGGCGCCTGCCAAAATGCCTGCCCGGTTTACCGGCAGACCGGAGGGCATGCGTACGGATCTGTTTATGCGGGGCCGATCGGCGCCATTCTTACGCCGCAATTGCAACCGCTGGAGCACCACGCATCATCTTTGCCCTATGCCTCATCTCTGTGCGGCGCATGCTATGAGGTGTGCCCGGTCAAGATCGATATCCCGGAAGTGCTGATCCACCTTCGCGGCAAGGTTGTCCGCAAGGAACAGGAGACGCTTTCCGGCAAATTTGGAGTTTGGAACCTCGGCATGCAGATGGCGGCCGCGATGCTCAAGAACGGTCAGCGATTGCATGCCGCGCAGCGCCTGGGCCGGCTCGCACAACTGCCTTTTGTCGGTAATGGAGGGTTCATCGAGAGTCTTCCCTTTATGCTGGGTGGATGGACTGAGACCCGCGATTTGGCTCCACTGCCTGCCGAATCCTTTCGAGAATGGTGGGCAAAACGAACCAGCGCCGAATCTGACTTAAAGCCGGAGGAAGCGCAATGAGCGATCGGACTCCGGAAACGCGCAAAGACGCGCGATCCGCCATCCTGAGCAAGATAGGCGGAGCGGTTGATAGTGGCGAGGAACTTGCGGCTGAATACGCTAATATCCCCCGCCGCTACAAACGGATCGGCTCGCTCGAATCCGCGGCGCGCCTGGAGATGTTTGAGCATCGCTTGCGGGAGTACGACGCAACTGTCTACCGCTCTCGTCCCGAGGCGATCTCGGAAACAATCGCGCGCATTCTCACCGGGCGCGGCAAGTCTCGTGTTGCGATTCCCCGCGGATTGCCGGCAGCTTGGCTTCCCCAAGGCTTTGCATTTTTGATGGCCGAAGATCTTCCACCGCAGGCGTTGGATGGAATGGACGGCGTACTCTCCGGTTGTACAGTGGCTATCGCCGCCACCGGGACGATTGTTTTGCAGAATGCTCCCGCGCAAGGCGCGCGCAAACTCTCTCTGGTGCCCGATTATCATTTGTGCGTTGTAGAAGCGGGCCAGGTGGTAGAGACCGTACCCGAGGCATTTGCCCGTCTAGAGCAAAGTAAGTGCAGACCGACAACATTTATCTCCGGGCCATCGGCGACCGCCGATATCGAAATGACGCGCATCAAAGGGGTGCACGGGCCGCGTTTTCTGGACGTGATCCTGGTAGACTCCTGAGCTTTACGGGCGGTCCGCTATCGATTTCGGGCTATCGATTTCAGCGTCACCGTGGAACGATGTGAACGGCTGCGGGATGCTATGACTGGATTTGATATTCTGTAAACGGTCAATTTGTCAAAAGGGAAGTAAGTTCCTTTTAGAAACTGACCGACGAAACGGCCGCTGCCGGATATTGAGGGTTATCGTATGACCGCCACTGCTGTGACCGCTCTGCAGTATCTCGAAGACCGCTGGGATGAATCAATTGCACGCACTCTCGACGAGCCGGAATTATTGAGATACCGCTCCAACCTGCTTGGCTCGGATCTGCGCATCACAAATTTCGGCGGCGGAAATACGAGCTCGAAGATTCGTGAAAAGGATCCACTGGACTCAGGCGAGCCGCTGGTGCTTTGGGTAAAGGGAAGCGGAGGCGACTTGGGCAGCATCCAGCGAAGCGGCTTCGCCACGCTTTATCTGGACAAGCTGCTTCGGCTGGTCGAGCGGTATCGCGGCGTGGAGCACGAGGACGAGATGGTGGAGATGTATCCCCTGTGCGCCTTCGGCAGAAACACGGTCGCTGCTTCGATCGACACGCCCTTGCACGGCTTTCTGCCCTTCCCGCACGTCGATCATCTTCATCCGGATTGGGGAATCGCGCTGGCCGCCGCGGCCAACGGTCATGAGAAACTTGCCGAGTTCAACCGCCGCTTCGGCCATAACCTGGTCTGGCTTCCCTGGCAGCGTCCCGGCTTTGAATTGGGGATGATGCTCAAGAGAGCGGTTGAGGCGAATCCTACATGCGACGGAGTTGTTCTTGGCGGTCATGGATTGTTTACCTGGGGTCAGACTCAGCGTGAGTGCTATCTGAGCACAATCACCATCATCGATCAGTTGGGACAATTTGTTCAGGAGCACATTGCCAAAAAAAGCGATCCGATCTTCGGGGCGGAGCTTGCACCGCAGCGTAAGGACCATCGCGAACTTGCAATCGATATTTTTCCCTATCTGCGTGGGAGAGTTTCCGCGCAGAAGCGGGTGATTGGCAATTTCACGGATCTCCCCGAAGTGCAGAGCTTCGTTAACTCGAGTTATGCGGAAAAATTTGCCTTCCTCGGAACGAGCTGTCCCGACCACTTCATCCGCACCAAGATCCGTCCCCTGTATGTGCCTTGGAAGCCGGAAGAAGATGTGGCTGAACTACGCTCGCGAATTGATGGCGCGCTTTCGGCTTACCGCCAGGAGTACGCCAAATATTACAAGGAGCACGCCAAGCCGGATTCCCCGGCGATGCGTGACGCCAATCCTACAGTTGTCCTGATTCCTGGTATTGGTATGTTCAGCTTTGGCAAGAGCAAAGCGGAAGCCAGGATCACCGGCGAATTTTATGTAAACGCCATCCACGTAATGGAAGGCGCATCCGCGCTGGAATCCGGCGCGCCGCCGGAGGTTCTTCCCCAGGCGGGACCGGCTGCGGCGAGCGCGCTTTTTCAGGTGTATTTGAATTATGTTGCATTGCCGCCTTCCGAGGCATTTCGCATCGAGTATTGGGCGCTCGAAGAGGCTAAGATACGGCGGCAACCGCCGGAGAAGGAACTTAGCCGGCGCGTTGTCTTGATAGTAGGCGGCGGCAGCGGGATCGGCCGCGAGGTAGTTCGTTTGGCTGCCGAACGCGGCGGGCATGTGGTAGTTGCCGACCGGGACCTTGCCGGAGCAATGAATGCCGCAGAGCAAGCCATAGCCGTAAGCGGCAAAGACGGTCAATTGGCGGCGGCAGCCGATATTTGCGATCGCGCGTCGGTTCGCGCCATGTTGAAGAAGGCCGTCGCAAACTTCGGCGGCCTCGACATCATCGTCAACACAGCAGCGATCTTTCCCTCATCGCCCGACGGGCATATACGCGATGAGCAGTGGGCAATGACTCTGCAAGTGAACGTTACAGCCAACCATATCCTGACTGATGAGGCAGCTAGGATTCTCGCCGAGCAGAATCTGGATGCGTCGATCGTGCTAACCAGTTCGGCCAATGCGGTTGTGGCCAAGCGGGGAAGCGAAGCCTATGACGTGAGCAAGGCAGCGGTCAGTCACCTTATCCGGGAGCTCGCTGTTGGGCTGGCGCCCAAGGTGCGCGTGAATGGTATCAGTCCAGCTACGGTGGTGAAAGGCTCGACGATGTTTCCTCGCGATCGGGTCATCGCTTCGCTTGCGAAGTACAAGATTCCCTTCGACCAGACCATGACGGACGAGGAACTTCGGACTGCGCTCGCCCAGTTCTATGCCAAGCGCACGCTCACGCATCAACCCATCGATCCGGAAGACTGCGCCAACGCCATCCTGTTCCTGGCCGGACCACGGGCTCGTTGTACTTCGGGCCACATTATCCCGGTGGACGGCGGACTCACCGAAGCGTTTCTTCGTTGAGTCCGGTCGCCTGCGAAGTGCTCCGGAGATTTGTCATACGATCAAGCAACGCGGCTTTCGCTTGCGCTGGAAATCTCTTCGGCGCCGGTTTTCTCCAGGACAGATTTCGCGCGCGCAATCCAATCGTGGTGATCAGCGTGCACCGACAGCAGGATGCCGCCTTTGCGAAGCCGGGCTTCGTACCGCTTCGCCTCGAACTCCGGAACCCCAAAGCCGACCAAGGCGCCTGTGATTCCCCCTACCGCGGCGCCGACACCGACCCCGGCCAGAGCGGCCATGATTGGGCCCGCCGCCAGGAACGGGCCTACGCCTGGAATCGCCAGAGCTCCTATACCCACTAACCAACCGAGCACTCCTCCAACCACAGCACCCGACGCGCCCCCGGTCGTGGCCCCTTCGGGCGCCTTTGTCGTCTTCACGGTACCAATGTCCCGGATGTCTCCCAGATTTTCCGGAGCCAGAATGGAAATATCCGAGCCGCGAAAATTTGCATCCTTGAGCGCTGCGACCGCACCCTCAACGCCTTCCCGGCTGGTATAGATGCCAAAGACCGAATGACCTGCCATCTTTTGCTTCTCCTGTCTATCTCACTTAGGGGCCTGTTAACGGGCCCTAATTAGTGGCTTGTGGACAAATCGTCGGTTACGTTTCCCGCACCAGCAAACTTGGCAGCGGCCGACTCGACGGTTTTCTTCTCCTCATCCGAATCGACGCGTCCTTTCAGGGTGACCTTACCGTTGCGCGTGATGATCTCGACGTTGTGCGCGCGGATTGAAAGCGACTTGTCCTTTATGAGAGCGCGGCGGATGTTCCGGGTAATGTCTAGATCGCTCGTCCGGTTGGATTGCTGTTGCGCAGTAACCTGATCGCCTTGTGCAGTTGCGCCTGCGACGCTCGCCGGAGCGATAAACGGAGCGGCGGTAAACAAGGCCGCCGCTCCAAAGGTTAATAACCTGGGAAGATGTGAATTTTTCATTTTGTTCATCCTACGCAGGACGGCGCAGATTGCCAGGCCGGTCTTCCGCGGGACCTCGCTTATCGGCTGAATCATCGTCGACGCGCAGCTCTTCGCGGCGTACGTTATCTCCTACAGTTTCTACGTTAGTAACCTCGCGTTTTCCGACTATTACTTCCTCGCGGACCACCGGCTGTTTCTCCACCCGGACGTTTTCTCCACTGAGCGGGATCCGAACCTCGGTGGATTCGCCGATATTCGCCGATGGAGCCGGCGTGTCCCCGGGCACTGCTACTCGTTCCAGCACCAGTTCTTCATGAGTAACCGGGACCTCAACTGTTTGGTTTTCAGTCACCACATCCTTGCGCAGGCGAGCCTCACCGCGTCGTATACGTTCCTTATGAACTCGCAGCACCTCGCCAAAGAGCTGCACCCGATCACCCCTGGAAAGGGACGAATCCAGCGGAGACCTATTGGCGCGGTCCGCTATATCGGCATCATTCTGGCTGGCCGCGGCGCCTTCTTCCAAAGAGCCGTTTGGGCCAGTAACTCCCTCATAGCGAACGCGGGCCCCATTAGCAGAGAGGATACTTTCTGCTTCTTGGACGCGGGCAGGATCATGCACGGTAACGATTGCTCCGCCCGGCTTAAGATTGCCGATCAGATAAGCCGCGCGATCTGACGGAATTCCGGTGCCGGCCAGTGAGCCCTCCATTTCAGAATCGGCGAAGTCATATTCATAGTCGCGATCATAATCGCCGGCTTCCAGGTTACGCTCTGGAGGGATCGAGGTATTTTCGAGTTCTCGAGGCTCGCTGGTCCGCCTGTGATGTTCCCCTGCTTCAACCGGGCGAAAGGCATCCTTAAGCTTGTCCCACCAGCTCTCCCTTTCGCGATCTCTATCGTCCACTGATCCAACGGCTGACCCAGCAGGACCAGGTTCACGAGAGCTGAAAGTCGAGCGGTGTCGAAATGCCGCCCCGATCTGGTTTGGGCTGAATCCGCTCGATCGCAGTTGAGTGACCGCCCGGTGCGCATCGTCAGCACTGGCAAACAAGCCGACGACTACCGGTGCATTGGTTTCCGAGCTTCTTACGCTGCTTGTATCTTCATAAGCCATAACTTTTATCCTTTGTGGTTTTTAGATGCTGACCGGGCCACGTGGCGCGGCGTCGAACGCGGCAACTCTCAGGACAGTAGGATGCGCTTCGCCCTGAGGAAAACAACATGCGCTCGAACTTTGAAAGGAAATTGTTGGATCATCTACGCGCAGTACGAGCTACTCGCGCTTGCCTTCGCCGGCTTCATCAATCAGCAGGCGTTCTTTACGCACGGCGCCGGTGATCGATTCATTCTGTGTTATATCGCGCTTACCAACCTTGTACTCTTCCCGCAAGACTGTATCCTTATCAACCCGAACCCGCTCTTCGCTGAGGGGAACGCGAATTGCGTTCTCTCCGTCCGCACGTCCCTTGTCATCCGTATGTTCTATAACCAGATGCTCACGGGTAACCGGTACCTGTACCGTCTCCATCTGCGTTTGAGATTCCTTGCGAACGCGTACATCTCCGCTGCTGATCCTATCTTTATGCACGCGCAAGACTTCTCCGAAGAGCTGGATATGGCCGGGTTTTGAGGGCTGCGGGGGGGCGAAGCGTGTTGAGGCGGCCGGTGCTTCCGGAGTGGGCGCTGGCGGGGCCGCACCCTGCGGGTTCTGTTCATGCCCGATGAGAGCTCCGTTCTGCTCCAGCAGCGATTCCGCCTCGCGCCGTCGGCTGCCTGCGTGTACCGTGACAATGGCACTCCCTGGAGCGAGATCCTGGACGAGCCGGCGCGCACGCTCGGGAGCAATTTGGAGCCGCGCAAGGGAAGACTCGAATTCGTCCGGTGACCACTCCGCGCGGGCTGGTTCCGTTACTTTCCCGCGGTAGGTATGACGTAGCCGGCTAAACCAACTTTCTATGTCACCGGCGGGCGAAGCACCGGTTTCCGGTGAGGACTCGGGAATTTCTGCCTCGCGAAAGGCAGCTCCAATCTGACCGGGATCGAAGTTATGGGAATGAAGCGCTTCAATTGCCTGCCGCGCATCACTGGCATTACGGAAAAAGCCGATAACAGTTTGTTGAGCGGTTGATTCGGTATTAGCAGGATCATAATCTCGGGCCATAGATTCCTCCTTATGTTTCGGCCGCTGCCTATGGCTCGCTCCAGGATCACAGGCGGCCCTTTTTGGGTCGTGGGATCTTCCGCGTCAACGCACGGAGACGCAGGAGCGCGTGAAGGCGTACTCCAACTGAGATGGTGTTTCGAGGCATCCTGATATCCCGGTGGCACAACTTCCTTTGCGGGAGTGAGCAGATATGCTGAGCCGGCATTCCTGCTCAATGTGGCGAATCACTCGGCAAAAATGGAGATTCGGTAAGCGCCTTTTGCGGGTTCCACCGGGTCATAATATTCGCCACGTCCTACCCGGAGTATCGCCGAGGCGTAGTATTCAACAGGCGAGATGTCAGGTTCAAATGGACCCACGCTAACTCGATATACGTTACGCCCCACAAGCTCGGCCGGCTGAATAGTCCAATCTTTGGCTCCCCGCTGCCGCGAGTGAAGCCGCACTTCCCCAATTGGGCGGTCACTCGGAGCCACGATAAAGATTCGGCTCGATTCGCCTGGCTTTAGAAGCGATGGCCTCGTCGGCATAAAAATCCGTGAAGCGGTTGTTGATTCCGAGTTGATAGCCGAGGCGTAAGCTTCGGTAATTTCCCGCGGAAATTGACCCAGGAATTCTTTGACGGAGAGGCGCAACCGCTCAAGGGCAATGCGGACGAACTTGTTCTGCATGGAGGCAAGTTGGCCCTGCTCGTCACGGGTGGTAATCACATTCTGATAACTCAGGATCGTTTTGCGAACCAGAGGAGCGATGGTCAGCCAAAGCGGTACCCCTTGCTGAAGCACAGATATACGAGCTTGTTCTTCATTCCCGCCGGCGCGGAGCTTGACTGCGGCGGCCAACACAGCTCCTAATCGATGCGCCGCTTCGAAGGCTTCACAATACGGCGGCATGAGGCCGATAAATCCGGCGAAATATCCGATGCGCTCCTTCTCTGTGGGAGAAGCAGCTTGTTCCGTGAGCTTGCGAAAGCTTTCTGCGATTCGACTCTGCGAAGGAAAAACCGATAGTTCCGGTTGGGTCTGATCGTAGTTGAAGGCTTCGCTGTAATCGCCGGTAAGCTCCACGCGCTTCGCATGCCCGTCTGGCCCGTATTTACCGAGGAACGTCGACGCAATCTCCCTGCCCTGATCGCAGTCCACAAATAACCCGGCCATGGTCGCGGAGCGTTCTCCCGAAGCTTGAGACGCACAGAAGTTTCGATAATGAGCGGTAGCTGTCAGCTTGGCATCCCAGGCCGCGCGCGCAAAATAAGTCGCTGTCGGATCGACGATGCGGCTCCGCCAATGGATACCGAGCATCCCCTGGCACCCGTACTGCTGTGCCAGCTTCATATCAGTCTCGAAGCGGCTGGCGCGAAACTGCGGAAACCACATCGAGGGATCGTCCTCCAGCCACGGAATTGGCCACCGCTCCCGGCTTTCCAGTTTGCCAAACTCTTCGTTAACAGGGTCCCATCCGAGAGTGTCGCTCAAAGCGGAGAAGATAATGTCTTCGGGCAAACGCTGGTGGAGAGATTGAAAATTGCGAACAACGCCGCCCCAGCCGCCGAGTACGAGCTGTTTTTTCGGAGCGTTTCTGCGCAAAAAGTCATGCGCCTGTTTGTACGGTGTCACTGAAAGCGGAATCTTCTTTTCCCGGCTTTGCCAATTGGTATCCTCGTCTTCCCAAAGCCAGACGTAGTCGACCATCGGATAGCGTTCGAGCAGATCGGCGAGCCGCCGCTCCAGCAGGTCTTTGCCTGTCACAGACTCCACCAGGCCGCCAGGATGTGCTTTGGCCTCCGGCGGCAGAGCGCGCTCAATCGCCGCGGGGTTGTGGCGGGGCTCAAAGCCGATCCCGGTGCGTATACCGGCTGCCGAAGCATATTCGAAGGCCGCGCGCATCATCCTGGTCGTGCGGTCCGCGATATCCCAATTATCGGCAGCCAGCCTGGTTGCATCCGAGCCGAAGGTCTCACGATCGAAGAACCGGTCCGAGCCCATTTTGAAAGTTGAGGTCCTCTGAGGAAGATAGCCCCAACTCGTCATCGTCGTGTCTTCCAAAGCCGCTCGATGGCCACTGCCGGCAAAGTCAAACGACAAGTAAGATTCGGCTAATGGTCCGGGAAAGTTTTGCGTATAAACATGCATACCGAACATGTTGAAGCGCATGCGCAGCATGTTGGCAAAATATGCTTTGAAGTCCTCGTCGTTATAAACACTTATGCAGTTGAGGAAATCCGGCCATGGGAGCAGTCCTCGGATGGCAAATCTTGGGACTGCCGTCCACGCCTCTTGAGGCAATGGAATGTTCAGCCCTGCGGGTGCTTCAAGGGGAAGCGTTTCCCCGTTTATGCCGTAGACAATCCCTTGATGTTCAAGGAAATCGAAGACCGCATAAAGCAGCGCATGATCGCTGGCCGCCCTCAGAGTTATCTGCCGGCCGGCGGCGCCGATCTCATATTCTTCTTTCCCCTTGAACCTATTCGATTCCACAACCAAAACAATATGCAGGGCGCCTTCCCCTGCTTGCGTCTCTTCGGCGAACGCGACCTCGGGAGAGACCTGGAGGGCCTTCAACCCCGCCAATAATTCCGTCCGGGCAAGCTTGACGCGGGCGCTCGCCGGCGCGTTGCTTTGGATGGTAATCCGGCGCAGAGAACCTGTGCTCTGAAGATCTTGTCCGCGCGCGAACGCGCTGCCGGCGACAACCAACGATCCAGCCTTTAAGAACTCCCTTCGATCGATCATGCGTCTCCATGCAGCGCCGCTTCTCTCCAGCGCCTTATAGACCCGGCAGATCCAGAATAGCAACCTACTCCAACTGAAACCCAGAGGAATACTTGCGTCGCAAGCCAGCTGTCCTAAAACGCACTATACTCGACAGCTGCTAGCTCTCTGGACGGAACGGTGCAGCCAATCCCCAGCTCGATCACCCACTACGCATACTTGCCCCCTGCAAATCGGACAAAACGGCCGGTAAATCGCGTTGACTGTAGGTCCTCTACTGGAGCGTCCAATTGACCACCGTAGTGGAATTTTATTGATCCGTTATTTGCTCATGCCACGGGCCGGCAGCCGGCGAGGAGTATTCAACTTCACGTACGGGCTGCATTTTAATAGTCACCAGCACATGGGAGTTGCCGGTTAGGAGTTATGGATGATTGCACGCAGGCTTGCTCTGATTGCACTTTTGGCCGTTCTGGGTAATTCCACTTGTTCGCATGTCGCTGCGGCGAAGGGAATGCCGGAGCAGCAGCATCATGTGCTTAGGTGGCCCTCTGATCCGCCGGCAAATATCCCTTTTCCGCCATCCCGGGAGTTGACGGGGATCGCGTTCACCGGCCGATATGCCCAGTATGGGCATGCCGATACGTGGTTCCCGTCCTGGGCATCGAATGGAAACATGTATTCGTCCTGGACTGACGGAACGGTCAACGGGGTCAAATCATCCTCGAAAGGTCCGATGGCGACAACGGGATATGCAACAATCCTTGGAGACGATCCGCTCCATCTTACAATTACGGATGTCGCCACATACAAGGGGAGTCCGGAGCCATACGGAGGCAGATATCCTGCAGGCGGCCTTGTCTACCGGGGTGTGTGGTTTTATGGCACCTATTGCCTCAATGAGACGCCCGGAACAGGGCTGAATTGGGATGTCCTTGGTCCCTTTGTCGGATTTCGGTGGTCGACGGATTACGGGCATATCTGGCACAAGTCGCCGCATACCCCCCGTCAGCCGCTGTTCGATGGAGCGCCTATCAAGCTTGGCCTGCCCCACTTCGTGGATTTCGGTAAGAACATGGAATATTCTCCCGATGGCAAGGCGTATATCGTCTCACAAGGCGCGGCAGAGCCGGATCCTAAACCGCGCGATGCAAACCTCAGTTGGATAACCGGCGATCAGATTTATCTCGCTCGAGTTGAAGCCAGCATAGGCGCCATCAACCGGCGATCCGCATACGAGTACTTTGCCGGTCATGATCCGCAGGGCAGGGCTATATGGACGCGAGACTTCTCCAGAATCCGGCCGTTGATCGATTGGAACAACCATACAGGAAATGTATCGGTCACATATGACGCACCCCTGAAGAAATACCTGATGGCCGTTACCGATGGAGGGAATACGATAAGCAAGTTCAGCACTTACATTCTTGAGTCCTCGAAGATAACCGGACCTTGGCGGCTGGTGACATATATGCGCGATTTCGGCGAGCAGGCATACTTTGTGAATTTTCCGTCCAAATTTATCAGCAACGATGGCCGCACGCTGTGGCTGTCCTACTCCGCAAATTTTACAAACGGCTATCTGCATACCAATTACAAAGCCGATCCGCCTGGAAGCGGCTATTGGTGGACATTGCAAGAGGTGAAGTTACTTGGACCGGCGTCAAAAAAGCAGAACCTTACACAAACCAACCGTTAAAGGACTGGAACTCCAATGGGAGAGAAATAATTCGATGCTCGCGGTTGGAAATGCGAGTCAAACGGGGCTGGAAAAGCGACGGATTTTGCAAGCCGGCGGCTAAGATACAGCCGGCGGCTAAGATAAATAGAACAGGCAGACTAATTATGGGACAGCTAGACGGACGAATAGCTATTGCCACCGGTGGGGGAAATGGAATTGGCCGCGGTATCGCTCGCCGGCTGGCGGCCGAGGGAGCCGCGGTAGGGATTCTGGATCGCGACGGAGAGGCATGCTGCCGGGTTACTGAAGAGATCATCAATTCGGGCGGCCGGGCGATTTCCCTGATCTCCGACATCAGCAATTCGGCTGAGGTCAAGCATGCGATTCAGGAACTTACAAGCGCCTTTGGTCCCCCTACCGTGGCGGTGCATTCAGCAGCAATCATGCCCACGGGAACGATAGTCGAAACCACGGAAACCGATTGGGACCGAGTCCACTCTGTGAACCTCAAGGGCGCGTATCTTTTGTGCCGGGAAGTGGTTCCCCACATGCGGAAAGCGGGAATAGGCTCCATCATTCTTATGGCATCGATCACCGGGATTAGCGGGGTGCCCGGACTGGCAGCGTATTCCAGCACCAAGGGAGCCTTGATCGCGCTGGCTCGCGCTCTCGCTATCGACCATGCTCGTGAAGGAATTCGCGCCAACTCCGTCGCTCCAGGAACCATCGACTCCTCGATGTTGCACGAATTCGTTGCGGCGCAGGGCGATCCGGAAGGCACCAGAAAAGCCTTCGACGAGGTCCAGCCGAGAGGGCGAGTTGGAACCATTGATGAGGTGGTGAATGTGGTTGCCTTCCTTGCCTCAGAGCAGTCGTCGCTGATCAGCGGCGCTAATTTAGTTGTGGATGGCGGTATGAGCATCAAGGGCGAGCAGCCCAGGCTTCAAATTGCTGGAGGTTAGGAGAGACTCCAGGATTGCAGATTGAAGTAGACGAAGAAGCCTCAGCCAGGCATTCTTTGAAGCGGGAAATGCTGCACTCAACTATGATTCGCGCGGGGATTCGCGCGGGGATTCGCGCGCAAGCCGGCGCTATGGTCGACTGGTAGAACCATGGAAATTGCTCCTGACGTACATCTCATTCCCGGGTTAGTGGGTACTCGCCCCTTGCAGCTGTTTTTTCTGAATGGAAGCGAACGCGGCGTTCTGCTGGACAGCGGTTGCGCGCCCGATCCGGAAAAGTTTGTCTTTCCGTATCTCAATAAAATCGGCCTCGGCCCTGGCGATATCGACCTGGTCATCAATACGCATTGCGACTCCGACCACTGCGGCGGAAATCATGCCGTCAAGGCGGCAAATCCGGGCACGCAGATCAGTTGTGGCGAAGCGGACCGGCCGCTCATCGAGAATCCAGAGACTATGTGGAGGCTGCGTTATAACGCGTATGAGGACGAGCATGGCATCTACTACAGCGATGACAATCGCAAGGCGATCTTCGATGCTTTAGGAGAGGCTCAACCGGTGGATTGGACCTGGCGCGGCGGGGAAACGCTCAATTTAGGTGGCGGGTGGAGGGTCGAAATCCACCATGTGCCGGGGCACAGCGAAGGACATCTTGCAATCTTCGATCTCCGCAGCCGCACGATGTTCAGTGGGGACGCCGTTCAGGGTTCCGTATACCTCGACAAGGACGGGGCGCCGATACTTTGCCCTACTTATCTACAAATAGATCCTTATTTATCAACAATTCAATATCTGGGCTCTCTGCCCATCGAACTGCTCGCTACGTGCCATTGGCCGTTGAAGCACGGAACCGAGATCCGAAGGTTTCTGGACGAGAGCCGCGGGTTCGTAGCTCGAGCAGACCAGCTTCTTCTCTCCACGTTGCGCCGTTTCCCGGAGGGTGCGTCTTTACGGGATTTGATCGACTCTGTAGGACCACAACTTGGTTCATGGCCAGACGCAATGAATGGAGAAATGGTATATGCCTTGGCCGGACACATGCAGCGGCTAGTCCGCCTGAATAAAGTGACAGCGCTGCGCGGCGTTCGGCCCGTACGTTATAAAACAGGCGGTAACGCTTGATTGCAATTCCTCTTAGCCTGATTTCGGTTTCCCGCCTTTCATGCGCTTTGGCCCGACGGCCGGGCGACCACTTCGTAGGGACGCATCATCTCGTTATCCTCATGCTCCAGGATGTGGCAATGCCACACGTAGCGGCCGGTATATCCAGCGAAGGGGATAATGACACGCGTGACCATGCCAGGATCGGCGCGAACAGTATCTTTCCAGCCGGACTCCGCAGGCTCCGGCGGGATCGCCGGGCCGGTGAAGCGGATGGTTCCTTTGTCCTGGAACTCAAATGTGTCGAATGCCCTGCGGTCCAGGATTTGAAATCTCACCAGGTGGAGATGGATGGGATGAGAATCTTCCGTGAGATTCACTAGTTCCCAGATCTCAATAGTATCGATGACCGGTTTCTCTGTTACAGGCATATGCCACGGGGTCTTATTCAGAAGCATGCCCATAGATTGCTGAACCATGTCCATCTGTTCGTCGAGGGTGAGACGGCGTGTCCTTACCGCCTGATTTTCCTTAAGCCGAATGAATGACTCGCGGCTATCATTCGAGGTCGTGCTTGCGTACGAGAGAATCGGCTGAGTAGGAGTTGTGCTGGTAGCCGTGATCCTGGGCGCAACGCGAAATTCCATAATTTCCAGAGCATCGCTTTGAAGTAGAAGCTTTCCTCCGGCATGCGTGCTGAAATCGAAGATCAGGTCGAGGCGTTCGGCTGGAGCCATCACCACCCGATTGGCGGCAACGGGGGAATCGAGCAATCCCTGATCGTTGCCTACGACTTGAAATTCGAGTCTCTGGCCGAAAGAGAGGCGATAGAAGCGGCCATTGGATCCATTCATGATCCGCAATCGATATTTGCGCGGTTCGACATCCAGATAAGGGAAGATTTTGCCGTTGACCAGGATGGCGTCGCCGAAGACTTCTGGAACCCAGGGAGCCGCCGGCTTACCGGAGACGGGATAGTAGAGTTGGCCATCCGGCCGCAAGAAGCGGTCGTAGATCAGCAGTGGCGCCTCGTACTTGCCGCGGGGCAAGTCGAGCGACTTCTCTTTTTCATCGCGAATCAGAAAGAGACCGAAGAGACCCGCGTAGATATTAAGCCGGTTTATCCCCATCGCATGGTCGTGATAGAAGAGCATGCATGCGGGCTGCCGATTGGGATAGTGATAGCTTGCGGATTTGCCAGGCACGTACCAATCCTCGGGATAACCATCACTGCCGGGAGGCGTCTTGCCGCCGTGCAGATGAATCACGCTGCGCGCCTGGGGCAGATTGGCTTCGGCCCCGTGCAGCGTTATGGTCGATGGGGAGGAAGTGTTTGTTAGGAAGCTCGTTTACCCATTCGACGATCAGGCCCTGGCCGCTGCGGGTTTCGAAGGCCGGCCCCGGCGAGCTGGATTCAAAACCCCACAGGCGCGTTGCGGGAAGATCGCGATGCAGCTTGGCCTCGATCTGGCGCATCGTCATGCGGTACAAGGGCAGTCTTAAGGCGGTGTTTTCGGGGTCGGCATGGAATCCGCAAGGCTGCGCGATTTTGGGTAGAGGGAGCGGGTCGACGTAATGCGCGAGGGTATTCGCGTTTATCGTCAGCGCAACAGAACCAGGAGCAGCGGCAACTTGAGAAACAGGAAACGCTCTTTCCGGGGCAGCCATTCCGGCCGCCAGGGCTGCAGCACCCTTCAGCAAGGCACGGCGCGTGATTGGATGCAAGTCTGACTCCCGTGCGAAAAGGAAGCAAGGCATGCGGAGCGAATCATTGTGTTCGTTCCCATGCCTCGCCTGGTTGCGCTGTATCGATTTTACGAGCGAACCGGATCAATGTCCGGTTGGTTCTCCAGTGGACGGGTCGAGCTGGTAGGCGCCACCGTTGCGAGGACCCGTGAAATCGAACATGTTGTTCAGAGTACCGGCAAGCGAATCAAACGATCCATTGATACGCTGGCCGCCAAGCCAGTTATCTTCGATAAAGCGAAGAATCGAGCTCTGGTCGGTGAACGTGTGATCGACGTAGTTCCGCTTCGCGTAAGGAGAGATCACCAGCAGAGGCAGACGAGGACCATAGCCGCAGCGCCCTTGAGCATGCGCAGCGGTGACGCCGGGCAACGTATTTTCGCCGTTTCCGCATGCGCCTGGACCGGTCAGAACGTCCGCGGTCGTGGCGGACTGGTTCACGATCGGACTCATCTGGTGGTCATACCAGCCGTCAGAGTCATCCCATGCGATGACCACGGCGGTCGAGTTCCAGTCTTTCTGCTGCTGCAGAAAATTGATGACGCTGACGATCCAGTACTGTTCATCCAGAGGATCGGAATAGCCGGCATGGCCGTCTCCAATACCGGGAGCCTTGAGGAATGTAACCGCGGGGAAATTTCCGGCATTTAGCGCATTGGCGAAGTCCTGGAAATCGTACTGGTGGTTCGCCGGATCGCCCTGAACGCCCACCGATTGAGGAGAACTAGGGGGGATATGCTTCGGGTTCGCTGTCGATGCGTAGAACTGGAAGGGCTCATGATGAGGGATGTAGTCGGCTTCTGTAACACTGGTAACGGCGGAGGTGTCGCTGCGGGCGCAGCCGGTGGTGCCATTGGGATTTTTGACTGTCAGGTCAAAACCACCTTCGAAGAATCCCCACGTGATCCCGGCACTGTTGAGGAGGTCGCCTATATTGGTTCCCCCCATCTGGACCAGCGCTCCGGTGGTGGTGGAGCATACATCTCCAATGGGGTCGGCATCGCTGATTAAAGTGTACCCGCCGCTGCCGTCCCCGATGACGTCGGCGCCGGCGTTGGACTGATCGATTACATCGTTCGTCTGGCCGGAGATGAGGTTGATGGCGCCCGGGCTGGAGGGGCCAAAGGTCGTGCCATAGGAATTGTCATTCATGGCATACCGCTGCGCATAGTTCCACAGGCCGGTTACAGTGTTGCCGTCGTAGTAGCCCATCACCAGCCCGTTGTTGGTTTGGCCGGGCGGCGGGGGGCCAGGAGTTCCCGTGTATTTGGGGAAACCGTCCATCAGGCCGGCATCGAATGCGTGCTGCTCGGGAGTATAACCGTGATCCTGATCCGCGGTTGCGGCCTGAGAACGGTCCAGGCGAAAGGGATTCATCGCTCCGTTCCCGTTCAGCGTCAGGTTCAATGCGTTGGGGTTGCTCTGCAGAAGCGCATCGGTAAAGCCGTTGACAGAGGGCGTTCCGGGAGCAGCTTGGAACGGCGGCTCATTGGGCGGGTTTAAGGCGTTCGGATAAGTTCCAAAGTAGTGATCGAATGAGACATTTTCATCGAAGATGACGACGAGGTGCTTAATCGGGGTCGCGGTACCCGATTGCGCACGCATTTCCACCGGCTGAACAATACCTCCGGCAACTACCAGCAAAGCCAGTGAACTGGCAACCAACTTTTGCATCGCTGCTCCCTCCGCGGCTGTCAAGACAGCCGCCTTCAAGGTGTAGCGGGCCATTGTTAACAGGACGTAACAGGGCAGTTACCGTGCAACCAATTTTGAAAGCGCTTCGCTATGATCCACAGAGATAAAAGGCATAGCCGATTTGATTATAGTCGCGGCACCAGCACCAGTTTCGCTGAAGCTGCAGCGAAACTGGTTGGCGCATTGATCTAGAAGCGATGTTCACAATACAGGGATAGTAATCTGCTGCCCGGCGCGGATCAGATTAGCATCGGCGATGTTGCTGGCCGCGGCAATCTGAGGATAGTGATTCGCCGACCCGTAGAACCGTTTGCTGATGGTGGAGAGGTTATCACCGCTTTTGACGGTGTAGGTCTGGTTGGGGCCGCCTGCGGTCTTGATCTCGTGATGCAGGTCGGCATACTGTGGATCGACTTGCTTGATTGCATCCCAGACGCGGTTGGCCACTACCTGCGAGGGCACTGTGGCCTTCAGATAGAGCTTCTCGCCATCCAGACTCACGCCCTCCAGGGTTGCGCCGATATCGCTAAAGCTCTGTATGGTCTGGATTACTGGAGCATACTTCTGTTTCAACTGCTCAAGATCTGCCATGATGTTTCTTCTCCAACATGGATTTCCCAAAGATTAGTCCGGAGCCTGGTTTCAGCAAAAGATCTACGCAGAGTGCCGGTCGGCGATGTGCTTTACGGCGATTGTCATCGCCGCCGCGCCGAGAGTCTTGATCAGCGTGGGATGCTCCGCGTAGATGGCGCTCATGCGATCGATGATGGAAGGGTCGGCGCTATGTGCAGTATGGGCAAGAGCCGCAACATCGGTTGCGGGAACGCTTGCCGCCTGTTCCGGTGTAACCGCGGTCTGGCCGCCCTTCAAGAGCGAGGCCAAGGGTGAGTTGGGATTTGAGCCGGTGAACTGTGATAACACGCTGGGTCCAACCGAGGCCAACAATCCGGTTAGCATGCTGGCTTTTTGGGCGCCGTTTCCGCCGGAAAAGAGCTGGCCGGCAGCTTGAGAAAACGACCCAGCTTGTCCCGAGCGCAAGGCCTCCGCCAAGCCGCTCGCCACGGAGGAACTAGGCACCGATTGCGCGACCTGATCGAAGTGTTGTTCGACGTTGGCCGAGTTTGCGCTATTTCCTGAGTATTGCTTCAGGAGGTCGCCGATTCCAGATAGGAAGCCCATAAATCCTCCTTCTTTCCTAAAAATTGCGATGCGTAACGGCTCAATTTTGCGGCGCGGCCGATGTCGTCTTGTGGCCGATCGGGGAGCTCTTCGCCAGGCGGTAACCAGCCTTGACGGCATCGGCTTCTGTCATGAACTTGCCATGCTTGGTCTTTCCATATTGGGCATCGTCCTTGTGGTAGACCTTGGTACTCGTATTTGCCCATACTAAGCCTTTACTTTTCGCATCGGCGATTTCGGCTGCGGTGGGAGCGGTTGTGCTCGGCTGCTTGCTTGCCGACGGATTGGCCGCTGTTGTTTGTATGCTCCACGAACTTACAGGGAACGAAAGCGTGAGACACATTGCGGTTATAGCCATCAACGGCCGGATATTTTTGATTGTCATTAGCACCCCTTTTGAAGCATGTCGGAATAATAGCCTGTGGCGGCGATAACGGATAGGGAGATTATGTAAGAATCCATAGACTGAAAGGAAAGCGGGGATATCTGTGGGGCTAGTCACATTTATGTTGCTGGTGTGGCTCACCTCCTTACTCGCCGGACTATTGGGGGCGCTCACCGGGCTGGGCGGCGGCGTGGTGATCGTGCCCGTGCTTGCTTTGCTCTTCCACATCGACCTGCGCTATGCCATCGGGGCATCGCTTGTTTCGGTTATCGCGACGTCATCGGGCGCCGCAGCAGCCTATGTGCGGGAAGGTTTTTCCAATGTGCGTATAGGCATGTTCCTGGAGGTGGCGACTACCTTAGGCGCGCTGCTCGGGGCATATCTTACGACGAGAGTTTCGACTCACGCCATAGGTATCATCTTCGGGGTTGTGCTGGTCTATTCGGCATGGGCCTCCATTCGCAAGCAAAAAGATGCCATCGTCCGACGGCCAAATGCGCTCGCCGTGAAGCTCAAGCTCATCGGTGATTTTCCCGGGGAGAGGGGCCCTGAGCCATACGTTGCTGACAATGTGCCCGCCGGCTTCGGCATCATGTTTCTCGCCGGCGCGCTTTCCGGCCTTCTCGGCATCGGTTCCGGGGCGGTCAAAGTGCTGGCCATGGATCAGGCAATGAAGCTTCCATTTAAGGTTTCCACCACTACCAGCAATTTCATGATCGGCGTGACGGCCGCGGCCAGCGCCGGGGTCTATCTAAGCCGGGGCTACATCGCTCCCGGTCTGGCGGGTCCAGTCATGCTCGGTGTTCTAATAGGCTCATTGGCGGGATCACGCCTGCTGATCAAAGCCCGCGTGAGTGTTCTGCGGATGATCTTTGCGATCGTCATCGTCGTGCTAGGGATCGAAATGATCCTGGGCGGCGCGACAGGAAGGCTCTAATAAGGTATGAGTTCCGAAGCCGACAGGAAAATGGACCTCACCATCGGCATGATGCTGCGTATCGGCGTGAGTGTCGCCGCAGCGGTGGTTTTTATTGGATGGATTCTCTATCTCATCCAAGCCCATGGAGTAGCGCCCGATTACCAGCACTTTCACGGTAAGCCGATTTTGCTTGGCAACATTGGCCTGATCCTTCAAGGAGTGGTCAAGCTCGACAGCCGCAGGATTCTCGATATAGGCATTCTGTTGTTGATCGCAACCCCGGTGGCCCGGGTGATTTTCTGCGTAGCCGATTTTGCCGTCCAGAAAGATAAACTCTACGTTCTGGTCAGCAGCATAGTTCTCGCCGTGCTGGCCTATAAGCTTTTTGTTTCGATCGTAGGGCCTGTCAGCAATCGTTCTGAACTTTTCCGCCATTTCAGGAAGGATTCGTCAGCCAGTCTTGGGAGTGCTCTTCAAGGGCGATCCGTACCAGTTGGCTGCGAGTCCGCACGCCGGTCTTGTCGAAGAGCTGTTGCAGCACCGCTTTGACCGAACTCTCCGAGATCTCCAGCCGCGCCCCGACTTCTTTGTTTGTCAATCCTTCGAAGACGCCCTTCAGGACCGCTTGTTCACGCTCTGTCAGTCCTTTCGCGATGCGCTTTTGAGAGCTGCTGCCCGTAGCCGCGGCGATCACGGAGCGGGTCACGCCCGGATCCAGCCACATCTCTCCAGCGATTACTTTTCTTATAGCGTCAACCAGATGCCCAGGCGCGCTGTGTTTTAAGAAGATACCCGACGACCCTCCTTGCAGGGCACGAAACATGACGATATCGCTCATGCCCGCCGTCACCAGCAGAATGCGTCCGGCGAAGCCGCGGCCGGCAGCTTGTTCCAGAAAACGCGTTCCCTCTTCCTCTCCCAGATCGTAATCGAGCAAAACGATATCGACTTCGTTCAGACCGGCCAGCGCGAGCGCCTCCGTCGCAGTGGCGCAGTCCCCTACAATCTGGAAGTCAGATTCAGTTTGAAGAAGCCGGCTAAGGCTTTCCCGAAACAGGCTGTGGTCGTCTACCAGCAATATCCGAATCTTGGCGCCCATTGATTCCATCTTCGCTCTCCCTAAGCGCCGATGACAACTCCACCACGAAAGTCGAGCCCTCAATTTCCGGCTCATATCGCAGTTCGCCACGGAAGCTGCGCATGAAGGCCCGCGAAAGATAGAGACCCAATCCGGTCGATTCGGCCTCGCGCTGAAAGGGGTGAAAGAGCCGCTCGGGATGGGTTACTCCTGCTCCGGTATCGGAAAAACGAACGGTGACGCCCAACCCGCTGCGCTGCGCCGCGATCGTCAGTTCCTTTTTGCTCCTCAGATGCATGGCGCGTTCACTGTTTTTAGCAAGATTCAAAAAAACCTGCATTAAGCTCTGCCGGTCGGCCCAGACAAAAGGCAGATCTTTTTCCAAGCGCCACAGCATTGTCACTCCGGCATCGCGGAGAGAAGACTCGATAATAATGCGCAGCTCGTCCAGCAGGCCGCGCACGTCAACGCCTGTCGCATGGCTGGCTGCCTGCCGCAAATCCATCGCCGCGATCCGCTCCAGAGCCACCACCAGCGTTCCCAAAGCTTCAAAATCCTTGTTTTTCGCAAGCGCCCCGCTGCGGGCAAGATTTTCATGGACTAGGGCAATGGCCCCGCAAACGTTGCGAACCTCATGCGAGACCGCGGCCACTAGAATGCGTGATCCTACCGAAAGTTGATGAAAGTTCGATTCCTCACGCGTCCGCAGATCCTCTGATGTATCGAGCACCATTGCCGCCAGCCGAGGACCGGCGCTGGTGACGTAAGTGGAAAACCATACGTCGGCCTGGAAGACCTCCCCGTCCGCCCTGCGTCCCTGACATTGCATCGCTGTGCGGAAGGGCTGACCTGCGCCATTTATCGCAGGAACGTTAACCAGCGAGGGAAGATAATCGCGCACCTGGCGGCCTGACATTGTACCGGGCGCGAAACCGAACAGCCGATGTGCGGCATCGTTTGCCAGCAGGATCTCGCCGGAGGGAGTGGCGGTGAATATGGCCGCCGGGCTGGTCTCCACCAACACTTTAAGCTGTTCCTCAGCTTCTTGCCGCGCCGTCATCTCACTCTCAAGCTCCCGCATATGCCGCGCGGAAAGCTTGCGGCTCCGCGTGACCTCATAAACGAAGAGCCCCATGCATGAGAAGGCGGCGAAATAGAGAATGTCGCGTGGTATGCCGGTGTTGAATCCCCAGGGAAACTCATCGAAGAGTTCCGCAAGAAATGTACACACGACCGCCACTCCGGCGATCTGAAAACGGCTGAAGGCACTGCCTGCGACCAGCATAGGGAAGAGATAAAGGAAGCCAAGCGGGATCTCCGCTGAAGCGCGCCAATCGATGAATGCGATCAGGACGATCATCACCGAGCACGTCAGGAGCGCCGATTTGCGCGAGGCCGAAATGAGAAAGGAGAGCAGTCGCATGTGGGCAGAGCACCGCTTGCGGGCCCTGCTATTCGGTCATTCTAGTACAGGATTGATTGAGCCGGATGGGAGTCGAACTGCTCACTGTTTACTGGCCAAACCGTCTCACGGCTTGAGATTTAGATCGATACAAATTCTTTACGCAGACTTTATGTGCTTCTTTTAGGTTGCAGATTAATCTAAAGATGCAACTTATAAGGCAGCCCTATGATCGAAAGATAAGTTGCAATCGTTCAACATTGCTCGTTAGGCTGGATCATGGGTAATTCCGGGTAAAAAAGGCTTCCAGTCTGAACTATCAGTGTGCTTAGCGATTTCTAAAAAATAGTTTCTCTATCGTTCCAGGTCCTAAAAATAGGGCATGGTTCTTGAACCTCTACCTGGTTGCTTTGCGCCGGGAAACCGGTGAAATGTGCAATCGGGTCGTGAGGACTTTTTATGAAGTTTGAAACTGTTATCGCAGCTATCCTTTCCCTTGCTGTGCTTGCTGGTTGCAGCGGTAAGAAGCAGGATTACGCCGCAGAGGCGCCTCCCCCCGCGAGTGTTGAGTCCGATGGTGGCGTCAACCTGATCACCGTCGACCGTCCCGAGCGCTTTTCCGTCTCAGCTGCCACAGCCTATCAGGCCGTCTCGACCCTAAACGTCACCGGCACGGTCAATCCCGATATCTCGCGTACTATTCCTGTCATTTCTCTGGCCTCCGGCCGAGTGGTGGCCATCCATGCGCAAATTGGAGATCACGTCCACAAAGGCCAGTTGCTCATGGAGGTACAGAGTACCGATATCTCCGGCGCATTCAATCAATACCTCAAAGCGGTCAATGATGAAAGGCTGGCGCATGCCCAGGACGATCGGGCGAAGATTCTGTACGACAAAGGCGCGATCGCGAAGAGCCAATTGGAAATTGCCGACGCTGGCGAGCAGGATGCGCGAGCCGACCTCACCGCGGCGGAGCAGCAGCTTCGTGTTCTCGGCGTGGACAAGGACCATCCCGCGGCAACGGTTAAAGTTTATTCGCCTGCCGATGGGGTGATAATCGCGCAAAATGTCACCAATGCCGCAGCCGCCGGCGTGACTCTTTCCGGGTCGTCGACCGCCTTCACCATCGCCGACCTTTCGCACGTGTGGATCATCTGCGATGTCTATGAAAATGACCTGCCGACTGTCCACATCGGCCAGACAGCCGACATTCGCTTGAATGGCTATCCGGACCATGTTGTGAGCGGCAGGATCAGCGAAATCGATGCGGTTCTCGATCCCAGTATCCGCACTGCCAAAGTGCGCATTCAGGTTCCCAATCCCGGCGGCCTGATGCGGGTAGGCATGTTCGCTACTGCCACTTTTCACGGCAGAAGACCTGAAAGACATGCATCCGTTCCATCTACGGCCATTCTCCACTTGCACGACCGTGATTGGGTCTACGTGCCGGCAGCCGGAGAAAAATTCAAGCGGGTAGGCGTTGTGGGCGGCGACATGCTCCCCGGCGGAATGCAGGAGGTCATCTCCGGGATCAATCCGGGTCAGCAGGTGGTGACGAATGCTCTTGAATTGCAGAACTCGGCGGCCCAGTAATGATTCGTGCTCTTGTTGATTTTGCCCTCAACAACCGGTTTATCGTTCTGGCGATTGCCATTTTACTTTTTGCCTGGGGCATCATCGCTTTTCACAACCTGCCGGTGGAAGCCTATCCGGACGTGGCTAACAACTACGTTCAGATCATCACCCAGTGGCCAGGACGCGCCGCCGAAGAGGTTGAGCAGCAGGTTACGGTTCCGCTGGAAATCTCCATGGCCGGTCTGCCCCACATGGAGCATCTGCGATCTGTTTCTCTCGCCGGACTCTCCAGCCTGACGCTAATTTTTGATGATGATTCAGTGAATGACTGGAACCGCGAAAAAGTCCTTGAGCGGCTCTCCATGGTTACGCTCCCGGCGGGTTTGCAGCCGCAGATCGGGACTGATTGGAGTCCCGTCGGGCAGATTTATTGGTACACCCTCCGGAGCACTAACCCCGAATACGACAATATGGCGCTCAAGTCACTAGAAGATTGGACGCTGGAGAAACAGTTCAAGTCCGTTCCCGGGGTTGTTGACGTCTCCAGCTTCGGGGGCATCACTCGCGAATACCAGGTTCGCGTCGATCCTAACAAGCTGATCGCCTACGGCATCAGCATCGGGCAGGTCGAACAGCAACTCGCCAACAACAATCTTAACGCCGGCGGCAGCTTTATAGAGCAAGGAGCGCAGCAGGTCAACGTTCGCGAAGTCGGGCTTTTCCGCAATGTCCACGACATCGAGGAAACCGTACTCAAAACTTCCAATGGAACGGCGCTGCGGGTCAAGGATATTGCCACCGTTGTCGAAGGTCCCAAAATTCGTTTGGGACAAATCGGCAAGGCGATCCATCGCGTGGATGGCAAAATTATCGATGACGACGACGTTGTCGAAGGTATCGTGCTGATGCAGAAGGGGGACGATTCCGATTCGACGCTCGCCGGAATTCACTCCAAGGTCACGGAGCTGAACGACCAGATTCTGCCCAAGGGGGTCAAGATCGTTCCCTTTCTGGATCGCAGCGATCTATTGCATTACACCTTGCACACCGTCCTGCATAACCTGACCGAGGGAATCATCCTGGTGGTGATCATCCTCTTCCTCTTTCTCGGCAATGTTCGCGGCGCGGTCATTGTTTCACTCACAATCCCTTTTGCCCTTCTGTTTGCCGCGATCTGTCTCAATCTCACTCATATTCCTGCAAACCTGCTTTCTCTCGGCGCGTTGGATTTTGGCATGGTGGTCGACGGTTCGGTGGTCATGGTGGAGAATATCGTTCGACATCTCGGAAACCGCCGCCGTGAAGCCAGTACACCCAGTGAACAAATCCGCGACGCCGCTCACGAGGTGCAGCGGCCGGTCTTCTTTGCCCGTGCGATTATCGTGGCGGCTTATCTGCCCATTTTTACTTTGCAATCGGTGGAAGGGCGCTTATTTAAGCCGATGGCCTGGATGGTCACCTTGGCTCTGCTCGGATCGCTTATCTTTGCCATGCTGATCGCGCCTGTGATCGCTAGTTTCCTCTTCCGCAAAGGAGCAAAAGAATGGCATAACCCGGTTATGGCTTGGATCAGCACTCATTATCGGTCAGGCGCGACCTGGGCGATCGAGCACCGTTATGTCACGGTGGGCGGGGCCGCTGGGGCTTTGGCTTTGACTGCTTTCCTGGCCTTCAGCGGAGTGATCGGTTCTGAATTTCTTCCCCATTTGGACGAAGGGGCGATCTGGGTGCGCGGCACGCTCGCTCCTAGCACCGGTCCGACGGAGGGTGTTGCGGTGATGAATAAGGCGCGTATCATCCTCTCCTCGTTTCCGGAAGTGCCGGACGTCGTCAGCCAAGTAGGAAGACCAGACGACGGTGTGGACACAACCGGCTTCTTCAACACCGAGTACTTTGTCGATCTAAAGCCCAAGAGCCAATGGCGTCCCATCTTTCACCAGAACAAGGAAGAGCTGATCGGCGCTATGGACCGCGAATTGGAGAAGATGCCCGGTGTGGTATGGAACTTCTCGCAGCCCATCTCCGACAATGTCGAGGAGGCGGTGAGCGGCGTCAAGGGCGAACTGGCGGTAAAGATTTATGGTGATGACTTAAAAACGCTTGAAGCAAAAGGAGATCAGATTGTCGGTGTGATGAGCGGAATCCGTGGCATTCAAGATCTCGGATTATTCCGTGCTATCGGCCAGCCAAATCTCAATTACGTTGTCGACCGCCAGGCGGCTGCTCGTTATGGTATCAACGTCAGTGACGTTCAGGATGCCATTCAAACAGCGGTTGGCGGAGGGGCGGTTAGCGAAGTGTTGCAAGGAGAGGCGCGCTACGATTTGGTGGCTCGTTATCAGAAACCGTATCGCGACACTACCGAGGCGATCAACGACATTAAGCTGCTCTCCCCATCGGGGGAGCGGGTACCTCTCTCACAGCTCACTAAAGTACAGGTAGAAGACGGGGCCGAGGAGATTTATCGCGAAGCGAACCAGAGATATGTGGCTATCAAATATAGCGTACGCGGGCGCGATCTTGGCAGCACCGTGGAAGAGGCCATCGCGAAAGTTAACCGTGAGGTAAAGCTACCCGCCGGTTACCATCTCGATTGGGCGGGGGAGTATCAAAGCCAAAAACGAGCCAACAAGCGTCTGTCGATAGTAGTACCGATCACGCTGTTGCTCATTTTCGTAATCCTTTTTGCCATGTTCAAGTCGGCAAAATGGGCGCTATTGATTCTGGCGACGGTCGCCATGGCGCCGTTGGGCGGTATGCTGGCGCTTTTGATTACGGGCACGAACTTCAGCGTCTCCTCTGGTGTTGGCTTTCTTGCCCTCTTCGGCGTCTCGGTAGAAACCGGCGTGATCATGCTGGAATACATCAACCAGCTTCGGGTGCGAGGGCACTCCATTCAACAATCGGCCATCGAAGGCGCGGTGCTCAGGCTTCGACCTACCATGATGACAATGCTTGTCGCCACACTCGGATTGCTGCCGGCGGCCACTTCGCACGGCATCGGTTCGGACTCGCAGCGTCCTTTCGCCATCGTTATCGTCGGTGGACTCATTACGGCGCTTGTGATCAGTGTATTCCTGCTGCCAACCCTTTATGTGTGGATCGCGGGTGACAAGGATGTGCTGCCAACGCCTGAAACGGAGTTTGAAAATTGAGATCGCAACCGCGTAGATGGCAGCTGCTGATCCTTGTGTCCCTGGCGTGCGCTGCCGGGCGGATGATCTACGGCCAGGCGCCGCCCCCTGCTCCTCTAACCATGCAGCAGGCAGTTGACTATGCTCTCGCCCACAATCCCGCGCTTCTCTCGGCCCAGCAGAACCTGCTCTCCATGAAAGGGCAGGAGGTTGAGGCGGGACTGCGGCAGAACCCGGATTTCTCGGTTTATGGGTCAAACCTGACCAATCCGGCTAGTGCCAATTCGCCCTACAGTTACAGCTTTCAGCTTGCACGGCTGTTCGAGCGCGGCCAGAAGCGGCGCTGGCGTTTGGACAGCGCGCATGCAACGACGGCTCAGACCGAAGCGCAGTTTCACGATCAGCAGCGGCAGACAACTCTGGCGGTCAGGCAGGCCTTCACCAACATGCTTTTGGCCAAAGCGGCTCTCAAGTTGGCGCAAGATAATCTGAAGGATTACAGACAGCAGTTAGATATTAGCCATACTCGCTATCAAGCCGGAGATATCGGTAAGCTGGACTACGAGAGGCTCGATCTACAGCTGGCCCAGTTTGAGACAGACGAGTCGAATGCGGAGATGAATCTCGGGCAGACCAGCGATCAATTGCAGACGCTATTGGGTTATGACCAACCAAGGCACAATTTTGAGATTACCGGAGAGATCGTTCCGCCGCCTCTCACAACTACGCTCACCGACTTGGAGCAGAAAGCGCTTGCGAATAGGCCCGACTATCAGGCAGCTCAGGCGGCAATTCGTATCGCCGACGCAAATGTGAGGCTGGCTTATGCCAACGGAACCGCGGATCCAACGCTCGAAGGCGAATACGACCACGGCGGCACTCTGAGCAGCTATGGATTTTATGTTACCGTGCCTATCCGTATTTTCGATCGTAACCAGGGCAACAAGGATAGCAGCAAGTATCTCGCGCAAGGCAGCCGGTTCAGCGAGGTAGCGGCGCGCAATCAGGTCTATTCCGATGTCGATCAGGCCTGGATCGGGTACACGACTTCCAAAGCACTATCCGACAGATATAACGGGCACTATCTGACTGAAGCTAAGGACGTCCTGTCGATCGCGCAGTTTGCATATCAGCACGGCGGCCTGGCATTGATCGATTATTTGAACGCGGTGCAGGACAACCGCACTGTCAGTTTGAACGCTATTACGTCATACGCGCAGACGTGGCTGGCGATCCATCAGTTGAGCTTTGCGAGCGCAACGGAACTGCAGCCGTAAAATCATTCCACCGCGTCGGGCCGTTTGTAGGGATGCTGCAGATACTCACGAGCCTCGTTGATGGCGCCCTGGGTATTGTCGTTGGTCTGAACCGCCTGCCGGTATTCATTGACCGCCCGATCGCGCTGTCCGGTAACGTCGAAGATTTTTCCCAAAGCGATATGACTCCATACTTCGGTCCACTTGGGCTCGTCGTCGCCGCGCAGAGCGTCGCGGTAGGCATTGGCGGCTGCTTGATAATTGCGCTGGGTAAACAAGACCTCTCCGATGCGATAGCTGGCTAATGAGCTTCCAGGATTGGCATTCAGAGCATTCTGGTATTCCGCCAGCGCAGCGGGAAGATCCCCCTGTGCGACCAGTTGCTGGCCGCGCAGGATGGCAATGCGTACCTGCATATCGGGCGAGTTCTTCAGCACCCAGTCGTTGGGATCGATCTCGATATGACGCGGGCGCCCAAAAGTATCGACGACATACTGCGAATCTGAGCCAACCACGTCGACTCGCTTGGTTTCCGTTTTCCCTTCCGTTTGCACGCTCAGCTCGACCGGCATATTGAACAGATCAAGATCCTGATCGATCTCGCCGATGGTGCGGAAGCCCTTGTTATTGCCCAGACGGTAGACGGTGTATTTGTCTTTAAATTGCGGGGCCCCGGTTCCATCCAACCACTGTGCGAAAAATGGAGTGAGCTCCTGCTGGGACTGCGCCTCGGCGACTCGTTCAACGTCTCTGGTGCGGATCGGCTTATCCGCATACTGCGTTAGGATGGCCTGCAGCGTCTTCTTGAAATTATCCGGGCCGAGCTCCCAGCGAAGCATGTGGAAGACCATTGCGCCCTTTTCGAGCGTCATCGATTGGAATTGCGGCGAAAATGGGTCCAGGCGTCCGGCTGAGGTGAGGGGAATCGTGTCATAGGCGAGAGCGCCGGCGGAAACATCGATGATGGCAGCCTGCAATGCGGTTGGGCCCGCTGTGTCTTCCACATACATCAGCTCGCCATAGCGTGACATACCGTTGGTTATCCAGGCGTCATTGAGCGTCGCCGGGCTGACTAAACTGCCCCACCACTGGTGGGCCATGGTGTTGGCCAGGAGGCGGTAGTTGGATCGATCGGCGATGTGCGCGCCGGCGATGGCGGCGATCTCCGGCCCCCAATAAGCGGGTACGGTGTCGTCGGGCAACTCAACTATGTTGAGGCGCGGGGACTCGGGTTGACCAAACTCGCCGCTGAAGAAGTCAAACTCCTTCAAGGCTGTCTGCGTGTATTCCGGTCCGCTTTGCTTGTGGGCATCGGTGAGGTAGGTGCGCACGTTGGTCGATCCCGCCACGGCCAGGGGTTCGTTGAATTTCCCGGCAATGATGGTGCCTGGGAACCCCGGCTTGGTCCAGTTGAAGTCATACTCTTGGAGATCGGAGGCTTGATGTGGAGCGCCGGTGCTGCCGCTGCCCACGACGCGGTATCCGGCGGGCACGCGCACGCGGATCTCCGCCGTGAACCGGTCGGTTTGATAACCCGTCATGGGGAACCATCGCGCGGCATAAAGCAGGTAGGAGATGGGGTCGCCTATGGATGCAAGCTTGAGGCCGGGAACCGGGCTCTCTTCGCCGCCGGCAAGCGTGCCGTTGTAGTCGAAGGTGTAGGTGGCGCTCTGGCCCTTGGTCATGGAACTGGGTAAAGCGACGCTTATGGTCGAATTGGCGCCCCGGTCCCCACTGAGTAGATGGCCGGCGGAATCGGTTACCTTATCGACCTTAAGCGCATTGTGCAGCTCGAAAACGGCGCTGTCGATAGTGTCCTGGGCAGTGAAGGTGACCTTCGCAGTAGCGCTCATTGTATGTGCGGCAGGGTCAAGCTGCAGGTCGATGACGTAACCGGTTATGTCAATATCGGACTTGGCCGCGGCGTAAAGCGGTAAGGGCACGAACCCGAGCATAAGAGCCGCGGGCGCCAGAAAGAAGGCGCCAAACCGAAGCATCCAGCGGCGAAGCTGAGCGCCGCCGGCAGGTTGGGCCGAAATGGGGGTCATACGGGAATCAGGCGTCATTGGAATGGGCGCTCTCTAACTGGGAAAATGAAACGGATTGCGAAGCCGGGGGTTGTGAAGCCGGACGGGGTGGTTGGGGAATCAATTCAAGCGCGATGGCGGCAACTTGCTCGATAGCGGACTGCCGGTTCGGAGAGGGGTTCTTGCCTCGCAGGGCTGCCGCCACATCTCGCAGGCTTGACTGCATCGTTGTACGAGTCTGTCCTTCTTCGAGCAGAGGCTGAAGGGACTCGGCGACGTTCGATGCAGTGAAATCGTTCTGTATGAGTTCGGGTACGATGCGGCGTTGTGCGATCAGGTTGACCATGGCGACGTGAGGGACGTTGACCGCCAGGCGAGCCACGGCATAGCTAATTGGAGAGACGCGATAGACCACGACAAAGGGATTGCCGATAAGCGCCGCCTCTACAGTGGCCGTCCCGCTGGCCACCACGCTGGCGCGGGCGTGCAGCAGCGTCGTCCGCGCATTGTGAATCAGATGCACCACAGCCCTTTGATTCGGCTCTTGTCTCAAGATGGCGAGAACATCCCGCTCCTGCAAGGTAGGCGCCACGGGCAGCAGATATTCATACCCGGAACCCAGAAGTTCGGCGGCTTTTAGCATTCGCGGCAGGTTGGCCAGCAGCTCTTTTTTGCGGCTTCCCGGGAGCAGGCCTATCCAGGGTTTGGACGGGTCTAGTCCGTTTTCGCGAGCAAACTGCCGGCGGGTCCCTTGCGGCAGCTCAAGGTCAGCCAAGGGATGGCCCACAAAGTCCGCTGCGACGCCTCGGCTGCGGTAGAACGGCTCCTCGAAGGGAAAGATTACCAGCATCCGCGTCACAAAGCGCCGGACTCGCCGAATGCGCCACTTCTTCCACGCCCAGAGCTGTGGGCTCACAAAATAGATAACAGGAACGTGGAGACGGTGCAATTGCTCCGCAAGACGCAAGTTTACGTCGGGGAAGTCGACGAGGATGGCGATGTCCGGCCTTTCCCGGCTAATGCCGGCCTTGAGCTTCAGGTATTGGGCATAGATGTGGGGCGCATGCGCGATGACTTCCGTTATGCCCATCACTGCCACATCTTCGGTCCGCACGATGCGCCGCAGACCCAGCCTCTCCATCGGCGCCCCACCCAAGCCGAAGAACTCCGCCTGCGGCGCCAGCCGGCGCAACTGCTCGATAAGCAACGCGCCGTAATGTTCGCCGCTAGCCTCTCCAGCGGAGAGAAAAATCTTCGGTCCTGGCAACGTCTCTCTCCTTGCTCTCAAGTACCTGAAGCTCCACCGCGTTTCTCATCTGACGCGCTTTTTGCGTCAGAGGTGGCCAATTACGAAGCTCCGTCCAGACCACCGTAATTTTCCAATCTTTGATCTAAGGGCCGCGCATCCCGTGTTCACGGTGTCCCTAGCGCAAGTACTTCATCCGATCGCCCGGAGGGGAGCAGTTCCTGATCTTTGTACTGGAGCTGGTAGAGCTTCCAATAAATTCCTCGCTGAGCAAGGAGTTGCTGATGCGAACCGATTTCGCGCAATTGGCCCTTGTGCATCACCAGAATGCTATCTGCACGCTGAACGGTGGAGAGGCGATGCGCGATGATGACCGAAGTGCGCCCTTCGACCATCCGGTTCAGAGCGGAGCGGACGCGCATCTCAGTTTCCGTGTCGACGCTTGAAGTGGCCTCGTCAAGCACCAGAATACGGGGGTCGTGGGCCAGGGCACGAGCGAAATTGATGAGCTGTTTTTGTCCGGTGGAGAGGCCGTTGCCGCGCTCGCGCAGGGGTTCGTCGAAGCCTTGGGGCAGCGCGCGAATAAAGTCCCCAAGGTTGACTTCATCCGCGGCGCGTTCCATTTGCTTGCCCGAGATCCACTTCGATCCGAGCCGGATATTCTCCGCGATGGTTCCCGTAAAGAGGAAGGGATCTTGGAGCACCACGCCAAATTGCCGGCGCAGATTGGCGATATCCTGCTCGCGTACGTCGGCGCCGTTGACCGAAATGCGCCCATGCTGAATGTCGTAAAAGCGCATCATGAGGCTGATCATGGTCGTTTTACCGGCTCCGGTATGCCCCACGATGGCCGCTGTTTGATCGGGCTCGATTACAAACGACACGTCCTTGAGAATCCATTCGACTTCCGGAGCGGCCTCGGCAATTTCCTTGGCGCTTGCGGCTGTTCGGATCCTGTTCAACTGATCTGCATCCAGGGTCTGGTAAGTGAACCAGACATGCTCGAAAACGATACGGCCGGATTCATCGCCGGCGGATGATTGCTCCGGCGAAAGGACTTCGGCTGGGGTGTCGAGCAGCCTGAAGACTCGCTCGCTCGCCGCCATGGCGGACTGCAGGATGTTGTATTTTTCGCTCAGGTCCTGGATAGGACGGAAGAAGCGCTGGGAATACTGTATGAAGGCCACCAGCACGCCGATGGTCACGGCATTCCGCATCACACCATGACCGCCCGTCCAGATTACTAGGGCGATGGCCACCGAGCTCAATAATTCAACCGCGGGGTAGTAGAGCGCGTAGGCCATGATGGCGTCTTTGAACGCCTCCATATGCTGCCGGTTTACCGATTCGAATTTCTCGAAGGAGCGTTGTTCCCGGTTGAAAAGCTGCACCACGCTCATGCCGCTGACGTGCTCCTGGGTATAGGCGTTGATGGCCGCGATAGCAGTGCGGATGCGCCTGTAAGAGTCGCGTACATGTTTGCGGAAGACTTGCGTAACCAGCAGGATGAGCGGCAGGACGGCAAAAGAGATCAGGGCCAGCCACCAATTCATGCGCAACATGATGATTACGATCAGCGTCAAGGCGAAGACATCTTCAAAGATGGAAAATACGCCCGAGGTGAACATTTCGTTGAGCGCATCCACATCGCTGGTCAGCCTGGTTACCAGTCTTCCCACAGGGTGGCGATCGAAAAACCCCACATGCATGCTCTGAATGTGCCGGAAGATCTGACTGCGCATGTCGAACATGATTTTTTGCCCGGTCCATTGCATAAGATACGTTTGCGCAAATTCGAGAACGTAGCTCACGACCAGGGAAGCCAGATAGAGACCGGCGATCTGGCTGATGCCGGTGACGGCGTTGGGACTTAGCCGGTGGGCCAGCCACGAAAGCTGTTCCGGTGGACGGGCCGTCATGTAGCGATCGATGGCAACCTTGGTGAGATAGGGGCCCGCGACATCCGAGCCGGCCTTGAGCAGGATCGCAATCAGAGATACGGCAGCCTGCCATTTATAAGGGCGAAGATAGACGATCAGTCTGGCCATCAACCGGCTGTCGTAGGCTTTGCCGACAATATCGTCTTCGTGCTGGCCGGTATTCTTGTTCTTGTCCGCTGCCTTATCCGCCATGAAGTACCTGTCTTGCCATTTTACGTGGGAGGAGCGGAGGCGCAGGCCGAGCAGCAGCAGATATCCTGCGATCGCCTGGAAAATCGGTTCCGGCCTCCGGGATTACTATAAAAATTAGCTCTTTGTCGCTTTATGGATTCGCTGGGCATTTACATTTCGATCCCCTTTTGCCGCTCCAAGTGCACCTACTGCAATTTTGCTTCGGATGTCTACCCGGCGGCGCTTCATCGGCAATACGTTGCCCAGCTATGCCTGGATATCCGGAACGCCCGCCCGCTTGCGCGGCAATGGGGCGCTGAGATCCCGTCGCAGGCCGATAGCGTTTACCTGGGCGGCGGGACTCCCAGCCTTCTCGCTCCCGAGCTCATGCGCCAGCTTTGGCAGCTGCTGCGGCAGGAATTCGACATTGCAAAGAATGCTGAGATTACTCTGGAATGCGCTCCCGGGCAGCTTGACGATGCCGTGCTCGAAGTGATGCTGGAATGCGGTCTTAGTCGCATTAGTTTTGGGGTCCAGTCCTTCATCGATCGTGAGGCTGCCGTGACCGGGCGGCTGCACACGCGGGAGATATCCTTAGGCGATCTCAAAAGGGTGCGTTCCGCCGGAGTCGAGCAGGTCAATATCGATCTGATCGCCGGCTTACCCTATCAGACTCCCAGCAGTTGGCGGGAGTCGTTGGAAATACTGGCGGGCAGCGGCGCCGGTCATGCCAGCGTCTACATGCTTGAAGTTGACGAAGATTCGCGGTTGGGACGAGAGTTGTTGGCCGAAGGATCGCGGTACCACGCGGAAACCGTGCCCAGCGATGATCTCACCGCCGATCTGTATGAGATGGCGATCGAAACGCTCGAAGAGCAAGGATTGAAGCAGTACGAGATCTCCAACTTCGCCCGGCCGGGGAACGAATCGCGGCATAATCAGAAGTATTGGAGACGGCATCCGTATCTTGGGCTGGGGCTGGATGCGCACTCGCACCTTCGCCGGCCGGGAACAAGCTCACTACGCTTTGAAACCGGCGCTATTCTCGATCAATATCTCGGCACAAGGCAACTGGTTGTGCCCGGCAGAAGCGCGCCGGAAGGGCGGCCTCTATTGAATGTCCGCGAACTCAGCCCGGAAGAAGAATTGGAGGAAGCGTGGTTTCTAGGCTTGAGGTTGAGCGAAGGAGTGCAATGGAGCGCTCTGCTAGAACAATTTGGCGTAGAGAGATTGGAACCTTACTTGCCGATTGTGGACGAGATGCGCGGGCTTGAGCTTCTGGTGAACCAAGGCGGCAATCTCCGCTTGACGCGCCGGGGAGTGTTGTTTTCAAACGAAGTCTTCGCCAGGTTCTTAGGCGTGCGCGAGATTCAAACAGCGGCAGTGTAGTGCCTGTAGAGGCTGCGAAAAGCTCGAACCTTCGGAGCCAGATTGGTAAGTCGCGCCAGGGACGACTGAATTATTGCTCAATGAACACGATTTCAGTCGTCCCTACAGGACTGGAGACGACTCTTCCGCAAACCCCAGCACTCAACGTGCTGGGCTATTTTCATACCGTCCCTGCGGGACTGTTCTCTCAACCGAGTCTCAACTCATCTCACAAATTGAGAGACAATCATATCCCCCGGGCCCGTAGCGAGATCACAACTTTGCCATAACATTGAGGAACGATGGCGACAGAAACAGAAACTCTCCCATTCAACGCTAACGGACCGTCTTCCACCGTGAGTATCGATTTGCGCAGCGACACTGTCACAAAACCGACGGCGGCGATGCGTGCCGCAATGGCGGCTGCTGAAGTAGGGGATGACGTCTACGGAGAGGATCCCACGGTCAACCAGCTCGAGGCGCGAGCCGCGGAGATCTTCGGCCGGGAAGCTGCACTCTTCGTTCCTACGGGTACTATGGGCAATCAAGTAGCTATCCGTATGCACACCGAACATGGCCAGGAGATCATCTGCGAAGCGAGATCGCATATCGCGGATTGGGAACTGGCGATGGCCTCCGCCTTTTCCGGGTGCCAGCTTCGCCCGGTCTATGCGAACCGAGGTGTCTTGACCTGGATTGACATTAGGCAAGCGATTTCGCCCAGGATCTTCGATCGGGCGCAAACCGGCCTGATTGCGCTTGAGAATACCCACAACATGGCGGGAGGAACAGTTACGCCCCCGGAAGTGATGCAAGAGATTCTGGCGGGAGCTGCGAATGCGGGTGTGCCGGTGCACCTGGATGGCGCGCGAATCTTCAATGCCGCTGTCAGACTTGATATTCCCGTCGCCCGGCTGACACAGGGCTTCGACTCAGTCATGTTCTGCCTGTCGAAGGGGCTGTGCGCCCCGATTGGCTCAATGTTGGTGGCCAGCCGCGCAAAGATCGAGCGGGCGCGAGTCTTTCGCAAAGCCCTTGGCGGCGGCATGCGCCAGGCCGGCGTACTGGCTGCTGCCGGCCTGATCGCGTTGACAGAGATGCCCCAACGGCTTGAAAAAGATCACAGCAACGCGCGGTTTCTGGCGAATGCCTTGAGCGAGTTGCCGCAGATCGATCTCGATGCGGCGACAGTTGAAACTAATATCGTTATCTTTCGTTTAGGCAAGAGCGGCGACGCATCCGCTCTGGTTGCGGCTCTGGCTCGCCGCGGAGTGCTTGCCGGCGCGGTTGCGCCACACGCGGTCAGATTGGTGACCCACCATGACGTGGATCGAGCGGCGTGCGAACAAGCCGCCGTGGTGCTCGCCGAAGAGATTCGCAGGTTATAAACTCCAAGAGACCGGCGGCAAACTGCGATTATCCTGTTGTTTTCAGAGCGGTATTTTCTGGTTACAACTCCGGCGGAAATACCCCGATCCTTGACTCCGCGAAGTTTTTCAGGATTTATAATTCTTTTATGGCAAAATACTCGATTGTCGTCCCCTTTCACAACGAGGAAGATAATGTCACCGCTCTTTACGATCGTCTTAAAGCAGTAATGGAACAGCTCGGCGAGAGCTTCGAACTAGTTCTCGTGGATGACGGATCAAGCGATCGCACCTACAAATTGCTGGAAGAGATTGCCGCCGTGGATAGCCGTGTGCTGGTAGTCAAGTTGCGGCGTAACTTTGGACAGACCTCCGCGCTGGCAGCGGGCTTTGATCACTCTCAAGGCGACTATATCCTGGCGATGGATGGGGATCTGCAGCACGATCCCGCTGAAATACCGGATTTTGCAGCGAAACTTGAAGAGGGATACGACGTAGTCAGCGGGTGGCGCAAAGACCGCATCGACAGCTTCGTGATGCGCCGGATTCCTTCGCGCTGCGCCAACTGGTTAATGGCGAAACTTTCCGGAGTTGATATCCACGATTTCGGCACCACCTTCAAGGCTTATCGCCGTGAAGTAATACACAACATTCCTTTGTATGGCGAGATGCACCGTTTTATTCCCGCCTTGGCCTCATGGTATGGCGCCAGCATCTGCGAGATTCCGATCAAGAATGTCAATCGTGAGCGAGGCAAATCCCACTATGGCATTTCGCGTACATTTCGCGTCTTCTTCGATTTACTGACGATTCGTTTCCTGCTGAGGTACATGACCCGTCCGCTGCATTTCTTCGGCAGTTTCGGCATTCTCAGCATCCTCTCAGGCGGGGCGGTTTCCGCATTGCTGGGCTGCCTGAAGATGTTCACACATCAGGACGTTATGGATCAGCATGGGCCGCTTTTCGTGGTTGCCGGGGTATTGATCGTAGCCGGCATTCAGATGCTGGCCATAGGCCTGCTCGGCGAGTTACAGGTGCGGCACTACCACACCTCCTCGCATCGCTCGCCTTATGCTATCGATCGGCTGGTTCGGTTACGCGCTCCTGAGGAGCCGAGCATGCTTCAGGAAGGGTGATACGGTTTTCCTTCTGGTAGTATGCTGCTGAACTCAGGCGGATATATACCAGCCAACTTGAGGAGACCGGCTTGCCCAGATATCTTTTCTTGTTACTATTAGGGGTTTTTGCGCTCCCCGCAATTGCCCAAACTGCCCCTGCATGGGCGCCCGCTCCAGGGCACCAAACGATTGTGTTGTGGCCGAACGGCGCGCCTGGCGCGCCGCCGAACCCAGGGCCTGAAAAAGATGCCGGCGGGCCGCTCGACGCTGTGGGCAGAACAGTCCTGCGGCTCACGAACGTCTCATCGCCAACTATTACCGTTTATGCGCCGCTCAAGAGCGAAGAAACCGGCGCGGCAGCCGTTGTTTTTCCCGGTGGGGGATATACCGTACTTGCGATAGATAAGGAAGGTACGGAAGTCTGCGCCTGGCTTAACTCCATCGGAATAACCGCGATTCTTTTGAAATACCGGGTCCCCGGCTCAGGTCCTTATCCGAAATCGAGCGCGGCGTTAGAGGATGCGCAGCGCGCCGTCGGCATGGTTCGCGCTCACGCGGCGGAGTGGCATATCGATCCTCATCGAATCGGCGTCCTGGGCTTCTCCGCCGGCGCGCACCTCGCGGCGGCATTGAGCAATCAGTATGAGAAGCGTATCTATGCTCCAGTCGATTCCGCGGACAGTGTAAGCTGCCGTCCGGACTTTTCTGTACTTATCTATCCCGGCTATCTCGCGCAACCAGGAGGGTCCGCTCTCAACCCGGCGATCAAGATCGATGCCGACGGCCCACCCACATTTCTTCTGCAGGCGGAGGATGATCCGGTTCGTGTCGAGAATAGTCTGGCTTATTACCTGGCATTGAAGCAGGCTAAAATTCCTGTCGAGATGCATCTCTATGCGGTAGGCGGTCACGGCTACGGTCTGCGATCCCCGGCGAATCTTCCCATTCACACCTGGCCGCAAACCGTGAATGTGTGGTTCCACACGATCGGCGTTTTGAATCCGGCAGGTTGAAGATCTAGCTGCAATTTCTCATAAGAAAGACCAGGGCTAAAAAAAGCCCGATTTTGTTTAGCCCAATTGCTTACGCGGGTTCGCCGTGGCGAACCCGCTTTCCCGGCTAAAGCCGGGAACTACACCGGTGGAAGCCCTGGGCTTCAGCCCAGGGAGGCGGAGCTTTTAGGTCCGCCGAAAAAGCTAGTTAAATCAAGGGCTTTACAGGCTGCGGAAAAACAGTTTTGTTGTCGGTTGACGTTCCATTACTTCGGTAGATTGGTGCGGGTTATACCTTCTCTTGCGCCTCGCTTGTTGCTTCGGCGCGTTTTTCCGCAGCCTGTTTAGCCCTGGTGCTGTGATGTTCGGGTCACGTTATGTCACGCTTATGAGAAATCCCGGCTAGATCTTCAACCGCCGTATATCGCGGTTTGGATCCTGATTCGCTGCGCCGCAACGGATCAGCTATTTCCCCAAGGTGCGTATCCTGATATCGCGAAATTCGACCTTATTGTTCTTTTGGCACTGAAATCCGATATGCCCGGAAGTATGTTTGGGGTCGCGATCGTCGAGCAGCGTCTTGCCATTCAGGACGATCGTGTAATGATCGCCGTCGGCTGTGATGTCATAGTTGTTCCACTTGTCATCCAGGATCTTCGTAGGGGAAGCTTTGAGCGAGCCGACCAGACTGCCCGTGTTATAGCCCTGCGGCTGATAGTCCCAGATTTGCAATTCGTAACCGGTCTTATGCGGCGCGCCCTCCTTGGCCGAACGCAAGAACACTCCGCTGTTGACCTTTTCGCTGCCGCGGAATTGCAATTTGAGCTCGAAGTTACTGAACGTGCCGCTGCTGGCCAGCCAGCCGGAACTTGTGCCGGGGCAGGTGATCGCGCCGTTATCGACGGTCCAGTCTCCAGTGGCCGAGGGAGAGAAAGTGGCGAGGGGTTGCCATCCGTCGAGATTTTTGCCGTTAAAGAGAAGCTCCCAGCCCTGCGCGGCTTCCTTACGTGTAAGCTTATTCGTCTGGGCCTGAGCACTACAGAGACCGGCCATCATCCCGGCGCTTAATGCGGTAATTAAAAGATCCCGTGCTATCGATCTCATGATCCCTTTCCCTTGGCTTAAATCGTGTTCAAAACGAATATTTCAAAGCGAGCTGCAACTCACGCATGGTCCCCGCCGATGTGACCACTCCGAAAGTAGCAAGATTACGCGCGTCGCTGCTCGGCGCGTTCCAATTGGGACGGTTGAGGGTATTGAAGGCCTCAAACCGGAAGGTGAGCGTATGCGCTTCCCAAAGGTGGATATCTCTCACCAGGGATGAGTCGAAGGTTTCGCTGCCCGGAGTAAAGAGCGAGTCCCTGCTCATCGTGCCCGGTCTATAGCTCAGGGCGGAGCTGGTGAAGTTGAACGCAGCTGGGTTCCAATAATGAGCCGCGGAACGATTCGCCGGAATCGGACTGACACCCGTATAGTCCGGCTGATTTCCCAACGTGCCCAAGCCGGCAGTGTCACCAAGCTGCGCGACGTTGATGGACGTTCCGTCCGCCAGCGTAAGAATCCCCCCCACCTGCCAGCCGCCCAGGATGCCGCCGGCAATGCCGTGATTGATGAAGGGTTGGCCTTGTCCCAATGGCAGCATGTAAAGGAAATTGGCCACAAAGCGGTGGGGCAGGTTGAATTGCGACGGCCCACGCTCGGCGGCCAAGTTATAACTATTGGTCGGCCAGAGAGTATCTCCCTGATTGTTACGCAGCGCGCTTCCACTGTCGAGAGACTTCGACCAGGTAAAGGCCGCTGTGTAACTCAATCCATGACTGAAGCGCTGACTAATCGACACGCTGAGGGAGTTATAGGTTGCGTTATCGAAGTCGGCCATCTCCTGAATCGGCCCAAAAGAGGGGAAAGGCCTGCGCGAGGTTGTGCTGCTGGTATCCGTGGGTCCGCTCTTAGGCACGGCTTGGTTAACGATAAAGTCCCGGCCGAGACGGTGCCCTTCGTTACCTAGATAGCCGAGTTCAAACACTACATTCTGGCTCAGCTGGCGTTGAACATTAAAGAGATATTGCTCAATGTATGCCGTCCGGGCATGCTGCCAATTGCCCTGAACCTGTGGCGCGACAACGCATACACCGTTATAACCAGGGCACAAGGGGCTGCCGGTCTCTCCAGACCAGGGGGAAGTAAGATTTACCGTGCGCTGCTGTGGAGAGATCACTGTGCCGTCTTTTCCGCCAAGGTTGCGCGACATATCAAAAACGGCGTTCCCGATATCCTGGGCGTAGAACATGCCAAAGCCGGCGCGAAAGCTCCAGTTTTGGTCCGGGCTGTAGGCAATTCCCACGCGCGGCCCCCAATTCAGGTTGTTGGGGTCGACGAGAGCTTTACCCATGTACTGGTTGCCCCGTTGAACCGGCTGCCCTTGAGCATAGCGGAAGCCGATGCCCTGATAGAAGTCCCCGGTTCCCGGCCTGGTGAGAATCGGCGATGGCGAATCGGGAATGAGGGTTGAAACAGGCGTGATTCCGATTCCGCCTTTGCCGCTGGAAACACCAATGCTCTTGATCTGCGGATTGATCTGATTGCCGAATTTGTCCTCCCATGGGCGCTCGTTTTCGTAGCGCACGCCCAGGTTTACGGTCAATTTCGGACTGAGCTTCCAATCATCCTGAAAGAATAGAGCGAAGCTGGTGCGGCGCAGTTCGGCATTGGCCATGGTAGTAACGCGATAATATTGGGAAAGCTGGCCCAGCATGAAATCCGCGAAACTGTAGCCGGTATTACCCGGATTGCCCGGATTGTTAGTCGACTGGCCGTCAAAGTCGAGCTCGCCCTCCGATTTTTGATTGCCATTTTGATTGTAACGATCGCGGCCAATCTGCCCTCCGAGCTTCATGGAGTGCGCGCCCCTCACGATGGAAAGACTATCCACCCACTGGAACAGGTCATCGCGAGTAACGTATGGCTCAACTCCCCCGAAGCTGTTTATACCCTCTGAGAGCCCTATGGCAGGCACACCGTAAGCGGAGGGACCTCCGGCATGGAGCCCGTCGATACCAAGCGAAGCCTGAAGGTTAAATTTGTTGGCAAAGAACCCGGCCTTAGTATTGTTGAACTGGCTCCAGCCAAAGCGCGCCTCATTGACTATGGTCGGGCTGATAATCAAGGTGTTTCCCAGGGCTACCTGGCGCACGGTAGTGTCTACATAGGTAGTGTTGGCCTGCAAAAACGGGGTTACGCTGGCAACGTCATCTCCGCCCCAACTGAAACGGCCGAACCAACTCGATTTCTGGTTCTGCACCCAGTCGATGCGCTGATTGAACTGGGTAGAGTTGGTGGGCGAGACAGAGTTGACTACCAGGTTGCCGATTCCATTAGGCCCTAAAAGGTTATCGCCGGGATAGGTTGGCTCCGGATAATACTTGAGCAAGGCGATAGCCTGGGGACTGAGACGGCTCGTGGGGATAACGTTGCCGGCAAAATGAGTCGCCGTTCCAGTGGAGGCGCCGGTATAGACACGGGTGCCGGGATCGTAGATTTGCGGAATTCCAGAAGCCGAGAAGTCGCCCGAGCGCATTCGATCCGTACCCACCGACGCGACTTGCTGCGTGGTCAAGCGGTCGCGCAGCGCTTCAAAATTGGAACTGAAAAATAGCTTGTCCTTGCCGTCAAAGATCTTTGGGATGGATACTGGACCGCCAAGCGTGAAGCCGTAATCATTACGGCGGAATGGATTCTTCTTACCGGTCTGCCTCCATTCTCTGGCATCGAATGCGGAATTCCGCAGAAACTCGAAGGCGACGAGGTGGTAGGAGTTCGTCCCGGATTTCGTGGTCACATTGATCTGAGCGGCCCCCTGGCCGAATTCGGCCGAGTAGACGCCGGTCTGCACCCTGAATTCCTGAATTGCATCGATCGAGGGATGAATGATGTATGAATTGAAATTGGGATCGGTGTTTTCCACCCCATCCAAGGTGTAGTGATTGAACTCCAGACGCTGGCCGGCGACGGCGAGCGAAGAACTTGAGCGCACGCCTCCCTGCAGACCGCTGCTGCCCGTAGAGGGAGCCTCGTTAATCACATTAGGACTCAGCGCTACCAGAGAAAGGTAATCGCGCCCATTAAGCGGCAACTGAACTATCCTCTGGTTGCCGATTACGGCGCCCAGGGAGGCCGTCTCCGTGTTGACCAAAGGCTCCCCCGTAGTCACCACTACCTTTTGCGAGACCTCGCCGACCTGCATGCTGAAATCAATTCGGGCGACACCGCCGACCTCGACATTGATGCCGTCGTGGGTCATTTCCTTGAACCCGCTTTTCTCGGCGCGAAGGCTATAGATCCCGGGCGGCAGAAAAGGCAGTGAGTATATACCCGTAGCATTGGTAACCACGTTACGCACCTGCTGCGTGGCCGTGTTCGTCGCTGTGATGGTGGCGCCGGCGACGACCGCGCCGCTCGAATCGGCCACCGTCCCCGTGATTTCTCCGGTCTGCTGCGCATAAGCCCCGGCGGCGGAAAGCACAGCGAAGAGAACGATCCATTGCCTCGTAAATTTTTTCATAAGTATTTTCCCTCGGCCGCCTGTATCTCGCGCAGGCCGCGCATGGAATTGAAGTCCGTGCAATTCGAGACCGATGGCACACCAGCCGAACCAGAACACAAGTTGATCTATCGTTGCAGCCACGCATATATATCACCGTGCATCCTTGGTTGTAAACCAAAAAATTTGCTCTGCTGGGTGTTTCGAGCCATCTCGAGGCAATCGAAGTTTCCTCTCGCGTGACATGCTAAGCTGATAGATCGACGATCAATCTTGTACAAATGGGAATGTATTTTTGAGGAGCTATGGCGCCCACCTTCTCTGAAATTGAGCCGCTCTCTTTGAGCGATCGGGTAATCAACGCGCTCCAGGACGCCTTCTTTTCCGGCCAATTGAAGCCGGGCGATGCCATCGTTGAGCGCGAACTCGCCCGGCAGATGAAGGTGGGAACCCCGGTAATCCGCGAAGCCCTAATTTCGCTTCACGGCCAGGGTTTCGTGCGGCGGATTACAAATACAGGGACGTTTGTAACTCAGTTCACCGTTGATGAAGTACGCCAGCTCTATACGCTGCGCGTCGAACTGGAGGTGCTCGCCCTTCAGTGGGCCCGTCCGCGCGTGACTCAAACAGAGTTGCGCGATCTCAAACGTCTGGTCAGCGCTGTCGTCGAAGCCGGCGAAAGCGCCGACAGACGCGGATTTCTCGAACGCGATTATGCATTTCATAAAAGATGCTGGGGGCTTTCAGGCAATTCCTACCTGGCTGAAACCCTGGACCGGTTGATGGCTCCTCTTTTCGCCTTTGTAGTATTGGCCAGCGGAGCGTCTTTGACCGCCTCCATGGGCCGGGAGCACTATGACTTGGTCAATGCTTTGCAAGATCTGGAAGAGCCTCAGTTCACGACGGCTGTCCGCAAAACGCTTTCCGGCTTCGCCTCCCGCTGGCTCTCGGCGTTCGCGGAGGACCAAAAACCAACTCCATAGAGGAAGTCAATCTCGAAAGGAGTAAGTCTGCCCGGACTTATGGAATCTTTTCAATCCGCAAAGCATAACGAAGCTTAGCCCCAATGCTGTTCAGTTAAGAATTTCGCGTATGCACCTGAACAAGCTTCAAAAAGGGGTGAGCATGGTGCGAAAGCTATTCCCGCAGCGACTATAGCGTTTTCACAATTACTGTGCTCTGGTGAGAGTTGGTTATGTGCAGGCGTTCTTTGATGGAACGCCTGCGTCGAGAACAGTTTCCTGGGATACACCGATCGTGAAAACGCTATAAAGCCGAGCGAATTTTTGAGCTTGTTGCGGCATGGCTGAAGCCATGCCCTGTTACAAAACGAATCTTTTCGTATCGAATTTGCGATGCGTTGTATCGGGTATGGCCTTTTAGGCCATACGTCTCATCGCTGAAAATGAAGCGGCTTTAGCCGCTGCGGTTTAATCCTTAAGTGAACAGTATTAAGCTTAGCCCGGATTTCTCAGTGCCGTAGTCTCGCTATAGATCTCCGAGTCGCCCGCGGCCGGCTCGGCATTTTGCATTAGACTAGAAACTTCGGAATTTCAGCCAAATCGACTTTCTCACATCCTCCTGTCCCGGAATCTTTCCAGATGGCTGGTCCCCGGGTAAGGGACGAAAATCACGGTGCGTGGATGCGGGGCGGAGTGGAAGTCGCTCGCGAAGGCAATTTCATTCAAGAGATGTTCCAGGGGAGAACTCATGAGTCAATTCACGCGAAGAGGATTTGTCGGATCCCTTTCAGGGCTAGCAGCCGCAACGGCGCTCGGGGCTCAGCAGGGGGGCAGCACGGCGGCCTCTGAAAGGCGGCCGGGGAATGTATCGATCAAAATCACCGATCTCAGGTGCGCCATCATCGGGCGCAACCCGGTGGTTCGCATTGTCACCGATCAGGGCATTTCCGGATATGGTGAGGCCGAGTCCGCCAAGCCGTATCTCAAGCCGATGGTGCTGTTCTATAAAGACTATCTTCTGGGCGAGGACCCGACGGACGTGGCGCGCATCATGCTCAAGATCCGGCGTATGGGCGCGTTTAAGCCTTGGGGTGCGGCGGTCAGCGCCATCGAAATCGCCTTGTGGGACATCGCCGGGCAGGCAGCCGGATTGCCCGTATATAAGTTGCTCGGCGGAAAGATCCACGACCGCGTCCGTCCCTACGGAAATTCCGAAAACAACTCCGAAATTGCGCTTCGCACGCCGCAGGATTACGCCGCCGTCGCGCAACAGATGAAGGAGGCGAAAGAAGGCTACACGCTGGTCAAGCTGCCCGTCGGCTTCCACAATATGGCAATGATGAATGCCATCCCGGACGCCTGGTACGGCAAGCACTGGACGGGACGGAACCCTCCTTACATGGATCGCGGGCCGATGACCGAACGAGGCATCGACCATGTCGTCGCCTGCGTCGAAGCCACCAAGAAGGTGCTTGGCGATGAGGTGGGGCTGGCCTTCGACTGCGGGCCCGGCTGGACCCCAAAGGATGCCATCCGCTTTGCCCGGGCCGTCGAGCCGTATCACCTCGCCTGGCTCGAAGACCTGATCACAGGCGACTACACGCCTTACCCGAATGCCCAGGTTTTCAAGCAGGTTAAAGACAGCACGACGACTCCAATTCACACTGGAGAAGAGATTTACCTGCGCGAGAACTTCAAGGAACTGATCGAGACGCAGGCGATCGATGTGGTCGGGCCGGACCCGGAGGATGTGGGCGGAATCGCCGAATTGAAGTGGATCGCCGAATACGCCAATCTCCACGGCATCCTGGTGGCTCCGCACGGAATTTTCGATGGGTTGTTCGGGGTTGCCGCGCAGGTGCATATGGGGGCGGCCATGCCGCAGAACTATATCGCCTTCGAATATGCGAAGGGCCAGCCGGATTGGTGGTATGACATCGTGGACGGCTTACCGAATCCGATTGTCAAAAACGGCTACATCGACGTTTGGGACAAGCCGGGTCTCGGCATCACCTTTAACGTCCGGGCAGCCAAAGCGCACCTGTCCGACGAGGATCGTACTTTCTTCGACTGAGGCAGGATCCTTCCCAGCCGGGCGCCCATCCTATCGTTCGCGCAGCATGCAAAGAATAGGATGGGCACGCCCTCGGGCAGGATTTGGTCCACCACAAAAACCACAGAGCAGAGTTTTCCGCAGTTTTTAAAACCGTAGAGAGATCTGTGGAAACCGCGATCTCTCCGCTGGGCTTCGTTCAATTCTGGCCGTTAGAGCCCGGCGCCGGACTCGGCGCGAAGTTCACAAACCCGTTCACCTTGGTACCGTCGGAAAAGAATCCGACGATATCACCCCAGTCGTTGATACCGTTGATGAATGTACCCATTACGTTAAATGCCGGAGTCTGCGACGAACCTGTGGCGTCAAACTGAAGAAATCTACCATAGGCGAAGATAAAACCGTGTACGTTCCCCGTGCTATCCGCCTTCGCCCGCTGGTCACTAATGACGGCGGCAGTCGCTGTTTCGTAAGTCCGCGCAGACTTATGGAATCATCTCAATCCGCAAAGCATAGCGAAGCTTAGCCCGGATGTCTCAGCGCGCCGTGGAAGGCGCTGGTCAACAGCGGGTGCAAGTCCCGCCCCGGAACTGGTTCGCTCCACCAATCGGGACGAAGGACGACGTCTCCACAGGGTTCTCCGATTTGGTCCAAGACTATCTGTCTTAAAGCCCAGGCGACGCGAAGGTTGTCAAAGTTGGGGTACCCAGAATCCCCTCAGATCAGGTCGATGCGAAAGATGTAGCCGCTCGACGGGCTATTCTTATCCTGCCAGCCGGGATGGACGCCGGCATCGCAACTGATGAGCACTCCGTCATGATTTTCGAGTCCGTGCGGATCGCATGAGCCGGGAACGAAGTCCACCGTCTCCAGCACCCGGCCGGTCTCCGGATCGTATTTGACCAGGCCGGGTTTTCCCGTGGCGAAGCTTGTGCTTCCGTTGCCGATTATCTGCCAGAGAAATCCGTCATTATCAAACGTGATGTCATGCCATCGAGGCAGCTCGGCGCTGGTATAGATCGGGATCATGAACTCCGGCGTCCAGGTTTTGGGGTCTACACGCAAATTTCCACGCAAACGGTTGGCAACGATCCAAAGCTTGCCATTGTGCCATTGGGCGCCGTGGCTACCGCCTCCGTCCTCCTTTGGGCCGAGCGGAATTTGCAGGTGACGGACGAGTTTTGAATCCATATCCGTCTGAAAAATGCCTTCCGGTCCGGTATTGGCGGCCATCCAAACGCATCCCTCACCATAGGCCATGCCGCTCGTGTTTCGCGATTGGGTAATTACCGTTTTTAACAGCTTGCCATTCCAGTCGACCAGCCAAGCGGCTTCGTCCCGGTTGGCGGGCACCGGCTCACCCCAGAGTTTAGCCTGCTCGACCGAGATTTTCTGCTGTCCAATCCATAGTCCTTGGGGCGAAACCGCTAGAGCGTTGGGATACAATCCCGGCGCTTTAAACAGCTTGGTGGTTTTCGCCATCCGGTGCGGGATTGAAGGGCGCTGCCGCCCTGCCGCGGCTTGGCCGAATGCATTAGCTGCGCTCGACAAACCCAGGCTGAAGCCCAAACCTGCGCCGGCAACGAGAAACTCTCTCCGTTTCATGGCTTGTCTCAATTCTTAATCGAAGCGGTTCCCGCGATATAAACGGCGTCAATGGTTCTCGTGTTCCTGATGTTCTTCGTTTTTATGAATCAGACGGGCATTTTCCGCTTGCTGTATTCGCGGCCGACAATCGCCGCCGACTCAGGCGCCTCAAGCACCATGGCGCCATCCTGGATCTGCTTAACGGCGTAATCCGGGCTGTTCGGATTCGCGTCGCCGGCGTTTAGGAACATGACTTTGTTCTTCTTGCAAGCGTCGAGGACTGCCTGACGTACTTTGACCATCTCCGGCCGGGTTACCACATCGGAAATCCGCGAGCCATCTTCAGGCAAAACGGAGAGACCGTAGATGGACCAGCTATGGTCCCCCGGTCCCCACTCGGCCATCGAGATGCCGGGAAGCGCAATCGTTTTGTCCACGTCGGTATCGCAATGAACGTCTTCGATTTTGACTCCGAAGATCATCTCACCCTTTGGATTGAGCGGCCACAAATCAGCGACATGGCAATACTTATTCGTGTTGACACCCCAGATGTTGGCAGCGTAGCCTGCGGCCGATCCGCGCAGGCCCTGCATCGGCAGTTTCGGAATTCCCGGACGGTCAAATGGATACCGCATGGCCATCTGCGTTGCGACCTGGACCGCTCCAGCGTCGCGCGCGTGACACATATGAATGCCGTGTACGCCGCAATCCAGCAGTTGTTGCAGGACCCAGGTGTTAGCCCGCATATAGGCTGGATCCAGACCGATGATGCATGTCTCTACAAAAACCGCCGGGGTTCGATGGCCGCTGCGCGTTGGCCCGCCGTCCACAAGTCCCCTCATAAATTCGCGCAATCCGGCAAAATCGAGCGCCCCATGTTCCATCTCAACGTTGATCGCGTCCATATAAGTTCGGGCCATTCTTACACCCTGGGCATAGCTATCCACGCCCGGGCCCATTCCTGAGCCGCCATAATAGATCGGCTGGCCGTCCTCCCACAGTTCGATTGCCTTGTTGAGGCGGCGTGGCTTGTAGTTGAAGTCAACCGACGAGGGTTGGACATTGCTATTGACCGGCGGCTCGGCGTGGGATCCGCGATGCCCGTTTAGTTCATGCTCTTGCGCCGGTACACCGGTGGCCGCGATGCCCATACCGAGGGCGACACCCGTCCGCAGCAAATCTCTTCTATTGATCTCCATATCCTCTCTCCTTGGAACATCCTTAAGTTGTTTGTTGGCCCTCGGAGAGAACAGCAGAGTTCGCCGACGGGTAGTAAAAGTTCAATATTGAAAAGTCTGGAGGTGATGATCTATCATCTTCCAAACCGGAAAACACGATAATACAGAGCACGCAGATTAGGCAAGGAACTTTCTTTTCAGGTGTCAGCCGACATTTGAAGTGTCCTCTTTTTGGAGTAGCTCGCATTCATTGCTGTAAGTGCGGCCGCCCGTCCGCTCCGCCCTAAAGCCGGGTCCGAGCAGCGGCAACCTAGTCCTCACGGCTAGGCATCCCAGGTTGCTGGAGAACCGCAGATGAAACTGCCAGCACTTTCCATTCTTCTTACCCGCGGAGCGGTAACTGCCGCATTGGTTCTGCTTCTCGTCTGCCCTCCGAGCCTATTCCCTCGGGCGACAGCCCAGGACCATATCGTCAGTTCCCAGGCCCTGCAGCAACAGGTGCAGAATTCCTCCGCAACCAGGCAGAAGGAGATTGCTACTTTGACCGGATTTCTCTCCTCGCCTACTGCTGAACACGCGATGCAATCCGCGCATATCGACCCCATCCAGGTAAAGACGGCAATACCTACGCTTTCCGATCAGGAGCTGGCGAATCTGGCGACGCGCGCATCGACCGCACAGCAGCAGTTTGCAGCAGGGTTCCTGGGCCCGTTCTCACTTACATTCCTGATCGTCGCTATCGCGGTGGTCATCATTATTGTCGCTATCTACCATTGATTTCAAACGGCATCTCGCGATGTGTGGCGTTTCTGCTGCTGGCACAGCCGGCATTTGCGGAGACGCCCGCGGCGATATGGATCGATGTCCCTTTTGTGCGGCAGCCGAGAGATGGATGCGGGGCCGCATCCATCTCGATGGTTATGCAGTATTGGGCGGAGCAGCAGCACACCACAGCCAAACCCGGCAGTGACGTATCAGCGATCCAACACGAGCTGTATTCGCCGAAGGAGCACGGCATCACCGCATCGGCTATGCAGCAGTATCTTCGCCAACATGGATTCCTGACGTTTGCGTTGAGTGGAAAATGGAGCGATCTGGAGCAGCAACTCAAAAAAGGGCGTCCTCTGATCGTTGCGCTCAAACCCGAGGGTGAAAGCGAGCTTCACTATGTCGTGATCGATGGAATCGATCCGGTACAAGCGCTGGTGACGATGAACGACCCTGCGGAACGTAAGCTGCTCACTCAGGAGCGCGCAGGATTCGAGAAAGACTGGAGCGCGACTCGCAACTGGATGCTTCTTGCCGTGCCGGCGCCGTCCTCGTAACTAGCGACTTAATTTTCAGGTGGCAATTGGAGCAAGGACCTTGGAACAGCTTTTCCCTTGGAAAAAACGATATGGAACCGCTCCTGGAGCGGCTCAGTAAAAGTACACATGCGCTTACGTTCTTCTTCGCAATGTTTTCCATTTTCTTCCTCTCCAGTACATCTTGGGCGCAATGTTTACCAGACCAACGGGTAGGCTCACAGATTCAGCAACTCTTCGACCAGCACAACTGGACCCAGCTCGTGCGCTTGGTGAAACCCCTTGGTTCCCGCTCGGCCCAGTTAAATTTTGAATACGGACTCGCCCTGGCGCATCTGAAGCGGTGGCCTGAGGCGCGCGCCGCTCTCTTGGTCGGCGAGCGGCAATGCCCGCTCGAGAAGCGTTTCCCAATAGAATTGGCCGGCGTAGCGTTCGAGCGAAAACGATATCCGGAGGCGGCCGGATGGTTGCGAAGAGCGCTGAAACTTGACCCAAAGGACGCCTATGCCAACAATTTTGCCGGGACTGTTTATTTCCTGATGGGCAATTTGGAGGCTGCGCTCAAATACTGGAACCGCATTCAGAAACCTTATATTGCCGCTCTCCATTTCGACCCAAATCTTCGCGTGCAACGTCTGCTGCTCGACCGCTCCTTCGTCTTCTCGCCCGCCACTGTTCTCAAGCTGCCCGCCTACATGGCGACCGGAGCGCGCCTGCAAGGGTTGGGAATCTTTCCGGCGTACAGTATTGTTCTGAATGCGCGAGCGGATGGAGGTTTCGACGCGGACTTCCATGCGTTGGAGCGGAACGGGTTTGGCAGCAGCCGAGTTCAGGCCCTGGTTTCTACTTTTGGAGGCGCAGTGTATGAAACCATTTATCCCAGCTACTTCAACATAGGGAAGTCGGCCATCAATTTTGAATCCCTACTGCGCTGGGATTCGCAAAAGCGCCGGGCATGGTTTTCCCTTTCGGCCCCTGTCCGTGATCTACCGCAACAGCGTTGGCAGCTATCTGCCGACGTGCGGGATGAGAATTGGGTGATCCGGCGATCCTCTACCGGCCCGGCTCCCCCACTGGGATCGCTCAATCTTCAGTGGCAGACCGTCACCGGCTCGGTTGGTCTCAATCCCCGGCGGACGGCTGCAATGGTCGACTGGGGCCGAGCTATCACACCGAAGCTATCGCAATGTGGTTTATGGATCGGCGTTGACTCCGCTATTAGTATCCGGCGGTTACGCGCTGAAGTATCTGGCGTCGATCGACTACAAACCGTTTGAGATTCCCGAACGGCGCTTTTTCTTGACGACAGGAATTAGTTCCGGGACTACGCGACTCTGGTCTGGTCCGCCGCACCTGTTTGAGAGGCTTCAAGGCTCGGTACTGGCGCACTGGTTTCCACAGGCGCAGGGCGATAAGTACGAAGCAGAGCAGCGGGTGCGAGCTGGGGGAACCTTGGGCAGCGCTCCTTTCGATCAACTGTTTATGCTGGGCATAGAGCGGGACAACAATCTGTGGCTTCGCGGGCGAATCGGCACACGTGATGGGCGTAAGGGGAGTTCTCCTCTGGGGTATAACTACTTCCTGGCGAATACCGATTTCTACAGGCGCATTTATAGCAATGGCCTGCTTGGCATTCAAGTTGGTCCGCTGCTCGACATCGGCAGGATGGGCGCACCGGTAAGCGGCCTCTCTACCCGGCAGTGGCTGTTTGACGTTGGAGTCGAGGCAAAATTAAAGGTGCTGGGAACCGGCGTAGTGCTGACCTATGGGCGCGATCTACGTTCGGGAAGTAATGCCTTCTTTGGAACTCTGCCACAATGACCAGAGTCACATGAGTTGCCGGCGCCTGCATTGAGCATTTGTTACCAATCGAAGAGAGTTCCATCCAGCTTGCGATTGATGGGAAGATAAGCGCGCTGATAGGGAAACTTCGCCGCCAGTTTTTCATCAATATCGACGCCGAGTCCTGGGGCATCGCCCGGCAGCATATATCCGGACTGAAAGCGATAATTGTGGGGAAAGACTTCATCCGTTTCGGCGGAGTGCGGCATGTGCTCCTGAATGCCAAAATTGTTGACTGCCAGGTCGAGGTGCAGTGCACCAGCCATGGTTATCGGCGAGAGGTCCGTCGCGCCGTGGCATCCTGTGCGTACGTGAAAGAGCGCGGCAAAATCGGCGATTTTTTTCAAAGGCGTAAAGCCTCCGGAATGAGCCAAAGCCATTCGCAGATAATCGATCCACTGATGGCGAATCAGTTCCTGTGCATCCCAGACGGTATTGAACACTTCGCCTGTGGCAATGGGCGTTGTGGTGTGCTGACGTATGAGGCTATAGCCCTCCTGCAATTCGGCGGGAACCGGATCCTCCATCCAGAAGAGGCGGTAAGGCTCGAGATCCTTGCCCAACCGCCCAGCTTCCATGGGGGTCAGCCGGTGATGACAATCATGCAAGAGATGCAGTTCGTCGCCAAATTGTTGTCGAACTCGCTCAAGCAACTTCGGCGTATGCCGGAGGTACGCTTCCGTTGACCATCTACTCTCGGAAGGCAGACCCCGCTCCGCAGGTTCATAAGGGATATTGGACTTTGGCACCCCATAGGTAGATTCCAGGCCGGGAATTCCGCTTTGCACGCGAATTGCCAAATAACCCATCTCCATGTGCTTGGCGACGTCATCGATCGCCTCCTCGATATCGGCCCCATGTGCGTGCGCGTACACCAAAACTCCCTCGCGGCTCTTGCCTCCAAGGAGGTTATAGACAGGAGTATTCAGCGCTTTGCCTTTGATATCCCACAGCGCAATATCTATCGCGCCAATCGCGGCCATGGTAACCGGTCCACGGCGCCAATAGGCGCCACGATAGAGGTACTGCCAGATATCCTCGGTCTGGAATGGATCGCGCCCGATGATGCAGGGAAGGACATGCTCGGTAAGATAACCGGCTACGGCAAGTTCTCTGCCGTTCAACGTCGCGTCGCCGAGGCCATAGATTCCTTCATCAGTCTCGATCTTGAGGGTTACAAAGTTGCGGCCCGGTGAGCATAGAATCACACGGGCATTCACGATCTTCATGAGGCCTCTCCCAAAGAATTCTTAACAGGTCCTGTTTACAACAGCTTCTTGTTCAGTGCAAAGGGAAACCCGGCCTGTGCCAGAGTTTCCGCCGACCGCTGCCGCGAGCTGGCAGCCAAGATCACCATTGGATCAGCCGGATCGTAGTGCTCATGATTCGAAAGCGCCACAGAGATTCATTGTTTACCACAAGAACTAAACTGAGTCTTCATGCGGAGCAGGAAGAAAAGAAATACTCGGCTTCGGCCTGCCGAAAATGTGTGAGACCGAAAGCTTTTAGTCGTTTGACTGTATGCCCCCGACCGCGTCTCCACGCCGATTGACAACCCAATCGGGGGAAACTATAGTCTTGATCGCGTACTAATTGGAAACCGCAGCCTTGGTTGAAGCGAATGCTGCGGCGTTTGCGATAGAGACAAAAACGAGGAGAAACTTTTTGCGAAGCGAGCGATGGGTGGAGCTTTCACTGATTTTCGTCTTGGTTATCGCGCCATTCGTTGACTGTGTCGCTCAGACCGCGCAGACGGTTGCTCCGCCGGTGCAGATGACATCGGAGCAGGATAGGCAGAACATGATGGATCAGCTTCACATCAGTTCGCTTCGGCCCGGCGCCGACACTAAGAATCCCAATTCACCCAACGCGGTGAACTATGACGAGTCGAAGGCCAATCCGTACCCGAAGTTGCCCGACCCGCTGATTCTGAATAACGGAAAGAAGGTAACGACGGCGAAGATGTGGTGGAATCGCCGCCGCCCGGAGATCGTCGAAGAATTCGACCGGGAAATCTACGGCCGCATGCCCAAAGATACTCCCACGGTGAGATGGGTGGTAGAGAGCACAAGCAATGAAAAAGTCGGGGACATTCCGGTCATCACGAAACATCTCGTTGGCCACGTCGATAACTCCGCCGATCCCGCGATTACGGTTGGCATTCAGCTAACCCTCTCAACTCCGGCAAATGCAACCGGTCCTGTACCGGTGATGATGCAGTTTACCTACGATCCTGCGCTTATGGCTGCGCTGCGGCGCCGTCTGGGGGCGAACCGGCCGGCTCCTCCGCCATTTCCCGGTCCCACTTGGCAGGAACAGGTTCTCGCGCAAGGGCTGGGGATATGCCACCCTCATTCCCACATCGGTGCAGGCGGACAATGGCGCGGGCTTGACGCAGGGCATCATTGGTCTGGTGAATAAAGGCCAGCCGCGTAAGCCCGAGGATTGGGGCGCATTGCGTGCATGGGCTTGGGGCGCCAGCCGCGCACTGGATTATTTCGAGACGGACAAGGCCGTCGACGCTAAGCAGGTCGGCCTCGAAGGCCACTCCCGTTATGGCAAGGCGGCGCTCGTTACTATGGCATACGATCCGCGCTTTGCGATCGTGTATGTCAGCTCCTCGGGCGAAGGCGGCGCCAAGCTGCTCCGCCGCCACTGGGGCGAACTGGTGGAGAATGTAGCCGCAGTGAACGAATATCACTGGATGGCGGGCAATTTCCTCAAGTACGCCGGTCCGCTGCACTCCTACGATCTGCCTGTCGATGCTCACGAATTGATTGCGCTGTGTGCGCCGCGTCCGGTTTTTATAAGCGGCGGCGCTGCGCCGGGGGATGCGTGGGCGGATGCCCAAGGAATGTTCATGGCCGAAGCCGCCGCCGGGCCGGTGTACAAATTATTGGGGAAGAAGGACCTGGGCACAAACGTATTTCCCCCGATGGGGACTGCGCTGATCGATGGCGATTTGGGATTTCGGCAGCATCACTACGGCCACACGGACGCGCCAAACTGGCCGACCTTTCTTATTTTCGCGAGCCGGTATATCAAGGGACCGCCGCTCGCCGCCACCCAGGCGGCAAGCGTCCCGAAATGATTTCCGCTACAACGGCACACCTTTGCGATGCCTATCTCAATTGAGAAGGCCGCACGCCGGGAGGGTATAAGCAATGAAAGACCAGACCTTATGCTGGCTGCAATCTGTCACCCGGCTGCCGGTGAAAAAGATTTTGCCCGCGGCCCTGGCTTTGGGATGCACAATAACCGCCTTCGCGCAGAATAACGCAGGGCGGCGCTTGGTTCTCAACTCTACAGTAACCATCTTTGAGAGCCAGGATGAGCCACTGCCGATCCGGACAGCGGCGGACGATCTTGCGTCCGATTTCGAGAAGGTGCTGGGAAGCAAACCGAGAATTGTGCATAGTGGTCAGGATGCCGGACCGGTCACTATCCTGATCGGGGAGCAATCGAAGATTCCTCAAGCAATGCGGCCTGCCGGCTTGACCGCGCCTGAGTCCTTCTCTATCTCCGTAGCTTCCGCAACGTGGAACGCAACGCGGCCAGCTAGGGCCATCGTGCTTGCAGGTGAGGATGTGCGTGGGACGATTTATGCTGTCTACCAATTCTCCCAGGAGTATCTGGGCATCGATCCCTTGTATTACTGGACCGATCACCAGCCCGTCCGCCGCACTCACATTGACATTCCTGCATCGTTGAAAAAAGCGTATCCGGCTCCTGTCTTCAAATATCGCGGCTTCTTCCTCAATGACGAGGACCTTTTAACGGGATGGGCGCCGGGAGAAGAGACAGATAAGACGGGAATCGCGCTCGCGGTGTGGAACAAGGTCTATGAGACCATCCTGCGCCTCAAGGGCAATATGGTGGTGCCAGGGACCTGGATCTTCCCGGATGATCCGCAAGTCAAGCTGGCGGGGGAACGCGGTCTAATCATGACCCAGCACCACGCCATTCCTCTGGGACTGAACGTCGCGCGATGGCCCAAAGATGTGCCTTATAACTACAGCACCCATCCTGAAATTCTGGAGCGAGCATGGAAAGACGCGGTCGCTTCCTACCCGCCCAATCAGGAAATTCTCTGGGCAGTAGGTTTGCGCGGCTTGTCGGATGTCAGCTACGCCTCCATGGACCCGAGCGTCAGGGGGAATGATAAAGCTCTGGGCCAGCTCATCGGTAAGGCCATCGCCGACCAGATGAGTATCGTGCGAGCAGTTCATCCCAATGCGAAATTTGATACCGACCTTTGGCAGGAGGGAGCGAGGCTGGTTCAGCAGGGCGACCTCAAAATACCTTCCGAAGTCATCCCGGTATGGGCGGATCTTGGATACGGATACCTGCAGGACAAAGGGCAAGTAGCCGCGGGACAGGGCGCTTATTATCACGTAGCGATGATGAACAATCGATCGAATCAGCTTACAGAGATGGTTCCAGTCTCGCGCATCTTTTCCGAGCTCGGACGGTACACAAAAGCGGGAGCCACGGAATATCTCCTGGTCAATACCAGCGACATTCGCCCGGTTGTGATGACGGCCAAGGCGGTAATGGATGTGGCATGGAAGGGCGTTCCGCCGGGAGGAACCGAGGCGAGCGGCGACTACTACCGGCAATGGGCCGCGGAGGAGTTCGGAGAGAAGGCGGCCTCCGCGGTCGCCGAGGTTTACAAGGAGTACTTTGCTTCGCCCGCGCATTTCGGCGAACCGCCCCGTGAGTATGGCGACCAGCTTTACCACACCGAGGTCAGGCAAATGATGCTGACCTACATGATTGATTCGCCGCTCTATTCCGTGCCAAGCCAGGCGCCTAAATGGGAACCGCCCCACATCTCCGCCTATCGATCTGATGGATTTGAATCGGCCGAGATACCCGGAAGGGATTGGCTTCGCCAAACCGTCGCAAAAGAAATCCAGCAATGCGGCGATGCACAGCCCCGATGGGACGCGGTATGGAAGAAGGCCCTTGCGGCCGAAGCACTCGTAACGCCGGCTAGACTGCCCTTTTATCGCGCCCAGGTATTGGCCATGGTAGCGATTAACAGGGAGAGCAATCACATTCTGTTCCTGATCTCGAAAGCTATTCAAGATAACGATAACGGACAGCCGGTTCAAGCTCGCCAGGCGGCACGACAGGCTTTGAGCGCCTTTGACCAGATTCATCAGGCAGAGGCCGATGCGGAATACGGCAAATGGAAAAACTGGTACAGGGGAGATTGGCTCACGGGTATTTATAGGACACGGGAAATGGTTCAAGTCTTTTCGGATTACCTGAATGATCCGCTCACTCACCTGTCGCCGCCCCTTCTGTGGAACGGATGGGAAGCGTATTACCACATCATGCATTACGAAGGAGATCGCTCGGCGGACGTGAAATAAGAACGCCTGCGGTATGAAAAGGCCACCGCAAATCTCCGTAATTTTTTACCCTCAGCGCAATTGTCCGTAACTTACCGTGCATTCATAATCCAGCTTGACAACTCCCTGCCTTTCGTTTTCCGCGAAGAGACGATCAATCTCTTTCAGCATCGCATCGTAGCCGGGCTGTCCAGGCGTCGGCATGTAAGAAGATGACACCACTCGTCCGACCAGGGCATCTCTGTCCATGAGCTGGAAATTCTCCAGGCGAAGCCGGTGCACGGGGGCAGGATCGAAGAAGGCACGCAGAGTGCTTATATCCGGGTACTTGCGTTGTACCGCATCATAATCCACTCCGAATTGCCGCAGCAAGGCTTCATAGCCGCGATGAAACGGGTCGCCTTCCGGACGGCGTTCATTGTATGCGATGACGCACCATCCATTCTTCTTCTGGATTCGGGCAAACTCTTTTCTGGTACGCGCCAGATCGAACCAGTGCAGTGCTTGCGCCACAGTAACAAAATCGGCACAGGATTCTTGTAGTCCCGTATTTTCTGCAGTTCCTTCGAGCACCGTGAGCTTTGGGTACACCGGCTGAAGTTCGATGCAGGTGGATCTCATTTCCGCATTCGGTTCGATCGCGGTGACGGTGTTTCCATTTTCAAGAAAGAGCTCGGTAAAAATACCAGTTCCCGCCGCAACATCCACAATGCTTGATTGAGAGGTCAACCCACATTCCCGCCGCAGCAGATCCAGAATCTCCTTGGGATAGCGGGGCCGGGCGAGCCTGTAGCTGTCCACACGTCCGGTAAACCGGGATTCATTATTCTCAGAGACTTCCATCTTTGCCTCCCGACTGAATCTATCCTGCCACGAATGTTTATCACAACGACCTACAGCCGCATTCGGATAGGGTCATGTTTTAACAGCGAGAGGATTTCCGCTCAGTGGCTGCTGGGCAAGTACGTCGGCAACGTACAAAGGAGTTTCCATTGCAGACGCCGAAAATAAAGGATCATTGTTAAGGCATAGGCTGTTTCGACGAGAGCACGAGCGAGCTTAGAGCACCCAGGTGAAGAGTTGTCGAACTTGAACCGCCTTCAGCATAGTTCCCGCGATTCGCATCGTTGACTCGGGCAAGCAGTCCTCGATGGCGTCCCAGGACGGTTCCGCAGTTGGGGTGCACCAATATATCTTTCGCGGCGCCACGGTTTACCGCGACGAGCACGCAATCGTCATCCTGAGCCCGCTGAAAAACCAGGATGTCGGAATCGACGTAGAGCGTTGTATAGCTTCCTTCCGAAATGGCGGGACTCGTACGCCGAAGCGAAGCCAAGGTGCTGATGATCTGGAAAGCCGAAGTCTTCTCGTCCCAGGTCTTCATGCCCGGACGATTGAATGGGTCGTCCGCGCTCGTGTTAATCGAGTCCTTGCTGTAGGAGTAGCCGTTCAGTTCAAACACATGATAGTCGGCCAAATACTGTTCGTCGCCGTAATAAATGATAGGAATACCCCGTACGGTCATCAGCAGGACCGTAGCCAAATCCATTCTTCTCTCGCGTTCAGCTTCGTTGGTTACGCCTATTTTGTCCAGGCGAACCATGGTTCGGATCTGGTCGTGATTGTCAATGAATATTCCCTGCCAGGTGTCTCGCCCGTTGAAGGCGCCTACACGTTGCCGCAGCAGGTCATCCAAGGCGACGGCATCAAGCTGTTGGCCGGAGACTTCGTAATTTCCCCCTATAAATTGATTCAGGCTGAGGGAGAGAGTGAAATCGAGAATGTTGGTTTTGAAATAGTCATAGCTGTTTGCAAATGCCAGCGACTTCGAGTCGCCAACGCCGCCGCCAGACCATTCGCCGACAATGTATGGATCGGACCTGCCGAGATCCTCTGAATGCTGGATCATCTCGTGCGTGAATCTTGCGATGAAATCGGGAAAAGGGAACTTCACGGCGTCCAGCCGGAAATCCTGGACTCCATGGTCAATCCAAAGTTTCCCCGCATTCACTAAATAGTCTGCAATTTTGGGATCGTGCTGATTATAGCCGCTGAGATCTGCGAGCAGGCAATGATGCAATTGCCAATATGTCCATTCCGCATCGCTCTTCGTTTTGGCGTCTTTGCATTGCGGCGTCCATTGGAAATGTTTGTAGTAGTGAAGTCCGTTCTCCTGGTCGAAATCGTTGTAATAGCTCTTGATGAAGATCTGATCTGAGTTCATGGTGCGAAAAAGCCGGCCATAAACATGGTTGTTGAGCGGATTGGAATCATTGAGCGTAATGTCCTGGATGTAGCGCATCGAATGAGCGTTCAACTGCGCGCTGAATGAGCTTACGTCTCCCCAATTTCCGAAGTGTGCATTGGGCCTATCGTAATTCTGCACCCAATAGCCGTGATAACCGGTGCCGTACGCGGTACCTCCCTCATAAGCGCGCACGTTTTCCATAAGAGGAGTTACCCACACTGCCGAGACTCCGAGACGGCCGAGATAATCAAGCTTTTGCTCTATTCCGGCAATATCGCCGCCCCAATATTTTCGCCATTGCTCTTCGGCTGGGCACAGCACCTCAAAGCAGTTGACGGTGTTCGTGGCGTCCGGATACCCGGGATCGATATATGGGTTATATGGATCGTGCGCATGGAAGCGATCAGTGAGGATGAAGTAGACGGTGCGAGAACGATAATCGACCGGCTGCTGGGCATGTGCAGGTATCGACGTCAGAAGAAGAAATATGAAAGAAAGAAAAAACTTCATCGTGCCACCTCGGAGATCCTTCAGGCCCGCGGCGGGGTGTGCCGCACAGGATGCGAAAAACTCACAAATTGAGGGGAATCATCCCTCAGGGGTTGAAAAGCCCTCAAACATTTTTAAGCACTTACGGCACAAATTTGCGTTTACGCAGCCGGGCCACCCGGCCGGCTCCGGGGAAACTCGAACTCATTTGCAACCAGAATTCCGTAACCAGGATTCCGTAACCAGGGGAGGGGACAAATGGACAGAAAGGAAACGAAACGTGCCAAGCGTAGCATTACGAGGCGGTCCCGGCAAGCTTTTTCGGCGAGAAATTAATTCGCGGAATTCTTAAATGGATGTTTTGTGCTGTCGATTGCTCTTCTCCCTCGCGAGATGCTGAACCTGTCGATCTTGTCCTCGATATCGCCGCGGAGTAAATTAAAAGCAGATCGTCTGCGTCAGCCTAAGATTCCCCTGCGACAGCAATTGCTTCCCCTGACATCTCTGATGTCTGTTGTTGAAAGGGTAGGAATTCTCTGAAGAACAACACTCATCGCATTCCTTCGTTGGACGGTTGCCGGGCAGTTTCGATCTGCCTGGTGCTGGTCTCTCATCTTTGCAATACTCCGGCGTTCCGTGCATTCAATCCGTACGCGCGCATGATTTACCATTACGGCCCTTTTGGTGTAAAGGTCTTCTTCGTGATCTCGGGGTACCTTATTACCACTCTTCTGCTGAACGAAGAGCGGAAGAGTGGACGCATCTCCATCAAAATGTTTTATGTCCGCCGCGCCTTCAGAATATGGCCGGTCGCATATACCTTCATCCTGGTCGCCGCCATCCTCTCGTGGAGCGGCTGGATCACCCTTGGCCCGCATAATCTTATCTACGCCGTTACCTTCACCATGAACCATGATCTCAACGGCAGTTGGTGGACCGGGCATCTCTGGTCGCTGGGCGTTGAAGAGCAGTTCTACCTGGTGTGGCCGCTGATCTTTCTATTTACTTCGAAGCGAGGAAGGCTGTGGACCTGTCTGTTCGTTCTCGCGGGGGCGCCGTTACTACGGCTTACGGCCTATTTGTACGCGCCACATATCTTTGCGGCGATGGAGGAGAGCCTGCTCTTCATGAGCGACGCGATCGCGATCGGGTGTTTATTAGCGATCACGACAAGCGAGCTTGAAAGTAGCCCGACCGTTCGGCGCATCATCAGTGTGCGCTGGTTTTTCCTGGTCCCCTTGCTCTCCGTGGCGATGTATGCCACGCTGAAGCCGTTTCCAGCGTTTTACCTCGGTGTGGGTGAGTCCGTCGCTCTGGTTTGTATCGCGGCGACCATCTGGAGAGTGATTCATATTGAGGACGCGGCCTTTTGGCTGTTGAATACCAAGCCGCTGGTGACCATTGGGATACTCAGCTACTCGTTGTATATCTGGCAGCAGCTTTTCCTCACGCCAAATTCCAACAATGTAATCAACCGATTGCCGCTGAACCTGATCCTGATCGGCGGAGTCTCCGCTTTTTCTTACTATTTCGTCGAGACTCCTTTCCTCCGGCTGCGTACAAGTCTCTCCAAGAGGTGGCAAAGAAGGGCGCAGGGCGAGGAGAGAGGACAATCACTGACGCCAGTACTCGTCAGTGAAAAGAAGCAATAGCCTATGTGGATTCGAGCTTCTTTGTCTCTGAAGTTGCCGGTGCTTACGGGCCGCCGCAAGATGCCCGCACCACCAGCCTGCATTCGAGGAGGATTTCGCGAGCGAGCCTGCCGGGATGGTTGATACGATCGAGCATTGCCGCCATCGCTGCCTGGCCGATTTCACGACAGGGTTGGTGAATCGTGGTCAGGGGCACGGGCAGTAACTTGGCATATTCAACATCATCGATTCCCACCATTTTGAAATCGCCCGGAATCTGGTAGCCCAAAGCCAGCAGGCTCTGCATCAATCGCCCCGCCGTGCGGTCGTTGACGCAAACAAATCCGTCGGGGTGAATCTCCTTCAGCACCTTTTGCAAAGCGCCATTTGCGATCGAGGGCAGGCATTGAATCGAATGACTTGTTATCGGAAGATCATGCGTAACCAACATCTCGCGAAAACCTACGATCCTGTCTTGCACCGTCGACGCGGCGCTCAAATCGGCGACGAATAAGAGCTTTCGGCAGCCGCGGCTGAAGAGATGTTCAGCGGCAAGGTATCCAGCGCGGCGATTATTGATTCCCACCAGGTCGTAATGGGTGTCTCGAGGGAAAGGCAGGATGCCGCGGTCCAGCAGGATGATGGGAATTTGGGCTTTATCGAGGGCGCTGACGATCTTCCGATTCGTTTCGTCCTTGGCGGGCGTGAGTTCGAGCGGCGCAAAAAACACTCCGGAAACCCGCTGTTCGATAAACTGGCCACACAGGCCGACGGCCTGCTCTTCTTTCGTTGCTCCATTCGACCCGGTTTGCCCCCAAAGCAGGCCATATTGGATAGATTCCTGCGGCGCAACAGCCATTCCCTGGCAAATAGGTTCAAAGATCTCGGTTTCTCCGAGGTCGGGAATCAGCAGGCCGAAGAGCACCGTGGAGGCTTTGCTTGAACGGCTGCGAACATAGGTGCCCGACCCCGCGATTCGTTCTACCAGTCCCTGTTCCTTCAGATCGCGGAGGGCACGGCCTACGGTAATCCTTGACGCTCCAAGCTGTCGCACCAGCGTGGCCTCGCTGGGAAGCTTTTGTCCAGCAGCGTACCTGCCGGAGGCAATGTCGCGAGCAAGCCGCTCGAATATCTTGCGGTATTTGGGATGGTCTTGATGAGCGCGAGCTGTCACCCGCTAATAATACAGCTTGCGAGAGACAATAAGACAGCTATGCGGAACTCCCGGATGAGATTCGGGGACTGCGTGTGGGGTAAAAATCGACTGCGCCCGCACGCTCCAGAGGGACGCCGAACTTAGCAGAGGCACATTGCGGAGCCCGCCCGCAATGATTCTAAAGCTGTAGAAATCTGTAATGACAGCATTTTCGAGGCGAACCCAGATTCGTACTCGACAGGAGCACCCGATCCGATAAAATAAGGGTGACTAATCGCCCTAAGCTGATATAGCAGCATGAGTGCCAACGAAACCGGGATCTTCCCGGCACAAACTGGAGGTTCACATGACCAGCGAACAAGCAGGCGGAAAGCGCGAAATACTTCTGGTAAGCGACTTCGACCAGACTCTTAGTTTCAATGATTCAGGTATCGTTCTGAGCGAAATGCTCGGCATTGCCGGCTTCGAAGAGCGTGTAGCGGGACTGGCCAGAATCCATCTGATCCAACAAGGCGGCGAACTGCCGTATCTTCTGCTTCACGATCCGGAGTACCGCCGCGTGCGCAAGGAGCATCTCGCGGCCGTGGGGAAGAGGATTCGCCTGAAAGACAATATCAAGCTGATGCTCGAACTTCTGAAGCAACTCGACGGCCATCACTTTTCGTTCTACGTGGTTTCAGCAGCACCGGAAGAAGTGATTCAGTCCGCTCTGGAAGGCATCGTCCCGCACGAAAATATCTGTGGGACGCAATTCCGCTACGACCGGGTAAGCGGAGAGATTCAGTCGATCGTCCGGGTCCCCGCGGGATACGGCAAGGTTGTGGTGGTAGAGGAGTTGCGCGTCAAACTGGCGCTCGGTCATAACCACATCGTTTACGTGGGCGATGGAAGTTCCGACGTCAATGTAATGCTGCACGTCAATCGGCTTGACGGATTCACGATAGCCGTTTCAGAAAACCCCTTCATCACGCAAATCGCGAAGCGAACGGTTCTCAGTGATGATGCTCTTGGGGTATTGGTCCCGATTTTGCAGGACGTGGTTGGATTGGATTCCAAGCAGATCCGCTCTTTCTTCAATTCGGGGGGATTCGTTCTCCAGGATTGGGACCGGATGCGCACCGATTGGCTTACCATCCGCAACGCCGCGCCCGCCTTCGGTGGAGGAATGCAATGACGATCGCTTTACTAGGATGGCTTGCGACCGCCGTTTTCGCAGCCTCATATTTTTTCCGCCGGGCTTCGACGCTGACCAAGATTCAGGCGGCGGCCGCCTGCCTGTGGATCGTCTACGGCGTGAAGATCGGCGCCGTTCCGGTGGTGGTGGCGAACCTCATCGTGGCAGGGGCTGCCCTGTATTCATCGTTCCGGAGCCAAGAACTGGCCTCATAAATAGATTTGAGGCTTCGGTCGAAAGCATGAGCCCCGCTTCGGTGGCGGGGTCTCATCCGCAGCGTTGGCGAGGGCATTGGGTCTATGAGACCAGTTCAAGTCTTTTCGCCTCACCGGGGAGAAACCGACTAAGGTCTTGGATCCAATATGACGTTGTAATGTTTGGCGGGCGCCCCAGATTGGTCAAGGTTTGTTCCTCGATTTGAAAACCATCAGTCGAGCGAGACCATGATCTTGGAAAACTTCCCTGGATTATCACTCCAGGCCTTGACCATTTCCGGAGCGCGGGCCAGCGGCACAACTGCACTCACGGCTTCATCGACAGGAAAGCGACGCTCTTCCAGCATGCGGATCACCTGATGAAAATCTTCGGGCAGGGCATTTCTCGAGCCAAGGATGTCTAATTCCTTCTGGACGAAGAGCCGGGTTTCATATGCGACCTGTTCCTTGGCATAACCGATGTAAACCACGCGCCCGGTGAAGGCGACTTCTTCAACCGCCGCGCGAAAGGTCTGCGGCAGTCCGATAGCCTCGATGACTACGTCCGGGCCCCGGCCTCCGGTCAGCTCCTGCAGACGTTCATGCAAGGATTCTCGCGTGGTATTAATGATTTCGGTCGCCCCGGCGCGCAAAGCAGTCGCTAGTTTTGCATCCTCAAGATCGATGGCTATAGTTCTGGCTCCGCGGAAGCCGGATGCGGCGATTGCGCCTAGGCCGACGCCGCCGCAACCGAAGATCGCCACCGCATCTTGAGCAGTTACTCGTCCGCGCGCTGCTGCATGAAAGCCAACGGTCAGCGGTTCCACTAAGCAGAGCTCCTTGAGAGACAGCTCGGCGCGATAGAGTTTGTCCGGAGGTATCGCGATGTATTCCTTCAAAGCGCCATCGCGCTGCACGCCTAGCGTTTCATTGAATTGGCAGGCATTCGGGCGCCCACGAAGGCAGGACGCACATTTGCCGCAATTGCTGTAAGGAGACAGGGTGACGTCCAGGCCAACCGCGAGCTCCGGATGCGTTTTGCTGGCCTCTGCTATGGTCGCCGCTATCTCGTGGCCGGGAACTCTAGGAAAGGTGATCAGGGGATTCTTGCCGCGGTAGGAATTCAGGTCGGTTCCACAGAGGCCGATTCTCCGCACCTTCAGTAAGACTTCTCCCGGTTGAGCAACAGCATCGGCTACCGATTCGATAGAAACATTGCCGGGAGAGTGGAGGACCATGGCCTTCATGGGCATACATAAATTCCTTCATGCTGCTCAGTCATAATTTTCCACGCGTCCTGAGGGCCAGGTGCGGCCGGAGACCGGCGCAAGAATCGCGCGGATACCGGCAAGCAGCTCATGGTCACCATTGCTCCCACCCTGCTCTTCGAGTACGCGGAGATTGGCTTTTACCTGCTGCCGGTTAGACATGCCGACCAATGTGCTTGAGACGTAGGGATGATCGAGCGAAAACCGTAGGGCGATAGTAGAGAGATCTGCTCCACGTTGACGGCAATACTCCGCGGCTTTGCTTCCCGCATCGAGCACTTGCAAAGGAGCCGGATGCCAAGCCGGCGGACCGCCGCCGGTCAGCACCCCCATGTGCAAAGGGGATGCATTGATCAGCCCGATCCCTCGCTCTTTCGCGAAGGGAGTCAGAATATCGTCCATGTCTTGGATCATCAGGTTATAACGGCAATAGCTGAGGATTGTGTCAACCGGCACGGCTTGGGCGATGCGCACCAGCGTTTTGAGGGAATATCCCGTGATTCCGATATAGCGCGCCTTGCCTTGTTGCTGAATCTTACGCATGGCGGGAAGAGTTTCGTGGATGATTTGCTGCACATCGGCAAATTCCACATCGTGGACCTGAAATAGATCTAAATAATCGGTCTTTAGCCGCTCCAGCGATTCCTCGATACTGAGAGCCGTTCGTTGAGCGGAGAAATCGAATTCGTCTCGGCCATAGCGTCCGCACTTGCTCGCCAGCAGGATTTCATGCCTTCTGCCGGCGAGGGTTTGACCTAACCGCTCTTCGGCCAGTGTTCTACCGTAATAGGGCGCGACATCGAAAAAATTAATGCCTGAGTCGATGGCCAGACCGACGGCTCGCTTACCTTCTTCCGGATCCGCCGGACCGAAGACGTCTCCTAAAGGCGATGCGCCAAAACCGAGCCGGGAGACATGTAAATCCGTCCGGCCCAGTCGCCGGTAGAGCGACGGATTGGACAGCCCGGTCAACGTGGCCGCTTTCCCCGCCGCGTCGTCATTGGTTGACACCGCTGGAGAGAAATCCGCCATCGACTACGAGAATCTCGCCGGTAACGAAAGATGCGGCCTCCGATGCCAGATACACCGCCGCGCCGACCAATTCTTCGGTCTTGCCCCAACGGCCCAAGGGAGTCCGGATCTTGAACTCCCGCCCGCGCTCGGTGTTATCAAGAAGATTTTGATTCAAGTCGGTGCGGAACAGGCCGGGTGCGATCGCATTCACCAGAACGCCGCGCCGTGCCCACTCGACAGCCAGGCATTTAGTCAAGGCCCCGACAGCAGCTTTGCTGGCGGCGTAAGCTGCGACCTCGAAGAGTCCGACGAAAGTGGCTAGAGAGGCGATGTTGATGATGTGGCCGTAGCCTCGCGCCAGCATGTGCTCGCCAAATATCTGGCAGCCCCGCAGTGTGCCGGTGAGGTTCGTCTCCATGATCTCGTTCCATGTAGCCTCCGGGAAATCCACGGTAGGCGCGCGCCGGGTTATTCCCGCGGAATTCACCAGGATATCCACCTTGCCGAATTGCTTTAAGACTTCGTCGCGTAATCCGGTAAGCGACTGCCGATCGCTCACATCCGAGGGCCGCCGCAATGTTTTCCGGCCCTTGGCCTCGATCTCGGCAGCGATTTTCGCTACCTGTTCCGGACGTCTTGAAGAGGCGATAACATCAGCGCCTGCGTCCGCCAGCCCTAGAGCGAGAGCATGCCCGATTCCAGTTGTACCGCCTATCACTACAGCGGTTTTGCCGTTCAGATCAAAAAGAGATGTACTCATACGTTCTATCTTCGCAGACGCAAAAAAAGCCCTTTCAGAAGGCGGTGCAGTAAACGATATAGTAATCCAAACCAGCCGGGTTAGGCGTTCACGCGCGGAAAAGAGAACTATGGAGTAGAAATAGAATATTCGGGTGTGGAAAGGGCGGACTGGAAGTAATGGCTTTAGAGAAAGTGTTGAAAGTGGATCGGCGCGACAATGTTCTGGTCGCATTAACCAATCTGAATGCGGGAGAGCCCGTAACGTTTGCGGGTGAGGTCTACACCCCCATATCGAATATTCCGGCCAAGCAGAAATTCTCCGTGGCCGATTTGGCGGTAGGCGCCGACGTCATCATGTACGGGGGTAAAGTGGGGCGGGTTCGCGAGGAGATTCCTCGCGGCGGCTTGGTGAGCACCCGCAATCTACAGCACGATACCTCTGGTTTCACCCAAAAGAATGGTAGTTTCCATTGGACGGCGCCCGATGTCTCCCGCTGGTCGCGGCGGACCTTCGACGGTTATCTCCGCAAAGATGGGCAAGTTGGCACACGGAACTACTGGCTGGTAATTCCGCTGGTTTTTTGTGAAAACCGCAATGTGGAAGCCTTGCGCGACGCCTTTGAAGAGGAATTGGGCTACGGACGGCCCAAGCGCTACAGCCAACAGGTAAGAGGCTTGATCGAGGCGCACCTCAAAGCGGCCAAGGGCGCGGCCCAGGATATCGCAGCGTCGCGGGGGAACGAGCGAATCTTTCCCAACGTCGATGGCATCCGGTTTTTGCTGCACCACGGAGGTTGTGGCGAGACACGGCAGGATTCCAGAGATTTGTGCGGACTTCTGGCCGATTATATTCATCATCCCAATGTGGCCGGCGCAACGGTATTGAGCCTGGGCTGCCAAAACGCTCAATCTTCGATTCTGCTCGAAGAGCTTGGCAAGCGAGATCCGGAGATCCAAAAGCCGGTCCTGATCTTCGATCAACAGAAGACAGGCCTCGAGTCGGACCTGCTTTCGCAGGCGATTCGCGCGACGTTTGATGGGCTGATTCAGGCCAATCAGTTTGAGCGGCAGCCAGCCTCCATTTCCAAGCTGACGCTGGGACTGAAATGCGGCGGCTCAGATGGATTTTCCGGGATCTCAGCCAATCCCGCGCTGGGCCATGTCTCCGATATCTTAGCGGCGGTGGGAGCCAGATCGATTCTTTCGGAGTTTCCGGAACTCTGCGGGGTCGAACAAAATCTCATCAATCGCTGCCAGGATCCGGCAGACGGAGATCGTTTTATCCAGTTGATGCGCGACTATGCGGCCCGTGCTAAGGCGGTACATTCCGGATTTGAGATGAATCCCTCGCCCGGCAACATCGCGGACGGATTGATAACAGATGCCATGAAGTCAGCCGGGGCTGCGCGCAAAGGAGGAACCTCGCCGGTCCGCGGTGTTCTTGATTATCCGGAATATGCAATTGCTTCTGGGCTGAATCTCCTTTGTACTCCGGGAAGTGATATTGAAGCTGTGACCGCGCAGGTAGGAGCAGGCGCCAATGTCGTCGTTTTCACCACCGGGCTTGGAACTCCGACGGGAAACGCGATCGCGCCCGTCGTCAAGGTTTCAACCAATACTAAGCTTGCCGGAAAAATGTCCGATATCATTGATCTCGACGCAGGACCGATCATTCGGGGCGAGGCCACAGTTGAGCAGATTGGCGACTCGATGCTGGAGCTGATCTTGAAAGTGGCCGGCGGGATGACGCAAACCAAGGCGGAACAACTCGGCCAAAACGACTTTATCCCATGGAGACGTGGAATGTCGCTTTAGGGCCTGTTAACAGGCTAATAGTGCGTTCAGCGTTGCCGAACGATGGGTAGAGAGACGAGGCGGAGTCCGCCGCGTGTGGCAGGTTTCCATTCACTAAACGCAAACCAGTTTTGCGGCTCGTTTCCCCATTTCTACGCTTTGCTGGTCGACACTGGAGAGCGGCACGCGCAGAGAGGAGTCGTAGTGCAGATTGCCGCACCCGATCACGGCGACATCTTCCGGGACTCGCAATCCAGCGTCCAAGATGCAATCCATGGCGCCCATCGCCAGAGGATCGTTATAGCAAAAAACTCCATCCGGGGGAGAGGGGAGGGCCAATAAACGGCCCATCGCTGCTCTGCCATTTTCCCGGCTCTCCACATCCACGGTATCTTGAGCCACAATATAATTCGGGATCAGGCGCCGGCCGTGCGCTTCAAGCGCTTGCCTGTATCCTTCCTGCCTCTGGTTTCCGACGCTGTTCTCCCTGCCGCGAATATGGGCGATCCGCTTACATTTCTGTTGGGTGAGATGTTCTGTAGCCAGCCCACAGCTTCGTTGTCGACACCAACAAAGCTTGCGGTTATACCTGCGCGGGGAGCTTGCCGCATCTGTCCGTAAGAACAGGGGCCTGGCGTTTATATTTGTTGTTCAACCCGGCTTGCCGAAAGGAGAACATGCTTAAAACAGGAATTCTGAATCCCGCTATCAGTTCGCTACTTTGCCGTATCCGGCACACCAATACTCTGGTGATCGCTGACCGCGGATTTCCCTTTTGGCCGCAGATTGAGACTGTCGACATATCCCTGGTCGATGACGTACCCCGAATCTTGCAGGTGCTGGAGGCGCTCAATAAGAACTTCACTATCGGGAGAGCTTTCATGGCGGTTGAGTTCAGAGCGCACAACCAGGAGCAGACTCAATCAGCATTCGCTGCAGCCCTCGCCGGAGTGCCCGTCGTCTTTGAACCACACATCGAATTCAAAAAACGTGTCCCGCAAGCGATTGGCCTCATTCGCACAGCGGATACTACTCCTTATGGCAATCTCATCCTCGAATCGGCGTGACGGAGCGGCTCAATAACCGGCTACACATAGCGAATCCTGCCACGCCACGGTATCCAAGAAAAATGCGTTAAGCCGGTTGACGGCTGAGGGCGCGCCGCAATACGAGTTCAAGAGCCGACTTCAGCTCCACGTACTCGGAATCGGAGAGCTTCCCCTGCACACGATCGGTTTCTATCGCGAAGAGCTCGTCTTTGAGGGCCGCCAGCAGAGTGTCGCCGGAACGGGGAAGCGGAGAGCCGGGGACCGGTAACGGCCCCAAAGCCTGGGCAGAGGAAAGCTCCCCTGCCGCGCCAACCGGTCTGCGCAGTAGAAAACCTGCGGCAATAGCGAAGACCAGGGCAATTCCTCCCAGGATCCACCATTTGTATTTGTTCAATGGGTCGGGAGTGTCGATGGGAGCGCCCAAGCCTATACCGGGACGAGTGTCTGCGTTGGCCGGAGGTTGGCTGGCATTTCCCTGACCGCCGGCGTTCTGCGTTTCACGGGGCAGCGAGCCGGAACCGGAGACGGTAAAGGTGATTTTTTGCGACGGATCAACGTTGCGGGAGAGGAACGTCTGCGCTCCGGTGGGCTGATCCACGGTCTGGAACGGGGACCCGGCTTCCGGCTTGAACGTCATGCTATTGGGCAGCATAACTACAAAGTTGGTCTCGGCTGTAGCGAAACGCGGAGTGAATGTGAGGCTGCCGGAATAGGGGAGATGATAGCCGAGCTGGAACTGGGTCTCACCCGGACGAAGAGGAAACCGGAAGGCGTAATGGCCCTTCTCTCCCAGAGGTACAGGGGAAGACTGAACGGGCATTCCACCGGGAGCGACCGCGTCGGAGCCTTCGATCTGCGCATCGGGCGGAATGTAAAACTCATAGGAGCGATTGCCAAATTGGGTACGCGGCGGATTCGAATCGTTCTTGATGAATATGTCCTGCGTGACCTGAAGGCCCTGTTGGTCTGTCTGGATACGCAGAACGTTGGCCTCGGTGGTCACGCCGGCAACAACCGGCGCCACGTCGAAAACATCCAGGTTCACTACCGGCGTGTTGGGCGGCGCAGGCTGGAAGTACGCGGCTCCTTGGTGATCGACGCGGATCAAGTGCATGCCCGCATCGGGCGACTCGATAGAAAAGCGGCCTTTGGAATCGGTTTTGGTGTGCGCGACCTCCTGCATCTGCTGGGTCAGCGCGATAAGCGCGACCGTGTCCTTCGCTGCGGGTTTATGCGTGGTGCCGTTTGTAACGACTCCGGTGATAGTAGCCGCGGACGCGGAAAGTGCAGGAATTAAGCCAAGGCACACAACGAGCGCGGAGGAAACCAGCCGGCGCGAGTGAAGAAGCTTCCCGGAGAAATTCGATTTCATTGTTCGTCTTTCTGTTCCGCAGCCTTTGCTTCGAAAAACGATCTTGCGCCGCGAGTCTTTAGTTCGTTACACAATTTGCCCTTCCCGACCCAAACGCTCCATGGGCTCTTGGCTCCAACCAAGGGGATGAGAATCTTATTTGTCCTGCCGACCGAAGCGCACCGAAGTGGAGGGATCTGCATTTCGAGCCGAGTGCCGTTCCAGTTGATCGATTTCAGCCAGGACAGCGGCCGTCTCATCTTCCAAAGCGGCGCTCTGCGCAGCGTAATCCTCTTCAGGATATTTGCCGGCGCGATATTCAAAGTTCAAGTCGCGGAGATTCTCGTAAAGCACCTCTTTTTGCTCACGGAGAAAATCGAGGCGGGTTTTGCTCCTCTGCCGCTCGACATGGCGGTCGGGATAAAAGACATAAGCGAAGACGGCAAGAAGAAGAACTCCACAAGCAATGGTGCTCATAGCAATACAGGCTCACGAGAATGGATGGGTTGAGCGGAGTCTCTCATATCTGAGTCTCGCGGCGAATACGATCGCGGATCGCATCCGTACCAGGTGTTCTCTCCGGCGCGGGCATGGCCACGGTGTGAAGCTTCCACTTACGAACAATGAGCAGGGCTGCTGCGATTCCCAGCAAGAGCACCAGCGGGGGTACGATCCAGGCGAGGTGATTGAACCGGGTGAACATGGGCGCCGCCAGAACAACGGGTCCATACTGGTCCTGGAACTCATGAAAGATGGTATTGTCGCTTTTTCCCTGGGCAATGCTTTCCGCCAGTTGGACGCGCATGGGTCCCGAGGAGGGGCAACTCACGTGATTACACTCGCCCAGGAGTTCATTGCAACCGCAGACGCACATTAGCATGTGACTGTCTTTGTCCAAACGGGCCGCGGAATCGCTCGCGCCGATTCCTGCGAAGATAAGAATCGAAATAAGCACAAATTGACCGGCGCGGATTAGGTTAGAGCGGGACATCAATCTCCGCTCCCGCCGGCGGCCACGGCTTCCTTCTCGTGTTCAAGCTGCCGCGGAGCATTGCGGTTGCGGCTTTGCGCCAGGGCCGCGCTGAGGTTAGGCGTCAGAGCGAGCAGAGTTCCAAAGGCAACCACCACGACCCCAATCCAGATCCAGGCAATGAGCGGGTTGAGAAATACCTTAATGATCGGCAGGCCGGTGTCGGGATTTTTACCGGCATAGATGACGTAAAGGTCCCAAGCCAAGGTTGAGTGGTTGGCGACCAAGGTCAGCGGCTGTTGCGAGGCGGTATAGAAGCGCTTTTCCGGGGCCAGTTGGTCGATCTTCTTATTGCCGCGATATACGTCGAGCAAGGCGAATTCGGTATCGTAATTGGCGTTCGAATCCTGAGTGAAGCTTCGGCAGACAACTCTGTAGGGTCCGATGGTCACGCTTTGCCCATCGTTCATCTCCTGCTCATGGCTCTGATTGAAGGCGCCCCCAGCGATGCCGATAAAGATAATGACAATTCCGAAGTGGACGACATAGCCGCCATAACGGCGGGTGTTCCGGCGGGTGAGCTGGACCATGGAGGCGAGCAGGTTCTGGCCGGTATGCCTGCGGATGACGTGGGCGCCACGCAAGAACTCGGAGCAGACGGCTGTGGTGACGCCGGCCCCCAAGGAGAACGCGACCAGCGAGTAAAGGGTAGCCTGATCACGCCAAGGACGCAGGCCCACGGCAATCAGCACGATTGCGGTGGCGAGAACGGCCGCTCCGGGCAGGATGAAGTTCCGCCGTATGCTCTTAAGCGAAGCGCTGCGCCATGCCAGCAACGGGCCGATGCCGGTGAGAAGCAGCAGAAAGAGTCCAATGGGCAGCTCGACGCGATTATAAAATGGCGCCCCGACGGTCACCTTGTTGCCCTGCACATATTCCGAAATTACCGGGAACAGAGTGCCCCAAAGAATAGTGAAGCAGGCGGCGAGCAGGATGAGATTGTTGAACAGGAAACTCGATTCGCGCGAAACCAGCGATTCAAGCTTGTGCTCGGACTTGAGGTGGTCCCGCTGCAGGAAAAAGGTAAAGAGGCAGACCGCCAGAATGATCACCAGAAAAGCGGTGAACCATGTCCCAATGGAAGATTGAGCGAACGCGTGGACGGAGCTGACCAGGCCGGAGCGCGTAAGGTCTGTGCCCAAAATGCAGAGCATGAAAGTACTGAAGATGAGCCAGACGTTCCAGCTCTTCATCATGCCGCGCTTTTCCTGCATCATGACCGAGTGCAGAAACGCGGTGCCCGTAAGCCAAGGCATCAGCGAGGCATTTTCTACCGGATCCCATCCCCAATATCCTCCCCAACCGAGCACGGAATAGGCCCAATGGGCGCCCAGGAAGATGCCGCAAGTAAGAAAGAGCCAGGTGACCATGGTCCAGCGGCGAGTGATGTGAATCCACTTTTCTCCCGGGTAGCGCATCATCAGCGCGCCAAGAGCGAAGGCGAAAGGCACGGAAAAACCGACATACCCCAGATACAGCATCGGAGGATGGATCACCATCTCCGGATATTGCAGCAAAGGATTAAGGCCGAAGCCGTCCGCCGGCACCTGTCCCTGCACCAGAGCGAAGGGAGGAGCGGCAAAGTTCAGGAGCGAAAGGAAAAATATCTGGATGCCGGCGAGAATCGTCGATGCATACGCAGTAAGCTTTACGTCGACTTTGTGCCGCCGACGCAGGACAAATCCGTAACCGGTAAGCAGCCATGCCCAGAGCAGGAGGGAACCTTCCTGACCGGACCAAAGGGCGGCGAACTTATACGGCAGAGGCAATGCGCGGTTGGAGTGGTGCAGGATGTAGGAAACGGAGAAGTCATTGGTAAATGCGGCATAAAGCAGAGCAATTCCGGCGCAGCAGACAGCGATAAAGCTGCCAATGCCGGCTCGGCGAGCTGTTTCAGCCAGGCGTTCCGGGGAAATCCGGCTGCGCGCGCCGGTGGCTAATTGCCGCAATGCCACCGCCCCTGCGAGGAGGGTGTACCCGCTCAATGCAAGAGCGAGCAGGAGGGCGAAACTTCCAAATTCCGGCATAAGGCTTTGCGACTCTCTTAAGGATTGTCGCAGACACCGGCGCCGGACGGCAATAAGGCGGAAATGCGGGCACGGCCACTGCAGGAACGATAGAGGCCTAAACGTTCTTACCGCAAGGTTGCAGAGAGGGACTTATGCAGTTCGCGGCATAGGCTGGCAAAGCAGTTGGCGGGTGAGTTGGATGAGAGCATCGGGTGGGAAGGGCTTAAGGCGAAAAATGACGTCCAGGCCGTGATACGCGGATTCCGCATCGGGATGACCGCTGAGCACGATGATCGGGATCGTTAAACCGCGCTGCCGAACCCTTGATACGAGTTCAGGGCCATTCATGCCGGGCATAAGGTGGTCGGTAACCATCAGGCCGAACTGGTGCGGACGCTCGGAACGCAAAAGGAGATCGATTGCCGCCTTCCCATCGGCGGCGACCAAAACCGGTCTGCCGGTGCGCTCCAGTATAGCCTTACGCGTGGTGGCCTGAACGTCATTGTCGTCCACGAGCAATATCGATGAATTCATTAGCCCTTTGAAAACCCTCTCGTGAACTCTTTGAGATGAACACCCCGTGAACAGGGTTGCTCATCCAGTCCGGGCACGCAAACGTTTACCATCTTTCGTGAATAACTTTAGCTTTGCAATACACCTTTGTTCGATTGTCAAACCAACCCGCACATCGTACAATACGGTCCTTCCTTGCCGAATACCTCGCCGAATACCTCAGTCGTGCGCGGGCAAATCTCCAGGCATAGCGGCAATACTGATTTGCCCGTTGGCTTGCCGCTCCAGGATTGGGGCATACAGACCGAGAAGTTTCCGCCGCCACCAGTTGCCAGTCAAATGTTTTTCCGCGCGTGTAGTAAACCAATACTGCCAGAGCACGGCCCGGACCTGGCTGGGCGGGGAGCCCGGAAAGGGATTGCTCGCGAATAACGCGAGGACCTGAGGATTGTTGGCCAGCAGGCGCACCTCGGTTTCCGCAACCCACTGATTTTGCTGCCATGGTCCCAACGAGGCGAACCACAGATTCCATTCGAATCGCGGCTGGTATGGCGCATAGATTCCGGGGGCCTCGTCCAGGACCTGCGGCTTGTAGCGGAAGGGATACGGGGTCCATCTTTGACCGTCGCGCGAGCCTTGGAATTCGATCTCATAGCGGCCGTGGGTCATGACAGCAAACAAGCCATATTGATTGGCGACGCGGAAGGGCTCCAGTGCGGCGACAGGCTGCATCGGCAACGGAATAATCGGCAGGGACATGCGAACCAGCTGCGCCGTGGTTGCATAGAAGATCCAGGTGAGAAAGAACGCGCCGGCTGCGGTTCCGGTAACCCCGAGCGTACGCCGGAGAGGAGAGGCCGGCGCTGCTTCCGGCTCCATCTCGAGCCGCTCTCTAATGCGCGGAATCCACCCGCTAAAAAACCGGTCGTCGAGGAGCAGGAAACCCAGAGCGAGGACCAGGTAATTTAAGAATGTGTAATTGGCTGTGAGAATCACCCCAATTTGCCAGGGCGTTACGATGAAGAAACAGACGATCCGCCATCGGCGAGGCAGAAACAGCATCCAGACAATTCCCAGTTCCAGCGCGAGAGTGGCAAACGCCGTCGATACCTGGAACCAATGCGGCCAGTGTTGGACATACCACCCCACCCACGTTGGCAGCGGACCGTTCTGATAGTACTCATCCATGGCTGTCAGGTGGCGCCACTCCTGATCACCGCTAAGAAGCTTGACTAAGCCCGATTCGAAATAGATGCGGAACCATTCCCACAGCAGCAGAAAGAGGCTGGCGCGGGAGGGCGGATGCGTACGGCCGAGCCCGGGACGAATTCCCGCCGGCGCAAAGAAGAGCGCGATGAATCCGGCTTCCAGAAGCATGCCGTCGGATTGATAGCCGGAAAAGTCCTGGGCGGCACTGACAAAGGAAAGAAAACAGACAAAGCAGACCACCAGCCCGGCGCGGGGCCAGAGATTCAGCGTGACCAGCAGGGCGGCCGCCATTCCTACCCAGCAGATCGCCAGGAGCATGTGAGGCCCGCTCCCCATCCAAAGCAGCGTCGGCGCAAACCATATCCGGGTGAGGGGCCCAAAGGATTTGGCGATGGCTTCCAGATAGGTTGCCGCCGGCAAAATACCCTGCGGCCCGATCAAGCCACGAATCTGAAAGACCAGAGAAAAGAAGGCGGAGAAGTAAATCAGGCCGAGGGCGCGAAGGACAATCCAGCGCGGAATGAGGTGAGCGGCCGCGCCTTGCTCAGAACTAAACAGCCAACGGATTCGGGTAAGCCATTTCATGAGTTTCAAAGATCAGTCGTGATTAAGGTAGTGTTCTGCCAGCCGATGTGAAATCGGCTTCGGATTCTCCAGCGAGGATTATCGACGAAAATTTACGAACGGGCGAATCGCGTGTTTGGGAGTTTTTGACAAAATCTTTTTGAAGGATAGCGGAACAATTCTCAACCTTGTTCGTCCGGTATTTGGGACCACCCGCCAGGCAGGAAGTTTTTTGATACCTTTGGGAGGGCCGGCCCTGAATTCACAAGTTCAGAAAGGCAGTTGTCCGTGCCGGAAAATCTTAAGCAGACATTTCGTGGCATCACTCGCGCAATCTTTAGGCGTTTGCGGAAAAAAGCTTCCAAGCGTGGTATTCAAGTAAAGCAAGCGGCAGGAGAAGCGGTAAAAGACGGGATCAAGATCCAATGGAACTATAATGCGGCCGCCGAACTGCTTGAGGTGGAATGCGTCAGCGCCCCATTTTGGATCAACTCAGCCCAAGTCAATAGACGTCTCCGCCAGGAAATCGAAGAGATACTGGACCGGGCAGCCTGAGCCGTATTGACTCTCATTTGGGCCGGAAGCCCATACCATTAGGTCCTGATGACAGTAGTTAAACTGGATTTTTCAGTGCGCCGTGAAAGGCGCTGGACCACAGCGGGTGCAAGTCCTGGAGGAATGGCTTCCACCCTTTTCCTTTTCCATACATCTGGATAGAAATCCGGTCTAGCTCATCGCCTGTGCGATGAATACCTGCCTCGATTTACTCTAGAAAGTGCTGTAAGCCATTGCCGTTCTCCTGATAGTGTTATTTGGCGGCGGCTGCATATAGAAGCTTTTTGGGGGAGGGAATCGCTTGTTTAGTTCGCTTGACCGTTTTCAGCCCTTCGGTGCTTTGGTAATGCGTCTTGTCCTTGGCGCGATCATGTTGGCTCATGGATATCAGAAAGTCATCCCGCATGGCGCGCTGTATGGATTCACCCACATGGTTGGCCGGCTTGGCCTGCCCCCATGGCTGGGTTATGTTTCGGCGTTCACCGAGTTCTTTGGCGGCATGCTCCTCATTGTGGGCCTGTTCACCCGCGTTGTCGCATTCCTGGTGGTCATCGACATGGCAGTCGCCATCGACAAGGTTCATCTGCACCATGGCATTCTGGCCAGCAATGGCTACGCTTTTCCGCTGGCCTGCTTCGCCTTGGCCCTGATGCTAATCTTCACCGGCGCAGGCGCACTGGGGCTTGACGATCTAGCGGGCAGGGGCCGTATTCCGAAAGCAAAGGTACGATAGTCCCCTCCCCTAAGGGGGCATTCGCCACAACCCTCAGCAGATCCGGTTTTGAAGATTCTAGAGCATTTTCCCTATTACTGTGTCCTTCCGAGGACGGTTATGTGCGGCTTTTCTTGATAAATAGCCGCGTATACAGCCGTGCTCCGGTCTACACCTATAGGAAAAATGCCTTAGCCGGCGTGTACGGCATTGCGGCGGGGGCGGCGGTTGGCCTGGAGGATCTTCTTGCGCAGGCGCAAAGACTTGGGGGTGACCTCAACCAACTCGTCTTCCGCTATGAACTCGATGGCCTGCTCGAGATTCATCGGCCTGAAGGGCACCAGGCGGATCGCGTCGTCGGCGCTTGAAGCGCGCATGTTCGTAAGCTTCTTTTCGCGCACCACGTTTACGTCCAGATCGTTGTCGCGGGAATGCTCGCCGACTACCATGCCCTCGTATACTTCGACTCCGGCTCCAACGAAGAGTACGCCGCGATCCTGAAGGCCATTCAGCGCATAGGCAGTGGTCGGGCCGGAGCGGTCCGCGATCAGAGCGCCCGTCGGGCGCTGCGGGATCTCCCCCTGATATGGCATGTAACCGTCAAAGAGCGCATTCATTACGATGGTGCCTCTGGTCTCGGTGAGCATCTCGCTGCGCAGGCCGATGATGCCGCGGCTGGGAATACGGAATTCCAAGCGCACGCGGCCATAGCCGTGATTGTGCATTTTGAGCATTTCGCCGCGCCGGGGCCCCAGGCGCTCGATCACCGTGCCTACGAAGTTTTCCGGAACATCGATGGTCAGATGCTCCACTGGTTCCTGGACCTTGCCGTCCACGCTGCGAGTAACAATCTCGGGACGGCCTACCATCAGCTCGAATCCCTCGCGGCGCATCATTTCGATAAGAATAGCGAGCTGCAATTCGCCCCGGCCAAGGACCTTAAAGCTGTCCGGACTTCCGGTCTCTTCCACCCGAATGGAGACATTGGTCAGCAGTTCCTTCTCCAGGCGCTCACGCAGGTTGCGTGAGGTAACAAACTGCCCTTCCCGCCCCGCCATGGGCGAGTTGTTCACCGAGAACTGCATGGCAATGGTCGGCTCATCGATCACGATGAGCGGCAATGGGCTAGGATTCTCAAGGCCGGTGATGGTTTCACCGATGGTGATGCCGGAAACTCCCGCGATAGCGACTATATCGCCGACCTCCGTCTGTTCGATATCGGTGCGCTTGAGCCCATCGAAACTGAAAAGCTTGGTGATTTTTGTCTTTTGCAGGGATGCGTCGCGCTTGGAAATGTTTACCTCATCTCCAAAATGCAGAGTGCCGTTGAAGACGCGCGCGATCGCCAAGCGCCCCAGGTAGTCGGAGTAGTCGAGATTAGTAACCAGAATTTCCAGCGCGCCGCCGGGATCGCCTGTGGCTGGAGGAATCGTCGAGAGAATCGCTTCGAATAGCGGCTGCAGGTCAGTTCCGGGCTTAGCTGCGGCGGTAGACGCGGTTCCCAGCTTGGCGTTGGTGTAGAGAACGGGAAAATCCAGTTGATCCTCGACCGCATCGAGATCGATAAAGAGATCGTAGATCTCATTTAAGACTTCCTGCGCCCGGGCGTCGGGACGATCTATCTTGTTTATGACAACGATGGGCGGGAGTTTGGCTTCGAGAGCCTTGGAGAGCACGTAGCGGGTCTGCGGCAAGGGACCTTCCGAGGCATCCACCAGCAACATGACGCCATCGACCATTTTGAGAGCGCGCTCGACCTCTCCGCCAAAGTCTGCGTGGCCCGGCGTGTCTACGATATTGATCTTGCTGTCATGGAAGTGAATCGCGGTGTTCTTGGCCAGGATGGTGATGCCCCGCTCCCGCTCCAGTTCATTCGAGTCCATCACCCGCTCGGCTACCGACTCATTGGCTCGGAATGTACCGGATTGGCGCAGCATCGCATCGACCAGCGTTGTCTTGCCGTGGTCAACGTGAGCGATGATGGCGATATTTCGAATCGGCATGCTCATAAGGGCGCAGGCTTCCTTTTCTTTCTCAATCCCGTTTTCACAGGCACTCTGAGATGGCGAGTAATTGTTGTATGCAGGCGTTCTTTGCCGGGACTACCGGTTCTGGGAACAGCTACGTGAAACAAGAGGAGGATCGATCCAGGTCGAGTTTCTGGCTGGAAGGCGATGAACAGCCGCACGATCCCTGATATGTCCTGCTTATTCTCAGTATATCCTGCTGCGGCTTTGCGCTTCCCTATTGGGGCGCCGGGCCGCGGACTACCTGGACAAAATCGTCCGGCCGGATTTGCTTGGCAAAAGCGGCCTTTACTTGGTTCGCATCGATCTCGAAGTATTTTTTTGCCGCCCGTATGGGCTCGTCCAAAGGCAGGCCCATCTGCGCTCTGGCAAGCAATCCCCCGGCAACCGCATCTTCGCTCGATTCGCTCAGCGGGATTTGCCTCAGCAGCAGAGCTTTCGCCTGGTGCAGTTCGTCCGCGGAGACATCCTGCGTGCTCATCTGTTGGAGGTCGCGCTGAATCAAGGCACGCGCCTTGGATACATTCTCCGGATTGCAGCCATAGGTAACCGTATATGTTGCCCTGGTCTTCGAGGCCGACAAACTCACGTCCACGGTATAGACATAACCGGCAACCTGCCGCAGATCGTGATAGAGGCGAGTGGCATAGAAGCCCCCTCCCAGGACGTGATTGGCAAGCTGCAGCGGATAATAATCCGGGTCGAAACGGTTAAGGTTCAACTGCTCGGCCAGGGTGACGGAGTCTTGTACCGCCTGGGGATCGGGTACGTTGGTAGCCGACGGTTTGTTGATGGGAACCGGAGGCAAGGTGGTGTTGGGCTTGGGTCCTACGGCTTTCCAGTCGCCAAACCATTTCTCAATGACCGCCTTGGCTTCCTCCGGAGTGGCATCGCCAATGACCACGATGGTTGTCAGATCGGGGCGGATGGTATCGGCGTGGTATTGCTTGACCTGATCCAGAGTGACATTGCCGACCGTGGCCGGGGTAACCTCGCGCAGCTCGGGATCGCCTGCCGGCAGCAATCCCAGATCGAGCGCGCGAGAGGTCCGATAGCCCGGGCTGATGAGGTTGCCGGCGACAAATCGCGTCGTCTGCTGCTTCACTACGCTGAAAGCGGGGGCCGGAAGCGCGGGGTGAAGCTCATTATCGGCCAGCAATTGAACGCCGCGAGAAAAATTTGCTTTCAGCACTTTTAAGGAAAACCCGTAGCCCGCATCCTCACTGGCGGCAATGTCGTCCAGCGCTTTCTGGAAGGCGAGCCGGTCCAGCGTCTGCGTGCCATAGGAGAAGAGATCGCCCAAAACATCGGAGACACCTTCTTGTCGCGGGGGAGTCTGAAGGTCGGAATTGTGCTTCACGGCGCCGAAAACCGAAATGGTAGGGCTGGCATGATCGGTTTTCACAATCAGGCGTAGACCGTTGGGCAAAGTAGTGTCGGAAACCGTGATGTAGTCCGCGGGGACCTTGAGCTGCGCCAAAGCGCCGGCCGCCCACGCGGGCAACTGTACCGGTTTAGTGGGAGCGGAGGTCACTTTTTCCTGACCGCCAAAGCCCTTGGCGGAAACCGGTTTATTGCTGGCCACCGGCTTCAATGTCGCTGTGATCGAGTTTTGCTCAACCAGGTACTGCTTGGCTACCCGATTCACATCCGCCAGGGTGACCCGCTTAATGGCATCGACGTCCTCATCGGGAGAATTGCGGCCCTCAGCGGCCAGCGCTTCGGACCAGACATCCGTGAGGCCGGGAATGGAGTTGCGTTGAAATTCAGCGTTGGCGACTTCACTGCGCTTGGCGGCCTCGACCAGGTCCTGAAGTACACCCTTATCCGCATAGTTCGTCAGGATCTGCCGCATCTCGGCAATCGAACCGGCCGCGTCGACACCTGAGGGCTGGGCAACCAGCCCATAGCCAACGCTGGCTTTGGGGTAGGTCTCTGCAATGCCGAATTCGGCGGCCAGCGCCTTCCCGGCCGGCACCATCGCATAAAGATCGCCACGCTGGCTGGCCAGCACGTCGGCCAGTATCTGGGCCGCGGCATAATCCGGGGAACTGGTTCCAGGAAACCGGTACGCAATGAACCCCAGAACATAAGGCAGATTGCTGTCGAGCGTGAAATTCTCGGATTTAACCGGCTTGAGGTCCACCGCCGGGCGGGATGGGAGCGGATGACTGGCAATCCGGCCGAAGAGCTGTCTTACCTTCTCTAACGTCGCAGTTGGATCGAGATCGCCGACGATTACCAGGATGGCATTCCCAGGCGTATACCACTTGTCGTAGAACTCTTTAAGCATTGGACCTGTGGTCGCGTCGAAGGAGGTCTTTGTGCCCAGCGGATCATGAGAATAGGGCGTTCCCGCGAACATGTCTTCATTCAGGCGATCGATGAACTTGTAAGTCGGATTGGAGAGATCGCGAGCTACCTCCTGCTCGATGGCCCCCTTCTCCTCGGCCCACTGCTGCTGAGAATCCTGCACGCCGCGCAGGCACGCGGCCTGGGCTTCAAGGGCCACGTCGATATCCGCTGCCGGCACCGTTGCAAAGAATTGCGTGATGTTCTGTTGCGTATCCGCATTGTCCTCGCCGCCGAGCAGAGCATAAATAGCTGCGGTCTGATCGGCGGTCATGCCTTCGCATCCGCGGAAGGCCATGTGCTCCTGAGCGTGAGCCATGCCGGGAAACCCTGGCGGAGTCTCATCGCCGCCTACCAGGAAGTTAAGCTGCACGGTGGCAACCGGCGCCAGCGAGTTCCTGATGATGACCACGCGCAGCCCGTTAGGCAATGTGGCCCGGGTAACCGGGTTCTGATTCTGGGCGGCAGCCGAAAACCAAGCCACAGGACAGGCGACGCACACGAGCGCCGGTAAAAGCAGACGTTTGAGATTCATTCGAATCTTCTCCAAATCTTTCTTACAGGTGCATCCCCATCGATGCGAAGCGGATTTCCCTTGATAACATGAGCCCAGCCACTGAGGAGCCGTTATTTCCAGTTTGGCACGGGCCTGCCTCCGTCGACTAGTATGAGTCTTACCAATGGACAGAATGAGGCCGAATGAAGGTGTGCAGTCGCTGGTGTACGCTCGGCAAAGCGCTTAGCCGATTGAAGAACGGAACGCTCGAAATGGAGATTCGATGAGGTTTAGTTTCGCCCGCCTGGTTTTCTTCTGTCTCACTTTGCCACTCTTTCTCTTCGGGAGCTCGCGAGCCCAATCCGATTTACCTGTTCCGCCCAAAGACGCCTCCACATTTGCCCGGCCCATTGCTCTCGATCGCGGAGCCGCGGCGTTGCGGGACAGCCTGTGCAAGCTCAGTACGCGGGCCAGCCTCATTATGATTGTCGCGCATCCGGACGATGAAGACGGCGGCACGCTGGCTTACGAGAGCCGCTATAAGGGAGCCGACGTCTCGCTGCTTACGCTCAATCGAGGGGAGGGCGGGCAAAATGTGATGTCGTCCAACTATTGGGATGAGCTTGGCCTGGTGCGCACGCAGGAACTGCTGGCAGCGGATCGATACTACGGCGTTCACCAATACTGGACCAGGGTTGCGGATTTTGGCTTCTCCAAGACTCTGCAGGAATCGCTCAGCAACTGGGGATACGACCGGGTGTTGTACGACGTTGTGCGCGTGATCCGTATGACCCGGCCTTTGGTAGTGACCGCGGTCTTTGTCGGCGGGGTTTCCGATGGCCACGGCCAGCATCAAGTTTCAGGGGAGATGGCGCAGGAAGCATACAAGGCAGCGGGTGATCCCAACGTCTTTCCGGACCAGATCCGTGCCGGGCTTCTTCCCTGGCATCCGGTTAAGGTTTACGCGCGAGTGCCGTTTGCGCGGATTTCATCCAAGGGCATTTACGATTACGCAACGGGCCATTGGGCCCCGGCCCGCTTTCGTAACTATGTCGATGGCTCTTGGATCGAAGGCACGCCGTCAACTTCGGTTGTTATTCCGGAGGGCCGGTACGACTCGTTCTATGGCCTCTCTTATTTTCAGGTGGCCAGACAAGGACTAGGTGAACAGAAGTCGCAGAACGGCGGTGTAGGCTTACCGCTCCCCGGTCCAGTCGGTACTCCTTATCATCTCTATGGATCGCGAGTTGGATCCGGGGTCTCCGGAGTGCCCGGAGAGACGAAGGATTCGGACTTCTTCAGTGGCATTGATGTATCTCTCAAAGGAATCGCGCTCTATGCGCCCGCCGCGCAGCAGGGGCAATGGCGAACCCGGCTGGCCGCTCTCAACAGCACGGTCGAAAAAGCGTGGAACGCATTTTCTCCGGGAGAACCCGCAAAAATCGCGCCCATTCTGGCGGAGGGTCTTAGGCAAACCAATGCTCTGCTGGCGGATATAGCCAGGAGCGATTTGCCTGCGGATGCCCGCTATAACATGACGCACGAACTCGAGACGAAACAGCGGCAGTTCAATCAGGCGCTCACTCAATCTCTGGGGCTTAGCGTTTCGGCTGCAATCGCGCCTTCCGGTGAGGAAAGCGGAAGACAGGGTTCTTCCGGATCGGAACCCACCTTTCAGACCGCCGTCCCGGATCAGAAGTTCGACGTCAACATCCACTTAGCCAATCAGGGAAGCGAGCCGGTCGCGCTCGATCAGGCAAGCCTGGATACGGGCGGAGATCCAGGTTGGAAGATCGTGCCAAACCATTCTTCGGCAGCCGCGGAAAGAACTGGCGTGCTGGCGCCTGGGGAATCTCGCACCATCTCTCTTTCAGTAACTGTTCCTCCCCATCCCCGGCTCACGCGCGCCTACTTTAGCCGGCCAACGCTCGAACAGCCTTACTACGATATCGAGGACCCTCGCTATTTGAACCTTTCTACCATACCTTATCCGCTCACTGCTCAGTTGACCTTCCGGTATGGAGATCTTCGAACTGCACATGACAAGCGCAGTTCAGAGTGTGCGCCGGGTGACAGGCCCAGGCCCGATTCTTGAACCGATGCTTACCGGTCCTGCCATTTCGCTTTGGCTCTCCTCATCCGCCGGCATCGTGCCTATCTCCAGCACGACACTGCACCTCGCAGTTACTCTGCATAGCAATGTCAAGGGTCCGGCTCAGGGCGCAATCCATTTGGAGCTTCCCGCGGGATGGACGTCAACGCCGTCTTCCGCGGCATTCGCTACCTCACAGGATGGGGATGAACAGAATATAAGCTTCGTAATTTTCCCCAAAGGTGTCCAAGCCAAGCCATACACCATCAAGGCGGTCGCGGATTACAACGGGCAGCAGTTCTCCGAAGGCTATCGCATGGTTGGATATACCGGTCTGCGATCGTATCCCTATTATCGCCACGCTTCGTATCGCACCACGGGCGTGGATGTGAAGACGCCGCGCGGCCTGAAAATCGGCTACATCGCCGGCACAGGAGATGAAGTGCCGCAGTCTCTCGAGGAGCTGGGTATCCACGTCGATTCTCTATCGCCGGAGGACCTGGCGCTCGGTAAACTCTCCGATTACGACGAGATTCTTATAGGGATACGCGCCTATTCAGTCCGGCCCGAGCTAAGGATCTTAAACGGCCGCTTGTTGGACTACGTGAAGAATGGCGGCGCGGTCGTGGTGCAGTACCAGAGTTCGGAATTCGACCACAATTATGGTCCTTACCCGCTCAGCCTGGGATCGAATCCGGAGAAGGTTGTGGATGAGCATTCGCCGGTAGTACTGCTACGGCCCGACGATCCGGTATTATCCTGGCCGAACAAAATTACGCAGGCTGATTTTTCCGGCTGGATAGAGGAACGAGGACACAGCTTCCCGGACCGGTGGGATTCGAGATACGTCGCAGTTACTGAGACACACGATCCGGAGCAGGACCCGCAAAGAGGAGGGTTGCTGTACGCCCGCTACGGCAAGGGCATTTACGTGTATGTCTGCTATGCGTTGTACCGCCAGCTACCGGAGGGCGTGCCCGGCGCCTTCCGCATTTTTGCCAATCTGCTGAGCCTAAAGGAGAATCCCGGCCTTGTTGAAACTGGATCCAAGGGACAATAAACGGAGGATGCCGGTTCCGAATTTAAGGTCGATCGACTTTTTCGCTGAACTGAAGTCCCGCTTCTCCCACTGGAGCAGGGCTTCCACCTCGGAGCGGAATGAGCAGGTTATTTCGGGGCGAGGCGCGACTGGTAATAAAAGAGGGCGGGCGTAGATTCGTGAGTTTCAGAAACTGGCTCTTGTCTGACCTTCGGCTTCCCAAGGGAATCTACAGTAAGCCCGAAGCTAAACACGCTTGGTGGCAGGTTATGTGCCTGACTGGAGTGGACTATTTCTCCACTTTGGGGTATCAGCCCGGAATTGCATTTCTGGCGGCGGGTCTGCTGTCGCCTTTGGCCACCTTGATTCTGGTTCTCGTCACACTGTTTGGCGCGCTGCCGGTCTACTCCCGGGTTGCAGAAGCCAGTCCCAATGGACAGGGCAGCATCGCCATGCTGGAGAAGCTCTTTCCCCGCTGGAAGGGCAAAGTCTTTGTCCTGATCTTGCTCGGCTTTGCAACGACGGATTTCATGATCACGATGACCTTGTCATCGGCCGACGCCGCGGCGCACTTCACGCACAATCCTTTCACTCCGGACTGGATGAAGAGTCAGATGGCGGTCACTCTGATCCTGTTGGCGATCCTCGGCGCCGTGTTCCTCAAGGGCTTCAAAGAAGCGATCCGTATCGCCGTGGTGTTGGTCGGCATTTATCTGCTATTGAACGCGTTCATCACCGTTTTCGCGCTGTGGGAGATCGTTCGCCATCCGGAAGCTCTTCGCCATTGGAAGCATGCGCTCCTCGCATATCATGGCAGTCCTTGGGCGATGCTTGGCGTCTCGCTCATTTTTTTCCCCAAGCTGGCCCTAGGACTCTCCGGGTTTGAGACTGGCGTCGCGGTGATGCCGCTGGTCAAGGGTGAAGATCTGGCTCAGCGTATTCGCAATACGCGTAAGCTTCTGGCGGCGGCGGCAATCATCATGAGCATTTTCCTGATTGCCACTAGCGTCGTCACCACTCTGCTGATTCCTGCGTACCAATTTCAGAATGGCGGAGCGGCCAATGGCCGCGCCGTGGCGTATCTGGCGCATCTTTATCTGGGGAGTGCTTTCGGGTCCGCATACGACGTGAGCACAATCCTGATCCTCGGCTTCGCGGGAGCGTCGGCTATGGCAGGCCTGCTTAACCTGATACCCCGCTATCTTCCCCGGTTCGGCATGGCGCCCGAGTGGGCAGCCGCCTCACGTCCTCTAGTGCTGGTCTTCATGGCCATCGCTTTCGCCATCACATGGCTGTTCCATGCGAACGTCGATGCCCAAGGCGGCGCCTATGCTACCGGCGTGCTGATGCTGATCACCTCGGCCGCCGTAGCCGTAACCATCTCTGTTTGGCGGCAGCGCCTCCGCTGGCCATTTCTCCTGATTGCGCTGATCTTCGCTTATACGACTATCCAAAATATTAGGGAGCGTCCCGAAGGTTTCAAAATATCGTCCTTCTTCATCATCTCCATCGTTGTCACATCGCTCATCTCGCGCGCTATGCGCTCAACCGAGTTACGCATCACCGGCATCACTTTCGATGACCAGGCGGAAGAGCTCCTCGCTGAAACTGCGCACCAGGTCCCAATCCGAATTGTGGCCCGCAACCCGCAGACGGATAGTAAAGAATCGCTGGAAACGGTTGAGCAAAGGATACGCGGCCTGCATGGTTTAAGCGCTGAAGATCCTCTCTACTTCTTTGAGGTCGAAAGAGGCGACTCGTCCAATTTCGAGGACACTCTCACCGTTCATGGACGGAGGGTCGGAGAGCACAAAATCTTATATGCGGAAAGCCCGGTCATTCCCAATGCCTTCGCGGCCCTGCTGATCGAGCTTGAAAAGAGAACCGGGACAGTTCCGCAAGCTTACTTCACCTGGACGGAGGGCGCCCCATTGACCAATATCCTTTTGTTTGTTTTCTTCGGCGAGGGCGACGTGGCTCCCTTGACCCATGAAGTTCTGCGCCGCGCGATTGCGGATCCCGGACGCCGGCCGGTAATTCACGTCGGCTGAGAAAGACAACGCCAAAGGTAGAATGACCTCCATGCAGCAGCCAATTGCTCCATCTCTCTCCTCCTCTGTTCCCCCATCTGTCTTGGACCGCGCCAAAAAGATACGGCTGTTTCTAATGGATGTCGACGGCACGATCACCAATGGCGGCGTCTGTCTGATGTCTCTTCCTAACCAGGGGGGCATAGCGGAGCTGAAGGTCTTCAATTCCCAGGATGGCTTGGGATTGAAGCTGGCGCACGTTATGGGGATCAAAACTGGATTCATTACAGGACGAAAATCCGCAGCGGTCGCTCAACGAGCCCAGGAGTTGGCGGTGGATTTCGTCTACCTGGGCCAGGCTACCAAGATGGAGGCGTTTGAGGAATGCATGCAGAAGGCCGGAGTGAGCGAAGATGAAGTCGCTTATATGGGCGACGACCTGCCCGACATAGCGCCGGCCTTGCGCTCGGGACTTGCCATTGCCGTCGCGAGCGCCGCACCGGAACTCAAAGCAATCAGCCATTATGTAACGCGCGCGGCAGGCGGAGAGGGATCGGCCAGGGAGGCAGTCGAGTTGATTCTCAAAGCACAGGGCAGGTGGGAAGAGGCTATCCCCCAAGCCCGCGCTTAGAGCATCTTAGGTTTCGGTGTAGGCGAGAAAACCGCTTCCGACGCGGCCGTTCCATCGAAGAACGGCCGCTCATCGCTGATATAACCAGTTCACAGTAAAACCGAAAATGGTTTAGATTCGCCATTTCCCTCATGTGACGCGCAATATGTCAGTTATGAAGCGAGCCGGATTGTTTTTCACTTTCCGCGCTTTTAGGCGGCAAATTTTCGGGACCCGAGCCTAGCAGCTTTTTACCCCTTCGCTTCTTGAGCGTCCAGAACACGAGCAAGCCGATTGCCACGAACAGTACAAGCATCACCACCAGGCCGTGCCGTGTCGCCAGCTCGATGGCGAGGCTTACGATGCGCGGCCCGTATAAAATGGTGAGCCCGGCGGTGATCATATTGCGCAGTAGGCGGCCGGCAAAGACCGCCAACATGAAGTTGCCCAGCTTCATATTAAAAACCCCGGCGCCGAAGACGAACAGTTTCCACGGCGTCGGCGGTGGCAGCATCGATGGAATCATGATGGCAAGAAATTCCTGTCTCTCGAACCGGTCCCGCAGCTTTTGATATTCGTGAGGCTTTATCCTCTTGGTGAGAAACAGCTCGCCTCCCGCGCGCCCCACAAAGAAAGGCACAAGACCGCCCACCGCCGATCCGGCGGCGGAGATCAAAACGTAAACGTAAAAGTGCTTCCTATCCGCCCAGACGTAGCTGGCGATAATCAGGTCCTGAGGCACAGGAATGGCTGCCGCATCGATAATGGCAAGAATACCGACGCCCGCAAATCCTAGAGGTTTGAGGAAGGCAAGCAGCCAGATCTTATATTTATCGAAGAGAACAAGGATTTTCTTCAACAACTGCCCCGATCTTCGCCGTGCTGCGTCCCGGTGCCATCGAGCAACGTCAAAGCGTGAGGAATCAAGGGCAATACCGCTTGGAGCGAGGTTTTGGCGCCTTTGGGCGATCCGGGCAGGTTCACAATAAGGCTTGTGCCTCGCGTTCCCGAGATGGTTCGGCTGAGAGCCGCAAATGGCGTTTGCTTTCGGCCCTCCACACGCATTAATTCGGCGAAGCCGTCGAGCAGCCGGTCGCATACCGCGAGGGTCGCTTCCGGAGTGACATCCCGGAGCGCTATTCCTGTGCCTCCCGTGGTTACCACCAGCCGGGCCAGCTTGCAATTCTCCCGCAGCGCATTCTCAATGGCGGGTTGCTCATCCGGAATCACGGTTTGGCGGATGACCTCGAAGCCATGATCGTTCAGAAGATGAATTACGGTTGGACCCGAAACATCCGTACGTTCTCCCCGGAAGCAGGAGTCGCTCACGGTGATGACGGCGGCGAGAACCATAAGCCGATTGTACGGGTTCGGCCGGCCCCCGCACCCGGATGGATGGTGTGGATTGCAATGGATCTTTCCTGAAGGCTCAAGCGTAAACGAAAGACTCTATAGCGTTCTCACAATTACTGTGTCCTGGTGAGATCTGGCTATGTGCAGGCGTTCTTTGATGGAACGCCTGCGTCGAGAATAGTTTCTTGGGATACACCGATCGTGAAAACGCTATAACTCGGTAAAAACTCGAAAGAATGAGAGAATGAAAAGATGTCCAGGAGTTCAGGGCCGGGCGTTCGCAGCCCGGTTTGAACCGCGGCCCTCTTTGCCTGCCAATGCCCACGACTGAGGTTCCAACCAGCCCTCCCGATCGGCCGCCAGAGCAGCGGCTGTTCCGGCGAAAACATGCCCGCTATGAGGAACTGGAGCCTGACGAGCTCCTGCATCTGATTGATAGGCTGGAGGACGAGCGATCCCTTGCCCGTAAGCGCGAAGGCATTTGGATCTCCGTCATTGCCCACCTGATTGTCTTCTGGTTCATTCTATATGGTCCGAGGATCCTGGGGCATCAGCCGCACGTTGTCAATCCGGCTTTACAGCATCGCAAGGACATGACCTACCTCGACCTTCCGCCGGATGCGCTGAAGCACGTCAAGCCCAAACCTAATGCTCCACTCTCGGACAAGAACCGCATTGCGCAATCACCGCGTCCGACGCTGGACCAGAAGACCCTTCGAGATCTTCAGGCGATGCGCCGCGCAGGCCCGCCTGCCCCGGTTCCTCCAAGACCACAGCAACAAGCTCCTCAGGCCACACCGCCGCAACAGCAGGCCCAGGCTCGGCCGCAGCCCCCCGCGCCCGCCCCGGCCCCGATCAAGCCTTCGCAGCAAGCGGAGGTGGAAGCGCCCAAACCGGCGCCGGCCCAGCCGAACTTCAACAACGGTCCGCAGACACCGGGCGAGGCCATACGCCAAGCGGAACAAAATGCGGCGCAGAGCCGCGGTCAATCCTCCGGGGACTACGGCGCGAATGCGCCCTCTGAGCATCCGCCAATAAGCGCAGGCGCCGACATTCTTAGTGACACCTTGGGGGTGGATTTCGGTCCATACATGAACCGGATAATCGCTGCTACCAAGCGGAGCTGGTATCCACTCATTCCCGAATCCGCGCGGCCGCCGCTCGATAAGCAAGGGAAGGTCGGCATACGCTTCAAGATCTATCCTGACGGGAGCGTACAACAGATGATCCTCGAATTTCCCTCGGGGGACGTTTCGCTGGATCGCGCTGCCTGGGGCGGCATTCTCGGGGCCTCCCCCTATCCCGCGCTGCCCAAGAATTTCAAGGGGCCGTTCCTGGAGCTCCGCTTTGGCTTCTACTACAATCTCGATCCGTACAAATGATTCGAATCAGCGGCCGGGCAAAGCGCTTGGAGCAGCCTCGAGCAACAGCCGATCTTGAGCTGCGCAAACGCCAGATCTACGGCCTGCTGATTATTGCGGCTGTAATGCTGGTGATCAGCCTATGCCGCATTCCGCTGCGCGACGTCTTTCCTCCTGGATGGTGGAGAGCTTGGTGAGGCATTCCGCTCCCGATGTCCGCGAGCCTTTGTTGGTTGTCCTTCTCGGTCCGACGGCGAGCGGCAAGACGTCTCTATCCATGTCGCTGGCCGAAGAATTCAACGGCGAGATCGTGAGCTGCGACTCTGTGGCGGTGTACCGGGGTCTCGAAATTGGCACCGCAAAGCCGACCTGCGAGCAACAGAGCCGGATCACCCATCACCTCATTGACGTGGTTTCGCCCAACGAGCTCTATGCGGCGGGAGACTACTCCCGCGCCGCGCGAGCAGCCATCGCCGGTATCGCCCGTCGCGGCAAACTCCCTATTCTCGCCGGGGGCTCCGGCCTTTACGCGCGGGCGGCTCTGAGCGGGCTCTTTGCCGGTCCGCAACGCTCGAATACACTGCGCGCCCGACTTCGCCTAAAGGCGGAAACGCGGGGCCCGGTTTATGTGCATCGAATCCTGAGCCGCCTCGATCCGGTATCCGCCGAGCGCATTCACGCAAACGATCTTCCCAAGACTATCCGCGCTATTGAAGTTTCAATTGCCACCCGCCGGCCCATGTCAGAAGCCTGGAAAACCGGCAGAAACCCTCTCACCGGGTACCGGATTTTGCGCCTGGGTCTCGATCCGGACCGCGATGAACTCTATGCGCGCATCAATGACCGCGCACGTCGAATGTTTGAACGAGGCCTGATCGAAGAGACCAAGCTGCTGCTTGCCCGGTACGGGAAATCGACGTCCGGCTCCGGCTCAGCGTCTCCAGCCGAGGATGCGGCGCCGGCTGCGCCAGGATCGCTAGGAGCGTCAGGATCGTTAGGATCGCTGGGATCGCTGGGTTATCGCCAGGCAGTTGAATACATTCGAGGAACGCTTACCCTCGATCAAGCCATCGCCGCCGCCAGCCAGGGACATCGCAACTATGCTAAGCGCCAGCTCACTTGGTTTCGCCGCGAACCGGGGATTATCTGGTTACGAGGTTTTGGCGATGAGCCAACCATTCATCAACGAGCAGCGGCTCTGATAGAAGAGAATTTGCGGGGAAAACAAAATTAAGTGATGCAGTTTTGCTGGGCCGCCAACTGCGAAACCGCAACTTCAGGCGATAACCAGCCGGGGTGTCGCGGTAGCCGGGATGGCGGTTCGTTTTGCAGATGGGAGATGGACCATCTCCCAAGCGGAGCGATCGCGAAGCAAGCGATAGACCAGAGCAGTATGCATTGCGTGCCCTGCCCGTTCCGCGACAACCCGGCCAAGAATGCGATGTCCCGCCAAGGCTAGATCGCCAATCAGGTCCAGGACCTTGTGGCGGACGAACTCGTCGCTGAAACGGAGCGGACCGTTCTGCACGCCAATCTTGGAAAGTATGATCGCATTTTGACCGGATACGCCACGAATAAGACCCATGTCGCGAAGCTTTTTCTCGTCTTCACGGAATCCGAAGGTGCGGGCCGCGGCGATTTGCGTTCCATAGGAGCCATCGTCGAGGTCAACTGTGAATGCCTGGCAGCCAATGGGTACGGGGAAATCGATGTCGTAGCTGATGCTGAAGCCCTCACCGGGATAGACGGCGATAAACTTGGCGCCATCTCGAACTTCGACGCTCTTGAGAATGCGCAGATAATTCCTCCGCCGCCGCTGCCTTCTGATCCCGACCTGGGTAAAGGCTTCGATATAAGGCAGCGCACTGCCATCGAGAATGGGCAGCTCCAAATTGTCGAGTTCGACGATTACGTTATCGACGCCCATTCCCACCAGCGCAGAGAGCAAGTGCTCTGTGGTCGAGATGAGGACGCCTTGGCGCATCAGGCTGGTGGCATAGCTTACTTTTGCCACATTGCGCCCAATAGCGGGAATTTCAAAATTGTCGAGATCGGTGCGGCGGAAGACGATGCCCGAGCCTGCAGTAGCAGGCAACAATCGCAGATTTACCGGTGCTCCGCTGTGCAAGCCTATTCCGGAGAACGCAATCGCGGATTCGATTGTTTGTTCTAGATGTGTTGGTTCCACAGATCCGGATTCCCTGATGAAGAGGGTCACAAATTGATAGACTATATTGCAAAGGAAAAGTTGCACTGTGGCAAAAACGCCACAATCTGATCGTGAACCAAGAGAAGTTCTCCCCGCTTCACGGGGTTAGCGGCTATCCAGCCGGATTTTTCATAAGCGTGACATAACGTGATCCGAACATCACAGCACCAGGGCTAAGGCCCTTAATTTAACTAGCCTCTTTCGGCGGACCTAAAAGGTCCGCCTTTGGCGGGTCTGAAGACCCGCTATCCTGGACCGAAGTCCACGGCTTCCACCTCGCCTCTTGTGAGAAATCCAAGCTGGATGACTTTTACTTCTCCATTATCATGATCCGCAAGGGTATCGTTACGACGTGACCCAGGAAGTTGAGAAGTGCGCTTCGCTGTGGTTTCCGAGCCGCCAAACCTTTCTGCTCGCGCTGCAAACACTCGCGCGCAAACATAGGACCAATTAGAATGCTGGTTTCAAGGAGCAATTCGTTTGACAAAATCTCGTTACGGCATTCTCTTTGCCGTTTTTTTGCTGACTGCATCGATTTCAGCCCAGGACCAAAGCCGCACAGCATACCCGCAACGACTGCCGATATGGGCTTATCCAGTGCCCGCTCCAAGTGGGACGGGCGCCAAGCCTGTCAGCGTTGACAACAAACCTAAGCACGTCCCCGGCAGCAGAGCAAGCTATACAGCGGCGCAGATCGCCGATCTCTTTGCCGTGCCGGATTGGTTCCCTGACTCTCACCCGCCGATGCCGGAGGTCGTTGCTCATGGACGCCGACCCGCCGTTTACGCTTGCGGCTACTGCCATTTGCCGAATGGGCTGGGACGGCCAGAGAACGAGAGTATCGCCGGGCTCAGCCCAGCCTACATCGAAGAGCAAATAGCGGATTTCAAGAGCGGCGCGCGAAAGAGCTCCGAGCCAAGAATGGATTCGGTGAACCACATGATCGAGGTTGCAAAGGCCGCTACTCCCGGTGAGATACAGGCGGCAGCAGCTTATTTCTCATCTATGAAGCTGACGCCGTGGATCAGGGTCATCGAGGCCGATAGGGTACCGAAAACCAGGATCGCGGGAGGAATGCTGGTGCTCGCCGATGGAGGGGGGACAGAACCGATAGGGGAGCGCATCATTGAAGTACCTGAGAATCTGCAACAAACGGAGCTGCGGAACTCCCGATCAGGGTTCATCGCTTATGTGCCGAAGGGAAGCCTGAAAAGAGGAGCGGCCCTGGTGATGACTGGGGGTGACGGGGTGACTACGCAATGCACCCTGTGCCATGGCGGGGATCTGAGAGGACTGGGAAATGTTCCTTCGATTGCGGGCCGTTCACCTAGTCAGATGACCCGGCAGATCATCGATATTCAAAGGGGCGCTCGCAATGGCGGATGGACGCAGTTAATGAAAGGGCCGGTAGCCGGACTCACCAATAAAGACATCGTCGCGATCACGGCGTATTTGGCATCCCTGAAGCCGTGACACTAGAGCATTTTAGATTTCGGTGTAGACGAGAAAACCGCTTCCGACGCGGCCGTTCCATCGAAGAACGGCCGCTCATCGCTGACATAACCAGTTCACAGTAAAACCTAAAATGCTTTAAAAGCCGCCTTATAAACGGATTTGTCTCAGACCACATGATCTGCCGGCCACCACCACGAGGGATAAAAATCCGGGGCCATCGTGTTTTTATTGGAAGTACAACAAAAACACGATGGCAGGATTTTCATCCCCAGTGGTGGCCGGCAGGGCAGGCTATCTGCTTTGTTGGTTCCGTTTGGATGTTTTGCAGGGTTTCATTGACCGGCCGCACCCAGCGGCACCCTATAATTACCTTACTCTGGCGTTTTAGGGCGTTTCTTGTGCTCTAGGCCCGCTTCAGCAAACTATGCTTTCAGCCGTGCGTTTGCCCAGCGCGTTGCGCCTGCCCGGTCGTGCCCTATTGCCGTTTGGCGCGGCAGCCTGTCTGCTCGGCATTCTTTTCCTCAACTCCCAGCACGCTAGCGCCCGCCTTTTTGCGCCGGCTTCTCCGTTTGCGCACGCAGAGCGCTTGCGCGAGGCGCTCCAGGACGAGCCGGAGGCGCAGCGTACCCGCCAGAGCTATGAGCGCGTGCTCGACGCCTACCGGCTCGTCTACCACGACGATCCTGCAGCTCCAAAGGCTGGCGCCAGCATCGATGCCGTCGCCGGTCTGCTGGCAGAGGAAGGACGTCTCTTCCGGTCGGAAAAGCTGCTGCACGACGCTATCGGCCAATACGAGTTCCTTCGCCGTGAATATCCGGGTAGCGCTTACCGCTTTTCGGCTCTGATGGCCGAAGCTGAAATCTACCGCATGGATCTCAAGGATCCGGATAACGCCAGAGCTAAATTTCAGGAATTTCTGTTGTCCTATCCACGGCATCCGTTAGCCACTCAGGCGCGCATCGAGATTGGAGAAATGCGCGAGGAGGAGGTTTCGGAAAAGCGCAACCGGCATCGCGTTGTGCGGAAACTCGACGATGAGGCCTCATTCTCCGAGTCGCCGGGAAGCCACCCGGTGCTCCGCGCGCCGCAACGGCCACAGAGGCCGCGCATCTCCGCTGAAGGCGCCCGGGTTGAGCCTCGCACGGTGGCAACCCTGCCCATTCAGCCGGCTGCCGAGCCTGGAAGGGATCCGCAGTCCGGGCCTACGCCGCCGGAATCGTCCCTGCCTCCGCCGGCTCTTTCCAGCGCCGATCTCGCCGGTACACAATCGACGCGACGAAAACCATTTCCTCGGGTCACCGGGATCCGCTATTGGTCCACCGCGGGGTATACCCGCATCGCTATCGATCTTAACGATCGTCCGTCATACCAGGCCGCCCGTGTTCCCCGGCCGGACAGGATTTATTTCGACCTGCTGGGTACCCGGCTTTCGCCGGAGCTGGCGGAAAAATCCGTGGTTGTTACAGATGGCGGATTTCTAAAGCGAATTCGTGCCGCTCAGTACTCCAATGATGTGACGCGGATTGTCTTCGACATCGGCTCCGCGACCGATTACTCCGCCTTTTTTCTTCCCAACCCCTGGCGCCTTATCATCGACCTTCATCGCCGCAGGGGCGGCGTTTCATCCGCGAATGAAATGGCGGACCTTTCCCCGGAATCGGCGCGGGAATCGTTGCGCCAATCCACCCAACTGCCTTCACCGCGCAACGAATTGGAGAGTTTAAGTCCTTCTGCCCCGGTAACCTCTCGCGCCGGCGCTTCTTCGGCGCCGCAGGCCATGCGTCTCGAACCGGATCATTCTCATCGTCTGCGCAGCACGCAGCCTCTCATCGCGGAACCGCAAAGCCCAATTGATTTGCCGCCCATGCACGAGGCGGAACCGGCAGCCGACGGTGGGCGCTCGCTGGTGCGTACCCTGGGCCTCAAGATCGGCCGGATCGTGATCGATCCCGGGCATGGCGGCCATGATTCGGGCACTCTAGGCCCGGGAGGTATCGAGGAGAAGGACATCGTACTCGATGTCGCGCTCCGCCTGGGCAAACTGCTGAAGCGTCGTCTGGGAGCCGATGTCATCTATACCCGCGATAACGATACTTTCATCCCACTCGAGACGCGCACGGCGATCGCCAATAAATCGCGGGCCGATCTCTTCATCTCGGTTCACGCCAATTCGAGCTCTGACCCGGCGGCTCGTGGCGTAGAGAGCTATTACCTCAACTTTACGACTTCGCCTGAGGATCTCGAAGTGGCTGCCCGGGAGAACGCTGTCTCCGATGAATCCATCCATGAGCTTTCTTCTCTGGTAAAGAAGATCGCGCTCAGGGACAAGATAGAGGAATCGCGAGAGTTCGCCATCGATGTGCAGAATTCGCTTTATGGCGGGCTAGAGGAGGGAAATCCGGGACTCAAAGACCGTGGCGTGAAGAAGGCCCCATTTGTCGTTCTGATTGGCGCAAATATGCCTTCTATCCTCGCTGAGATCTCATTCCTAACCAATCCCGAGGATGCTGGCGAGCTGCTTCAGCCCGCTTATCGCGAGCGTATTGCCGAGTCGCTCTATCGCGGGATTGCGAAATATATCAACGGTCTGAGCGGCATTCGCCTGGCGCAGAATGGGGAACATTCAGGGAACTGAAGGAGCACACTCCCCGCCGTCTCGGTGGTAGTCTCATAGACAATGCGTATGCTCCGCGCTCAGGGCCATCTCAATATTCTTCTTCGTGGCTCGTTTTTCGTGCTTTTTCTGCTGTTTGCCTTTCAAGCCATCCCGGCGCAGGCCAAGCCCCGTGCAGCCAAGCCGGCAAAGCCGGTCGAATCTTCGCCGGGTCTGCTTCCAGACGATTTTGCGGGATGGCAGATGAACGGACCTCTCCGGCAAAGCAGCGAGCCCCAGGCTGCCGACGCAGCCAATCCCGAGGTTCTCACGGAGTGCGGGTTCAAGCAGTTCGCGGCAGCGCACTACGCGATGCAGGGCAATCAACTGAGTGTCCGCGCGATACGCTTTCAAGATGCCAGCGGCGCATACTGCGCTTTCACCTTCTATCGCCGCCCGGGGAGTCTGGAGGAGCAGATCGGCCGCACAGGCGCTTGGGACGGAAGCCACGCATTGTTTTGGACCGGAAATATTCTGGTCGATGCCACCTTCGATCATCTGACCGCCATGTCTGCCGCACAGCTGCGCGAACTGGCCGACGATTTGCCGAAGGTTGTCGGCAACGCGAACATCGCGCCTTCGCTGCCCGGGTACCTTCCCCACGCTGATCTTGCCGCCGGCGTCACCCGCTATGCTCTAGGACCTGAATCCTATGCCAGGGAGGGCGGTGTACTGCCGCCTGCATTGATCGGCTTCGATTTCAGCGCGGAAGTTGTGACGGCCACTTACAAGACGCGCGATGGGGACGGTAATCTCACGCTCATTGCGTACCCCACCCCGCAGATAGCGGCGGCACGGCTGCGCACGATTGATGCTTTCCTGAAGGCCGGCAATACTCCTCAGGCGGCATGGCCGGAGCCCCTGGCCCAAAGCCATCCCGATGCGCTACTCACCCGCCGCAGCGGCCCTGTGGTCGCTATTACGTCCGGTTCATTCCCGGCTCCGGCTGCACGCACGCTTCTTAATCAGGTCAACTACCAGGCCGATATCGTCTGGAATAATCCTCAGGGGTATATTTCGGACGCTGCGAAGGTAGTCCGGCTCTTCCTGGGAATTTTCGCCATTGTGGCTGTTCTGGGGGGTACGGCACTCGTCCTCGGAATCTTCTTCGGAGGCGGTAGGGCGTTGATCCGGGTGATGCGCGGCAAGCCGGCTTCCGCAGTGGACGATGCGGAGATTATCCGCCTTAATTTGGAGGAAGGGTCAGGAAAGGAAACCTGATTTTTCCGGTGCGGAACACCAATCCTTACTCCCGGTTTCTGCAGGGGTTCCCTTACCAGTGACATCTGCCGATAGAAGTCTTGACCTTTGCTCATCTGACCCAATCGTGGTGCAGATTCCAAGCTAAATACCTCAAAAATAAGATCTTGGGTTGCTTCCGGAATCTTCGAAAGCGAAGAAATGGGGTAATTCTACAGAAATCCATCTTTTGTTAAGTGGATTAGAGTCAGATATTTAAAGCGAAGGGTATTTTGCCTTGACACCCTCCGGAGCCAACCATACTATTTCGCCAGAAAGTTCTGATGGCTTTGCCTCCGTTGGAACTATTCTCCCTAGTGAAAGGGCCGCCCTGTTGCCGGGCGGCCTTTTCCGTTCCCATGCGCCTCATATGGGCGGCTCTGCTCTAACTGCTCCTCTTTGCAATCGCATAGTAGGGCTGGTTGGAGAGAGTTGAGTTAAAGGCCGGGTAGAACCATGCTGAGTCGGTTCCGCGCTGCAGCTGGAAATAATATTGCAACGGGAATGGGGAACCAGTGTATTCCGCCGGAACCGAGGCGCTGTATCCGCGATGATTCCGCTCCATTTCTACCGACCTCCAGCGTTCTGCCTGGTTGACATGACGGTAAAACAGCTGGACAGAGGAAGGCGCGTCATGCACGCCGGCAACCAGCAGCGAAAGCGTGAGCGGCGCCCCCGGATGAAACGCCGAGGGAGGAGTGTGGCTGCAACTGGGAGACGGGCGGTGCGGTATTCCCATGGCTGCTTGAATTGCCGGCTGGGCTTTTTGTGGAGAGCCATTTGCATGATCCGGGCTCTTCAACTTATCTTGCATGGCCGCGAGGTCCCGGTCGATGGCGGCAAGCCGGTCGCTCCAATCTCCGCTGCGAATGGGAACATCCCCGTACGTGATGTCTGGACGGTACACCCGGTTGGCACGTTCCGCCATTGCTGCCCAAGCCGCTCGGGCCTTGTTGTATTGGGCCAGCGCAAGTTTTCCAGCTTCTGGATCGCCGGTCTGTTGGTAGATCTCAAACAACACTCCGCTGCGCAGCTTGGCTGCAAAAAAGCGGCCCAATCCATTCTGTATGAGAACGTCCTCTTCCAGCCGCCGGAATTCGGGAGAAGTATGCGATGTTGCCTGAACGCGAGCGGTGGTTAACGCACGGGACGAGGCAGCCGTGAACTCCTCCAGCCATTGCGCCACTTCAACCGGTGAATACTTACCATTGGGGCGACTGGCGAGCAGGTCCGCGGTGTATTCGACGATCGTGGAAAAGATCTGCGGGTCCAGCGGGCTTACCGTTGCAAAGCATTTCGGAGCAGGCGTATCGCCATAGGGCGATGGTTCGCTGCCGAGCACGATCGGCATGCTGGTGTTGATTTCCGGCCAAAACGAATGATTGGACGCGGAGCAGAGATGCGCGCTTGTCACCAGGGGAAGAACGCGGCTGCTATTCGCCAGGGCAGCTTCGACCGAGTTTGCGCCGTGGCCGAAGTCGCGTCTTAAAGTTCTCCGCCAGGCTTCCGGATTGGCCTCCGGGTTGTAAAGCCGGCGCCCCCACACGCGATAGAAGTATTCAAATTTCTGCCAGTCGCCCGCCTTTGGATTGAGGGACGCATCCGTATAAGCGCAGCGGCCGCCCGGCAGGCCGGAGCCTTCGCGTCCTTTGAATGTCAGTGGTTCGCATATCTCCAGCCCTGCGGCGCCGCAGAAGTGGGAGGTTCGTCCGTAGGCTGCCCCCATCTCCGGATCGCCCGAGAGCAGATGGCGTTGGGTTCCCGGCCATAAGCGGAAAAGCAGTTCATATTTGGCGCCCTGCTGGAAGAAGTCGGCATAGCCATAGCGCGTGAACAGGCGAGCGCCGCCGCTGACGCTGAAGAGGCCGGATTTGTCGTTATGCCCGGGTTTTGGAATCTCAAGTTTACGGATATCCGCCTGGTTGTAGCCCAGACTCTGGTGCTCGGCAGAATACTTTGCTCCCAGTTTGACCGGCATGCCGGTATTCGCAGCCATGTCGATCATGATCTGGTTGACTCCTTTGGCGTGCATGTCGATCTCGATTTTGCGGCCGCTGCCGGAGATCGCTTCAAAGAGAGTTCGCCAAAACGGATAACTTCCTTCCGGAATTCCGCTCTCGCCGTGAACGCGCATCGTGAGCCCCTGAATCTCCGGGCAATCCTTCAGGATGATAGCGAGAGCGTCGCGGCAATACGCGGCGTGGGTTGCCGGCGTGAGGCCTTCGATGCGGTGATGCGCATGAGGACTATTGGTCCATTGATAGGCATGGGTCCAAATACCCAATTGGAATTGCAGCCCGCGCATCGCAGTTTGCGCAGCCATGAAGCGCAGCATCTCAAAATTCTTAGCCCGCTCTTCTTCGCTGAGAGGGACTGGAGCTGGGAGTTGTTTTCCGTCAGGGGTGGTGAGCTGAACTACTCGGACATTATAGCCGGGGACGTTGACCAGATAGGGATAACAGAAATGAAAGTAGTCGCCGGTTACGTGGATAGGGAAGTCGTATCCGAATCCAAAGGCGAAATTGAACCGGTTGAACCGGCTTCGAGCGAGCACGTCGAGATAGCTTCGCCAAAAATCCTTATCGTAATACCACGCCTTATCCTCGACTTCACTGCAGAATGCGCGGGCAACGCTTCTGACCCTGTTTGCCGGCTGTTCCTCCGAAGCCTCCGCCAGATGCAGTCCGAGCGACGGCTCGTGGCTGAACTCCACCCGTTCCGCCAGCTCCAGAAGGCCATAAGTGAAGCCTCTGGGATCGATCGCGGAAATCCAAATTGCCGGCGCTCCGGATAAATGCACAGGAGTCATGCGCACCTCCTCGGCGCTTGCGTCGGGAGTTCCTCGTGGAAAGCCGGTTGCCATACTCGAAGCGGAGCCGGCCACCAGGATGGAAAGAGATGACCTCTCCGCCTGGCTTGGCGAGGAGGCGATCTCGCAGACCGCGCCCTTCGCAACCAGCGCCGTTCTGAGTTCACCTGCGGCCCACTTCACTGGAGGCCTCGATGCGGCGGGATCGTCGGCATCGATTATGATCGTTACCCGTCGGCTGGGAGCAGCAAGAGCGCCGGGAGCGAGGCTGAACGCCGTCGCGGCGCCGGCGATCTTCAGGAAATCCCGGCGCTGAATTGCGGACCTAGAATCAGTGGGCATAATCTTGGTTCTCCTTCGATTCCGCATAGGATTGCATGGCGCTCAGCCAAATTGCACCGGCGATTCCCATATCGCAACACACGGTTTTACACTATAGTTCGTCGTGGCGCCTCGTGCAACCATTTTGGCAGATTGCACAGAACGCGGCGGCTGGTCGATTGGTGGACGCCGCGCCCGGCTGACTAGGAAAGAGGATTGGAATGGTTGATCTGACCCGCCGAGAGGCAATTAGCGTGATCGGTGCAGCGGCGGGAGCCGCGTTCGCGCCAAAGATCTTCGGAGCAGTAGCCGAGAGTTCGACCCCGGGGGTAATGCCATGGTATTCCGCCGTGCGGCGGTGCGGCGCCGTACAGTTCAATGAGCGCGATCCGCTGCAAATGGATATCAATTGGTGGGTCGAATATTGGCACAGCTTGAGGGTCGACGCTCTGCGGCTGAATGCCGGCGGCATCATGGCTTTCTATCCGACCAAAATTCCTTATCAACACAGAAGCCGTTTTTTGGGTAACCGCGACCTCTTCGGTGAGTTTACCAAGGCGGCCAAAGAAAAAGGCATCCGGGTTATGGCGCGCCTTGACCCTAATTCAGTGTACGAAGATGCGGCTAAAGCTCACCCTGAATGGATTGCCCGCAACCAGAATGGCGATCCGCTGAAGCCTGTCAACGGGCTATATGCCACGTGCATTTATTCGACCTATTTCACCGGGCAGATACCCGCAATCATCAGTGAAATAAACTCCATGTACGATGTGGATGGGTTTTTTACGAATGGTTTCCCTGGCGCAGGCCGTCCTAAGATATGTTATTGCGAAGCCTGCAATATCCAGAGTTCGGAAGATCGTAACTCGCCCGAAGCATACCAGCGTCACATAGCGCGCGTAGTTGAGATTTGGCGCCTTTGGGACCAAACAGCAAAGCAGAAGAAGCCGGACAGCCTGTATGTCGGAAACGTTGGATCCGGTATCGGCGCGGTTGCCAATCTCTATACCATGGCGGCAACGGCGCCTTGGGTAAGTAACGACCATCAGGGACGCGCCGGCGACATTCCTATCTGGGACTGCGCCCAGCAGGGGCGAGTCTCTCGATCCTTCATGGGCGGCCGCACAACCACCATGGTATGCGGAGCCTATTCAACCAGTCGTCCACTATGGAGGCACACCAGTAAGGCTCCATTGGAGTTGAAGATGTGGATGGCGCAAACCACCGCCAGCGGTATGGCCCCACTGTTGCACTGGCTTGGCGGCAGCCCCAAGGATTTGCGCTGGATGGAGGATGGCAGAAACTTTTATCAATGGCTGGATAAGAACCAGGAACACTTTGACAACCAGACAACAGTGGCTAACCTTGCCATTGTATGGTCGCAAAGCACGAATTCTTTCTATAAGCCACCAGGAGGCGGCGAGACCACAGACTATACACAAGGGATGTATCAGGCGATGCTGGAGGGTAGATTCTTCTTTGACTTCGTGCACGAAGACAGCCTGACGCCTGAGACTCTTTCCAGGTACAAGGGTCTTATACTGGCCAATTGCGCCACGTTAAGCGACAAACAATGCCAGCAAGTTCGTGATTATGTAAGCGGCGGCGGCTCACTTTTAGCTACCTTCGAGACCGGCTTTTATGATGAGAATGGAAAGGCTCGTCCGGATTCCGGATTAGCGGGTCTTTTTGGCTTTAAGAAGAGGGCAGCCATAACCGGCCCGGATTTAAGTAACTCAGTATATATGAATGTCGAGCGGAATCATCCCATCTTGCAAGGGTTCAATCATACGACTTTGTTGCCGCTCTCAGAATATTACATACCTTTGGAGCCTATCTCCAATCCGGTACTTACCATTCTTCCGCCATTTCCGGGATTCCCGCCGGAGTTGGTCTATCCATCCGTCGAGCATACGGATCAGCCGGCGGTTGTTCTTGCCGAACGAGGCAAAAGCCGGCTGGTATATATACCGGCTGACATTGATCGGAGTTATTGGCAGTCACAGAATCCGGATCTCTCCCGCATACTTGTCAACGCGATTCGTTGGATGTGCCCGGAGACTCCGATCACAGTCACCGGTGACGGTCTGATCGAAGTGATTGCCTGGAAAACGAAACCTGGCTATGCAGTTCACTTCCTCAACTATGTCAATCCGCAGACGCTGAGAGGCGAGTACAGCAAAACTTATGCGCTCGGCCCACAGACGGTAAAGATGAATCTGCCGGCTGGCTTCCAAGCCTCACGGGTACATTTGTTAGCCGCCGATCGAGAGGTTCCCATCACTCGCTCGGGTAACGACATCGAGTTCACTGTTCCTGGGGTGCTGGACTACGAAATCGCGGCTATCGTCTGAAGTATTTTAGGTTTACTGTGAACTGGTTATGTCAGCTATGAGCGGCCGTTCTTTGATGGAACGGCCGCGTCGGAAGTGGTTTTCTCGCCTACACCGAAACCTAAAATGCTTTAACGTCTGATCAGAAGAAAGGAATTTATTTGATTCCTAAACACGCCGGAACTTGTCTGCCGCTAATCTTCCCGTACACTTCGCGTGGTTGGCACTCATTGAAAGTATTAGCTGCGCTGATGAAATCGCTTTCATCCTAACCTTCCCATTCCTTGATCCCAGGTAGGCCAACTTATAACTCTTTGGCTTGCTTCCGTAGATTCATAAAGTAGGAAACCGTCTCAAAATGTTATTGACATCGTTTTCTCCCAATGCATATACTTTGCGACGAAAGACATTCCCATCATACGAAACTACGTCTCCTTTCCCGGAACGGCGCAGAGTTTTCTCCCAAAGGTAGACAGAGGACGAATTGGGGTCCAAATCGACCAGGCCTTCAAAGGTTGCTTAGAGCAGATAAATTGAACGGAGAGAACCTTTCATGAATATGCGGGTTCTGTTAAAAGCCAGTGTCATCTTGTGCTGCGTCTCATCCACTGTTGCATGGGCACAGGGTTTCGGAACAATCAGCGGCAGCGTTACCGATCCGACCGGCGCCGCAATTACAGGGGCGAACGTGGTCGTCACCGAACTTGCGACTGCCCAGTCCAGGACGGCATCCAGCAGTTCGGGCGGTTACTATGTTCTGAATTCTCTCCGCCCGGCAGTTTATGCGTTAAGCGTGGATCAGTCCGGCTTCAAGAAGTTCGTGCAGACGGGCATTGTTCTGCTCGCAAACCAAAGCCTGACGGTAAATATCCATATGGTCTTGGGGTCGACGAGTGAGAGCGTGAGCGTGAACGGTTTAGCCACTCAGGTGGACACGAGCACCCCCACCCTCCGCCAGGTTGTCGACTCATCAAGAATGGCTGACATGCCTCTCAATGGGCGCAATGCCGCCAACTTGACTACGCTGGTGGCTGGGGCGGTGACGTCTCCTTCCAACAATGCCGATCAGGGGAATGCAAAAACGTTTCCCGAAGCGGTGACGATTTCGACCAACGGCGCTCGCGAGAACCAAGTCGGCTACTTCCTGGATGGCGCTCCGAATATAGACTTCTTCAGCAACGTGAACCAACCCTTTCCGTTCCCCGACGCGCTACAGGAGTTTAGCGTCCAAACGAGCAATTACAGCGCTGAATTTGGACAGGACGCCGGTGGGGTAGTCTCGATCGTGACCAAGTCCGGGACCAACCAATTCCACGGCAACGCTTTTGAATTCCTTCGCAACGGGGCTTTGAATGCCCGGAACTATTTCGCAAGGACGGCGGATCCGCTTAAGCGCAACCAGTTCGGGGGCACATTCGGTGGCCCGATCATCAGAGACCGGACATTCTTTTTCGGCGGCTATCAGGGCACGAGAATACGAAGCCACCAAGGCGGATTAAGCGGCTTTGTGCCCACCGACGCGAACCTGGCCGGCGACTTTTCCGCGATGCTCACGGCCAACAACCCTAATAATCCATTGGGTAAGGTTGTTGCGATCAAGGATCCCGTAACGGGAAAGCCATTCCCAAACAATCAAATCCCAGTCACTCGCTTTGATCCCGCTTCTTTGGCGATGCTCAAGTTTGTTCCTCGCGCGCAGGGCAATGGCATAGACTTCTATGCGATTCCAATCATTCAGAATTTCGACGAGTACATTGCCCGAGGGGATCACAGCATTTCGTCTAGAGGATAAGCTTGTAGGCCGTTACTATTACGATCGCTTCTTCAACGTGGGCTCCTACGGCGGCAACCTGCTTGCCTACAGGCAGGGTTCCACAATCAGTTCACACAATGCGGTCATCCAGGAAATGCATATCTTTTCGCCCAACTTGCTGAACGATTTCCGCCTTGGTTTTATGCGTATTGTTTCGATTCGCCAACCCCCGGCGAACACGCCGACGGTTGCAGATTTTGGTGTGCCAATCTTTCAACCTCCCATCCCTGCGATTCAGAGTATTTCTATCTCCGGCTACTTCTCTACGGGAGCTAACCCAACGGCTAAGTTCCCGCGAACCGGCTACTCTTTTCTCGACGATGTACGTTGGACGCGCGGGCGGCACAGCTTCGCCTTCGGTGGCATCTATGAACGGGATCAGCTGAACATGGTCAACGTACTGGGCCTGCCGGGAACTTTCACATTCTCCGGAGATACAACAGGCTCCGCGCTGGCTGATTTCATGTTAGGGAAATTACGTACGTTTGGTCAGGCCAACGGCCAACACGTCAAGAACCGTAATTGGATACTGGGAATCTATGCGCAGGATTCGTTTCGAGCTAACAGCCGCCTCACTCTGAGCTACGGGGTACGCTATGATCCATCAGCAGTGTGGCACGATCTTTATCATCAGAATCAGGTCTTCTACCCCAACGACTATTTTGCAGGGGTACGGTCCACTACATTCCCGAATGCGCCTCCGGGCCTCATGTTCTCAGGAGACAAAGGTGTGCCGGAGAATGGCACTACAGGGGACTATCGAAATGTAGCGCCCCGCGTCGGGTTTGCATATGACGTACACGGAAACGGAAAGACCAGTATCCGGGGTGGCTTCGGCGTATTCTACGACTCGCGCGTTCCCGCGCTCTCCAACAACAGAGAGCTGGGCGCCGCCCCATACAGCGCCACAGTGGCATTAACTACACCGCAAGGACCGTTCAGCAATCCTTATCTAGGTGTAACCAATCCGTTCCCGGCGGTTTTTCCGCCATCGTCGAATGCTCAATTTGTTCTGCCTGTCCAAGTGTTCAGCTGGGATCCGCATAACAAATTAATCACGCCAAGAAACTATAGCGCGAACCTGGCCGTGGAACAGGACTTGGGCCACGGCTTTCTGAGCCGCATAGCCTATGTCGGCTCCCGCGGCAATCACATGACTGTTACCATCGATCAGAACCCGGCAGTGTACATGCCGGGGAGCACACTTACTACCAATCAACGCCGGAGTTTCCAGAACTTTTCAAACATCTATCAGATCAGCCAGTCAGGAAATTCGTGGTATCACTCAGCCCAATTCAGCCTGTTAAAGCCTTTTTCGCATGGATTCACTGTCACTGCGAACTACACATGGTCGAAGAGTACGGATAACCTCCCGTATGATACAGACGCGGCAACCTTCGGAACTAGCGGATACTACACGCTTCCGCTGAACTTTCCGGACTTCCGCAGATTTCAGCGTGGCCCATCTGATTTCGATAAGCGCAATGTTTTTGTCACTTCCTATGTCTGGCAGGCGCCGGATTTCACGACTCTGAATCCGTTCGTGCGCAATGTCATCGGCAAATGGGAGTTGTCCGGCATTGTGAGTGCGCAATCCGGTAGACCCCTCACAATTTTTGCCGGTCAAGACGAATCCCAAACCGGAATCGGAGAGGACATGGCGCAGAAAGGAAACGGTCCCGCTTATAAGAGAGGCAATTGCGGATCTGCGACCTCATCCTGCATCAACTGGCTCAACGCCAGCATCTTTTCGCTTCCACCGGTAGGTACATTTGGTAACGTGGGCAAAGGACAATTTAGCGGCCCCGGTTTCTTCAATTGGGATATGGGCATCTTCAGGAACTTTCCCGTCAAAGAGAGGCTGACGGTTCAGTTCCGCGGTGAGTTCTTCAATACTTTCAACCACACGAACTTTTCAACCGATAACACCGGCTCCAATGCACAGGCTCCTGTCCAAACAGTAAGCTCGGCTGGATTCGGCAACATCCTTGCCGCTAACGATCCGAGGATCATCCAACTGGCGCTTAAGGTTATTTTTTAATGCTGATCCGATCGCTGGGGAGTTGTTTGTTGCTGGCTGGGGCGGCGCTCGCCGCCCAGGCACAGGCCGATCATGTTAAGAACCCGTTAGGCACAGGTCCGGACGTCGTCGTCGCGGGCCGGACCTTATTCAACAAGACTTGCACCGAGTGCCACGGCGTGGACGGCGCTGAGGGAGAGCGGGCGCCCGCGCTGGTGGGAGATCGCCGCTTTTTCAGGCTGAGCGAAACGGCCCTCTTCGAAACGATCAAGAATGGCATTCCGGGAACTGCGATGCCCGCGCTTGGGCTGCCGGATGACGACATCTGGCGGATCGTGGTCTTCATCCGCGCCATGCGGGCATCTGCTTCCGATGCCGCTGTTCCCGGCGATAGGGAGCATGGCCTAGCCGTATTTTCCGGCAAAGGAGATTGCTTGAAGTGCCACGCGCTTCAAGGGCGTGGAGGAACCATCGGCCCGGATCTGTCTAATATCGGAGCACAGATAACGTTGCAACATCTGCGCGAAGCGTTGACCCAGGAGAGGCCAATCCCTCACGGATATACTCCGGTTAAGGTTATAACGCGAGATGGCCAAACCGTTGAAGGCGTCGCCAAAAACGAGGATGAGTTCTCGATACAGATTCTTGACTATCATGACAAGCTTCATCTTTATGACAAGAGTGAGTTGCGCGAGGTTGTTCACGGGACAACTTCGCTGATGCCGCACAATTACGACAAAGTGCTAACTGCAAGCGAATACCAGGATCTGGTGGCCATGCTTGCCCACCAGGTCACTGCAAAACTGCATGTGCAGCAACAGGGAGAGGGTGAGATCGGCCGATGAAAAGGGAATTGCAAAAACAGGACAGTTTTATCCCAAGCCGCTGCGCTCAACGGCTTTTTTCATCGAGAAAGAGGCCGCTCTATAGAGTTCATCGAAGCTTCACTTTTCCTGTTTCTGCCGTAGCGCTACTTTTTCTGCTGGGGCTGACATCGATACTCTGCGCTCAGGTCACAACTAAACAGTTGGAGCAGGCTCCCGGGAGCGATTGGCTGCACTACAACGGCAGTTATGACAGCCGCCGGTATAGCGAGCTGGACCAGATCAAGCTGTCAAATGTAGATTCCCTGGTGAACAAGTGGGTATATCATGTCCCGGACGCCGCTAATCTCGAGAACGTGCCTATCGTAGTCGACGGCGTGATGTACGTGACCCAGCCCAGTGCTGTATATGCCATCGACGGCCGTAGCGGGCGGCTGATCTGGAATTATCATCATGTGCCCGCGCGCCTGACGAGTGGGCGCACCAATCGTGGGGATGCGAGTGGCCATGCCAACCGCGGCGCAGCCGTTTTTGAAAACAAAGTCTATTTCACCACGCCGGACGATTACCTGATTGCGTTGAATGCCTCGAGCGGCAATCTTATCTGGCAAAGCAAGATCGCGGATGTGAACGATGGTTATTGGTCGCCTGCGGCTCCGCTGGCGGTAAACGGCAAAATCATCGTAGGCATCGCGCCTAGCGACTGGGGACTCAACGGTTTTCTCGATGCCTACGATGCAACCACGGGAAAGCGGCTGTGGCGCTGGGACCCGATCCCGAAGGCGGGCGAGCCGGGGTCCGAAACCTGGGCAGGGGATTCCTGGAAGTTCGGCGGCGGTGATACCTGGCTTACCGGAAGTTATGATCCGGAGTTGAACCTGCTGTATTGGGGAATCGGCAACCCGTCGCCGGATTTCAACGGCGATGTACGTGCGGGCGACAATCTTTATACGGAATGCGTCGTCGCTCTGGATCTGGATACGGGAAAGCTGAAGTGGTATTTCCAGTTCACGCCGCACGACACTATGGACTGGGACGCAGTCGAGATTCCCGTTCTGGTGGACGCCCCTTTTAACGGAAAAACGCGCAAGCTGATGGTCACGGCGGATCGTAATGGTTTCTATTACGTTCTAGACCGGGTTACGGGAAAGTTTCTGCACGGCAGCCCTTTTGCGCGTCAACTGAACTGGGCCTCTGGACTGACACCCGAAGGCCGTCCCATTCGGGTACCCGGCATCGAACCTACTCTGACCGGAACAAAGGTTTGTCCGTCGTCCATCGGGGCGACGAACTGGATGTCGCCTACTTACGATCCGCAAACCAATCTGTTCTATTTCGTTGCGCTAGAGGGCTGCGGCTTGGCAACGAAAAATACTGAGAAGTTCCGCCCCGGCGGCTATCAATATCGCGCGGGAGGCGATGTTCTTCTTCATAACAAGACCTGGAAGGTATATGTGCGGGCTCTTGACCTCACCACCGGCAAGCAGGTGTGGGAACAAGAGCGCGTCGGTTCCAGTGGACTTGGAGGTGGATTGCTCTCGACTTCGGGCGGATTGATTTTTTCCGGTGAGCTCGATGGAGAATTTGTCGCACTGGATGCCAAGACTGGCTTACCCGTCTGGCACTTCAACACCGGCCAGCCGATCAATGCGCAACCGATCACATATTCCGTGAACGGAACGCAGTATGTGAGCATCGTCTCCCGCTCCGACGTATTTAGTTTTGCGCTATTCCGGCGCGAGAAAGTGGCCGTCAAATGAAAATCGGGTCGAGCCGAATCGCAGCCCTGCTTACGGTATTGCTTGCCGCTTCTCTTGGTTTCAGTCAAGGCCGCTACACTGTTTCAGACGAAGATGCCGCAGCACCCGGGTCGCCGAAGGTGGTGGTCTTACGGGATAGCGTTGGCGGCGCTGAAGCGGCCGTCGCCCCATCCGAGGGCGGAGAGCTCAGCAGCTATCGGGTGAAGTTCCGAGGCCAGTGGGTGGAGTTGCTCTATCATGCTCGCGATTACTCGCCCGGTCCGGGATTCAAGGGCAAGGCTCCCTTGCTCTGGCCGGCAGTAGGCGCGCAGTACCCATTAGGAACACTCCCCAAAACCAGCTGTGGTGAAGGTACCTATCAGGTGGCCGGTAAGACGTACCCTATGCCTTGTCACGGCTTCGCCCGAACTCTTCCCTGGAAGGAAGTCAGCCGGAGTGCAGACAACAAGGGAGCGCGGGTTACAGTCGAGCTGCGCGATTCCGACCGCACCCGGGTCTATTATCCTTTCGCTTTCCAGTTGGATGCTACGTTCCAACTGACTAACGGCCAGCTCACGATCGATTACACGGTGAAATCGGACCGGTCAAATTCCCAGCCAATGGTTTTCTCGCTTGGCAATCACATCGCCTTCAAGATCCCCTTCGTCGCAGGCACGGACCCCGCCAACATGACTTTCGAAACACCGAACACTATTCAACTGTTACGGAACTCGGTGGGCGTGTTGAGTGGAGAACAAAAGTCCCGCTCGTTCGAGACGCCGGAACGTCTGGGTGATTTCGACGCTCACGTGGCCATACCGCTTGCGGGATATCGCAGCCAGCCTTTTGCCCGGCTGACGGACCCCCAGGGTATGACTCTTCGCATTACCCAACAGGCCAGCTCGACTTTGCCTGAGCCGCTGATACGGTTCAACATTTACGGCGGTCCGAAAGAAGGTTATTTCAGTCCGGAGCCGTGGTTCGGCATTCAGAATTCGTTGAACCTGCATAAGGGCCTAGTCAGTTTGGCCGCGGGAGATCTCTGGAGATGGCGGATCGAATTGCAAATCGAGGGTCCTCCACCGCCGGCGCCGGCTGCTGGTTCGGGAGTCGAGAAGTTCGGCGGTAGCTTTGCCTTTGTTGAAG